>CAWDSQ010000025.1:0-84496 GCA_963804955.1 uncultured delta proteobacterium | reverse complement strand
CATACGAAAGACGACAGAAACTCCACCCTAACCCTCCTTTGCAAAAGGAGGGGATCAACACACCCTTTTTAAAATGAAGCCGGTGATAGCGCTTTACGCGCCATATTCTGGAATGCTATATACAGGAGCATGGCAGGTGAAGCATTCAACAACTGCGTTTCGGAAGGTTCACGCATCGGCATTATCGGCGGCAGCTTCGACCCCGTGCACCGGGGGCATCTGAGGATCGCCGGGGGCGCGCTGGATGCGTTTTCCCTTGCCCGGGTCATCTTCGTGCCTGCCTACTGCCCGCCGCACAAGCGCGGTCGGATCTTGCCCCGTTTATGCACCGCCTGCGCATGGTCGAGCTTGCCATCAGCGGCATGCCCTTCTTTGAAACATCGGGCATCGAGGGCAGGGAGGAATGCCCCTGGCATGCCGGCACCACCGTCGAGGAGCTCAAGAAACTGCACGGGCCGGGCTGCTCGTACCATTTCATCATCGGCCTTGATACCCTGCTGACCATGACTGATACGGAAAAGTCGCGCATGTATCCGGGCCTGTGCAGCTTTATCGCCACGACGCGGCCGGGGCAGTACATGGACTCACTTCTGCAGCAAGTGCCGCCTGAGTTCAGGCCGTATGTGCTGGTGAACGAAATGCCGGCCCTGTCTATATCATCAACCGATATCCGTGCCCGCGTCCGCGCAGGCCAGACCATCGACGGCATGGTGCCGGACAGCGTGCGCGACTATATTCGCAACTTCAGGATATACACGAGCTGCTCGACCTGACAGCTTCGAGCAGGTGCTATTGAAGCATGAAATTCGACATTTCATGGGAGCATGATCTCTACGGTCTGACGAAGGAATAAAGATTGTTGAGGGTGTCTTGGAAGATATGATATAATTTTATAAAAAGACAGGAGATCATACTATGAAAGCAACGGTTACCTTAAATGATGATCTTGTAAAGAAGGCGATTGCTATTACCAATATTCATGATAAAACACCTCTCATACATGCGGGGCTTGAGGCGTTGATTGCTCAGCACAACAGCAGGCGGCTTGCCATGCTCGGCGGCTCGGATAAAAGAGCGCTCGCAGTTCCTCGCCGCAGAAAAGGCGCGGCTGAATGATGGTGCTTGCCGATACCTCGATCTGGATAGACCATTTCAGAAATGATAATGCTCACTTGCGGGCACTCCTCTTGGAGGGCGTAGTTGCCGTTCATCCTTTCATTGTCGGTGAGCTTGCCTGCGGTAATTTAAAAAACAGAGATGAAATCATATCGCTGATGCTCACCATGCCTCAGGCAAAACTGCTTTCCGATCAGGTTGTGCTGTCGTTTATCAACACAAGTAAACTGTATGGCAAAGGTGTCGGCTGGGTTGATGCGCATTTGCTGGCATCTGCTGTTGCCTCAGGCATGCGCCTGCATACATTAGACAGAAAGCTGCTGAGTCTGAAAAACCGTTTTGAGATTTATTGAACCTTCCACCCCAGCCCCTGAACCCTGTTTTGCAGCTTCACGGATGATGGTATCCTTCTGCTACAGGAGCCCTTTTTCTGCGCCAGCCCAAGCAAATGCTCAATAGCGGCGATGCCGTCGGGGCCGAAATCAAGGCTGTACTCATTTACATACAGGGCGACATGGCTGTCCATGACGGCTTCATCCATTTCGGCGGCATGCTGCTGCATGAAGGCGCGGGCTGCAGCCGGGTTGGCTCGGGCATGCTGCAGGCTTGCGCGGATGGCTGACTCAACAGCCGCAATGGTGTCAGGCCCCAGCTCTTTTTTTCGCAATGATGGCCCCGAGCGGGATCGGATGCCCTGTGGTGCTTTCCCACCATGACCCAAGATCCTCCAGCAGGCACAGGCCATAGTTCTGATAGGTAAATCTGCCCTCATGGATGATGACGCCGGCATCGACACGGCCTGCGGCAACAGCAGGCATGATGTCATCAAAGCTCATATACTCTTTGTTGTGAGCCCCGGGCGCGTAGAGAGACAACAGCAGGTTGGCCGTTGTCCAGCGGCCGGGCACGGCAATGCGCAGGCTGGCAAGCTGTTCAGGGGCGATGCCCGGCTTTCCCGCCACGATGAGGGGGCCGCAGCCCCGGCCCAGCGCCCCGCCTGCATTCAGAAGCTCGTAGCTGTCGCGCAGGCGGCCATAGGCGTAAAAGGAGACTTTTGCCACATCAAGCCCGTGGCCGAAGGCAAGGTCATTGAGCGTTGAGACATCTTCCAGCCGGCAGTCAACCGCCGGAGCATCAGGGCCGAGCCTGCCGTTCACCCAGGCATCAAAAATATAGGTGTCATTGGGGCATGGCGAGATGCCGAGCTTAAGTGGTCTTTTCATGACAGTGCAGTATTTCAAGCAGCAGTTCCTGTGCGGCCTGAGCCGCTTCCCTGATTTTCCAGTGGGCATGATCGCGCTGCCCGCAGAGATTTGATATGCCCCGCACCACGGTGCAGGGAATGCCCGCCCGCAGGGCAACAAGCGCTACTGCCGCAGATTCCATATCTTCGCAGAGCAGTGTGCCTGCCGGGGGCGTGAACCGGCCGGAGAGCTTTGCTGCCATAGCAGGGCTGCCGGAAATCGAGGCAACTGTCAGAAAATGAGCCAGCAAGCTGTCATGCGGTGCTGCTGCACAGTTGAGCCTGACGGTAGTATAGATGTCTTCGCCAGCGGAGCGCGCAAGAGGAAGGTGTATGTCCTGAAGGGATTGAAAAGCAGTATCGCCTGCGGCTCCGGTGTCGGCAAAGATTGCCTGTGCGCCGATAACAGCCTTGCCCAGAAGTGTGCTGTCCCCTGCATAAACGCCGCATATGCCTGCATTACATATGCGGGTCGGGCGATAGCGCTCAATTGCCGCAGCGCATGCTGCGGCAGCATTTGCCATGCCCGGGCCGCTGATAATCAGCAGTATGCGGGCCGGGCGGCCATCGGCATGATAGACGGGGAAGTCAAGCAGGGGCCTGTCATGCGTGGCATGCAATTGCCCGGCAAGCCATGAAATCTCTAATTCGGTTGCGGCAATGATGAGGGTTGTCATGATAGTAATAAAAAATTATTGCTTTGTCAGAAGCCATGAAGAAAGTTCGGAGTTGGGTGTTCGGAGTTCGGAGAAAAGGATTAAAGATTTAGAAAAAAAAGTCAGAAGCCGAACTCACGAACTTTTTCTCCGTGCTTGTAAGAAATCTTACAGTCTGCCCGCTTTCATTCCTTTTTTGAATGTTGAATCATGAATCGTGAATCCTCTGAACTCCGAACTCCGAACTCATTACTCCAAACTCATTTCCCCCAGCGCAGAAATAGCGCCGGCTGCATAAAACATGCTTTTTAATCCCTGCCATTCAAACATGCGCAGTGTCCGCAGCCAGGTAAGGGGATTGAAATAAAACTGCCGGTATGCCGCAGCGCGGCAGCGGTTTACTGTTTCTGGCGACAGGCCGGGCAGTGCGCATGACAGAGCTGTTCTGGCTGAAACCGGCAAAATCCGTTGTTTCTATCCAGCCCTGCTCAAGGGCCTGTTCATAGAGCGCACTTCCGGGGAACGGCACTGCGCTGTAGAACTGCGCCACGTCAAGCCGCAGGCTGCGGGCGAGCTTCAGGGTTTTTTGCATCGCCTCTTCAGTATCCCCCGGCAGGCCGAAGATGAAATGCCCGGCGGTTTTCATGCCTGCAGCCCGGGCAAGCGAAACAGCCGCCGCCGCCTGCTCAACGCGGGTGCCTTTGCGCACCGCGTCGAGCACCTGCTGGTCTGCCGACTCTATGCCATAGCTTATCATCCAGCAGCCTGCCCGCGCCATGAGCTTTAACAGCTTTTCATCGACGATATCGATCCGGCTGTTGCAGGTCCAGGTAATGTCGAGATTGGCGTCGAGCATGGCCTGGCAGAGCTCTGCCACATGCTGCCGGTCTATCACAAAGGTTTCTGCCCAGAAAAAAAAGTCGCGAACGCCGAAGCGCTCCATGTCATATTGTATTTCGGCAATGATGTTTGCCGTTGAGCGGGTGCGCAGTTTTTTTCCGTAATAGGTCTGGCAGGTGCAGAAGGTGCAGTTGAAGGGGCAGCCCCGCTGCGGCGCGATAATGAGAAAGGGGCGGCCCTTGAGGGGCAGCAGGTACTGCTGGTGCGGCAGCAGATGCCAGGCCGGAAACGGCAGACTGTCGAGATTGTCGATAAAGGGGCGGGCCGGGTTGGAGATGATGGGCCCCGCGGGATCACGCCAGGTAAGCCCGGTAACAGCTGCAAAGGGCTGATTGGATGCAATGGCCTGCGCAAGATCGCGGGCGGTCAGCTCGGGCTCATTGCGGATGATGCAGTCAAGGGCAGGCGCTGCCTGCAGACACTGCCGGTCAAGGGCGGTGACATGGGTGCCGAAAACAGCGGTTGTGCATGCCGGCAGAATTTTTTTAACAGCACCGGCAAAGGCAAGATCTCCGGCAATGGAGGGCGTGCCCGTGCTCCAGATGACCAGCCGGGGAGTGAAGCTGCCGCAGCTCGCTGCTCCAGCGCTTCAAAGCTCATGGCGCATGCCGGGCAGTCGATGATACGAACAGCATGCCCGTCCTTTTCAAGCACGGCGCCGGTCATGGCAAGCGATACGGGCGGCCAGAGGGTGCCCCAGGCGCCCTGCTCCTGCGTGCAGCGGCCTTCGCGGATGAATTTTTTATTGAGCTCTGCCGGCGGGTTCACAAAGCAGAATATTCATGTGGCGGTCCTGAATGCCGAAACGAGCGGCACGGCGTCAAGCTGCCCGCTTCTGCGCGGTTAGAAAAAACAGATACTTAAATAGGGTATAGACATATCTGAAAGCGACTTTTTTTACGCTGATTTTGGAATAGCCCATTTTGCGCGTGTGTTCATGAGACGGCACCTCAGCCATGCGAAAGCCCTTTTTCAGGGTCTTCATGGTCATTTCCTGCTCGATCGTGGTGATGTTCTCCTCAAGGCCCAGCTGTTTCATGACATCGGTTTTGATGGCGCGAAATCCGTTCTGGCTTTCGCTGAGCTTGACCTTGAAGCGCCAGTTTATCATAGCCGTGATGAAGGAACTGCCCGCCAGGCGGAAGAATTCGTCAAACCCGCCGTGCAGCTCGCTTGAGCCGCCCATGAGCCGGGAGGCCACCACATGATCCGCCTCGTCCTTGAGGAGGGGATACGATGAGCTTGGGAATGTCCTCCGGATCATGGGAGCCGTCGGCATCGATGAAGACGGTGATTTCAGTTGTCGACGAAATTTATCACATGCCGCAGCGCTGCTCCCTTGCCCTTTTGATTGTCGAGAATGACCCGCACGCCTGCCGCTTCGGCCACTTCCCGCGTCCGGTCGGTTGAATGGCCGTCCACCACCAGTATTTCATCGGCATAGGGGCGAACGCGTTCGATAACTTCGAGCAGGTTGTGCTCTTCATTCTTCGTGGGAATAACGACCGTGACCTTCATGGCTGCTCCTTTTTTAGTCGCCCGTCTTCAGGCCTTAAGGGAGATATTTAATGAACAAGAAAGCAAATTTATTTTAAAAATATATAAAGCTATCGATGATGTGTCAAGGTGTAATTTGCGGTTCCGGCGAATATCCTGAGGTGTGGTGCGATGCCGTGACCAGCGTGAAGACAATGGCTGCGGCAGCTATGGGGTAAAAAAGATACATAATTGAGGTCAGCTCCAGCACCCATCCCGTTACAAGGGGCCCTGCGATGGACCCCAGGCCATAGAAAAAGCTGAACGAAGCATTTGCCGTGCCGAATTTTTCCGGCGGCACGAGCTCGCCTATCAGGGCAAGGGATACGGGATAGAGTGCGCCTGCGACTATTCCCACGCAGCAGGTAAGGCCGCAGATGGCCCAGTACGAATGAAAAAAAGTAAATGCGACGGTCGTGCAGACAAGCAGAACCCCGCATGCCTTCAGAACCGCCTGTTTGCCGAACCGGTCGGCGAGCCTGCCCGCCGGGAATGGCGACAGCACGCCGCCGATTGCAAAAAGGGTGAATACCATGCCAAGGCGGGCACCCCCGAAGCCGAGCCGGTCAAGATACAGAGATAAAAAGGATGCCATTGAAATTTCCACCACGGCATAACAGGCTGCTGCCGTGAGCGGAATTTTAAGCACGCTGATGAGCCTGAAAAAATCATACTCGGTTCTGCTGATGGGAACCTGGTGTTCATGGTATAATACCTGAAGAACGGCTATGGCAGCTGTGCAGCTCAGTGCCGCGGCAAGAAAAGGAGCGGCCTGGTTGAAAGCCCAGAGGCTTGTGCCGATCACCGGGCCTGCGGCAAATCCAATGCCGAATACAAGACCGTAGAGCCCCATATTGGTCGAGCGGCGCTCCGGCGGAGATACGGCATTGATGGCTGCCTCGGTCGGGGCAAACAGGAGTGCCGAGCCGATGCCCTGAGCTATGCGGATAAAATAAAACCACGCAAGCGAAGGCAGATACGGCATGGCCAGCAGAGATGCGCCGAACAGGGCAAGCCCGGCAAGGATCATGCGCTTTGATCCGGCCCGTTCGATCCATCTGCCCAACAGGGAGGTTGCAAGGGTGAAAGCGATAAAGTATGTTGTCTGTATCTGGCCGATTGCGGCTGTGGTGGCCCCGAAGCTTTTCATGAGCAGGGGTATGAGCGGTGCGGTGAAGCTCATGCCGACGGCAAGCAGAAACACGGTTGCGAGCAGCGCTGCGAGTTCTTTTGTCATAGGTCCCGGACAGTGAAATTTTTTGTCATTATGGGCATGCATTGATGATCTGTCAAAGCATTAATTACAGAACCAGCATATTTGCGGGCAGGTGTTTTGTTGCCGTGGCGGCAGTGCTCCTGCTGGCCGGCTGCTCAGGTGATGTGCGCCGCGACTACTATCCGGATGGAGCTCTTAAAATGGAGGTTCCGCTCAAAGACGGCAGGCCGGAGGGCGCTGCGCGGTATTACTACCCCGGCGGCAGCCTGCAGCGGGTAGAACAGTATACGGGGGGCGTGCTGCATGGCGCGGCATGGCACTATGGGGCATCATGCGTGCTGACCAAAAAAGAGCAGTACCGCAAGGGCTTGCTTGACGGCTGCACCACCACCTTTTTTGACAATGGAAAACGGGCCTTTACGGCTGCCTGGCGGAACGGCATACGCGAGGGCCTCTCGGTCAGCTATTATGCCAGCGGCGGGGTGAAAACCCAAAGCGTATATATAAACGGCACGGAAGACGGGCTGCGCATTACCCGCTTTGAAAAAGGCGGGGTTTTGAAAGAAGAGCCTGTGCAGGCAGGCGTGATTCAGGGTGTGGTGAGCGAGTATTATGAAAGCGGCCGGCTCAAAGCGCAAACCGGTTTTTATGCAGGCATGGCCGAGGGGCAGCGCACGGAGTATTATGAAACAGGCGGCGTCTATCGCAGCGGCGTCTGCCGCAACGGATTGCCGGAGGGCGCCTTTCTGGAATATGCTGCAGACACAACGCTGAGCGCAGAGCTGCCCTATACAGCCGGGAAGCTCGACGGCATTCTGAAAACATTTTTTTCGGACGGCAGAGTGCGCAGCCTGACGCCGTATGTACAGGGCAGGCGTGAGGGCACGGCAACGCGGTATTACCGCAGCGGCACGGTGCTTGCCGAAGAGCGGTATGCCGAAGACCTGCGTGAGGGCGACTCGGTTGTGTATTTCGAAAACGGCCGGGTGGAGATGGCAGAGAGTTATCATGCGGGTTTGCCTGACGGCCCATGCAGAATGTATGACCGCAAGGGCAGGCTGCAGCGCCGGCATCAGGCTGTCCGCGGGCTGCTTGACGGCCCGGCAGTGATCTATCATGAAAACGGCGTTCCGGCTGCCGGGTTTCTGTATGCAAACGGCAGGCTCAATGGCCCGGCGCGCTGGCAGGACGAGCGCGGGCGGCGTATCTGCCAGGAGAACTATCGCGAAAATATGCTTGAAGGCGTGCTGCGCACCTGGTATCCCGGCAGGGGCATTATGGAAGAAAGGCTGTACGCGGCAGGCAGGCTCGACGGGCTTACCAGGTATTATGACGATTTCGGACACCTGACCGGAGAGACGGTTTTTGCCGCCGGAGAGCCGGCAGAGGCGCGCGAGTTTTTTGAAAACAGCCGGCTGCGCGTTCTTGAATCATATGCCGATGGTGAGCTTGTCAGCAGAAAGACATTTGACCGCACGGGCAGGGTCGAATCGGAACAGGCTCCGGCCCAGGAGCATAAAAATTGAATCCAGAATCCAGGAGGCAGAATCAGAATCCAGTAGCCAGGAGTCAGAAGCCGGAATTCAGAAGCAGGACTTCGGAATTAAAGATTTTGAAGTCAGTATGGAAAAAACAGCGGAAATGTTGCAGTATCTTATTGTCAGGAAAAACAAACAAATAAACTTTTTGAAGCTGCAGTGTCTTCAATGCTGAATTCTGACTTCTGACTACTGGCTACTGGCTTCTTGCACTAAAGGACCTTAAACAATGCATCAGTTGAAACTGCCATTTCCTGCGACGCATGATGAAAAGCATGTCGTTGCCTATCTCCAGAAGAAGACCGGCAAGACCATTTCTCTTGTGGTCACTGAAAATGCAACGTCCATGATTTCTTTCCGGAAAAAGGATACGACCGTGGCGCTGCGGCTGCATCGCCTGTTTCTCGGGTCCGACACCTGCATTCTTGATGAAATCGCCGGATTTATAAAAAACCGCCGCTGCCCGATGAAGCATACACGTGCTTTTATCAGCAGTAACCGGCATGCCTTAAAATCGCCGGCTCCGCGCCGCATTACCATAAACCCCTGCGGCAGGCACTATGATCTCACCCCGATCTTCGACGCCCTCAACAGCCGCTATTTCGACGGGGCGGTAACCGCTGCCATTACCTGGGGCCGCAAGGGGGCGCGCCGTTTCCCGGCCCGCCGCACCCTGGGCACGTATCTGGAAGAGCGAAACCTTATCCGCATCAACCCTGTTCTGGACAGCCGCCGCGTGCCGCTGTTTTACCTTGAGTTTATCGTCTACCATGAAATGCTTCATGCTGTTATGGAAAGTGAGGTCAAAAACGGCAGGCGCAGCATTCATGCCAAAGAGTTCCGCCGCAGGGAAATGCTTTTTGAGCAGTATGACCGGGCTGTGCAGTGGGAGCGGGAAAACAGGTAGGACTATCAGGGCTCGTACTTTATAGAGCCCTGAACATGTATCTGCATAGGAGGTGGAGAAGAAGTCAGCAGCTGTATGGTGCAACTTGTCCAAAAGAAGGCCTCATGAAGGTATAAAGGGGTAAAAGCACCTGCCATTGCGAACGACGTGAAGCAAACTGCCTTATTGAGATTGCCGCGGCCTACGGCCTCGCAATGACATTTTTCAGTAATGCGCAATGACAAAGCACTATGCTGTAAAATCAGCCACGCACTGTCATTGCGAACGAAGTGAAGCAATCTCTACCTGTATACGTGCTTCGAAAAAACGCGATTGCCGCGTCGCGGAGTTTATCCTGAGCTGTGCCGAAGGGCTCCCCGCAATGACCCGTACCGAGACTTTTTAAGAGGGCTTTAAAATTAAGTTGCACAGGACCGGTAGTCAGAATCCAGAATAGAAGACACAGGAGATTCAAGGCGTTTGTTTTTTAGAGCATGTAACAAATTACAATAACCAACATTTATATGTTGGCGAGCAACACAGACTTTTGTCATGGCTTGCCCGGAATCATTTTTCAGCACACCAAAAGGGATTCCCGTCAAGCGGGAATGACCAGAAATGAAGTCATACAGCTATCGCACTCAACTGTTTTTTGATGTACGGTTACAAGATTTCGTTACATGCGCTAGACAATTTCATATACTGAAACGCTTCTACTGTCTTTTTTCCTGCTTCTGACTTCTGGATTCCGGCTTCTGTTTTCTGGCAGGAGCAGGCAGATATATTTTTTTGCAGATTGCAGCGTCTCATGGTACTATTTTTTAATCATACAGGGCGCATGCCCGCAACCATGCTTGTGGAGTAGACAGTATGCTTATAGTAATGGAACAAAACGCCACGCAGGCGCAGATAGACGCGGTTGTACGTACCATCAAAGAACTCGGCTTCACCCCGGCGCCCATGCCCGGATCGCAGCGCACCGCCATCGGTATCCTTGGCAATGCCGGGCCCGTCGATCCGGGTAATTTTATAGCCCTTGACGGCGTGAAGGACGCCATACGGGTTTCCAAGCCCTTCAAGCTTGTGAGCCGCGAGATGAAGCCTGAAAATACGGTGGTTACGGTGGGGAACCAGAAGATCGGCGGCGGCGACATAGCAGTGATGGCCGGCCCCTGCGCCGTAGAGAGCCTTGAACAGTGTCTCATCATTGCCGAGGCCGTCAAAAAGGCGGGGGCCACGATTTTCCGCGGCGGCGCTTTTAAGCCGCGCACATCGCCCTACAGCTTTCAGGGTCTGGAGGATAAGGGGCTTGAGATCCTTGCCGAGGTGCGCAAGCGCACCGGCCTTGCCATTGTGACCGAGGCCGTTGATCATGATGTGCTCGGGCGGGTCGAGGCAGTGGCAGACATCATACAGATCGGGGCGCGCAATATGCAGAACTTCAGCCTTCTCAAGCGGGCAGGCAAAAGCTCAAAGCCTATCCTTTTGAAGCGTGGTATGGCTGCCACGATCGACGAGTTTCTCATGGCCGCCGAGCATATCATGTGCCAGGGCAACCACCGCATCATCCTGTGCGAGCGGGGTGTGCGCACATTTGCGGATCACTCGCGCAACACGCTTGACCTGAGCGCCATACCTGCCGTGAAACTGCTGAGCCATCTGCCCATTATAGCCGATCCGAGTCATGCGGCCGGCCGCCGCGATCAGGTCATACCGCTGTCGCGGGCTGCCGTTGCCGTAGGTGCTGACGGGCTTATGATAGAGGTGCACCATGACCCGAAGCATGCTCTTTCAGACGGCCCGCAGTCGCTCTATCCCGACCAGTTTGAGGATCTGATGAGCCAGGTGCGGATGCTTGCCCGCATCGGGCACCTGAGCGCCCGTAAAAAATTACTCATAACAATGAGCCGTTCGTAGTGAACTTGCTCGAACCATGAATGGCTGCCCTTCGACAAGCTCAGGGCGAACGGATATGGCAGAAGTTATTTTATGAGCTTTTAAAGCCAGTGGAGGCATAAGCCCTTTACAGCTTGCCCGTTTCGGGCATACTGTGGTATAGTATAAAGCTAAACAAATTTAAACCGGTTACTGAACAGGAGGATGCATATGTCTCAGGATGAACTTAAACACAAAATTCAGCAGTTTTTTAAAACCTATGACTATTCAAACCTCATCACCATTGATGAAAATGGCTGCCCCAAGGGGCGCATGATGGAAAATATGCCCCTGGGCGATGACATGGTTTTCTGGTTTGCAACCGGCGCCGGCTCCAACAAAGTTGCCGAGGTGAAGAAGAACGGCAAGGCCAGCGTTTTTGTGTATCGCCCTGCCGACCATAGCAGCATCAATGCTCTCGGAGAAGCTGAAGTCGTGACTTCAGATACGATCAGGGCTGAAAAGTGGAAAGAAAAATGGACTGCTTTCTGGAAGCAGGGCCCCACTGATCCCAACTATGTCCTTATAAAAGTGGTGCCGAAAAAAATCATCTATCTTGACTTCGCCAGCCACAAGCAGGAAGTCTTTGACTGTTAACAAATATAAATATTTATATGCAAGCTAATCCCTCGCTCTGCATGAAGGGCGAGGGATAGTTTTTGCAGAGCTTTTTGTTGTTTTTTTAAGCAAGTGTAATTTTTTTTATTATTTTATTTTCAATATTTCCAAAAATGCGAAAATTTGCATTGACAAACAGGAACAATATTAGTAAAAACACACTCCTAATTTTTTATAATGAGTGCTTTTTATTCTGTACGTATCGATGATATACCTCATGACGGCTTTCGGTTGTCTACGCAGTGGGATGCTGGAGCGCTTGAAGGAATCCTGGCAGACACCGACGGCCTGTTTCGTATTGCTTCACCGATTGAACTTGAGGTGCAGTTTCATCTTCCGAGGCCACAGGTCATAATGGAGGGTTCATGTGCAGCGACCCTGGAACTTGCCTGTGTTCGGTGTCTGAAGGAGTTTGTCTGGCCACTGGAAGCCCGGTTTCGCTATATCTTCTGGCCCAAATCCAAAGAATCACATGTGGAAGAGAAGGAACTGAGCGCAGAAGATCTTGAGGTTGTCTATTATAAAGAGGGTGAACCGGTTGATCTGCGCCCGTTCATAGCCGAGCAGATGTATCTGCATGTGCCGCAGTATCCCCGTTGTCAGGAAGCCTGCAAAGGGCTCTGCGGGCAATGCGGCATAAATCTCAACGAGGAGGCATGCTCCTGCGCGGAGAGCTTAAAGACGTGAAACCTTATCGCCATTCAGCGTGTTAAAAAAGCTCAAGAAGTGAGCGCTTGTTTTTTAATTATTATAAAAGGGACAGTGACCCATGGCACAACCGAAAAAAAAGACATCCAAGGCACGGCGTGATACCCGCCGGTCGCATCATGCCCTCACCCCGGTTAATGTTGCGGCTTGCCCGCAGTGCAAGGAGCCCAAGAGGCCTCATTATGCCTGCGCCAAGTGCGGTTATTACAACGGCAAAGAAGTCATCTCTGTAGCCGCTGAATAACGACTCAAACATTCATTCAACTTGACAGCCGTCACAATGTTTAGATCACGAATTATCGGCACTGGTTCGAGCGTACCGGCCAAGGTTCTCTCCAACAAGGATCTTGAAACGCTTGTTGACACCAGCAATGAGTGGATCATGACCCGCACGGGCATCAGGGAGCGGCACATCGCCGCAGACGGCGAATGCAGTTCCACGTTTGGCTACCGGGCTGCGCTGAGTGCCCTTGAAATGGCGGGCACTGCTGCCGAAGAGCTTGATCTGATAATTGTCGGGACCATTTCCCCGGATATGCCTATGCCCTCGGTTGCCTGCTTTGTTCAGCACCGGCTCAAGGCTTCGCGGGCTGCGGCTTTCGACGTGTCGGCAGGCTGTACGGGCTTTCTTTATGCGCTGACCGTCGCCGATGCGTTTATCCGGTCGGGCACGCATAAAAAAATTCTGGTCATCGGCGCTGAAACGCTTTCAAAATTCACCGATTATCAGGACCGCACGACCTGCGTGCTGTTTCGGTGACGGCGCAGGCGCCGTCGTGCTTGCGGCCGAGCAGGGGGAGCGCGGCATTTTATCAACGCACCTGTATGCCGACGGCGCCTATACAGACTATCTGCTGATACCCGGCGGCGGATCACTGAATCCTGCTTCGCATGATTCGATAGAGGCGCGCCAGCATTATATTAAGATGGACGGCAACAAGGTTTTCAAAGTAGCGGTCAAGTCTCTTGAAGAGGCAGCGCTCACCGCCCTTGAAAAAAACAATCTCACCGGCGATGATATCGACCTTCTTATTTCGCATCAGGCAAACTTCCGCATCATCGATGCCATAGCAAAAAGGCTGAATCTGCATCCGGAAAAAGTTTTTTTAAATATCGAACGCTACGGCAATACCTCATCGGCATCGATTCCGATAGCCCTTGACGAAGCAAACCGGCAGCATCGCATGAAGAAAAATGACATTATTCTTCTTGATGCATTCGGGGCCGGATTGACCTGGGGCGCAGCTCTAATTCGTTGGTAATAATCAGAGAAAGGTAAGACATTATGCTGGATTATGGTTTGAATGAAATGCAGGTTCAGATGGTTGACCTGGCGCGCAAGATAGCCCGGGAAAAGATCATCCCCGTGCGGGCCGAACTTGATGAGAAGGAAGAGTTTCCCTGGGACGTTCTGAAGGTGCTGGCCGATGCCGGCCTGTTCGGCATCTATATCCCCGAAGAGTACGGCGGCATGGGCCTCGGCAATTTTGACAATAACCTTGTTGTTGAAGAGCTCAGCAAATATTGTATCGGCATTTCCGTGAGTTTTGCCGCAAGCGGCCTTGGCGCCTATCCGATCCTGCTGTTCGGCAGCCATGAGCAGAAGCTGAAATACCTGCCCGATATCGCAGCGGGCAAGAAAATTGCCGCCTTCGGCCTTACCGAGTCGGCCGCCGGCAGCGATGCCGCCAGCATCCGCACGACGGCAAAGAAGGACGGCGATTATTTTATTATGAACGGCGTGAAGCAGTGGATCACCAATGGCGGCGAGGCCGAGACCTATTCGGTTGTCGCCAAGACCGATCCCTCAAAGGGCCCCCGCGGCGCAAGCGCCTTTATTCTTGAAAAGGGCCAGCCCGGGATTTACCTTCGGCAAGAAGGAAAAGAAGCTCGGCATCCGGGCATCGGCAACCCGCGAGCTTGTGTTTGAAGACTGCAAGGTTTCAAAAGACATGATGCTCGGCAAGGAGGGCATGGGCTTCATGGTCGCCATGAAGACTTTTGACCAGACCCGCACCGGCATTGCAGCACAGGCCGTCGGCCTTGCAACCGGCGCGCTCAATGAGTCGATCAAGTACGCCTATGAGCGCGTCACCTTCGGCAAGTCCATCATCTCCCATCAGGCCGTGCAGCATATGCTGGCCAATATGGCAACCGAGATTGAAGCCGCCCGGGCGCTTACCTATCAGGCCTCGCGCTACTGCGATGCCGGCGCCAAGGACATGTCGAAGTACTCCTCCATGGCAAAGCTGTATGCCTCTGATGTGTGCATGCGCGTCACCACCGATGCCGTGCAGATATTCGGCGGCTACGGCTACATGCGCGAGTATCCGGTTGAGAAGATGATGCGCGATGCCAAGATTCTGCAGATATATGAGGGCACCAATCAGATTCAGCGCACCGTCATCGGCCAGTACCTGGTCAAGGAAGCGGCCGGACACAGGATAGACTGATAAAGTGTTTGCACTATCGCAATATTTGGTATAAAAAGGGAAACCGGATGAATCTAACAGGTAAAGCGGCAATAGTGACCGGAGCTGCTCAGGGCATCGGACGAACCATAGCCCTTACGCTTGCGCAGCGCGGAGCGGACATGGTGGTGGCTGATGTCAATGAGCAGAGCCTGCAGGAAGTTGTAGCAGAGATTGCGCAGCTGGGGCGCAGGGCTGTGGCGGTGAAGGTAAATGTGGTTGAAGCCGCCGATTGCGAAGCAATGATCAAGGCCTGTATTGATGCATACGGTAAAATCGACATTCTGGTCAACAATGCAGGCATCACCCGCGACACAGTGCTTCTTCGCATGAAGGAGGAACAGTGGGACCAGGTGATAGCCGTGAACCTCAAGGGTACGTTTAATTGTACCAAGGCGGCCATACGGCCCATGTTTAAGGCCAAGTACGGACGCATTGTGAATATATCGTCGGTAACAGGCGCCATGGGCAATGCCGGGCAGGCCAACTATTCGGCATCCAAGGCGGCGGTCATGGGATTTACCAAGGCCATAGCCCGCGAATACGGCCATTGCGGCATCACGGTCAATGCCGTGGCGCCGGGTTTTATCAAGACAGCCATGACCGATGCGATCCCCGACAAGGAGCGCGAGGCCATGATCAGCCAGATTCCGGTCAGAAAACTCGGGCTTCCCGAGGACGTGGCCGAGCTGGTCTGCTTTCTGGCGAGCGATCAGGCGGGGTACATCACGGGTCAGGTTGTGCATATTAACGGCGGGCTTTACATGTAATTGAAAAAAAACAGAGGCAAACAATAACAGTAAACAGGAACATAAGGAGGTTAGTAACATGGCAGATAAATCCGTAGAAGAACTGGTCAAAGAAATCATCGTCGAGCAGCTTTCAGTAAGCGCAGAGGAAGTTGTTCCCGAGGCTTCATTTGTTGATGATCTGGGTGCTGATTCGCTTGATCTGGTTGAGCTCATCATGGTGTTTGAAGAGAAGTTCGGTCAGGAGATTCCTGATGAGGCGGCTGAAAAGATTCAGACCGTGAAGGACGCTATCGACTATATCAAGGCTCACAAGAACTAATCGTGGCTTGACATCAGCAGCTGGCAACAGGCGCATGCTTCTATAAATGAAAGCCTTCCCGGCTGTGCCTGGAAGGCTTTCGCAACTTAACACTTATAGGGGGTTACAAGCGTTGGAAAATAAAAGAGTAGTTGTAACCGGTCTTGGCATTGTCACGCCGCTGGGGATCGGCGTTGAAGAGAACTGGGACGCAGTCAAAAACGGCCGCTCCGGCATCGGCCTTATTACCCGTTTTGATGCGACGGACTTCCCGGCAAAGATCGCCGGCGAGGTGAAGAACTTCAATCCCGAGGACTATATCGAGGACAAGAAAGAAATAAAAAAGATGGACACCTTTCTTCACTATGCCCTTGCCGCAGGCAAGATGGCGGTGAAGAGCTCGGGGCTTGAAATTACTGATGACAACGCCGAGCGCGTGGGCGTTCTCGTCGGTTCGGGGCTTGGCGGCCTTGCAACGATCGAAAGATATCACGAGATATATCTTAAGGGCGGGCCTAAAAAGATTTCACCGTTTTTTGTGCCCATGCTGATCATCAATCTCGCGCCGGGCCAGATTTCCATGTATTTCGGGTGCAAGGGGCCCAACAGCTCCATGGTGACGGCCTGCGCAACCGGCAATCACTCAATCGGCGAGGCCTTCAAGATCATTCAGCGCGGCGATGCCGATGCCATGATAGCAGGCGGCGTTGAATCGACCATTACGCCTCTTGCCGTGGGCGGTTTCAGCGCCATGAAAGCCCTGTCCGCCACACACAATGATGAGCCCACGAAGGCAAGCCGCCCCTTTGAACGCGATCGCGACGGCTTTGTCATCGCAGAGGGCGCGGGCATTCTTTTGATCGAGGAGCTCGAGCATGCAAAGAAACGCGGCGCTCCGATACGCGCCGAGATCGTCGGCTTCGGCTGCAATGCAGACGCCTACCATATCACCGCACCGTCTCCGGGCGGCGAGGGGGCTGCCCGCTGCATGAATCTTGCGCTCAAGGATGCCGGCCTCAACTATGATCAGCTCGATTACATTAATGCTCACGGCACCTCAACTCCCGCCAATGATCTGGCCGAGACACAGGCCATGAAGACGGTTCTGAAGGACTGTGCAATGAAGGTTGCCGTCAGCTCCACCAAATCCATGACCGGGCATATGCTGGGTGCGGCAGGCGGCGTTGAGGCGATTTTCAGCGTGCTTGCCCTGCAAAACGGCGTGCTGCCGCCGACCATCAACTATGAAAATCCTGATCCCGAGTGCACCCTTGACTATGTTCCCAATGTGGCCCGTGAAAAGGCCATCAAGGTTGCCATGAGCAATTCCTTCGGCTTCGGCGGCACCAATGCAACTCTTGTTTTCAAGAAGTTTGAAGGATAAGGCTATGACCGGCAAAATTATCATCGGCTCTGATCATCGCGGCTGCGCGATGAAGGCGGCGCTTAAAGAATTTATGCAGGGCCTTGGCATGACCGTTGAGGACGCAGGCCCTTTTACGGACGCGCCAGCCGATTATCCGGAATTTGCCGCAAAGGTTGCACGCGCCGTGGCAAGCGGCGCCTGCGACCGCGGCATGCTTATCTGCGGCTCCGGCATCGGCATGTCGATGGCGGCCAACAAGTTTCGGGGCATCAGGGCAGCGCTGTGCCATAACGGGCAAACGGCAAAAATGTGCCGCCTGCACAATGATGCCAATGTGCTGGTGATGGGTGAGTCGGTCGGCATAGAGCAGGCCTGCCAGATGGCCCGCATCTGGCTGGAGACACCATTTGAAGGGGGCCGGCATCAGGGTCGTCTTGATATGATAGCCGAGATTGAAAAAGAAAATTTCAAATAGCGTTTTCCTTCCGACATTTTTACCCGCCGCATGTCCCGGCGCTGATAGTCCCTTGAAGGAATTTTTTTAATGCTGACGGGTGCACGCAGGCTTGAGAGGATGATTTAATAATGATGCTTCCGGCATACAAGGCGGGGCTTTCTGTTGCTTAAATTGGTTTAATGTGCACCTGCCTTTTTATCCCCCTTCTTTGAAAAAGGGGGATACAGGGGGATTTTTTGCAGCCTGACAAATCCCCCTAACCCCCTTTGCTAAAGGGGGAATTTTTTCGCCCCCACTTTGGGGGGGGATTTGCACTCAGGGTGAGGTCAGGGGCTTTTAAAATACGCTCTTAAGAAACAGGCGGACTGCCTGAAGCCGGATCCACCCCGAAAGCCGGGCTGCCTGCCCGGATACTTGTATGCAGGAGTCCACGCGCTATGACAACATGCTCACGACGTCCTGACTGGCAGGAATATTTTATGGAAATCGCCCATCTGGTTTCCAAACGCTCGACCTGCACGCGCCGCCGCGTTGGTGCGGTGCTGGTGAAGGATAAACGGATTCTTGCCACCGGCTATAACGGTGCTCCGACAGGCCTTGAGCACTGTGCCGTGATCGGTTGCCTGCGGGAAAAGAATAATGTGCCTTCCGGCCAGCGCCATGAGCTGTGCCGGGGGCTTCATGCCGAGCAGAATGCCATCATCCAGGCTGCCGCCCACGGCATCAGCATTCAGGGCGCCTTGCTGGTCTGCACCACGCTGCCCTGCAGCATCTGCCTGAAAATGCTTATCAATGCCGGCATCACCGACATTGTCTATGAAGAAGGTTATGCTGATGATCTGACGCAGGAGCTTCTTCAGGAGGCCGCTATTACCATAACCAGATTTCAACCACAGGGAGAAGGGTTATGAAGTGCCCGTACTGCACCAATCTCGAAGACAAGGTTATTGATTCCCGTATCAGCCGCGACGGCGAAACGATTCGCAGGCGCCGCGAGTGCCTGTCCTGCCTGAAGCGGTTTACGACGCATGAAACCATTGAGGAGACGCTGCCGGCCATCATAAAGAAAGACAGCCGGCGTGAAATCTATGATCGCAGAAAGATTCTCGACGGGCTGCGCAAGGCCTGTCAGAAGCGAGACATCAGCATTGACAAGCTTGAGGAGATAACCGATCGCATCGAGCGGTCGCTGCTTGAAAAAGGGGCTAAAGAGATACCCAGCACCGAAATCGGCGAGCGCGTGATGATAGAGCTCCACGAGCTTGATGCTGTTGCCTATGTGCGTTTTGCCTCCGTCTACAGATCATTCAAGGATATTACCGATTTTATGGAAGAGGTGAAATCGGTTTTGAACAAAAAAGGCTGATGCGGGCAGGTGGCGGCATGACGCTCCATGAGCGTTTTATGAAACAGGCCCTCGGGCTTGCGCGAAAAGGCGCGGGCCGCGTGAGCCCCAATCCCATGGTGGGGGCGCTTGTCGTTCGTGAGGGCGCCGTTGTGGGCGCCGGTTATCACCGGTGTTTCGGCGGGCCCCATGCAGAGGTGCATGCCCTGCAGCAGGCAGGAGAGCTGGCGCGCGGCGCCGATATCTATGTGACGCTTGAACCCTGCTCCCATACCGGAAAAACACCACCCTGCGCCGACGCGCTTATACAAGCCGGTGTCGGCCGCGTCTTTGTCGGCATGGCAGACCCCAACCCGCTGGTAAGCGGCCGCGGCATGAAAAAGCTCAGGGCTGCGGGCATTGCAGTCGTTTCGGGCATTCTTGAAAAAGAGTGCCGCAGGCTCAACGAGTCCTTTCTGAAATACATCACAACCGGCATGCCCTTTGTCGCGCTGAAATCCGCCGTCACGCTCGACGGCAGGATCGCGACACGCACCGGCGATTCAAAGTGGATCACCTGCCCGGAATCCCGCCGGGTTGCCCACCTGTTGCGCTCTGAAGCAGATGCGGTCATGGTGGGCAGCGGTACGGTTCTTGCCGATGACCCGCAGCTGACAGCCCGTCTCGGGGGAAAAGCCGGCCAGGCAGCCTCTCCGGGTGATTGTCGACGGCAGGCTGCGCACGCCCCTTTCCAGCCATGTGGTTCAGCCGGAGTATGCAGCGGGCACCATGATCGTGACGCGTCCCGACAAGGCCGCAACACCCAAGGCGAATAAACTGCGAGCGGCAGGTGTGCGGGTGCTGTCCTGCCCGCAGAAAAGCGGCCGCATCGATATGCGCAGGCTGCTTCAAAAAGCTTGCCGCAGGCGGCATCGCAAGCGTGCTTATTGAGGGCGGCGCTGAGCTTGCCGCTTCAGCACTTGCAGACGGTGTCGTTGATAAAGTATATATATTTTATGCTCCGAAAATAATCGGCGGCAGGCAGGCTGTGGGTATGATCGGCGGAAAAGGCCCCTCCTGCATAGCAGAGGCCGTAGCTATCGTCGATATGCGGCTTCGCCGCATCAAGAATGATATCCTGATTGAGGGATATGTTGAGAAAAAAGCCCCCCCGGTAAAATCTGCGGGGCGCACAAAATAGAATTCAGAATTCAGTAGCCAGAATTAAGGACTTGAAATTCAGGAGTCAGAATCCAGTATAAAAACTAAATAGTGGTTGAACGAAAACCCCCTTGTTCGCAATGATTGTCATTTCGAAGGAGCGGAGCGACTGAGAAATCTACTGCAAAAAAAAGATCTCTCCCTTCGGTCGAGATGACACGGACGTAAAAAAAGAGTTTTCGTTCAAACACTAAACTAAACGTTACAGATTATTATTGCATGGAAGAAACAAGTAAGCGCCTTGCAGCCTCTGTGTCTTCTATTCTGAATTCTGACTGCTGAATTCCGACTTCTGTTTTCACGGACCTGAAACATGCATGCAAGCTCTTTAAATGCCCGCAGATAGAGCGTTGAAGAGCAAAAAAAATGAAACACATGACAGGCGGATTTGTTGTAATAGGTAAACAATCGTTCTAACCTTTCATATAATAGAGAACACGTCGCTATGAGCAAACGTATATTTTTAACCGGTGCAAACGGATTTCTGGGAAGCTATCTTGCGCGGGCCCTTGCCCTGGAGGGCTGGAATGTAGCCTGCCTGCTGCGCTCGCAAAAAGGCGAACTGGCCCATGAACGGCTGCATAAAGCGCTGCACGGCATCGGTGCTGATGCCGCCCAGGCCGATGAGGCGCTTGCGCGGTGCAGCGTGGTGGAGGGTGAGCTCGATAAGCCGCATTTCGGCATGAGCCCGGCCGCTTATGACCGCCTCGCCGGGGAGCTTGACTGCGTGCTGCACTGCGCCGCCATGACGACGTTTGATCCGGCACATGCCCCGCGGCAGTGGAAGGTAAATGTCGAAGGCACCGAGCAGGTAACCCGCCTTGCTTTCGACTGCAAGCCATCCTACGGCTATCATTATATCAGCACGGCCTATGTCGCCGGAGACCGCAAAGACATGGCCTATGAGAACGAGCTTGACCGCGGGCAGGGGTTTTTTAACGGCTATGAATCCAGCAAATTTGAAGCCGAGAAAATAATAGGCCGCTACCGCGAGCAGGGGCTTGCCACAACCGTGTACCGGCCAAGCATCATTGTTGGGGACTCATCATCGGGGCATACTGTTCTTTTCAACGGAATGTATATGTTTGTGCGCTTTTTTGATTCAGCCAGGCGCGCGTTTGAGGAAAAAGACAGCAGGGGCCGGGTTATCATCCCTGCGCGCTGCCTGGGCAACCCTGCGGTGACCAAGAATTTCGTTCATATCGATTATGTTGTCGATACGACCATGGCTATTTTCAACAACCCCGCAACCCATGGGGGCACCTATCACATAACGCATGAGCAGCCGCCCACGCTCGGCCTGATGCAGGATGCGATCGAAGAGGTGCTCGGCGTCACCGGAACGCGTCTTGTAGATAAAAGCGATTTCGAAAAAGTGCCGCCGACGGAATTGGAGGGTTTTTTGCTCGATCAGGGCGCTTTTTATGCGCCCTATCTGACCAGCGAACCCCTGTTTGACCGCAGCGCGATCAAAAAAATACTGCCGCCGGAAAAGATACCGGTCTGTCCGCCTATGGACAAGGAGGCCCTGTTGCAGCTGTTTTCCTATGCCCTTGAATCAAAATGGGGCAGGCGCAAAGTGGCGTAAGCCGTCGCGGCCAGACAGGCCGGCAATTCCCAGCTGATAAAAAAAGCCATCACCCGTCATTGGGTGATGGCTTTTTTGCGGCCGTTTTTTGAATACAGCAGTCTTCGTTAGTATAGCACCCCGTACAAGAGGTAGCAGAAAGAATCCCCCTCTTTCAAAGGGGGATAAAATGAACACCTTTTTATACTTTCAAAAAAACGCCTCCGCACTTCTCGGTTCTGTGCCTTGCGAACCCGCTATGAGGCGGCTGCAGGCTTTTCGGGCTTCCACTCGTAAATTCTTTCGGGATTCTGAAAATATTCTCCCAGCTTGGCAAAGTAGGGGAATGACTCGCCTGCATCAAGGGCCCGGTGATCCATGGTGGCAAAGAATGTTATGACGTAGCGGGGCACTACCTGCCCGTCGACCACCCATGGCGCCTGGTGCAGATCGCTGAGGCCGAACATGTAGAGCTCCGGCGGAGTTATGATGGTCTGGGTCTGATTGCCTGAGACCATCATGCCGTTATTGGCCAGCGTGCAGGTGGCCCCCAGTATATCTGAGGGCTTCAGCTTCTGATCCTCAGGCACATCGGCAAACTCGGGGTCTATGGGATCGCGCTTCCACAGAAGCGCCCGCAGCAGCATCCACATGCCTTTTATTTCCTTAAAATTCAGCTCCCGGAACGCGTATTTTACATATTCTACAGCGACGCGGCGATAGAGCTCATTGGCATCGGTGCGGCGGGCTTTGCGCGTAAGCTCCCGCATTTCTTCCGCCACCTGCACGATTGTTTTCTGGTGGGCATTGCGCACGATCGGCTTGATGACGCCGAATTTGGTGTTGGCCGTATAGCTGATATTGACATCATCGGTATAGTAGAGCGTACCCGGGCCGCGCCAGATGCGATAGTCCATAAACATGGGCAGGCCCGGAAGATCATGGAATGCATGGGCAAGCGCTTTTATGAAGAAGGCCGAATAGTTTTTTCGCACGGCGCGCCGCAGGCGGAACTGCTCGGGTGTTTCGCCCTCAAAGGGCGTGATGGTTTTCTCGGTTCTTTTTGCATATTCAATCAGCGGCGTCACGTCATGATGCACAATCATGGCGGCATGCGGAATGGTGTTGGCCGACTGCGTCAGCATATATGCCACGCTTTGCCGCAGAAAGCTCAGCGGCCTTTTTTCGATTATATTGACGTTTTTTTCAATGTAGGCGATTTTGAAGTCTTTGAACATTGTCTGACCCCCGTCTCTTTTTTTCTTTGAGCGCCGCTTCTTCTTTTAAACCCACCGGCCGGCTGGGGGGTTGCATGGACATGCCGCATGACAGCAAACCCTGCGGTGTCAGTTTTGTCAAAAAAGGCCATCAGAGTCAAGTTTAATGATGGAGGTCAGCAGGATGCGCATCGCGCACTAATTAATAAATTGTAGTAATGCGTACTTAATCCTTAACCCCTAGCATTCAGGGTTGGCTAGATCTGAGAGAACAAAGATTTCATCTGATAATGTGGAGTATTGACGTAATGGTCCACAGTCCACATTAAGCCGTACGGTAAATTTTTTGGGCGAGCAGGGGCGGGCACAAGATAGTGAGGCTGCAGGATCAGGCGCAGCTATTTGTCATCGCCTGCATCCACCTTGTTGGTTTTATCATTGTTGTCTGGTTGGTCTTCCTCTGAAAGCAGCCATCGCATGGCGTTTTCATAGTCCGTGTACGCATTAATTGAAAAACCTTTATTTTTGAGAGCCTGTTAGGGTCGGTAATCTTGAACCGTACTGTGGAATTTTTGGCAGACAGGCGCTTGCACGAGATGTTGTGATCAATAGCGTTTAAAGTCGGCTGAAGCGTATGACTTCATTGAGAACAAGCAATAGCCGTCAGTATACAATTAATCACGCTACCAAAATGGTATTACAAATGTATCTGTCTAATAAAACTATATAATATTATTTGACACTGCCAGATTGAAGTATTTTAGTCTGTTTCAAGATCTGTGTTTCTAATAAAGCCCCCTGTTTTTATCTATGTATCCAGCTGATATAACATATCTTTTTATTATTACTCCTTATATAAAAATAATGGCGTATTTTGTGCATAAAAAATTTACAGGCTCCCAATGCAGGTATACCAATTTTGGCCTTGCTGGGGAATCAATACAATTAATTTTTTTTAATTCCCCTTTTTTACTTACACTCTGGAAACCATAAAATTTTTGAGGACGGCATAGATATGGATCAGAAGAAGATCGGATACTTCTATTTCTATAAAAGATGTTTGCTTGGAGAACTTCACAGCCCTGATACGACCCCTTCATATGACGGCCATCATGCATTCTGGACCAATGAGGCATCCAAGGTCTTTTGTACCCCGGATATTCATACGGTGCTGCAGGCTTCCTATGGCTGTGATCGGGGCCGGATAACCTGCCAGGACAAAAGATATATGTTATTAGGTACTCCGGGGATCATTAAAAACAGGGACAAAATATTACAGCTCTTTAGGTTTACAGAGAAAGATTCCGTTATTCTCATCGCAAATGACGACCACTACAAAAGCACACAGGATCAGGAAATACTTAGGGATTATGCGAAGTGTTTTAAAGTCCCCAGTCGCTACAAGTATCTCCTAGGCAGTTTTCCGTAAAAGTGAAGGTCTTTTATTGATTTATGTATTGACACCTGCCGTGCTTTGGGCCTATACTTTACACCCTTAAATCTTTTTTATACCAGCAGAGAAAAGCCGCAAAAACGTGTTTACCGGTCTTGTCGAAGATATTGGAAATATACAAAGAATTGCTCCCCGGCGCAGCGGCATGGAGCTTTTTATCGTGTGCGCCTGCCCATGGCGGAGATAAAGCTCGGCGACAGCATAGCCGTTGACGGGGCCTGCCTCACGGTAACCAGTATTCAGCCGCAGGGTTTCAGCGTTGATGTATCTTCCGAAACCCTGCAGCGCACGACGCTCGGCAAGAGACGCGCAGGCGACCGGGTGAATCTGGAGCGGGCGCTGCGGCTGTGCGACCGGCTCGGCGGGCATTTGGTGTCGGGCCATATTGACGGCCTCGCCGTGCTCAGCGCGCGGGAGAAATCGGGAGAATTCATCCGGCTGGTGTTCAGCGCGCCTGAACAGCTGCTTAAATATATTATCGAAAAGGGTTCCGTTGCCATTGACGGCATCAGCCTGACGGTCAATACGGTCACCGGCCGCGACTTCAGCGTCATGATCATTCCGCATACGCTTGAAAAAACAACGCTTGCCGGCAAGGGCCCGGGCGATCAGGTGAATATCGAAAATGACCTGATCGGAAAATACGTTGAAAAACTTATGGGAAAGCGCGATGCCGATGGCGGCATAACGCTGGATTTTCTGGCAAAACATAATTTTACCTGAAGGACACAAGATGTCGGTGCAAATTGAACGAGTAAAAAAGGCTATCGAAGAGATCAAAAACGGCAGAATGGTCATCCTGACCGACGATGAGAACCGGGAAAACGAAGGCGATCTGACCATGGCTGCCGAGATGGCAACCCCGGAGACCATTAATTTCATGGCCAAGTACGGCCGCGGCCTGATCTGCGTATCGCTGACTGAAGAGCGCTGCAAGCAGCTCAATCTGCCGCTGATGGTCACTGACAATACCGCGCAGTTTCAGACGGCCTTTACCGTATCGGTTGACGCGCGCAAGGGTGCAACAACCGGCATATCGGCATCCGACCGCGCCAATACCATACAGGTATGCGTCGATGATGAAGCGCAGCCCGACGACCTGTGCCGCCCGGGCCATATTTTTCCGCTGCAGGCCATGAAGGGCGGCGTGCTGCGGCGCGCCGGGCAGACGGAAGGCTCTGTCGACCTGTGCCGCCTGGCGGGGCTGAAGCCCGCGGGCGTGATCTGCGAGATCATGAATGAAGACGGCACCATGTCGCGCATGCCGGAGCTTGAAAAGTTCGCAGCCGAGCACAATATTCATATCGTCACGGTTGCCGATCTCATTAAATACCGCCTTTCCAAGGAGTCGCTGGTGCGCCGCGTTGTCGAAACCAATCTGCCGACCCGCTTCGGCGGCGATTTCAAGATGATCATTTACGAAAACGTAATGGACATTCATCACCATATCGCCCTGGTCAAGGGTGATTGGGAGCCTGAGGATGCTGTGCTTGTGCGGGCCCATTCGGAATGCCTGACCGGCGATGCGCTGGGGTCGGCGCGCTGCGACTGCGGCGAGCAGCTCGAGAATGCCATGCGCATGATCCAGAAGGTCGGCAAGGGCGTCATTGTCTATATGCGGCAGGAGGGCAGGGGCATCGGCTTTCTCAATAAGATGCGCGCCTATGCCCTGCAGGATAAAGGCCGCGATACGGTTGAAGCAAATGAAGATCTCGGTTTTGCCGCTGATTTGCGCGATTACGGCATCGGGGCGCAGATTCTGCGGGATTTGGGCATTGCAAAAATAAAGCTTTTGACCAATAATCCGAAAAAAATTATCGGCCTTGAAGCCTATGGCCTTGAAATCGTGGAGCGCGTTTCCATTGAAGTGCCCCCGAAGCCGCAGAACCTTCGCTACCTTTCAACCAAGAAAGAGCGGTTCGGGCATATGCTCAAAATGACCGATAAAAAGCCTGAATAACCCCCAGACAAGAAAGGGATTGCCATGGCCAAGATTCTCGAAGGAAAGCTTTCCGCTGCCGGCCTGCGGTTTGCTCTTATTGTGAGCCGTTTCAATGATTTTGTCGTCGGCCGTTTGCAGGAAGGCGCCATAGACGCCATAGTCCGGCACGGCGGCGATGAAAAAAATATCGAAATCATTAAAGTTCCCGGAGCATTCGAAATACCGCTGATTGCCAAAAAAGCGGCCAAATCGGGAAAGTATGATGCCGTGATCTGCCTTGGCGCCGTTATCCGCGGTGCAACGCCCCATTTCGACTATGTGGCGGCAGAGGTATCAAAAGGCATAGCAACCGTGGGGCTGGAGACCGAGATACCCATTACATTCGGCGTTCTGACGACCGACAATATCGAGCAGGCCATCGAGCGCGCCGGCAGCAAGTCGGGCAATAAGGGCTGGGACGCTGCCGTATCGGCTATCGAAATGGTGAGTTTGCTCAAGGCTTTCTAGCCGGTTTTACCGGTATGCTGCCTTGAAAGCCCCGCTTTGTGAGCGGGGAGCATCATTTTACATTGTTCTTTTACATCCGGAAAGGGTGACTGCTTTGTCACGAAGAAAATCGCGCGAACTGGCCGTTCAGATGCTCTACCTGGTTGAAATGACCGGGTATAAACCTGATGAGGCGCTGACGTTGTATATGAATAATTTCAACCCGCCGGATGAATTTCGCGCTTTTGCCGAAATGCTTGTCAGGGGCACCTGCGAGCACCGCAAAGAGATTGACGGGCTGATCGGCAAGACCGCAACAAACTGGTCGCTCTCCCGCATTACACCGGTTGACCGCTGCATTTTGCGCGTGGCGGTCTTTGAGATTATCCACTGCACTGATATTCCCTACAAAGTGACCCTCAACGAAGCCATAGAGCTGGGCAAGAAATTCGGCACGGAAAAGTCAGGCGCCTTCATCAACGGCGTGCTTGATAATGTGCTTGCAAAGCATCCCGAGCTTGAGAAAAAAAACCGGTAGCGTTTTTCGTACTACAGTATTTTGAAGGCGCGGGCAAGACATGGGAAACTGTCTTGCCCGCGCCTTTTTTTATGCAGGCATCAGAAACGAACAGCAGGAATCGGGGGTTAGGATACTAAGCAGGGGGCATGCTGCGTCGCGCCCCCTTTTTTGTTTTACTGTCTCTCCAGTGCGGCAATCTCGCTGCGGATGTCGCCCGCGAACCGGGGCCCAAGCTGCGCTACCACCCGCGAGGAAAACAGGCTTGCAATGGCGCCGCTTGCTGCAAGCGAACGGCCGTTGGTGAGGCCGTACAGAAGGCCTGCGGCATAGGAGTCGCCGGCGCCGGTCGTGTCAACGGGTGATACGGTGCAGGGCTTCACCGGCAGTGTTTCTCCGCTAAAGCAGAGCAGCGAGCCGCTGCCGCCGTCGGTGAGCGCAATTGCCGGGCACATGGCGGAAAGCGCTTTGAGCGCCTCATCATTTGTGCCCGTATCGCTCAGGGCGCATGCCTCCTGGGCATTGCAGAACAGCAGATCAATCTGCGGCAGCAGCTTCAGGAAGGTGTCTTTGTGACGGGCGATGCAGAAGGCATCCGAAGCCGTGAAAGCGATTTTTACGCCATGCTTTTTTGCCGTAGCGATGGCATGCAGCATGGTCTGGGTGGCCAGCGCGCTGTCGAAAAGATAGCCTTCCAGATACAGGTACCGGCTGTTTTTCAGCTGCGCTTCATCAATGTCGTCATAGTCGATTTCACTTGATACGCCCAGACAGGTGAGCATGGTGCGCTGGGCATCATCGGAAATAAGAATAATGCAGGTGCCGGTCATGCCCGCGACCCTGCGCCCGGTGAAGGCGACGCCGCTTTGCTGCATGTTTTTAATGTAAAAATCGCCGAAAGCATCACCTGCCACCTTGCCGCAGAGGCCTGCCGAGCCGCCAAGCTGCGCCACGCCGAAAACCGTATTTGCCGCGCTGCCGCCGGCTGCCATATTGGCTTTGCCTGCAAGGCTGTCAAGGCAGGAGAGGTCAGCGCCCATCAGTCGCCTGAGCACAGCCTCCTGCTGCGACGCGCTCGGTGAGGGCCATATTGCCTTTTACCGCACCGATGTTCTCAAGTACTTTGTCGGAACCGACAGCTGCACATCCACCAGCGCACTGCCGAAAGCATATACATCGAGTTTCATGGAAAATCCTTTCTTTTGTTAATTTCGGGAAGCCAGTAGCCAGAAGCCAGAATTCAGAATGAAAATCAAAACAAAACTATTTTAAAATCTGCTTGTTTGGAAGCCCTTATTCCTCCGCTTCTGAATGCTGACTGCTGGATTCAGGCTTCCTGTTTTGTTTCCATTATGAATGGACTTAGCCTTTGAATGCGTCCGCAAGCGTCATCTGAGAAATGTTTTTTATTTTTTCATGCAGGTCAGGCCGCTCACGGGCGATGCGGTCTCTGTGTTCAAATATGGCGTCCCACATAAGCCGCGGGGCCTTGTACTGTCCATAGGCGCCGTCGAGCACGCGGCCCTCCACAAGGCCGAACAGATAATCGATTTCGTCGTCCTCATAGGCGGGCACCAGGGCATAGCCCTGCGCTACCCGCAGGGCCTGCTCGCTGTTGAACTCAAAAGACTTCTGCCACCACTGCGTGTAGCGGTCAAAACCTCCGCGGCCCTCAAGCTCGTCGGCAACGGCAGCTGCTGCATGATAGCCGCACATGAGACCGCCCTGCACCTCAACCTCAACATAGGCTGCGGCATCGCCGATGGCAAGGCAGTTGCCCTTATGGGGCGTCATGAGGGAGGGATAGGCCTTGACCGTGCAGCCGGTCTTGCCCACAACCCGTGACTGTTCATACATGCGGGCGCAGGGGCCGCGGGTGGTGAAATCTTTAAAAATCTGCTCGGGCCGGAGCTGCGCGCTGCCCATGACCACAAGGTCGGCAATGGCGTCTCCTCGCAGCGAGGGGTCGAGAATGACCGGGCCGAAGGAATGGTAGGCGCGGCCCATATGCCACCTCATGGCTGTAGGCTCGAAATCGCGGACATTTTCAAGCGAGTAGATGATGCACAGCGCTGTTGCAAAGCAGGGCCTGCCCTCATTCATCCCGAGGCTCTGCACTGTGCGGGAGTTGACGCCGTCGGCGGCGATGATTTTTTTTGCCGTTATGGTTTTTTTTATTCGGTGCCGCGACAGGGATAGCTCAACATGGTCCCCGCGGTCAACGGCATTGGTGACAAGCGTTTCCGGCTGGTACTCGACCCCTGCCTTCAGGCATTTTTCAAGCAGCCCCTGGAGCAGCAGCCCCTTGTCGAACTTGATGGCTATGGGCCTTTTGTCGGGATAGGAGAAGTGTACGGCATGCCCGCCGGGGGAGGTGAAATACGTGTCAGTAATCGAATGGGTCGGGCCGCCGTAGGCAACCTCAAAGCCGTTGGCAGGGAAAACAATGCGGCCTGACTCTACGCGGATATTTTCGCTTTCATAGTTTTCATCCATGACAAACTGCTGGCAGCAGGCGCGCCTGATGCGGGAAATATCATCAAACTTTTCAAGCAGCAGAACTTTCAATCCAAGCTGCGCGGACCGCAGCGCAGCCATAAGGCCCGCGGGTCCCGCGCCGATCACTGCTACATCATAGGTCATGGCCGGTTCCTTTCCATCTGTTGTCCGAGGTTCGCGACAGGCAGAAAAAAATAGCATATTTTCAGGAATTCGCAACAGGCAAATGCCCGGTATTTAATCACGCCGTTTATTTTTTGCCCGGACAGCCCTGCCCATATCTTGCGGCAAACTTCGTATTGACACACAATCGCCCTCATTTTATAGTCTGCCCATCTCAAAGCAAGTTCCTATAAAAAATCAAATTGGTGGCTGCAATGAAAACCTTTCAGGAAATTCATAAAAATCCTGCAAACAAACAGAAAAGAACTTGCTGAAACTTACGGCGTTCTCGAAATCGGCATCTTCGGTTCATGCATTCGCGGTGAGCAAAAGCCGGGGAGTGACATTGATATATTGGTTGAAATCAAACGGCCTGCCGGTTTTGTAAGGTTTATGCGCCTTGAGCAGCATTTAAAGCAACTTCTTGGAGCGAAGGTTGATTTGGTCTCGAAAAAAGCATTAAAGCCTTTTTTCGGCAGACATATTCTGGAAGAAGTCCGCTATGTCTAATAAACACGACGTAAGGGATTATCTGCATGATATTGTTGATGCCATTGACGATATCATGCAGTTTACTCAGGGCATAACGTTCGAACAGTTTCAATCCGATAAAAAGACAGTGTATGCTGTTGTGCGGTGCCTTGAAGTGATCGGTGAAGCAGTAAAAAAAATACCGAAGGCGCAAAAAGATACATACCCCGACATCCCCTGGCGGGAAATCGCCGGCATGCGAAATAAGATCATTCATGAATACTTCGGCGTAGACGTGGATGTGCTCTGGGATACTGTGCAGGCCGATATTGATCAAGTGAAACAAGCCGCGATAGAAATGCTGGAGGCTTAACTGCTCACACGTCGGTTTGCGGAGCGAAGGGTGGCAATAAAACGAGGGCCCTTGTTTTTAGAGATAAACCACTGAGACTGACGGAAAAAAGGGTTCGGGAGCGATTCAAGCAGAGAATACAACTGATCTTTCAGATAATATCTATTTTGAAAACGACGCCAGATTTCAGCAGTCAAAATTCGAGAACAAAGAGCCCTCAAGGAGTTATTTGTTTTTTCTGGAAATTATCTTTTGAAACGCCCCTGTTTTTTCAGGCCGCGCGCGAGCAGACCGGACAGTTTCCATTTCTGGCGACAGGGATTTTCTGGAATTCCATGATCGTGCCGTCCCAGACAAGCAGCTGCCCCTGCAGGGTGCTGCCGACGCCGGTAAGCCACTTGAGCGCCTCTGCGGCCTGCGCAGTGCCGATGATTCCGGGCGTAACCCCGGCAACCGGAAATATGCGCCCCGCGGGCGGCGATCCCGGGAACATGCAGAACAGGCAGGGCGTGTGCGGCGGATGAATAAAAGACAGTTGACCCGCAAGGCCCTCGATGCCGGCATGTACCAGTGGTATGCCTGCGCGCACGGCAAAGCGGTTCAGCACATGGCGGGTTTCGAAATTGTCCAGGCAGTCCAGCATGATGTCCGCGCTTCCTGCAAGGCGCTCGATGGAGGCGTCGTCGATTTTTTCAAACAGCGGCTCAACGATTACATGGGGGTTTACCCGCCGGAGAGCCCCGGCAGCACGCAGCACTTTTTCTTTGCCGATATCCTCTTCGGTATAGAGTATCTGCCTGTTGAGGTTTGAAGCCTCCACAAGCCCGAAGTCGCACAGGCGGATTGTGCCCACGCCTGCGGCGGCAAGGTAGAGCGCTGCCGGGCAGCCAAGCCCGCCTGCGCCTGCGATGAAGACGGTGGCCGAGCGCAGGCGCTGCTGCCCCTGCAGACCCCAGCCGCCTATCAGCATTTGCCGCAGGTAGCGGCTGCGTTCAGGCGCGGCCAGCCCGGGCGCTGCAGGCTCTGCGATGCGGGTAAAGTAATAGCATATATCGTCGGCTATTTTTTCAAGGGCTTTGCCGTCGGTATCGATTTCAAAATCCGCAGCAGCATGATAGAGGGGCGTGCGCTCCAGCAGCACTTCGTCGATCTCTTCAAGAAAGGTTCTGCCCGGCATGAGGGCTGGCCTTCCGGCGCTGTCTTTGATGCGCGCCGCTATTGTTTCAGGGCTGGCCTTAAGCCAGAACACAAGGCCGTTTTCCCGCAGGGCCTGCACATTCCGGGGCCGGAGAATTGCGCCGCCGCCGGTGTCCAGTATAACCTTGTCGCGGGCCGCGAGCATCTGCAATAAGGGCCGCTTCGACATCACGGAAATACTCCCAGCCGCTGGCCGTCGACGATTTGGGGAATCGTGCGGCCCTCCTGCTGAGCGATCATGGCGTCAAGGCTCAGGCTCTGCCAGCCGAGTTTTTTTGCAAGCAGCCGGGCCACTGCCGATTTGCCCGTGCCGCGATAGCCGGTAAGAACGATGTTCATGATGGCGAGCCCCTCATGCGGAAAATTTTTTCACAAGCACCTCGCGCATCACCTCTGCCGGTGCGGGCAGGCCTGTCCAGTGCTCGAATTGCAGGCAGGCCTGATTGAGAAACATCTCAATGCCGCTGATGACGGCAGCCCCGCAAGCCCCGGCATCTTTGAGCAGGCGGTGTCGTGAGCGGATTGTAGACGATATCAAACACCACATGCCGGCTATTGAGCAGCCCTTCAGGCAGGGGTGAGGCATCTGCCTGCGGGTGCATGCCCAGGGGCGTGCAGTTGATGATGATGCGGGCGCCTGCAACTGCCTCCCGGAGAGTATCTGCGGTCATGGCAACCGGCACGGGCGAGACAGGCGTGGCGGCCGCGATGTCTGCGCAGAGGGACGCAAGCTCGCCGGGCACGATGCCGGCTATGGCAAGGCGCGCCGGGAGCTGCATGCACGGCGATGGTGAATGCGATGGCACGCGCCGCGCCGCCTGATCCTAAAATGAGTACGCTGGCGCCCGCCGGATTGTGGCCCGCCCCGGTCAGCGCCCTGAGCGCTCCCGCGCCGTCGGTATTGATGCCGTGCAGGCGGCCGCCGGTATTGACGATGGTATTTACGGCGCCGATTTTGGCTGCCGTTTCCTCCAGGCTGTCAAGCAGGGGCAGTGCCGCCACTTTATGCGGAATGGTGATGCTCACGCCTCTGATGCCCAGCGCCCTGATGCCCGCAATGGCATTGGCCAGATCTTCAACGCGGAAGGCCGTGTATATCCAGTCGAGGCCAAGATGCCGGAAGGCGGCATTGTGGATGTCCGGTGAGAGCGAATGCCCGACAGGGTTGCCGATGACGGCGCACAGGGTTGTGCTGGCGGTGATCGTATGTGGCATGCTTTTTCCTGTCAGGTGAAATCGCAGATAATGGCCCGCGCGCTGCCGTTGAGCCGCGCCCGCAGTTTGTCTTCAATTTCCTGTGTGCGGATGCGGGCCAGGCTGATGCGCTGCACAGCATGCTCGTCCCGGCCGTAGCGCTCATACAGATAGTCGAACCGCTCATCAATGCTCACGACGCGGTCATGAAGCACCCTTTTGTCGGCATAGCTGAGAAGTTCTCCGGCGGTAAGATCACCTCCATGGTCAGTCGGGGAGACATGCTCCGCCACCATGTCTCCAACTGCGGCATATCCCAGTTCCCGCAGCAGGTCGGCGCCGGTGCGGGCATGGTTTTCACCGGTCTCGAGGCTTCTGGTTTTCGTGATATCGTGAAGAAGGGCCGCGGCCTCAATGGCGGGAATATGAAAATCGCAGCCTCCATCATTAGCAGCCTGCGCAATGGCAACAGCAAAGCGGCAGACAGTGATGCTGTGGGCTTTGATATTAGGAAGCATGTCATGGGCTTCCATGATACTCAGGCATTCCTCTCTGGCCGGTATGTGTGTATGGGCAGTCGTCATGAGCGTTTTTTTAAAAAAGTAAGGTATTACATAGATACATGCACCTGCCGGTGAAGTCAAGGGGGAAAGAAACAGTAGATTTGACAGGGGATCTGTGGTACACGAAGTAGGCAATTGCGGAGGGGGCGGATTGTGCAATCCGGAGTCAAAAACATGAACAATGAAGAGAAGCGGGCAGAGCGATAATGAGCACCTTGCAGGAAAAGCTGAAGCGGATTGATCAGATCAGGGGGGGCAGGCCCGGGTTTAATGATATTCTGGATTTTTTCGAACAGGTGTTTATCGCACGCGACGCCGTGCTTCAGAACCTGGCCGTGGCCGATCCGTATCAGGATGGCCAGGGCATTGCCCAGCGCCTGCAGGAGGGGTTCCCGCTGCTTGAAAAGCGGCATTTCCAGTATGATGCCGCGGTGCTTGCGAACTATTTTTCTACGCTTCTTGATATAGTCGCCCGGCGAAATCCAGGCGGGGCAGCGGCCATACGGCTGCAGTCAGATGCGGCAGGTGAGCTGTTGAAAAAGCTCCCTCCGGGAGATATTGTTAAAGCGCTTGACCCATTCGGTGACGGTCGCGATTTGATGCTGTTTCTTATCAAGGAATCCATGCGGCCCTGGCTTGAAAGGTATGCCGGGTTGCTGAGCCCGAAGGTGGGGGAAGAGCAGTGGCATGAGGGCTGTTGCCCGGTCTGCGGCGGTTTCCCCTGTTTTGCCGAAATCTTCGGCCAGGAGAACCGGCGACGGCTCTTCTGCCAGGACTGCGGCGCCTCGTGGCAGTTTCCGCGGCTGCAGTGCCCGTTTTGCGGCATCGACGAGCATGAAAAACTTGAATATTTCAAACCCGATGCTGCGCCCGAATACCGGGTCATGCTCTGCCGCGCCTGCAAGCGCTATTTAAAAACAGCGGATTTTCGGGAATTTTCCGATGCGCTTGTTCCCGAAGTAGAACATCCCGCGACCCTGCATCTTGACATTATTGCCCGTGAGCGCGGCTACAAAACCGAAGATGTGCTGACGCGGCTGATGCTGTAATTTCATGAAGACCACATATCGCCTGATTTTTATACTTGCAGCCTTCCTCTGCTTCCTGCCCCGGCAGGGGTTTGCCCAGCTTCTTTCCTCCGACAGGCTCAGCTATTCGCTTTTTATCAATGACCGCTTTCATTTCATGAACGATTTTTATGACAGCGGCAGCCGTTCTTTTGACCAGGACCGCAGCCTGCATGTGCTGTACGTGGCGCCGGCGGCCACCCTGCAGATCGGATCCTCCCTGCAGGCCGTTGTCGAGGCTGAGGGCCAGTTCACCTATGAGATGGATGACAGCGATACCGACCAGGATATCGATTTGCGCAATGCGTATCTGAAGGCATATATTCCGGGAGCCCGGTGGAGCACGCTGGCGGTCGGGCAGCAGGCTCTGAGCACGGCCGGGGGATTCATCTATGATGACGAGTCGCCGACGCTGCGGCTGCGGGCCGACCTGGAAAAGGGCTTTGATCTGCCCCTCAAGCTTGAAGCGCTTGTCACCCGGGTTGATCAGAGCTGCCCCTATGTGCATGCCGAGCTGCGGTACTGCTTTTCGCTGCTTGAAAGCGGCAGTATCATCTATGGCCATTACCGGGACAACCACAGCGGCCTGGCGCAGATTTACAATTCTCTTGATTACAGCAGCTTCTATAAAGGCAGGAGCCGGACGCAGTGGTTCGGGCTGTCGCTGCGAAAGTTTGTCGGCAATTTCCTTTTGCGCACAACTGCTCTGTATGAAACCGGCTCTGCCCGGCTGCGCAGCAAATCCCTGCTGGCGGATTCGCGCAGCATGCGCACACAAGGCTATATGCTTGATGTCAATTTAGACTATGTACTGACGGACCGCTGCACCATGACAGCCTTTTTTTTCATGGCAAGCGGCGACGGCAACCCGCGCAAGGGCACATTTACCGCCTTTACGGCTATTGATCCCTATATTGACAAGACCAATATATTTTTCAACGGCGGCATTGACAGCCAATATTCCTCCGACCATGTCGGCATCGGGGGCATGCAGCTTGCGGGCGTGGCAACACCCGGGTTGAGCCTTGACATGCGTGTCAATAACCGCCTTGAGCTGAAGCTGATCGGAGCCTATCTTTTTACGCAGCGCGGGCCCCGGGGGCAGGGCAGGGTCTATGGCTGGGAAACCGACTGTATGGGCTACTACAGCATAAATGAAAATCTTCAGTTTTTTACGGAAATAAATATATTCAGCCCGGGCAATTATTTTAAGCGCCTCACCGGCTACCGCACGCATATGTCAACCGAGTTTTTGTTCGGCATCAGTTATTTGTTTGGCAATTAGCTGTAGTTTTTTGTATAAATTATATAGAATTAGCTTTTCTCAAAAAAACGTTGCTGCGTGAGATTTTTACAACTTTTCAGTGGGCGCTGTGTTAGAAAATATAGAAAAACAGCATCATAATGACCCCAATGTGCAGTTGATGCTCCGCTTTCAGGGGGGCGAAGAAGGGGCATTTAGAAAGCTGTTTGAAGAGTACCGGGGGCCGCTCCTCAATTTTATTTATCGTTATTGTCAGGATCGGCGTATTGCAGAGGAACTGACCCAGGAGGTGTTTCTCCGGGTATATAAGAGTTCCGGATCGTATCGGCCGGAAGCAATGTTTTCGACCTGGATATACCGTATCGCAACAAATATCTGCCTGAACGAACTGCGCACCGGCCGTTATAAGTATGAAATAGAATTCAAGGGGCCTGATGAGCATAATGACTCCATGCAGTATGACCCCGTTGATGAGCGCTCAAAGGTAAAAACAGATGAGCAGATGGCTGCCAGCGAGCAGCAGCGGCAGGTGCAGCATGCTCTTGAAAAACTCCCGAAAAAACAGAGGCTTGCTTTAATTTTGAGCGTCTATGACCAGCTTTCCTATCGCGAGATCGGGCAGCGGCTGGGGTGTTCGGAAGCGGCTGTGAAGTCAATTATTCACCGATCGAAACTGGCGCTGCGCGATATACTGAAAAAAGGGGGCATGGTGAACTGATATGAAGATTTCATGCATGAAACATCAGCACGATCTGGTTGCCTATGTCGACGGCGAACTGCCGGCCGACATAGCTGCGCGCGTTGAACGCCATGTGCGGGCCTGCAGCTCCTGCAGCGCAGTGGTTGCCGGGCTTCGCCAGGTGAACGCACTGCCGCAGCCTCCCCTGATAGAGCCCTCGGCGGAGTTTGACCGCATATTCTGGACAAAGCTGGCCGGGGTTCGCCAGGAGCCGGAAGAGCATTACGGCCTGGAGCGGCTGCGATCTGCTGCCAAGGCTTTTTTTACCCGGCCCGCAGGCCTTTCTTTGTCGGCAGGGCTTGCCCTGGGTGTTTTTGTTGTGACCCTGTACCTTCTGCGTCCACCCTATGCTGCCCTGCCGCAGCAGGAGGCCATGGTCGCGGCAGACCTTGATTTGTATACAAATCTGGATGTCATTCAATACAGCGAAGCGCTTGAAAATTTTGAGCTCATACAGATGCTTGATGAGCTGGAGCAGGATGAGCAGGGGTGAAGCAGGGTAGAGTATTTTTCAGAGCGGCATGGGCCGCAGCACTTCTGATGACAGCGGGCCCGGAAGCGGTTGCGTGGCCGCAGGACGCCGAGCAGCAGAAGGAAGAAAAAAAAACCGAGCAGATTTCCGATGAGGACAAAGAGATTATCCAGCATATGGAAATGCTCAAGAACCTTAAGCTGTTCGACAATGAAGACATTGAGATGCTTAAAACCCTTGATGTCTTAACGGCAAACGAGTAGGAAGACGTTATGGTGCGTACATATTATTTGCTGCCAGTGGTGATGCTTGTGCTGCTTATCTGCGGCACGGGCGTTTCGGGGCGCATGGCGTTTGCGCAGGGCTCTGTTTCCGGCGACAGTCTTGCCGACTGGAGCGCTCTTTCCGGGCAGGAGCGGGACCAGCTTCGCGGGTCGCTCAATGCCTGGAAGCAGATGAGCCAGGAAGACCGCCAGCGCGTTCTTGATAATTATAAGAAATTCAAGTCTTTTCCCATGCAGCAGCAGCATAAAATCATGGAAAATTATAACCGCTTCAAGAGCATGGATGAGTTGCAGCGCAAGGTGGTGCGTGACCGCTACAAACAGTGGAAAAAAATGAGCCCTGACCAGCGCAATTTGCTCAGCAAACGCTATGATATGCTCAAAAAGATGCGTCCTCAGGACCAGGAGAAGTTTTTTGAAAATTACGACGTCTTGCAGCGCCTGACGGCTGAAGAGAAGGAAAAGCTTTTTTCCGAGTGGAATATTCTTTCTGACGCCGAAAAGCAGCTCCTGCGCATGCAGGAGAAAAGCCAGCAGTCTGTGCAGCAGAATCGCCAGCAGGTCATGGAAATACTTAAGAAGCTGCGCCAGCAGCGGCTCGACCGCAAGCGGCTGAGCAATGATAAAACCGCGACCGGAGCCGAGCCGGCCCCGTCGGAAAAAAACTTCAAAACTCAAAGAACCCAAAGAACAAAAGAACTCAAAAAACCGCGCCCTGAGACCGCTTGTCAGGATTTTCCAATCCCCGTGCCTGCCCCGGGGCTTCTATTAGAACCCGCGGCAGGCCCTGATGCCGTTATTACACATTGCTTCGCTTGGCTTCCTCCCACAAAAGGTCCATTTCCTCAAGCGTCGACTCTTTTATGCTTTTGCCCTGTTTCAGCAAAGCCTGTTCGATATAGGCAAAGCGGCGCATAAACCGGTCATTGGTGGCGCGCAGGGCCTGTTCGGGTTCGATGCGCAGATGCCGGGCAAGGTTGACAATGCTGAAGAGCAGGTCGCCTGTTTCGGCAGCAGCCCGGGCTGTATCGCCCCGCTCGATTTCCGCCTCAAGTTCATCGATTTCCTCTCGCACCTTGCGCAGCACGTCGCGGGGCCCTGCCCAGTCAAACCCGACCTCAGCCGCTTTTGCCGTTAGAAACCAGCTGCGTGACAGGCCTGGCAGATTGGCGGGAATGCCGTCAAGATGCGATGCTTTGGGCTTTTTGCCTTCTTTTTCCTTGAGGATCTGCCAGTTTGCCTTCACGTCATCGGCCGAGCGCACCTGTGTGTCGCCAAAGACATGGGGATGCCGGTGCACCATTTTGGCCGTCACCTGCTCAAGGGCATCTGCCATGGTGAAAACATTTTTTTCTTCATACAGGTTCACCAGAAACGCTATCATGAACAGTATGTCGCCCACCTCTTCCTGTAAAAGCGCGGGATCATCGGCATCGATGCCCTCCAGCAGTTCATAGAGCTCCTCGATCAGATAGGCCTTCACGTCCTGCGGGGTCTGCTTCTGGTCCCAGGGGCAGCCGCCGGGGCCGCGCAGCCTGCGGATGATAGCGATCATGTCGATAAAGAGCTGGTCGGTTTTTTTCATTGAAAAAGCCTTGTGTTTATGTTTAATTTAATCTTTAAAGTTTCACCGGTTTTTAGTTGTATAAAAGAGAGCTGAGAAAAGCAAGGGGGAAGTGCTTTTTACAAGGGTAGCAGTGAGCAGGGTGTTTGAGAAACTTTATTGGAGGACGTGTTATGGCAGTAAAAATTGGTATTAATGGCTTTGGAAGAATCGGACGTCTTGTGTTTCGTGCTGCCTGCAGCAGACCGGAAATAGAAATCGTCGGCATCAACGATCTTATTGCCGTGGACTACATGGCATATATGCTGAAATACGATTCAACACATGGCAGATTCAGCGGCACCGTTGAGGTCAAGGACGGCCATCTTGTCGTTAACGGAAAAACCATTCGCGTTACCGCGGAAAAAGATCCTGCAAATCTCAAGTGGAACGAGGTTGGCGCGGAGTATGTCGTCGAGTCCACGGGCCTGTTCCTTGAAAAAGCAAAGGCCGAAGCCCATATCAAGGCCGGGGCAAAGCGCGTTGTCCTGTCGGCTCCGTCCAAGGATGACACCCCCATGTTCGTCATGGGCGTAAACCACAAGGACTACAAGGCTGACATGAGCATCGTGTCCAATGCCTCCTGCACCACCAACTGCCTTGCGCCTGTCGCCAAGGTATTAAACGACAACTGGGGCATTCTGGAAGGCCTCATGACGACCGTGCATGCAGTGACCGCTACGCAGAAGACCGTTGATGCTCCTTCTGCCAAGGACTGGCGCGGCGGCCGGGGCGCGGCACAGAATATCATCCCCTCATCCACCGGTGCTGCCAAAGCCGTCGGGAAGGTGATCCCTGCCCTCAACGGCAAGCTCACGGGCATGGCCTTCCGCGTGCCGACCCCTGATGTATCCGTTGTGGATCTCACCTGCCGGCTTGCAAAAGCCGGCAAGCTATGATGAAATCAAAGCGGCCATGAAAAAGGCATCGGAGGGCGAGCTCAAAGGGATACTCGGCTATACCGAGGATGCGGTTGTGTCAACGGATTTTCTCGGCGATACCCGCACCTCCATTTTTGATGCCGATGCCGGCATCGCGATAAGCAAAAATTTCGTGAAGGTCGTGTCCTGGTATGACAATGAAATGGGCTATTCACACAAGGTGCTTGACCTGATCCTGCACATGACTACGGTACAGTGATGCCCGCCGCCTGAAGGGCGGGCATCCCGGTGCAGTAAATCGATTGAATCAGAAGCCTGCCTTTTTATCCCCGCTTACCTAGCTGGAATGAAAAGGCGGGTTTCATTTAACGCAGGCAGTTTTTACGACACGTATTGTGCGAGGGCATGAGCATGGCTATCAAATACATTGACGGTATTGATGTGAAGGGCAAGCGGGTTTTCATCCGGGCGGACTTCAATGTGCCCCTTGATGATAAACAGAACATCACCGATGACAACCGCATCACGGAAACAGTGCCGACCTGCACATATATTCTTGACAAGGGCGGAGCGATTATCGTGGCCTCCCATCTTGGCAGGCCGAAGGCGAAGGTCGTCAAGGAGATGAGCCTGCTGCCTGTTGCCCGGCGCCTTGGCGAGCTGCTCGGCCCGCAGGTTCAGTTTGTCGACGACTGCATAAGCGATGAAGCTGCAGCACGGGCGCAGGCCTTAAAGCCCGGTGAGGTGCTGCTGCTGGAGAATCTGCGATTTTACGCCCAGGAAGAAAAAAACGACGAGGATTTTGCACGCAAGCTGGCCTCGGGCGCCGAGATATACGTCAACGACGCATTTGCCGTGTCGCACCGCGCCCATGCCTCGGTGGAGGCCATCACGCATTTTGTGCCCGTGGTTGCAGGCGGCTTTCTCATGAAGAAGGAGATCACGAGCTTTGAGAAGGCAATGCTGAACCCGGAGCGGCCCCTGACGGCTGTTATCGGCGGGGCCAAGGTGTCGGGCAAACTGGAGATGCTCGAAAATATTATCGGCAAGGTCGACCGCCTGCTCATCGGCGGCGGCATGGCCTTCACGTTTTTGAAGGCGCAGGGCAAAGGAAGTCGGCGACTCCCTTGTGGAGGCAGATCTCATCGAGACGGCCAAAACGGTCATGGAAAAGGCGCAGGCGAAAAATGTGGCCCTGCTGCTTCCGACCGACTGCGTCATCGCCGAAGAATTGAAGGCAGGGGTTACCACGAAAACCGTTTCAGTCAACGACATCCCCAAGGGCTGGAAGGGGCTTGATATCGGGCCCGAAACAGTCAAGGTGTTCAGCGATGCCATTCGAGGGTCAAAAACCGTTGTCTGGAACGGCCCCATGGGCGTGTTTGAACTCCCCGAGTTCAGCAGCGGCACCTTTGCCATTGCCGACTGCATCGCCAATGCCCCTGTTATGAGCATTGTGGGCGGCGGTGATTCGGTTTCGGCGCTGAAAAAGTCCGGCAATCAGGACAAGGTCACCTTTGTCTCAACTGCCGGCGGCGCTTTCATGGAACTGCTGGAGGGCAAGGTTCTTCCCGGCATCAAGGCGCTGGACAGATAGGTACTGCCTGAACGAAATGTAGGTTGGGTTAAGCCCGGAAAACATTGTTGGGTTTCGTGCCTCAACCCAACCTACGCAAAACAAATGTTTACGAAGACGTACGGGCATAAGGGCGAACCCAACAAATCCATGGTTCAGGGTTTTCGTTCAGCCACTAGATTGTGTGTGAATGTGAGGGCGGAAGCGGAACGTCCTGTCAAAGGGCTGCCCCGCTTCTTTTACGTATACTGAAGACAACCTTTTGTGAAAAGGAGTAGCGATATGAGAACACCGGTCATTGCCGGCAACTGGAAACTGTTCAATACCGTGGCTGAAGCCCTTGCGCTGGTGCGCGATTTGAAGGCGCTGGTGGCTGATGCTCAGGGCGTTGAGATTGTTGTTGCGCCGGTCTTTACAGCCATTCATGCTGTTGCAGAAGAGCTGAAAGGCTCTAATATTGCCGTTTCATCCCAGGATGTTTACTGGGAAGAGAGCGGCGCCTTTACCGGCGAGGTGGCCCCCTCCCTGCTCAAAGAAGCAGGATGCGCCTATGCCATTATCGGGCACTCCGAGCGGCGGCAGTATTTCGGCGAAACCGATGAAACGGTCAACAGGAAAGTGAAGGCAGCGCTGAAGGCGGGGCTTACCCCAATTATGTGCGTCGGGGAGCTTCTTGAGGAGCGCGAGGCAGGCAAAACCATGCAGGTCGTTAGCCAAACAGATCAAGGGCGGCCTTGCGGAACTGCCTTCTGATGATATAGCTAAAATCATCATCGCCTATGAGCCGGTCTGGGCAATCGGCACGGGCAAGACGGCATCGCCGGCCCAGGCCGAAGAGGTGCATAAGTCTATCCGGTCTTTGATTGCAGCCCTTGCCGGCACTCAGGTGGCCGTGGGCCTGCGCATTCTCTACGGCGGCAGCGTCAAGGCCGACAATGTCGATGAGCTCATGGGGCAGGAGGACATTGACGGCGCCCTTGTCGGCGGTGCAAGCCTGAAGGCTGATTCGTTTGCCCGGATTGTAAAATTCAGCAGGTAACGAACTGATTGCATAAAAATAAGCATTGCCATTTTTTTTAAAGTGCGGTAACATTTATAACTTATCGAATTTCGATAGTTGTTTTTTATAGCCAGTAAGGATACCACGGTATGTATGCATTATTGATTCTTGTGCATGTTGTCGCATCGATCTCGCTGATCCTGATCGTGCTTCTGCAGACAGGCAAGGGAGCGGATATGGGCGCAGCATTCGGCGGCGCAACACAGACGCTGTTTGGCGGCGCCGGGCCTGCCCCTCTTCTGGGCAAAATCACCACGGCCGCAGCAGTCATCTTTATGGTTACATCGCTTTCGCTGGCCTATATATCGGCCAACCCCTCGGCAGGCTCTCTGGTGAAGAATGTTCAAAAGACTGAACAGCCGGCTCAAAGCGCTCCTGCTCAGGCGCCCGGCGGCACGCAGCCCCTGGAAAAGCCCCCTGCCGAGTAGCTGTACTGCTCATTGTATAAAATAACCCCCGTGCCGAAGTGGTGGAATTGGTAGACACACCATCTTGAGGGGGTGGCGGAGAGATCCGTGAGGGTTCGAGTCCCTCCTTCGGCACCATGTTTATGCAAAGGCCCGTAATCGTCATTGGTTACGGGCCTTTGCCGTATGCGCTGGTATGGCCTGGATATGGGAACTTTTCCCCTCGGCCGATCCTTATCAGGCATTTGTCTTGAAACCCATGAGCATTCTTCTAGTTACAGGCATCCCTGGGATCGTGTTTGAGATACAGAAGTTAAAAAAATAAAATATTAATGACACAAATATATATTTGTTTACAACCCTATTTATTTTATTGCAATAAATAAAAAAGCAGGCGATAGTCAATTTCATAGCGAACCGAAAAGAGCAATCTACGCCTCACGGGTAGAGCGCAAAGTCACCGGTCCTGTAAAGTTTGGACAGAGGAACTGCCGGTTTGGATTTTATTGGCTCATGGCAGGCCTGTCCTTAATTCAAGGACAGGCCTTTTTTGTAGGCCGGCACATATGCGGTAATCTGACCAGATACAGCATCATATGAAGAAGGTAGGAAAAAGATTCCTCCTTTAGCAAAGGGGGTTAGGGGGATTTGTTGAGCAGATCATGAAGAAATTTTTAAAATTTTTTTAGTAACCAATCACAATTAAAAGGAGGGGCATATGCATTTCAGAAAATCCATTTTGTTGCTGTCAGTAGTTGGCTGTCTATTTCTATGCTCATCGGCCTTTGCGGCCTACATAGACAATGGCGACGGAACTGTAACCGACACCGATACGGGCCTCATGTGGCAGCAGGTAACGGCGCCGGGTACTTATACTTGGGAGCAGGCCCTTGCCTATTGCGAAAGTCTTGAGCTTGCCGGCTACACTGACTGGCGCCTGCCCACGCCAAAAGAGTTAGGCTCGCTTGTCGACATCACCCGGAACAATCCTGCAATAAACACCACGTTTTTTCCCGATACGCTGAACTACATGTACTGGTCGTCTACAACTGTTCTCATCGAAAATGACGCATCGTTTGCTATGGGTTTTTCCACAGGAGGTGTGACCAGAGAGTATAAAGAGCTGGGCTGTCGTGTTCGCGCGGTTCGTTGGGGACAAGCTGGGTCATTTTCTTATTTGACACGCTGGCCTATGCCTGATACCGGTCAAACCCAGAGCTATACAAACACGTTTGGTGAAGACCACGACTATACTATCAACCAGCCATCCTTTGCCAAGCTTGCTGTAGGCGGCAATCCACTACCTGTCGATGCAACAATGTGGGCTATGGTCAGTGACGAGGTTACAGGCCTTGTCTGGGAAGAAAAGCATTCTATGGACAATGTGAAAAATTACACTGATCCCAACGATGCAGACAATACGTATACCTGGTATGACGGCATAACCGGCACACCGGCCAGTGGTACGGATACTTTAGATTTCATCACTGATCTTAATATCTCCAATTACGGAGGGTTCTCAGACTGGCGCTTGCCAACCGATAAAGAGCTGCTATCAATCGTTAATTATGGCCGGTTCCTCCCGTCCATAAATATTACCTATTTCCCTAATACGGTGGCACATTACTACTGGACGTCTATTGCATACAGTGCTACTTCCGCTCGTAACGTATCGTTTTCTGACGGTGGGACAGGCGCTGGGGGTGTGAGCAACACAAGCCTTACCCGCGCTGTACGCGGGCCATTTGGTGATTTAACCATTTCCAAATCCGGGACCAAAGCAGGAACAGTGACCAGCGCCGACGGCATGATTAACTGCGGGAGCGATTGCACGGAGAGTTATGCTATCGGCACACAGGTGACGCTGCACGCTGCCGCGAATAGTGGTTCAACCTTTACCGGCTGGAGCGGCGGGAGTTGCTCTGGTACGGCTGACTGCACGATAACCGTAAGCGGCGCTGTCTCAATAACGGCAGACTTTGCAGCAGATACAGACGGCGACGGCATTGCTGATGCCATTGACAACTGCCCGGCCATTGCCAACCCCCTGCAACTTGACGCCGACACTGACGGCGTAGGCGATGTGTGCGACACAACACCCGGCTGCGGCTCGGGCTGCGGCCAGCAGGTATGTGAGGGGCAGGTGGATACGGATGGCGACTATGTGCGGGATGCAGTTGATAATTGCCCTGCCGTCTGCAATCTTGAGCAGCTTGACGCTGACACTGACGGCACAGGCGATGTGTGCGACGCAGACCCGGGGTGCGGGGCAGAGGGACAGCCGGCCTGTGAGCAGTCATGCGATACGGATGGTGACGGTATTTTGGATTACTTTGATAATTGCCCAAACAATGCCAACTCCCGGCAACTTGATGCCGATACTGATGGCATAGGAGATGTGTGCGACCCGACACCCGGCTGCGGAGGAGGATGCGGCCAGGGATTGTGCGAGGGGCAGACAGATGGGGACGGAGACAACTTTCCCGACAGTTCTGACAACTGCCCGGCCATGTGCAACAGGTTTCAGATGGATGCAGACAGCGACGGCACAGGGGATGTGTGCGACGCAGACCCCGGCTGCGGGGGCGATGGACAGCCTGCATGCGAGGAGGTTTGTACGCCGTAGGGCATACATGAATATGGTGGGTTGCGCCCAGCATACAAGGCTGTTTGCTCTTACCTCTTCGCCCCTTTGCAGGGGGAGAAGTCTGTCGTATGCTTGATTCAGGAATGAGGGATCGCATGAAAAGATTAACCAACCACAATTTAAAGGAGGGGTATATGCATTTCAGAAAATCCATGTTGTTGCTGTCATTGATTGGTTGTCTGTTTCTTTATTCATCTGCCTTTGCTCAGTGGTCGGGTGATTTTAGTTATACGGTTTCACAGGCTCCATCGGGTATGTATGTGGCCACTATAACCGGATATATCGGTTCCAGCATATATGTGTACGTACCATCACAAATAGATTACATGCCGGTGGTCAGTATCGGCCCTACTGCTTTTATGGGCTATACAAAAATGACCGGCATTGATATACCAAGCTCTATTACGAGCATAGGGATATTTGCATTCGGAGGTTGCACGGGGCTCACCTCTGTTACAATTCCGTCAAGCATTACGAGTATTGGATATGGTGCGTTTTGTGATTGCACGGGCTTAGGCAGCATTTCAATTCCGGCCAGTGTTACAAGCATTGAAAGAGAGGCCTTTTCTGGCTGCAGCGGTTTGACGGATGCTTATTTTTACGGCAATGCACCAACAATGGGGAGTGACGTTTTCCGTAACTGCGCAAGCGGTTTTACAGTGTACTATCTTTCCGGGGCAACCGGGTTTACCAACCCATGGTACGGCTATCCTGCTGTGGTATTTGACCCGAATTCGACAACAACTACGACAAGCATTGGGCCGAGCACGACAACCACCACCGTCGCATCCACAACCACCACGGTGTTTGTAGATGTTGATACTGATGGAGATGGGAAGTTTGATTATATTCAGGCCGGCTGCAGCAACCTGGATGGTGACTGCGATTACAATGACGCCGCCGCTGATGGCAATCAAATAGCCATGATGAATAATGACGGGACGAGCACATTTTTAAAGACCTATGCCGATATTGGTTTTAACGCCGTTACCCCGGCTTTCCATCCTGTCCGCACCGAGACCAGAAATTACTGCACTAATTTAAGCTGGGGCGGAATCGACACCTGGCAGCCTCTTGATGAACATGACATATGGAAGCTCGTATCTGCAAATCATCCCTTTGATGCTGCCTGTAACAGCTATGACTGGGGCTGTTATGTTTTTTCAACGGCATGGTCAAGCAAGACATCATGGGTAGCACCCCCAGCCCCGTGGAACGCAAAGTTGACCCTCAATATGGAAATTAATTACTGGTATAGGAACTGGATAATACGAATGGAGGGATGTGCTGCGAGCGACGCGAATTGGTTTATTGTCGATTCGTCGGATATTTATAAATATTCTAAATTTGAGACCGATCCACGCTGGCCGAATGCCCGTCCTATGGTCATCTGTAAGGCTATAGTGACAACAAGCACCACAACAACATCTACGCCTGACGACACAACGACCTCCACCACGACGAGCATTGTCGATACAGACGGCGACGGCGTTGCAGATGCCTCTGACAACTGTCCGAGCCATTGCCAACCCCCAGCAGCTTGACGCCGATACTGACGGCGTCGGCGATGTGTGCGACACAACACCCGGCTGCGGCACGGGCTGCGGCCAGCAGGTATGTGAGGGGCAGGTTGATACGGATGGCGACTATGTGCGGGATGCAGTTGATAATTGCCCTGCCGTCTGCAATCTTGAGCAGCTTGACGCCGACAGTGACGGCACAGGCGATGTGTGCGACGCAGACCCGGGGTGCGGGGCAGAGGGACAGCCGGCCTGTGAGCAGTCATGCGATACGGATGGTGACGGTATTTTAAATTACTTTGACAATTGCCCGAACAATGCCAACCCGCAGCAGCTTGATGCCGATACTGATGGCATAGGAGATGTGTGCGACCCGACGCCTGGGTGCGGGGGAGGATGCGGCCAGGGATTGTGCGAGGGGCAGACAGATGCGGACGGAGACAACTTTCCCGACAGTGCTGACAACTGCCCGGCCCTGTGCAACAGGTTTCAGATGGATGCAGACAGCGACGGCACAGGGGATGTGTGCGACGCAGACCCCGGCTGCGGGGGCGATGGACAGCCGGTATGTGAATCGGTTTGCACGCCGTAGTAGGTGTGGCAGATTATTTAAAACAAACAAAGGCCGGTCCTGTAAAGGGCTGGCCTTTGTTTGTTGCGAAGTGCCGGTTCAGCAGCCATGCTTGATTTTTTTGACGCTGGCAATATATTTATAGACATGTTAAAAAGATAGCCGAAAAATACTATGCTGGAAGCGGATGAGTCCTGGTGGGCTCCGCGGTCTTCAAAACCGTTGCGGGGCGTGCGAGCGTCCTGGGTGGGTTCGATTCCCATACGTTTCCGCCATTTTTTTTAATACGAGCCGGCATGGATTGCAGCAGGGTGTGCTGTGCGCACCGGAATAAAATGGTGCGCGCGGCGCACCCTACGAAAGATAACCTCCAGGTTTTTTGGTTGGGTTAAGCCCGGGAGAAACCGGTGGGTTTCGTACCTCAACCCAACCAAACTGTTCGCAAATCCCCCTTTACAAAAGGTGAAGAAAAAGTCCCCTTTTTGTATAAGGGGCTAACTGATTCCCTCCTTTTGCAAAGGAGGGTTAGGGTGGATTTTTTGTCAGCCTTCGTATGGCACGCTGTACTTCGTTAATAAAGATAAACTTAAAAAGCCCGGACTGAGCTTAGTATGCCTTCACCCAAAAAGAACAAAATCCCCAATGAAAGTTTGCGCCTTCTGCCAAGCATCAACAAGCTGCTTGAGAAGGCAGAACTTCAGCAGTTTGCCCGGGCCCATGGCAGCGCTCTGGCCAAGCAGGTTGCGCAGCGCGTTGTGGCAGATATCCGGCAGACGATCATAGACGGCAAGCCCCATGATATAGCAGCCCTTGTCGACAGGCAGCTGTCACGAAGCATGGCGCAGGCGCGCAAGTCCATGCTCCAGCGCGTGATCAATGCAACCGGCATACTCTTGCATACAAATTTCGGGCGGGCGCCGTGGGATGCGGCCCTGCTTGAGCAGGTGCTGAGGACGGTAACGGGCTACACCAACCTTGAGTATGATTTAAACACGGCAAGCCGCGGCGGCCGCGGCCGCTATGTGCGGGAAGCACTGGCGCGGCTCGTGCAGGCTGAAGACGCCCTTGTAGTCAATAACAATGCCGCTGCCATACTGCTTATTCTGTTTGCCTTCGCCAAAGGGCGCGAGGTGATTGTATCGCGGGGCGAGCTTGTGCAGATCGGCGGCGGCTTCAGGATACCCGATATTTTAAAGCAGAGCGGGGCGCGCCTGGTTGAGGTCGGCACCACCAATATTACCACCCTTGATGATTATCGCGCGGCCATACGTGACAAAACGGCCATGATCCTGAAGATTCACCAGTCCAATTTCTACCAGACAGGCTTTGTGCAGCAGCCCGCTCTTGCCGAACTTGCTGCTTTGAAAAATGAATCCGTGCTGCTGGTGCATGATCTCGGGAGCGGAAACCTGATGGAAGAGGGCCCCCGGATTCTGGATGCGGAACCGCATGCCGCGCAGTCTCTGCGCAGCGGAGCCGACCTGATATGCTTTTCAGGCGACAAGCTGCTCGGCGCCTGCCAGTCAGGCATCGTTGCCGGCCCGCGCGCCTTGATACAGCGGCTTGAGCGGCATCCGCTTATGCGTGCCCTGCGGCCCGATAAATTTCATTACGCCCTGCTGCAGGAGGTGCTGAAGCTCTATGAGCTGAAGCAGTTCGACATGATTCCCTATGTGAAGCTCGCTACGCAGAGCCGCGCCATGTTAAAGAAGCGCATCGAATCCCTTCTTAAAAAAGCAGCCCTGCCGGCCGGAGTATGCCGCATCATTGAGACAAGCGGCCAGATGGGCGGGGGTGCGCTGCCAGGCCACAGCATGCCAAGCCTGGGGCTGGCTTTCGATGTGAAGGAACCCAATGCCGTGGCAGCCTGGTTTGAGCAGAGAGACCTGCCCATAATCGGCTTTGTGGCGGAGGACCGCTTTATGCTTGATTTTCTCACGATTGCGCCTGATGAAGATCCGCGCATACTGGAGGCCTTACAGGAGTGGCAGAGTATAAGATGAGGAATGCAAAAAGGCGGACATCGCTATAGCGTTGCCCGCCTTTTTGCTTATGTAATATAATGAAGAAAAGAAGCCTGAATCCAGACGTCAGAATTCAGCATGAAAAACAAAACAGCAATAATATTTTAGAATCTGATTGCCCGGGAACCTGTATGCCTTCCCTTCTGGCTTCTGGATTCTGACTCCTGCTCCGTTCTGGTATGACCTGCGGGTTTTACCCGGAGGCATATTCTCCTACAGCGCCCTGCCCAGCATGCTGTTGAGGCGGCGCACGAAATCGACGGGCTTTTTGACCGGCGCGCCTTCGATCAGCAGGGCCTGCTCATAGAGCAGCCGCGTGGCGTCTTCAAACAGGCGGTCATCCTGCACGGATTCAAGCTTTTTGATAATCTCATGCGTGGGGTTGATTTCAAGGATCGGCTTTATCTCTGGCCCCTCCTGCCCCATGGCTTTCAGCAGGCTCTGCATCTGCACGGTGGGGTCTTTTTCGTCAACAACGATGCAGCAGGGCGAATCGCTCAGCCGCGCGCTGGCCTTAACCTCTTTTACCTCATCGCCAAGCACATCTTTCATGCGCTTGATGACCGGCTCGGCCTGCTTTTCCTCCTGCTTATCCTGTTCGGTTTTCAGCTCCTCCGCAGCGTCGCTGCGGTTGATGGACTTGAACTCGATGTCCTTGTAGCGCCCCACCGACGGCATGACCAGCTCGTCAACGGGGTCGTCCATGATGAGAACCTCGATGTTTTTCTTCCGGTACATTTCCAGAAGGGGCGACTCGCGCAGCGTTTCCTCCTTCTCGCCGGTGACATAGTAAATGGCCTTCTGGTCGGCCTGCATGCGGTCTTTGTACTTCGCAAGGCTTGCAAACCCCTCGGCCGAGCTTGATTTGAAGCGCACCAGCTCAAGCAGATCTTCGCGGTTTTCATAGTCCTGATACAGGCCCTCCTTGAGCAGGCGGCCGAACTCCTTATAGAATGCTGTGTATTTTTCCGTATCGCCGGCAAGCGTTTTGAACTCGTCGAGCAGTTTTTTCACGGACGATGATTTGATTTTTGCCAGCACCCGGTTCTGCTGCAGAATTTCCCGGCTCACGTTCAGGGGCAGGTCTTCGGAGTCGATGACCCCGCGCACAAAGCGCAGATAGCGGGGCAGCAGGTCATTGTCGTCATCGGTTATGAAGACGCGCTTGACATAGAGCTTCACGCCCGGCTTGAAGTCGGAATAGTACAGGTTGAGGGGCGCCTTTTTCGGCACATAAAAAAGCGTGGCATACTCCATGGTGCCTTCGGCTTTCGTGTGCACCCACAGCAGCGGGTCTTCGGTGTCGTGGCCGATGCTTTTGTAGAATTCCTTGTAATCCTCGTCCTTCAGCTCCTGCTTCGAGCACTTCCAGAGGGCCGAGGCCTCGTTTATTTTTTCGACCTTCTGCTCTTTTATTTCCTTGCGGTCCTTGTCCTTGCCCTCATAGCGCACATCCTCAAAGTGCAGGTGGATGGGGAAGGGGATATGGTTTGAATATTTTTTAATGATCGACTCAATCTGCCAGCGGTTGGCATATTCGATGCCGTTATCGTTGAGATGCAGGGTCACGGTAGTGCCGGCCGTGTCGCGCTGCGCCTCAGAGATTTCATATTCGCCCTTGCCGTCGCTTGTCCACTGCCAGGCTGTATCTTCGCCCGCCCTGCGCGTTGTGACATCGACCTTGTCTGCCACCATGAAGCAGGAGTAGAAGCCCACGCCGAACTGGCCGATCAGGTTTGAATCCTTTTTTGCATCGCCGGTCATCTGCGCCACGAAATTACGGGTGCCCGACTTGGCGATGGTGCCGAGCTGCTCCACCAGGTCTGCCTCGTTCATGCCGATGCCCGTATCGGCTATGGACAGGGTTTTTTTATCCCGGTCGAAGGATATGTCGATGCGGGGATCAAACGGCAGGCTTTTGAAGGCCTCATCCGTCAGGGTTAAATATTTCAGCTTGTCAAGAGCATCGGATGCATTTGATACGAGCTCGCGGATAAATATCTCTTTGTGAGAATACAGCGAGTGAATGATCAGGTTCAGCAGCTGGTTGACCTCAGTTTCAAATTTTCGGGTAGCCATATAAAATCTCCTGTGAAAACCTCCTGTGGTGTCTGCATGGTGCATTAATAAGTTTGCTAATAACAATAAACATAAGCAATGAAAGCCAGGAGTCAAGGGGCAACTTTTTTTTGTTTGGCCTGGACAGCGGGGCTTGACTTTGTAAAAACGTTTTTTACCTTTTCACCAGAGACGGCAAAAACCATCAACCGCTAACCCTAAATTGAAAGGAGGCAAACCTATGAGCGCAGGATGGTTTGAACCTTATGATGCATGGTATGGCGATTTCAACAGTCTGAGGCAGGAGCTGGACCGGCTGTTTGACATCGGTGTGCCGCTGTCAAATATTCGCAGCGTCCCGCGAGGCACATTCCCGGCCATCAACATGTATGAAACAAAGGACGGGGTGAATGTGCAGGCCCTGATTCCGGGTGTTGATCCGCAGAAGGTACAGCTGAACTTCGAGAATAACACCCTGACCATAAAAGGCGAGCGCAGCACCGCGCAGGCCGAGGGGGCCGAAATTGCCCGGGAGCGGTATCACCGCAGGGAGCGCTTCAGCGGGTCCTTTGCGCGGGTTGTGAGCCTGCCTGACGGGATCAATCCGGAATCAATAACCGCAAACTGTAAAGACGGCGTTCTGAACATTAAGATCGCCAAGCGGGAAGAGCAGAAGCCGCGGCAGATTCCCGTGAAAGTGTCGTAAGAAAGGAGGAATTACTATGGCACAGGAAAAAGATACTTCGATCGCCCAGAGGGATGCGGGCAAGCTGTCGGAAATTGCCAAGGGAGCTGTGGTGCCCCCGGTGGATATTTACGAAAACACTGAGGCCGTGATTCTGTACGCTGATCTGCCCGGCGTGGGCAAGGATGACCTGAGCCTTCAGATTGACAAGGACACCCTGCAGATTTACGGCAAGGCAGGCGGCCCCTGCGCAGCTGATGCTGACAAATATTATTCCGAATTTGCCTGCAAAGATTATTACCGGGCTTTTACCATCGGCGAGGAGATCGACCGTGATAAAATCGCGGCATCCATGAACAACGGCGTTTTGAAGCTGACGCTCCCGAAGGCTGAGCGGGTAAAGCCCAAGAAAATCGACATTACGTTTGCATAAGCATTCGGCTGGCCGCATATGATCGATTAAGCAGAACCTATATTTTACTTGCCGGTTAAGGCCTGTTCAGCTATGGTGTTTGGCCAGTACGGGCACACAAAAACCCCGCATAAGAAGCGGGGTTTTTGTTTTTTACTCAGTACCGCGCCCTATAAACAATGCGGCACTATTTATGTTTATACAAAAAATATGCCTGTTTCATCCTCCTTTGAAAAAGGGGATACAGGAAGATTTTTGCAGCCTGACAAATTTCCCTCAACGCCCTTGGCTGAAGGAGGAATTTATTAGCCCCATTTTTTGTGGGGCTTTATATTCAGGATTCACCTGGACTTTTACTCTATTGACCGGAGATTACCGAATGGCCATTGATCAGCAGCATATAAAAAAAATAGCCAAAGAGCTTTCACTTGCCGAAGCGCAGGTTCTTGCCACAGCACGGCTTCTTGACGAGGATGCCACCATTCCCTTTATTTCCCGCTACCGCAAGGAGGCAACCGGCAGCCTTGACGAGGTTGCCGTTACCGCCATTCGCGACAGGCTGGCGCAGCTGCGCACGCTTGACGACCGGCGCGAGGCGATTCTGAAATCACTTGATGAGCGCGGCCTGCTCACCGATGAGCTGAAAGGCAAAATTACGGCGGCTGAGACGATGGCCGTGCTCGAGGATATCTATCTGCCCTTCAGGCCCAAGCGCCGCACGCGCGCCATGATTGCAAAAGAGAAAGGGCTCGGGCCTCTTGCCGAGCTTCTTTTTGAGCAGGCTGATATCGATATCGAAGCAGAAGCGCAGAAGTTTGTCGATGCTGAAAAAGGCGTTGAGACTATCGAGCAGGCTTTGCAGGGCGCCCGCGATATTATAGCCGAACAGGTGAGCGAAGACCCTGCGGCGCGCGCCCGGATGCGCTCTCTTTTTGCCGATAAGGCGCTCATCAGCTCAAGCGTGCTTGCGGGCAAGGAGGAGGAGGGCGCCAAGTTCCGTGATTATTTTGCCTGGCAGGAGCCGGTGAAAAGCTCTCCCTCGCACCGCGTGCTTGCCATTCGCCGCGGCGAAAAAGAAGAGTTTTTGTCATTTCGCATTCTGCCCGATGAGGCCGAAGCCATGGCAGAGCTTGAAAGTCTGTTTGTGAAGGCGGGAAATGCCGCAGGCGCTCAGGTACGCATGGCGGTGCAGGACTGCTATAAGCGACTGCTTTCTTCATCCATGGAGACGGAAATACGGCTGAACGTCAAAGAGCAGGCCGATCAGGAGGCCATCAATGTATTTGCCGAAAATCTCCGCCAGCTTCTTATGGGCGCTCCCCTCGGGCAGAAGCGGGTGCTGGCCATCGACCCGGGCTTCCGCACGGGCTGCAAGGTGGTCTGCCTTGATAATCAGGGCAAGCTGCTGCACAATGACACCATCTATCCCCATGAGCCGCAGAACAAAAAGCAGGAGGCCGGCCTCAAGCTGCGCGATATGTGCGAGCGTTTTTCCGTCGCCTGCATTGCCGTGGGCAATGGCACGGCTGGCCGCGAGACGGAAAGCTTCGTCCGCGGGCTGAACCTGGCAGGCTCTCCTTCGGTTGTCATGGTGAGCGAGAGCGGGGCTTCGGTCTATTCGGCATCAGAGGCGGCCAGGGAGGAGTTTTCCGATTATGACCTTACCGTCCGCGGCGCCGTATCAATCGGCCGCAGGCTCATGGATCCGCTTGCGGAGCTGGTGAAGATCGACCCCAAAGCAATCGGGGTGGGCCAGTATCAGCACGATGTGGATCAGCGGCGCCTGAAGGACAGGCTCGACGACTGCGTCATGAGCTGCGTGAACCAGGTCGGCGTCGAGATCAATACGGCAAGCCGCCAGCTTTTGACCTATGTGTCGGGCGTAGGGCCGAAGCTTGCGCAGAAAATCGTGGAGTTTCGCAATGAGCATGGCCCGTTTGCCGCGCGCAGGGATGTGCTGAAGGTTTCGGGTCTTGGGCCCAAGGCTTTTGAGCAGGCTGCCGGTTTCCTGCGCGTCAGGGGAGGGGCGCAACCGCTGGATGCAAGCGCCGTGCACCCCGAGAGCTATCCGGTCGTTGAGGCCATGGCGCGGGACCTTGGCTGCTCGGTTGCAGAGCTTATGCAGGATGAAAAGCTTCGCAAAAAAATCGATCTGAAAAAATACGCAACCGATACCGTCGGCATGCCGACCCTTCAGGACATTATGGCCGAGCTTGCCAGGCCCGGCCGCGACCCGCGCGAGCAGTTTGAGGCCTTCAGCTTCGCCGATGGCATTGCCCGCATGGAGGATGTGCAGCCCGGCATGCGCCTGCCCGGCATCGTTACCAATATCACCAACTTCGGCGCTTTTGTGGACATCGGCGTGCACCAGGACGGTTTGGTGCATATCAGCGAGATGGCCGACAGGTTTGTGAAAAACCCCGCCGATGCGGTGAAACTGCATCAGAAGGTGACCGTTACCGTGCTTGAGGTGGATATGCAGCGCAAGCGTATCGCCCTTTCCCTGCGTTCAAAGCCCCGCGCAGCGGCTTGCTCTTAAGATTTCCGGCCGGCCTCCAGGCATAGCTCTGGGGGTGTGAAACGCACCCCTCTCATCGCCACCGACGCCCCCGCCGAAGAGGCAGGAAGGTCGCACGGCAGGCGGTTTCACCCAATTGAAAAAGAACCCTTTTGTGCTACGTTTGTAAGTTGAAGTTCTCTTTAATGCAGGACATTACCAGAGGAGAAAGGGGATGATTGTATGCAGCGTATATTTTTGACAGGTTGGTAGTGCATTCAATACAGCTCCGAAGCCATCGTGCGGCAGTGGATTGAACACCTGAAGTCCGATCCAACGACGGCGACGTTTGCCGAAAGCGACCTGAAAAGATTCGAGATTCGCGCCCTTGAACTGCTTTCTATCCGGCTATTTGACGAAAAAAAGATTTTTTGTCGAAAAGTCAGGGTCGCTGGTCACATTGATGCCCAGGCGGCGAAGGCCCGCCTCATCGCCGGGGGTGGGAATATGGGTCGTATGCAGTTCGCAGTCCCGCAGCTCGGGCAGCTTGTCTATGGCCATCTGGGCCGCCGGGTTTGTCATGGCGCTGATGCTCAGCGCGATGAGGGTCTCTTCCAGATCAAGGCTTGCGGTTTTCGCCTTCAAAATATTGATCTTGAAATTGCCGATTGATTCCATGATGTTCTGCGGCAGCAGATGTATGGCGTCGGGAATGCCTGCCAGTTGTTTTATTGCATTGATGATCAGGCTCGATGCCGCATGCATGAGGGGCGAGTTGCATCCCGTGACCGGCGGCCCGCCGTCGGCAAGGTCTATGGCCGCACCGCAGTAGATGCCCGCATTGCCCTTCTGCTTCTGCATCGCCTCCTGGGCTGCCTGGCGCGCAGCGGCAACCACCGTGCGCTCCTCCTGCTTCACATTGAGCTCATTCATGAGCAGCTCAACCCGCTGGGCTGTTTCCTTGTTCGTGAATCCCATGGCATATTCGCAGTTGTACCGGAAGAACCTGCGGATCAGCTCCTGACGGGAGGCTTCCTGCACCACGCTGTCATCGGTTATGGCAAAGCCGATACGGTTTACGCCCATATCGGTCGGGGATTTATATATCGAATCGGTGCCGGTAATGCGCTCGAGAATCCGTTTCACCACGGGGAAAACCTCGACGTCGCGGTTGTAGTTGACCGCGGTTTTGCCGTGGGCTTCAAGGTGAAACGGGTCGATCTGATTAAAGTCCATGATGTCGGCCGTGGCCGCCTCATAGGCAATATTGACGGGATGCTTCAGCGGCATGTTCCAGACCGGGAAGGTCTCGAATTTTGCGTATCCCGCCTCAAGGCCGCGCTTATGCTCGTGATAGAGCTGTGAGAGGCAGGTGGCGAGCTTGCCGCTGCCCGGCCCCGGGCCGGTGATAACCACCAGCTGTTTGCTGGTTTCAATGTAGCTGTTTGCCCCATAGCCCTGGTCGCTGACGATGAGGTCGATGTCCGTGGGATAGCCCTTGGTGAAGCGGTGCACATACACCCGCACGCCCCGCCGCTCGAGCTTGTTTCTGAATATTGTCGCCGAAGGCTGATCGTCGAACCGCGTGATGACAACGGCCGTTATGTTGATGCCCCATTCCTTCAGGTCGTCGATGAGCTTGAGCGCGTCGGAGTCGTAGGTGATGCCGAAATCGGCCCGCACTTTTTTCCGCTCGATATCTCCGGCATAGATGCACAGAACGATATCGGCCCTGTCCTTGAGCCTCTGGAGAAGCTTCATTTTGACATTCGGGTCAAAGCCGGGCAGAACGCGCGCCGCATGGTAGTCAAACAGAAGCTTGCCGCCGAATTCAAGATACAGCTTATTGTCGAACATGTCGACACGCTTGAGAATCCCGCCGGCCTGCTCTTCGAGATACAGGTCATTGTCAAAACCGGTTTTTTTATTCATGACATTCCCTTCACATGTGTTCGATGGAAGCTTATGGCTGGTGCGCGTGCCCCAGGTAGAGAGACATAAAAATTCGCAGCATTGTATAGCCGCTCATGAAAAATCGCAAGCGCTTAATCCGGAGAAAATATGCGAGGATTGTTCGGACGGGAGCGCATGGCTCTGCGGGCTTGTGCAGAGGTGTTAGTTTGCGTTTCTGCAATCGGTGTGCAGCTCCCGGTCAAGGCGGATTTTTGGGGTGTTGATGAGAGCGCGAAGAATATCGAGCAGGGAAAAACGCTCTTTGAACCCGATAACAGCAACATAGTCTCCGCCCCGGCCAGAGGGATCCCATACATACATGTGCCATGTTCCGGTTTGTGAAACGGTCTGGTCGAATGTCGGGGCAGTGTAATACGACTTGCCGCCGAAGGGCTCATAAAAATGCTGCCGCTGCTCTCCCGGCTCAATGTTTTTTACTACCACGGCTCCATAGCCCTGCGGCAGGGCAAAGGGCAGGGGCTCATCGGGCGCTGCAAGCCCGGGACCGGCAATAGCCAGCCAGGGCAGGAACTGCTTGTAGGCCGGGCATACGGGCACGAGAGCGTTGCAGTAAAGGCGCGCCGGCCGCGGTATTTCCAAGCGGTACACGTCGGTATCATTGCCGCTCTCAAGCCAGCCGTAGACGGCGATGGAGTTCTCAACAGACCCATTGACGCGGAATGGCTGCTCAAAGGTGTAGTCCCTGTTTTCGATATAGGGCACATGCGCTGCGGCAGTTCCGTGCAGCAGCACCGCCAGCAGCGCATATGCAGACAAAAAAGCCCGGGCAGCTTTCATGTCCGGATCCTCCAGCGCCGGCTATTTCTTTTGGAGGCTTTTCACATACGTCAGCACTTCCTGACCGTGGGTGCTCACATCCACATCGGGATAGATTTTTTTTATAATGCCGTTTGAATCTATCACGAAGGTGACGCGCTTTGCCTTGCCGATGAAATTTTTGACATCATAGAGCCCGGTGACTTTTTTCTCGGTGTCGGCAAGCAGGGTAAAGGGGAGTTTGTGCTTTTCCTGAAATTTTTTGTGGGAGGCCATGTCATCGACGCTGATGCCAAGGATTTCAGCGCCGGCATTTGTAAAATCCTGATTGAGATCCCGAAAAGCGCAGGCCTCTTTTGTGCAGCCCGGCGTATCATCCATGGGATAGAAATAGAGCACCACAATTTTTTTCTCCCATGCTTTTGACAGGGTCACGTCTTTGCCGTCCTGCTGCTTCAGGGTGAAGTCGGGGGCTTTGTCGCCTTCCTTGAGCGGGGCGGCATGAGCCGGGCTCCAGCAAACAATTGAGATCAGGATGCATGCTGCGGTAATACAGGCACATTTTACTGCATTGTTCATGGCAGACCTCCTTTAAGGTTAGATAATCATATATATAATAAGTATTGCTATTAATTAAAAAATTTCAATAATAATAAATAAAGCTCCATAAAAGTTTCCGTCCCGGAGACTTGGAAACGGGATGCGGTCAGCCCGGATACTTACAGAAGAGGTGAGCATTATGAACGATTTCGGCGGCAAAATACGGCTCGGCATCAGCTCCTGCCTGCTTGGCAACATGGTGCGCTACGACGGCGGACATAAGCTGGATGAGTTTCTTGTCCGCACGCTGGGCGCCTATGTCGAATACGTGCCCGTATGCCCCGAAGTGGAATGCGGCATGAGCATACCCCGCGAAGCGCTGCGGCTGGTGGGTGACCCGGCCGCGCCGCGTCTTTTAACGGTTAAAACAAAAAAAGATTATACCGGCCGGATGACAGACTGGGCGCGCAGGCGCGTGCACGAGCTTGAGGCTGAAGACCTTTGCGGGTATATCTTTAAGAGCCGGTCCCCCAGCAGCGGCATGGAGCGCGTGAAGGTGTACAGCGCCGCGGGTGGCATGCCGACGCACAGCGGCGTCGGCATGTTTGCCCGTGCTTTCATGGAGCATTTTCCGCTGCTGCCGGTTGAGGAGGAGGGCCGGCTGCATGACCCGGTGCTGCGGGAAAATTTCATCGAGCGGATATTCGTGCTGCGGCGCCTGCGCCGGGCGATGCAGGAGAAAAAAACCGTGGGCGGCCTTGTCGAATTTCATACGCGGCATAAGCTGCTCATCATGGCCCACAGCAACCGGCACTACCGGCTCATGGGGCCTCTTGTTGCCCATGCGCAGGCAGCCGGCATAGCACAAACCTGCGAGCAGTATCACGAGCTTCTCATGGAGGCCCTTGCGCTTAAGGCCACGGTAAAGAAGCACACAAATGTGCTGCAGCATATGATGGGCTATTTTAAAAATGATCTTTCCGCCGATGAAAAGCAGGAGCTGCTTGAGATCATCGACAGCTACCGCCGCGAGCTGGTGCCGCTTGTAGTGCCGGTGACGCTCATCAATCATTATGTGCGCAAGTACGGCCAGACATATCTGAGCGGGCAATATTATCTTAACCCCCACCCGATTGAACTGAAATTGAGGAATCACGTGTAAACCTGAACAGCAGAGGATCCCGGTATGAGCATCGATGAAAACCTGAACACTATTGTGCGCAGCCTTTTTGCAGCACAGCCTGTGGGCATTCTGGCCACGCAGTCCGACCACCACCCGTACTGCAATATCGTGGCTGTTACGGCAGCGGATGATATGCGGCATCTGCTCATCGCAACACCCCGCTTTACAAGCAAATACCGCAATATGCTGAAGCACCCTGAAGTTTCTCTCATGGTTGACAACCGTTCGTCGCAAAATCCTGATTTCACGAATGGCATCGCAGTTACCTGCATAGGCAGGGCGGTGACGGTGCTGCCCGAAGAGTTTGAAGACTGCAAAAGACGCCATTTCGAACGCCACAAAAACCTGCGTGCCCATCTGGATATGCCTGACTGCGTGCTGGTGCGCATTGATGTTGAGCGCTATATCATTGCTCGCGGCGTGCGGCAGATTGAAACCCTTGAAGTGAAATGAGGCAAAATGGCTTGTGCCTCGTATGGTAGATCTGTCTGGGATACCCTGCCGGATTGTATAAAATGAAAGCCGACTGGCATCTCTCAATTTCAATTTTGTGCGCCTTCACGGTGTGCTGTGTTGTGATACCCACGGCCTGGGTCTGTGATGATGCCTACATCAGCCTGAGAGTCGCCGATAATGTGCTGCATGGGTATGGGTTGCGCTGGAATGTGGCTGAGCGGGTACAGGTGTTTACCCATCCTCTATGGCTTTTTTTGCTGATTGCGGCTCATGCCATCCTCAAGAAATCCATTCTGACTCTTGTTGTGCCCGGGATTCTCTGCACCTTTTTTGCGGTTTTTGCGCTCTGCAGGTTTGTAAAAGAAGAAATCGCGATGGTGGTTGCCGTTCTGCTGCTTCTTTTAAGCCGGTCTTTTATGGACTTTTCCACGTCCGGTCTTGAGAATTCACTGTCGTATCTTTTACTGATTTTATTTTGTGCCGAGGCGTATCGCGGCCGTGCGGGTCGATCATTTCTGTTTGCAGGTCTCATGCTGCTGAATCGCATGGACAGTCTTTTCCTTATTGTGCCCGGGGTTCTGTGGCTTTTGTGGGAGCAAAGAAAAACCGGCACTGTAAAATTTTTCATACTTGGCATGACGCCGCTGATTGCCTGGCTTGTATTTTCCACCATATATTATGGTGCCCCCCTGCCCAACACCTATTATGCAAAACTCGGGGCGGGCATTCCTGCCGGGGATTATCTGCGTCAGGGCTTCGTGTATTTTTCAGATGTCTGGATTTCTGAGCCGGTGCTGCTTGTGGTCATGGCCGCAGGTAGTGCTGCTGGTTTTTTTGCCGGAGGTCCGGGCAGATTTCTTGCAGCCGGTATAGCCCTGAGCTGTTGTTATGTGCTCTGGATTGGCGGAGATTTTATGTCCGCACGTTTTTTAACGGCTGATTATGTTGCGGCTGTTTTAATAATTTCAAAAATTATCGCAGACAGAGCCGCTGCGCTGCCGCTTGCTGCGCGGAGAGCTTTAGGAGTTGGCGGGCCGGTAGCTGCGCTTGTCCTTGTAGCCATTTTGAACGTTCATGCAGTGCCCCAGAAAGGAACTGCTTCCGATTTTATACGCGCCACCGGTATTGCAGACGAGCGAGCCGTTTACTTCAGAGACTGCAGTCTTTTCGGACAGGCAAAAGATGATTTCGAGGTTCATTTTCAGTGGGCTGAAGACGGGAGGGCGCTGCAAAAGACCGGGAGCGGTGCGCCGGTAACCCGCAGCAATATAGGATTTTTGGGGTATTACGCAGGCCCTGCTGTTTATATTATTGATAAGGATGCCCTTACCGATGCGTTTCTTGCACGGCTTCCGGCACAGCGGCCCTGGCGAATCGGTCATTTTTCAAGAACGCTGCCGGGAGGCTATGCCGAAAGTGTTTTAGACGGCGTAAACCGGATACGCAACGCGCGGGTGGGCGTTTTGCTTGAACGGATTTTTTTGATGACCCGGGCGCAGCTCTGGTCGATCAAAAGATGGGTGGCGATTTTTAAAATGAACAGCGCTTCTGTGCTGGATGAAATCTATATGATTGATCCCGGTGAGCAGATAGGCCATGATTCGCCACAGATTATTTTTTACAGTTGGTCTGATGCTGAAGAACAGCACAGGTGGTCGCTGGGCAACTTTCCAAAAATTTTTTTCAGAATACAGAACAGAGCCGCCTTTGAAGGTGAGCTTGTACTGCGGCTTGGCACTCTGGGGCGGCAGACTGTCGCCATGCGCCTGAATAATCATGATCTGGGCGCTCACGTACTTGAGGGGTGGGATATCGATGTGCGCAGTACATTTAAACCGAGGCTTTTACATACAGGCGAGAATGTTCTGGAGTTTTCACTGCCTGATGCGCATTTCCCCGATAATGCAGACCCGCGGGTTCTTGCTATAGCGCTCAAGACCTTGACTGTTCGATAAGGCTTTGGTTTTCCGGCAACGGGCAATAATTCTCTTGCTCCCGGACCAGGGGGTAGTAGGCTCCTCACGTAGAATGACTTTATTGCTTTATTAGAGATGCTGCCTGACGAGAATAGTTCCCCGTTAAATGAACTCACTGTGTGTTTTCGAATGAAATATTTCCTGAAATACAATTTTCCACTTGACGAACGGTTTTTTTAGCAGTATTTTGAATTTGAATTCATATTCAAAACTTGTTTTATAGCTGTTTTCTCCTGCAAAGACCTGTTTTCCTCTAAAGAGCTTGACAATTTGAGCTGAAAGCGGTTATAAATCAAAATTCCATAAAAGGTTAGCGGCCAAATATTTAATGCTGAGTTGCAATGCTTTTTATCCGGGAAAGGGAGTATTCATTTCATTGCCTGGAAGTTTTTGTGAGTTGATGGGTTAATGTCTATTCAGGAGGCTCAAACATGATAAGAATCGATAGAGAAAAGTGTGTTGGCTGCGGCGGTTGTGTTGATTTGTGCCCTCGTACCGCTATCAAGTTCGTAAAGGACCGCGCCCTGGTTGAAACGCAGCTGTGTCTTGAGTGCAAGACCTGCGTGAAGGTTTGCCCCATGAAAGCTCCTCTGGAGGTGTAAGACTTCCCTGGCAACGGGTCTCATGGTGTCTCCACAGGTACTGTCGGCGATAGCAGGGTAGTATGCGCAGCCGGCTGCAAAGGAGACTGTGCCCCAGCGAGACAGGTGTTGCGGTCCGGGTGTCTAAAAATTTTTATTAAGATGTATTTTATCGAAAGGAGAAGGGTGTTGGAAGCGACAAAATTCACACACAAGATGGTTGATTGCTCGCTGCTCGATAAGGGCACGGCCAGTCCCTTCAGTCCCGGCGACAAGCGCCGCGGGCTTCCGCAGTGGGACAAGGATCGATGCATCCGCTGCGGCATTTGTTATTTGTATTGTCCCGATGGCGCCGTTTACCGGACTGCCGATGGGTATTTTGAGGCCGACGAGAAAAAGTGCAAGGGCTGCGGCATCTGTCACCGCGAGTGCTGGTTCGGCGTAATCTGCATGGAACAGGAGGGCTAAGCATGGACAAATACAGTTTGATGGTTCCCAATTTCCTGCCGTGCAAAGAGTACTTCGATATCAAGAAGAACAATGCATGCCCGGGCTGCGGCATTTCTCTGGCCGTGCGTCACGTGTACAAGGCCATTGAAGGCGCAATTGAGAAGGCTGCCTGGGAAGCACCTGCCGCATGTGATATTTTCGGCAAGAAATCAGCCGTATCGATCATGCGGGTGAAGAAAGACAAGGCCGAAGTTGTTATCTGCTTTGACAATGAAGCAGGCGGCAAGCTTGAGGACGCGATTGTAAAGAAAATGCCGGCGGTAGCTATTGCTCAGGGCTATAAGTATGTGGCGACGGCCTGCCCGAGCTATCCCTTTGATCTGTTCGACAAGGTCAAGAAAGCCATGGAGACCGAGGGCAAAAGCTATATTCATATTCTGTGCCCCTGCCCGGTTGGCTGGAAGTTCGAGTCCGAGGATACGGTAAAGGTAGGATTTAAGGCTGTGGAGACACTGGCATTCCCGCTGTATGAAGCGGGCAGCGGTTTCTATAACCTTACGATCAAGACCCTGCAGCCCAAAAAGCTTGATGTGTATCTGGCGGCCCAGGAGCGTTTTGAAAAGCTTGCGGCCAAGGAGATCGCGCAGGCGGCAGCAACCGTTGAGAAGGAATACGGCAAGCTGGTCGAGAACGTACAGCCCAAGTGATCTAATAAACAGAGAACCAATCCCTGAAAGGAGATAGGGACAATGTCAGATATAAAGTGGTTACCTGATGGACAAAAAATGTTCGACAAGCTGATGTCGGCCGTGCCCGATGCCATGCGCGATGCGATCAGGCCCAAGCTTGAGCAAATGCTTGCAGGCAAGGTGGCAGGCCAGCCCGTCAGCGCTGATTTGGTGAAAAAGTTCGTATCCGAAGACCTTCCCGAGCCGCAGCGCAGCGCTCTTATGGCAGCGCTGGGCATGAAGCCCGCAGGCGGGGCACAGCCCGCAGCGCCTGCAGCAGCGGCCAACTGGCAGGGCAAGGCAGAGTTCATGTTTGAGCGGATGCTGCAGGAAGTGCCCGATATGATGCGCGAGGTTTTTCGCGGCAAGCTCATGCAGATAGCCCTGCAGAAGGCTGCAGGCGGAGCCATTAGCCGAAGACCATATCGTTTCTATCGTCAAAGAGATTGTGCCTGATCCGTTTAAAACGGCCATTCTCAAGGCATATGCCACCATGGGTGAGATCGACGTCACCAAGGTCGAGGAGATTATTGAAAAAAATCCCGGCGGCCAGGAAACACTGATTACCATCATGCATGCGGTGCAGGACATGTTCGGCTATGTTCCCCGCCAGGCCCTGATTGTCATCAGCCAGAAGAAAAACGTGTTTCATGAGCACGCTGTACCGCCTTGCAACCTCCTATGCCGCATTCCGGCTTGACAAGCCCGCTGCCAATGTCATTACCGTTTGCAACGGCACCTGCTGTCAGGTCAAGGGCGGCGGCAAGCTCGTGAAGGCTATCGAGGCCAAGCTCGCCGGCAACGGCGCCAAGGCCACGCTCGAGAAAGTGCGCTGTCTGGGCTGCTGCGACGTGTCGCCCGCCGTGATGATCAACGGCGAGGTGTTCAGTGCCGCAGCTGCGCAGTCCAAACTTGCGGAAATTTTAGGCTAAGAAGGAGAGAGACACATGAAAATACAGAAAGCAGAAGATCTTACCAAAGTTCAAAAGGAAGGCATGGCGCTGCTCTCTCCCGACACGACCCGCATCACCGTGGGAGCTGCAACCTGTGGCCTTGCCAAGGGAGCGGCAAAGATTGCCGAAGCCCTCAAGTATGAAATCAAAAAGCAGAAGCTGAAGGCCGAAGTGGTGCTCGTCGGCTGCAACGGCATGTGCTTTGCCGAGCCCATCGTGGAAGTGATCAAGCCCGGCAAGCCCCGCATCACCTACGGCAATGTCACCGCCGACAAGGTTGCTGATGTCCTCAAGTCGCTTTCTACCGGTAAGCTTGTTGAGGATCTGGTCGTCGCGAAATATGACGACTATCAGCAGGCCGTGTGCCAGGAGCCCATCAAGTATACCAAGGGCGCAAAATCCGCCGACAAAAAAGACTACAAGAAACTCGACTTCTTCAAGAAGCAGATGAAAATCGTCAGCCGCAATGCCGGCACGATCGACCCCTGCAGCATTGAAGAGTATATCGCCCTCGGGCGGCTACGCAGCCCTTGCCAAGGCGCTTGCCGGCAAGCCCGAAGACGTGCTCAAGGAAGTCAAGGCTTCCAAGCTGCGCGGCCGCGGCGGCGCAGGCTTTCCCGCAGGCATCAAGTGGGAGGCATGCCGCAATGCCGAAGGCGACCAGAAATACATTGTGTGCAACGGCAGCGAAGGCGACCCTGAAATCGGCATGCACAGAAGCTTCATCGAGAGCGACCCGAACAGCGTGATCGAAGGCATGATCATTGCAGGCTTTGCTGTCGGGGCCAGCGCCGGTTATATCTATCTCAATGATCGCTACGTGCTTGCAGCAGAGCGCGTCGATTGCGCCATCAAGGCCGCCGAAAAGGCCGGCCTTCTGGGCAAGAATATTATGGGCTCGGGCTTCTCCTTTACCCTGAAGGTAAAGCGCGGCGGCGGCGCCTATGTGTGCGGCGAAGAAACCGCGCTTTTGAACGCTTTGGAAGGCTCCTTCGGCGAACCCCGGCCGCGGCCTCCTCTACCTGTTTACAAGGGCCTTTTCAACAAGCCCACCGTGGTCAACAATCTGGAGACCCTTGCCAATATCCCCGCCATCGTCAATCACGGCGGCAAGTGGTTTGCCGGCATCGGCACTCCGAACAGCAAGGGCACGAAGATTGTCGCACTGACGGGTAATGTTGCCCGGAGCTGCTGGGTGGAAGTGCCCATGGGCACGACTGTTGAAGAGGTTATCGATACTTTCGGCAAGGGTACGGGCACGGGCAAGAAGGTAAAGGCTTTTCAGACCGGCGGACCCTCGGGCGGCTTTTTGCCTGCCAAAAACCTGAAGATCAAGCTTGATTATGATGCTCTTGCAAAGGAAGGCACGCTTCTGGGCTCCGGCGGACTGCTGGTGATGGATGAGGATGCCGACCTTGTGGATATGGCGAAATTTTTCACGGACTTTTTCGCTGATGAGTCCTGCGGCAAGTGTACTCCCTGCAGAGAAGGCGTCAAGCGGCTTCAGGAAATCGCCGGCACCATCGCTGATGGCCGCGGCACGAAAGAGCAGCTGGCGCTTATCAAGCGCATGGCAGAGGCCATGAAGGATACGGCATTCTGCGCCCTTGGCAAGACCGCAGCGGTGCCGCTGCTGTGCGTGATAAAGCACTTCCCGAAAGAAGTGGAAAAACGCATGCTGAAGAAGTTAACCTGAGACAAGAACATTCTAAGACGAGGGTAAGACCTATGGTGACACTGACGATAAACAATAAAAAGGTAAAGGCAGCGGAAGGCGCTACGGTGCTTGAGGCCGCGCGAGCAGCAGGGATCGAGATTCCGACACTGTGCTCCAACGACGCTCTTGCGCCCTACGGGGCCTGCCGCCTGTGTATAGTCGAGATAGACAATAACGGCCGTACGACGGTTGAAGCCTCGTGCACGTATCCGGTTGCCGAGGGCCTGGCGGTGAAGACCGACAGCCCGCGGGTGATCGCAGGCCGGAAGCTCGTGATCGAGCTGCTGCTGGCCCGCTGCCCCAATGTGAAGCGGGTCAAGGAGCTTGCCGCCGAGTATGGCGTTGCCGACAGCCCGGCTGAATTCGGCAAGGAAAACGACTACTGCGTGGTGTGCGGCCAGTGCGTGCGGGCCTGCAATGAAGTCGTGAAGGCCGGCGCAATTCAGTTTGCAGGCCGCGGCAAGGACCGGGAAGTTGCAAGCCCCTTCAAGCAGAGCGCCGAGGACTGCATCGCCTGCGGTTCCTGCGCATTTATCTGCCCAACGGGTATCATCAAAAAGAACGATCTTGAAAGCTCCCAGGTATGCACGCCCGAGGGCTGCAAGCAGTCCGGCCCGAAGCGCGAGCTGCTGAACTGGCAGGTCGACTATGAGCTGTCGACCTGCAAGAAGTGCGGCAATCCTTTTGCACCTGCGCCGCATCTTACCAAGCTTTCAAAAGAGTTCTATCGCACTCCCCCAGTTCTTTTATGTGTGCCCCTCCTGCCGCGAGTATATCAAGGTCGACCTCGACAAGTGCCTCGGCTGCGGCTCCTGCATGGAGAACTGTCCGGTGGGCGCTCTTGAGCTCGACGACAAGGGCGGCTATGACAAGCATGCACAGGTGTATCCGCAGAACTGCATGGCCTGCCATACCTGTGAAATCTATTGCCCGGTTGGGGCTTTAAGCTAAGAGAAGGAGGAAGCAATGTCCACTATATACAACTATGATATCGCAATCGTCGGCGCAGGCCCCGCCGGACTGTACGCGGCAATACTGTGCCGCAAAAAAAGGCCTGAAGGTTGTGCTCATCGAAAAGCGCAAAGACATCTCCAAGATGACCCGCTACTGCAGCGAGCACATCATTCTGGAGGAAAACTATAACGGCGACACCATGATTGTTGAGCCCGGCAAACCGCTCAACAGCAAGGGCTGGATCGACGAGGATTCCGTTAATAAACTCAGGTCAGTCAAGAACGGCTGGGAGATTGAATTCAAGGGCGCTCTGTGCCCGGTGACGCGAAAAGTTCTACTACTCGCGCAATCTGGCGCACAATGCCCACTATGCCTGGCCCGACCGGCGTCCCTTTGCCTGGAAATATGACAAGAATTATTTCCTGCAGCAGCTGCTTGACCAGGTGCTCGCTCTTGGCGTTGAGTATATCACCTGAAACCACCTGCTATGAAGCCATTGACGATGCCCGAAGGCGTAACGCTGAAATGCGTGAAGCAGGGCAAGAAGTTCAAAATGTACGCAAAGAAGCTCGCTTGCCGCAGACGGCGCAACAGCGCAGGTCGCCCAGAGCCTCGGGATGAACGAAGGCCGTATGTATTTTGCCTCAGCCCTGACGCTTTGCGTGTACATGTCCGGCGTGAAGGACTACAACCCTGAGAGCTGGTGCGGCTTCTGGGGCCTGTGCTACGGCTCGAACTTCGCTCCGCTGATGGGCACCGGCCCTGCCGGCCACTTTGACTGGGCTGACTTGATTCTCATCGGCCATCCCAAACAGATGCCCACGGAGCTGTTTGAATACTTCACCAAGAAGAGCCCGGTTGCCTGGATGTTCGAGAATGCCAAGATCGAGCAGAAACATTCCTGCATGACCAAGGCATGGGCTCCCTTGAAGAAGCCCTATCAGGGCAATACGCTCGTGATCGGCGACGCCGCTGCTTTCGTTGAAACGCAGATGCAGGGCTCCATCAACTGCGCTCTCTGGGCTGTCGATGCCATTCGAGAAGGAGCTGAACGGCAAGCCCGGTTTTCCCGAGTATCAGAAAAAATGGCTCGAGTCCTTCGAGTTCAATGATGACGGCATGATGCAGGTGGTGAGCGGCTATGCCCTCATTCCGTACTACACGGACGAAGAGGTCGAGTACCTGTTTACGTTTCTCGATGGCGTCACGATGGACGGCAACTGGAGCCAGTATGCCTCTCCTCGCATGATGTGGAAGGAAATTCACAAGCATGACGCCGAGATTCAGGCACAGCGGCCGGAGGTCTGGGCAAAGATCTGTAAGCAGCAGAACGTGACCCTGAGCGACAGTATGTCGCAGTAAGCCAGGGATTTACAGCAGAAACACCGAAGGCGGGTTGGCGACAACCCGCCTTTTTTATTGCCTGATACAGGGGGCATGCCCTGGTGTGTTTTTGTACGCCGACCGATGTCTGCCTCCACTTCCCATTTTCTTCCTCTGCCGCAACATTGCCTTGACACGCACCGGCCCGGCATTCTATAGTGCTTGCATCCACAAGCGGGTATGTATAAAAAGCGTATCCCGGCAGTTCGGTTGAGTGTCCCGCAGTCAGGTGATCATGTTCCTCCGCCGGAAAACGTGCCGGGGCCGCATGAGAAAGGCGCCATGATAGACAAGCATAGAGTGCTTATCGTATCTGACCAGGACCTGAAAGCGGATTTGCGCGGCACAGTGCTCTGGCGCAAAGACGTCATGCGAGAATGGGTTTCTGACATCCACACGGCTCTTGACCCGATCGCTCTGTTTAAACCCCACCTTATCGTGATCGACTGGCCTGACGAAGTGCCCATCTACCCCCTGATGCATTCCATCCGCCGTCATGACTCCACGAAGGAAGCGGGGATTGTGGTTGTCAGCAGGACACTGACTGCCGATGCCGAAAAGGAGCTCATCAATGCCGGCGCGAACCTGATCCTGCCCATACCCCTGCATTCCGACCTGTGGAACAACCGCCTGGATCAACTGCTCAACGTGACCCCGCGTTTCAACACCCGAGTCGGTGTCACCTTCGCCCTCTGGTCTATCAATCTCTCCAAGAACAAAACCGAGGTTCAGGGCACAGCCCTGAACCTTTCCTACAGCGGCATGCTCATCAAAACCCGCATGCTGCTTGATGTTGGGTCGAAGCTGGACATCAGGTTCACGCTGCCCGGCCAGGACTGCCAGCTGAATGTAGTCGGCCAGATCATGTGGAGCATGCAGGCTTCGACCAATGTCTGCCGCAGCGGCATTCAGTTTATCGTCATGCGCCATGATGCCCGCGAGCGCATCATGGCGTTCATCGATGCCAGCCAGCCGGGAAGCCCTTCTGGTATGGCCGGCCTTGCGGGTACGACTGCGCTTCAGGAGACAGCCGATTGGGAGCGGGAGCTGCGTATCAGCGAGGCCCGCAAGATGACGCTTTTAGACGCCTCAAACGAGGCTATCGTATCGGTTGATTCCGAGGGGCATATCCTGGAATTCAACACGGCTGCCGAATCGGTCTTCGGGTTTCAGCGCTCGGCGGTTCTCGGCAAACTCCTGGACGATACCCTCGTGCCGGCATCGCAGAGAGAGATCCTGCACAGCCGGTTTCGCTGGCTCATCACGGAGAAGTCCGACCTTTTCGAGACGCTCAAGTTTACGGCAAACTGCCTGCGCAGAGACGGCACCGAATTTCCGGCGGAGATCAGCATGACCCCCATGATGGTCAAGGGCAGGCTGCTGTTCTCTTTTTTTCTCCGCGATGTCAGCGCCCTGCGGCAGGCTGTGGAGGCCAGGCAGCAGCTGGAGGCTCAGCTCCGGCAGTCGCAGAAGCTTGAGGCCGTGGGGACCCTTGCCGGCGGCATTGCCCATGATTTCAACAATATACTTGCGGCAATTATGGGGTATACGGAACTGTCTCTGGGTGCTGTCCCTGAAGCAAATCACGCAAGAAAATACCTTGAGAAGATATTGAAATCGACCATGCGCGCCAGGGACCTCGTCAAGCAGATCCTTGCCTTCAGCCGCAAAGGCATGGAAAAGCGGGAGCCCGTGCAGGTAAGCTCCATTATCAAAGAGTCGGTAAAGCTGCTCCGTGCGACACTGCCTTCAACCATTGAAATACGGCAGCACATAAACGATGAGACATGCATGGCCAATTCAACCCCGACGCACATTTACCAGGTGCTGATGAACCTGTGCACCAATGCGGCGCATGCCATGCCAGAGACCGGCGGCGTGATCGAGATTTCCCTGGACGCTGTTTTTCTTGACGAGCGTAAGGCGACGGATTATGCCGACTTGAGCCACGGGGCCTATCTGAAATTGTCTGTGCGCGATACGGGCGCCGGGATTGCCCCGGAATGCATACCCCGTATTTTTGAGCCGTTTTTCACGACAAAGGAGGCGGGCCGGGGAACGGGCATGGGGCTTGCGGTTGTGCACGGCATTATTAAAAGCCATGGCGGAGAAATACTTGTTGAAAGCAAACCCGGCAAGGGGAGCATTTTCCATGTGCTGCTGCCGCGGATAGAGGCGGCAGCAGTGAAACGCTCCGTTGAAGAAAAGCCTGTGCAGACAGGCACTGAGCGGATACTTCTTGTGGATGATGAAAAAATTCTGGCCGATGTGTGGCAGGAGCAGTTTGAGTTCCCTGGGGTACAGGGTAGTGGCAAAGCAGAGCGGTCGTGATGCGCTGAAAGCCTTTCAGAAAGAGCCCGACAGCTTTGATCTTGTTATAACGGACATGACCATGCCGCATATGCCCGGCGACGCTCTGGCCAAAAAGATTCTGGAAATCAGGCCTGATATGCCCATTATCATGTGCACCGGTTTCAGCGAAAAGATATCCAGAGAAAAGGTAAAGGAACTGGGGATCAAGGCCCTTGTCCTGAAACCGATGCCCCTTAAAGAAATCGCAAAAACAATCCGCACTGTTTTAAAAGCCCATTCGCGCCAAGCATCCCCCGTGCTCAAGAATAAAAAAAAGTGATTTTATTATTTCTCTGCCTTCCCAGCGCGCGCCTGCAATAATCATCGTGTGAGAAACCCCTATAACTAGTATTGAAACATAATCGGTGGGTGCGCTCTGTCATGGCGTACTGCACCCGCTCCGTGCAGGCGCCCGGTAAAAACTGATATTTTTATTGCTGCTGTTTTGCTGCGCGAAGCAGCTGCTGCACGCATGAGACAAGGCCTGGTCATATGCTTCGGGCTTGTTTATTCACTTTGAGGTCAAGGCCCACGGCTTGCCGCGCATCCAGTTATCCAGGGAAAAAGCAGACTGGATGCCGGACCAAGTCCGGCATGATGAAAAAGTTCAATACCCCGCTGCTTGGAGACTGTGTCGCAATTAACTTTGCTGTCATCTCGACCGAAGGGAGAGATCTTTGTAGTAAGTAAAATCAAAGGCTTAAGATTTATCACCGCCTGCGGCGGATTCGAAATGACATTAATAAATCAATTGCAACACAGTCTCTTGCGGCGGAGTGGTTTATTAACTTAAACTGCTGCATATGCGCAGGGACCCCCTGATTTAAAAAACCAGCATGCGTAATTAATTCATTTTATGAACACTGAGCACTAGTCTTATAATAAAATTTATATCAAAATAAAATAAAAATATATAATATTTATTTTTAGGGGGCATGCTGAGCGCAAATAAGAATCTTGTAGTTGCAGCAAGGCTTTAAACCCCTAAACATTTTTAGAGAAGAAGTTTTTCAAGAAATAAAAAAGTTCAATTATTGAATAATGTAACAGCGCATGGTATAATCAAAAAATATCTTTACCCTTTTTCATAAAAAACATTATGAGGTCCTTTATGGGAAACAGTAACAGGAGAATTGGATATGCCCTGTTTGCTGTTACACTGGCTTGCATTGTCTTTGGAGGCTGTAAGCCAAAGACGCACACCAGTGAAGAGTGGCTCAATCCTGAATTTAAAAATGCAGACACATTCCACGGCTCTGTGTTTCTTAACTCGAGCAGACCGCTCTGCTCTGTATGCCATGGCCGGAAATTAGAAGGGCGGAAGACAGGCCGCGTAGATGTGCCCGGGTGCAGCACCTGTCATTTCGGCCCGGTCGGAGCGAGAGTGCCACAGGGTGGTTCATGGGTGCATGGGGCTGCCGACCATTCTACCCAGGCGGCTTCAGGTTCGGTTTGCGATGCCTGTCATCAGGTGTACACATCCTACGGACTGGAACCCCAGGCATGCCATCCGTGCCATAGCACTCCGAACACTGAAGATCATGAGCTGGGGCAGTCATGGCTTGACGGCAAGAGCCCGGCGTTTCACGGTACAAGTACCCTTGAGTGCAGCAAATGCCATGATCTGGGCACAAAATGCTCAACCTGCCATTTCGGCCCTACGGGCAGCAAAGCTCCAGACGGATCAGGCTGGACGCACGGCACGACGCCGCATGGCAGCCTCAAAACATACGGGGCGGTGTGTAACCAGTGCCACAGCCTTGATCGCAGCTACGGTAGCGGCCCGGCCGCTTGCCATGATTGCCATGAATCTCATGCAGTACCATTTACAAATCACGGTGCAATCGCAAAGCAGGACCTCGTCTACTGCCAGCAGTGTCATGCCCAACCCTCCGACGGCGGGCCGGGCAGTGATCCGCGCTTCAATGTTCCTCGAGGCTCCCTTACTGCGGGCTGCGAAAGCTCCGGATGCCATAATTCGCAGACGGCGCATCCGGTTCCCTGGAAGGGTGCGGACCAGACAAGCCATCAAGCAGCAGGTAATATGGAAAATGCCTGCACGCTGTGCCACGGCGCAGCCTTTGATGGCAGCGCGGGTCCGGCATGCAGCACCTGCCATAAAAACGGCCTGCCGACAGTATTTAAGAACTGCGCTTCCTGTCATGCCAAGCCGCCGTCGTCGGGCGCTCACACTGAAATTAATACTCTGCCCGAGGTTGTCAATGTCTGTTCGACCTGCCACAGCGGCGCAGGGAGCCAGACAGCCAGCCATCAAAACAGTACGGTGGAGGTGTCATTAACAGGATTTAATGCACAATCCGGAACAGCTTCTTTTTCGGCTGCGGGTATGACCTGCGCAAACGTGAGCTGTCATGGCGGCCAGGTGACCCCGCGCTGGGACATGGGTTCCATCGACGTGAACACGCAATGCACGGCATGCCACTCCAGCTCAAGCAGCCAGTATAACAGCTACCGGTCGGGCGAGCACCAGAAACATGTTGTCTCAGAAGGCTTGGCCTGCACGGAATGCCACGACACCACGAAACTTTCCTTGGTTCACTTTAATGATCTTGCAACCACAGCCATGACGGAGGCCCCTCAAACCATCCGGTCCGACCTGAACTATAATGGCTCGTCATGCCTGTTTACCTGTCATCTGAACAACGAGGGTCATGACCGGGGCATGAACTGGTAGGAAGAGGCAGCGGAAGGATGTTCTTCTCGTTGTAGCAGGCACACAATGTCAGAGCTAATGTGGCATTGCTGCTATTTAAATATTTTATCACGTAATTAGGACTTTAATAAAGAAGGCCTAACAACTATATCTAGCAGTTAGGCCTTCTTTTATGTTGCAGTCACAGCTTTAATTCTTCACCACCATCGGGCAATTAATTCAAACTCTTCATACCGCCTTTCCCTGACTCGGGGGGTGCTTGCGTTTTACTTCACCAAATTCAGTGTGGCTGAACAAGTCCCTATCAGAGCACGGTAGGTTGATTTGCCTGGCGCTGCTCCGTCAATGCTCACCTTCATGAACATGAACCGATTGAAGAACACCCGCTTGCTTAAAACCGTTATATCGTCCGATTCCCATCTGACCTCCGTGCTGTCAACAAACACGGTGCTCCGCTGGCCGATGATGAACAGGCGTCGGGTTTTCTCTTTTTCGTCTAAAAACCAGCCAAGAGCCCGGGGTATGACTTTCACTTCGCAGTCAGGGCAGATTTCATTGTAGAAGGTATCCGTATCGTTGCAGTCCAGGCCTGCAGTACAGTTATTACCATAGCCGTCGCCGTCATTATCAATACAACCGTTAGACATACTCGTGGTTGTCGTTGGCACTGAAGTTGTTGTGATTGAGGTTGTTGACATACTCGTGGAGGTTGTTGATTGGACTGTCGTTGAGGATGTTGATTCGACTGTCGTTGAGGATGTTGATTCGACTGTCGTTGAGGTTGTTGATTCGACTGTCGTTGAGGTTGTTGATTGGACTGTCGTGGAGGTTGTTGATTGGACTGTCGTGGAGGTTGTCGATTGGACTGTCGTGGAGGTTGTCGATTGGACTGTCGTGGAGGTTGAAGTCGTTGTCTCAATACAACCGGTATGTACTGCGCGAGCATAGTTGGGATCCAACTTGGGAAAGTTGCTCACCCAGCCGTCGCTGAAGTCTACAGCCCATGCTTGTAAAAAACTGGGGGCGTAGGAAGCAGCCGCCCAGTAGTTGTACTCCGCTGCGTTGGAGAAATACGTGGTGTTTACTGCCGGGCTGAACCGTCCATAATCAACAATTGTCTGAAGTTCTTTTTCGTTGGGCAGACGCCAGTCGGCATACCCCCCATAGATGGCGGCATTCAGGGCATTGATAAAATCTTCTGTGTCGTTGTCGTCTCCCGGCGTTCCGGTTGCGCCGTCATACCAGGTGTATGTGTTGTCTGCATCATTGGGGTCTGCGTAATTGGCAAAATTGTCCGCGCTATGCTTTTCTTCCCACACAAGGCCGGTCACATCATCGCGCACCATATCCCATGCGGTGGCATTATCAGGCAGAGAAATGCAGCCGGCGGCAAGCTTGGTATAGGATGGCGGGTTGATGGTATAGTCATGGTCTTCGCCGAAAGAAGCTGTAAAGCTCTGTGTCTGACCGGTATCAGGCACAGGCCAGAGAGTCACGTTATCAAATGATCCGGCCTCTCCTGACCGCACAGCGCGTACCCTATTGAGATTTGTCTTTAAACGGTTATGCACATATCCGTATCGAAAGCCTACATTCCATGCATTGCCAGAACTGTTCTGTTCGGTAGTAGAGGTCCAGTATAAAAACAAAGCCGTGTCAGGGAAATACGCGGTGTTTATAGCCGGGTTGAAGCGGCTTTTGTCGGTAAGAGATTCCAGTTCCTTTGCCGTAGGCAGGCGCCAATCCGTATATGTTGAAAGTTCAAGGTTTTCGCAGTAGGTGAGAGCCTGTTCCCAAGTATAGTTGTCCGGCGCTGTGGCCTGCTGCCACATTAGGCCCGTTCCCGTATCTGTTACCGTGCCGTCGCCATTGTCGATATATGCTGCAAAGGCAGACGAACAAAGCAACAAACAACCAATCACTGACAACGCGAAGATCGATTTGTTAAACTCCACAGAAAACTCCTTGGGGAATAGATTGTTGTAGCAGGTAAGGCCGAGAACGCCGTTCTATCTACTGTAAAACCCTGCAAGCGTCTATAAAACTCGTTTTCGCGCAAAGCTTGAAAATGAGATAACCCGCCACTGCATAAAGACCGAACAGAAATCTTAAAACCCTCTTCGAGTGGCAATAACTTATTATTTAGCATATAATATCTACTTTCCAGCTAGAATTCAGTTTAAAAAGTACGCAGATATCCTTCGTGGCAGCTGGGAAATACGTAAAAAACGATGAGGGATGGATGGTTGGGTGTTTACTTCTGACTCTTAATGCTCTTTATCACTATACCTTGTGTTATTGACTCCCTGCCCCAAACTCCACATTACGGCTGTCTAACTAAACAAAACAAAATCCCGAAAAATACAGATTACCAAACGTAACAGTCAATAAATTGAATGCCGTAATGCAGTCACGATGCTGACTCATAATGTGGAATTTTAGGCTAATAAACCTTATCTCCAGATAGAATACCGCTTGCTCAAACTCAATCCTCCCGCCAACCCCTATTTTATATAGAGGTCTGCATAAAATCTTAATAGCAACAAAATACAGACAAGCAGCAATCTATATGATAATATTATAAAATTGAAATAAGCCCAGCAGGTTGAAGCCGGAAATTACAGGGTTCTGTATAATATATTTTAGCCGTCAAGAAATATGGAGAGCAAAATGGATATTCGAGTGAGCAACAAAGTTCGAAGGGCAGCAACAAACTGCAAAAAGGAATTTTCTTGTTTAGAGAGAGAAAGAAACAACCTTTGCACAGTAGAATCTTGCATGGATGGAAAACTGCACTTCATAAAATGCCTAAATAAAGGATACTGTTCTTATCAGATTTTATTTGGCTACAGATTTTTGTGTGGTTGCCCAGTGCGTAAAGAGATTTTCAATAAGTACAATATATAATTAATCATGGCTGACAAGGCGCCACACACGCTGCGATGAACATTCTGGCGCCGACGGCCCCGATACCAGCCGCAAAAGCAGCAGCGCTCTGAAGCCCAGCTGCTGTTGCGGCTGCGCCCTAATTCAATACAAGACAGGTTATCCGTGCGACCGCATGGCTTATATATGTTTTTTATATAAGGGTCATTTTAATGATGGATTGTTGCGCGGATTTTATTATATTTATAATTTTACACCTTCCTGCCTGCAGCATGTTTTTTGTAACGCCTTTGGGCGAAACTTATTTCATGGGGGTGCGCCATGGAACGTACTGCACACGTAACATCACCTGATGCCTCTTGCGTACAAGCTGAAAACATTCGCACCGGCATGAGCCCCGATGCCCTCAAACAGGCCATTCTTGATAACCTGTCCGCCATTCAGGGCAGGTCTCCGGACCTGGCGACCCGCAATGACTGGTACATGGCCCTTGCCTATACCGTGCGCGACCGGCTTATGGACCGCTGGTGTACCACGGTTCACCTGCAGCAGGACAAGAACTTCAGAATGGTCAGCTATCTGTCCGCGGAATACCTGCTCGGGCCGCATCTGGGCAATTGCCTTATAAATCTCGGCATGCATGAGCAGGTGCAGGAGGCGCTAGCCCGGCTCGGGCTTGATTTGCAGGAGCTTCTGGATCAGGAAGAGGAGCCGGGCCTTGGCAATGGCGGCCTCGGGCGGCTTGCAGCCTGCTACCTTGACTCCCTTGCAACACTCAGCATCCCTTCCATCGGGTACGGCATACGCTATGAATTCGGGATATTTGATCAGGATATCCGTGACGGCTGGCAGGTCGAGGTGACGGACAAGTGGCTCCGTTTCGGCAACCCCTGGGAGATTGCGCGGCCCGAAATCGCCTATTATGTAAAACTGGGCGGACGCACGGAAGCATGGTGCGATGAACAGTGCCGCCACCGCGCAGGCTGGGTACCGGCCCATGAGGTGAAAGGCATTGCCTATGACACGCCCGTGTCAGGCTACGGCAAAAGCCTGACCGGCATTCTGCGCCTGTGGAAGTCGGAGGCCGTAGAGTCATTCGATTTTCAGACCTTCAATGTAGGGGATTATTACGGCGCTGTTCATGAAAAGATCAGCTCCGAGACCATCTCAAAAGTGCTCTACCCCAATGATGTGCCCGATACCGGCAAAGTGCTGCGCCTGTCGCAGCAGTACTTTTTCGTGTCCTGCTCGCTGCAGGACATGATCCGCATTCATCTGCTCCGGGGGCGCAAGCTGGATGATTTTCATGAAGGCTGGGCCGCCCAGCTCAACGACACCCACCCCTCCATTGCCGTGGCAGAGCTCATGCGGCTGCTTGTGGATGAGCATGCTATGGACTGGGACAGGGCCTGGTTCATAACGCAGAAGACATTCGCCTATACCAATCACACCCTTCTGCCCGAGGCGCTGGAGAAATGGCCGCTGCGGCTGTTTTCCAGCCTGCTGCCGCGGCATCTGGAGATCATTTATGAGATCAACCGCCGCTTTCTTGACACGGTGCGGACTTGCTATCCCGGCGACGGGGAGCGCGTCGCCCGCCTGTCGCTGATTGATGAAACCGGCGAGCGGTATGTGCGCATGGCCCACCTTGCCAGCGTGGGCAGCCATGCCATCAACGGTGTGGCTGAGCTGCACAGCCAGCTTCTCAAGCGTGATGTGCTGCGCGACTTTCATGAGCTGTTCCCGGAGAAGTTCCTGAATGTGACCAATGGCGTTACGCCCCGGCGCTGGATGGTGCTGTATAACCCGAAGCTGACAGAGCTGATGAGCGCGCGGATCGGCAGCCGGTGGATAAACCATCTTGAGGAGAGCCTGCGAGATATTGAAAAATATGCCGATGACGACGAATTCCGCAGTGCCTGGCGGGCGGTGAAGCACCACAATAAAAGCTGCCTTGCTGCATATATCAAACAACGCACCGGTATTGCCGTGGACCCGGCTACACTGTTTGACATACAGGTCAAGCGCATTCATGAGTACAAGCGTCAGCACTTGAATATTCTGCATGTGATTACCCTGTATAACCGGATAAAGCGCGACACGGCAGCAGTCATGGTGCCCCGCACCGTTATCTTCGGCGGCAAGGCAGCCCCGGGATATTTCATGGCAAAGCTGATTATAAAATTGATTAATTCCGTTGCGGATGTGGTAAACAGTGATCCTGCGGTGGCGGGCCTGCTCAAAGTCGTGTTTCTGCCGGACTTCAATGTGAAGAACAGCAGGTGGGTGTATCCGGCCGCCGACCTCTCCGAGCAGATATCAACTGCAGGCATGGAAGCCTCGGGCACGGGCAATATGAAATTCTCCCTGAACGGCGCGCTCACCATCGGCACGCTTGACGGCGCTAATATAGAGATCCGTGAAGAGGCAGGCGCTGAAAACTTTTTCCTTTTCGGGCTGACCACGGATGAGATCAGTGCAATGAGGGCCGCGGGCTACGATCCGCAGCAGTACTATCGCTCAAATGAGCACCTGCGGGAGGCTCTGGATCTTATCGGCTCGGGGGTCTTCTCAAAAGGCGACAGAGGCCTTTTCAGGCCCCTGCTTGATTCCCTGCTGCACTATGATCCGTTTATGGTGCTTGCCGACTATCAGGCATATATCGACTGCCAGGACGGGGCGGCTCGAGCATACCGGGATCAGGAGCGCTGGACGCGCATGTCCATACTGAATGTGGCGCGCATGGGCAAATTTTCCTCAGACCGCGCTATCCGCGAGTATTGCGAAAAGATATGGCGCGTGAAGTCCGTAGAGCATATGCTGCAGGCTTAAGGCTGCAGCAGAGGAGGGGCGAAACCCTTACAAAGGAGAGATACCATGCCGGTTGCCGATTACACAACCTACTGTGCCATGCTCGACCGGGCCCGGGATAAGCACTTTGCCTATCCCGCCATCAATGTGGCATCCCTTGCAGCGGCCAATGCCGTGCTGCGGGGGCTTGCCGAAAGCAAAAGCGACGGCATCATTCAGGTTTCCACAGGCGGGGCCGCCTTTGTTTCAGGCGCTCTGGTGAAGGATATGGCGCTTGGGGCCATCTCCATTGCCGAGCATGTGCACCGCGTGGCCGAGCGCTACCCCGTGTATGTGGCCCTGCACACCGATCACTGCCAGGCTGACAAGCTCGACAGCTTTGTGCTGCCGCTGGTGGCCGAGACCGAGCGCCGCCGGGCAGCAGGGCTTGCCGAACCTGTTCAGCAGCCACATGTTCGACGGCAGCGCCCTGCCGCTGAAGGACAATCTCGACATTGCCGTGAAGCTGCTTGAGCGCTTTCAGAAAAGCGAGCTCATCCTTGAGATCGAGGCGGGTGTCGTAGGCGGGGAAGAGGACGGCGTGAAGGGCGAGGCAGGCGCCAAGCTCTACACCACGCCCGAGGATACGCTTGAGGTTGCCCGGCGGCTGAACGCTGTTGCCGGCGGCCGCTATATGCTTGCAGCCACCTTCGGCAATGTGCATGGCGTGTACAAGCCGGGCCACGTGAAGCTCAAGCCGTCAATTCTCAGGGACTGCCAGGCCGCTGTTGAGAAAGCATGCGGCAAAGCAGCGCGCTTTAACCTGGTGTTTCATGGCGGCTCAGGGTCCGGGCTTGCCGACATCCACGAGGCGCTTGACTACGGCGTGGTAAAAATGAATATTGATACCGACACGCAGTATGCCTTTACCCGGCCGATTGTTGATCACATGTTTAAAAATTATGACGGCGTGCTGAAGGTCGACGCTGATGTGGGCAACAAAAAGCACTATGATCCGCGCTCCTATCTGGCGGCTGCAGAGGCCGGCATGGCGGAGCGCGTGAAGCAGGCGGTGAGCGATCTGCGCTCAGCCGGCACAACCATGTTTACATCGTAGATGAACAATATGAAGTACAGCGCTCCGCAAACATGGGGGCGAAACATTGTCCCCCTTTAGCAAAGGGGGTTAGGGGGATTTGTCAGGCTGCACAAAATGCCCCTGTATCCCCCTTTTTCAAAGGGGGAGTTAAACAGGCTTATTTTTTTATATAAATTTAATATTGCCCCCTCTTTTGCGGGCGCTGCTCTTAGAAAGGTGTTTCACCGATGGCGGATGCTGAACTGAATTTTGAAATAGCAAAACTTGGCGCATGCACTATTGCATCGCCCATGGCGGGTGTGCGCTTTGTCAGCGATGACGAGCATGTGCTCTATCACACGAGCATGCAGGATATCAGAGGCTGTCTGGACCGTGGCGTCGCGCCGCCGGGCATGGAGCTTTCGGGCCCGCGGGAGAAAATTTATTTCGACCCTGCCAGTCTTCGCTGCGGCATTGTTACCTGCGGCGGCCTGTGCCCGGGCTTAAACGATGTCATACGCGCAATTGTCATGAGCCTGCACTTTCACTATGGCGTGCGGCAGGTGTTCGGCTTTCCCTTCGGCTATGAGGGCTTGAGCAGCAAGTTTAACCATGAGCCCATGGAGCTGACGCCGGAAAACACGAGCCGCATTCATGAAACCGGCGGCACCATACTGGGCTCATCCCGGGGCAATCAGGATGTGGCCGATATGGTCGATACGCTTGAGCGGATGAAGATCGGCATTCTGTTTACCCTCGGCGGCGACGGCACGCTGCGGGGCGCAACGGCCATAAGCCGGGAGGCGCAGCGCCGGGGGCTGAAGCTCAGCGTCATCGGCATCCCGAAGACCATCGACAATGATATCTCGTATGTGCAGAAGTCCTTCGGCTTTGAAACAGCGGTCTCGGAAGCAAAGCGCGCCACCTATGCCGCGCACAGCGAGGCCACCGGCGCGCGCAACGGCATAGGCCTCGTCAAGCTCATGGGCCGCGATTCGGGCTTCATTGCCGCCTATTCGGTGCTGGTCGACAGCCAGGTCAATTTCTGCCTCGTGCCGGAAGTGCCCTTCACGCTCAAGGGGTTTCTCTCTGCCCTTGAAAAGCGGATGCAGCACAGGGGCCATGCCGTGATTGTGGTTGCCGAAGGCGCCGGGCAGGACCTGATGCAGCAGACCGGCGAGCGCGACGCCTCGGGCAATGTCAAATACGGCGATATCGGTTTTTTTCTCCGTGATGCCATAAAAGACCACTGCAAAAAGCAGGGCATAGATATCAGCCTGAAATATATCGACCCGAGCTATATTATCCGGAGTCTTCAGGCAATTCCCCATGACTCGGCCTTCTGCCTGCTGCTGGGGCACAGCGCCGTGCATGCGGGCATGGCAGGCCGCACGAACATGGTTGTCAGCAACTGGAACCAGCAGTTTACCCATGTGCCCATAGAGCTTGCCGTGTCGGCGCGCAAGAAGATCGACCCGCACGGCTGGCTCTGGAGCAGCGTTCTTGAAACCACCGGCCAGCCGGCGGATATGAGGTGAGAGTGTCGTGTAGGGGGCGGGTTCGAAACCCGCCCCTGATTCAGACATGAAAATACCCGTAGGTCGGGTTGAGGAACGAAACCTGACATCTTCCACGACGGAGACAACGAGTGATATCGAGGAAGGATTCCGGGCAAAGCGAAGCGTGCCCAACAATGTTAAAACCAATAATGAATGCTGGGCACACTTCGTTTTGCCCAGCCCCTACGGAAGAGCATAAGCACTCACGAACAAACAGAAAAAACACACACCCTGCAGAATAGGACGACAGCATGACAAAACTCCCGGCAAATAAAACCAAGATCGTCTGCACCATCGGCCCGGCCTCGGAATCGCCCGAGATGATGCGCCGGCTGCTGGAGGCCGGCATGAATGTGGCGCGGCTCAATTTTTCGCATGGCGATTTTGCAGGCCATGCAAAGGTCATTGCAAATCTGCGCGCTGCTGCACAGGCTGCGGGCCGCCGCGTTGCCATCATGGCCGACCTGCCGGGCCCCAAGATGCGCATCGGTACTATCAAAGATGAGCCGGTTGATCTTATACCCGGCGCACCATTCACCATGACTACCGAAGAGATAATCGGTGATGCCGCCAGAGTCTCGGTATCATTTACCCGCCTGCCCCAGGCGGTGAAGCCCGGCGACACCCTGTTTCTCAATGACGGCCTTATACAGCTTGAAGTGGTGAGTGCGGGAAAAACAGATGTCACCTGCCGCGTTGTGGTGGGCGGGGAACTGCGCTCGCGCAAGGGGCTTAACCTGCCGGGCATCGATCTCGGCATCAGCGCCTTCACCGAGCGCGACCGCGAGTGCCTGAAGTTTGCCGCGGAGCAGGGCATTGATGCAGTCAGCCAGTCTTTTGTGGAATCGGCAAAAGATATCGAGGCAGTGCGCGCAGCCGCCGAAGCGATGGGCTACCATCCTTTCATCATCGCCAAAATCGAGCGTTCGGGCGCCCTTGACCATATCGACGGCATACTGGCCGCAGCCGACGGCCTGATGGTGGCCCGGGGCGATCTCGGCGTTGAAATTCCCATCGAGCAGATAGCCCTGGTGCAGAAGCAGATCATTCAAAAAGCAAACCTGTACGGCAAGCCGGTCATCACGGCAACGCAGATGCTTGAGTCCATGACCGGCAATCGCAGGCCCACCCGCGCCGAGTCCACCGATGTGGCCAATGCCATCCTTGACGGCACCGACTGCGTCATGCTCTCCGGCGAATCTGCCATGGGCGCCTATCCGGTCGAATCGGTGGCAATGCTTGCAAAGATCGCCGCAGCCATCGAGCCGCACCGACGTTCGCATTATGTGCTCGAAACCCTTCAGGGCACGGGCCGCGACGGCACGATCACTCTGCCGGACATGATCGCCATGAGCGTTGAAACGATTTTTCACCGCATTTCGCCCGCGGCTGTTTTTGTGCCCGACTCACAGCGGCTACACAGCCCGCAGCATCACGCGGTTCAGGCTGCCGGTGTGGATCATCGCCGTGAGTTCGCAGGAGCCGACCTGCCAGAAACTGCAGTTTTCCTACGGCGTGTATCCCGTGTGCGCAGCCGGCCACCCGGCCGACTGGACCGACCATATCAGGGAATGGGTGCGCAGCCACGGCATTGAGGGCGAGCTTGCCATACTCACCGAAGGGCCGTCGGAGAAGTTTCCGCATACGAACAACCGTATGGAGATCATCGAACTGGGGCAGAAAAAGTAGTTTGAAAGAAGTCATAATCCAGGAGCCGGAATTCAGAAGGTAGGGGCGCGGCGCCCGCGCCCAAAAAGAATTCAGAATCCAGAATTTAAAGCCATTCACCACGGAGGCGCAGATGAAGATACTTACCACACCGCGCATGGAACGGTGCATCGGCTGCCACTCCTGCTCCCTTGCCTGCGCGCGACTGGT
>CAWDSQ010000024.1:0-237422 GCA_963804955.1 uncultured delta proteobacterium | reverse complement strand
GCAGACGAGCCCGATACCTCAACCGTTAAACCATGTGTGGGGGCAATCAGGCAGCGATGTGTTTGCCGTTGGCGTGATCGGCACGGTCCTTCGCTATAACGGCACATTCTGGTCGCTTGTCAATCCCAGTCCGACAATACAATCGTTAAATTGTGTGTGGGGCAGTTCGGCAAGCGATGTGTTTGCCGTGGGCTCTGCTGGCACCATACTCCACTATACCGGCACACCCTGGTCATTGCAGACTAGCCCGACAATACAATCTTTAAATGGCGTCTGGGGCAGTTCGGCAAGCGATGTGTTTGCTGTGGGCTCTGCTGGCGCCATAATCCACTATAACGGCGCATCCGTCATACCCCCCTGGTCGTTGCAGACGAGCCCGACACCCAACCAGCTTAATAGTGTCTGGGGCAGTTCGAGCAGCGATGTGTTTGCTGTGGGCGCAAATGGCACCATACTCCACTACGGCGGCTCATCCTGGTCGAATCAGACGAGCCCGACCACGGAAATACTGTATAGTATCTGGGGCAGTTCGGGCAGCGATGTTTTTGCCGTAGGCGCAAACGGAACCATCCTTCACTACAATGGCACATCCTGGTCGCTGCAGGCTCAGCCCGACAACACAATCTCTGAACAGCGTATGGGGGAGTTCGGCCGGCAATGTCTTTGCCGTTGGCGGTAATGGTACCGTACTTCAGTATTCCTCTGAAAATCTCACGACGTCGACAACAACAACCCTTTCCAATACAACCACGAGTATATCAGGCACTATATGTTCCTTTAGCAAAGCTGCAGGAAACAATACGGGCAATCTAAAAACTTTGCGCCAGCTTAGGCAGGCAAAGATAGCTACTGCCATTGGTGCTGTCCTTACCTCCATGTATTACCAGAATATGGCTGAGATAAGCGATATTTTGGGCGCGGAGCCTGATCTGAGAACCCGGTTCAACGGTATCACCCGAAGCAATATGCAGGCAGTGAGCGAGCTTCTGCAAAAGGGTGATGCCCCCATGGCAGGAGACAATCTGGTAGAAATATATGAGTTTCTGCTCGACATGCAGAGTCATGCAAGTTTTAAACTGCGTATGGATATCGATTTCATCCTGCGGGGCATGGAATCCGGCTGGCTGCTGCAGTGGCTGGGCATTGCGGTGGAGTAGTTTTTCACACGCAGGTGTTAAGCAGAAGGCGGGGCAACTGATGGCCCCGCTTTTTTTGGCTTTGCCGCTCCGTGGTATGGCTGTTATCCGTTTGCTGCTTCTCCATGCATCCTGCTGTTTAAGCCCTGCTTTATGACTGACACCCACGGAGTCAATCATGGAGGCGGGAAAAAGGGAGGATACTGATACAACAGCAGGCTGCTTTTCACCCGGTTACCTGTTTGTATGTGTTTCCTGCCAGGCCTTCTCAATAGCGGGTTTGATTATGCGCGTTAGTTCCTTATAAGCATCGGGCATCAAGTGAAGCCCGTCGCTGATATAGAGTTCGTGGCGGGGTTTGCCCCCGGGGGTGAAAAAAACAGGGTTTATGTCGATATAATCCACCTTTCTAACACTCTTGCAATAGGCATCAACCAGACCATTTGCCGCGTCTATTTCGCTCCATTTTTCAATCTTTTGCGGTGCTTTATTAATGGAGATAAAAAATATGCGCGTTTCGGGCAATGAGGCATGCACCCGCTCGCAAAATTGCCGGAAACGCATGACTATGTCCTTCTGCCCGGCTGCCGTATTCAATATCATTGCTGCCGCAGTAGTAGGCGATGACCGCGGGCTTGCATGGTAGAACGATTCTGTCCATATAATGGAGAACTTCCCATGTGCGGGCGCCTCCAAAGGCCCGGTTAACGACCTGCAGCGGGCTCATATCACGTGCAAGCGTTGCCCAGAAGCGTACTATGCTGCTGCCAAGGAAAAGAACAGCTCCCTGCGAAGGCGGGGCTGATGCGTCCTGTTTCAGCATTTCCTTTATGTCTTTTTGAAACCAGATTTCGCGTTCAGGTTTTATGCTTTGCTCCATGCCGAAAGCGCTCCATGAAATTACCAGTATGAACATTAGCATAAAATAGTGCAATGATGTACCGCCTGGCGGGCTATTCGTATGATGGTTTAATTGCGACTGGATTGAAAGGAAAGCGCATTGCGGGGAACAGGCGATATCAGTTTTTTTCCGGCCGAGTGCGGTCTTTTTCCGGCTGCTTGCCCAAGGGAATATCCAAAGATGAAAGCCCCAATTTCCATCTTTTATCATGCGGCCCTGATTTTTCCCGGGAGGCTTTCTGCCAGTATGTTTTTAACCGCTGGTAGAGGTATATCGAATCGGCGACAAGAAAAACAATAAGACCCACAATGGCAGCAATTTTCCACATAACGCACCAGGCTTTTTTGCTGGGTAGTCTGACCACTGCGCTCATCTGAGCCTGATTAACAGGTCATCCGGGATTCGGCAGCGGTGAAATTTTAACGAAGCCCGCGTTTCCGAAACTCCAGCTCTTTCCGGCCCGCTTCAAAGCCCCGCTGGCGAGCCCTTTTTTCTTCATCGGCGCGGAATATGTTGATGTTGTCTAAAAAAAGCTCACTTTCCTCTTTTCCGTCCAGACCCATCTCAAAGCCTTTTCTGAATTCTTCATCAATCCTGTTCATAGGTGCTCCTTTTTAAATGAGTTTAAAAGGGTGGGGGATTACATGACACCCCCTGCCAAGGCGATAATTGCTTTTTGCCGACTAGTGCCCCTTATTTTCCGAAGCAAGTGATGATCACCGCCTGCAAGCCTGGGCTTTCACGGCAGGATGCCTGTAAAGAATCCTGAACCGTATCAGCCCGCTATGAGTTCAAATCTTATAATATTAGTATACATTAAAATAGAAAAATCAAATAAAATTCTCTTCTCCATGGCAGTTCGGCTGTTATAATGACTGCGCTGTGCATTTTTTAAATCATTGAAATTGTAACATTTCGTCATTTCCCCCGCCTCCATTTTTCCTTGCCATTTGCAGCGCAGCAGTATATCTTGATAACAAAGACAACTTTATATGCAGGAGCTTTTATGTTTGGCATGGGCATGACGGAAATGATCATAATCCTTGTCATCGTGCTTATTGTTTTCGGCGCGGGCAAGCTGCCGGACATCGGCAAGGGGCTGGGGCAGGGAATTAAAAATTTCAAAAAGGCTGTGGGCGGTCAGGAAGATGACGACGAAGCGGCTAAAAAAGAGATCAACGATAAAAAGTAGCCATAACATACTGAACAAAAAAACGCGGCGCCCTGTTCATGGGATGCCGTGTTTTTTATTAGCATAGGTCTTTAGCTAGGTTGTGTAATCGGCGTTGATTTTTACGTAATCATAGCTGAGATCGCAGGTAGTAACTTCGCAGCCTTTTGTGCCCGCCTTCAGGTCTACGACAATTTCTATGCAATTTTTTTCCATAATTTTTTTCAGTCGTCCGATGTTTATCGTGACTCCCTGCCCATTTTGTACGCTTTGTATCCCGTTGAAAAAGATATCGACTTTAGCCATGTCAAACTGCGCGCCCGATCTGCCCAGGGCCGCCATAATCCGGCCCCAGTTGTAATCCTGCCCGAAGAAGGCTGTTTTCACCAGCGGTGAATTGGCAACCGTCATGGCGGCCTGCTTTGCCTGGGCTGCGGTTTTTGCATTCCTGAGGTGTATCAGCAGCAGCTTTGTTGCTCCCTCGCCGTCTTGCACAATGAGGCGTGCAAGCCGTTTCATGACCTCATAAATAAGATTAGAAAATATTTTATAACTATTTGATTTTGCAGAATTTATTAATATTTTTGACTTGCAGCTTGCAAGCACCAGCACGGTGTCGTTGGTGCTCATATCGCCATCAACGGATATGCGGTTATAGGTGAGCTCAACTTTTTCACGAACCAGAGCCGCCAAAAGTTTCCGGTCGATGGAGGCATCTGTGACGATATAGGAAAGCATGGTTGCCATGTCGGGCATGATCATACCGGCTCCCTTGGCTACACCGCAAACTCTTATCATGTGCCCGTCAATTGTGTCCTGAAGAGCGATGATTTTCGGGAACGTATCGGTCGTCATTATGGCGTCTGAAAAATCTGAAATCGCCCCTGGTGCGGCATTTTTTACCAGCGAAGGTACTCCCGCCACCAGTTTCTCTACGGGAAGAGGCACGCCTATAACGCCGGTTGACGATGGTACGACAAGGCCTGGCCTGATGCCAAGCTCCCGTGCAAGGGCTGCGCTTGCAGTCTCGCCGTCGATAATTCCCTGCGGCCCTGTGCATGCATTGGCATTGCCGCTGTTAACCAGAACAGCCTGAACCATGCCTGCTTTAAGCCTCTTTTGCCCGATGAGGACCGGAGCTGCCTTGACAATATTTTTTGTAAAAGCAGCCGCAGCTGTGCACGGTGCATCGGCCAGGATAAGGCCGATGTCTTTTTTGCCGTTTTTTTTCAGGCCCCCGGCAACTCCGGAAAACCGGAATCCCGGGACGCCTTTTTTATATGAAAATGTTTTCATGCTTTACTACTTAAAAAAAGTCGTGCTGTTTAATGGTAAAGGTCGAATCCGGTTAATCTGTCCGTCCGCCATTATGTGCAAAATACATTAACGTATCGGCTAGGCGCCGCAGCATTTTTTGTATTTTTTACCGCTGCCGCAGGGGCAGGGGTCATTGCGGCCGACTTTGGGCGCAGTTCGGATCGTCGGCTTTTTTTCAGTTTCCTGCTCCCCGCGGCTCAGCACGAATTTGCTGGGCTGCTCGGGCTTGCGCTCAAGCTCCTCGCGGGGCATGATTTGCACCATGAAGAGCTTCTCGATAAACTCTTTTTTCTGCCGGTCAACAAGATTCAAAAACAGGTCATAGGCTTCTTTCTGGTATTCGCGAAGCGGATCCTGCTGGGCATAGCCCCGCAGGCCGATACCTTCGCGCAGGTGATCCATATCGAGCAGGTGATCTTTCCATGTTTCGTCAAGAATCCTGAGGTACAGCCATTTTTCAATGTTGCGCAGCATTTCCGCGCCGATTTGCTGCTCCTTGGCTTTATAGGTCTTGTTGATTTCATCAAGAACGAACCGGTCAAGCTCATCCTCTTTGAGCTGCGTCAGCTGCTCGTGCGTAATGAACAGGGCTGTCGAAAACTGCAGGAAAATGGCCTCACGAAAACCCTTCAAGTCGATTTCATCGTTAGGAATTCCCCTGCCGAAAAACTCATCGAGAATATTTCCGGCAAGAACCCCGATGTACTCCTGCACCAGGTCCTCCAGCGAAGGATCTTTCAACGCCCGGTTTCGCAGCTCATAGATGATCTCGCGCTGCTTGTTCATGACATCGTCATATTCAAGCAGGTGCTTTCTGATTTCAAAATTGTGGCCTTCAACACGGCCCTGCGCATTTTCTATGGCGCGGGTTATCAGCTTGTGCTCAATGGGCTCATTCTCCTCGATGCCGAAGCGGTCCATGATATTGGAGATGCGCTCAGCGCCGAAAATGCGCAGCAGGTCATCTTCAAGCGAGAGAAAGAACTTTGATGAGCCCGGGTCGCCCTGGCGTGCCGAACGCCCGCGCAGCTGCCGGTCGATGCGGCGGGCATCGTGCCGCTCTGTGCCGACTATATGCAGTCCGCAGGGGACGTCCTTGAAGCACTCTGTTTTTTTGGCCCCTTTTTTTTCGGGATCTGGGCAGGCAGCGCATCCGTCCTCGCGCTCAATCTCGCAGCTGAGGCAGCACTGGACAGGGCATTTGATAACGCCCTTGCCCAGCTTGATGTCGGTGCCGCGGCCGGCCATGTTTGTGGCGATGGTGACTGCGCCGGCCTGGCCCGCGCCGGCAACGATTTCAGCTTCTTCCTTGTGCCGCTTGGCATTGAGCACGGAGTGCTTGATGCGCTTCGGGATCATGCGGCTTAAAAGCTCCGATGCTTCAACCGAAACCGTGCCGACAAGGGTTGGTCTGCCCATGTCATGCATCTTTTCAATTTCACTGATAATGGCACGGTATTTTTCCTTCTTGGTTTTGTACACCACGTCGGCATAGTCGGTCCTGCGCACCGGCCTGTTGGTTGGAATGACTATCACCTTCAGCTTATATATTTTCAGAAATTCGGGGGCCTCGGTTTCCGCTGTACCCGTCATGCCCGAGAGCTTTTCATACATGCGGAAGTAGTTTTGAATCGTGATGGCGGCAAATGTCTGCGTTTCTCCCTCAATGCGAACGTTTTCCTTGGCTTCCAGTGCCTGGTGGAGGCCGTCGCTGTAGCGGCGCCCGGGCAGCATGCGGCCGGTGAACTCGTCGACGATCTGAACCTTGCCGTCATCGGTGACCACATAATTGACATCTTTTTCAAAAAGAGAATAGGCTTTGAGCAGTTGGGAAACGTTTTGAAGCTTTTCGCTTTTGACGGCAAAATCGCGCTCTATTTTCTGCTTGCGCTCCATGCGTTCCTGCTCAGGGAGGTCCGCATCGATATCGGCCATGCTGAGATCGGGCAGAATAAAAAAGTCCGGGTCGTTGGGTGACAGGGCATGCCGCCCCTTGTCGCTCACGTCGATGGTGTTGGAGCGCTCATCTATGCTGAAAAACAGATCGGCATCGAGCTCGCCTATGCGCTTATCGCGCATATAGTCGACCTCGACCTCATCGATAAGCTTTTTCGTGTGCCCCTCCTTGGACAGTTTCAGGAAGCGCTTGGCTTTCGGTGCGGCCCGCTTTACCTGCAGGAGCTTGATGCCCGCTTCATACTCCTTGCCCTCGTTAAGCAGCTTTTCAGACTCGTTGAGCAACTCGCTCACCAGGCTGTTCTGGCTTTTCATCAGGCGCTCGACCGGTATCTTCAGTTCGGAAAAGTACTGCCGGTCAGTGCGCTCGACAGGGCCGGAGATGATGAGCGGCGTGCGGGCCTCGTCGATGAGAATGCTGTCAACCTCGTCAATGATGGCGAAGTAGTGGCTGCGCTGCACCTGATGTTCGGCGTCGATGGACATATTGTCGCGCAGGTAATCAAAGCCGAATTCCGTGTTGGTGCCGTAGGTGATGTCGGCCATATAGGCCTGTTTTCTCTGCTCCTGCGAGATATCGTGGGTGATAACATCCACCGTCAGTCCGAGAAATTCAAATATTTTACCCATCCATTCACGGTCGCGACGTGCAAGATAATCGTTAACGGTAATGATATGAACGCCTTTGCCGGTGAGCGCATTAAGATAGGCCGGTAGCGTGGCCACCAGCGTCTTGCCTTCACCTGTGGCCATTTCCGATATTGTTCCCTGATGCAGCACGATGCCGCCGATCATCTGCACGTCAAAATGCCTCATGCCCAGAACGCGCCGTGACACCTCGCGAACACAGGCAAATGTTTCAGGGAGAATTTCATCCAGTGTTTCCCCTTCAGCCAGGCGCTTTTTGAATTCGCCGGTTAAAGCATTTCAGCTCATCGTCGGTTCTTTTCTCCATATCCGGTTCAAAGCTGTTGATATGCTCGACGATCGGTTCAATGCGCTTTATTTCCCGGGCATTGTCACTGCCGAATATTTTTTCAATCAATTTCAGGATCACGCTTTTGCTCCTCTTGCAGCACCAGTTCCGCATCTGCGGACTGTATGTTATGGTGTCGAACGGACTGTATTGACAAGCAGTTCGATTTTTTCGGCATGTTTTATGCCTGGCGTTATTTCAACACCGCTACTGACATCAATTCCTGCCGGGTGTACATGCGCAATACCCTGAGCGGCATTCTCAGGGGTAATGCCGCCGGCGAGAAATACCGGCAGTGGGCTTGCTGCCACAATCTGCGCAGCCAGATTCCAGTCGCAGGTTTTTCCTGTACCGCCTTTGGATCCCTCAACCAGCGTATCCAGAATAATAACATCAACACCTGCGTTTTTGAGCGATGCCATACGCCGGCTTATCTCTGATACGGACATGTTCTGCGGCGCCTGCACGGGTATCCTGATTGGATGCCAGAGGCTGCATGCCGTTTGTCTTTTGACAGTCGCAATTTCATCATGTGTCAGATTGCCGATAATCTGCAGGCCATAGGGCCGCACCTGCAGGGCGATTTTCACCATTTCGATAGCGGGTTTGTCAAGCAGGAGAACTGCCGGAATTTGTGACAGCTTCGTAATGTCTGCTGCAACCCCTCGACTGATGCACCGTGGTGAGTAATCTATTTCGCAAACAAGTCCTATGTAATCAGCACCGCAACGTTCAGCCAGAACAGCGTCGCCGGTGCTTGTGATGCCGCAGATTTTTATTTTGGGCTGCATGCTGTTATATTGGGAAAACAATAGGTTGGTAGTATAGGATGCGGGCAGATGCAGTGTCAATACCAAAGATACAGAAACGCCCCGGGATGTCTTTTTCAGTCACCACGGGGCGGTTATAACTGCACGTTTTTCTATGGGCTTTACATGTATTTTGCCACATTGGCAAGCAGTGTTTTTTCATCAAATGGTTTAACCATGTACTCGTCGGCCCCCTGCTTCATTCCCCAGAATTTATCGCTTTCCTGGCTTTTGCTGGAAATAATGATTATTTTAATGTCCTTTGTTTCGGGTGAGTTTTTGAGATGGCGGCAGACTTGAAAACCGTTTTTTTTAGGCATTATGACATCCAGCAGCATCAACCTCGGAAGATGTGCGCATGCCTTTTGAATCGCTTCATCTCCGTCGACTGCCGTGATAACCGTATAGCCCTTTGTCTTGAGGGGGGCCGTCAGAAGCCGCAGCTCAGTAGGGCTGTCATCGACTACCAGGATTATATCGGCTGTTTGTGCTGCCATGTGTTTTAAATTTTTTTATCCAGAAAAGCTGTTACGTCATTGAGAAGTTTCTCCAGAGCCTGAGGCAGGTCGTCGGCGCGCGCCATGTGGCAGATTTTTACCAGTTCACGTTTTGATGCGGCATCGGTAATAATAAGCTCCAGTTCAACCGAGGGCGTATCCTCATATGACGGAGAAAATCGTTTAATAAAACCAGGCTTGCCGTGCATGCCAGTTATGGCGGCTGTTGCAATAACGGTTTTTCCTCCCGATGCGGTTTGTTTTTGGCTGTCTAAAGCATTTTGCAGCGATGTTTCAATGCGTTGTTGCGCCCAGGGATAATCGATCGTGCTGTAATTTAAAACCGGCTGCAGGCTGACGGCGCCGCAATCCTTGAGCCTGAAAGCCGAATCTACCCATGCCCATGAAACTATATCATCCTCCTTCATGCCGGCATAATCCAGTATCAGACGCTGCATAGTCTGATTGTCGGATGCCGTAACAAACCCTGCGTCAGCACCCGCACCCTTTTTTTTCTGTGGACCGCTGCTGCAGGCTGCCAGACAGAGGCACATAATAATCGTAATACAAACACCTTTTGTTTTCATTGGACCTTTGGTAATGAGATACATGCTGATGAAATATCGCACTTTATTTATGGTTTGTCGGGGTGAAATCAAATAACTGAAACCATAACGGAAAAATCTGGTAAGGTCAATACATAATCTGGTAAATAAATCTTGATACAGATGGTGCCCGGGACTATAAAAGAACAGTTTGCTGAGTTCAGAGATAGAAGATGAGCGTGGTGTGAGCTCGAAAGCTTTTTTATTTTGTTGGTGCAAAGAGCAGGATTTTATTATAAAATTTATTCAAATTCTAATATCGCTCATCCAAAATGATGCGGGTTCTGAAAAAGTTTTAACCGCCAGACGAAAAAAACGATGGCAATGATACAGTTTTTTAAAAAACAGACGATACAAGATAAGTTCCAGGATTCGCTGGATAAGCTGCATGCTTTACTGGCTCAGAATCCAGGCGATTTACGCGTGCGTGTCAAAATTGCCGAACTGTATTTGGAAAACGGCAGGAAAGCAGAATCCATCGCTGAGTATCTGACTGCGGCCAGGGCATATCAGACTAAACGACTTTTTCAGATTGCCGTAGCTATTTATAATCACACGATTTCTATCGACCCTGATCAGATTGATATTTATACGGAACTTGCCAATCTTCATTTGAGAAACGGGTTTATCGGCGATGGCGTTGCTGTGCTTGAAAAGCTTGCCAACCATTTCTGCGATAAAAATATGAACTATGAAGCCGTCCAGGTTCTTCAAAAAATTCATGAAATAGATCCGACTAATGAATTTTTTAAAATTAAGATCGCAAAATTTTATCAGGACAAGGATTGGCAGCTTGCCGAATCGACGGAGGGAACTGCTTCGGAAGCGCGCATCAAAGTTGCTCAGGGCGGGTTTGACCTCGAAGACGCCCTTGCCAGTGATTCTGACGTTCAGGTCGCCATTCCCCCGCAGGGAGATTTTGATGAGGAGGATGGGGCCGGCACAAACCCCGATGATGTTTTTATTCAGCTGAAGAGCATGATTGCCAATACTGATGACATGAACAGCCCTCAGTTTCATTTTAATTTCGGCCTTGCCTATATCCGGTGCAATGAGTTTGAGGAGGCAATATCCGAGTTTACGGCAGCTCTGGGCGGGATTGACAACAAAGCAGAATGCTATATAAAGCTTTCTGAATGCCATATGGCTCTCGGCCGTTATGACATCGCAAATGACTTGATCGGCAAGGCTTTAAAGCTTCTGAATCTTACGGAAAAAGACAGGCTCAGTTTGATTTATCAGTCGGGGCTTGTGTATAAGGAAAAAGGAGACCCGCAAAAGGCTTTAAAGATTTTTCAGAAAATTTACGACGCCGACCGTACTTTCAGATCGGTGGACACTGAAATCAAAAATCTTTTATTAAGATCGTGAGGGTGAGCCATGGCCGTCTTTAATGCAGCAAAACGCGAGATTGATTTAAAGATCGTTTATTATGGTCCGGCGATGTGCGGCAAGACAACCAATGTGCAGTGCATTCATAAAATGCTTGCGCCGCAGCAGCGTGGTGATCTTATGTCACTTGCCACCAAGGACGATCGGACGCTTTTTTTTGACTTTCTTCCGATAGAGCTTGGTGATGTGAGAGGGTTCAAGACGCGCTTCCACATTTATACGGTTCCCGGGCAGGTGTATTATGGACTGACGCGGCGTGCCGTTCTCACCGGTGCCGACGGCGTTGTGTTTGTTGCTGACTCCCAGGCAAATAAGCTTCAGGACAATCTCGAAAGCCTCAAAGATCTTGCTGACAATCTGAAATTTTATAAAAAAGACATTACCTCGTTTCCTTTTGTTCTTCAGTATAACAAACGTGATCTTCCCCATGTAGCGTCTGTTGAAGAGCTTAACGCCATGCTCAATTCGTACAATGTACCTGCGTATGAATCAAGCGCCTTGACGGGAATGGGCGTTGTGGAAACGCTCACGGGCATTTGTAAAATGGTTCTCAAACAGATGGATAGCGGAACGGCAAAGAAAAAAACCGCACAGCCTTCGGCGTTAATTTCCCCCAGCGCAAAGGATGCCGCACCCACTACCCGTCCAGCTGTTACACCTGCAATGACTGAAGCTGATGATGCGGGGCTGAAGATTTTTTCTGAAGCGCCGCCCTCGCCGGCATTTGCCAGTACAACCGGAGCCGGTCCTGAACTGACCAGAGTCCATTGGCGGCCGCTCCTCTGACCGAAGAAAAGCCGGCGCTTCGGTTGCTCCCTACAGAACCTCCTTCGTTGCCGCCTGATGATGCACAGCCTTCAGCCGCGGCGGCTTTTGAAAAAAAAGATGTTCCGCCGTTTGACCGTATTCCTGATATACCCCCGCCTGCGTTGGCTACTCAAGCATCTGATATAAGCTCCGATGAAGGACTTTCTTTTGATGATGAAGAGTCATTGGTGCTTGATGCAGCGGCAGTACAGGAGCCGGAACTTTCCTTTGATGATGAGGAGGACCTGGTCCTTGATGAGACGGAAGAACAGGAGTCTGAACTTTCCTTTGATGATGAGGAGGCCTTGGTCCTTGATGAGACGGGAGAACAGGAGCCGGAACTTTCCTTTGATGATGAAGAGGCCTTGGTGCTTGATGCAGCCGGCAGTACAGGAGCCGGAACTTTCCTTTGATGATCAGGAGGAATTGGTTCTTGATGAAACGGGAGTGCAGGAGTCTTTGCTTTCCTTTGATGACGAAGCGGTTGTTCAGGAGTCGGAGCTTTCTTTTGATGATGATTCAGAAGCCCTTGCTATAGAAGAGCCGGCTTTAGACATAGAAGAGCCTTTTTTGGAGTTTGAAGAGCCATCGGCTGCTGACGGGTTCGCTCCACTGCCTGCTCAGACACCCGAGGTTGAAGGTTTTTCCATTGTGACCTGCGGACAACCACGGAAAATTTCTGAAACGTCAATCAGTCTACCCATTACACTCAGGCTGAATAAAAACAATACCGAGTGTCCTATAACGATTACTATCAGCCTTGACGATATGCTGGCCAAATAATTTTATGCCCTTTAAGGCAGCCGTATGTTTTTTTCACATGTACACAACATTATTTCCCAAAGCCTCCTGCGTCTGGCGCTGGCTGCTTTCATGACAGTTGTTTTATGCGCAGAGCCTCAGGCGGGAATCTATGATGGCGGTATCATTCTACCACAACCATTGCAGGCACAGGAGCTCGAAGCTTTTCTTGCCATGGTGCATCAGAAGACGCTGGATCATGGGATCCGGAATTTCGTGCCGTATTCATTAATGCTTGTCAGGCAAGCACAGGAGGCAGTTAAACGAAGTGAATATGACACGGCGCGCGTCCTGTCAAACTATGCATGTTTATTATCCCCGGATATTCCGCCTGTCTATGCCTCACAAGCCATAACGCAATGGCATGAAAACAAACTCCATGTGCCGGCTGTTGTACAGGGTTTTGCCGCAGCATTCGTAAAATCCCTGTCTCCATTGAATATTGAGGATGTCAGTATGGCGGTGTTTGAAAATGCCGCTGTGCTAGCCGGCGGTATTTTGCTTTCCTTTTGCACCTTTGCACTGGTTCTGCTGCTTGCGCATTGTTCGCTTTTGTACCACGATGTGCGGCATGCAATTTCCGGATTCACTGCCTGATTTTTCGGTATGGGTGATGGTCATAACCCTTTTGCTTTTGCCTCTGCTGTTCAGGCTTTCCATACTATGGTTCTGCGCATGGTCGCTTGTTCTTCTGTATGCCTATGCGACCCGGCATGAGCGGTACGTGATCAAGGCCTTTTTTGCCCTGCTGATACTTGCGGTGCCGCTGCTGGCGGCAGCCATGGGGTTCGCAAAATGCATGGGCCAGGATGAAACTATAAAACTTTTGTGGAAAGCAAATTACGGTTATTGTGATCTGCGCGATACGCAACTGCTGGAAAAACAGCTTGATCGGTTTCCCCAGGATGAAGATGTGCTTTTGAGCCTCGGGTTGCACTTTAAAAAAGAGGGCAGCTTCAGTATTGCCCAAAAGTATTATGAAAAAATACTATCAGAAAATCGAGAAAACTATAAAGCCGCGATTAATTTGGGCAATGTTCATTTCGCGCAGCACAACTGGGATGCAGCAATTAGCTGCTACAATCAGGCGGCAGTCATGGCTCCTGCTAAAACTGCAGCAGCGCACTTTAACCTGTCCCGGATTTATCAGTCGAAATTTATGTTTAACGAATCAGAGCAGGCTCTTAATAAGGCCAAGAATCTTGATCTTCCGCGTGTCGGTTCGTATTTGAAAGATATTTCCGATAATTTTAATCGTGTAATAATTGATGAACCCGTTGATATTTCGCAACTCTGGGTGCGCGGATTCAATCTTTTCATTGCTACCCCTGCGTATACACGCGATGCCTGGGGCTATGCTTTTGGCGGCATTGTATTTTCCATATGATCTTTTTATCCTGCTGGCACTTGCCCTCCTGGCCGTGTATATTCCGGGCAAAGACAAGATACGTATCTCCGTGCGCTGCAAACTGTGCGGTATGGTTATATGCCGGCGTTGTCAGCGCACTGCCACTGACGATCTTGTTTGTACACATTGTCAAAGCCTGCTGCGAAAACAGAGTATGCTGGGATATGGTGTCAGGGAAGATAAACGGAACCGTATAAAGAGCTATATCACCAGAAAAAGAATTACTGTTGTAGCCTTAGGCTATATCCTTCCCGGTGCGGGACATTTTTATGCCGGGCAGACCCTTATAGGCATTGCCGGAATGCTTGTTTTTTTCATGCTTGTACTCAAGACGGTCATGCCGTTTGTTCTTGAAGGCCCCTGGTCTTTTTTGCTGGGATCCCGGATTGGAACAGGTGCTGCATATGGCTCGCTGCTTTTTGTGTACTGGTTCTTCATGACCGTGTCATGTACGACAAATTCAGGACAGATCAACAGAAGAAAATCTGCTTTTAAGAATTATTGCCTAGCGGGACATTATGACAGCACTGCAGGGTTCTATAAAAGATTTCGGTGTTGCTGATATATTCCAGCTGCTGGCGCAGCAGCAGAAGACAGGCGTTTTACTTGTCGCGCACGACAGGGAGACGGCTGAGATTTATTTTTTAAACGGTGATCTCATTGATGTTAAGACAGCACAAGACACGGAACGCCTGGGCGCTATTCTTGTCAAGAGCGCACTTGTGCCAGCTGAACAGTTTCGACAGGCCCTTGAAAAGCACAAAACCACGCTTGAACATATTTGCACTGTTTTGCTTGCACAGGGCCTTCTTAGCAGGGTGAATTTCGAACGTATCATCCTCACGCATATCTATGAGGTGATCTATGAAATGCTGCAGTGGCATACGGGAACGTACCGTTTTATTGCTCAAACGGTAACACGGACATCTGGCCTTGTGCAACTGCCGGGCCTTGAATCCATTCTGCTGGACGTGCTTCGCAGGATTGACGAATGGCCTGAAATCAGTTCTATAATAAGCTCTTTTGATATGCTTTTTGAAAATAATTATGCGGCTCTCCCGGACCTTGATTCCGATGAGGAGCGGGTATGTTCGCTGGTTGACGGGCAGCGAAGCGTTCAGGATATTATTGACGCCAGTGTATTGGGAAGTTTTATTGCCTGCAAGACTCTTGTGCAGTTGCTCGAGCGTGGCGCGATACGGCTGCTGTCTAAAAGGGCTGAAACGAAGGTCGATACCGGCAATCTGATTCCCCTGGCCGGCATGGGCATAGCCTCATGCTGCTGGCTGGCCGCTGTTGCAGCCCTGATGCTGTTTCTGCCGGGCAGTTTTTTGGAGAGTACCTTTCCTGTGGTTCGTCTGTTGCGATGGGAACACACACCGCTCCAGCAGGCTTTTGTTAGCGCTGAAGCAACAAGGCTTGAAAGAGCCCTTGAAATATATCGCCTTATAACCGGATCGTATCCGGAAACACTTCGCGGGATAGCCGACGCTGGAATTCTTTCAAAGCAGGAGATTGCCAGCATCGAAAGGCATGCTATTGTGTATAAAAAAACGGGGGGCTCCTTCGATATCACTATAGGACCATAATTGTTTCCAGTGCTCTTTCTCTCTGCGTCCAGCAGGCCGTCTGTTCGCCCTCCTGCCACACCCCGTCTGCTTAGATGCCCTTTAAAAAACGCTCTGCATCAAGCGCTGACATACATCCCATGCCTGCCGCCGTTATGGCCTGCTTGTACACCGGATCCGCGACATCACCAGCGGCAAATACGCCCGGAATATTTGTTGCAGACCCCTTTCGTACAACTATGAACCCCTGCGAATCAACCTCGATCTGGTTTTGCAAATAGGATGTATTGGGAACATGCCCCAGGGCTAGAAAAATGCCGTCGCATGGATGGTATACAACCTGGTTTGTTTTGACATTTCGAAGCATGGCGCCAGTGACCGTATTGCGGGATATATCAAGGATGTCATCAATGACGGAATCCCATATGAAGCGGATGTTCGGCGTTGAGCGCGCTCGTTCCTGCATGGCTTGTGCTGCACGGAGCTCATGCCTCCGATGCACCACCGTAACAGAGGCGGCAAGGCCGCTTAAAAAAACAGCCTCCTCCATTGCCGTATCGCCGCCGCCTACCACGAGGACATCTTTTTTTCTGAAGAAAAATCCGTCGCAGGTAGCGCATACGGAAAGCCCCCGCCCCATGAGGTTTTTCTCAACTTCAAGGCCGAGCATTCTGGGTGATGCCCCTGTTGCAATGATGGTGCAGCTGGTTTCAACCTCCTGCTCGTCTACGGATATTTTAAACGGTGCTTTTTGAAAATCCACACCGGTAACAAGACCGCTCATAAACTGCACATTGAAGTTTTCTGCCTGCTTGCGCATATCAGCCATGAGTTTCGGGCCATCTATGCCATCAGGTGAGCCGGGCCAGTTTTCAATAACGGTTGTTGTTGTCAGCTGTCCGCCTGGCTGCAGGCCTTCGATGACCAGTGGAGCAAGTCCCGCCCTGGCAGCATAGATTGCTGCTGTAAGCCCGGCCGGGCCAGAGCCTATGATAGTCAGTTGCTGCATATGTATGCCTCCGTTTTGGTTGTGTGAAATCACAGATTGCCGCACTGTGTGCCGCGTGCTTTTTTTGCCGGCACCGTATGTGCTGCCGGTCAGGCAGTCATACGGCGCTATCATGTTCATTCGGCATGTGCTTCGGTTCACCGGCCACCTGTGCTCGCCAGTGTGAGAGCCCTTTGAACGAATAAAAGGCCATACTGCAAGCCTGTGAGCGGAGCACAGGCGGATTTTAAATTGTTGCTGGTCCCTGCGTCATAATTCCTGTTGCATACAATGCAGTGTTTCTATGTTGCAACAGTATGCTGCAGGCAGCCACGTTCCAGCAGTTTTTTTTCAAGTGCACCGACCGAGGAGAAAACAATGCCCTGCATAGAGAGCAGTCTGGCTGCTGCAACATTGTCGGCACTATCATCTATAAAGAGGCACTGGTCCGGCGGCGCCTGGCTTTTTGCAAGCGCCCGTCTGTATATCTCCGGTTCCGGTTTGCAGCAGCCCTCTTCATGGGAAAGTATGAAAGCATCAAAGGCGTCTAGAACCTTGAAATGCTCTCTGCACCAGCTGAAATGCCAGGGGTTGGTATTAGACAGGCATATAAGCTGGGAATGCTGCTGTTAGCCGCTCGATAAGAGGCTGTATGCCGTTTATGAGTGTAAAAATATCAGACCACAGGCGTGCAAAGAGATCAATGTCTGTTCGAATATCAAGAGCAGCCTGTGCGGCTTTAAAAAATGCATCCGATGGAAGTGTTCCGCTGTCATACTGTAGCACAAGGCCGGAAAGGAATATTTTTTTATAGATCTCAGCACGGCGATGCCGGGCAGTAGCGCGAGGCATTGCGGCAGAAGGTCATATGATCGAAGTCGACGATTACCTTGCCCAGATCGAAAATGATGGTTTGCGGGACACCAGTCATGCGGATATCTGTCGTCAGAACTTTTACCTTTACCGGATATTTCTGATATGTGCTGGCATTTATGCCGCGGGAATGCAGCGAAAGCATAAATGCTAAGAAAGGATTTGTACATGCGGCTTTTAAGAAAATGTGGTGGCGGTGCAGGGACTTGAACCCCGGACACTGCGGATATGAGCCGCATGCTCTAACCAGCTGAGCTACACCGCCGCAACAAATTAATAAATTTTTTTATCACTTACCAAGAAAAAAATCAAGTCATAAAAGTTTGGCAGCCAGATGCAGGCCGTGAGGATGTGTGTGGACAGGACGGTTGGGCCTGCAGAAATCTTCCGCTGGCATAATGATTAAGGACAGCGCCCCATAAACAAGGGTGCACTATTAATTATCATACGATAAAATAAGCCTATTTAATCCCCCTTTGCTAAAGGGGGTACAATCGTATTAAGGGATCCTTCATCTCGCTCAGGAGGACATTAAATGCCTATCTTAGGAGAGTTGTATGGTCCGGGTGATTGTTTCTGTCGGCCGGCATTTGACGGTGTATCCGCTTCAGAGCCTATCATGAGCCTGTCGCTTCCCATCACATAAAATTCAACGTGTTCTGCTTGATCTGTACAACATCACGAATACTCGTGGGTCTGCACAATTGATTTTGCAGGCCCCCTCACGCCAACCCACAAGTAAAGAGGTCCATTTTTATTCCCTCCTGTGACGGGAGGGGAGGAAGGGGAGGGGCCTGCCATTGCTGGTTTTAAATGTGACGAGTCACTTGCCTTGAATAGACTTACGAGTCAATGAGCAGGTCAAGGGATTTCGTGCAAGCATATAGGCGTTTTATGATGGAATCTATAAAAAACTTTACAAAATATGATAACATAGTGTAAGTACAGCATTCCGCTGATCTACTATGCCGGGCGTATCTATCTTAAGGAAAAACTGCAATGCCAAAAAGACTTTTTCGCCGAAAATTTCCGCACCACATTCTTGAAGAATTAGATATGGAGCAGCATCGGCTCCATAGATCTCTCAATGCTTTCGACCTGACCGTTCTGGGCGTGGGCGCCATTATCGGGGTTGGTATTTTTGTGCTTACCGGAACTGCTGCAGCAAAATACGCAGGTCCGGGCATACTTCTCTCTCTGGTCATTTCGAGCTGCGCATGTCTTTTTACGGCATTGTGCTATGCGGAGTTCGCCTCCCTCATTCCTGCCTCCGGCAGTGCTTACAACTATGCCTACGCTACTCTTGGCGAAATGATAGCCTGGATTATCGGCTGGGATCTCATCCTTGAATATGTCGTTGCCTGCATTGCAGTTTCAATCGGGTGGTCAGGCTATTTTGTAAATATTCTTGCTGGTTTAGGCATTCAAGTGCCTGCATGGTGCGCAAGCGCTCCGGGAACCACGCCTGATGCGTTAATAAATCTGCCGGCTGTGCTTGTGGTAGTTTTTTTGTCAGCAATTCTTATAGTCGGTATCAAAGAAAGCGTTCGGTTTACAAGCGCCATGGTTTTTATCAAGGTGCTCACCGTGCTCGTCTTTGTGGCAGTCGGCATCTTTGAGGTAAAGCCGGCAAATTGGAGCCCTTTTTTACCTTTCGGGTTTAGCGGTGTGATGACAGGATCTGCCATCATTTTTTTCGCCTATATCGGTTTTGATGCCATCTCAACTGCAGCAGAGGAGACGAAAGACCCGCAACGCAACATGCCCATAGGCATTATTTTATCGCTGGTTATATGCACAGTTCTCTATCTTCTTGTATCGGGTGTTCTTACCGGCATGGTTTCCTATAAAGAGCTGAATCATCCTGCTCCTGTTGCCCATGCGTTGAACCTCGTCGGCTACACCTGGGGGGCGGCGCTTGTTTCTGTCGGAGCGCTGGCCGGCATCACCAGTGTTCTTTTAGTCATGCTTATGGGCCAGCCGCGCATTTTTTTCTCCATGTCACGCGACGGGCTGCTCTGGCCCTGGATTGCCAAAGTTCATCCGCGCTTTCGAACCCCCTATATTGCCCAGATACTGACCGGCGCAGTCGTTGCGCTGTTTGCCGGGTTTCTTGACATCGGCACTGCGGCAGAACTGTGCAATATAGGCACCTTGTTTGCTTTCTGCATTGTCTGCGGCGGCGTTGTCGTGCTGAGGCAGACTCATCCTGAAATGAAACGCAGCTTCCGCTGCCCGCTTGTTCCCGTAGTTCCGCTTCTGGGGATCAGCCTCTGCGCAGGTCTTATGCTGTCTTTGCCGAGGCTTACCTGGATACGGTTTGCCGTATGGATGATAGCCGGCTTAGCTGTGTACTTTTTCTACGGCATCCGCCACAGCCGTATGGCGCATAGCAAGTAAGATTCTTAATCTTTTCAAAACCGAATCTCCTTGTGCTTATCCATACCTTTGAAAGATACGTTTGGTAAACTGTAATTTTCCGGATTTTGATTTGTTCGACAGTAAGAGCCGCTAGTGTGGAGTTTGACTGCAAAGTGAGGGCGCAAGATATTGCATATGGTTCTTGAAGAGAAGTCTAACTGGCTGTCCTTACTTTAACGCCTGAGTTCTGCCTGTTTATTCCAGAATACAGCTCTGCTGCTCCTATAAAGAGGCCATCCCAGCAAACAATCACATCCAGTAAATTGGCTGGATTCAACCAATAAAATATGTTTAAACGCCTTTTGTTGGCTGAAATCAGCCAATCATTTTTCACCACTTCAATGGGCCAAATCAATAGCGTAATTTTTATTTTTTTTAAATATCCGATTTTACTTATTTTTTATTAAATATTAGATTGTTTAAAGAGATTTAATTTTTTTGGTATGGTTTTTGTATCTAATTTTATTACGAACATTTTTTGTAGGCCCTTGCAGGAGGCATGGGTAAGTGTGGCATAGTATTGCCTCAATCAAAATAATTATTTATCATTCTTAATGTTTATATAAGTAGGAAATGCCTGTATCTACAGGGCAGAATCTATTCCGCAATCACAAATCAGAGGAGGGGCAATATGAAAAAATTCCGTGCAGCTGTTTTAGTCTTTTGTATTTTCATTCTTGTACCGCAGTATTCCTTCGCCGACTGGACAAAACAGAAACTCGATGGGTTTGCTGAAAACAGCGACAGCGACGGCGACAACATTACTGATGCGGGCGACAACTGCCCGGGCGTCTACAATCCCGACCAGTCGGACAACGACACCGACGGCTATGGCGATGCCTGCGACAGCAGCACTGCATTCGCAGTCCTCGATACACAACTGGAATCGGTAACGATTTTCGACAATGCAACAGGCAGCACGAATACCGTCGATATAAACACCCTCGACAACTGGTGGACCATGCGCACTGCAGGCGACAGCGGCTGGCTAATCAAGGGCTGTAACTACGACATGGATACATTTACCATATGGCATATGGACACCAGCGGCACGATGCGCGGCAGTATGATACCGGCAACAATTGGAGGTATTTTTTATGCGGGCCTGCGCAACGGCACGATCGTGCAAAACGATTTCTATTCCGGGGCGCTTACGCAGACTGCTGGAGACGGCGTTTTGCTGAAAACCATAGACGTGCGGCTTGATGTTGAGCAGGCGACCGGGACCCGCATCTGGCATGGCTCGGGCGATATAGCCAGCCTGAGCAGCGGCGGATTCGTGGTGGTGCCTGAAAGCGGCCGGCTTGCAACAGGGGAAGGAGCCGTGGGGTATACGCCCCTGCTCTGCTTTTACAGCGACAACCTGACACTGCAGACCATCAAAGATATCAGCGATCTGCAGCGCACGCTCATAAACATGGTCGGCATGCCCCGTGGAGGGTTCGTCGCCCTGGGCAATGTGGACGGCAGCGACCATATCACCCACTTGTTCTACTTTGACGATAACGGCACGCTTCTGCAGGACAGGGACATCGCCGTTGATATCCCCAATACTGAAAATATGAATCACCGCTATTTTCTGCTTGCCGCAGGCAGCGATGGCGGCGTGACCGTGAGCTTGTATAGCGGGAGCAAAATCTGGGTGTATCACATGGACGTGCAGAACGCCGCTGCCGCTGTGATGCACGACGTGTCCTTCAACTCCTCTATCAACTCGCCGCTTATCTACGACCTGTCGGGTATGGGAATCTACCGTATCGGCGGGATCGGGGGCAGCCCTACGGGCTCGATGGTTCCTTGGGTGACAACCACCACTACGACAACTCCTGGCAGCAGATGCCCGGCAATAAAGGTTCTGGGGGTGGATAATCCGGAACTTGAAAATTTGCGTGATTTTCGAGATAGCAATCTTGCCCGAAGCGCCATTGGCCGGAAGGTAATACAAATTTATTACAATAATGCCAACAGCATCAATGCCGCCCTTGAACGCAGCCCGGAGTTGCAGGCCGTTGCCCGAAGGGTTCTTGAAATGATTGCGCCGATGGTAGGGAAGAAGTAAAGCTTATACAGAAATACAAATCAGGGCCTGACTACTAGATATAGTAGTTGGGCCTTTTCTCTTAAAAGTCAACACTACGTGTCGTAATGTTGAAATATTAACAATGTCATAGTAGCTCTGATTCCAGGTGGTTTTTTTATTTACTGTTGTTTAGTTACTAGATGCAATTTTTACAGCCTTCACCCGCCTGACATTTCTCTCCGTGCGAGGGTCCTTCAACTCAAAACAAAAAAGCACTCAACCGGTAAGGCTGAGTGCTTTTAATTTTTTACGTCCCCAACGGGAGTCGAACCCGTGTCGCCGGCGTGAAAGGCCGGTGTCCTAGGCCACTAGACGATGGGGACTTGATGTAAATTATCACAAACTAAATAGCATACTAATGATTGAGAGGCAAGGATTTTATAAACAACTGAGGTAAAAAAGGCTCTAAAAACCAGGATCTTCTGATGAGCTGCGCTGTTTCGGTGCTTCAGCGGCCCCCGTATGGAAACGGTTCATAGCGGCTGCGATGCCTTGCGTGAGGAGCGTCTCCAGACACTGGAACGCCATTGCGGTTATGCCAGCTAGTTGATTCAGTTCCTGGCAGGAAAATGTTTCTAGTACATAGTCGGGGCCAGCCATATCGGCGGGCGGCCGTCCAATGCCGATGCGCAGGCGCACAAATACGTCTGTGGAGAGCTGGTCAATGAGTGATACGATACCGCGGTGGCCGGCGCTGCCGCCGCGGATTTTTATTTTGAGGCTGCCGAAAGCTACATCCATATCATCGTGCATGACGATGATGTTTTCGGCTGCAATGGCGCAGGGAGTCTGCAAGTGCGCTGATTGCCATGCCGCTGCGATTCATGAAGGTCTGGGGTTTGGCAATGATGACGTCATGTCCGCACCAGCCTGCCGTGCCCCACCAGGGCATGAAATTTGAATTTGTTCAGGGCAATGCCTGTTTCCCGAGCGATTCGATCAGCAGCCATAAACCCGATATTGTGTCTGGTCAGGCTGTAGGCATCGCCGGGATTGCCAAGACCTGCTATGAGTTTCACAGGACGCATATCAAGCTTTTACGCGGCAGGCAGTTCTGTGTGAAAATCATATACTGCCTGCCGGGCTGGCATTACTTTTTCGCAGGAGCAGCCTTGGCGGCAGCAGGAGCAGCCTTGCCGGCTGCAGGTGCTGCTTTGGCGGCCGCAGCCGGGGCGGCTGGCGCTTCAGCTTCTGTTTTTTCTTCCTTGGCAACGATAGGCGCCATGATGTTGACAACGCCCGCTTCCGCATCGGTTAAAATCTGGACATTTGCCGGCACCTGCAAATCTTTTACATGCACGGAATCGCCGATTTCCATTGCGGTCACATCAATATCAATATGCGGCGGCACATCTGCCGGCAGGCTCTTTACCTTGATTTCATGCAGGAGGTGGCGCAGAATGCCGCCATTTTTGACGCCAATAGCCTTGCCCATGATTCGTACATGCACGGGCGCTATTATTTTTTCATCCATGCGTACGGCAAAAAAGTCTATATGCCGGATTTTTTCTTTGATCGGGTCGCGCTGGATGTCTTTAATCACGACCATGGTTTCCTTTGAATCCGCGGCCTTGACAACCAGTTTGTAGAGCTGGTAGTCCTGCATATCCTCATGGCCGGGACGGAACATTTTATCCATTTCAGTGGCATTGACGCAGAGCGAAACAGCGTCATAATGATGACCGTACACGACCGCCGGAATGAGTCCCTTTGCGCGCAGTTTGCGGTTAACGCCTTTGCCTGCGCCCTCGCGCGATGTTGCGGTGATGGTGATTGTCTGACTCATGGTGCCTCCTTACAGCTGTTGGTATATGGTAACTATAGTCTGTTTTTATATGAAAAGCGAGCTTACCGAGTCATTGTTGTGAATGCGCCTGATGGCCACGGCAAAAAATTCGGCAATGGACAGCACTTTTATCTTTTTTGATGCAGCCCCTTCAGGGGTGAGCGGAACAGTGTTGGTGACCACGATTTCCTCGAGACAGGATTGATTGATTTTTTCTATGGCAGCACCCGAAAGCACGGGATGCGTGCAGCATGCGGCAACTGACAGCGCCCCGCGCGAACAGACGGCATCTGCCGCTTTGGTAAGTGTTCCTGCCGTGTCAACCATATCGTCGAGCACCAGGGCATGCTTGCCTTCGATATCACCGATGATATTCATGACCTCTGCTTCATTTGCCCGCAGGCGGCGTTTGTCGATAATGGCAATTGTGGCGCCGATGCGTTTTGCCATGCTGCGGGCACGCTCGACGCCGCCGGCATCGGGTGAAACAATGACAACTTCCTTGCCCGCGTATTTTTCCTTCAGGTATTGGTAGATGATCGGCGAAGCGAAAAGATTATCAACAGGAATGCTGAAAAATCCCTGTATCTGTCCGGCATGCAGGTCAATGGTCAGAACGCGGTCGGCACCTGCGGTGGTGAGCAGGTCCGCAACCAGCTTTGCCGTTATCGGCACGCGGGGTGCAACCTTGCGGTCCTGCCGGGCATATCCGTAGTAGGGAATAACTGCGGTGATTCTTTCTGCGGATGCCCGTTTAAGGGCATCAATCATGATCAGCAGTTCCATCAGGTGCGTATTGACGGGATTGCAGGTTGACTGCACAACAAAAACATCCATGCCGCGTACGTTTTCCTGCACTTCGACCATGGTCTCGCCATCGCTGAAGGAGCCGACTTTGGCTGCGCCCAGAGGCTGATTGAAATATTTGCAGATTTCATTAGCAAGGGCCGGGGTTGCATTGCCCGAGAAAATTTTAAGATCGTTCACGCAAGACTCCTTTTTTATGCTCCTGACAATTCAGCGCAGGACAAGGGTTTATTGAGCAGTGCTGCATCACGGGCTCTTCGCGGATTTCAGCTCTGTGAGCAGTCCGCTTGGGCTTATTCCTGCCAGAGACCTGGGGCTATGAAAATATCGCCGTTTATGCTCTCCGAGAGCTGTGCAGCAGCTTTCTGGCAGATCTCGCGGTTTTCAAAAACTACCAAAAACCGATGAACCGCTGCCGCTGAGCAGTGCGCCTTCAGCGCCCTGCCTGCATGAGGCTCTGTTGTATGGCGGCGATCTCGGGATGCCTGGGTATAACCACCTGCTCAAAGTCATTATGCAGCAGTGTTCGTACCTGTGCAAGGTCATCAATAGAATTAGGTAAAATAATATTTTTTCGTTGATTTGTCAATATGATATCTTTGCTGTAGGTTGCGTACGCCCATGCCGTTGATATGCTGAAACGGGGGAAAACAATGACAAACCAGAGCTCAGTGCGCAGGTGGACCTGCTGCAGTATTTCACCGACGCCGGTAGCGCAGGCTGTTGGCCAGGGTGAAAGAAAAAAAGGCACGTCAGCCCCCAGTCTGAGCGCATGCTGCTGGAGAGTTTGCAGTGAGAGCCCCAGGTCAAAAAGCCTGTTCAGGCCGTCAAGCGCTGCTGCTGCATCGCTGCTGCCGCCGCCAAGGCCTGCCCCTGCCGGTATCCGCTTGTGCAGCTTGATGGCTACGCCCCGGTTCTGCTCTGCAGTGCCCCATAATGAGCTCTGCCGCCCGGTACACAAGATTTGTACGGTCTGAGGGAACAGCCGGGTTGTCAACGGTAAGACGTATGCCGGGAGCAGCTGTTTTTTGCAGGGTCAGTTCATCGAAAAGGCCGATTTTTTGAAATATGGTGCTTATTTCATGATAGCCGTCCGGCCGTTTTTTGATGATTTCAAGGCACAGATTGACTTTTGCAGGGGCGCTGATGACAAGTGATTCCATAGCTGGGTTTACAGAGCGTCTTTTTTCAGTTCTGCCACGTACCGCATGCGCAGGTCATACAGCAGGTTTTCCAGCAGCTGGGTTTCATCCCGTTCAAGATTTCCGACGGTCTTTTCCTTTAAAAGCCCAAGTATATCAATCGTCTGCTTGGCAAGGGGCAGGTTGCGCTGCGTCTGGTTTGTTGCCGGATCAGGAATATCGCCCAGATGGAACAGTGCTGATGAACTGAGGGATATGATAAAAGAAGCGAAATTGATTTCAGGCAGGTCGTGTGCGCTCATACGATCTTGAGAGGTGCTTTTTTTACCATTGGCTGCTGTTCTTCATGTCCGGCTTTGTTTACTTGTTCATCCTGAACGCAGCACTCTTTGTCTTTAAAAGTAAAGCCATTTCCCTGTTTTTCTTCCATAAGTCGCCTCCCTCATCATTCCATAGCACAGTCATGTTTTATTTGTTTTTGTGTTTTTTCCCACGTGTAATAGATCCGTTGCAGTACGGTTACATGCGTCAATACCGCAAGAATCAGAAAAACAGGCTGCATAAGATTGAAGTAGCAACCCGCAACGATAAGAAGAATTCTTTCGGCGCGTTCCATGATGCCGATATTGCATATGGGGATAATTGTTTCAGCCCGCGCCCGCGTATAGGGAATCAGTACACAGCCCACGCAGGTGACCGCGCAGAGACTCACCATGAAGATGTTATCGGGTTATCCAGGGCATAGTAAATGATGAAGGCAAGTAAGAATCGCCATATCAGAATAGCGGTCAACAACGGAATCAATAAATCCGCCAAAGAGCGTGGTTTTTTCCGTGGTTCTTGCGCTTGCGCCGTCAAGCATGTCGAACAGTCCGGCAACAAGAATGAGAATGGCGGCTGTTTTCCACGCATCCCGGGATAATGAAACCTGCGGCTATCAGGTTGACGAGGAGACCGGTAAGAGTGAGGGCTGTCGGGCTGAGCTTTGACAGCGGGCCCCTTTTGATGAGCTGGGAAAGCGGGCTGTCCAGTCTGTGTCCAAGCTTTTCACTGAGCATGCGGATTTTGAATACCTTTCAGTTAGTGTGAAGCTATAGTCAAAAAAGAGGATGAAACCGATGTGCTTCATCCTCTTTATTTGATGTAAGACGTCTTTTGTCAAGAAAAAACCTGTTTATTTATCGGTTTCTTCAAATTCCGCATCAACGACATCGTTTTGTCCTGTCGGCGCCGGTGCTCTGGGGGCCTGTGCTGCCTGCGCCAGGCTGCGCATCAGCCAGCTGATGCCTTCTTGTACATGGCTTCAGCCAGCCGGTGAGAGGCAGTGTTCAGAGCTTCCATGCGAGCCTTGATTTCGTCGCGTATTCCCCTTTTCTATGGCATCACGTGTAGCCTTTAGCGCATCTTCAACTGCTGTAGCATCTGCCTCTGACACCTTATCGCGGTTTTCCTTCAGTACTTTTTCGGTTGCGTACACAAGGCTGTCTGCCTGATTGCGCACTTCAATTTCCTCGCGACGCTTTTTGTCCTCGTCTGCATGCGACTGGGCATCCTTGACCATTTTATCAATGTCGTCTTTGTTCAGCCCGCTTGATGCCGTTATGGTTATTTTCTGTTCCTTCCCGGTTCCGAGATCTTTTGCCGATACGTTCACGATACCGTTGGCATCAATGTCGAAGGTTACCTCAACCTGGGGCACGCCGCGAGGCGCCGGCGGAAGGCCCACAAGCTGAAACCGGCCAAGCGTACGGTTATCGCGTGCCATATCGCGCTCACCCTGCAGCACATGGATTTCAACGCTTGTCTGGTTGTCGGCAGCCGTTGTGAATATTTCACTTTTCCTTGTCGGTATTGTCGTGTTGCGTTCGATGAGCTTGGTCGTGACGCCGCCCAGGGTTTCTATGCCGAGGGACAAGGGGGTAACGTCAAGAAGAAGCACATCTTTAACCTCTCCTGCACAGAACACCCGCCTGCACGGAAGCTCCCAGCGCGACAACTTCATCCGGATTAACGCCTTTATGCGGCTCTTTGCCAAAAATTTTGCGCACCATTTCCTGCACCTTGGGTATGCGTGTCGAGCCGCCGACAAGAATAGCCTCGTTTATCTGGCTGGGCTGCAGTCCGGCATCCTGAAGAGCCTTTTCGCATGGTATATGCGAGCGCTCGATGAGATCGTCAATCATCTGCTCGAATTTCGCCCTGCTCAAGCGGCAGTTAAGATGCTTTGGCCCTGAGGCGTCAGCCGTAACAAACGGCAGGTTTATTTCTGTTTCAACCGTTGATGAAAGCTCTATTTTTGCCTTTTCCGCAGCCTCTTTGAGGCGCTGCAGCGCCATTTTGTCCTGGCTGAGGTCTATGCCCTGGTCTTTTCTGAATTCTGCCACAAGCCAGTCGATAATACGCTGATCCAGATTGTCGCCGCCAAGATGCGTGTCGCCGTTTGTTGATTTGACCTCGATGACATTGTCGCCGACTTCAAGTATGGAGATATCAAAGGTTCCGCCGCCGAAGTCATAGACTGCAACTGTTTCTTCCTTTTGCTTGTCCAGACCATAGGCAAGGGCAGATGCTGTCGGTTCGTTGATTATGCGCAGTACATTCAGGCCGGCGATCGTGCCGGCGTCTTTGGTTGCCTGACGCTGGCTGTCATTAAAGTAGGCGGGTACCGTGATCACCGCATCTTTTATTTCGGTGCCGAGATATGCTTCAGCTGATTTTTTGAGTTTCTGCAGGGTTTTGGCTGAAATTTCCTGCGGTGAATATTGTTTGCCGCGTACTTCGATCCGAACATCACCATTGGCTCCCTCCAGTACTTTGTAGGGAACCATTTTCATTTCTTCACTTACTTCACTGTACTTGCGTCCCATGAAGCGCTTGATTGAATAAATTGTGTTTTCAGGATTGGTGATCGCCTGCCGCTTTGCAACCTGACCAACCAGAATTTCTCCTTCTTTGGTAAATGCAACAACAGAAGGGGTGATTCTGCTGCCCTCCTCATTGATGATAACCGTCGGTTCACCACCCTCCATGACTGCAACAACAGAGTTGGTTGTTCCTAAATCTATGCCGATTGCTTTTGCCATACCTGCCTCCTTGAATTTTTTCAGAATAACTGATTTTTATTTTAAAGATTACTATAATCTATAAATAAGTAGTGCTTTATTATTCCTGTGAAAGATAACCACGAGTTGAGTGCGAGTCAATGGCAGGATTGAAAAAATATACAATTTATTTCAAAGGTTTATGAATGCTGTATGTCTTTTTTCAGCTCATAAACTCTACAGGAAAAGCCTGCGTATAGTTTATGCGGGGGCTTTGGTACCATCTTGAATAGCGGGAAGAAGGCAGTGGGGGCTAAATCGGCATTATGTCTCTGTAGGAATAATTCTCAAACCGGGTATATTCATTGATGAAAGTAAGCTGTACTTCGCCGGTTGGCCCATTGCGCTGTTTGCCGATTATCACCTCGGCTTTGCCCTTTGATTCTTCAGAATCGGGATGGTAGACTTCATCCCGGTAAATGAACAGGATAACGTCAGCATCCTGTTCAATGGCACCGGATTCACGCAAATCAGCCATATGTGGGCGTTTATCGACGCGGTCTTCCACTTTGCGATTGAGCTGAGAAAGTGCGATAACCGGCACATGGAGTTCCTTGGCAAGCCCCTTGAGGGACCGTGAGATTTCTGATATTTCCTGCTCGCGGCTGTCTGAGCGGTTTTTTGAGCCGGCCATGAGCTGCAGATAGTCTACGATGACCATGCCCAGGCCCTGTTCGGCCTTGAGCCTCCGGGCTTTGGTTCGCATTTCAAAGACTGTTATGCCGGGTGTGTCATCGATAAACATCTTTGAATCGGCAAGTTTGCCCGCTGCCATGGACAGTTTGCCCCAGTCTGTTTCTGCAATGTTGCCCGTGCGCAGCTTATGGTTGTCGACGCGCGCTTCACTGCACAGCAGGCGCAGCGCCAGCTGTTCTTTTGACATTTCAAGAGAGAAGATTGCTATGGGGATATGGGATTCCTGCGATGCATATTGAGCGACATTGAGGCAGAAGGCGGTTTTGCCCATACTGGGACGCCCGGCAATGATAATGAGATCGGAGGGCTGAAATCCTGATGTCTTCGACATCGAGATCGGCAAACCCCGATGGCACGCCGGTGATAGTCTGTTTTTTTTCATACAGCCGCTCAATATCTTTGAACGTCGACTTGAGTATCGTTTTCAGCGGGTAAAATGAAGGTTTTATCTGGTATTCTGAAATTTGGAAGATTGTTTTTTCTGAAAAATCGAGAATATCCTCGACATTTTCTTCAGCCGTCGTTGCCTTTGAGACGATTTCGGTAGCGGAGTAGATAAGATTGCGCAGTATTGACTTCTGCCGGATAATCTTTGCGTAGTACTCGATATTGGCGGCGGTGGGTATTTTTTCAAGCAGGTCGGCGAGATAGGAAGCTCCCCCGACTTCATCGAGCTTGTTTTTTCTTTTCAGGACTTCGGTGACGGTGATAAGATCGGCAGGTTCGTTTTTTTCGTACAGATCCAGCATCGCCTGATAAATCTGGCGATGCGACTCGCGGTAGAAATCATCTGTTTTTATGATTTCCAGTGCCTTGAAAAGGGCTTCATTTTCCAGCAGCACTGAGCCTAGAAGCGATTGCTCCGCTTCTAGATTCTGTGGGGGTACGTTCTGGAGAGCGTTGCTGCCCATGAAGTTGCCCCGAGGCTCCTTATTCTTTGACAACCCATACTTTCAGATTGGCGGTTACTTCAGCATGTATTTTAATGGGCACGGTGAAAATGCCCAGGTTTTTGATCGGCTCATCGAGCAGTATTTTCTTTTTGTCTACTTCAATGCCTTCATTTTTGAGGCTGGTGTAAATGTCGGCTGAGGTGACGGAACCGAAGAGCTTATCCTCTTCGCCGGCAGCCCGCGCTATCGTACAGGAAATGCCTTCTATTTTTTTTGCAACGCCTTCCGATTCTTTTTTTAGCTTGTTCAGCTTTGCCTGAACCTGGCGCTTCTGGTGCTCAAGCTGCTTGACATTTTCTGTTGTTGCTATTATTGCCATGCCGTTTGGTATCAAAAAATTTCGGGCATAGCCGTCCTTAACTTTCAACATGTCGCCTGCGGAACCGCGATGCGCTACATCTTCAGTCAAAATCACTTTCATTGTTGAGGCCCCTTACCTGATAGGTGCATTAAAATAGTATTAAAAGGATGTTACGGAAAAAGGCATGATCGAAAGCACGCGGGCGCGCTTTATCGCCCTGGCCAGCTCCCGCTGATGCTTGGCGCAGTTTCCGGAAATTCTGCGGGGAATGATCTTTCCGCGTTCGGTGATGAAGTGCCGCAGTGTGTTGTAGTCTTTATATGCTATATCAAGGTTGCTGTCCGAGCAGAAGCGGCAGATTTTACGCTTGGTATAGAATGGTTTTCTTTTTTGTGTTCTCCGTTTAATCAACTTGACCTCCTACCGGTGACTGTATGTTCAAAAGGCTGTGAGCGGTTTGGTTGTATAGTTGTGACGCTTTTACGCTTCTGCTGTCGTTGCAGCGGGTTCGACTGCCTCTACAGGCGCTTCAGCCTGTATTGAGGTCTCAGCAGCAGTCAGTGCGCTTTCAATAACAGCAGGGGTAAAGTTTTTTTCGAGCTTGAGCACTGTATAGCGAATAATCTGTTCATTATAGCGCACAGTTCGGTCAATGTCTTTGAGCGTTTCAGCCGTACCGGTAAAGAAAAGGAAGCAGAAATTGCCTTTTGTATGCTTTTTGATGGCATATTTTAAATTGCGCTTGCCCCATTTTTCGGTTTTAAGCATAGAGCCGTTATATTTAGCAACGACTGCCCCCAGGGCGCTGAACAATTCATCCATGACGGAATCGCTTGCCTCCGGCTGGAAAATTATGCAGAGTTCGTATCCTTTCAAAATACATCCTCCTGATAAGAATGGTTTGGATATTATAAACTAATATCCTTTATGGTCACTTCGGTAAGTAGCTGACGGTGGCCGGTTTTTTTGCGATAGCCTTTTCGGCGTTTTGACTTGAAGATAATTACCTTCTTGCCTTTTGTCTGGCGTTTGATTTCGGCTGATACTTTGGCGTTTGCAACAATCGGTGTGCCAATGTGAATGTTTTTCCCGTTTTCCGGAGCAACCATGAGCACGTCAGTGAACTCGACACTGGAGCCGGGCTCACCTTCAAGCTTTTCAATCATTAGGCTGTCGCCAGGGGCGACCCGATACTGCTTACCACCCGTTTTCACGATGGCGTACATAATACACTCCTTGCAGGTTACGTGTTGAGCCGGTTGAGTTACTGTTGTTAGCGGAACTGTCGCTTTGATAATTCTACCCCGAGCCGTAGAGGTTTTGGGGAGGATGTTATCTATGATAATTAAAGAAGTGATAATTAGTTCATTTTTTTCTTTTTGTCAAGCAATTAATTTTAAGCTTTTAGCTCAAACCTTTGCAAGCCCTTCTTTTTTTAATTCAATCTTGCACGGCGCACGGCGGTTGTGCTAGTAGTATGTTTGACACATGTTGAAAACCCATGCAGGTATCAGAGGGGAACTTTTTATTACTCGCCTAACACAATGAAAAAACAACATATTTTATTGATTGATGACGATGAGTCAACGCTCAGCATGCTGTCCAAGTTTTTTCTCAGGCAGAGTGCTTCTGTGCGGGAAGAAAGCGATGGCATGCGCGCTCTGCAGATACTGCAGGAGGATATCTTCGATGTTGTTATAACCGACCTCATGCTTGACTCTGTTACCGGTATCGATATACTGAAAAAAGTCAAAGAGGTTGCTCCGCACACCGAGGTGATTATAATAACCGGCAACAGTTCGGTGGACTCTGCTGTTCAGGCAATGAAGCAGGGGGCCTTTGATTATATAACGAAGCCTATAGACCTGACTGAGCTCAATCTTGTGGTGCACAAGGCGATTGAACGGCAGCGCCTTGTCGCCGAAGTCAAGAATTTGAGAAGCCAGGTTAATGATTTGTTCAAATTCGACAATATTGTAGCAACAAGCCCGGCGATGCAGAAAATTCTTGACTATGGTAAGGCGCGTTGCCAAGTCGTCCTCAACGGTGCTCATTGAAGGCGAAAGCGGCACCGGCAAAGAGGTTATCGCCCATGCCATCTACAATTACAGCCTTCGAAGCGACGGCCCTTTTGTGGCAATCAATTGCGGGGCTCTTCCTGAAACACTGCTTGAAAGTGAGCTGTTCGGCTATGTCAAGGGAGCATTTACCGGCGCCAATATTACGAAAAAAGGACTTTTCGAAGAGGCAAATGGAGGCACAATATTTCTTGATGAAATAGGGGAAACCAGCCCGGCGTTTCAGGTGAAGCTGCTGCGCGTTCTGCAGGAGAATGAAATACGGCGCGTCGGGGATACAAAGGATATCGTCATCGACGTCCGCGTGCTTGCTTCAAGCAATGTCCCGATCAAGCAGCTGGTTGAGGATGGGCGTTTTCGTCAGGATCTTTATTTCAGGCTCAATGTGATTCCTCTGTATATTCCACCTATTGCGGAGCGTCGTGAAGATATCCTGCCGCTTGCCCGTTTTTTTGTAGAGCGATACTGCAAACGTACAGACAGGAAATTAATCGGGTTTTCCAAAGACGCGATACAAAAACTGGAGTTGTACGACTGGCCAGGCAATGTTCGAGAGCTTGAAAATACTATTGAGCGGGCCATGATTCTGGTGGAGACTGATGAGCTGACATCCGATGATATACTGCTTGAAAACTATAATGGCAGGAAAGCGCAGTCGTATAATTTTTCGCACATGACTCTGCGTGATCTTGAACGCCACCACATAGAGGAAATGCTTGTTCACTGCGGCTGGAATCAGCGGGAGGCGGCTAAAAGGCTCAGTATCGGCTATAATACGCTGTGGCGTAAAATTAAAGAATATGGCCTTGAACGTGCATAGGGTATTCAGCTCAACTGCAGGGGCTGCAGCTTACTATGACGGGCGCCTGATTTGACGAGTTGCCTGTCAGGGCATATTCAATTGACCAGAAATGGCCGTAAAACCTCCGAGCATGTCGAAGCCTTTATACGTTGCAGCGCCGTTGTTTCTATCTGGCGAACGCGCTCGCGTGAAATGCCGAATTTTTCACCAATTTCCTCAAGTGTATGCTCTCCGTCAACACCAAGCCCAAACCGCATACGAAGAATTCTTTCATCCCGGGGTGACAGGCATTTAAGCATTTCCTCGGTTTCATGTTCAAGCTGATACTTGAGCACATGTTCAATAGGTGATTGCGGCATGGTTGCGGCAATGCATTCATGCAGGTTGCTGCCATCCTCACCAAAGGGTGTTTCCAGCGAGAGAGGGTCCCGTGTGATCTGAAGGGCAAAATGAACATTGACTGTTTCATTATCGGCGCCACCAACAGCGCTCTCAGCGTGCAGGAGCTGCGCATCGTTTTTTGATTCGTGCAGCAGTTTTTTGATTTTATCGTTTATATAAACGGGAATTCTTATCGTTGACGACTTGTCTTCTATTGCCCTGATTATGGTCTGGCGTATCCACCAGCTTGCATAGGTGCTCAGACGGTTGCCAAGCCGGTAGTCAAATTTTTCCACGGCCCGCATAAGCCCTATATTGCCTTCCTGAATCAAATCCGAAAGAGGAAGTCCGCGGGTGGCATATTTTTTTGCTATACCAACCACAAGACGAAGATTTGAACCGACCAGTTCATTTTTTGCTTTTTTTGCATTACGGTCGGCCTTGAGATACTGGCGCAGCAAAGACAGGATGTTTTTTCTGGCTTTGTGCACTTTAGCCGGATTAATAAAAGGGTAGAGCTTTTTTACAACTCCTGATTTGTATGTTCGCAGTAAATCCATATGCATGCAAATATCATCGGTCTCAAGTACTGCCACCGCTTTTTCCCTGCAAAGTTTTTTGCTTTTGTAGTAACTGTGCTTTTCTTTTTCAAGTGTTGCCTCAACCGCCAATACGGTACGGTGCGCCGTTTGTATTTTTTGCAGCAGTTCAAGTATTTTTACGGTATTTTTATCCTGCGATTCCTGTTTGGCTGCAGCGGATATTTTTTTCCAGTCTATAATTGAAGAAAAACTGAGAGCCCACTGCCTGATGACAGCGTGTTTTTTTTTGTCTGCTTCAGAATAGGCAATGGCCAGATCCATCTCTTTATCGCGCGACACAACAGGCCACGTTTTTATTTCATTGAGATAGGCCGTTATAACATTTCCATGTGAGCTTTTATCGTGCATGTCTGACCCCTGAGATACTTCAGGAGTCTCTATTTCGCTGTCATTACAATCTTCAGTTTCCAGACATTCGGTTGCATCCATCAACATGTCTTCAAAATGTTCTTCGTTAAGTGCTTCATTTTTTGTATTCATACCATTGCCCCTTTACTTTAAAGTTCAACTGTTATGAATAGCAAATAGCGTGCCGCTGTGTTTTTTTTATAAAAAAAATTAACTATTTGTAATTGCAGTGTTTTTTTTATTTGCATCCAAGGCTTTCTCGTCAGACTTGTTCCAAAATGGAATAAAAATGCATTTATTGGAATAAAAGCCTCTTTTTTCAGTAGGAAATATGTATGGTAGATTATTGTTATAAAATGGAGGGCACTGATACGGTATGCGTGAATGCTTGTCGTATTACTTCGTGCGGCCGGGCACAAAAAAAGCCCATCCGGATGCGGATGGGCTTTTTTGGGTGATGCTGTGTTTTATTTAATATAAGCAGTGTAGTCGTCGCGGAAATGTTTGAGCGATGAGAGAACAGGTATGGGCGCTGTTTTTCCCAGAGCACATGCTGAGGCGCTTATTATGGGATCTGACATTTCCTGCAGCAGGGACAGGTCGTGTGCCGTGCCGCGACCTGCGATAATTTCGTCGAGCATGGCGCACATTCTGCATACCCCTTCCCGGCAGGGCACGCATTTTCCACAGGATTCCTGTACGAAAAAGTCGGTCAAATAGCGCGCGATTTTAACCATATCCGTTGTTTCATCCATAATAACAATGCCGCCTGAGCCAAGCATCGTTCCTGCGCTTTTAAGCGAATCATAGTCAACCGTGAGAGTATCAAGGCTTGCGGGAATGACGCCTCCTGACGGTCCGCCGGTTTGTAATGCTTTTGAGCTTTTTGCCGCCGGGACTACCGCCGCCGATTGTGTGCACAACATCCTTGAGCGAGGTGCCCATAGCCACTTCAATCATGCCAGCCCGGGCTATATTGCCCGAAAGTGACAGTACTTTGGTTCCTTTGCTTGTTTCGCTTCCGATTGTTTTGTACCACGCGCTGCCCTTAGAAATAATGACCGGAACATTGGCCCAGGTTTCAACATTGTTTATGCAGGTTGGCTTGGAGAAAAGGCCCTTTTCAACCGGAAAGGGAGGTCTCTGGCAGGGTTCTCCAATGCGGCCCTCGATGCAGGCGATGAGCGCGGTTTCTTCACCGCAGACAAAACGTCCACCGCCTTCTTTTACTTTAACCGTCATGCTGAAGGATGATCCGAGAATATTGTCGCCGAGAAGTCCCATTTCAGTGGCATCATCTATGGCCTTCTGGAACCGCTTGAGGGCTATGCGGTAATTATCGCGGATGTACACATAGGCGGTACTGGCGCCGATGGCAAATCCGCCGATAATGAGACCTTCCAGTACCGAGTGCGGATCTGACTCAAGGAAGCTGCGATGCATGCCGATGCCGGGTTCCCCTTCACTGACATTGCAAATAAGGTATTTTTCCGAACCTGCGGACTCGCGGCAGGCTTTCCACTTGAGGCCTGCAGGGAAGCCGCCGCCGCCGCGGCCGCGCAGCCCCGCATCAATAATTTCCTTGATGATGGCTTCAGGCTTCATGGCAATAGCCTTGGCAAGAGCAGCATAGCCATCGCGCGCTATGTATTCATAAATGTTTTCAGGATTGATGCTGCCGGCATTGCGCAGGATAACTTTGCGCTGCGCCTTCAGGAATTCGATATCATTGACGGAGTTGACAGAAGCAGAGGAGCCTGCATCAGCGCTGTACTGATACTTTATTTCACCCACCAGCGCATGGTCTTCACTGTCGATACGGGCAAAAGCCATGTCTTCAACCACGCTGCCGGCTGCGACAGCATCAAGCAACCGGTTTACATCCTGTTCTTTAACATTGCCATAGATGATTTTTGATTTGCCCGGCTGTTGAATTTCAACGGTCGGCTCCATATGGCACAGGCCGCTGCAGCCTACTTTTGCTAGCTTCGGCCTTCATGCCCCGTGATTTCAATCCGTACTCAAGCGCGCTGAGCACCACATCGGCGCCTTTTGCAATGCAGCAGGTTGACATGCCGACATTAATGCGCACTGTGCCGGGGAAGAGCGTTTTGTTACCCTGTTCCTTTGCCTTTGCTAAATCTTCTGCTGTCTGTACTTTCATGTTATTCCTCGTCAGTAACGCGGTTAATGCTCTTATGCAAGTGCTTCAATTTTGGCTTTTGCCTCGTCGCCCGTGTAAATTCTGCCGTCGATTTCAACGGCCGGGGAGCAGTCGCAACAGCCCATGCACAGGGTTTTTTCCATGCTGACGGCCGGTGAAGCAGTCACTTTTTCTTCAATCTGCCGCGCAATGCCGTTTTTGTCATTGAGGTGGCAGGCTGTGCCGCAGCAGACTTTTACATGATGGCTTCCCGGGCGGGTGAGTCTGAAGGTTTTATAGAATGTCGCCACATTGTAGATGGTGCTCAAACTGATACCTGTTTTGTTGCTCACGGCGCGCAGGGCTTCAACAGGCAAATAGCTCACTTCATCCTGTATATCGTGCAGAATGTACATGAGCTTATCCTGCGACGTGCCGTGCTTTTTGATGATTTCATCGATGACTTTTATGTCAAAATCGCCCAGCTCCTTGAATTTTTTGAGAATAGCGGTTTTGAACGGATCAGGTACTATTTCGGTGACCACGGCCTTAACATGGTCCTCGAGAGTCGGGCCGCCCTGGGCTTTCTGTGCGATCACGGCAGACAGTTTTCCGCGGAAAACCTCCCTCATCGCCTCAGGAACTTCGCCGAGCATGATTTCAAACATGGCTTCGCTTTTGCCTGACCAGGTTATAGCAGTTGCCTCTGACATTATAAACTCCCTACTATTGAATTATTTTGTTTCAGCGCCTTGTGCTCAGAGCGTTTTTTGGGTTTTGCTTTTCAGAAGATCAAGGTTTGCATTGACTTCTTCCTGCAGGGCCGTAATTTTTTTTGCGCTCCAGCCGGCAAAGCGGGTCTGTGCCTTCACATAGGCTGCAACCGACTGCGGCTTTGAGTCTTCGCAGGTGATTTTATAGTATCCCTGGGCTATTTCATAGAGCGGGAACACAAGGCTCTCAACAGCCTTTCTCCCGACCTTAACCGAGTTTTCAGCCTCGAATCCCCATCCGACCGGGCAGGGGCACAGGATATGCACAAAGGCTGATCCGGCGCAGTCCCAGGCTTTGCGAATTTTTTCCATAAGGTCGAAGGGATGGCTCGGGCATGCTGTAGCGGTATAGTCGCACCCGCTGGCGCTGGCTACTGCCGGAAGCTTTTTCATCATCACAGCTTTGTCTACCTTGCCGTCGGTGCTTTCGTTGTCGAAGCAGATATACAGAGAGCCGTCTTTCTTGGCAATGCTCAGCAGCGCAGGCTGAGAGCCTGCAGCAATGGCGCCGGATGCTACAATAATGCTTTCCTGCCACGGTATCTGCCATTTCGCCTGCTCGATATTTGCACTGCTGCCTTCCAGTGATTTGTAGACCTGCCGTACGGCCAGTGCCACGCCGCATCCCTTGCAGGCATTATGCCCTTTGGGGTTGAAATGTTCCTTGAAAGGTAAGAACTGTGCTGCATAAAGTGTGTATGTATCCATTATTCAACCTCCTGCATGCTGACGGCGCCGAACCAGCACTCGCGATGACAGATGCCGCATCCCTTGCACAATTTGATATCAACATCATAATACCCGTCTTCCTGACGGCTGATGGCTGCGTCGGGGCAGTAAATATAGCAGAGTGCGCAACGCACGCACAATGACTTGTCCCAGACAGGCCCAAGTTCGCGGCTTGGTTCCCGGCGTATAAGGCTGCGCTTGCCCTGCTTCCAGCAATTGACAGCCCACTTTTTCCTGCTTGAATGTTTTGCTGATCAAAGTTGGGTCTCCTTTGCGATTTTAAATGAATTTAAGCAAAATTATAGTTGATGAATATGCTATGACCAGTTATAAAATTAGATTGTAAGCTTATATTTTACCCCTTTAATTGTCAAGCCATTTTTAGGCGGAATTTCAGCCGGCACGGGGAGCGTTATATGCATGGTCTGTTTAGCATAGAAAATCTTTTCGGGCTGTTGTTTTTATGAAGATAGTCATTGCAGGCGCCGGAGCTATGGGGTGTTTGTTTGCAGGCTTGCTTGCGGGATCCAGGCATGAGCTGTGGCTGTTTGAAAAGGATGCCGGAAGGGTGGATGCGATACGCTGCTCAGGGCTCAGCATAGAGCGTGACGGCGCTGTGCTTTCAGTCGCCAGGCCCGCTGTCACGGCACATGCGGCTGATGCAGGCATTGCCGATGTGCTCATACTGCTCGTGAAAGCATATGATACCGCAGCTGCAGTACAAGCATCTCTGCCGGTAATCGGCCCGCAGACAACGGTGCTGACGCTGCAGAACGGCCTGGGTAATATCGAGGCCATCACCGGCTTTGTGCCGCAGTCTTTGATCCTTGCCGGAACCACGGCACATGGGGCAACACTTCTGGGCAATGGCAGGGTGCGGCATGCAGGCAGGGGCGAAACAGTGATAGGCCCTCTTGTGCCGGAAGGGGCCGTGCGGGCGCATGCTGTGCAGGAAATTTTTCAAAGCGCAGGTGTCCCGACGGCCCTGGCTGAAGACATACAGCCGGTGCTTTGGGGCAAGCTGCTGGTAAATGCCGGCATCAACGCACTGACTGCAATCATGGGTGTAAAAAACGGCAGGGTGGGAGATATGGCGCCGCTGCATTCGGTTATGCGCCGGGCCGTTCTCGAGGGGGCTGCTGTGGCGCAACGGCTGGGCATTGCATTGCCCTATCCCGATCCGGTAGATCGAACCACGGAAGTCTGTTATGCCACCGCTGAAAATTTTTCTTCAATGCAGCAGGATATCGGCTCGGGCAGGCGTACCGAAATCGATAGCATCAACGGTGTTATTGTGGAATACGCCAGTCGTCTTGGCCTTGCAGCGCCGGTAAACTGCATGCTGACCCGCATGGTGCACTCTCTTGAATTCTCTTCCATACGGTGAATCGGCAGATGCCGTCAGCCTTTTTTATTCGCGGGTATATGTCTGCCCCCAGCGGCGAGCAGGAATTTTCCGGCGTTTTGCATCGGGGCTGTGGCATGTGTCAGTGCATCAGCCTGCGCGAAGAAGGCGCCGGAGAATTTCAGGCTGCGAAAGAGGCCTCGATAGCCAGCTCTTGAGCAGCAGGCGTCAAAGGGCAGGCCCCGGCATCATTTTCCTATGCAGAAACGGCTGAAAATGACATCGAGAATATCCTCGGCAGTGGTCCTGCCGGTGATCTCTCCGAGAGCATCAAGTGCGGTATGCAGATCTATCGAAATCAGCTCAGGAGCGCGGTCGCACAGCAAACCCGAGACAGCCTGTCCGAGTGCGGCACGCGTTTTTTCAAGGGCAGAGCGATGCCTGGCATTGGCGATGAGAATGTCTGAAGGGGAAATGCCGCCATGTTTGCCGACCATATGTGAAATGGCCTGTTTAAGCTGCACGATGCCAGTATGGCGCAGGGCTGACACTGCGACGGTGCCGGCTGCAGGCAGAAACCCGGGGAGCTGCCCGGGTTCCCAGGCAGCAGGTAAATCGGTTTTGTTCATGACGATGATAAGGTTTTTATTGGCAAGAAGACCTGCCACCGCGTGATCGGCATGATCAAGCGGCATGCTTGCATCAAGGACCAGCAGCACAATATCGGCATGGGCTATTTTTACGCGAGCCCGCTCCATGCCCGCAACCTCAATTTCCTGATCGCTGTCGTTCAGGCCGGCTGTATCGATAAGGTGTATCGGCATGCCGCCGATGGTCATGGTTTCCTGAATGAGATCTCTGGTCGTGCCGGGAATGGCAGTAACGATGGCCCGCTCATCTCCCAGCAGCGCATTCAGGATGCTTGATTTGCCGACATTGGGTTTTCCGGTAATAACCGTCTGTACGCCGCTTGCATAGAGACAGCCGTCGTGGAATGTAGCGATCAGTCCGCCGGCAGCTTCCTGGACAGCCTGTATCTGAGCGGCCAGAACCGGCGCCGCGGCAATCAGGATATCATCCTCGGGAAAGTCAATAGCGGCCTCAACTGTGGCGGTGATAGTCAAAAGATTGTCGTACAGATGGTCAATACGCTGTGCGAGTTTCCCTGTCAGCTGGCGGGAAGCGATTTTGAGACCAAGTTCTGATTTCGCCTCAATAACATCAATAACCGCCTCGGCTTGTGTAAGATCCATCCGTCCGTTGAGAAAACCGCGACGGGTGAACTCACCTGCTTCGGCAAGGCGTGCCCCGGCATCAATCGTCATACGCAGTATTTTATCAAGCAGCACAATGCCGCTGTGGCAGTTGATTTCAACGACATCTTCGCCGGTATAGGTGCGCGGGGCCTTCATGAAGGAGATAAGAGCTTCATCAAGATCGCTGCCGTCCACCGGGTCAATGATGATGCCGAAATAAAGGCGATGAGAGCTGAGTGCTTCCGGGGTAAAGTTTTTTGATTTAAAAAATTTTCCGACAATGTGACATGCCTCAGGGCCGCTCAGTCGAATGATGCCGATGCCGCCGCTGCCAACCGGCGTTGCGATGGCTGTAATGGTGTCGTTGTGCTGCATAGTTAAACCGCAGAAGAAGAGATGGATGGACAGAGGAAGCTGTTATGGGTATATAAGTAGAGATTTTTTAATTGCTTCATCAACTTTGTTGAACAATGGGCCAGTTTCCACCTGCCTGCAGTTTTTGCAGGTGATTTGGATTGAAATTATTTTTTGGTGCCCGACAAGGGTATAGTAATGCGTCATGAACAGGGAGGCATTGATCGTTTCAGCTGATGTTATTTTAAAACCCTGCCCTCCGCCCATGCTTATGAGTCCATGGGACTCTATTGATGCCCGGGACCTGTCTGATTGCCCATCCTGAAATCCGCCAATTTTTTTATACATCTCATCTTCAGCATTCCACTGCCCGGGCCAGCGCTGAGCCTCGATTGAGACGGTAATATCTGCTGCGTATGAAGCAGTAATTTTTGATTTGCGGGGGCTGGATGTATCCTGATAGGCAAATCCAGAAGGCAGGTTCAGAAAAAAGAAGGAATTTTTGTCCTGCAGGGACTGTACGTCAGGCAGGTTTTTTTCAGGCTGTTCTGTTTTCTCCACCGGTTTTACTGCCGTTTGCTGAGTGGCGTCAGGAGGATTGACGGTTATGCGAAAAAAATCAGGTACAACCCCCATTTTGAAAAGCACGCCAGCGCCGGCGGCTATGGTAAACAGGACTATGATGGCAATGGCGATGCTGAAGAAGCGATTTTTTCGCCGGGGGGCGCCTCCAAGGTCAATGTCATGAGCTGAAGGGATAGGAGGCCTTTTTTTTTGCTGCTGGCCGGGTACCTCAGGGGAGGTTTTTTCCAGCGTCTTGCCGGATGCAGGCTCGGCAGAGACAGTTTGTGGCTGATCTGCCTCAAGTGACAGTGCTATTTTTTCTTTAACATCAATTATGCCGGCTGATAAAAGAGTATACAGAGCCTTGACTGCGGTAAATTCATCATAACCGCTCTGGTAGATGATTTCCTTTATAGTGTTCATACCGTTGACCAGGCGCAGAACAGCATTTTCCTGGTTGTTAAGCGTTGTTTGCCTGTTTGCTGAAGCCGCATCCGCTGTATAGCGCAGCACCTGATCTTTTGCCGGTATTTGTTTTTCCAGAACAGACATCTCATCAACCCTTCGGGAAGCTTCCAGTATCAATCCCATGGTTTCAAACTGTGTGTCCGTTGCTTCAGCAGCCGACACAGCGCATTCTTCAAACCGGAATTTACCCTGTATCCAGTGAAAAAGGGTGAAGAGTATATTTTCCACCTGCATGCGGACGAATTTATCAAGCTCTTCTTTTGATATGAAGCATTCATCAACCAGCACTTTGCCGAGCCGCTCTTTGCGGTTTCTGGCAATCTGCAGATGCTTTTCAAGTTCCATGGAGCCGATGACGCCTTCGCTTCGAAGGAGGTACCCGAGATGCTTTTCATTGTCGGAGCTGGTGGCAGAGACTATCGTGCCCTCGCAGAAGTGGACGGTAACCACATCGTCGTCATGGGTAATGCGTAAATTCCCGGTCTTTTTATCATTGGAAAGCAGTTGAAAAAGACTGGAGAGATAAAAAGTTTCTAGATTGCCTTCAAGTGCCATAATGGTATGCAAGTTGTTTTTTATTTATTTAATCAAAAAAAAACCATATTTACAATGAATTATTTTCAAGGTGCGCTGCAGTGTTCCAGCATTCGCGCAGATCAATCGTCTGGCCGGGTCTTACACTAACAGCTGCGATACAGAATTTCCGGATCTGATGTGTCGGGGTGTGGTCAAGACGCGGCACTCATAAAGTCCGCAAGAGACGTCATAGGGCGCGGCGATCATGCCAGGCAAAGACGGCAGGCACCATGAATGGCTTCTGCCGCCTGTGCCTGTGTCAGGCTTACTGCCGGGGGGCTATGATAACTTTGCGCATGACGCCATCCCCCTTGCTCCATGTCGTCAGTGCAGGATCCTGTTTCAGTGTCATGTGAATGATACGGCGGTCTGAAGCATTCAGGGGGGGGGTGGTTACCGTACCTCCTTTCGTCTTTGCTTTTTGACTCAGGCGCATGGCCAGGCTCTCGAGATTTTCCACATGGCGGGAACGGTACCCTTCGGAATCGACGAGAATGTGCGGCATGTCTGCGGCCTGCCTGGCCCGTATTTTATTGAGCAGATACTGCAGAGCCTCAAGCGTCTGTCCTTTTTTTCCGATAAAAATGCCGCTGCCATCACCGATGATGTTGAAAATAACCTCATCATGGTTCATTGCTGTTTCGATACGCGCAGCCGGGTCTATGTGCCGGACAATTCGATCGAAGAGAATTTTTAACGTATCAAGAGTCTCCTGTGCAGCGCCGTACCGCGTTGCCTGAATCGGTGTTTTTTTCAGCGCCGCACGAATTTTTGCTTTCCTCCCGGAGAAGAGGGAAAGAAATTTGCCGGGTGTCGGTTCAAGCACTTCAATTTCAAGATTGTCTTCAGTGGTATGCAGTTGCTGTCCGGCTAGCTCGACTGCTTCTTCAACTGTTTTGGCTTCGACTTCGATGGGATGCATTCTTTTCCTCCTGCGGTACTGATTTTGTTGTTAATGTAGTACTGCTGAACAATAGAGATGACATTATTGACAAGCCAGTAGATGACAAGCCCCGATGGGAAACTGAGAAACATGAACGTAAATACAAGGGGCATGAAAAGCATCATTTTTGCCTGCATCGGATCCATGCTTGCCGACGGCGTCATTTTTTGCTGCAGAAACTGCGAGAGGCCCATGATAATCGGCGCGAGATAGGTTGGATCCTTTGCCGACAGGTCGTTGATCCAGAATGAAACGAAGCTTGCATGCCGCAGTTCGATGGAGTACATCAGCGCATTATAGAGCGCAATGAAGACCGGTATTTGAATCAATATGGGCAGACAGCCGCTCAGCGGGTTTACATTGTATTTTTTGTAGAGCGAGAGCTGCTGCCGCGCGAATTCTTCCTTGTTGTCTTTATATTTTTCCTTGAGAGCAGTCAGCTCGGGCTGAATCTTCTGCATGCCCTTCATGGATTCAAAACTTTTATGCGTGAGCGGCCAGAAGAGAATTTTGATGATAATGGTCAGCAGGATAATCGCAAGGCCGTAATTGCCGAGAAAGCCATAGAAGAATTTCAGACACATGAGCAGCGGCTTTGCGATGATGTCGAACCACCCGAAGTCAAGTGTTTTTTCAAGCTGGTGGCCCTGCTGCGCCAGTATGTCCATGTCTTTTGGCCCCATATAGAGCTGCAGCGGGTACTGCGCTTCCTGTCCGGGCTGGATGGTAACGGGCGGGAAGAACACCTGATAGGTGACTGTGGTATCGGCGGTTTTGCTTATGCGCACTTGTGCGGGCTTCTGATCCTGCATGAGAAGGGCCGACATGAAATATTTTTCCTCGATGGCGGTCCAGAGAATGTCGCCCTCGATAGGTGTTTCTTCCTTTACCTTACCAAGATCCTGCTTGACGACCTTGTCTTTTAGAAAATAGGTGAACTGGGTCACGTCTGTCGTATCGCCGCCGAAGAACCCGCCACCCTGCTGGTTTGGAATATGCGCCTTCCATTCAATGACCGGCGTGCCCGTGCGGTCAGCGGAACCGTCATTGCGCAGGGTCAGGGTGAGGCCGAACTTGTAGTCCTTGTCCGTGAACGCGAACTGCTTGGATAGTTTCAACCCCTGCTGGTCATGCTGCGAAAAAGTTATGGCGCCCTGTTGTGCGGTATCGCGCAAGCGAAGGCTGTCGCGATCGGCCTGCCACGGCCCGGCGCCAGACATGGCGGAACTTGCGTCGATAAAGAGGGTGCGCAGCGGCAGGTCCTGAGCAGAACGCACATGGAGAAGCTGCTTGTCTTTTTGACCTGCGTCTGCCGGAAAGTCGGGCCCGACATTGAAAAGTTTTTTCATCAGGCGCTCCGCAGCCGTCGGCACGAGGACTTCCTTGTAATTGTGAAGGGTGAAACTGTCCGGGCCACCGCTTGCCCGCACGAAAAGCGCCTTAAAAAGGCCTGTTTCGACATCAATGTTCCGGCCGTCATCGACGATGGGCGCCTGGGGCAGTTGAGCCAGCTGCGGACTTGCATTTTTTATCTGGGGCTGAGTAACTACAGCCGGTGCTGGCGCTGCAGCATTGTGCGTTTTTTCAGCTGCCGGGACAGCCTGGGTGTCTGCCTTTTTGGCAGGTGGGGTGAACAGGTACTGATAGCTGAAAAGTACGGCAATTGAGAGCGCAACAGCCAGGAGAATTCTTTTTTCATTATCCATGAACAGTTCCTTATTTAAGGATTGATTGCATGGATTCAGCCGACATGCTGAATCCCTGGTTGCTCCTTGTAGTGTCGTGTGGCAGTCGTAAAAAATTTAGACCGGATCATAGCCGCCCGGATGAAACGGATGGCATTTGAGCAGACGACAGCATGTGAGCCGGCATGCTTTGAAAAATGGGTACTTTGCAAAGGCCGTTATGGCATAATTGGAGCAGGTGGGGATAAAACGGCAGTGAGAACCAAGACAGGGAGATACCAGCACCTGGTAACAGCGTATGAGAAATATGGAGACCCTGTTAATCCGGTTGCCGGGCTCCGATACAGAACAAAGTATTTGTTTATTCATTCAAATGCGATTCAGGTTCATGAGCAATCAAATAACCGGTCGATTTCGCTGGCTATGCCCGCATAGAGCAGATGATCCGCCCCAGGTTTTGCCGTAAAAACAATATCGCTTGATGCTGGCAGCAATGCTTTATGCAGTCTGAAATATTCCCGTATACGGCGCTTTACATGGTTGCGCTGTACCGAGTTGCCGATTTTTTTGCTGACGGTTATCCCCAAACGGCTCCATGGAAGGTTGTTCCCCAGGATTGCAACCTTGAAGTGCCGAGACTCTTTTCTTGCTCCTTTTCGATATATAATTAGAAATTCAGCGCTTTTTTTTATTTTTTCAGCGCGTTTTAAGGAGAAGTTGGACATATATCTTTTGCGTTATGCACTCAGCACTTTTCTGCCTTTTCGCCGCCTTCTTTTGATGACGTTCTGTCCTGACTTTGTGCTCATGCGCTCAAGAAACCCATGAGTTCTTTTGCGTTTTAAGATGCTTGGCTGGAATGTCTGTTTCAAGGTCGTCTCCCTGTTTTCTTAAATAGTGCTTTGGATGTAGTGCGTTTTATTAAGCTGTTACAATAATTTGAGTTTTATGTTCTTCCACAAAATACGAACGTATAAAAAAACATAATTCAACTGCATTGTCAAGGTTATTCATATCATTATACTGCAGAAGGTGCTAAAAAATCTTATAGAAAAATATGTTTTTTTGCCTTCGGTTACCTTCTGCTGTTGTTTATTGTATCAGCCCGGGATGCAGTATTTTAACACATGCAACTCAACCCGAATATGTGTTATGGTTATAAAAACTCAGCACTCTCGAAGGATAGACCTACCATGGCCATCGACAATGACAGGCTCCAGCGTCAGATGCGGGAGGAGCAGAAGCGACGCAAGCGGGAACAGACTATTATTTTTATTGCCATACCGGTCGTCATTGCCCTCACATCGCTGTTGATGTATGTGACCGGCCGCAGCGGCGAGGCTCTTCTGCCGCAGAATATTCTTGTTTTCAGTCTCATCAATCTGAATGCTATTTTGCTGCTGCTTCTGCTTTTTCTTGTTGTGCGCAATGTTGTGAAGCTTTTTTTCGAGCGCAGAAGGGGCATTTTGGGGTCGAAGCTGCGCACAAAGCTGGTCATAGCTTTTGTGGGGCTGTCCCTGGTGCCGACCATGCTGCTGTTCTGGGTATCCATCAGTTTTATAACCAATACGATTGAAAACTGGTTCAGCTTTAAAGTTGAGAATTCTCTTGAAGAGTCACTCAATGTTGTTGATGCCTATTACCGCAACTCGTCCTCAAAAGCGCTCCACTACGCCCGCCAGATTGCAGGCAGTATCGCAGCAAAAAAAATGCTCGGGGATCGTGCATCAGAGCCCTTATGGAGGCTGGTAGCTGAAAAACAGTCCGAGTACGATCTTGGCGTGGTCGAGATATTTTCAGCCAGTGGAGAGCTGCTGGTCAAAGTTGCCCGTGCCGATGTGCCCGAGAAGGATTTTATAGGATCAGATGCGGCCCTTGTGCGCCTGGCGCTCGAAGGCAAGGAGGTTACCCGCATTCAGCCTGCCGACAACGGAGATATCGTTCGCGGCGTTGTTCCTGTGCGGCCTGCGGGTGGCAAGCAGGAGATAGTTGGCGCCGTGATTGTAAATTTTTATAATCCCAAGAGTCTTGTCATCAAAATGGACGAGATCAACCGGGCGTATCAGGAATATAAACAGCTTAAAATATCCAAGGGCCCCATTAAGGGCATTTATATTATTTTGCTGTCTGCCGTGACGCTGCTGATTATTTTTTCTGCAACGTGGTTCGGATTTCACCTTTCAAAGGTGATATCCGTACCCATCAGCTCACTGGCGACTGCGACAGAACAGATAGCTCAGGGGAATCTGGATGTTGTGATAGAGCCGTCGTCCGATGACGAGATCGGCAGCCTGATACATTCATTCAATAAAATGACCCATGATCTCAAAGCAAGCACGCAGCAGGTTGAATCAACGACCAGCAACCTGCGGGAAACCATCCGGGAGCTTGAGCACCGGCGGCTGTATATGGAGATTTTGCTTGATAATGTCGCCTCCGTTGTTGTTTCAACCGATCAGGACGGTGTCATTACTGCATTCAATAATTCAGCGGAACGCATGTTCAATACCACCTTTGCGCAGGTCGTCAACCGCCCATACGGTGATGTGTTTGCGCATGAAGAGCTCGCGCCGCTAAAGGATTTTATCAGCGAGGTTCTTGTCAGCCGGCTTCGATCCGTCGAGCAGCAGATAGCATTGTCGCTTGCCGACAGGATGGTGTTTTTGTACGTGCGCTCCAATATGTTTTTTGACGCCGAGGGCACAAGCATGGGGCTTGTTCTGGTTGCCGAAGACCTCACCCAGCTGCAGCAGGCGCAGCGGGCATTTGCATGGAAAGAGGTTGCGCGCAGGATAGCCCATGAGGTAAAGAACCCGCTCACGCCGATCAAGCTTTCAGCTCAACGGCTGAAGAAGAAGTTTCAGCATCAGATCACATCCGATGTGGGGGTGTTTGATGAATGCACAACGGTTATCATCAATCAGGTCGATGAACTCAAAACCATGGTCAATGAGTTTTCGAGTTTTGCCCGTATGCCGGCAACCAATCCCCTGCCCAATGAGCTCAACGAAGTCGTTGATGAGACCCTCAAGTTGTACCGTGAAGCGCATAAAACCATTGTTTTCAGCGCCGTGCGTGAGCTGGACACGATCCGGTTTAATTTTGACCGGGACCAGATAAAACGCGTGCTTATCAATCTGCTTGACAATGCGGTTCACTCCATGGAAAATGGCGGAACGGTAACGGTCAAGACAGCATACAATCAGGCCCTTGACGTGGTAATCATCGAGGTTGCGGACACCGGCTGCGGCATCCCGCCTGCGCTTAAAACCAAAATTTTTGATCCTTATTTTTCCACAAAACAGGCCGGAACCGGTCTGGGGCTGGCTATCGTCAACACGATTGTATCAGACCACAATGGATTTATTCGCGTGCGCGACAATCAGCCGAGAGGCGCCTGTTTCATCATTCAGCTGCCGGTATCACCGACCATAAGCTTCAGAAGGGAAACGTATAATGAAAAATTTAGCAATACTGCTGGTTGACGACGAACCTTCCATTGTAAATTCGCTTCGAGGCAGCCTTGAGGACGAGGGCCATATTCTGCTGACGGCCTCAGACGGCAACCGTGCTCTGGAGATCGTAAAATCTCAATCCTGTGGATATTATTTTTCTTGATATCTGGCTTCCCGGGATGGACGGCATTCAGACCTTGAAGGCTGTTAAGGACTTTGACAGTGCTATTGATATTGTTATGATGACCGGTCACGGCACGGTGAATACGGCGGTTCAGGCAGTGAAGCACGGAGCCTTCGATTTTCTCGAAAAACCTTTTTCGTTTGATGCCGTTATCGATATCATAAGAAAGATCAAGGAAAAACAGCAGACGGCAGGCAAAAGCTCTGCAGGATCGAAAACCGCAGATGCCCGCGAAGAACTGCCGGCTTTGTCCGGAGAGAGTCATGCAATTTTAAGGGCCATGGACCAGATCAAAAGCGCTGCATCCGGCAGGGGGCATATTCTGCTTTTGGGTGAAATCGGAACGGGTAAGGAGCATGCGGCGCAGTTGATCCACAGCGGATCCGGATTTAAGAAAAAAACCTTTACAAAGATCAATTGTGCTTTTTTGACGCCTGCTGAACTTGCGGCAAAACTTTTCGGCGACAACCAGCCCGGCAAGCATGGCCTGCTGACCGGAGAGGCGACGGGGGTGCTGTTTTTGCAGGCGCTTGATGCGGTTCCTCCCGACATGCAAAAGCGGCTTGCCGATCAGCTGGGCAAGCTGCTGCATACAGAAGAAGGATGTTTGCGGGTTGTCGGAGCAACGATCAAAACAGCGGGTGACGGAGTTTTGAAGAAGTCGCTTGCCGAGAGTTTTCAGCACACGATACTGCTGCCACCCCTGCGTGAGCGCCGCAGCGATATACCGGTTATGCTCAACGCTTTTCTCGGCCAGTTCTGCAAGGAATACAGCTGCAGGGAAAAGCAGTTTGATGACGAGTCTCTTGAACTTCTGGTGAACTATGATTGGCCGGGCAATGTTAAGGAACTGAAGAATCTCACTGAAAAAATGGCTGTATCGGTACCGACAAAAACCATTTCCGCTCAGGATTTGCCCTCGGCCATACGCGAAGAGTCTCAGCATGCCTCATCCCGCTCCTATGAGCAATGTGCAAGCATGGCAGAGGCTGAAGTTGCCTGGCGTAAAAATTATCTGCTGCATCATTTGCGCAAAAATGATCGCAATGTAGCGAAAACGGCTGCCGCAATACACATCAGGGAGAAGGAGCTGAAGAAATTAATAAAGGAGTACGGCATTGTTTTTGCCAAAGAAAATCCTTCAGGTAAACGATTTCAGAGAACGCTTAAGAGTGCCATGGTCGTGAGCGGTCAGGGCCTGCATTCCGGAGACAAAACAGGCCTTATTTTAACCCCGCTGCCTCCCGGCAGCGGCATCGTATTCGGCAATATTTCAAGCGACGATACTATTCCTGCGTCTATCGATTATGTTGTGTCAACCGACTATTCAACATGCCTGCAGAATACCAACTCAACAGCACGAACGATAGAGCATTGCCTTGCAACGCTGCATGCCTATCGCATCACAAATCTCATGATCAAGATCAATAATGAAGTGCCCATCATGGACGGTTCTGCCGTTGATTTCTGCAAGATGATTGAGGATGCGGGCATTGAAGAGCAGGACGCTCCTGCCGATGACATCATTCTGACGGAAAAATTCGTTGTCGGTGAAATCGATGGCGCTAAAAAGCACATGATAGTCGAGCCGGCGGAGCGATTTTCAATTCATTATATGCTGCAGTATCCAAAGCCGGTCGGACGGCAGGAATACACCTTTATCATGAACGACGAGGAAGCCTTCAAGAAGGAGATTGCTCCGGCGCGCACATTCGGCTTTTTACGCGACATTGAGGCCCTTCAAGAGCGGGGGCTGGCAAGCGGCGGCAAGCTCAATAACTTTATTCTTATCGACAATGAGAAGATTGTGAACACCGAGCTCCGGTTTCCCGATGAATTTGTGCGGCATAAGATTCTTGACATGATAGGAGATTTCTACCTGCTTGGGCGCCCCATCCGCGCACGGATTACTGCAAATATGACCGGGCATACCGAAAATACAACAATGGTGCGTATGATCCGTGACCGGATGCATCTCTGAGGCTGCTTTGCAGAGATGCGCGGTATGGGCGGCGCTGTGTTTGTATGCGTTAACAACCCCATTATTTTCATACTGATCACACCATGAGCAGTTCCCTGACTATTGAGCAGAAAAACGCATCGACTCCGTTTTTCCTTACACCGTGAGCTTGAGCAGATGAGCGCCGGCCGGACCCGGCTCTATCTTGCGCGGCATGGCGAGCTCGTCACCTCCCATGAATGGCGGTATGTGGGGCATATGGATGTGGCTCTCAATGATAAAGGCAGGGCCCAGATATCCCGTCTTGCCCGAAGGCTGAGCATGGAAAAAATAGATGTGCTGCTGTCCAGCGACCTTATGCGCACGGTAGAGTCTGCCTGGATTATCGGCAAAGCTATCGGTCTTGAGCCGGCAGCGGAGCCTGCTTTCAGGGAGATACATCTCGGACAGTGGGAGGGCTTGACCCGCGAAGAGATTACGGCGCGTTTTACTCAGGAGTTTGATCAACGCTCCGCGGATATAGCGGGCTACAGGATACAGGGCGGCGAAAGTTTTATCGACATGCGCGACCGTGTGATACCGCGCCTGACAGCCTGCCTTGATCAGCACCAGGGCAAAAATATACTGCTGGTTGCCCATGGCGGTGTGAACCGTGTTATTCTGTGTCATGCCCTCGGGCTTGATTTGAAAATGATACCCCGTATTGATCAGGCGTATGGAGGCCTGAATATTATAGATTTTTTTGACGGCGTCCCGGTCGTGCGCCTGATGAATGAAACGCCGTTTGACTGACCGCTGCCTTGTGCTCATGACCCGGCGTGGTGAGAGCGGCTGCCGGTCATGGTGCAGCAGCAGGTGCTTCGGGGCGCTTTCCTTGGACAGTATATGGAACAGGCAGTTTATATAAACAGTGTCGATCACCTGCACTACGCAAGCGATGATTTTACGCGGCTGTATTTCGGAGCGGAATTTTGCGAGCGGCTGATACCGCCGCGGCATGAGCTTGAAACGGCACTGCGCAGCGCCCGCGAAAGATCCCTCGCATTTACCTTTATGACCCCGTTTGTGACAAACCGGGGCCTTGCGCTGCTTGAAGATCTGCTGCCCGTGCTTGCGCAGACCCTGCCTGATGCTGAAGTGGTTGTGAATGACTGGGGTGTTCTTCAGCTGCTGCGCAGTGAGTATCCTGATCTCAATCCCGTGCTCGGAAGACTGCTCAACAAGAGCAAGCGCGGGCCCCGCATTATGAATATTTTCGATCAGCTTCCCGTCGAAACGCAGGACTACTTTCAGGGCTCCAATCTTGACGTGCCGGCAGCCGTGCGTTTTTTGACGCAGCAGGGCATCGAGCCGCGTGGAGTTTGATAATCTTCTGCAGGGTCTGCACCTGGAGGGCACTGACGCCAGCCTTCACAAGTCGCTGTATGTACCGTTTGCTTTTGTTTCGGCAACCCGTTTCTGCCTGAGCGCGAACTGCGATGATCCGGCAAAGATGGGCTCTACCGGCATTTTCCCCTGCGGCAGAGAATGCCTGAAGTACAGCTTTAATTTGTATAATCCCGTCATGACCCTGCCGCTTATCCGTCGGGGCAATGCCGTTTTTTTTATACATGAATCCATACCCGATGCCGTTACCCGGCAGCAGGTCGACCGTATTGTCGTGCAGCCGGAGCTGCCGGTCTGAGTATGAAAGCAATGAAGATACTATCGCCGCTTGACAGCATCGAAGAAGTCGACGGGCTTGCAAAGGCCGGAGCAGGTGAATTCTTCTGCGGAGTCCTGGAAGACAGCTGGTATGAGAAATATCCGGTTATATCCATAAACAGGCGGCCTGCCGGCAAAGGGCATTTTCGGCGCTTTGAAGATTTGAAAGAGGCTGTCGGCAGAGCTCACGGCCTGGGCATTCCTGTATACTTTACGGTCAATGAGCATTACTATACGCAGGCGCAATACGATCTTATCAGGTGGTATCTTGACGAGGCGGCAGCATCAGGGGTTGATGCTTTTATCATTACCGATTTCGGGCTGCTGCAGTTTATAAAAGAACAGAGCTATCCGGCGGCCATACATATCAGCACCGGCGGCACGGTGTTTAACTGGCGCTCCGCAGCTTTTTTTAAACAGCTGGGCGCCTGCAATATCACCTTTCCCCGCCATCTCTCGATTGCGGAAATCAGAGGATATTACGGCGCAGATGCCGCCCATGGAAACAACGGCTTTTGTTCTCAATTCCCGCTGCATAAATATTGACGGCTTCTGCACATTTCAGCACGGGCTGGCGCGCAAAGAGGTGCCCCCCATGTTTAAAAATGCCTGCATGCTGCCTTTTGAGGTGCAGATAGCTTCCCGCGATCAGAGTGTGCCGTTCATGCGGCAGGCCTGCATGATAGAGCGGCAGCGCATATGGGAGCGCGTGCATGTTGACGACCATCCCTGCGGCGCCTGCGCCCTGTATGAATTTAAAAAGCTCGGCATCGGAAGCCTGAAAGTCGTCGGGCGCGGAAACCCCCTTGAGCGCAAGCTGCGCGATGTGGAGTTTCTTAAAACCCTTCTGGACATGCTTGATGAAAGCCCAACGCAGGCGGCATATCGCACAGCCGCCCGCATGCTGTATACGGCAACCTACAAGCGTTCGTGCAGAGCCACGATGTGCTATTACCCCGAAGTGATGGCTGCACAGCAGGGGGGCGCGTGAAGCCTGATTACTACAGGGTGCTGGGTGTTGAGCATACGGCAAGCGCAGCCTCTATAAAGAAAGCCTACCGAAGCCTTGCGATGAACTATCACCCTGACAGAAATCAGGGTGATGAACTTGCCGAAGAGAAATTCAAGCTCGTGAATGAGGCCTATGCAACCATTGGCAATGCTGAGAAACGCATCGAATATGATATGGTTGTGCGCCGTCAGGCCGCTGAGTTTAAACGCCGCGAAACCACGCCCCCGCCGCGCAACGATTTTTATATGCCCCGTGACGAAATGCTGCGTGATTTTTATGAGGGGTTTTATTTTCGACAGGACGGGCCCAAAAATAGAGGCAATAAAGGGGCATGACCTTCGGCGGAATCTGAAAGTGAGTTTCAGAGATGCCGCCCTCGGATGCGATGCCGAGATTCATATCCCCTTTTTGGGAGTCCTGCCCGCAGTGCCGTGGCACAGGAATACGGGCCGGCTCAAAGCTGGTTGCCTGTGCGCAATGCCGGGGCAGTGGCCAGGTCAACGACCGGCGCGGCCTGCCGCATCAATGCACAGCCTGTAAGGGAGCGGGGAAAACAGCCACTGCGCAGTGCCCGCGGTGCAAAGGAAAAGGCACTGCCTGGTCTGAGCGGCCGGTTCACATAAAAATTCCAGGCGGTGTAGAAACCGGAGCACGGCTCCAGGTGCGCGGTATGGGGCTGCGGGGCCGGGATGGTGGCGCAGCGGGTGATTTTATGGTCGTTGTGCATGTGGAAAAGCACCCGTTTTTTGAGCGCGACGGCCTTGATATTATCTGTTCTGTTCCAATTCCATTCTATCAGGCCATGCTGGGAGGATATGTGACGGTGCCTGCTCTTGAAGGTGTAAAAAAGATAAAGATTGCAAGAGGCTTACAGAGCGGAGCTGAGGTTCGGCTTAAAGGCACGGGGGCTGTGTCTGAGAAGAGCGGCAAACAGGGGGACATGGTGTACCGCTTTCATATCGAAATGCCCAAAAAGATATCGCGCATGGAGAAAAAAATTTTGCAGCAGCTTGCAGAACAGCCGGTTCATGACGGGTATCGGCTTATGGCGGCATTCAGAAAAAAACTGCAGAAACTCAGCTAATCAATTTGAGCTCTCCTTTTTTTTTCAAAAAACCGTACGGCAATAATACTCAGCTCGTATAAAACCAGCATTGGCACGGCCATCAGCAATTGATTGACTGCATCCGGCGTCGGCGTCAGTATTGCCGCAGAGATGAAAATACCTATAATGACCATTTTGCGGTATTTTCGAAGTTGATTATGGGTAATGATCCCGAGACGGGCCAGACAGATTATGAAGACCGGCATTTCAAATACAACGCCGAATGCCAGCAGAAAAATGCAGCTGAAAGAAAGGTATTCACCTATTGAGGGCATGATTTTTACATACTGCGTATTATAGGTGAGGAAAAACTTGAAGGCCGAGGGAAAGACGATGAAATAGCCGAAAGCCGTTCCGCCGATAAAGAAGAAAACAGCCAGAAAGACAAACGGCAGTATGCTGCTGCGCTCCTTTTCATACAGACCGGGGGCGACGAAGGCCCATATCTGGTAAATAATGACAGGGCTCGCGACAAATATCCCTGCAAAGAAAGCAAGCTTCAGGTAGGTGAAAAAGGCTTCCGTAACGCCGGTGAATATGAACGAGCTGCCTTCGGGCATGGCTTTAATAAGCGGGGCGGATAACAGTAGAAATATCTGCTCTGAGAATCCGTAGCAGGCACAGAAACCGATGCCCGTAGCGATAAGGCTGATTACCAGGCGTTTGCGCAGTTCTTCCAGATGTGAGGTCAGGGGGAGTTTTTCTTCTTCCATTACGCGGGTTCTTTGTGATCTGTTTTTTGCGCTTCGTCGTCAGTCGGGGATGTTTTTTTTGATAGGGGAGGGGGGGCTTCCCGTGTCAGCGAGTCAAGATCAAAATTCTGTTTGATGTCGTCTGTTGCATGCTTGAATTCACGAAATGCTTTGCCCAGCGATTTTGCCAGATCAGGCAGCTTGCGCGGCCCGATAATAAGCAGCGCAACAACGAGGATGATAATAATTTCCTGAAATCCCAAGCCGAACATAGTTACTACAGCCTGTTTTTATAGTGGTATTTTATTAAATCTTTTTGTTGTTTGTAGCCGCTTTTTACAGTATTGTCAACATAACATCCGGAATAAATTATAGCGGAGCAATGCCATGGGAAGAACCGTTATTTTTAAGGACACATGCTTCCTTGGCCATGTAACGCAGCATGGCCATCCGGAGAGTCCTGAGCGTCTGGAAGCAATCTATGCCATGCTTCAGGACGGGGATATGGCAGGATGTTTCGAAGAGATTTCACCGCGAAGGGCAACAAAAGCTGAAATTGCCCTGAATCATTCTCCGGCATATATAGAGCGTATAGCCGCCACGGCAGGCAGGCCGCCCTCTAGTCTTGATCCCGATACGGGCACGTCTGAAGGTTCCTGGGATGCAGCTGCACATGCTGTGGGCGCAGTGCTGGACGGTATTGATATGATACTTTCAGGTGCGGCCGATAATGGTTTTGCTCTGGTTCGCCCCCCGGGTCATCATGCCGAAAACAGCCATGCAATGGGATTCTGCCTTTTTAATAATGCAGCTATCGGAGCCCGTTATTTGCTTGAAAAGCATAAAATGCAGCGGGTTCTGATTGTCGACTGGGATATCCATCACGGCAACGGAACGCAGCACTCTTTTTATGCTGACCCGCGGGTGCTGTATGTGTCGACTCACCAGTATCCCTACTATCCGGGAACAGGTGCTTTTGAAGAGACAGGGGAAAATGCAGGCCGGGGTTTTACGGTAAATGTTCCTCTGTCAGGTGGGCAGGGCGACGGTGATTATGCAAGTATTTTCAATGAGATACTTGTGCCGCTTGCCGTTGAGTACCAGCCCCAATTTGTGCTGGTGTCAGCGGGGTTTGACATTTACCAGCATGATCCGCTTGGTACTATGGATGTCACCCCTCAGGGTTTTTATGACATGACAAGGATTATCAGGCAACTCGCTGAAACTGTATGCGGCGGCAGGCTGCTGTTTGTCCTTGAGGGCGGCTATCATCTGCAAGGCATTGCGCAATCAGTTAAGCAAACCCTTCGTGCATTGAGCGATAGCTGCGGGTCACCGGCCGATACGCATGCAGGTTTTTTTGAAGATTCCATGATTCTGCCGGCGACCCGCTCGAGTATAGAAAAAGTAAAGAAAATTCAATCTTTTAACTGGCAGGTGTTCCGTCTGTAAATGGAATGACCATTGATGGTCAGGGGCTGCTGTTTCATTGTCTTCACGCAAACCATCGCCTGTGGCGATGTATCCCTGGAGAAGGCAACGGCAACACAGCGTGTTTTTTTTAGTATGCCCTTTTAAGGCTACATCAAGCCAACTGCTACGAGGGTTGCTGTTGCCTTAAGAAACAGCTTGACTTTTAGCATATAACCTTTTAACTTAACTGGTAAAATATTAATTTAATTGCTTGAGGTTATGGATGGATACTCTGAATGCATTTGATACGCTGGCTCACAAGGTTGAACTGATTATTGAAAAGTATGAAACCGTTGTAAAAGAAAAAGAGGCAATTGAGCAGCAGATATCTGCTCACGCACAGGAGCGCGACCAGATGATTAAAAAAATAGATGAGTTCTCCAGTGAGCGTGGTGCGGTCAGTCAGCGGGTAGATGCAATACTGGCTAAAATCGAGGAGCTCGGCATATAGCATAGGTATATCTAGATGGGGGAAAGTTTTCAAATAACGGTAATGGGGCAGACCTATCTGCTCAAGGGCACACATGACGCAGAGCATGTGGCGCGCGTTGAAAATTTCCTTAATGATCAGATAGATCAGGCTCGCAAAACAGGGGCGACGGCAGATACGTTCAACCTGATGGTTCTGGTGGCCTTAAATCTTGCAGATGACTGTATTAAAAAGGATGATGCACTAAAGAGTCTGGCCGGAAGCATTGAGGCGGATTCTGAGCGGCTTGTAAAACTGATTGATTCGCGATTGTAAAGTATGTATACTCGTTTCACCTATACGGTTAAATTCTATTAATTATATAAAATTTTTCTTGGAGGGAACTGTTTTTTAATATGGGGATTTAAAAAGCCCTTGTGTATAGATTTTCAGACAGAACTGTGAATGAAAGCATAGCGGAGTAAAAGAGCTTAAAAAAGGTGTGTAAGGCCTTTAAACATTTATACAGAGTACCCACAGGGCATATACGATGGTTTGTTTTTAATGCCTGTTCATTCAATGGGATGTGTTTCTAACAGCAGCTATAAATCCGCATAATGTTTTTATTGTAAAAGACCTTCTGCAGCCAGCCTTTCATTCCGTTCACAGTTCTCACAAGTCCGGGAATTTTTTTCAGTGCAGGTGCTGCTCATCAGCGTAAAGTTGATGAATGTGCCGGTTAAAGATATGCTTGGTATACGAGCAACCGGTCGTAACATCGCCTTACGGCTGCTACATATAATAATCAGATAAAGGAGGAATAACTTTGGACCCGATATACATAGCACTAGCCGGTATCTCCGGTGCTGTCGCCGGAATCGTCGTAGGATTTTTTCTAAGAAAAAAAATTATAGAAAATAAAATATCTTCTGCTGAAGAGACGGTCGGCAAGCTTATAAATGAAGCAAAAAAGGAAGCAGACACGCTTGTGAAAGGAGGCCAAACTGCAGGCCAAAGAAGAGCTGTACCGCACAAAGGCAGAGTTTGAAAAGGAGTCGCGCAACAAGAAGTTCGAAATGCAAAAGCAGGAAAAGCGGCTTGCGCAGAGGGAGGAAAACCTCGAAAAGAAGGTCGGACTGGTCGATCAGAAGGAAATCACCATTGCAAAACGTGAAAAGACCCTTTCGGCGCAGGAAAAGGCCGTGAAGGACATGGAGGACCAGTATACGCAGTCTCTTGAAGAGCAGAAGCGTAAGCTTGAGCGCATATCGGGCATGACCTCCGAGGAGGCGAAAAAGATTCTGATGCAAAACCTGGAAAATGAGGCCAAGCATGAGTCTGCACGAACCATACGCAGGATCGAGGAGGAAACCAAAGAGAATGCCGATAAGATTGCCCGCAATATCATTGCCATAGCCATACAGCGCTACAGCGCCGATTATGTCGCAGAGAAGACCGTATCCGTGGTGGCCCTTCCCAATGATGAGATGAAGGGGCGCATTATCGGCCGCGAAGGCCGCAATATCCGCGCTATTGAGCAGATTACCGGCGTTGATCTGATCATTGACGATACGCCTGAAACAATACTGATATCATCCTTTGATCCTATACGTCGCGAAGTTGCGCGCATCGCTCTGGAAAAACTGATTACCGACGGCCGCATTCACCCCTCGCGGATAGAAGAGATCGTGGAGAAGGTCAGGGGCGAGGTGGACAACACCATTCGGGAGGCCGGAGAGCAGGTAACCTTTGATGTCGGCATTCAGAAAATAAATCCCGAGCTGCTGCGCCTGCTGGGACGATTGAAATTCCGCACCAGCTATGATCAGAATGTGCTCCAGCACTCTCTGGAGGTCTCCTACCTGTGCGGCATGATGGCATCCGAACTCGGCATCAATGTCAAGTCTGCCAAGCGTGCGGGGCTGCTGCATGATATCGGCAAAGCCGTTGATCATGAAGTTGAAGGGTCGCACGCCCTTATCGGCGCCGACCTTGCAAAGAAGCACGGCGAGGCTGAAGAGATCATTCATGCCATAGCTGCCCATCATGATGATGTCAAGGCGCAGACCGTGCTTGCGGTGCTTGTGCAGGCCGCTGATGCCCTGTCCGCAGCGCGGCCGGGGGCCCGGCGCGAAATGCTGATGACCTATGTCAAGCATCTCCGGGACCTTGAGGATATTGCCAATGCCTTTAAGGGCGTCAGCAAATCCTATGCCGTGCAGGCCGGCCGCGAAATACGTGTCATGGTTGAAAGCGGCGATATAAACGATGATGGCGCGGTGGTTCTTTCAAAGGATCTTGCCAAGAAGATTGAGGAGTCCCTTACCTATCCGGGGCAGATAAAAGTCACCGTCATACGTGAGACCCGCGCAATTGAGTATGCAAAGTAATGGTTTCAGCCGTAGTAGCGGCTGCGCAGGGTATTGATAAGGTGGGCGCAGCCCAACCTGCAATCTGATATGAAAATGTAGGGGCGGTTCGCGAACCGCCCCTGCGAGTTTTGCGCAGATGATGGCGTATGCGTAAACAGTAACCTGAGCTGCACTGCAAACAGGATTTATAGTTTTACATTTAAAAAGGCGGAGTTCGCTATGAGCATTTACGACATTCTCAAAGAACGCGGCTTTGTCGAGCAGGTGACCAATGAGCCGGCTCTTCGAGATGCGCTTCAAGGGCCGCTTACCTGCTATGCCGGCTTTGACCCGACGGCTTCGAGCCTGCATGTGGGCCATTTGCTGCCGATTATGGCCCTTGCCCATATGCAGCGGGCCGGTCATCGCCCCATCGTTCTTCTGGGCGGCGGCACGGCGCTGATCGGTGATCCCAGCGGCAAGAATGAGATGCGTAAAATCCTTTCCTGTGAAGAGGTCGAGGAAAACGGTAAAAAAATAAAAGAGCAGTTTGCCCGGTATATCGATTTCAGCGGCGGCTCTGCCGCGATGCTGCTCAATAATGCCGACTGGCTCGTGCCGGTGCGCTATATAGATTTTTTGCGCGATATCGGCAGGCATTTCAGCGTCAACAGAATGATAGCCGCCGAGTCATATAAAAAGCGTCTCGAAACAGGACTGAACTTTATTGAGTTTAATTACATGCTTCTGCAGTCATATGATTTTCTGTATCTTAATCAAAATCATACCTGCATGCTGCAGATAGGCGGCAATGACCAGTGGGGTAATATTGTAGCCGGCATTGACCTTATCCGCCGTGTTGAAGGCAGGGAATCCTACGGGCTGACCTTTCCGCTGATTACGACGGCTGCAGGGGCCAAAATGGGGAAAACGGAGAAGGGGGCTGTCTGGCTTGATGCCGAAAGAACCTCCGCCTATGAATATTATCAGTACTGGGTAAATGCCGATGACCGCGATGTCGCCCGCTTTCTTGCGTTTTTTACCTTTCTTTCCATGGAAGAGATAGGCTGTCTGACTGCGCAGGGAGCAAATATTAATACAGCAAAGCAGCGGCTGGCATTTGAGGCAACAGCCATAACCCACGGCAGCGATGCAGCTGCACAGGCGCAGGAAAGCGCCCGCAGCGTTTTTTATGGTGACGGGGCAAATCTGGACTCTGTGCCGACAACGGTCGTTGAGCCACGCCGGCTGGAAGAGGGGGTAGCGGCATTTATGCTCTTTACCGAAGCCGGCCTCTGCAGTTCCCGCAGTGATGCCCGGCGCCTTGTTGCCGAAGGCGGCGCTTATATCAATGGAGAGCGGCTTGATCAATTTGACACAAGGATTACACCCTGCTCACGTTAAAAACGGCATTATCATGCTGCGTGCCGGCAAAAAGCGTTTTCATAAGATAGAAATTCGGTAAATTCTACCGGTTTTTTTTATGGCAAGCATTAAAAAAGTAAGCTATTTCAGCAAGATGCAAAAAAAATGAAAAAAATGAAAAAAGATTTGACAAAATCATTTAGATACGATATAATGACAAGATAATTTTATGTTGTTCTTTGGCACGTCAGTGATTGTCTTTATGCAGTTTTCAAGTTCCTTGCTTGCGCTGCAATTAGGCATGAAAAACTTTTAAAAAAAAGTTGACAAAACAATTTACTCGGATATAATGAGTAGATGCCTTAGAGCACTATGTTCTTTGAAATAAATAGAGAAGGTTAATTGTCTTTTGAGTTAAAACTTTTCAAAAAATAAATTGAAGAGTTTGATCCTGGCTCAGAACGAACGCTGACGGCGTGCCTAACACATGCAAGTCGAACGAGAAAGTCCCGGCTTGCCGGGATGAGTAGAGTGGCGCACGGGTGAGTAACGCGTGGGTAATCTGCCTTTAAGCTTGGGATAACACTGCGAAAGCGGTGCTAATACCGGATATGCTCACAGTTTGAAATGTCTGTGGGGAAAGGTGGCCTCTGACATAAGCTACCACTTAAAGATGAGCCCGCGTACCATTAGCTTGTTGGTGGGGTAATGGCCTACCAAGGCTACGATGGTTAGCTGGCCTGAGAGGGCGGCCAGCCACACTGGAACTGAGACACGGTCCAGACTCCTACGGGAGGCAGCAGTGGGGAATATTGCGCAATGGGGGAAACCCTGACGCAGCGACGCCGTGTGAGTGATGAAGGCTTTCGGGTCGTAAAGCTCTGTCGGATGGGACGAATAATGGACTGTGTGAATAATGCAGTCAGATGACGGTACCGTCGAAGGAAGCACCGGCTAACTCCGTGCCAGCAGCCGCGGTAATACGGAGGGTGCAAGCGTTGTTCGGAATTATTGGGCGTAAAGAACGTGTAGGCGGGTCTGTGTGTCAGATGTGAAAGCCCTCGGCTCAACCGAGGAAGTGCATCTGAAACTGCAAATCTTGAGTACGAGAGAGGAGAGTGGAATTCCCAGTGTAGAGGTGAAATTCATAGATATTGGGAAGAACACCGGCGGCGAAAGCGGCTCTCTGGCTCGATACTGACGCTGAGACGTGAAAGCGTGGGGAGCAAACAGGATTAGATACCCTGGTAGTCCACGCCGTAAACGATGTGCACTAGGTGTTGGGGGTAATAAAACCTTCAGTGCCGCAGCTAACGCATTAAGTGCACCGCCTGGGGATTACGGTCGCAAGATTAAAACTCAAAGGAATTGACGGGGGCCCGCACAAGCGGTGGAGTATGTGGTTTAATTCGACGCAACGCGCATAACCTTACCTGGGCTTGACATCCCGATCGTACTGCCTGGAAACAGGCGGGTCAGCTCGGCTGGATCGGTGACAGGTGCTGCATGGCTGTCGTCAGCTCGTGTCGTGAGATGTTGGGTTAAGTCCCGCAACGAGCGCAACCCCTACTGTTAGTTGCCATCATTTAGTTGGGCACTCTAACGGAACTGCCGGTGTCAAACCGGAGGAAGGTGGGGATGACGTCAAGTCCTCATGGCCCTTATGCCCAGGGCTACACACGTACTACAATGGCCGGTACAAAGGGCAGCAAGCTCGCGAGAGCAAGCAAATCCCAAAAAGCCGGTCCCAGTTCGGATTGGAGTCTGCAACTCGACTCCATGAAGTCGGAATCGCTAGTAATCGCGAATCAGCAGGTCGCGGTGAATACGTTCTCGGGCCTTGTACACACCGCCCGTCACACCACGAAAGTCAGCTATACTAGATGTCGTTGGGCTAACCAGCAATGGAGGCAGACGCCGACGGTATAACTGGTGATTGGGGTGAAGTCGTAACAAGGTAGCCGTAGGAGAACCTGTGGCTGGATCACCTCCTTTCTATGGTGTAATAACCAAATAAGCAACACAAGCAGCAAAATAACTCACGAGCAGTTACCTTCTCTATTTATCTTTTTTTTTAAGCCTTCGGGTACAGGTTGAATTATGGGCCTGTAGCTCAGCTGGTAAGAGCGCACGCCTGATAAGCGTGAGGTCGGTAGTTCGAATCTACCCAGGCCCATGAAATAGGGGGTATAGCTCAGTTGGGAGAGCACCTGCTTTGCACGCAGGGGGCCATCGGTTCGAGTCCGATTACCTCCATACCCCATTAAAGCCGCAGGCGAAAGCTTTTTTAGAAAAAGCAGTCACTTGCTGTTTTAATACCGTTCTTTGAAAATTACATATGGAAAATTGAGATTATAATAGCGTTGATCAAAGTAATTTCTCAAGCATTTGATCAAGCTACTAAGGGCATACGGTGGATGCCTTGGCGTCAGGAGGCGATGAAAGACGTGATAAGCTGCGATAAGCTTCGGGGAGCCGCTAAATAGGCTTAGATCCGAAGATTTCTGAATTGGGAAACCTATCGCGGGTAATGCCGCGGTATCTTCAGCTGAATACATAGGCTGCTGAAGCGAACGAGGGGAAGTGAAACATCTCAGTACCCTCAGGAAGAGAAAACAATAGTGATTCCCCCAGTAGTGGCGAGCGAACGGGGAAGAGCCCAAACCAGTTATGTGTGATAGCCTGCAAGCGTTGCATGGCTGGGGTCGTGGGATTTATCGGGTGGTGTTGCAGCGCCGCCGTGGAGTTACAAAACTGATTTATAGCTGAACCGTCTGGAAAGTCGGGTCATAGAGGGTGATAGCCCCGTAAGCGACATGAATCAGTCTCCTCGGATAAACACCCAAGTACTACGGGACACGAGAAACCCTGTAGGAATTCAGGAGGACCATCTCCTAAGGCTAAATACTACCTGACGACCGATAGTGAACTAGTACCGTGAGGGAAAGGTGAAAAGAACCCAGGGATGGGAGTGAAATAGTACCTGAAACCGTATGCCTACAAGTTGTGGTAGCCCTATTTACAGGGGCTTGCTCCTGTAAAGGGTGACCGCGTGCCTTTTGCATAATGAGTCCGCGAGTTACTCAATGTGGCAAGGTTAAGCCGTTAGGTGTAGCCGTAGCGAAAGCGAGTCTGAACAGGGCGTTGAGTTGCATTGAGTAGACCCGAAGCTAAGTGATCTAGCCATGGCCAGGGTAAAGTTCCGGTAAAACGGAATGGAGGCCCGAACCAGTAAGAGTTGAAAATCTTTTGGATGAGCTGTGGCTAGGAGTGAAAGGCTAATCAAACTTAGTGATAGCTGGTTCTCCCCGAAATATATTTAGGTATAGCCTTGCAAGTGGGCGTTGGAGGTAGAGCTCTGAATGGGCTAGGGGTCTTACAGGATTACCAAACCCAAATAAACTTCGAATGCCGATTGCCTGAATTGCAGGAGTCAGACGGCGGGAGATAAGTTCCGTCGGCGAGAGGGAAAGAACCCAGACCATCAGCTAAGGTCCCAAATACATGCTAAGTGGTAAAGGAAGTGGAGACGCACAGACAGCCAGGAGGTTGGCTTAGAAGCAGCCATCCTTTAAAGAAAGCGTAATAGCTCACTGGTCGAGTGTGTCTGCGCCTAAAATTCAACGGGGCTCAAGCATGTAACCGAAGCTATGGCTTTGTTTCTTCGGAAACAAGGGGTAGGGGAGCGTTCCAGCGACAGCGAAGCCGGACCGTAAGGACAGGTGGAGTTGCTGGAAGTGATTATGCGGACATGAGTAACGACAATGCAGGTGAGAAACCTGCACGCCGAAAGCCTAAGGTTTCCTGGGGAAGGGTAATCCGCCCAGGGTTAGTCAGTGCCTAAGATGAGGCTGAAAAGCGTAATCGATGGAAAACAGGTTAATATTCCTGTACCACCATGTTGGCGTCTGAGCGAAGGGGTGACGCAGAAGGGTAGACCATCCGGGTGCTGGATGTCCCGGTTTAAGCCCGTAGGCGGGGAGAATTGGCAAATCCGTTCTCCCATTTTAAACGCCGAGAGGTGATGAGGAGGAGCCTAGCTCCATAAACTGGTTGATCCCATGCTGCCAAGAAAAACCTCGTAGCGAGTCAATGTGGTGACTGTACCAAAACCGACACAGGTAGGCAAGGTGAGTATCCTAAGGCGCTTGAGAGAACTCTCGTTAAGGAACTCTGCAAACTAACTCCGTAACTTCGGGAAAAGGAGTGCCCCTCTAGCGTGAAGCGGTTCGCCCGTGGAGCGTGAAGGGGTCGCAGTGAAAAGGTGGTAGCGACTGTTTAACAAAAACATAGGTCTCTGCAAAGTCGCAAGACGAAGTATAGGGACTGACGCCTGCCCGGTGCTGGAAGGTTAAGGGGATGTGTCATCCGTAAGGAGAAGCTCAGAACCGAAGCCCCAGTAAACGGCGGCCGTAACTATAACGGTCCTAAGGTAGCGAAATTCCTTGTCGGGTAAGTTCCGACCTGCACGAATGGCGTAACGATTTCCACACTGTCTCGACGAGAGACTCAGCGAAATTATATTAACGGTGAAGATACCGTTTACCCGCAGTTAGACGGAAAGACCCCGTGAACCTTTACTATAGCTTGACAGTGAGTTTTGGTATTATCTGTGTAGGATAGGTGGGAGACTTTGAAGCCTGGACGCCAGTCTGGGTGGAGTCAACCTTGAAATACCACCCTGATGATTCTGAGATTCTAACCTAGGCCCGTTATCCGGGTCAGGGACACTGTCTGGTGGGTAGTTTGACTGGGGCGGTCGCCTCCCAAATTGTAACGGAGGCGCGCGAAGGTTCCCTCAGGCTGATTGGAAACCAGCCGTAGAGTGCAAAGGCATAAGGGAGCTTGACTGTGAGAGAGACATCTCGAACAGGTGCGAAAGCAGGTCTTAGTGATCCGGTGGTTCCGCATGGAAGGGCCATCGCTCAACGGATAAAAGGTACTCCGGGGATAACAGGCTTATCTCCCCCAAGAGTCCACATCGACGGGGAGGTTTGGCACCTCGATGTCGGCTCATCGCATCCTGGGGCTGGACAAGGTCCCAAGGGTATGGCTGTTCGCCATTTAAAGCGGTACGTGAGCTGGGTTCAGAACGTCGTGAGACAGTTCGGTCCCTATCTGCTGTGGGCGCAGGATATTTGCGAGGAGCTGTCCCTAGTACGAGAGGACCGGGATGGACGAACCTCTAGTGTACCAGTTGTTTCGCCAGAGGCATAGCTGGGTAGCCATGTTCGGAATGGATAACCACTGAAAGCATCTAAGTGGGAAGCCAACCTCTAGATTAGATATCCCTATCAGTAGCAATACTGGTCTAAAGACCCCTGGTAGACCACCAGGTTGATAGGCTGGATGTGTAAGTTCAGTAATGAATTTAGCTGACCAGTACTAATAGGTCGTGCGGCTTGATCATTTATCTTTACTTGTTAAATTACAGCGATCAGCGCTGCTTATAATCTCAATATCTTCCATATGTAAGACTTATTTTCGGTGAGTATAGCACAGGAGAAACACCCGTTCCCATCTCGAACACGGAAGTTAAGCCCTGTAGCGCCGATGGTACTGCCCGGGTAGCTGGGTGGGAGAGTAGGACCTTGCCGGATTTTTATTGAAAAACCCTGCTGACTATGTTCAGCAGGGTTTTTCGTTTTTTTTTGCGGCGTACAGAAAAAATATAGGAATCATCCTGCTTGCTTCGACTTCGCACAGAGCAAGCTCAGGTTGATATCTCAGGCTGAAATTAGCAACATGTGGTACAATACAGCAATGGAGACTATAACGAGAGGTCCATGGCATTTAAAATTATCAGTCAAATATTCTTCCTTTCACCGCCCTGCCATCAGGTGAGGTGTGTTAAACTAAAAAGTCATGATCCGCTGGTTTGAGTACCGTGTCCCCTGCCGGCATATTGACCGGCCGGTGGACAGGCAACATTCAATGATGGAGGTGTTTAATGGACGGCATGCCGATAGTACGGCGCAGAAGAAAACGCATCGAGCGGGACCCGACCAGAGTCATTACGCGGCTGCATCTGCCGCACCGGGCGGTCCGCATCCTGCGGATCATCAAGCGGGTTATGCGCATGCCCGATCAGGAAGCCGCTGCTCTTCTTGACCGCGTGTACGCGGAGTTTTCAGAAAGGCACCGCAATATCGATGATGTATTCCGGCGCCATTTCACGGTTGTTTCCCGCCTGATGATGCCGGAAGACCAGGTCTCGGATGTAAAGCAGCAGCTGATCGGCGCCTATTTCACCATGGAGTATTCAATTGACTCGGCAGCGCTGTTCAATCCCTCCATAGTCCTGCATCCGGATCAATGCGGCCTTAATACCGGGGCCATACGCTTTATCATGAGCCTGCGCGCAGTCGGTGAGGGGCATATTTCCTCAATCGAGTTCAGAAGCGGCATCATCGATGAAAATAATGCCATTGCCTTTGACGCGGTCAGCGATTTTGTTGAGCGGGCCGAGCTGGAGCTCGACACCACGTACAACAAACATCTGTTTCAGCTCAAGCTCAATGAAATGCAGGCATGCAATGAAATAACCACGAGCCTGCTGGACCGGCTGCCGGAGGATTTTAACTATAATCAGCTCCGCGAGCAGATCATGCTGCTCGAGAGGGAGAGCGCCTTCACCGAAAAACAGCGCGATGAAAGTTTGGACGTGGTGCAGTGGCTTGCGCGGTCAAACTATGAGCTGAAGTTCAACCCGGCAAGCCCGCTCTCGGAGCGGGTCATTTTCCCGGCCTCAGAAAATGAGCGCAGCGGCATTGAAGACGCGCGGTTCGTGAGATTTGTGGATGATGACGGCCAGGTGACCTATTACGCCACGTACACCGCCTATAACGGGCTTGTCATACTGCCCCAGCTTATCGAAACCAGGGACTTCCTCACGATTAAAATGATAACGCTCAACGGCCGCGCCATACAGAACAAGGGCATGGCCCTGTTTCCCCGGCGCATCAAGGGCAAATATGTGATGCTGTCGCGGCAGGATAACGAAAACAATCATATAATGTTTTCCGATCACCTGCACTTCTGGCAGAAATCAACGATTATACAGCGGCCCAGCCGTCCCTGGGAATTCATCCAGATCGGCAATTGCGGCTCGCCCCTGGAAACCCCGGAAGGCTGGCTTGTGCTCACCCATGGCGTCGGGCCCATGCGGCAGTACAGCATCAGCGCTATTCTCCTGGACCTGGAAGAGCCCGGCCGTGTCACAGCGGTGCTGAACGAGCCGCTCATGAAGCCCAAAGATGAAGAGCGGGAAGGTTATGTGCCCAATGTGGTGTATTCCTGCGGCGCTCTTATCAACCGCGGGGAGCTGATTATCCCCTATGCCATGTCCGATACCACCTCGGGCATGGCAACGGTTTCCGTGAAGGACCTTATTGCCAACATGAAGCGGGTGTAGCTGCGCACTGCGCGCCATTTTTTAAATACCCTATCGTCATGCGGTGCACACTGCGCACACTGTCAACTGCTTTTGATTCTCGGGTTGTTTGCTTATGCATGCCGAAGTTGTTTTTACAATTGACAGATTTTACAAAATTTCATAAGTATTCATTATAATATTTTATGCTTATAAAGCCGGTGAGAACAAAGCCGCACGAACTTCACACGCCATTAACAATTCAAAAATAAAACAAGCGTGTAATTTTTTAAAGGGAACCTTGATGAAAACAAAGAGCAATGTAAAAGAACTTTCAATGCAGGCCATCGAGTCGTTCTTACGCCAGAATAAGGTCGGCGTTTTATCGCTTGCCGGCGTTGGCGCCGCGTACGGCATACCCCTGGCATATTTATATGATTCCGGAACCATCTGTCTGACCATATCCCGAAAAGGCAGAAAAATGGGGTTTATAGAAAAGAACAAGAAGGTTTCCGGGCTATGCCCACCGATAAACTGATTTTTATTTTCTCTATTCTGACTTCTGAATGCCGGCCTCTGTTTTTTTATTTCTGTTTTTATGGAGTCTTCAGCTATGCCAAAGCTTATAATCCCCCATGCAAACAGGCAGGAGCAGGCTGTCTTCGAAAAGTTCGGCATCCATCTTATCGAAGCCATGTCTGCCGCTGAGTTTGAAAAAGTCGCCGCTGCCTACATCAGCTCGCACAATGTGCTCAACCTTGCCACCTGCCGCGACAATGAGCCGCGCTGCACCACGCTGGAATATTTCAACAACGGGCTGACCGTCTATATTCTGTCCGAAGGGGGCAGCAAGATTTTAAGCATGCAAAAAAATCCTTCCGTGTCCTACACCATCAATGATCCGTATTATCCCGAAAAAGACTATCTGAGCGCCTCGGGGCTGCAGGTATGGGGCAGCGCAACGCTGTTTAAAAAAAATGACGATCCGGCCCGGGCGCAGGAGGTCATGAAATATTTCCGCAACAGAGAGGCCGTGGCTGCACAGGGGCTTGAGCAGGCGGTAAACAATGTCAATTTCAATATCATAACCATTGAACCGCATAAGATACGCTATCTTGACCTGCGCAAAGGATTTCGCAATGTGGTGTGGGAGAAACAGGAAAGCAGGTAGGGTTCGCACCGCGCACCGATTCAATCAATTATTTTTTGATTTTATTGTCTTCATTCTGAATTCCGGCTACTGGCTTCTGAATTCTAATTATTTTAAAAGGAGTACCCTATGGCAGAGCTTAAAACACAATCACTGTTTTTGGAAAAGCCGAGAATTGAAGAGCTGCTGAAATCCAAGCGCGACGGCGTATTGTGCTTCACCGACGGCAGCCGGCCCTATGGCGTGCCGCTCACCTATACGCATTACGATAATGGCGGTTTGTACTTCGGCCTGGGCTTGAGCGGCAGAAAGTACAACTACTTTAAGACCTGCAAAAATGTCTGCTTTACGGTCTTTCATACCTTTCAGATTGGCGGCGATCCGCGGCGGCGGGGCTGGTGGAGCGTCATTCTCGACGGAGAGCTTTCGCAGATTACCGACCCGAAGGAGATCATGGCACTCGGCGACACGATGGAAGCCCGGGGCATGTTTCCGCCTGGCTTGAAAGATAAATTTCTCGGCCCTATCCTGAAGGACCCCGAACATTCGAATTTTTTCAAGATGACCATTACGCAGTTCGGCGGCAAGGAGCTTGGAGAGTACCGGCCTGAAAAAGAAGTTGAATAAAGAAAGGACAGAAGGGGAGCGCAGCATCGGTGGCTATCCCTGATTAATCCAGCATGCACAAACCTTCATTCCTTTTTATTGAACAGGGAGGAAGCCTATGAGCACACATATCCTGCGAACAGCTTTTTTTGCCGCTCTGCTTTTTGCCCTGTCGGCTGTTCCGGGCATGCAGGCAGACGGCGGCAGCGGTCCGACCCCGAATGCGTATGCAGCAGCTTCATGGGAGGATACTGCAACCGTCACCACAAACCGGGGCGCTGTTAAGGGCTTTGAAGATAATTATACAACCCGGGTCTGGAAGGCCATCCCGTATGCCCGGCCCCCGGTGGGAGAGCTGCGCTGGCAAGCGCCGCAGGATCCTGATGCCTGGATGGAGACAAAACAGAGCACAGAGTTCTGCAGCTGGTGCCCGCAAACCGCTTCTGACAATGGCACAACCGTCCTCAAGGGCAGCGAGGATTGCCTCTATCTGAATATATGGCGGCCGCGCTCAACAGAGAAAAATCTGCCCGTTTACTTCTGGATTCATGGCGGCAGCAACAAGGTCGGCTCTGCCGACCCCTACATCAGTGCGGCTCTGGCCGGCAGGAACAACATGGTTGTTGTTACCATCAACTACCGGCTTGGCCCCCTGGGATGGTTCACCCACCCGGCGCTGCGCGAAGGCCGGGACCCCCTCAGCGGCTCCGGCAATTTTGCCATCCTTGATATCATAAAAGCCCTTGCCTGGGTGCGCGACAATATCGAGGCCTTCGGCGGCAGCCCGAACAATATTACCGTTGCCGGAGAGTCGGCAGGCGGGGTGAATGGCTTGATCCTGATGATTTCACCCCCGGCCAAAGGCCTCTTTCACCGGGTCATATCGCAGAGCGGCGGCCTTGCGCCCAAATCAGTGGAAGAGGGCGAAGAATACGCCAACAGCGTCATCGAGGCCCTGCTGGTGAAGGATGGAACGCCTGCGGACCAGGCAGCCGCTGAGCGGGAGAGCATGAGCAATGCCGGGATCAGGGCCTATCTGCTGTCAAAAACCACGGCAGACTTTTTTTCGGCAACCTCCGGGCTGAAGGGCAATCCGGATGTTTTCAACGATGGAGCGGTCATTCCTGCCGAGGGCGCCGGCGCCTTTGACGATCCTGCAAAATATGCCCAGGTTCCGATTATCATCGGCAGCACGTCTGAAGAAGGCAAGCTGTTCATGTATCTGTTTGGTGTGTATAAGTTTTTTCCTAAAAGCCTTTATCAGTTGATTGGCAAACAGGGAACGCAGATTTCCCGCATCACGGGGCTTGATTCCCTGGCATACAAAATGAGCGCGCATGACACGCAGCCGGGTGTCTACAGCTATATCTTTGAGTACGGCCAGTACCGCAGGTTCGGCTATAATGCCTGGCCCACCGACATTGGCCCTACAAATAGAATGAGCTGGGCCCAGGCACTCGGGGCCTGCCACGGCCTTGATATACCCTTTAATTTCGGCCTTACCGGGTCATTCTCCCGTTTTTGACGGTATTGAGAAGCTCATCTTCCGGGAAGACAATCGCCCGGGCTGGCAGGCGCTAACGGATGCCATAATGGCCTATAATGCCCAGTTTGCCCGGACGGGCGATCCGAACGTGCCGGAACTGCCGGAGTGGACGGTATGGCCAAAAAGAAAGCTCTCACCGGAACCGCGTTTTATGATTTTTGATGCCAATGATACCGTGCAGCTTATACATATGTCGCGCACTGTTCGTTAGCATCACAAACAAGAAGGTTGATTCAAATTTATATGTGGTAGCTTGAGCGTTGTTGACAAATTACACAAACGCGTCCTTGCCTTCAGTGTGAAGGGCGGGTGCTAACCCGCCGCAATAAGTCAGATAAGGGTTATCATGAATTAAAAATGGCGGGTTAGCACCCGCCCGTCGAACTGGGCATTCAAATTTTTTCAAGTTGACCATTACGCAGTTCGGCGGCAAGGAGCTTGGAGAGTACCGGCCTGAAAAAGAAGTTGAATGAATGACGGACTGTGAGGCTAAATTGTTTGCTGTTTTCGATTTATTCCCAGGCAATTTTTCGCAACGGTGAAAATTTAAAAATATGTGGGTACGTTGTGACGGATAAACTGGTAAGATGCAAAGCTTGAAAATTTGTAAACGCGCATGTACTATTTTATTGACAGCAAAAGCCGTTGAATTTATACTTTCCTTAAAGAAACAAATTTTTTTAAACACCTTGTTATAATTTTGTTTGGAACCTGCTGCATGTTCAGCGCAATAAACCGCATGATCGAACAAAATAAACAGATGAATTTCCCAGCTTTTTTTTCAAAGCAACTGGTTCTGAACAGGTTATACTATGTGACGTTCTCCGTCGTTTCATGCCCATGAAGCTGTACCGGAAATTTCTGGTCTTTTATCTTAAGCATGTATGGGGTGGCCATAGAACATCAGATCAAGTCAATGCATTAACAACCGGCTTATATCGCCGAGTTGAAAAGCAGTTCGGCATGAATGACGAAGCAACCGTGTCCAAACAACTTGGAACTGGAAAATAAACGACAGGAGGTCCTTATGTATACAGCAGAACAAAAGACCCGGCAGGACGCGTCGCCGCTGACCCGCGCGATGATGATGATAGGCGGGGTGCAGATTTTAATTTTATTCATGAGCTTGTATTATGTGCTGCGTGTCCTGCTCACCGGCCAGGGATGGACCGGCGCGCTGATCACCTTCTGGATTAATTTTGTGCTGCTTTGGGTCAATACCATAATCGGTATAATTTGGGAGAAGCAGTTCTATAATAAATATTTCATGTGCCGTGAATTCTTCTGGGAGGATGTTGGCAATCTGGCGGCTATTTTATCGTATATTTTCTATTTTGCCGGGCTCTGGTTAAACTGGGGCCAGAACGGATTGGCCGCATGCATGCTTTTTGCCAATGCTGTTTATTTTATTAATATCTCACAGTGGATTTATAAACGGATGATTGCCAAAAAAGTTCTGGCGCAAGATTAAAACAGTCTGTAGATACTATGAAGGAAAGGATCAAGTATTAGCCGGTAGATACTATGAAGGAAAGGATCATTTGACAGGCGTCACGTCTCGGATATGCTAAAAAAGTCACGTCAATAACTTTCAGCATAAAGGAGACAAACATGGCGAACAATCAAATGATCCAAACCGAGGCAAAGAATAGCACAGGTAAGCAGGTTTTGTACATATCCCTTGAACTGTCCAACAAGAAATGGAACCTGACGTTTGGGGACGGGCAACGCAGGAGGGAGCGAACAATAACATCAGCAGATCTTGAAGAGTTTAAGGAAGAGCTGGTCAAGGCCCGGAAGCATTTTAGCCTGGATGAAGATTGCGCCATATACAGCTGTTATGAATCGGGACGAGACGGGTTTTGGATACATCGGTATTTGGAGAGCATAGGGATAAAGAATATCGTGGTGGACTCGGCCAGTATCGAAGTGAACCGGCGGCATCGGCGGGCCAAGACGGACCGGGTAGATGGGTTAAAGTTGTTAACCATGCTGATACGGCACTTGGGAGGAGAGCAGAAAGTCTGGAGTGTGGTACGGGTTCCGACACAGGAACAGGAAGATGAACGGCGACTCAACCGAGAGCGGGATCGGCTGTTAAAGGAACGGGGAGCACATGTAAGCCGGATAAAGTCATTACTTGTATTGTATGGGATACATGCAGAGGTAGGCAGTAAATTTCTGAAGCTGCTAGAAGAAGTGCGAGCCTGGGATGGAAGCAAACTGCCAGAGCATATCGTGCAGGAGATGAAGCGGGAGTATGAACGGATAGGGGTGCTGGACCGGCAGCTGAGGCAGATACAAGAGGAAAAGAAGCGGCAGCTTGCGGCAAGTCCTGAACAAATGCGCAAGGTAAGCAAGCTTGCCCGGATACGGGCAATTGGGCCGATCAGTTCATGGGATTTGATCTATGAGTTTTTTGGCTGGCGGGAATTCAAGAATGTGAAGCAGGTGGGAGGTGCAGCGGGTCTTGCGCCAATGCCCTACAGTAGCGGGGATATGCAGATTGAGCAAGGGATAAGCAAAGCGGGCAATCGGCGGATACGAGCTTTGCTGATAGAGCTAGCCTGGGGATGGCTGAGATGGCAGCCTGGCAGTAAGCTAAGCACGTGGTTTCATGAGCGCTTTGGAGGGGGCAACAAGCGAATGAGGCGAATAGGGATCGTGGCGCTGGCCAGAAAACTGCTCATAGCGCTGTGGAAGTATGTTGATCACGACATCGTGCCGGAAGGCGCGATACTGAAGATGGCATAAAGGACATACAACAGGAGGAAAAGGATTTGATAGGCATTCCAGTTGGTGAAGCCCTTCGTACCCGCCCTGGGTCTAAAAGCACCGTCTTTGTAGATTGAAGGCTTCTTAAACTGGTTGGACTGACGCCAATTGGCGCACGCAGTATGTGGATGCACGGTTATAATACCGGCACGGATAGAAGGTGGTTCCGGGCAAGGTTCCCGGAAAACGACAAGCCCAACCGGCCAAAACGGAATGAGTATCAAAAGATAAAGAAAGAAAAAAACAAAAAAAATTAACCCGAGGCTTGACAACGGTCCTCATAGAAGGGCGGGTGCTAACCCGCCGCGCAATAAGTCAGATAAGGGTTATCATGAATTAAAAATGGCGGGTTAGCACCCGCCCTACGAACTAAATTATTGTCCAGAATTAATATGTTGTTGGCGGTTTAAAATATTAAAAACAGAAGCGGGGGGATTTAAGCATGTACAATTTGTCAACAACGTACTTTAGTTTATATACATATCATTTGACCCCCCAAATTGCATAGCAGTTTTTGCCTTGTGCTTTAGCAGCATATAAGGCTTTATCCGAATTGTTCATTAATGTCTTGGCTGTTTGTCCACTAGATGGATAGCAGGCGATGCCAATACTAATTTTAACCATAATTTTTTGTTTGCCCACAATAATTGGATTTTGGACAATCTTCAAAATACGATTGGCGAGATTCTTGATATCGTTCATACTCTTGGCTTCTGTAGCGAGCAGAATGAACTCATCTCCTCCAAGACGTGCAATTGTGTCTGATTCCCGAATTAGTTCAGTTAATCGTTTTGCAATTGACATTAAAACGACATCGCCTATATGATGTCCATAAGTATCATTTATCTGTTTGAATCCATCTATGTCTAAAGTTATCAAACCTGCCAATGTCTTCGTTCGCTTGGCTAGAAGTAAGTATTGATTGATGCGATCATTGAGCAAGACTCGATTGGGTAATCCTGTTAAATGGTCATGCGTTGCCAATACCTCTGCTTTTTTTCTCTTGTCATACTGAAGAGCAAGTTCTTTGTCGGCAAGGACCAACTCTGCTGCCCGTTTTCTCTTCTCTTCAGTCTGAAAAGCAAGTTCTTTGTTGGCAAGGACTAACTCTGCTGCCCGTTTTTCTTTCTCTTCAGTTCTGAAAAGCAAGTTCTTTGTTGGCAATGACTAATTCTGCTGCCCGTTTTTCTTTCTCTTCGTTTTGAAAAGCAAGTTCTTTGTTGGCAATGACTAATTCTGCTGCCCGTTTTTCTTTCTCTTCGTTTCTGAAAAGCAAGTTCTTTGTTGGCAATGACTAACTCTGCTGCCCGTTTTTCTTTCTCTTCATTTTGAAAAGCAAGTTCTTTGTTGGCAATGACTAACTCTGCTGCCCGTTTTTCTTTCTCTTCATTCTGAAAAGCAAGTTCTTTGTTGGCAATGACTAACTCTGTTGCCCGTTTTTCTTTTCTCTTCGTTCTGAAAAGCAAGTTCTTTGTTGGCAATGACTAACTCTGCTGCCCGTTTTCTTTTTTCTTCTTTCTGAAGAGCAAGTTCTTTGTTGGCAATGACTAACTCTGCTGCCCGTTTTCTCTTCTCTTCTTTTTGAAGAGCAAGTTCTTTATTGGCAAGGGCTAACTCTACTGTAAGTTTCCTCACTTCAAGTTTTTCATCATTTCGATTCACAGTTTATTCACCTTGTTGTTGTAAAGAAAACGCCTAACATATATTATAGAATTCTGTGATTTCCGATTTTTGTTTAATTTGTTTATTTCAAACTATAGTAATATTGTCAAATACATTATTGAATAGTCTGTTTATTACTGATAATACCATGATATACAGAAGTGCAAACGGGGTAACATTCTTCATATGTCAGATAATAAACTGCCGCTCGGCTCCGGTCCGCTTTTAAACTCCGCACGCCACATGGCAATCGCCGCAACAATATAGGCGATGGTTTTGGCTATCATGGCCATCCATATGCCCATTCCGCCGATCTTGTGCGAGAAAAAGATGTCAATGCCATAAAAGGTGAAGGAGCACAGCAAAGCGGCTATCACAGCAGTCATATTTTTCAAATACCCTGTACCCCGGCTCCCGCCATGAGAGCCCGCCCGACGCGTGGCGCGGGCCAGTGCCAGAATGGCAAGCATACCGTAAGCAAAAAACGGCGCATTGCGCAGCCAGGCGCTGTAATTGGGCGTATTGGCCGGCAGGCAGGAAGCAAGCCAGATATTGTCAGGAGAGAGCAGCAGCAGCATCCGTGCCGCGCACAGGACATATACGGCAGCCATTGCCGGGCCGGTCATGCCGGTTTCAAACACGTCACGAACATACAGCGCCAGAAAAAGATAATACAGGGACATGGTAACCGATGTGGCGAATATCCCTCCGGGCACGGTCAGGAACTGCGTGCCGGGCATTGACGAAAAGAGGGGCAGATAAAAAAATGAGAACTCGCACGGCGCCGCATTCTGCACGAAGCTGATCAGCAGGCTGAGAAACAGCACGGTGTCTCCCGCGGCAAGACAGATATTTGACAGGGCAAGCCATGTTGCATGCTTCTTCTTCTGCCCCGCCATGCCCCGCAGGCTTCGCATCATCAGAGCGTTTATGAACCAGATGACGACTAGATAGCAGATAAAAAAAACCAAACCGTACCATGGGATTACCATAGCCGTATCTCCTTTGGATTATTATACTATGTATATCGACCAAAAAAGTTACCTAATTAGTGAGCATCTACAGCCTCTCCCTTTTTATCTTCTTTTTATCCTGCGCAGGGTACACATCAGCCTGCCAAAGCGGAGATATGTATCCGGGTGTCTTCTCTGAGAAATTCCCAGAGGCCAAGTTCCTTGAGAACAGCAGGCCGGGGAATGCCGCTTTCAGTCCATCCCCGCTCGGCATAATAGGCCTGTATCAGCTCGGTTAGCGCGGCCTTGCGGCTGCTCATCAGCCGCACGCGCCGCTCGGTGACCGGCATGCCCCTGATCTCCTCAGGAGACAGCCCGGCCAGACGGCCCAGGTCGGCATCGCTATATGCAGCTTCGGACTGGTAGAGCGCATCATCGGTGGGCCCGATGGCCCGGTCCGGAGTACTATGTTACTCCTCGATGGTAATAGCCTCCGTATCACATTTCGCAGCAGTCTGCCTGACACGCTCTTCCAGTTCAGGCGGAACAAACTCAACACGCACGAGCGCTTTCAGTCTTTCCCTCATCATATTCAAATACTTCAGGACACATCTCACTGCACTGCCTGTCTCCCATGCAACGATCCTAATCTATAGTTACTTTCATAAAAAACTCCCTTCTGTTGAAAAATGATATAACCGCGTTTTTATCTTTCCGGCGCAAACCAGGTGACGCCCCCTTTTTTAGATGTTATATATCTTTTTTCCGCAGGTTCAAACCGTCGTTCGATTCAACGATTCACTATACTGCGTAGCCCTTATTCCTTCTGAATCGAAGTCAGTGTATCGGCAGTTTGAATGCCCAGGGCAATCTCTGGAAGTATTCCTTTTTGTATGTACACGGGCCGCAGCAGGGCCCTGAGCGAAGGAAGGTACGCGCAAAATACAGCTGCTCCGGCAAGGCAGAGCAAGCCTCCGGTAAAAACAACGGCAGGCGTGCCGAAGCGGTCTGCCGCGCTTCCGGCTATCAGGCTTCCGATGGGGGCCATGCCCGCAAAGGCCATGGCGTAGAAGGCCATGACGCGGCCGCGCATGGCGTCATCGGCAATGGTCTGAAGAATGGTGTTGCTTGCGGCAAGCTGCACGATCATGCTGAAGCCGACAAACACCAGAACTGACAGCGAGATATACAGATTGCCGGAAAGGGAAAACAGGCAGATCGCCACTCCGAACACGGCGGATGCTACGGCTATGACGCGCCCAAGCCCAAGTATGCTCGTTCGCGATGCAAGATAGAGCGCCCCCGCAAGAGCCCCCAGCCCCGATGCGCCGGTGAGCATCCCAAGCGTATGAGGGCCGCCGTGGAGAATGGTTTTGGCAAATACGGGCATGAGCACGAATGCCGGCATACCGGCAAGGCTTACCAGTCCCAGCAGCAGGATCAGCACCCGTATGGGCACAAACCCGAAGGTATAGCGCGTGCCGGCAAGAAGATCTGCAAGCGGCTTACGGATGTCCTTTTTTTTCGGAACGAAACCGTTTACTGACAGCATGTACAGGGAAATTATGACAGCGGCATAGCTGAGGCCATTCAGAAGGAAACACATGCCCTCGCCCAGCATCGCAATGAGCATGCCGGCTATGGTGGGGCCGATCAGCCTGGCGCCGTTGAACATGGTGGAATTAAGGGCGATCGCATTCGAGACATCTTCCTTGCGGTCCACCATGTGTATGACGAAGGCCTGCCGCGCGGGCATATCAAAAGAATTTACAATCCCGAGAAACACGCTCAGCAGGATGATCTGCCATATGGCCACAAGCTGGGTTATAACCAGAAATGCCAGTATAAGCGCCTGCAGCATGGACAGCACCTGCGTCATGATAAGCACGCGCCGCTTGTCGAAGCGGTCTGCTATGACCCCGGCAAAGGGCAGCAGCAGAAATGCGGGAAGCTGACCTGCAAAGCTGATGATCCCGAGCAACAAAGCAGAGCCGGTGAGCCGGTACGTTAGCCAGCTTATCGCGACCTGCTGCATCCAGGTGCCCGTAAGGGATATGCTCTGCCCGATGAAGAACAGGCGGTAGTTCCTGTACCGCAGGGCCCGGAACGTATTGGAAACTGAAAACATATGCATGGATTTATGAACCCTGATTCATGCTGCCCTGGCTCGTAAAAAGGGGGCGGTTGTAAGTATCTAAAGCGTTATAGACGATTCCCGAACTTCACGTCAGGCTCTTACTCCCAATTGAAAAAACATCGGGCTGAAATATGGTATAAGCCAGATGGTCCAGACGGCCACGCTGAATGCATGGAAGCTCGTGATCCAGCGCTCGTCTTTGCGCAGCAGCACGATCGTAGCCCAAACAGCGTGTATGAGCATCAGAACGATAGCAAGCAGGCCTGAAATTCCATGCACATCAAATACCATTCCACCGGCTCTTTCAAACATCAGTCCCGTACCCCAGGTATCGAACACCAGGCCCAGCCAGAAAAAAGCGAGATGCCAGGGCTTCAATCTGCCTGCAAACCGCTCAGACCACACACCGATCGAATAAAACACCAAAGCTGAAGTTATTATTATCATTCCGACAATCATAATCTGATCCTTGATGGTGTTGCGGAAGTCAATTACCACCCGCATAGCGGGCGGCTTGGGATTCCCCTGAAAGGGGAAAACAAGAGTCACGCAGTGCCGAGTTGCTTCTGCATCAACCGCCAAAGGCGGTGGTTTTATGCAGACAATAAAAGGGGGCTGTTGTAATTTCATACTACAACCGCCCCCTTTTTATCTTCTTTTTATCTTTCGCAGATCTTGCACATCAGCATGCCAAAGCGGAGATCTTTGTCCTGGTGTCTTCTCTGAGAAATTCCCAGAGGCCAAGTTCCTTGAGAACGGCAGGCCGGGGAATGCCGCTTTCAGTCCATCCCCGCTCGGCATAGTAGGCCTGGATCAGCTCGGTTAGCGCGGCCTTGCGGCTGCTCATCAGCCGCACGCGCCGCTCGGTGACCGGCATGCGCCTGATCTCCTCAGGAGACAGCCCGGCCAGACGGCCCAGGTCGGCATCGCTATATGCAGCTTCGGACTGGTAGAGCGCATCATCGGTGGGCCCGATGGCCCGGTCCGGAATCCAGTCATACACGCCCGTTTGCTCGCCGAAGATCACGGCATTCATGACGCGCTGCAGGTTAATGTCGCGGTCGGTGCGCTCAAAAATCTGCTCCCAGGTCAGGCTGGTGCCCAGCATGGCGTTGAAAAAATCGGCATAGATTTCCTGTGAAGCCGGATTGATATGCTTATCCGCAGCTTTCGTGTGCTGGCTCTCCGGATTAAAGACATCCACCCAGGGCAATTTGCAGAGCCCCAGATTGTCATTGCCCAGCCGCACCCGCGGATAGGTGATCAGCGCCCTGGCTTTGGACTGAAAATCCGGGAAAGCCCCCAGCAGATCGACCTTGATGAGCCAGGCCGCGGCATGGTGCGCGCCGATATCGCTGGCAGCGGCATAGGAGCCCTGCATGGAAAGCGACCGGTGCGTGCGATAGAGCGAGAACGGCAGGCCCTTGGTCTGCATGGCAAAGCGTGCCAGATCAGGGCGGGGGTCCGGGCCGCCGGTACGCTCGGTCCAGCGCCGGGCTACCCACTCGATCAGGCTGGTCATGCCCAGTCCTGCCTGGCGGGCCAGCTCGGTCTCATGCCGGGCAACCTGATGGATGAACGCGAGCGCCGCGGCTTCGTCGCCAAAGGTCAGCTCCAGACCCTGCCCGTCATCCCGGGTCAGGTAGCCGCGCTGGAAACACTCCATGATAAAGGCCATGATCACCGCCAGGGTGATGGTGTCGAAACCGTAGTCATCGCATTGCCAGTTGGCCTCCATGATGAACTGCGGACTGAAGATGCCGAGGTTTGAGCCGAATCCCGCGGCGGTTTCATATTCCGGGCCGTCGACCCAGACCTTGCGCCCTTTTCCCGCACCGGATTGCAGGGTGGTCCAGCCGCCCTTGGTGCACCTGAGGCTGCAGCCCGGGAAACAGCCGTCGTTGCCGCCATGCTCGAACAGGTGCTCGGCATAGTGGCTCCCGCAAATCTTTCCGGCCTCGGGGTCGGAACCGGCCTGGTAGTTGCGCACCGGAAGCGACTGATAATCCTCCTTGTTCATGAAGCTTATCAGGCCGGCGCTGCCCTTGCGGTTCATTTGGAGATAGTTCGGATCGACCTCATGGACGACTTGGTTGAGCTTTTGACCGGCCTGTTTGACTTTGTCCCAGTCCGCTGCGCCGTAGGGGTTATCGCCCTTGGGATAGTGCGACAGGATTACAATGGTGCGGACAGACTTGTCGATCATCACGGTTCCCAGGCCGGTGCGGCCCGCCTGCTTGACGCGGAAAAGCCCTTTGGAGCCATTCACCGGCTTGGTCGGGTCATAATAATGGCTGTTGATGCAGCCATACTTCGTGCGCGCCGCGCCAATGCCGGTGGTGAGAAAAACCATGTCTTTGCGGTCGTAGCCCTGCCCGGTAAACCTTGCAACCAGCTCCTGCTCCAGGGCAAATACCTGATCAACAGCCGGGGCCGGCTCGATGGTGATTTCACCCTTGAAGGCGTTAATGACAATCATGACATCACGGCCGGCCTTGCCGGTGATTTCCATGGCATCAAAGCCTGCATATTTCAGGTACGCCCCGAAATGCCCGCCGAAATTGGAAGCACCGGGTATCCCGGTCAGGGGAGAAAGAGAAATGGCCATGCATTTGGCCGTGCCCGGGAACTGCGGGACGCCTCCCAGTGGACCGGGCGAGAGGATCAGGGGGTTTTCAGGATCAGCGGCCCTGGTCGTGGGACTGATATGGCGATAGAGCAGGTACAGCCCCAGACCGCGGCCGCCAAGAAAATAATCCCTGACAACCGGATCGAGATCTTTTACGCGGATATCATCCTTCCCCAGATCGATACTGAGGATCTTATTGGCATAGCCATGTTCAAGATTGTTTTTCGAATAAAGCATGGAGAGTTCCTTTTCTTTAATAGAAATTGACATATCGATTTTTTCCTGACACGGATCAGGTGCGCATGGCACTGCCTGTGTGGAGGCCCATACGGGCCATCCGTGCATGCAGTAATAATTCAGCAAACAATAGCATATATTCTGAATGCCGCGCAATACACAAAGAGTTGAACGTGGGGGGCGTCCATACATACATCAATAAAGGCGGGATCAGGGCAGTTGGCAAATTGCCCTGATCAGAAAGGGAGAAGTTTATTGAGTTGACAGGGCGCATCTTCATGTGTCGGATCAGGTCCGCTGTCCAGGGCACTATCCCTCTCATTTGCCTTGACACACAAGGGCCTGCATTTTATAGTTTTAAAAGTACAGTGGGTTCCCGGCAGACAATCATCTGCGTTCCATGAGGCCTTGCACGAGATAAACCGGCAGCAAAGGAGAACGTCATGGCAGAAACAAAAATAGTGCTTGTGATTGATGACGACCCCGACATCATCGAAACCGTCAATACGGTTCTGACCCGCAACGGATATGTGGTTGTGTCGGCCACCAGCGGCAGGCAGGGCTTCGATGTTGCGCAAAGGACCAATCCGGACCTGATACTGTGCGATATGATGATGGAGGAAATGGACTCGGGGGCTCAGGCCGCTCAAAAGATCAAGCGGTACAACAGCGACATACCCATATACCTTATAAGCAACCTGGCGGATCAAATTGCCGCTACAACGCAAATACGCGAATTCGGCTTTATCGGCTTTATTCAAAAGCCCATCGAGCCCGCGCGGCTTGTCAGCATCGTGCAAAGCATACTCCACTGAAAAGAACTAAGGCGCAAACAAAAACCGCGCGGGGCCAACCAGGTGACAGTCATGAATAAATGAATAACTCAACCTGGCGCCCCAAAAGAGTTGCCTGATTACCGGGCATGAACAACAGTCATTAATTTTACTTCTGATCTCACAGGGCGCCAACCGGAAGGCGTTGTGAACCTGCCCCGGCTTGAGGGAAAGCTGCACATTCAAAGATGCAGCATGTCTGCCTGTGGGGCAGGGGGCATCACTTTACAAACTGCAGGGCTATTCCGTTTATGCAATATCTTTTTCCCGTGGGAGGCGGCCCGTCGTCAAAAACATGGCCGAGATGGGCGCCGCACCGTGCGCAGTCAACAGCTGTCCGCACCATGCCGGCTGACCGGTCCTGCTGCTCCACAATATTGAGCTTTGATACGGGCTCTGTATAGCTTGGCCAGCCTGTGCCCGAGTCGAATTTTGTGCTCGACTGAAAAAGATCTGTTCCGCATCTGACGCATTTGTACAGGCCCTTTTCCTTCTGATTGAGAAAGCCGCAGGTAAACGCCCTTTCCGTCCCCGCATTGGCCGTGACTTCATATTGCTCGGCCGTGAGAAGCTGTTTCCATTCAGCATTTGTTTTTATTATTTTATCGACAAGTGTTGTCTTGCCCGTCCGGGCATCGAATAGCTCTATTTTTCCCTTTTCCATGGAAAATGCTCCTTCCCCGGCTGCACACAGAAGTACCGCAGCTCCCAAAAAATACGTTATGGTTTTTGTTATGTGATGCTTCATGGATGGAACCCTTCTGCTTTGAAATTTTAGTGGCGCTGCAAAAAAATTCAGTCCTTAGCCGTTCAGATACTGCTGCCCTGGTACGTATGTAATACCATAACGTGACGCAACAAGGCAAAAAAAGTCTTAGGTAAAGCGGTCATGTAATCTGATAGCACATAAATGGTCTGTTTTAAAGCACCCCTGAACCGGGAACCAGCAGGGGCGAAAAAAAAGGGAATGGTTCTATTTTATAATGAGAACCATTCCCTTTTCCTGTCTTTGATCCCTGCACCTGCAAAATAAAAAGGCAGAGCTGCGAATGCTCTGCCTTTTTGGGGGAATCCGGTGCAACTACTTCTTCTTAGCCGCTTTTTTCGCAGGTGCTTTTTTCGCAGGAGCTTTTTTCGCAGGAGCTTTTTTTGCTGTTGCCATAATTTTTCCCTTTCCTGTATATTGGGTTTCGATAATATTCCGCCTCATTGACGGAGAGTAAAAATCAAACACTGTCGAAGTATTTGATTTTAATTTAATAATCGGTTGTTTTTAAATTAACTTTAAAAAAAAATAACAGGACCAGGGGACGTACCGGAATTATGGGCATATAAAAAAAGGCTAGTGGACCGTCACATTTGAAATTTACGGTTTAGCACCCCCCCTAACCCCTCTGACCAGGTTGGGCAAAAATACCGGCTTTGAAATGAAGTTTGACCCGAAAAGCGCATCCCCTGGACAGGGGGGGGCGGGTCGGGTGCGTACAAAAACAAATGTGAAGAACCACTGGTTTTCTGCGATTTATTTTTTTGAGGGCTTTTCCGACGAGGCCTTTGCGGCAGGAAATAACCTGAATTCAAGCGGGCCCGTCAGCTCGCTTAAAAATCGCGTGATGTCCTCCTGCGATTTTTGCATGGCGCTTATTAAAAGGTTCAGTTCATCCAATGCCTGCACAGCCTGCGCCGTGGTCTTTTGTGTAGCGTTCAGGTCCTCAACCTTGCCGGAGAAGCGGCCTAGAGACGTGACGAATCTTTCCGTATTGGCGGTAAAGGCCGCCTTGAACTGGCTGCTTAATTCTTCAAATTCATGAATTTTGTTTTTGATCACCTGTTCATTTTCGTGCACTATGGGGAACAACTGCGAAAATTCATTCACTAATAGCTGCGTTGATTCATGAAACTGCTGAGTTTTTTCAGTGAGGGTTTCAAAATGAGTTGCTGCAAGCGTCATGCTGCGCGATAAATGCTCTGATTCCTCTTTCAAGCCAGCCCGATACGATTTTATTTCATCAGGCAGCCGGGAAAATTCACCGGATAGTGCAATGGCGCTTTCCTGCATGCTCTTTATGAAGCTTCGTATGTTTTCTGAAACGGTCTGTGTCTGATCATGCATCATCATCTTGAACCGGCTTAATGACTGCATAATCGAGTCCTCTGATTCTTTGTCAGAGAGGCTCTTCGTGATGTCGTGTAATCGCGATGTTGACGTACCCAGACAGTCTGTCAAAAGACCCGCTTCTTTGGAAAAACTTCTGCAAAAGTTTTCGATCAATGCAGGCGCGTCACGTAACCTCTCAGCATTGGCATGCAGCTGTACAGTGAGGTGATTGATCGCCTGTGAAAATCCCGCTATTTGATCGCTCAGCTCAGCCCGATTGGCAGCTAGTTCATCGGCTTTTGTATCTGCCGTTCCCGTGCTGGCATTGGCAACAATTCTCAACCCTAATTCTTCCAAATCCGTCAGTGAGGTTTCTTCTCTTGTCTGCACAAAGGTGGAAAACAGCATGGCGCCAAGACTGCCGGCCAAACCGAGCAGCGTCGTATCAAAGGCATAGGAAAGGCCTGTGGTAATTTTTGCAAGCTCCCTCTTAATAATATCTACTTTTTCGATATCACCGCTCAGAAATCCTGAAAAATTCCCTACTGCATCACTGATGCCGATAACGGTTCCAAGAAATCCTAAAATGGGCATTGCCCAGATGAAAATTTTAATAAGGGTATAGCCGGATTGCGCAGTATCAGAATCTATGGATGTCTGATGTTTGAAAAATTCATGGCTTCTTTGCAAGTCGCGTGTTGACTGTATATGCTGCAGGAGTGACAGAATGCGCATGAAAACAATATTGTGCCTGATGGCGTCAGGCACCTGTGCAAGTTCCTGAAGAATGGCATCAATCGATTTACTCCTGACAGATATCGGCAGCTGTGACACAACAGCATTGCCCAGGCATCGTGAAATCCTTATGTTCCTCAGGGCCTTCCAGAGCAGATCAATGCATGACCACACAAAGATATAAAACGTCAATGTCGGCACCAGGAGTTGCAACCATTCACCGGTTGGTATCAGAAGACGGTATAAAAAATTGGCATGGCCAAAATACGCAACAATGTATTTTTGAAAAACAAAGGTGATAAACATGCTTAAAAACATGGGTATGAGAACAGCGGCAACAGTACGCTCGGAATAGTCCTTTATGTGATCCAGTGCTGCTGTTTTTTCAGCGGTAAAGCTTGCCGAGGCACCGCTGCTGTTCGCAGCAACCGCCGATCCGCAGTTCATACAGAACCCGGCCGTCTTGTCGTTCAGGGTATTGCACTTTGGGCATATCAGCGCCACGAGTATCCTCCTTAATTTGTATTGATTTTACTTAAATCAGGACTTGGTAAAACATCGCCGGATGCAGTATCAGCATCAAACAGCGGTTCTCTATAGGGAAATTGTATGATTGCCGGGTCCCAGCCTGTCATAAAACCCTTTTGCATACAAAGCTCCCGTGCTTTTTTGAATACCGCGACGCTCGCTTTATCCACAGCGAAAGCGACCCAGTGTTTTTTATTGTCAAAGGTCTTTAGTGCACTGTCAAATTTTGAGTGTGGCTGCTCTAGATCGTTAACGGTATCACCCTTCAAGCCCGGTCGCTCTTCAACGATAAAAGACAAGCCTCGAACGCGCCCCGCACTGTCTGCGGATTCAACATAATCCAGTTTATAGCGAAAATAATCATCAGAAATATTTTTACTGTTGGCGTACGCAACATACCAGGGAAGACTTTCATACGTTGTTTCTGCCTGATTGACGCCAAGTTTAAGCAGGGCGGCAGATACATCTAAAACCCGAACCGTTCCATTGGCGCAGATGCAGATTTTTCGGATGCTTTTTTCCGGAGGGCTGGCAGCCATGGGCATGTACATTTTAACATTCACGCCGCGCGCATTAATAACGGCAATAACAATGGCAAAAAGGATTATGCCGAACAGGCACGTCATAATATCCATCAGCGAGTCAATATTGATCCCGGCAATCAGTGATTTGCTTTTTTTGGAGGCCACTGCTCATTTCCTTCTGATATTCAGCTGCTGATCAATGGGTTCATAACCGATATCGATGCCTTTGCCTTCAAAATAGCCCTTAATATCCTTGAAATTATGAAATCCGGAAGGACGGATTAAAAAAACCATGTATCTCGCAGTACTGTTTGATTGTATTTCATTCAGTATATAGCCAATAGGATGGGCCTTTATTTTCGTATCAATGTAGTCATAGGTTTTTTTAAATGTTTTTAATTTATGGATATCGATGCCGAATCCCAGTGTCTGTTTTGACGGGTATGCTGTCAGTTCATAGCCGTTCCATTCAAAATAGGTCGGCAGTTTAGCATGGGTTTTATTCAAATCATGTACTTCCGGAACAATTATTACCGTCTTATCGATGCCGAGGGAAATTGTTGTAATGGTCGTCAAAATAAAAATCATGACCCCTAATGTGCAGATCAGGATGTTAATCATGGGAAATAATGAAACTGTCTGCTCTTGTAATTTTTTAAATGTTGCCATATGAACTATGCGGATATTTCATGACTATTTCAGCGGATACTGGTACTATTAAAAATGTGCAACGAAACCCGAACAAGGCTGCTGCCGGGAAAACCGGTCTTTGTTATAGTACACCACAATAGATGATAAATGCAAAAGCTTAACAGTGATTCACGTCTCGATGCGCATCATTTTTTGCCTTTCTTTCACGATAATTCGTTTGTACAGGGAAATGTGTATGACTAAGGTTTATTGGCTGCCTATTCTGTTGCTCTGCAGTGCAGGCTGTTCAAGTCCGGAATCCGTATTTCAAACAGCCGAAAAAGCGCCGTCAATGCCGACCTATCAGAAATTTATAACCGATTACCCCGAATCCGGTCTTGCAGAAAAAGCACGGCAGAGAATAGCGGATATTGACGCCTGGGGCAAAATACTGTCAAGCCAGACAATACCGCCATATGAAATGTACCTGAAGGATTTCCCCGATGGCTTGTACCGAAGCAGGGCTGAAGCCCGTATTCAGGAAATAAACGATTTTGATGCTGCGCGGCAAAAAGACATTTCCGAAGAATACAGGAGCTTTCAGAACAAATATCCCGGAAGCCTTTTTGCACAGGAAGCAGCAAAAAGGCTGTCAGAGCTTCGCACTGCGGAACGGCGATACCAGATTATTAAATGGGAAACCAATGAAGATGCAATACGAATATATATGGAGGAGTTCCACAACACCGGCTATGCTGCATTACTGAAACCTGTTCTTGATGCTGCCATGCGCTCCGGCGCTGAAGCTCAGGGTGTTGAGGTGAATGCAAAAAATAAAGAGGAAGAGACAAGGCTCCACCTTGCAGATCAGAGTGGCCTGCTCAAGGCTGACAAGCTGTTTCCAGACAGGGGAACGGATGGCAGTGTGAAAACTGATAACAGCCAAAGAGAATCAAAAAAACCGGCTAAAAACAGGCATGCTCGTGCACATGGCGATCAGCGCCCCGCTCCGAAGACCAGAACAGGTGGCGGCACTGTGCCCCCCCGGTAATTGCGGGCCAGCGGGGTTATGCCGGGATGGCAGACAGGGTGAAACAAGGTGTCGCACCTTCACCGGTCGGATAATCTCCGCTGTCCCAGACAATATCCGTCGCTTTCATTTGCCTTGACGAACACCTGCACCATTTTACTAAGAAGAAGGGGCAGTTGGTTTTCATTTTAACCTGAAAAAATGCAGAGCAGTAATAAAAAAAGGAACAGCGTATTGTGGATACAGGCATAACAAATACTATCGGTTTACTTGCCGGCATTTTTACAACAGGCTCTTTATTGCCGCAGGTTATCAAGACTATACGAACACGGAATACCAAAGACATTTCTTTACTGATGTATGTGTTTTTAACAATCGGAGTATTCTTGTGGGTTATATACGGGTGTATGCTCAAGGAATTTCCAATAATCATTGCAAACGGAACTTCCTTGCTGCTGACGGTAAGCGTCCTGGTTTTAAAAATAAAACATGGATAATTATTAATGGAAAATTGAAACAAGAGTTCAATTTGACCCCGTTTTTACTCCCGGCCTTATTTTATTTCAGCCTTAATGACCCACCATGCCCAGTCATCCTGCGTATAGGAGTCTTCCAGGCCATCTGGAAATTCAACCTTCACCGGGCCGTGCGTTTCTTCGGTCAGGAGCTGGCCGTTTTTCCAGCGGGCAAACAAGATATCGTGCTGCAGTATATCGGTAATTTGAATCGTAACCCTCAGTGAATCCTTTGCGGTCAGGGTGATGGTTGTTGCTTCGTCAGAAGCTTTGACCAGCTGAAGAATCTTTGAAAGCAGGAGGCCTTTATAGAGCGCCACGCCGTCCCACGGATCATTATAGGTTTGCTCGACCGACCACCTGTCAAATGCAGCCTGATCAAGGACATAGCCATCTTTTGCACTGCATACATTGATTGACCCGGTAATGGTCACCAGCGGATCGCCTGCGGGCTTGCATGCCGCAATCATTGCAGCAAGAGCGACAACAAGAACAAAGGCTGATGAATGTTTTTTCATGATTTTCTCTTTTATGTGTTTGTTATGTGCTGATGCGGATAGAAGAAACACGGCTGCAAGATGATATATTTATAAATTTAGGCATTGGGTGCTTGAGGGTCAATGGCTTAATACAGGGGATAGTTAAAATCGGGGGCAACAGCGCCATGTAAGCCCAATGCTTGTGCTATACTAGAGAAAACCTGACGGCATACACATGTGAAGTATGTGTTGCCGGTACCGTGATCCTGCGGTCCGAAGCACTATTCATAAATTTCAGTGAGGCCTTTTACCATGAAAAGAATGCTTTGTCTGTATCTCTTAAGGCCGCTGTATCTTTTCAACGCAAAACAACGGGAGAACACCATGCGCAGCATGCAGAGGAGGCTGCAGCTGATTTTGTGTGTTTGTGCCGTTTTAGCACTCAGTGCCTGCTTAAAGCGACTGGCCCCCGGAATTGTTCTGAATCCCACTGTGCACGACAAATTTATAAAAATTGATTCCGGTGTACAGGACGTCTATCTCCATTATCTTGAGTATCCCGGGGATGGCCGGAATATTGTTCTCATCCACGGATTCGCATCATCCACATTAACCTGGGAAGATATGGTCCCGAAGCTGCAGAAAAAATTCAGAGACGAAAAAAAACCTGCTCCGCATGTGTGGGCTGTTGATATAAAAGGGAGCGGCTGGTCCGACAAGCCCCGTAATGCACAGTACGACCTTTTTACTTTAACGGATGAAGTTTCGGACTGGATGGAAAAAGCCGGGCTTGATAATGCTACCGTAGTAGGCAATTCACTTGGCGGGGCAATAGCTTTGATCCTGGCTCTTGATTATCCTGAAAAAGTCAGGAGGCTGGTTCTGGTTGACGCGGGCGGTTATCCGCCTGATAAAAAAAATTTTATTTCGGCCTCATTTGCATACCTGCCATTTCCAGGTTTCTGGGTGAACCTTGCCTTTAACCGCTGGATGGTAAAATGGGGCCTTCAGAAGGCTTTCTACGATCCTGAAAAAATAACCGATGCCAGAATCGATGCGTATTTCGACAGGCTGCGAACCAAAGGCGGCATTGAATCCACCATTGCGCAGGCACTGTCGACTGATCAGGAACTGAGCCTGACATATTCGGGCCGCATACAGGACATTAAACAGGAAACCGTAATTATATGGGGAAGAAATGACAGCTGGATTCCGCTGAAATATGGCTGCCGGTTTAATCAGGATATACAACGATCAGCACTGTTCGTCATTCCGCAGTGCGGCCATATGCCCCAGGTGGAAAAGCCGGATGAGTTTGTACGGATTCTCTATCATTTTCTTACAGACAGCCCGCATGCGCCTGCTGGCTATCCAGGCTCAGACTGATTTCCCAATACGGATTTCGTATGTGCGGAGGAAAGAAAGGGGACAGACGGGCCCACTGCGTTTGACTGCTGATGGCCTGCTGGCATATGCATGAGTTGACACCAGCAACCGATTACATTGCCAGGCGGTATGAAAGTCTGTTGCACGGCCTCCCCGTGACACTGTTTGTTCTTGACAAGGCGCCTCGGCATTCTATATCCAGTATGGAAAGCGGTTGCAGTAGCAAAGGCCTTATTACCGCTGAAGTTTTTGTTCCGTTAAAAGACAGGATTAACTCTTTATGGTGGCGCCATGGAAAGAGTATATTTTAATGAGCATAAGGGCAAAATGATACTGGCGCAGGATATGACCGGACTTGGGGATGTGAAGGCATGCATGAATATTTTTGACCGGGCGCAGAGCCTGATGCTGAAAGAGCCGCTGAAATCGGTTCGCCTTTTGACCAATGTGACTGATGCCTTATGACCGGGAGGGGGCCGAGCATATGAAAAAATTTTCAGCTACGGTAACCCCTCATATGAAAGCAAGCCTTGTGGTCGGCGTTGAGGGACTGAAAAAAATCGTGGTTCAAACGCTTATTGCCCTCACAGGCCGGCAGATTGTGCTGCGCCAGGCCATGGACTGGCTGGCAGATCAATAACTGTTTGAGTTCGCAGGTTCATCGGTGACGGGCTGATCGGCGACAGCAGTCCTGGCTCAACACAGTATCGTGGTTCTGCTTTATTGCGGATAAGGCTCAGAACCAATTTTTTTCACAGGGCGGGCAGGGCGGCCTGCTCAAAACAGTAGATGAAGGATAATGGCAAAGCTGCTACAGATCACCTTTGTGTTTCAAGGGCCATTCGGCAGGCAGTTGGCTGAAACAATGTCGGGACTGGCGCATTCAATCAGCCAGGAGCCCGGTCTCGTCTGGAAGATATGGACTGAAAATGAAGCGGCCCGGGAGGCCGGTGGAATTTATCTGTTTGAGGATGAAAAAAGCGCACAAGCCTATTTTGAGAAGCATGCGGCACGGTTGAAGGATTCAGGCATAACAGGGATTAGCGCAAAAATTTTTGACGTCAATATCGACCTGTCTCGCATTACCCGCGGCCCTTGTTGAGCGGTGGCATAAACACTTACCCAAAGATAGCAACCTCTTTAAAAATCCAGTGTTTTTTCGATCTGACGGCAAAAAAACATTTACTTTTTGTTTTATTCGGGCTATTAAAAATGCGCGTACAGGCAATACGGCCTTTCGCATAAGAGAAACCCTTATGGAGTAATCCATGGACCTAGACCCATTAGGTTGTAGCTACTGTTAAAGAAGGCGGTTTCACCCACCTGCTGCGAGCATGGGAACCAGGCGCTGCCTTCTCTACTGTTTAAAGGAGGCACCCACTATGAAAAATCCACTACTGGTTCCGGAACTGCGGGAAATGCTCGCGACCCACAACATTGAAGAACTTCAGGATTTTTGCGATACAACACCCCCTGCCATTGCTGCCGAATTTCTCGGATCGCTCACCTCGGATGAAGAGTGGGAGATTCTGGAAAATCTTTCGCCTGAAATGCGCGCGCTGATCTTTGCCAATTTCGATGATGATGTAAAAATCAGGCTCATAGAAAAAATCAGCCCCGCTGAAGTCAGGGATCTTGTTTCCCGTATGGATGACGAAGACCGTGAAAATTTTTTCCGCTGCCTGACTCAGGACAAGCAGAGAGAACTGCGGGATATTTTCAAGCAGAGAAGCGACGATGCCGCAGGCGAACAGCTCGCGGATTTCGCGCGCATCATTTTCGATTTCGACCAGATCATCGCTGAAATGCAGGCCGGTGAAGAGGAACTGACTGATGAGGAAATCGCCTCTGAAATCAGTGAGGAAATTGAAATTTACAAGACCGTGAACAACCGGATGGAGAGGGTGAATCGCACTGAAAAGGGCTGCCTGATCAATATTGTGAATCCTTCTAAGGAAAATATCCCTCTTATCGCCCAACACTTTAAAATTCCTGTTGATTTTCTTACCGCCTCGCTGGATATCGATGAAACGGCCCGCATTGAAATCGAGGATAACGGCAGCACGCTTATTATCGCCAAGGTGCCGTATTATGACGAGAAGAACACGGATGTGCTGTATTTCACGCTGCCCATAGGCATTATACTGGTCAATGGCTATATTATCACGGTATGTGAAAAACCCGACACGGTGATTCGTGACTTTATCGACAACAAGGTCCGCCATGTCACAACGGCAAATCGCGACCGGCTGGTGCTGCAGATCATTCTGCGTGCCACCATGCAGTATCTCACGCATTTGAAACAGCTCAATAATGCCGCCAATATCATTCAGAAAAAGCTTGAGCAGGAGTCGCGCAACAAACAGCTCATTAAGCTGTTTAATATAGAAAAGAGCCTGGTCTATTTCACAACATCGCTGAAAACCAATGCGCTGATGATGGAGCGCATTCTTCGGCTGCATGTGCTGAACATGGATGACGAAAACGAGAACCTCTGCGAGGATATAGTTACCGAAAGCCGGCAGGCAATCGAAATGGCCAATATCTACAGCGATATTTTGAGCGGCATGATGGATGCTTTTGCCTCTATTATTTCCAATAACCTGAACATCGTCATGAAGGTTTTGACATCGATAACTATTATCATGACGATACCTATTTCCGTAACAAGCTACTTTAGTATGAACGTGATATTGCCGATACAGAATAATCCCTATGCGTTTCTCATGATTATCAGCTTTTCCCTGCTGCTTTCGATTTTTGCGATAGTGTTTTTCGTTAAAAAGAAATGGCTTGTACCGTAATCGGATTTATATTAAATACTAGATGAGTTACGTAACATTATGAAAGGAGTGGGTATGAGACACGTTACAGCTACGCAAAAAACAGGGCTTCTCATCACGACCATGATTTTTCTTTTTACACTTACGACGGTCGGTCAGGCTTCGGCCAGGGATGCAAGCCTTAAGAGCCTGCTGAGCAAAAACGGCATCAGCATGAAGATAGTAAAGCTTGACCGAACGGATGGTTTTAGCTACGGGCTTTCCTTTAAGGGGCCCAGGAGAACCATCGTTCATAGCTCCGGGCTTTGACCGCATGTTTTTAGTACAGACAGACGGCCATGAAGTTATTTTGCAGGCTGACGGATCAGGCAGCATGCAGATTATTCAGGCAGATAACCCGGATGTCAGCTATGTGCTCTGCATTGCGCAGGCTGTACTCGGCCTGTTTCAAAATTGGATCACCTGCGTACAGGGCGATAATATCTGCTATATTACTTCGATTTTTTCGCTGTTTACGGACGTGGCTTCCTGCAATACCGGGGTTACCCCCTAGCCGGCGCCGGCACTGAAAGCGAGCCGGGTGCGGCTTAAAATTGCGGTATTTGATATACTTCGGGCAGCAGCCTTGAAAGGCTGGCTGCCCTTTTTTTATGCCGGTTTTCGTGATTGTTTCCTCACTGCATCGTGGAGGCAGAACTTGCCGGACGAAAAGGATTCCCGAAGTCATATCCAGGGTTGAAAGACCAGTATCCTTAACACCTAACAATTATTGTCTTCAGAAAAACAGCACATTTGCCGATAATTTCTAGTAAAGGCTGCTAAAATGTTGCATTTTTTAAACACACCTCCCTCAAATCCCTACCGGCAGGTGCATGAGGTTTTTTAATGAAAATATAATTATTGTGAAACAACTTCATAGTCAAACTGTTTTAAAGAGTAACCAGGACTAAATTCCGAATAGATTCTGATAAACGCAGCAATCGCTGATATGGGTGGAAGACATGTGCCTGAGTGATTATCAGCGCTGCAGTAATAAAAAATACTGCACATACTACATTTTCTTAACGGCTATTGCTTATCACGGTTATTCTCAGAGCAATGCTTTCATAATAGAGCAACAGTGCGACCGGCAACCGATAAAGAAACGATTATGAAGGGAGACAGTATGAATACATGTGCATCAAAACGGGGAGCGGGATATGTTATAGCAGCCATGGTTTTTCTTTTTGCTTTCAGCACAACGGCCCAGGCTGCAGTAAAAAAAATCAGCCTGAACACTATGATGAAAAGCAGCGGCATAACCTTGAAGATTGAACGTCTTGACCGCACCGATGGTTTTATGTTCGGCATTACTTTCAAGGGCAGCAAGATTCCGACGATCACCCTTGCGCCCGGCTTTGGCCGCATGCTGCTTGTGCAGGTCGACGGCGCTGACATTATTTTACAGGGCGACGGCGCCGGCAAAATGCAGATCGTTCAGGCAGACGGGGATATCGGCGTGGCGATATGCATTTTAGATGCCGTCATTGATTTTTTAACGGGGATGCAAACCTGCCAGGCTGACCCGGTGTGCCTGTTCAAGCAGATTTTTTTACTGGTCACGGATATCACGACCTGCACCGCAGGTACGGAAGAACCGACGACCTGATGTTAGAACGGGCTTAGAAAATTTTTGATCTTTTCGATAACCCTTGAAACGGGCCCTTCCGGATGCAGGGTGCAGACTTCAGAGGGCATACGGGCAGCAAGAAACACTTCATCCAGTTGCAGCGGGCAGCAGCCTTCACGGGCCAGCTGCCCGCTTTCTTTGCAGACTGTTTTTGTGATAACACCTTCTGGCTGAGCAAACCATGACGCCGGCCGTGCACTGCGGAACAGCCTTCACGAGCTCGGCCCAGATGGGCAGGGCTGCCGTCGCGCCGGTATTTCGTATGGAATCGCCATCGTCAAAGCCCACCCAAACCAGCGCCAGCAAATCGGGCGTATATCCCACAAACCACGCGTCGCGTGAATCATTGGTTGTGCCGGTCTTGCCGGCAGCCGGGATGGTGATTCCTCGACCGGCAAGACCCCGTGCAGTGCCCTCCGTTACCACGCTTCGCAGCAATGAATTCATGATATAAGCCTTGTCCTGCGGCATGACCCGTTTGGCGCTCATATGCCGCAGCGCCAGAACGGCGCCGTTTTCATCGACAACTTTTTTCAGTGAGAAGGGCGCCGGCAGCACGCCTCCGGAGGCAAATGCGCAGTAGGCCCGGGCAAGCTCGAGGGGGATGACCTCAGATGCGCCCAGCACCATCGATGGCGAGGTCGAAAGGGGTGTGGAAAAGTCAAACTGCCGCGCGGTGAAAAGAATGCGGGAAAGGCCCGTGCGCATGGCAAGGTCGATGGTTGTCAGATTTACCGACCGGGCAAGTGACTCGCGCATGGTGAGCTGCGTCTCGGGTATGTCGTCGTAGTTTTTCGGCTCCCACTGCGTGCGCCCTATTTTCATGGTGCGCGGCTCATTTGACAGAATTGTCGCGGGAGTGCATACGTCGAGCCCGCTCAAATACACAAAGGGCTTAAACGCACTGCCGGGCTGGCGGCGGGCCTGGGTAATGCGGTTGAACTGGCTTGCGCCATAGTCCCTGCCGCCGGCCATGGCTTTTATGGCGCCGTTTTTCGGGTTCATGACTATCACGGCCCCCTGAAGCTGTTTGCCGGGGCTCCTCGCGGCGCAGCGCCGGCTGCGCCTTTTCAAGCCGCTCAAGGCCCCTGGCAAGGGCATGCTCGGCAGCCGTCTGCACCTGCATATCGATAGTTGTATAGATGGACAGGCCCATGCCGTTGAGCACCTCGGGCGGATACATGTCGCGCAGCTGCAGCGCGAGGTAATCCATGAAATACGGAGCCTTTTTGTTGGTGGGGCTATAGGCGGATGTGCGCAGGGCAGCCTGCTGAGCAGTCTTCAGCTCCATGTCCGTAATCATATCGTTTTCGCGCATGGCGGCCAGCACCTGGTCCCGGCGCCCGGCACAGGCTTTTTTGTCGGCAAAGGGCCCGAACTGGCCGGGCGATTTGATAAGCCCTGCCAGCACGGCGCTTTCGCTGAGCGTCAGGTCGCTTACCTGCTTGCCGAAGTAAAAAAAGGCTGCCTCACCGAAGCCGTTTATGGATGCCGAACCTTTCTGGCCGAGATAAATTTCATTCAGATACATTTCAAGAATCTGGTTTTTTTCGTATTTGGCATCAATAATCAGGGCTATGATCACTTCGTTGAGCTTGCGGATAATCGTGCGCTCGCTGGTCAGGAAATAATTTTTTGCCAGCTGCTGGGTGATGGTCGATCCGCCCTGGAGTATGCCGCCATGCAGAAGGTTTACAAACAGCGCCCGCACGATGCCTATGGGATCGAGGCCGTAATGGCTGTAAAAGTGCCGGTCTTCGGCGGCAAGAACGGCCTGTATAAAATGCCGGGGGGCCTGGTCGAGGGTGATGAGCCTTCTGCGCTCATGCTCGTCGCCATAAAAGAGCATGACCTCTTCCGGCTCAAGCTCTATCATCGGAAGATTTTTGCCGCCGGGCAGGGAACGTATCGCCTGGATCGTGCCGCCGCCGGCTGTTATGCGCACCGGGAAGCCGGGCCGGTCAAGGCCGGGGATTTTAATGTCGTGCAGGAAAATTTCAATTTCCTGCCCCGACACCTTCATTTCACCCTTCTGGCGAGGTTTTGACGGGGCCTCGCGGTAGCCGAGGGCTTTGAGCTTTTCCTTGAACGAATCTATGCGTATGCCCTGGCCCGGCATGATGAGGACGGTATCGGAAAATACGCGTGAAGGTATATCCCAGCGCCTGCCAGAGAACCGGTTATCGATTTTTTTGGACAGGTACAGGCAGTACGGGGCCAGCAGAAAGGCGGCAGTAAAGCTGCCGGTCAGTACAATACGGGCCAGTGCGATGAGCAGCGCCCGGCGCGATCTCTTTCGAGGCCTTTTTTTCTGAACGGATTTTTTTCTTGGCGGCATATTCAGCAAGCATCAGGTCAATCTTCTCACGATGATACCGCGGCCTGCTTTTTAACTCAAGATGAATCATCCTGCATACAGCACCCGGTACAAGCCGTAGAAAAAAGCCTGGGTGTCATTCTGAATCAAGTTTTCAAACACTTTTTACTATCAATTAGCATGTAATAAGTATTTGATATTTTTGTTCACATACTATAAGTATCGTATAGGTAAAGTTTATAACAAGCCGGGGAGGGCCGTTATGACAACAAAGACTCCATCAAAACAAGCACCCGCATCCAGACAAAAAAAAGCTTCAAAACAAAAAACCTTCGTTGAAAGTAAGCTTAAGCACGGCCAGAAGCCCCGTAAAAGTACCGGGCCTGCATCGGGCATCAAGAAAAAGTATTTTAAGACAAAGAAGGCCTGCAGCGTCACATTTGTGCTGCCCGGCCTTGCGGCTCCGGGTGCTTCACTGGTCTGCATTGTTGGCGACTTCAACAACTGGAGCATCAACTCGCATCCCATGAAGCGGCTCAAAAGCGGTGATTTTACCATTTGCCTGGAGCTTGAGCCGGGCAGGCACTACCAGTACCGCTACCTTATTGATGACTTCCGCTGGGAGAATGACTGGGAGGCCGATTCCTATATCACCAATCCCTATGGCGACAGCGAAAATTCTGTGGTAATTGTGTAGAGGAATGGTGCTCTCCGCATGCAGGTGTTTTTTGCCTGCAAGACGCACAAGGTAGAGCTTCAGAGAAAAGAAGGGGCTGTTAGTTTATTACGGTTGTTTTGATCGAACGTGCAGATCCGCAGCTGTGGAAAACTGTTTTTTTTATGCTGCAATAGAAGTTTTTAATAAAGGAGAGCTTCGTGCCTGATTTTTCTACTTTTTCGGCAAAAGAATGGATTACTGCAAATGTGCCTTCAGCAACATATTTCACTCCGGATACACTCAACGCCGTAGAAAATTTCACAGTCATGTGGCATGTCTTTGAGGGTTTGCTGTGCAGCTCTCATGCCGATATGAACATTTTCGAAGAGCTGGCAGTTGAAATAGTCAAGAGGCGCAGATGCCGGGCCGAGCTGGAGCGCATCTTCACGTACTATCAAAAACGCTATTACGAAACAACGGGCTTTACCCCGCATTTTAAAATCCTGCGCTTCCATTCGAAAAGCCAGAAAGAGTTTGTTGAAGCTGTTGTGTGCGGAAAAAAATCCGATTTTGAATCAACGGTTTTAGCTCTACTGATCATTCTCCACAGGATGCGCAAAACCCTTTTTCATGGTCTTCCTGCTCTGGACATGCTCAATAGCCAGGCTTTCAGCATGTATGTGGGGTGCCATGCTCTGGCAACCATAATTGAAGCCCATGGCAGGCATTTCAGGCGAGAGCGCTATGCCGAACAGTTTCCCGGCTGATCGCTTATCACGAGTGGTCCGGCGCTTTTTTTGAGCAGATCACGGTAAAACAAATTTTTAAAATGTTCAGTTTCAAAATTATTTGACAAAAGATGCAAGAAGAATTATGAGTTAGTTAAGACATGCACATTTCAGGTATGTCTTGTGGAAAGCAGGAGTGGCATGCTGGTTTTTTTACAGTGCGTTCAGCTTTATGCGCCCTGAAAATCACTGCTATATGTTCTGCTGAGTTTATAATTTTTTTTAGGAGGTTTTACACATGTCTGAAGGTCGAGTAAAATGGTTCAATGACAAAAAGGGGTTTGGTTTTATCGAGTCGCAGGAGCATGGTGACGTTTTTGTTCACTTCACGGCCATTGACGGCAGTGGCTTCCGTTCGCTCAGCGAAGGAGACGAGGTAACTTTTGATGTCGAACAGGGCAACAAAGGCCTTCAGGCTGTAAAGGTAAAAAGCAAGTCCAGCTGAGCTCAACCAGCCTATGAAAAGCACTCCTTGCAAGGGGTGCTTTTTTTTCTAAAATCGATTGACGCGTTAAACCAGAACAGGGTGTTGGGTTCTGCGAGCCCAACACCCTGTTCTGGTTCTGTTTCTTACAAGCAATCTTTTATTGGCGGGACTTTTCAATTTCCCGCACAATGTCTAACGCCCATTTGAAATGCCTCATCAAGCTTTTTATTGAAATCTTCTTCCGTCAATGTCTCAACACCTGCCGCAGTACATCTGGTCGACGGTTTCTATCTGCTCGATCATAAAGTGTCCCTGATAGGCTTCAAAGCAGGGGTCTCCCATAACTTCCTGGTATTCATCAGCGCAGTTTCCCGTGACAATAAGGGAAGCTTTTTTTTTGAAATAGGCACAGCACCGTGAATTCGGGAAGTTTGTCCGCTGCCTCCTTAGGGCGATAGGTAAGCATGATTTTGCGCTCAAGAAATGTTTTCATGAGAGCGGTTATAAACATATCGTAGACCGGAGAAGCGTAGATATAGCCGTCGGCCTCAACATACTCCTCGAAAAGTGCCGGTGCGTCATCCTTGAGGGAGCATTTGCCGATTTTTAATTCGGGCTTTGTCAGATAGCAGGCGCCGCAGCCCGTGCAGTATTTGATGTTCATTTTAATAAGATCGAATTCTTTGATTTCTGCGCCCGCGCTTGCAGCGCCTTCAAGAGCTTTTTTCAGAAGCTTTGCGGATCTTCCGTTAACATGGGGACTGCCCAGGAATCCAAGTACGCGCATGAGTAATGCTCCTTTTTAAATGTTGATAGTATGTCAATATAATTTGTGTACAGTATCATATTTTCCCGAAATTAAAATAAAAAAATCTGCGGGCGGAATTACAAAACTATCAATCTTTACAGATCATTGTATTAATGATACATAATCAAAAACGCTTGCCATGAGCATTGTGCACGGTTTGTTTTTTTGGCGTTTTTTTACCGTCCCACAGACTGCGCCTTCAAAAAAAGCATCAGCGTATCAAGCGCGTACATACATAAACCCCTGGTCTATGCCTTGCGGCAGACTGCCGGATGGGGACAGAACTGAAAATAACGTACATATTATTCCTGACGAACTATGGCACCAAAACAGCGATATTTTCCTGATTTTGCAGAATTTTCAAGGAAAACGAATCGGGGCAATCTGATCCCTGTGTACCGGGAAATTATTGCCGATACGGAAACTCCTGTTTCTGCATTTATGAAGCTGAGCTCATCCAGGTATTGCTTTCTTCTGGAAAGTATTGAAGGCGGTGAAAAATGGGCCCGCTACAGCTTCATCGGCATCAACCCGTCAATTATTTTTCAAAGCAAGGGCCGCCGGGTCACTATTCGCAGAGGGGCCTCGGTTGAACACAAAGACTGCGACCGGCCTCTGGATGAATTGCGCAGGCTTATGCGCTGCTACCATCCTGTTGAAATCAAGGGATTGCCCCGTTTTTACGGGGGGGCGGTGGGCTATATCGGCTATGATATGGTCAGGTTTTTCGAGCAGCTGCCTGATGCCACCCGGGATGATCTCGTCTGGAACGATGCCTGCATGATGATCACCGATACGCTGCTGATTTTCGATAATCTTCAGCATACCATGAAAGTAGTCTGCAATGTGCATGTTGAGGAAAACCGGGATATCCAGGCGGCGTATCTATCCGCTGTAGCAACCATAGAACAGGTTATCGCGCTGCTGCAGAAACCGGTCAGAAAAAATAAAACACCCGCGGCGGCCCTGCCCGGCACGGTCAGTTCCAATATTCATAAAGATGATTTTAAACGGATTGTAGAAAGGGCCAAATCCTATATCCGCTCAGGCGATATTATACAGGTTGTGCTCTCGCAGCGTTTTGAAACCGATATGGCTACAGACCCGTTAAATCTCTACCGGGCTCTGCGTATTGTCAACCCATCACCCTATATGTATTTCATCCGGATGGACAAGGATTATATTATCGGATCCTCTCCGGAAGTTCTTGTGCGGCTGGAGAAAAATGATATTGTCGTTCGCCCTATCGCCGGAACCCGCCCTCGTGGAAAAGACGATAAAGAGGACAGGCAGCTTGAAGATGACCTTCGCCGAGACCCCAAAGAAATAGCAGAGCATATCATGCTGGTTGACCTTGGCCGCAATGATGTGGGCCGGGTGGCTGCACTGGGCTCGGTGTGTGTCGAGGATTTCATGGTCGTTGAGCGTTATTCCCATGTTATGCATCTTGTTTCAAGCGTCAGGGGACAGCTTATGAAAGGCAGCGATGCCTTTGATCTGTTTGCCGCGACCTTTCCGGCCGGCACGGTTTCGGGGGCGCCCAAAATAAGAGCCATGGAGATTATTGAAGAGCTTGAACAGCAGAAGCGGGGCCCGTATGCGGGCGCTGTCGGTTATTTCAGCTTTTCAGGCAATATGGACCTGTGCATTACCATTCGAACCATGTTTATAAAAAACGGGAAGATATACTTTCAGGCGGGCGCCGGCATTGTTATGGATTCAAAGCCCGAGCGGGAGTATGTCGAAACAGTCAACAAGGCCAAAGCCATGGTTCGGGCCATTGCCATGGCTCATGAGGGACTGTAAATGCTTTTGATGATAGATAATTATGATTCGTTTACCTATAATCTCGTTCAGTATTTCGGCGAGCTCGGGCAGAACGTGCGCGTGTATCGCAATGACGCCATAACGCTTGCTGAGGTTGACGCGCTCAAGCCTGCGATGATCGTCATTTCACCCGGCCCCGGCAGGCCCATTGATGCCGGTATATCCAAAGAGCTGATTGACCGCTTCAAGGGCGTGTATCCCATACTGGGCGTTTGCCTCGGGCATCAGTGCATAGGTGAGGTTTTCGGCGCGGCAGTGGTGCGGGCACAGCGCATCATGCATGGAAAAACATCTGCTGTTTTCCATGACGGCAAAAATCTGTTCAAAGGCCTCCCGAACCCTTTTAACGCCACGCGCTATCATTCGCTCATCGTTAAAAAAGAAACCCTGCCGGACTGTTTCACGGTGAGCGCCTGGACAGATCATGATGAAATCATGGGCATACGCCATCGCGAGTATCCGGTTGAAGGAATTCAGTTTCATCCTGAGTCAGTGCTGACAAGCTGCGGGAAAGAGCTGCTGCGCAATTTTCTTGCTCATTCAGAGCGGTTCAAAAGTAAAAAAACATGGCGCGCAGAAGGGTGTGTAATGAAAAAAATAGTGGTTACCGGCGGCGCCGGCTATATAGGCAGTCATGCGGTTAAACTGCTGCTTGAAAAAGGTTTCGAGGTCATTGTTTTTGACAACCTCTCGCGCGGCTACAGTGAAGCCGTTGATGTTTTAAAGACCTATGGGAAGCTCGGCTTTGTTCAGGGTGATTTGCGAAATCCCGATGATATAGATGCTGTATTGAAAGATACTGATATCGACGCTGTTATGCATTTTGCCGCTCTGTGTCTGGTCAACGAATCCATGGAACAGCCGGAGCTGTATTTTTACAATAATACGGTTGGAACATATAATCTGCTTGAAGCTATGCGGAAAAAAAGTTTGAAAAAACTTATATTTTCATCAACCTGTGCGGTGTATGGCGAGTCCCGGTATTTGCCTGTTGACGAGAAACATCCTCTGCAGCCCATGAATCCCTATGGCGAAAGCAAGCTTTTGTCAGAAAAGATGATTCGCTGGTATGGCGATATTCACGGAATTTCCTATGCCATTCTCCGCTATTTTAATGTCTGCGGCGCAAGCTCGGACGGCCGCATCGGCGACAGCAAGCGGCCGTCGCAGCTTCTTATGCAGAACGCGGTGCGCGGCGCCATGAATATCGAGCCTTTTTATCTGACCTGCCCCGAAGGTGAATACGCCTGACGGCACGCCGATTCGCGACTATATTGATGTCGAGGACCTTGCAGCGGCTCATGCGGCGGCCCTGGAGTATCTCGATGCCGGCGGCGCAAGCGACATTTTTAATCTCGGCAATGGCACAGGCTACAGCGTCAAGCAGATAGTCTCGAAAGTTCAGGAGGTGTGCGGCGTTTCCATACCCCTCATCAAGAAGGAAGCCCGTAAGGGAGAATACTCGAGCATCTACGCCCAGCCTGAAAAAGCCACTATAACCCTTCACTGGAAGACCGAAAAAACCCTTGAGGCAAGCATCAGAAGCCTTCAGAAATGGTATGAAGGCCATCCGCAGGGATTCAGGCAGTAAGACAGATCCCTCCCGCACAAAGCAGCAGGCTGACACTGCTGTATGAATTACTTTCTCTCTTTCAGTAAATCACGTATTTCCGCCAGCAATACTTCTTGTGGTGATGGCTCCGGTGGAGCTTGCGGCGTTTCTTCCTCTTTTCGCTTGAGTGAGTTCATTGCCTTGACCGCTATGAAAATAGAGAATGCAATGATCGTGAAATCGATAACCGTCTGAATGAATTTTCCATAGCTGATGACGACAGCCGGAGCTGCCCCCACAGCTTCTTTAACAGTAAATGCCAGATTGGAGAAATCGACCCCGCCCAAAAGAACTCCTATTGGAGGCATGATCACATCCCCTACAAATGAAGATACGATTTTACCAAATGCAGCACCAAGAATGATACCAACGGCCATATCGACAACATTCCCTTTTACCGCAAATTCCTTAAATTCTTTCATAATGCTCATGATAGCTTTCCCCCGTATTGTTGTTATAATCTGAACCCAAGCCTATGCGTTTCTTTCAAAAAAGCGTATAAAATAAATTATCACTTAATTGTTCGTAATTCATATTAACATGCTATACTTTTTTTTATAGCATGAAATTTTGCAGAATGGCTGAGAAAAACCTGCTGGGCGTACAAGATACAGTGTGATTTCTCCCTCCAGCATGAATAAAAATCCTACAGCAGGTAGAGGGTTTCAGTTGATGTCTGTAAAACCAATGCTGCTTTTATAAGCAATTTATTTACTACTCCTGCAGGCTAAAAAACAACAGGTCCCGATAGTCAATAAAAGAATCAAAATAGTGTATTGTTCCAGCGAAAGGAGGATTGCCATGAAAAATTTTTTTGTTGTTGCTGCCCTGGCTCTCTGCTGTCTGACATGGTTCGTGTATGCACAGGCGCAAAATGGAGCACCTTCAGAAAGCATGCTGGTTTCAGGGTTCAAGCAGGCTCTGTCAATCGGTACGGAAAAAGCAGTGCAAATGGTTTCAAAACCGGACGGCTATTTGGGCAATCAGGCAATTAAAATTCTGATGCCGGATAAAATGAAAATGGTAGCAGATACTCTGGCAAAAGCCGGTATGCAAAAACAGGTTGATGATTTCACGCTCAGCATGAACAGGGCCGCAGAAAAGGCAGCTCCGCAGGCAGCCTCTATTTTCGGCGGCGCCATTAAAGACATGGGCATTGAGGATGCAAATAAAATTTACAGCGGCGGTGATACGGCTGCGACTGAATTTTTTAAAGGGAAAACGTCCAATAAGATTTTCAGCGCCTTTAAGCCGATTATTTCTTCAAGCATGGGAGAGGTTGGAACGACAGCCCTGTTTAACGGTATGATGTCAAAATATAATGCTATGCCATTTGTTCCTAAAACATCCATAGACATTGAGGATTACGTGACCAATAAAGCCATGGACGGGCTATTTGTCATGGTCGGCCAGGAGGAAAAGAAAATCAGAACCGATCCTGCGGCACGAACAACCGATGTTCTGAAATCAGTGTTTGGCAAATAATACCTGCTCAATTTTTGAAACATACGATTGTTCCATCATACTGCGCATTACCCGTTAGCAGTTATTCCTGTATTGCTGTTGTTGATGTGGTGCTCATAAGCCTGACTACTGCCTAGAGTGGCCGGGCTTTTTTCTTGAGCAGGCTGTTTAAAAACGCCCATCTGCTGCGTCCGGTCATCGTTCTTCACTGCGGCGTACAGAAAGTACGCCGCATTTTGCATAATTCCCTGCAAGCAGGTGTAACAGACAGCGCACGCCTTGCATCAGATAATTTTTTAATACCCTGCCCCTATTGTTTTTTTTAAAAAACTGTTAGATTCCACAGCGCGTGCCGGCATATTTATAAATCAGCAATGCCCTTCTCCATCTTTCTCTGAGGATACAGGGCCGCGATTGTATCAAAATTCATTAAGCCGGAATTTTTTAACAGGCGTGGGGCTATTTTTTTAGAAAGGGCAGGCCGGGCTGGTTCTTTGTGCGGCGCCATTTTTCATAGCAGCGGTAGCATTTAGGTTTTTTCTTCGCTGCGTTTTTTGCAAACCTCGGCAGCAATGTACTGCTCCTGCTTTTCACAGTAGCGGAAGCCGGTTCTGCAGTCGATGACAGGCTGTTTTTTTAGTATGGCAGTACTCATTGCAATGACTTAAAGAATTTGCATGATTGTTTTCAGAAAACTATCGCCTTTGGCTATGGTTTTCTGAAGAAAGGCGGCTCAAACACTGCGTGTTTTTGATTGCGCCCTTTCAGGGTTGCAGCAAGCCATTCGCTCTGATGGTGGCTTGCTGCCTTTTATAGACAAATTTCCGAATAAAATAAAGCAGATAATAAATAAAAAAGGCGGAAGCACTATGCTTCCGCCTTTGCAGTGTTCCCAGCGTTATTTACTTCATTGCGGCAGCAACGATTTCAGCCACATCTTTGACCTTCGTGCGGTCTGAGGCTTTTTCATCCTTGACGCCGTCTTCAAACATGGTCATGCAGTAGGGGCATGCAACAGCAATAGTTTGAGGGGCTGCCTTGAGGGCTTCCTGCGTGCGCTCGATATAAATGCGCTTGCCGATAAGCTCCTCCATCCACATTCTGCCGCCGCCTGCGCCGCAGCAGAAGCTTGTCTCTCCACTGGCGCTCCATCTCGGCAGGGGCCTTGCCCGAGCAAGCCTTGACGATTGAGCGGGGAGCCTCATAGATATCATTGTAGCGGCCAAGATAGCAGGAATCATGCACCACGGTTTTGCCGGCAAGAGCGCCTGCGTCGACCTTGATTCGGCCTGCCTTGATGAGGTCATTGATAAATGTTGTGTGATGAATGACTTCAACGTCGAACCCGAACTGCTTATAGTCGTTCTTGAGAGTTGTGAAGCAGTGCGGGCAGTAGGTGATGATTTTTTTGATGCCGTATTTTTCAAGAACCGCAATGTTTTCTTTGGCCATTTTCTCAAAAACGAATTCATTGCCCAGGCGGCGCAGCGAATCACCGCAGCATTTTTCTTCATTCCCGAGTATTGCCCAGTTCACTGCTGCGGCATTGAGGATTTTGGTCATTGCATGGGTCACCTGGCGGGCGCGGGAATCAAAAGCACCTGCGCAGCCGACATAGAACAGATACTCGGCCTTGACGCCGTCTCCCAGCACGGGCACGTTGAGATCAACAGTCCACTTGGCGCGGTCGGAAGGCGCAATGCCCCAGGGGTTTGAGCGCTGCTCGGAGTTTTCAAAGAAGGTGGTGAGCTCTTCGGGAAATTCCGACTTTTCCATCACCAGGTGGCGCCGCATTTCAACCATTTTTGGCACATGCTCGATGAATACCGGGCATTTCTGCATGCAGGCGCCGCAGGTCGTGCATGCCCAGATGGCATCCCGTGATATGCTTTCTTCCCGGCCGTTAATCAGCGGTACGCACATTGCTGCGTCCTCAGGGGCAGGGGCCAGCATATCTGCAGGGCGATGCGCCATGATCTCATTGCCGTTGGCGAACAGATTCAGCTTGCCCTTATGCACGACTTCTTTCGGATTGAGCGGCTTTTGAGTAAGATAGGCCGGGCAGTTCGCCTGGCAGCGGCCGCACTCGGTGCAGGCCGTGAAGTCCATCAGGTCTTTCCAGCGGAACTGCGTTATCTTTGAAACGCCGAACTTGAAGCCCCTCTTGAAAGTCAGCCGCGGCACGGTTGTAACGGGCTTGAAACTGCGGAAAAAGCAGTTCGGCAGCGACGTCAGGATATGCAGATGCTTGCTGTAGGGCAGATAGTTCAGGAAGAACAGCAGTATGAGGGCATGTGCCCACCAGAATACGCGGGCCCAGACATGCACGGTTTCGACCGGCATGCCGGCATATATATTTGACAGCCCGGGAGAGATGAACATGAATTCACCGTTTCTAAGGGTCTTCATGGAAGCCTCGGCTGCGTTCAAGCCGAAGTAGGCTATCATGAGCGAGCCGACCAGCGACAGGATCAGATAGGCGTCATAGGTGGAATCTATATAAAAGGGTTTTACAATCAAACGCCGGAACAGGGCCACAAAAACACATGCCAGCACAACAAAGCTCATCACATCGGCAAGGCCCAGAACCAGGGCCCAGGGCGTATGGCCGATGAAATCCCAGCTGAATTTGGGGAATACGCCGGCGATAAAGAATTCCGAGTTCACGCACACCAGCACGAGAAATCCCCAGAAGAGCAGGAAGTGGTTGAACCCGAATTTTTCGCTGACTACGCGCAGCTGGCCGAAACCATAGGTCAGCATGCCGGTGAAACGGGCAATGAGGTTGTCGAATCTGTTTTCAGTGCGTCCCAGGCAGATCATTGCAAGGAGCCGAAAGACGTTTTTCAGGAAAAAAAGTACGCCACCAACACAGAGGATGGCAAAAATGATATTTTCTAAAGGGCTCAAGGGCAACTCCTTTCTTATGTAAAGAGGTTAAAATCCCGCATTATTCGTTCGGTCGGGCATTGCTCTGTTTGAATTGTTCAATCAGCGAAGGTATGATTTCCATCGCATCGCCGACGATGCCAAGATGGGCCACATCGAAAATCGGGGCTGTCTTGTCCTTGTTGATGGCGATGATGAATTCGCTGTCCTGCATGCCGACCAGATGCTGAATTGCGCCGGAAATGCCGCAGGCGATGTAGAGCTTGGAATGCACGGTTTTGCCGGTCTGTCCGACCTGGCGGTCATGCTTGATCCAGCCTTCATCAACTGCGCAGCGCGAACCGGCCACAACGCCACCGATCATTTCCGCAAAGCCCTCGAGCATTTTAAAGTTTTCAGAGCTGAGCATGCCGCGGCCGCCGGCAGACAAGAATCTTGGCGCCGGTGATATTGACGGAGCCTTCGGATGCAGTTTTGATGATTTCGATCACTTTGGTCGGAATATCCTCTTCCTTCATGGTGAAGGGCTCTTCAATGAGCTGGCCTTTGGCGCCCGCCTTGTATTCCGGCTTGGGCATCACATGGGGCCGCACAGAGGCCATCTGCGGCCTGTGTGTTTCGGTGAGAATGGTTGCCATGATATTGCCGCCGAATGCCGGGCGGGTCTGCTCGAGCAGGCGCATTTTGGTGTCGATGGTCAGGCTGGTGCAGTCGGCCGTGAGGCCGGTCTTGAGGTCGGTCGCCACAGCTCCGGCAAGGTCGCGGCCGAGGCCCGTTGCGCCCATGAGCACTATTTCCGGCTTGTATTTATTGACGATGTCAACGCAGCCCTTAAGATACGATGTCGTGCGGTAATGCTTTAAAAGCGGGCTGTCCATAAGATATACTTTATCCGCGCCCCAGCAGAAGGCCTCGTCAGCCAGATGCCTGACATTGTCGCCGAGAACGAATGCGGCAAGCTCTACCCCAAGGTCATTTGCAAGTACGCGCCCCTTGCCCAAAAGCTCCCAGGAGACTTCATGTGCATGGCCTTCGAACTGCTCGACAAAAACCCAGACGCCCTTCCACGCGGCGATGTTTGACTTGGGTGCCTGCTCCTCTTTTTTCTCTTCTTCCTCGGCAGGGGCTGCTGCACCGCCCTGGGCTGCAAGCTCTTCGAGAATTTTCAGCTCCTCCGGCGTGAAATACATTTCAATGGCGCTGCCGGGGCAGATTTTAACGCATTTCTGGCAGCCGATGCACTTTTCAGCGCTGATGATCGGCTCTTCCTTTGCATTCATTTCTATGGCATCGGCAGGGCATGATGCCTGGCAGCGGGCGCCGCAGGCGATGCATTTGCCTTCAAGCAGGCGGGCTTTGCCGCGGGGTTTTTTTATTTTTTTTGGCTGTTGATCCATGTATCCTCCCACAACTCATGAATTAGTTATTTACGCTGTGATAAAATCCCACTCTTTCAGCTTCGTGAACATGGCGCCCACGGCAGTGTCCTTCTGATCTCCCTCGCCCATGATGACTTCGCCCTTTGTCCGCTCGGGTGCGAATATTCTGCGCACCTGTGTCGGGGAGCCGGAAAGGCCGATGGTCTTCGGGTCGAGTTTCAGCATGGCATTGCTCCACACCTGGATGGGGGCCTCTTCGGCATCAAGCCGGCCGGGCACGGTAGGATAGCGGGGCGTGTTGATTTCCCGTTCGACGGTGAGCAGGCAGGGCATTTTTGTTTCGATAATTTCATGATAGGCTTCAAGCTTTCGGCGGACCTTCATGGTCTTCTTTTCCTGATTCACCGAAACGACTTCATCAACGAGCGTGAGCTGCGGTATGTCCATGCGGCGGGCGATGCCCGGGCCGACCTGGGCCGTATCGCCGTCGATCGTCTGTTTGCCGCACAGGACGATATCAACGGGCCGTTTTTCAGCGATTTTTTTAATCGCAAGGCCAAGCACCGTTGAAGTTGCCAGTGTGTCGGCTCCGCCGAACACCCGGTCGCTGAGCAGTATGCCCTCATCGACACCTTGCGAGATTGCCTTGCGGAGCACACTTTCTGCAGCCGGCGGGCCCATTGAGACCGCTGTTATATGCGCGCCATACCTGTCCTTGAAGCGAATTGCCTCTTCCACTGCATTGGTGTCGTAGGGATTGGTGATGAAAGGCACACCCTCACGCACCAGCGTGTTGGTTACAGGATCGATTTTTACCTGAGTCGTGTCAGGCACCATCTTTACACAGACGACAATATGCATAAAACTCTCCTCCCAAAAAATTTATAGTAGAGACGTTTATTCCCAAAGAAATAAAGGCAAGATTAAGGCCAAAACTGTTCGGATTCGCGGGTGAGATGCCTTTATATGGAAAAATACATTAGATATAGTTTTTATTTAGAAATTGTTTGCCTGCAAGTATTCCAGAGAAGGTTTTTTTACTGGCAACTGACATAATGTCAATGTCTGTCATTAATCATGAACACTTTGTCAAATAGACTGCGGTAACACAGCAGGCATTCTTTTTTAGTTAGCATGCTAATTAACATGATAAAACCAAAAAAGCAAGTTTTATTAACGTACTAATTATGTGCGGGCAGTGCAGTTCATGCAGCCATATAATCGGGAAAATGATCCATACAGCCAGTATTCTATGCCTGCTGAGGTAGATGAAAGGTATTATTGGGTCGTATTGTCAGTTTTTATAATGCCGGACTCTGAAGATTGATGAAGGAGCTTTTTGGGAAAATACAGCAATGAATCAATCAGTTTAATAACAGGAGCGCTTAACGACTTAACAGGCATGGGCATAACAGAGGCATCCTGATAGGTCCCTGAAGCTTTAAAATATGCCAGGGTAATTGTTTTGTCCTTGCCCGTAACAATACTGCCAGCAAGGGGAATAGCCCCGACAATTTTCCCGAATGTTTCAAGAATCTGGGCTCCGATTATCAAATTCATTTCTTCGCTGCGCATATCGATGGTTCCGACAGCAGACAGGTTCATGGCTGGTCCTGTGAGCTGAAGGTTTTCAGTTTTCATAACAGCGTGGTCGACAGTAAAATCAGCCTTGATAGTGTCATAGGGCATGCCTGTTGAAAGAATATCATGTGAGATGAAGCTGAACCAATGGCCCAGGTTCATAAGTTCAAGTATTTTCGAGAGAATCGTGAGCTTCTGTATTTTTCCATCGACTACATCGATATGAAATTTTCCGGTCATATTCCTGCCGAGGTCCTCCTTGCGCGAAAATGTCGAGGAGAACCAGCCGGACATATCCATGGTTCCGGAAATGGTGCGGTTTTTACGAAGGGCAGGCACGACAAACAGGAAATCCGACTGTGACCGTGACGGCGACAGCGTCAGTGTCCGCACCGGCATCTTTGAAAAATCCAACTGCACCGTGCCGCAGATGGGACCGCCTCCGCCGATGAGGGTAATGTTGTCCCAGTCCATGACACCGTTTTTAAAGGTCCACAGGGAGGTTCCGTTGTCCAGGTCCCAGTTCCAGAGGTTGAGCCGCTTGAGCTTCAGCGGCATGTGAAGATCTGTACCCATGAGTATGCTGTTATTTTGAATCGGCGGCTCAGCAACGGTTGTTTCGAGCTTCATCTGATCTTTAACAGCAATAAAATGGTCCATCACGATAACAAAGTCATCTATGTCAAAGAGTTCAGCCATGATATCGAGCCTGCCGCGAGGCGGCAGCAGAGAAGTAAGGCTGCCTGAAAGCTCGCCATAGGTATCGCCCATGGCTGCCCGGCATGAGAAAATTTTAAAATGGCTGCTTTCAAAGGTTCCATTCAGATTGCCGCCTACGAGAAGCTTGCCGCTGCCTGTAGCAACCATTGAAAAATCCTGGAGCATACAGGTCCCCGTAACGGGAAAAGTATTTCCTTTGCCCGGAGGTATCTGCCACGTACCAGCGCCGCTCACAGTGCCTGAAACAGTAATCAGACCTTTGCTGTACGGCATTTCGAAAGCGGACAGGTCAAGATTTTCAGCATGATAGGCGCCGCTGCAGGAGAACGGTTCCCAGCTTGTAACCGTTCCGTCTGCTTGTACAGCCTCACCATTGAAGACAGTGAAGGACAGGGGCAGGGGCGCGGGCATGTCTTTGCCCAGAACTGTTTTGACATCAAGGCTCAGCGGAATGCCCGCGGGTTTTGATAGCCAGCCGGCTGCGCTTACCACTGCCTGCTTAAAATCAAGGGCCGTTGAAATATGCCATTGCTGCGAGTAGTCAAGCTGCGTTTTTGCAGATATTCTGCCCGCCGGTATGCTGATTTTTTCAGCCAGGGCAGGTGCGGCTGCTTTCAGGATGGCTTCCATCCCTTCGGCATTCAGTTCGGACTCGGCATGCAGGGTGATTTTCGGCTCATGGAAAATCGATTCAATAGTCCCGTTCAGCGTGTGATTGTCAGTGCCTGGCCAGCGCGCAAAAATTGCAGCATCAAGGGATTTATTTTCCTGCAGATGAAACATCGCATGGGAGATGCGCAGCGGAGGCAGCCGTGGTGAGAACTGCGTCAGAACATCATAGAGCTGTACCGTGCCGGTAAGCTTTGCCAGCGTCTGCTCAGCGCCGTTGCCAAAATCGGCAAGCACATGAGCGTCAGTCAGCTGGATGCTTCCCCGGCGGGTGCTTGCAAGAAGGTCCTTTACTTTCAGGGGCACTGCTTCAAATGAACCGGCAAGCTTTGCTATATCTTTAAGATTGATCCTGTTTGAAGAGCCTATCAGCTCAAGGCGCATTGAGGATTCATTCATTCCCGTAAGGGAGCATTTCCCCGCAAGAGTGGCATTGTCGGCACAGGTAAGCCTGTAGCTGTTCAGCAGCAGCATTGTCGTGCCTGCCTGGGCAGAAAAGGCTAAACTGCTTTTACCCAGAGACAGCAGTTTGCCGCCGGGCAATGGCGCAGACATATTGTCGGAATCGATTGTGCCGCTCAGTGAAAATTGCCACTCCGGCTCAAGCTGTACCGTTAGGTCGGCATTGACCCGTGTGTGCGCTGCTTGCGCGGTCGCATTGTCAAAGATATAGGGCGCAAGGCGCATGAGTTGCGCCGACTTGAGCTGGAGCTCTCCTGTGCCGCTGAGCCGCTCCGGCCTGCCCCGGGAGTCTATCCCCTTAAATACGCCCTTGAATGCCAGCAGACCTCCTTCTTCAGGCGGCTGCTCTGCATGTACCGTAAGTCCGAATGTGCCGGATTTTTTATCATGCAGCAAGTGCAGCCTCAAGTTGTGGAGATCAAATTTTACATTGCGGAGCCTGTCGCTAAAGTGAAGGCTGCCACCGTTGAGAGTAAATCGCTTGAGGGCGATTGAGAAGTCGGAGAATGCGTCAAGGCTGCTGATGCTGCCGGTATCTACAGGAACCGCAAGAGGTGGGAGCTTCCAGTTTCCGCTGCTGCTGCGATAAAAGGTGAAATGCGGGTCATCAAGCATGACACGCGAGACGATTAGTTTGGCATTGAAAAGAGGCAGCAGATCGAATTTAACATGGACTTTGCGGCATTCGAGCAGGGGGGTAGTGCCCGCAGCGTCATAGAGTACGAGATTATCTATCCTTATACCCGTTCCTTCAAAAATATCCCACCCGATATCATCCAAGGTTATGCGGTATCCGGTAGTCTGCTCTGCATTCTTCAGGGAAATTTGAACATAGGTCTTCAAATCTCCCAGCAGCTGCATCCCCAGCGTGGCAGCAAGAGCACAGAGGATCAACACAAAGCACAGAATAGAAAGGCCTGTTGAGAAAAATTTTCTTGTCATTTTGGAATAAACCTGTTTTTATAAAGAGACTCCAAAGCCTGCAAAAATATAACATATTATTTTTTTTAATAAAAGATTTTACGGGAACGTAGGGTTGCTTATGGAAGAGATGCTTCTTTCACCGCATGGGATGAACGCTGGGCAGACAGGGCATTCCCTTGAGCCTTATCAGCCATCTTGTAAAAAGCGGTCAATTCCATGATGTCAATCTCCGGCAGGGCTATGGTTCAGATCCGGATTTAGCCTCAATTCATGAGCTTGAAGCATCCCTGGGCAAGCTCAGCCACGAGGACGAAGAGCGCCGCATTGCAGCTGATTTTTGCTGCATATGGCGCTACGACTATCCCGGGCGCGTTCATGAGATATGCTCCATCATCGGCGGCAGTTCCCATACTGCTTTGCGCCTGCACTATCAGATAAGCCCCGGCCGCAGGCAGGAGCTGATAGACTATGCCGAGGCGCTCAAGGGCTGGGTTCATGATGCAGCGCCTCAGGATGTTCCCGGCTACGGCCAGGGCGGCAAACACACCATCGATAAAGTCTACGGATTTCTCGGTGAAAAAACCCCGCTCAAAGCCCTGCTTGCCGAGAGGACCTATTATGGGCTTTCGAGCCGCTCTCTCAATTGCTCCTTCTGGGGCAGCAATGAAAAGGAGCCGCAGACCTGCCTTGCCCCGTATACGCCCCAGCAGCTTCCTCCTGTATGGCATGAACGCATGGCATATCTGGAAAATGAAATTCAGCGGCAGATGGGAAGGGCGGCACGTGATTTTCTCTGCGATGTGGGCGGATCGGCAGAGCCTGCCTGCCATTTTAAATTTGTTCGCCGCATTGATATACTGGTCAGCAGTATCGGCTGCATGAAGTGGCGCGGGAATCTGCCCCCGAAGGATGGAGCTGTGAGCGGCCGGCGCAGAATAACCGCATCATATCTCGCCGCTCTGGAACAGTACTGGCGGGGAACCCCCGTCGATTATGACGATCAGGACCTCGCAGACCGGCTAGCCGCTCTGCTGGGCAGCCCGACAGACTGCAGGCGCTGGCTTGCGGCATGCCTGTGGAAGAGCATAAAAAATCAGACGCTGTATCAGGCTTATCCCATGCGGCACTGGGTTGACTTTGTCAGGATCGGCGAGGATTATATAGATCGCTTGTAGCTTTTTCTGCGAGCATACGTGCGAACACTTGATTTTTCAGGAGATGATGATGGACAGAAAGAAGATTGTGATTGCGGAACCAAAGGGAAAGCTCGGCGTTCTCATACCGGGAATGGGCGCGGTAACCACGACATTTCTTGCCGGCCTTGAATCAATTCGCCGGGGGCTGTATCCGGCCTATGGGTCGCTGACGCAGATGGGGCATATCCGGCTTGGCCGGCGCGATGAAAACCGTCAGCCCCTCATTAAAGATGTTGTACCGCTTGCAGCCTTGCCGGATATTGTCTGCGCAGGCTGGGACATATTTCCCGAAAACTGTTATGAGGCTGCAAAGCATGCCGGTGTTCTTACCCCGGAGCAGCTTGACCCGGTCAAGGATTTTCTCGCAGGCATACAACCCATGAAGGCGGTTTTTGATCGCCGCTATGTGAGAAAGCTCGACGGACCGCATGTCAAGTCCGGCACAACCTGGTGGGACAAGCACCTCCAGCTTGATGAAGACATACAAAAGTTCGCCGCCGACAATGGCGTTGACCGCATGGTCATGATCTGGTGCGGCTCAACAGAAGTGTATATGGAGCCTTCGGCAGTGCATCAGTCCATTGAAGCATTTGAAAAGGGCCTCAAGGACAATGATGAGCATATAGCACCCAGCATGGTCTATGCCTATACGGCCATAAAAAGGGGCATCCCGTATATCAACGGCTCGCCGCATCTGTGCGCCGATATGCCGGCCCTCACCGAGCTTGCCCGGAAGACGGGCGCGCCCATAGCCGGAAAAGATTACAAAACAGGCCAGACGCTCATGAAGACCATGATAGCCCCCGGCCTCAAAGCCCGCATGCTGGGCATCGACGGCTGGTTCTCAACCAATCTTCTCGGCAATCGCGATGGTGAAGTTCTTGCCGACCCGGGTTCTTTTAAAAGCAAAGAGGTGTCAAAGCTCTCCGTGCTGGATACGATACTGCAGCCGGACCTGTATCCGGATCTCTACGCCAAGATCCATCATATGGTCCGCATCAACTACTATCCGCCCCGCGGCGATGACAAGGAAGGCTGGGACAATATCGACATTTTCGGCTGGATGGGCCGCAAAATGCAGATAAAAATCAATTTCCTCTGCCGCGATTCAATCCTCGCGGCCCCCGTGGTGCTCGACCTTGTGCTGTTTGCAGACCTTGCCGCCCGGGCCGGCATGCCGGGCATTCAGGAATGGCTGTCGTTTTATTTCAAGTCGCCCATGACCGCTGAATCGGTCTACCCCGAGCATGATCTTTTTATTCAGCTTACCAAGCTGAAAAACACCCTTCGCTACATAATCGGCGAGGAGCTGATTACGCATCTGGGCATAGAGTATTATAATTATTTTGACTGAACATACGAATAGAACAGCAAAGCCCGTCATGGCAGAATGACGGGCTTTGCTGTTTATGGCCGTTGACTTAATCGTGGCCTGCACTAACAGTCAAGCTGAAAGGATATATTCATCATGACCTTACAAGACCGCGTTGCAATAGTGACCGGCGCAAGCCGGGGTATTGGAAAAGCAATCGCCATTGCCCTTGCCTGCGAAGGAGCCAGGGTGGTAGTTGCCGCACGAACGCGCCTGAACCTGCCCACCATAGCAGGCACCATTGCAGCCACGGCCGATGAAATAAACAGTCAGGGGGGCAGGGCCCTTGCCGTCAAAACCGACGTTTCCAATGAACAGTCCGTCGCTCAAATGGTTGAAACAACTTTAAAGGAATGGGGCCGCATCGATATACTTGTCAACAATGCCGCAACAAATTTTCCGGCCCTGTTTCATGAGATGGAGCAAAAAAACTGGGATAAAATCCTGGAGGTCAATCTGCGCGGCACGGTGCTGTGCACAAAGGCGGTGCTGCCCGCCATGATGCGGCAGGGCACTGGGCATATCATCAATATTTCGTCCGTGGTGACACGGGAATTGCACCACGAGCCTTTTACTGGCATTGCATATGATGTCAGCAAAGCAGCCATGAACCGCCTTACTCTGGGTCTCGCTGAAGAGCTGAAGCACTTCGGCATAGCCGTGAATGCCCTCATGCCCGATAATACGGACAGCGATGGCTGGGCATATCTCAACCCCGACATCGACCGCTCCGGCTGGGACCTGCCTGCAGCCTGGGGCCGCTACGCTGCCCTTGTGGCAGCTCTTGACCCATCCTCTTTTACCGGGCGTTTACTGCTGAAGCAGGATTTGGAATCGATGCTGGAAAAACCGGCTGATCTGGTTGATGAATAAACCCCACAAGGTGATACGTTGAATATTCTGGAGCGGCTGGTGAGCAGAGTACGCTGTGCAATAACAGTGTTTATCTGTAAAAACCTGGATTTTGACTAACAGGTTTTATGAGATTTTTTTGTTTTTTATCGGGCAATAACAATAGTACCAAAGCAAATATGCAATAAAATTGTACAGACTTCGTATCCTGCATTTTAACACGCTAGAGCATTTAACTTTTTGCCGTAACCATGCGCAGCGGTGAACTTTTGATTCGTTTGCCCGTGCTGAATTCTCGCAACAGAGCCCTGCAATGGTGGCAGGTCAATCGCTCGAACCGCACGGGCTGCTCTCACCAAAAGCTCCCCACTGTTTTTTCGGCTATACTATTTTGTTAAATGCTCCAGTGTGGACTTTTAATGAAAAAGGCCCAGCCACTATATGTAAGTAGTTAGGCCTTTTTGATGATTAAGTCGTAGTTTTATTTTTTCCCCACCATTGGCGCAATTACTTCAAGCACCCTGCTGGTAAAAGCTTTCAGCGCCGGGCTACTATCAAGGGCTTCATTGATGCTATCAGCATTGTTGTAATAGATTTGTATGACCTTGCGGCCAATGGCGCATTGTGCAAGCCTGCTGTCACGGAAGTTACGTAGATTTTCAAGCTTCGGATTATCCTGCCCTAAAATCTTTCCAGCGGGGCAACCCGTCGAAGGACAAGCTGAAGCCGACGTGGCGCATGTGTTGTTCCCGCAATAGTACGGCGTGCTTGACTGACAGCACAGGTTGTTTCCAACGCACACAGTATTCTCTGGACAGCAATTGCCATCGAAGCAATCCACGGGATATTCCGCTGGACAAGTATAATTTATAAATGAATTTTGATACTCTTGTTCTATTTTTATAGACGCAGGATTCGAAAAATTTTGATCTTCAGATATTGGAGCATTATAACCTTGGGTTACGGGGGCCGTAATGCTTTGCGCTTCAGAAAGTGAAGGTGCCCCGGACAAAGTCAGAAAAAAAAACCATAAAATCCAATAATTTTTTTTCATGCAGCCTCCCTTTGCATAAAGATTTACATTACGGCTCTCATGTTGGATAAATACTAACTCCTAAAATTTATGATTACAAGGAGTATTATGGAATAAATATATCCATGGTTTACTCATATTTTTACAACAGCTCCATTTTTTTTTCATTAACGGACTTCGCGTTAATCTCAAAACAATTCGACTAGCCACATAAAATTATTTCTAAAATGATGTCTGCACCGTCTGCCCGGTTGATTTTGCAGGCACTGCTGGCGTTAAAAATCAGCATTGTTCTTTTTAGTCCCCTTGCAGCTGGGATTCTAAGAATTATAATAGAAGAGGGGGCGTTGTACTTCAGGGACCCGCCTTGTTGCGATCCTGAGCCTCTGCTGGACTTTTTATCCCGTAAATATTGTGTGGGCGAATCAAAACACCCCTAAATAGCACAAAACAGCAGCCAAATACATGAGAGAACCAAAATATCCGAAGTTGATACCCAGCAAAATGCTCAACATAAAAATAAGTGCCGCCCCATAGGTAAGACTATCGCAACCGATATCAAAAGCGACTGCAAGGGCATTAACTTTTTCCTCTGTGGGTATATCCGCTTTTGCAATATCTGACACCAACAGAAGTTTTCCCTTAAAATGCTGCGGCAGAATAGAGTCGTATTTTTTCATAGTTTCTTCAGGTATGGTGGAAAGTTCAATTTTCTTGAATACATTTTCCATAAGAATCAAAACTTCTTCTTTAACCGCAAGGCGCTCTTCCTCCGACACAGTCAGATGTGCATTTTTAACAGCAATTGCCAATTTGAGCATATACAGGGAGTTTGCAATTTCACTCTTTTCATCTGCCTGCGCCTGGACCACGGCAGGATTGAGCGCAGCAAAGAAAAACAGCAGTGCAATGGTCGGGCATACCGTTCGGATGAATATTTTGTTTTTCATGTACATGGGTTCCCCCTTTCGAGAAATTAATGAAATGCTGACCTGCAAGTATTTTCTCACGGACAAACAGCACACTCCACTCCAGGAGATGCTGCTGGTAAGGATGCTAATCCCTTTTCAGGGGAACTGGAAAAGAGGAGAATCAAGATGGTACAGGTTAAAATTACGAATCAGTATTACCCCTTATCATTGAAAATGGCATTTAATACTGTTTCATATAGCATACGAAAAAAAATTATCACGATTTTTTTTACTGCGAGGAAATTTTTACAAAAAAACCAAAGAGCGGACGTGAAAAGCAGACAGACAGCCGGGGCCGGAGGTGAGGTGCTATTTTAACTCTTAGAGCGTGTATGAAAAGTCATATAATGCCATCCTGAACGAAGTGAAGGATCCCTGAATTCATTAAAACTACGAGATTCTTCGCTGCGCCAGAATGACAAAACGAAGGTTCTTTGGCTTTTCGTACAGGCTTTTAGTGCGTATTGGCATTAACATCCTGTGACAGTACGTGATCGCTTAAAAAAGTACAACACGGCTCTCTTAATGGAGGCTCTGAACAAGCACGTAATTTTTTTCTGTCAAAATAAGATAAGCATAAATTCTGCGAGTGCAGGACTACGTGCAGCGTTTTACAGCTTACCCTTTAGTCAGATAATCGCCCAGGATACCCCGGCTGTGCTCATCGTCATGGCAGTAGATGCAGAGATTTTCCCAGTTGGACCCGTCGGGAGGGTTGTTTTTATGATTGCCGTCTTTGTGGTGTACGGTCAGAAGGTGCTTATCGGCAAGTTCAAATTCCCTGCCGCACTTGGCGCAAATAAGGCCATGTATCTTCAGAGACCGCTCCCGGTAGTTCGCGTCGGCCGTGGGGTTTTTTTTCATTTCCTTAAGAAGTTCTTCCACGCTTTTTGGTTCGGCTGTAACTTTTGGCCAGCGTGTTTTATGCCTGCCGTGGTAGGGCATAGGGTGATCCTTTCAAAAAGATAATTACTGGATTTATATCCAACTATTCTCATGCTTCGGCACGAGCCGGAAGTATAGTTGATAAAAAGCCCGCCATGTTGTCATGACGGGCTTTCCTTCTATCGCGCATGTAATCATATCGCCATGGAGTTGTTTTTAGTCGTTCAAAAAGTCTTTTTTGGTTTTTTTGCCCTTAAACATAAAAAAGAACGCAAGAATAACAATAAAAGCCGCAGCCGAAATGCCGATAATTTTAAGCGTGCGCATTGATATCTGCACAACGTCTTTGTCAGCGGCTGCAGCAGCTACTGGAGCCGCTGGTTTTTCAGCAACAGCAGGCTGTTGAGCAGCAACAGGCTGTGCTCCGGCAGCTGCTGCTGCTGCAACTGCGGGAGCGGGCGGGGCGTTTTTTACAAGTTCAGCAAGGCCGCGGGCAAGCAGCTCTTTTGTTTTGGCATCGCGCACATGGCGGTTCTCGCTGCCGAAAACAACTGCTATCGCCCGGGCGCCCCGTTTTGCGGCTGTTGCCGCAATGGAGAACCCTGCCACCCGGTAATAACCGGTTTTAAATCCATCGCAGCCTTCAAAAGCGCCGAGCAGTTTATTATGGTTGCGCATGATAAAGGGCTGGGCAGTATCAGCTCGAAAAGGCCTTTCTTTCACCGCCGTATAGCGCAGGACATCATCCCATTTCAGCAGTTCCTGACACAGCTTCGCAATATCCCTCGGCGTTGAGACATCGGGCAGCTGATCTTTGCCCGGCGGCAGGCCATGTACGGAATGGAATTTTGTGCTGGTCATGCCGAGCTGCTGCGCTTTTGCATTCATGAGTTCGACAAAAGCATCTTTCGTGCCGCCGACATGTATGGCAAGGGCCACGGCGGCATCATTAGCCGACTGCACCATGAGCGCATACAGCAGTTCCTCTACCGTGAACACCTCATTTTCTTTCAGGTACACCTGAGACCCCCCTGTTTTTGAGGCCTCAGACGTTATGGTGATATTGTCCGAAAGAGTGATGGATCGATTTTTTACATGCTCGAGAACGATGAGCAGATTCATGAGCTTGATGATGCTTGCCGGATATCCTTTTGCATCGGGATTATCTTCCAACAGAACTTTGCCGCTTGCCGCATCAATAAGGATAGCGCCAAGATAGGGGTTTTTTGAAATAACGCTCTGTTTGGATACTTTTTTAGCATCTGCAGGCTCATCAGAAGTCTCCTCCTGAGACGTGCTTTGTTTTTTTACTGCAGCAGCAGGCGGCTGTTTTTGTCCCTTTTTTTTAACTGCAAAGGCTGGTTCGGCGCCGTATAAGTAAAAAACAAAAAAAGAAAACAAAGCTATAAAAAGGACTGTTTTTTTATTTTTCATAAGAGTGTTCCTTATAGTGCTAGTTTTTTTATGGAAGTATAATTAAAAAACATATGGTGTGTCAAGGACAAACGCATACCAGATATAGAGGTATAAATGATAAGTTTGCGGCCGGGCGGGAATTCTTGTATGGGTTTTAGTAATAAATGTTAAGGCAGTTAATTTTATACAACATTTAAATCGGAAAGGGAAGGGGGCGAAGCTATACGAGTGCGGCATAGTCATAGAGCATTTTTTCAGTGCGGACTTCGGATGTAATTCCTTTTTCAGTCAGTGCCGCAGCTGTATTGAGGGCTCGAAAAACCACGATACCAGCGCAGCCGATAGAGACGGGCATACCCAGGAGAGGCTGGCTGGGCATGCCGAACATTATTTTACCACCCATGCCGGTTTTTTTTATACGGCCATAAATTTTTATTGCATCCGGCAGAAATGATTCCGGGATTTCCAGAAAGCTTCCCAGAACGTCTCCGCTTCCGCTCTGAATTGTTTTACAAATTGAGGTCATGGCGCATGAAATAAAAATGTCAAGCGGCGCCATCGGTGCAAGACCAGAGCTGAGGAAGGCAGAAAATTTTTTGGGCTGATGATGCTCAACCTCAACAACGCCGCCGAATTTTGGTGTTGCATGAATGCCGTGATTATGCAAAAGAGCGTTGAGCGTCATGCTGCAAACCGTGCAGATCGCTGTTTTATTTACAGGCACTTCAAAATCACCGATACGGGCTCCGCCCCGGGCGACGGCATATCTGCTGCTGAATGCATATGGAGATGCCAGCACCGATTTTACGATGCGCAAAGCCTCATCTGCAGCTTCGCCGGCAACACAGGTGATAGTGAGAATGATGGAGCCTTGTGCGGTACCGGGATTAAAATCAACCTCCGGGGAGAAGTGTCCGCAGCTCTGCATTGCGGAACTAGCGGGCATCGGTACATACGGGTTTCTGACCCCGATGAGTTTTTTTGCCGGTATGTTCGCAGTAGGTGTTCATTGTTAAAAAAGGGGGGCTGTATCGTTTTTATAGAATAAAAAGAAAGCCCCTTCGCAACAAAGGGGCTTTCCGTGTTTCTTGTGATTAAACAATACCGTTAGCAAGCATTGCTTTTGCGACTTTGAGGAAGCCTGCGATATTGGCGCCAGCCACATAATCACCCTTTGTGGCATACGCTTCAGAAGCATCGATGCATGATTTGTGGATGCTCTTCATGATGCCGTGCAGTCTGCTGTCAACCTCTTCGCGGGTCCAGGAGAGGCGCAGGCTGTTTTGTGACATTTCAAGACCGGAGGTTGCAACACCGCCCGCATTTGCCGCCTTGCCGGGTCCAAAAAGAACTTTGGCATCTTTATAGATTTTAACGGCTTCCGGGGTAGAAGGCATATTTGCGCCTTCCGCGATGCAGAAGCAGCCGTTTTTAACAAGAGCTGCTGCATGATTGCCGTCGATTTCATTCTGGGTAGCCGAAGGAAGAGCAACGTCAACCTTAATGCCCTGGGATGCGATAACATCCCAAATGCTTTGCCCGCTAAAGCATTTGGCCTTGGGATATTTCTCTGCATATTCACTGATCCTGCCGCGGCGGACATTTTTCAGGTCCATAATAAAATTTAATTTTTCAGCATCTATGCCTGACTCATCAATAATGGTGGCATTGGAGTCGCACACTGAAATACACTTGCCGCCGAGCTGATTTACCTTTTCAATCGTATACTGGGCAACATTGCCTGCGCCGCTGACGGCTACTGTTTTACCCTTAAAATCAAGGCTGCGGGTCGCAAGCATTTCTGCCGCGAAGTATACGCAGCCATAGCCGGTTGCTTCAGGCCGGATAAGGCTTCCGCCGTACTCAAGACCCTTGCCGGTCAGCACGCAGGTATGCTCATTTCGAATCTTTTTATAATAGCCGTTCATGTAGCCTATTTCGCGACCGCCAACACCGATATCGCCGGCAGGCACATCCGTATCCGGACCGATATGGCGGTACAGCTCGCGCATAAACGTCTGGCAGAAACGCATGACTTCCATATCTGATTTGCCTTTGGGGTCAAAATCGCAGCCGCCCTTGCCGCCGCCCATGGGAAGTGTGGTAAGCGAGTTCTTGAATATCTGCTCAAAGCCGAGGAATTTGAGAATGCCCAGATTTACCGATGGATGGAAGCGAAGGCCGCCCTTAAAAGGACCGATAGCATTATTGAACTGAACGCGGTATCCGCGGTTAACCTGTACCTCGCCCTTGTCATCGACCCAGGGAACGCGAAAGATGATTACCCGTTCAGGCTCAACTATGCGCTCATATATCTTTGCCTTTACAAATTCAGGATGCTTTTTTACTGTAGGCTCAAGTGATTCAAGAACCTCCTGCGCAGCCTGGTGGAACTCAAGTTGATTGGGGTCCTGCTTTTTGATTTTTTCAAGTACTTCACTGATTACCGACATGGTACAACCTCCCGTTCTCTGGATAGTTAGTGGTTTGCCTCCGTAAAAAGTCCTGAATAAGAACTTTTCCGGATTGTTGACTGCCTTTGTCTGATCTTGTACACCTGTGCCGTTGTGAAACTGTCGAGCACTTCATAGTTGAAAACAGGCAAGCATGTGCCATTGATTCGGCAATTCATTGCCTGTAATGTTTTCATTATTTAACAGCTATCTAGAAAATAGTCAATATTTATTGAACTCTTAGCATGTAATGTTTTAAATTTTATAGTAACAATTTGGCATTTTTGCCTAATTGCTATAGTGTTAATCGGAATTTTTGCCATTTATTAAGATTTTAGAGTAAGACTTTCTTCTAAAAAATGTTTGATTAGCACTATTTTATTTGTTAACCTTCTAAAACCATTATCGTGAGATAGTGAAAATCGGCAGGAGTATAGTTATTTTTGCTGCAATTGGGACTGGGAGGTTTTGCCGGAATGCATGAAAAAGCCGCAAAGAAAAAAAATGCTATTTTAAGCATTATCAAAGATATTGAAAAACCTATGCGCAGTTCGAAAATTGCCCAGGAGCTTTTGTCGCAGGGTCATGAAATTAGTGAGCGCACCGTAAGGCTCTATCTGCAGGAAATGTTTGATGCGGGACTGATCGAAAAGACAGATAAGTGCTGCCATCGCATTACCGAGCGCGGATTGTGTGAATTCGAGGCAAGCAAGACCATTGAGCGGGTTGGCTTCCTGTCTGCAAAGATAGACCAGATGACCTATCGTATGAATTTCAACCTTGCCAGCCGTACCGGAAATCTTGTTGTGAACACGACGCTTGCGGATCCGCGTCAGGTTGCCCAGTGTCTTCCCATGATGCAGAAGGTGTATGCCGATGGCTATGCCATGGGCAATCTTATTACTTTTCTTGCTCCAGGTGAGCGCATAGGTCAGCTGACCGTTCCTGAGGGCATGATCGGCATCGGCACGGTCTGCTCAATTACTCTCAACGGCGTACTGCTGCAGCACGGCATTCCGACAAATTCGCGTTTTGGCGGGGTGCTGGAACTGCGTGATAAGAAACCCGTTCGCTTTGTCGAGATCATTATGTATGACGGCACGAGCATTGACCCTCTTGAGGTATTCATTCGCAGCGGCATGACCAATTATATCGGCGCCATCAAAACCGGCAATGGCCGCATCGGCGTTGGTTTCAGGGAGTTTCCCGCAGAAAGCAGGGAGATGGTGGAGTCACTTGCAGAAAAGCTCGAAAAAGCAGGGCTTGGCGCTTTTATGTGCATCGGACGTCCGGGGCAGCCGCTTATTGATATTCCCGTGAGCGAGGGGCGCGTTGGCGCCATTGTGATCGGCGGCTTAAATCCGGTTTCAATTCTTGAGGAGAGCGGCTTCAGGGTGCATTCCCGAGCCCTTTCAGGCCTGATTGATTTCGGAAGGCTGTTTCACTATGAAGAGATGGGGGACAGGCTGCAGCAGTTTCTTGTCTAGCAGGCTGTTGAAAAACGCCCATCTGTCCCGCTGAAGCGGGATTGCGCTCATCATGCTTCACTGCGGCGTACGAAAAGTACGCCTCATTTCGCAAGCCTTGCATCCAGGCATTTTTGAACAGCCTGTATGCATTGACTTTTTTAATGGCCTGCTAGAGGGTCGTGGAGTTGACTGCTCTCAGGATTTCTGAGCCCATTCCGGTACATGCCTGTGATCTAAAACATCCCTGATGGTGCAGGCAAGCTCCTGCTTGTTGAAGGGCTTCAAAATAAAAGCATTAATGCCGAATTCCTGTACTTTCTCAATATCCGACTTGACACTCACGCCCGTGCAGAGAATCATCGGCATATCCGGCCGCTGAGACCTCATCGCCTGCACGAGTTCAAACCCCGACAGCTCAGGCATTGTTTTATCCGTTATTAACAGGTCAAATGCATCCGGCGTCTTGTTAAAAATATCCAGCGCCTGCTCTGAACTAGTCATGCCCGTCACCGTGTAGCCGAGACGCTCAAGAATTATTTTGCTTGTTTTTACCAGCGCAATTTCATCATCGACAAATAAAATATGCTCTGTGCCCCTCGGAATGACCGAGGTTGTTTCTGTTTTACTCTCGGATTCTTTTGCAAGCACCGGCAGATAGATATTGAACTGTGACCCTTTGCCGACCTCGCTCGTAGACCCTGATGTCGCCGCCGCATTTGCGAACAATGCCATGCACCACCGCAAGGCCAAGCCCGGTTCCTTCGCTGGGTTCTTTTGTCGTAAAATAGGGCTCGAAAATATGCTCCATATTGGTGCTTGATATGCCGCATCCCGTATCGTGAACCGACAGGCAAATATAATCGCCGCTTTTCAATAAGGGAAATTCCAGCACATCCGTATCGCTGAAGTAAATATTTCTGAGGTTGATTTCAAGCACGCCGCCCGACATCCTTCATTGCATGGCCGGCATTTGTGCACAAATTCATAAGCAGCTGGTGTATCTGTATCGGATCGGCAAGGATCAGGTCGTTTTTTGCCGTCAATGACTGTTTTATCTGGATTGTTGAGGGCAGCGAAGCCCGTATAAATCTGATGACTTCCTTGATGATGGGAGAAATTGTTACCGGCAGAGCTTCCTTTTCAGTCTGCCTGCTGATGGTGAGAATCTGGCGGATCAGATCTTTTGCGCGGTTGGCCGCGCTGATGAGCTGATGGAGATTGCTGGTGATTTGCGGCATGGTTTCAGAAGGGTCCATTGACATTTCGGCATATCCGTATATGACGCCAAGAATATTATTGAAATCATGGGCGATACCTCCGGCAAGCGTTCCGATTGCCTCCATTTTCTGGACCTGCCGCAACTGCTGCTCAATTTTGAGATCATGGGTTATATCACGTTTGACGGCAACATAGTTTGTGATGCTGCCTGCGGCGCTGCGTATGGGATAAATGGCGGCTTCCTCATCATAGAGCTCGCCATTTTTTTTTCGATTCACAAATCTGCCGCGCCATGTTTCGCCCTGCAAAATCGTTGACCAGAGCGTTTTGTAGAAAATCTCATCATGTTTTCCGCTGCGCACCAGCGCGGGTGTGTTTCCGATGGCCTCTTCGCTGCTATAGCCCGTAGCAAGCGTGAACGCCGGATTGACATACTGGATTACTCCCTGCATGTCTGTAATGACGATAATTTCATTAACCTGTTCAACAACGGCGGACAATCTGCGGAGCTCCTCCTGTGATTTTACGCGCTCGGTGATATCGTTAAAAAGGGCAACAACATAGTCAACTGAGTCGTCGGCTGTGCGCACGCAGCCGACAGACAAGTCAACATATACAATCCTGCCGTCCTTGCGTATGAAACGCTTCTCCATAGTATATTGATCGATTGCCCCGGCAAGCATGAGGTTGAATTTTTCTACATCGGCGCCAAGGTCGTCCGGATGAGTCATCGATGACCATGTTTGCTGCAGAAGGTCATCTTTGGTATACCCGAGTATTTCACAGGCTCTGTCGTTGACATTAAGCCAGCTTTTTTCAGTGGATGTAATGACAATGCCGACAAGTGGCAGTTCGAAATAGCTCCGAAAACGCTGTTCGCTTTCAAGCAGACATTTTTCAGCCTGTTTGCGTTCGGTGATATCAACTCCAACGCCCAAAATGCCATAGACAATGCCGGATGCATTGGATAAGGGGTGCTTTTGTTATGTCTACCCACAGGCTTTTTCCGCCGGAGACCTGGAGCAGGGCGACCATCTGATGCGGACGATTGTCTTCAAGAACTGCGCGATCTATAGATTGAAATGCTGCAGTCTCAGCAGCTGTGAACGGCAGATCGAAATCGGTTTTTCCGACAATTTTTTCCGGTGCATCCAGGCCAGTCAATGACGCAAAGTTTTGATTGCAGCCTAAATAGCTGCCGTTGATATCCTTCCAGAAGATAGAGAGGGGTATCGCGTTAAGTACATGCATCAGAACAGATTCAGTGCCGCTCAACTCAAGCTCTTTTTCGTGCAGCTGCGTAGAGCATCCAAGCAGCCTGCAGCGCAGGTCATTTATTGAAGCAGCCAGTGTATCAAGCTCATCCGGTGTTCTGCCATGCCTGCGATACAGCACACAAGGAGCATCCATGTGCTGTGGAGTCAGGCTCCGAATGTAGCTGATCATTGCGTTTATATGCCGCTTGAATAGATGCTGCACTAACAGGATAAGAGCCAGAGCCAGCAGCAGGCTGCTGAGTGTATCGCGGAGAAGTGTTCTCAAGAAAGATTTCATGACAGCGGAGGCAATGCCATCGGCGCTGGCTGTTACTGTCAGCAGGCCCGTCTGCCGTGTAGCCTTGTCGTAAAAACAGGTTATTGGATAGTTGCGGCTGATGAGCTGCCTGCCTGCAATTTCCCCGGCACTGGCCAACTCATTTTGGCTGATATGTATAGTCACATGAACAATATGGGGCGTATTTTTGATGGCGCATGCTTCTTTAATAAGCACAGCAGTATTTTTCGAGCAGACATTTTCAATAATTGCTGGAAAGTGTGTATGCTCAATATCGGACAAATTCTGTTCAAGTACCGCCAGTTCCTTCTGGTACTCAAAATAGCTTTGTATAGCCCCGGTGATTATCGAAATAAAAAAACTGAAAATGAGTACGGACCAAACAAGTCTTTGCGCGATACCTGATTGTGGTGCGCAGTTTTTAAACCATTCTATTGGCGTTAGCAGCTTCATGAATATGAAATACCAGGGGCATTTTTTTAATAAATATTTAATCTATTTATTAATTTAAGTCAAAAAAATTATTTAAAAGAGTGTTTCAAAATATAATTTTTAGTCATCAATAAAAAAAGCCGGTGATAATCTCACCGGCTTTTTTATGTGTGTTGACTGCTTTTTTACATCGGAAAAGCAACGCCAGGGGCCATGAAGCCCTTGGGATCCACCGTCTTTTTGATCATTTTTGCCACTTCAAAGTGATCATGGCATTCAGTCCAGGTTCTTCCGTCACGGCCAACGCCCAGTGGCGCCATGCCGATTTCCTTCATGAGTTTGTCAAACCTGCCCTTGATCTCGCCAATCATCGGGCAGGAACTTGCGGTTTGCAAAATCAAGCACGAAGATAACTTCACCGGCTGCATTTGCATGGCCGCCCATCGACAGATAGGTCTGGCCGCAACTTGCATACAAGCGGATGATCGGATGCGGATGATTCAGGAACTCGGGGTTTTTGCGGCAGACATCCTGATACTCAGCCATGCCAAGGCGCATATAATCCTCAAGCTGCTTCATCTGATCAAACACGCCGCCGGAAACGAAAATGCCGCCTGAATCCGACTTGCCGTTGAATGTGCCGCAAATTTTGGGGCTGTTGCACTGCTGCCAGCCGGCTGCATTTGCTTCATGACCATCAAGAATTGCGACCATCCAGGCCGGCATAACAGTGCCGCCATACTTTTCCAGCATCTTAATGCAGGCATTGCGCTCATAGGTAACTTTTTTCTTCGAGCCGCGGAAGGACATGCCGACAAGGTTGATGTCCTGGGTTCCTTTCACGAAATGCGCACCCTCCTGCCAGTGCTGGGAGGAATAGAGGCAGTGCGTCCAGCAGCCGGGGCCCATAACGGTTGCACCGCAGGCATATTCACTTCTAATAACCGCGTTCATGGCCTCGCAGGCTTCCCGCAGGGTCTTGAAGGTAACCCAGAGTGAGGCATTTTCCTGAGGCGTTGAAAAGCAGCGGAATTCCATTGCCGTCACGACGCCATAGCCGGCATTTGAGAAAAACGGCAGATAGGTAAGGGCCGGTCCGGGGCCATGCGGCCAGCCGGGTGCAGCACTGTTCATCATGGAACCGGCTTTGATAATCTCGCCGCTCGGGAGCACCATTTCCATGCCGGCAACGCAGTTGATGCCCATGCCGTCAAGGTAGCCTGCCATTTTATTCTGGCCGGTGAAAACCTGATAAGGGACAAACAGCGACGTTCCCGGGCTGCCGCCGAAATAAGGGCGATAGCCGATATTTTCTCCGCGCACGAGCTGACTGACCTGCAGACCCGTGGCGCCGGGCTGTGCCCGGACGACCAGACGGTCTTTATCAAGGGTAACCTTCTGCATTCGGTGAAAATCAAACACGATGCCCATATCAGGCTTGCCCGGTATGGAACCGATCAGAAGCACGGTACCGCCGCCCACGCAGTAGAGTGGCACATTGTTTTTACCGGCGAATCTCACTACGGCCTGCACGTCTTTTGTTGAGCCGGGCAGGACGACCGCCACAGGATGATTCTCCGGATACAGCGCTCCCTGCCCGAAATGCGTGAGCACGTCGGCGCCGTTGTGGAAGCGGCTGAGTTCGTCGGAGCGCACCCAATCAGCACCCACTATTTTTTTAAGACCTTTAATGATCTCTTGTGATTTCATTACTTACCGCCCTCCTTTCCGGAAAAGCCATAAGCCTGCGCCACCAGTGAGGTGATATCTACTATCTTGAAATCCCGTGGCTTTGCGCCGGAGAGATTGGCAAGGCAGTACGGGCAGGCCGTAATCATTACTTTTGCGCCGGTTGCGCTTGCTTCATGCATACGCTTTTCAGCATATCGCTTGGCAAGGGCCGGATTTGTTGCCAGAACGCCACCGCCTGCGCCGCAGCACAGGGAGTTATTGCCTGAGCGCCACATATCCTTCAGTTCCAAACCCAGTGCTGCAATGACTTCCCGGGGTGCTGCATAGTCTTTGGCATAACGGCCAAGATGGCAGGGGTCCTGATACGTGACAGCGGGCATTTTCAGTTTTTTGGCCTTTTTGCTTTTGAGCAGCCCGGCATAAAAACTCGTGATGGAAATGAATTCAACATCAGCTTTGCTGTTGCGCTTGAGGACCGACAGGCTTTCGGGATTGTACACGATGACTTTTTTCACCGCTGCATCTTCCAGCCGGTCATCGATTTCCGCCATGCAGGCAGCCAGTGCATCATCGCAGCCGCCGAACACCAGAGAGGCATTTACCGGAGGCAGCGGATCGCTTATGAAGCAGCTGATTTTCTTGCCGCTTTTCTGGAAAATATAGCCGATTTCCCTGAGCTTTGCGGCATTGAGCATGAGCGTATTGTCGGGAAAGAAAATTGTGTCGGCTTTTTTGCCCGGAGCGATATCCGTGATACCATAGCCTGCAAGAACAGAAAGCTTCTGTGCCTTGGGGATATTGATGCTTTCGGTCGCTTTCTGCAGGGCTTTGGGTTTCAGTTTCTGCGGAATATCCCTGCGCAGTTCTTCAAGAATCGCAATGGCAGGGGTATGGCGATATCCGCGCTGGCAGAAATCATCGCAGTAGCCGCACATGGTGCAGGCATACAGCACTTTTGCCAGATCTTCATTCCATTTCAAATTACCCATGGCAATCCCCGTGCCATATACATAAGGCCTGACGGCTCATAGCAGCCAAAAAATTCCGAGCCGCAGGGGCATTGCAGGGCGAATGCCACATCGGGGATCACATCCTGGGTAACGCCGCGGCAGGTGCCGCATCTGTTGCAGTGTAATGCTTTGTCGAGCAGTTCTTCTCTCGTCACGGCTGTTACCTCCTTAAAGTCCCAGTTTACCGGGGTTCATGATATTCTTGGGATCAACGGCTTTTTTTATAGCTTTGAGCACGTTGAAACTGTCAGGGTACTGTTTGGCAACCTGTTTGGCGATAAGCGCCGAGGGTCTGGGGAAAGAGAACGCCGGACTTAAGCATCTTTTCGCAAATTGACGACATACTCTTTGCGAGTGCTGACGAGGTCGCCTTCTGTGTAGCGCAAATCGGGCTGATAATAGAAACAGCCGCCTGCCTGCAGCGGCATGAGAATCGAGCCGGATGCTTTGGGAATAGAGCCTGCTATGGCAGCAATCTGCTCAGCCGTTGCAATGCTGACAATGGGCGCCCAGGATTTGGCGCTTGTATGAAGCGCGGAGCCGGTGGGGGCGGCGATTTCAGAAAGAATTGTTTTTGAAGCATTCTTTGCGCCCTTTATAGCCGGTCATCAGCGAGCCGCCCAGACGTTTTGCGATTTCAGCGGCATCCTGCTTCTTATAGGCGATCTCAGCCTTGTCAGCGCCGCGGTTGACGATAACCACGGTCCAGGCAGGCATGTCTTTTGATGCTTTTTCGCCGATCAGTTCTGCAAAATAGGTTTTGTTGACGGCGAAAATTTCATGCGGCTCTTCGGTGAAAAGAAATGCCTTGAGTGCCTGTGTCGCCTTTGCGATGGTGGTGCAGGGATAATACAGAACCTCTGCCTCTTTCATGGCGGTTTTCAGCGTCACGGCAGCTTTGGTGATAATGCCGAGCGTGCCCTGCGCCATGCAGTACAGCCGTGCTACCATGGCAAATGATACGCCCCAGGAGTACTTGTCAGGACGGTCCTGCACCATGGCCATCTGGCCGGTTGCAAAGCGCTCGCCATCGCCGCGGTAGCCTTCCATGGTCAGCATTTCCCAGGGATGATATTTGGGCCACTGATACAGGGGCATCATTTCCAGATAGGTTGTCAGAATTGATGCATCCTTTGGGAACATCGATGGCATGTCAGGGTGCGAAGTCCCGCTTTTGCGCACTGCTTTTCGATATCGGCGAATGTGACGCCGGGCTCTACCGTGACATTGCGGTTGGCGGCATCAAAATACATGCCCTTCAGGCCGGACAAATCAACGGCAACAGCGCCTTTAACCGTGGGCAGGTGCGTGTCCTGCAGGTTGCTGGCGGAGCTGACCGGCACCAGAGGCGTCTTGTCCTTATTGGCCTTTTTGATGATTTCCTGCACCTCAGCAGCGCTTTTGGGCCTCAGTGTTTTTACCGGTTCAAAATCAGTAAAGAAACTTTTCATGATGCGGGCACCTCCTTCATTGCATTCCTGCAGCATCACCATGAAGCTTATAACCAGTGAACCGTTGTGGTGGTCTGCTTCGGCCTTGATGTTTTTCTGGTCATTGTTCATTGCAACAAGGACCGGAGGGGTTTTGCCGGAAAGAAACACCTCGTTGAATTTTTTCTCGCCGATATTCCAGGTCAGAAACGCTTTCTTTGGTTCCCGCGTCTCGACATGGAGCTGTTTGCCGTTCCAGTTCACGATCGATGGAACGCTTGCCAGCTTTCAGGCACAGCAGATCGCCCTTTCTGGTGGCTGGATAGCCTTCGGGATTGAGCCGTTGCAGGCGATCCTGAAGCGCCGGATCCTGCTGCATGTAGGCTTCCCATTTTTTGAGATTCAGTTCCATAGCTAACTCCCTTAGTTTAGTGTAGTTGAGTCTCTTGATTCTTTTTGTGGAGCAGATGCTCCGTTGCTAGTCACAGAAAAAAGGTGTTCGCTGTACGAGACGGCGAACACCCTTTAACAATCAGCCGGTTCTATCGGACGTATTCAGCTTCGAGTGCAGCGTGAGAAAATGTCGTTTCAGATTCCGCATCAGATTCAGCTCCCTGCCGGCTTACTTGCTTTCCCAGTTGATGAACTTACGGAAGTTGTCGCCCATGATCTTGTGCTTGAACTCCATGGAGAGCGGCATGGTCATGATATTGCTGACCATGGCGCTGTAGGCCGGCAGCGTGAGCGGGAAGTCCGTGCCGTAGAACACCTTGTCGGGCATGAAGAATTCAAGGAACCGCATATGATCCATATCCCAGTAATACTTGAACTGCATGAGCGTCGGGTGGGGGATCGTGATGTCGGTGTAGAGATTGTCATGCTTCATCACGTTCCACAGGCCCATCATGGGGTTGTTGAACACGCCGCAGTGCAGCTGCAGTATTTTCAGCTTCGGGAAGTCCATGGCAACATCATCGACATACACCGGGTGCTGATACTTGGCGCGCGTTCCGGGCAGCTCTTCAACGCCGGTGTGAATCTGCACATGCAGGCCCAGCTCTTCGCATTTTGCGTACGCGGGATACAGATCGGGATTGTTCGGGTAGCCGATCGTGGGCGGATGAATTTTAATGCCCGGGAAGCCGTTTTCCTTGGCCGAAATGACCATTTCAACTGCTGCCTCTTTGCCGTAGCGGGCATGCACGCCGCCCACTGCGGTGAACCGGCCGGGGAAGGCATCGATAAAGGTCTTTTTTACATATTCATTGGGCACATACCACTTCCAGCCATTGGGATAGCCCGGGGCCGGATCGGTAATGCCGTGGATGCACTGCAGGCACATGGCCTCGACACCGGCCATATCCATGTACTGGATAAAGACCTCGGGGGTCATGTTGGGGCATTCTTCAGCCTTGGTGATAAAGCTGAAGGGATTGGGGTCGCCAAGGAATGCGCGGGCGCCCATCATGGAGCGTGACACGACCGTATTGCCGCACCAGAAATCGATGCAGCCGGGCCGGTCGGCAATGCCGATTTTCTCCAGCCCCGGATGCCCGTGGCTGTCGAAAACCTTGAAGGGTTTGGTCATCATGATTTTTTCAATTGTTCCCAGTTCATCAGACATTGTAATCTCCTTTCATGCAAGAAAGTTGGTTGCAGTTTTTTTTGCTCTTACAGAACTTTTGTAAGCTCAGCAAGCTGCTTCGGATTAACCACATCAGGCGTGGTAGCATACGGCGGATTGGAAATATTGTTCGGATCGAACTCACGCTTCATCGCCTTGACCATAAGATGAACATTATAGAACTGCGGTCCAAGAAGGTCATATGCCGGTCCCAGCAGGCATACCGTAGCGCCTGCGCTTTTGGTTGCAAGCATGCCCATCAGCGAGCCGAACAGCAGCTGAATTGCCTGAGCGGCTTTCTCTGGCTCCTGCTCGGGCCAGAGGTCGGTTGTCATCAGAGCGCCATAGCCTTTTTCAATCGGGCTGATCCAGCCGCCGTAGAAGCTGATCGGAAGCAGGTCTTTGCCTTTGCCCTGTTCCGCAAGCTCTTTGCGCTGCTGTGTGTTTGCCCGCAGGATCTCATCAGTCACAGCGTCGATGGAGTCGAGGCATGCCGTGCCCTGATGGAAGCAGTCGCTGGGCCGGGAAAGCCTCATTGAATGGCCGGTGCGGATCCAGTCATTGGTAATGCGCATCCAGGACCTGTATGCGCTCGCGATCCATGGGATCCTTGGACTCTTCTGACAGGAAGGAACCGCCCATCTTGGCTACGATCGACTTGAGAACCTTTTCTTCATATTCGAGCTGCTCAAGAGAGGTCAGCGAAGAAAGAGCGACGACATTGTAGCCGCGGGGAAAGAATTCTTCATTGGCGCCCTTATGGAATTCTTCCTTGCTGCGCGCCGCCCAGGTCATCATGAACTGCTTGGCATTATGCTGCACAACAATAGCAAGCTCGGCCCGGGCGATTTCGTAATGAAGGTCGCAGGACCAGCGGAGCTGTTCTGCCTCGAATTTGGGGTACTCCTTGATTTTTTCGGGCACATCGATCATGTACCAGCGAACCTTATCCTTGGTGAAATGGGATTCTTTTTCAACGGCATTGCCGTTTGTCGGGAAAACGGTAGGGTCCGGGCCAGGGGAACAGGCGGGTGGAAATTTTTGTCACCATGCCCATGCCGCCGGCGTGGCCGAACTGTGCGCCGCGGTAAAAGCCGCGAAGGTCGGGGCCAGGGCCGTCATTCCATATCCAGTCTTCTTCAGGGCCCTGCTGGGCGATGGAGCCGCTCTTGAGCAACTCGCCATTGGGAAGAACGAGCTCAAAGGACAGAAGCTGGTTGGCGCCAAGGCCTGAAAGCCAGGAGTTGCCGTATGCGCCATGCCACTGAATATTTGCAAGGGCCGATATCTGCGAGCCTGCCGGGGGTGAGGGTGCCATGCAGCCGACCTTCATCGCTTCTGCCTGCAGAGCAGCAAAGCAGACATAGGGCTCGATGACCGCATACATATTGTTGGCATCGACCTTAATAATTTTATCCATGCGCTTGGGGTCAATAATGCAGATCGGTTTTCCGATCATGCGCTGCGTCGGGTTTGCAAAAGCCGCATTGATCATGCCGGAGCCGCGGGGTATGACGATGAAGTCATAGCGGTTGGCAAGTTTGTAGATAGACTGCACTTCCTCTGTGGAGGAAGGCAGCACGATACAGTCAGGCCGCATTGACGTCTTCATTTCATTGCGCTGAATACAGCCGTCAGCAGTCCATTGCACGCGGGAATATGCCTGACACAGTACCCTGTCTGTCGAGGCGTTTTCTTCGCCAACCACGTCCTGTAATGCTTTGAGAGCTATTTCATTGAAAGCCATTGTTGTCTCCTATAGTAAATGGTTGCAAGCCTTGGTTGTTCGGTGCGTTATTTTACAGACCCATTTTGCCCGGGTTGAGCGTATGGTTCGGGTCAAGAATCTTTTTAATTTTTTTGATCGCTTCAAATGTATAGCCGGAGCGGGCGAAGATCATATCCGACCAGTCATAGTAGGGGCGATAGAAGAATGCGCCTGCATTCATGACTGCTTCGGCTGCTTTGCGCTGGAATGCTTTGATATTTGCAAGGTCTGCGCCATTTGGATCACAGGGGATGTGGAATTCAACATGGCAGACGCGTGCGCGCTGGCGGGGCTGAATATAGAGGCCAAGGGTCTTGGTGTCGATGCCGTATTCGCCGGCAAGCTGGGTGAATATTTTCCAGTATTCGGGGATCTTGTCGAGGCCGGACTCGAATACAAGCTCAAGGCATGCGCCTGCATAGCGGTCTTTCCAGTATATATCGCCTTCCCAGGGGCTGGCCAGCATGCTTTCAAGGCGCTTGTTTGCATCGGGTATGGCGGAAAGCCCATTGGCAACTGAAAATTGAAACTGGTCGGCTATTTCATTGACAGCTTTTTCTTCATAGGCGATTCTTTCCTCGGGAAAAAACTGACCGCCCCAGAGATTCAGCACGATGCAGTAAGGGGGGATTTTTCTGGCAAGATTTGCAATTTCCTTGTCATCGTCGGCAAGGATTGCCGCCACGTCGTAATTGTTCAGAACATAACACTCGTGACCGATTTCACGGTGCTGAATAGCATACAGAGGCTTTACCAGATCTTCAAGGTTATTGAAGGTTAGAATAACAACCTTCTGCTGGAGCGCCTTGTGGAAAGATTTTTACATTCATGACCGTTATGACGCCGAAGGTTCCCTGCGTTCCTGTCATGAGCCGCCACCAGTCAATGCCGGGGCCGCCGATCGAGCAGAGATCGGAGGAGGTTTTGTTGGGAATTTCCTCCGGCGGCATTGAGTCAACAGACATTGCGCCGGTTCTCATCAGCTCGCCGGTACCCCATACGAATTCCATGGTTCTCAGGGGCTCATCACATTCAGTCTTGCAAGCCAGCACCGGCTCACGTTCAAGCACGCTGGATATGACAGACTTGTCCTTGCGCGGCAGCAGCGTATTCAGGGGCTGCATGCCCTGTTTTGCAAGCTCATCGCGCAGTTCACCGAACGTGACACCAGCCTCGATCAGTGCCCAGCGATTGCGGGTATCGATGCGCGGGATGCGCTTCATGCTCGACAGATCAACAATGATGCCGCCTTCAAGAGGAATAGCGGTGCCGTAGGTGCCGGTTCCGGAGCTGCGCGGCACAACGGGGATGCTGTTTTCATTGGCGATCTTCAAGACGCCCATGAGCTGCTCACGGTTCAGAACTCTGACGACCATGTCAGGCATGCGTGCAGGCATAAGGCTCGTATCTTTTGAGTACTGCTTCAAGGTGTCGATGTCGGTGCTGACATTCTGCGCCCCAACAACGCCTGCCACGGCATCGATGATGCTCTTTAACGATGTTGCTGCTGTGCTCATATGCTTCTCCACGTGTAATTTAAATAACTGTTGGTTTTTGCCGATACGTAATATGTCTTTATTTTCACACTAGTAAACAGGGGTAAATCAATACTTCTTTTTTGCGGTTGATGTGTTTTTTTTGTTTGCATGTGGCGAAAAATGCTGCTTACAGATATCCTTTATTAGGGGTTGTTAAGGATACTTATTTGATGATGGAGGCTGTCAGTGTTAATCAACTATACCGTATTGTTTTTGAAAGCCGGCACCTTAATACTAAATCCATTAGTTCACAATAAATTAGGTATATCTTTGTCATAAAAAGACTACCCAAACTTTAAATCAATGTCAAGGAGAATCTTTAGCCTGCTAAGTAGTTTATGAAATACTAGATCTACGGCTGAAAAAATTCAAAAGGTGGGGCTAGTAGTTATATTTAAAACTGAGGACTTGGAAAGGATGGTGGCTTTGACTGGTTTAGTGTTTTAAAAAAATCAGGGATTTTATTGCGTACCACGCTCAACATGAAAAATCTTTTTTGTTTCGTTTGCAAACATGCCTTCAAGACATTTTCTGCTGAAGCGCCATTGGCCACCGACTTTTATTCCGGGAATTTCACCTTCACCAACAAGCCGGTACAGTGTACGTTCTTTAATTTGAAGGTACTTGGCTGCACTTCTGATGTCCATTATTTCGTCGGGCATCCCGAATCTCCTTGAAACATTCATTATCCGTCTGCGCGTACTTTTATATTTTGTGCTGCCGACAGAGTTTAATCCTGATTGAGAGACGTACACCCTTTACTGATCTGTTTCTGTACGTTCGACAGGTTTTGTACTTGACAATGAATGTATCGGTTATGCCCTAAACAAACTTTACACCTTTTTTGATACAACACAGGAGATTAAATTTAAAAATAAAGGTATAAATTTTAATAAAAAATATATTTTATATTATTATTTAATTAGAGCTGAAATTTAAAATTTAATAGTTTTTACATCTATTTCCGACAATAATATTAATATATTTTTATCAATTTCAATATTTGTTAATAAAAAATCACCTTATTTAGTATGAAGTAAAAACCCCGGAATGCTGATCTCCAGCGATGCTTTTTCAGACTGGTCGTATTGGAAATGTGCAGGTGAAGAGCTGTTTTGAATTGCGCAGAAAATCGAGTAATTCATGGATTAAATTTAAATAATTATCTGTTTTTAAATCAATTTGAAGAATTTTATTGCCTTTATTGTTGAGCATAGAAGCTATGTTGGAGGACAGATTTTTAAAGTCAATAAAACAGGTTTTACCGGCCAATTCAAATTTTCGATCGATTGTTACTTCAAATGTAATGCCTCGAGCATTTTGTGGCGTGATTTTGGTTTTTACATTTTTTTGCGGGGTTATTCCAATAAGTTCCAGAATCATGTCAGTCAAATGCACAGGATCAGCCTGTACAGATATAACCTCGGGTTCAGGGCTGAAATGTTCTGTTTTTAAGGAGGGCGGTTTTTCAAACGGGCTTAACTGCAGCAGATTGATACCAAGCCCGGTAAGGTATGCGTGCAGGCTTTCGGGAATCCGGAGGCCTGCGTCGTTTGTAATCGTTATAACAAAAATATTTTTCTGCGCATGGTCTTTATAAACAATCCAGTTGCCGCTTACACTGATTTGTATATTGTCGCGGCTGACTGTGTATCGATTGCCTGATTCGTTTTTAAGCAGACCGCAACCGTCGATCACCCTTGACAAGATTGTTTCAGCAGTTTCATGTGATCCTGCGGCGATGATCTGCGTATGAGCCCATTGCGCGGTGATGATTTTTCGCACGTGCTCAGGCAGATGGTCGCCGTAATCCATGACAATCCGTGCTCCCCAGGGGAATTCATATATGGGAAATTTGCTGCAATCCATGACAATGGTTCCGCCGTTGTCAATCGGCAGAGTCTTTATGCAGCTCGTGTTGTCAATGCCGTCAAAGGCCTTCACGAAATCAATCAGCATCTGCCGGACTTTTTTTTCATGCTGGAGCGCAGTCTGTTCCCGCGAGTGAATCTTCTTTGATAGGTCTTCATCGGTTGCAACGTGAATCGCCTGTGCGGACTGCTCATCATTCAGTGGGCTGACGGGATAGACGGCGCCAGGTCTGCAGCCTGCGGCTTTGTTTTTTTTGGGGCATTGAGGCAGGTTCGCCGGACCGTTCAGTGACAGAGGACACTGGTTGTTTGCCCGCATCAGAGCCAATGCTGTGGGGGGGCAGTTGGTGCTGAATCTCCGGCGGCACACACAGTTTTTCGCCGGCCTGCAAAGCATTGAGGTCATGTATGTGCGGGTTAGCCTTTTGAATGGAGAGTTTTGTCTGCGGGCTGAAAATGACTGCTTCAGGCAGCTTGAATACTTCACGCAGAATTTTTCCAAGGCAGTCTCCCGGCTGTACAATATAGCTGGCTTTCGAGACAGGCCCAGCAGTCGGCGGAATTGCCGGGAGCGATGGAGTCGCGTTGTCCGCAGCTGCAGTATCAGCTGCCCGGGACGCAGTGGCGCAGGCATAGATGCTGACGTAGAAAATAAGTGCTGCAAGCAACAGGCTGTTTCTTCTGGCGTTCATATTCTGCATGCAAGGGTTATGGAATTATGCATTGCACGGGTTTTGATGTACTTCAGGGCTTTAGCCCCGGAATTTCTTTTTCAGGAATTTTTAGTGCTGTAGTTTAACACAGTTTGAATGTAACTGTAACCACGGCACGCAGTTGATTCTGAGAGAATATCATTAAAACGTTAAACAGGCACTATGCTTCTGTTAGCACCGGTTGCCAGAGTGCCTGCACAATTGTTCCCTGATCAGGTGAAGATGTCAGGGTGAAGTCTCCGCCGGAAAGCTCAACCCTCTCTTTCATGCTTGATAATCCCAAGCCGCGGTTTGATTCTCTGCCTTCATGCAGCTTTTGCTGAACAAAGCCGTTGCCGTTATCGTGTATGCTGAGCCGTACATTTCCGGATACAGATGAAAGAGCCACCGTAACTTTGTCGGCATGACTGTGGCGCACAATGTTGGTGCAGGCCTCCTGTGTCACACGGTATATCACAATTTTTATTTTTTCGGGAATATCCTCGTCGCGGGCGCTTATTTCCCTGACCACGGTGATAGTCCCGTTGACCTTTTCAAAATCAAAACAAAATGAATTGATCGCGGCGATTATACCAAGATCATCAAGAATCGATGGACGCAAATCTCGTGAAATTCTCCGAACCTCATCAATGGCAGACTGAATGATGTCCGGAAGGCTATTCGCGGAACTGTGTGTGCCGGCGGCAAGCCTTTGAACACCGGCATCAAGAATTGTTTTGACACCAATTTTTGCAGCGCTCAGAATTTGCCCGAGTCCGTCATGCAATTCATATGCTATGCGTTTGCGCTCCTGTTCATGTGCGTGTAAAAGCCGGGATGAAAGGTTTTTGAGTTCCTGCTCTGAATGCTGAAGAGACTGTTCAATATGCTTTCTATGCGTACTATCCCTGATGATTGCAGTGAAGTAGACTTCCGCGCCAATCATCCAGCTTGCAATAGATAATTCAATGGGGAAAATTGTGCCGTCTTTTCGCCGGGCCCTGCCTTCAACTGTCGTCCCGACTGAACGATGGCTGATGGATTCTTCGGGTTCGGTAAATATCCGCCCATGATCAGACACTACCTCATCGGGCATGATCTGATAGATTTCTTTACCCATGACCTCGGCCTCTGTATAGCCTAAGATTACCGATGCAGCCGTATTCCAGAACACAACCTCACCGGAGCCGTTCACCGTGATGATGCCGTCGGTGGCGGTTTCCGCAATGGAGCGGAAGCGGGTTTCGCTTTCAGAAAGTTTTTCTTTAATCTGCTGCTGTCCGGTTATATCGGTAAATGTGCAGATCATTCCATCAAAAACGCCTTCAGCATGCTTCGGTATACACCAGCCGGAAAGGAATATTGTTATTCCGGAAAAGGTGGAGGCGGGAATGCTGTCGAAATTTACCGGTGTCAGGCGGCTGCGGGCCTGAGCATAATAGCACTGAAAATGCTGCGGGCCGTCCGTCAATATATCAATCAGAATATTTTTGCCGATAACCCTGTCGGACAGACAGGCCTGTGGTGAGTGAAAAAGCATTGTTGATGAAGGTGATTGTGTCGTGGCGATCCGTGACGAAGACTCCATCATAGATCGTGTTCAGTATGGTTTCATAAAATTTCTTTTGTTCAAATATCTCGTGTTCAGACTCTTTCTGTTTCGTCATATTCCGGTAATGAAGGATGAAGCCCCCGCCATGCATACATTTTTTCCATATGTTTGCCGGTCGCTTCAACAGGAACATAAAAACCGCTTTTGTGCCTGATGCGAAATTCAATACTTCGATCGCACTGGCCGGTCTCGATAATTTCAAAAAAAGCATCCAGTGCACATGACAGGTCATCCGGATGAATAAAGTCAAGGCAGCTGCGCCCAACGATTTCTTCCGGGGTATATCCCGTGATAGGCCAGGCTGAAGGGCTCACATAATCCACTCGGAAATTTTTGCTGAGAAGCTGAAGTATGTCGGAGTTGTTTGCGCTCGTTGTAAGAAATATTTCTTCATACCCCTTTTGCGCAGACAGTGTGACTTCAAGCTGTTCGTGTGCATTCTTCAGCTTTGTTCGCTGCTCGTGCAGGGTAGGGCGTAGTGCAGACATTGCTGAAGCATCTCCCGTGTCAACGTTTATGGCATGAAGCCCAGTGACCTGCCGCCTTTTCAACAAAGGGCGGCTCGATATCAAAACACATGGATGCATCTGCAATCGGGCAGCGGTCGGCAAACGCACAGCCCGTGCGGCGACCAATCGGGATTGGAGGATCTCCGCTCAATATGACACGCGGTTTTTTTATGCGGGGATCTGGCACGGGAACTGCCGACAGCAGCGCTTCAGTATATGGGTGAATAGGATGTTCATACAGCCGTGCATTCGGCCCGAGCTCGACGATTTTTCCCAGATACATGACAGCGACCCGCGTGCTGACATGCCTCACAACAGACAGATCATGTGAAATAAAGAGATAGGTAAGGCCGAACTGTTTCTGAAGATCCAGCAGCAGGTTTATGGTTTGCGCCTGAATAGAAACGTCCAGGGCTGATACCGGCTCATCTGCCACAACCAGTTCGGGAGTCAGGCTGAGGGCCCGCGCGATGCCGATACGCTGGCGCTGGCCGCTGCTGAACTCATGGGGATACCGGTCGTAGTAATCCCGGCGCAGTCCGACAAGCTCCATAAGCCTGATAACTTTTTCAGGTGCGTCCCGACGTGAAGCGATGTTGTGTATCAGGAGCGGTTCACCTATAATGCTTCCGACTGTTTTTCTCGGATTGAGGGATGAAAAAGGATCCTGAAAGATTATCTGAACGCGGCGCCTGAATTGTTTGAGGGCCTCCTGCCTGAGTTCGAAAATATTTTTACCTTTGAACAGGATCCTGCCGCTGTCAGGCCGGTCGAGGTTAAGGGCAAGCCGTGCCACGGTTGATTTGCCGCAGCCTGATTCGCCGACAAGCCCAAGAATTTCACCCTGCAGTATGCTGAAGCTGATACCGTTGACAGCCTGGATACAATCGTTCGTGCGTGAAAAAAAACCTTGTGAAACAGGAAAGCTTTTTTTCAGGTCAATGACGTCAAGTAAGCGGGTGCTATCCATGATCCCTCACCTGGTCGCTTCGTTTTGATAGAGCCAGCAGCGGACAAAATGCGCTGTTTCGCCCCTCTGCGCGATATTTATGAGATCAGGCTCCTGCCGCATGCAGAGGTCGAAGGCTTTGTCGCAGCGCGTGCAGAATTTGCATCCTTCCGGCAATTCAAAAATAGAGGGTATCATGCCGCGTATCGGCTTGAGCCGTGCAACGCCCGGCCGCGGAAGAGAATTAAGAAGCCCCTGGGTATAGGGATTGGCCGGCTGAGCAAAGAGTGTTGCAACATCAGTATATTCTACAATTCTGCCTGCATACATAACGGCAACATCACGTGCAGTTTCAGCGACAACACCCAGATCGTGGGTGATAAGCAGCAGAGCCATATTGTGCCGCTCTTTGAGCCGGTTGAGAAGTTCCATGATCTGGGCCTGCACGGTTACATCCAGTGCGGTTGTCGGCTCATCTGCAATGAGCAGCTGAGGGTTGCAGGCAATGGCCATTGCAATCATGACACGCTGTCGCATGCCGCCGCTCATTTGATGCGGGTAGTCCCGCATTCGCTGCTCCGGTGACGGTATCCCCACATCGCGCAGCAGCTGAACGGTCATTTCAAGCGCGGCTTTACCGGACATGCTTGTATGCACCTGCAGAACCTCAGCAATCTGGCTGCCAACTCTGAAAACCGGATTAAGCGACGTGAGCGGCTCCTGGAAAATTATGGATATTTTGCCTCCGCGTATCCGGCGCATTTTTTTTTCGGGCAGAGCAAGGAGGTTTTCGCCGTTGAATAAAATACGCCCGCCGGTAATGGCTGCTGGAGGTGAGGGCAGCAGGCGGAGAATTGAGTAGGCTGTCATTGTCTTACCGCAGCCTGATTCGCCGACCAGCGCCAGTGTCTGGCCGCTGCTTAGCGAGAAACTGACATGATCAACGACATGGGCGCTGCCCTGAGGCAGATGCAGCCGCGTCTGGAGATTGTCGACTTCAAGAAGCTCCGGCATAGATTCCGTAGTGTCCGTGGTGGTTGTTGTCTGCTGCGTATCTATAACAGGAGGCTACAGGTGAGTCAAATGCTTTATCCTGCTTCTGCAATCAGAGTCATTCATCCGGGAGATAGTCATAGGTCGTTTCGAGGGTCGTTTCGTTTTTCTGTGAGCCGAGCTTGTCCCGTTTGTTCATCAGGTCTATTTTTTCCTGACAGGCAACGCAGTACGAGGTGCATGCCTGTATTGCAAGACGCTGGAGTGGTATTTCACATCCGCACTCCGCACATATGCCATAGGTCCCGGCAGCAAGTTTTTCAAGTGCCTGCTCAATGAGATCAAGCTGCTCTGATTTAATGCTCTGAATGGAAACCTGTACATGCCGTTCATGGTCTTCAACGGATTTGTCACCGTCATCCTGCGCAATTTCAAATGACATGCTGCTGTTTTCCGTTCTCTGAACTTCCATTGACTTGCGAAGCTCTGCAAGAAGCGTGGCTTTGCTTGCAGCAAGAATGGCGCGCAGCTTTTCCTGTCGATTTAGTTCTTCAGCAGAAACTGTCATGCGAGTTCCTTTTTTGATTACAGCATAGCATAGTTGCCTGTGGAGAGTCATAAAAAAAGAAAGGCTGCCACTGGTGGCAGCCTTTCTTTAATACATGCTAAAATAAATTACACGCCGTCAGCCTCATCCATCATTTTTTTGAGTTCCTGGCAAAGCGCAACGGTGACCTTTGTCAGGCCCTGATCCTGAGCATATGACTCGGTGCCCTCGATGGCGCCCTGGCGCACGCCGCCGGGGATCTTCATCATAATTGCTTTTGCTGCTTCTTCCCAATCCATATTGAATGTCGCCTTTATTTCTTCCGTTACGACATTCCTGATGGTGAAAAGCCATACAACCAGAACGATGCTGGCGATGCCCTTGAGGGCAAAAGCTGCACCCGGGCCGATCCCGTCATACAAAACTCCGCCCAGTGCGAGAAAAAACAAAATGCCAATGGGCTGCATGGTGGAGAGGCCGCCCATAACCGCGCCCATAAGTGTTATTGGGGAGGCATCCATGGCAAGGGTATTGGCCCCGACAATCGATCCTGCCATGCCGATGCCGGCAAAAATTGCAGCAAGAAAACATATGGGGTGGAAAGGGCTCGGAGAAACAGCCACGAGCAGCATGCTGACGCCGGCGCAGATAACACTGAAAATAATTGTCGCCATCCTTCCTTTTTTCTCGAGCATTACGCCGACAACAGGAAATGCGACTAAAGATATGACGCCCATGATCATCATGGGAATGGTGGCCATGAGCGTAGCTTTGCCGGAATCATACCCTGCAGCAGGTCCTGCCATGACTCCCCAGGCAACCAGATAGGTCGCAAGAACAACGATATCGGCGCGGGTAACCAGGGTAGTCAAATACGCTGCTTTTAAAGCCATGCTCTCCTTGACAAGGGGAATAACATCCTTGAGTCCCTGCTTCTCAGCAGCCTGCTCCGGCATCCGGTCTTTCATGAAAACTGCGGTCAGCACGGCGCCTATTACCGCAAGCAACATGCAGGCATCAAAACCGGCCAGCACGCCGCCTTTTTTCATAATAGCGCCGAACAAGCCAAAAACTACAAGCGCGGCAAATCCCGAGGCCATGCCGTTCATGGCCATGCCTTTGCCGCGGTCCTTGTCCCGGGTATAGTCACCGACCATTGTTATTAATTGCGGAAAGCCGAGTATAAGACCAACGCCGACCAGAAAACGCGCCACATAGGATACGAGCAAGCCGGGGGCAAAAGAGGTAAATGCAGCGGCTTTATCGGGAGCAAAGCTCAGCCAGGCGCAGATTGTAGCTGCAATTTCGGGTGAAATACCCAGACCAATTGCAATTTGATTGGAGATTTTAAACAGGTAGTAGGAAATGAACAGTACGATAAAGCTTGCAAGAACCATTATTTTGCGGCCGGTTTTATCGGACAAAGCACCGATCAATGCGACAAAAAGCAGGGTTGCAATCTGGCTCATGTTTTGAAGAAAACTGATGATCGTGCCGGCAAATTCCTGATCAATTTTAATAATATCTTTCATGAAAGCCGGCTGCAGAACCGCCGTAACGCTCAGGAACATACCCATAAGGAAGGTGTTGAAAAACATGAAGAAATAGTTGGTTTTGGACAGACCCGACAATATGGTTATGCCGGCAAATTTAGGAGCTTTGATTGTCGTTTCGGTTGCGTCAGCCATTTTCCCTCCCTTGTTAATTGTTTTTCTTTTCTTAAAAGAGCTTGTCCGAAATTTTAATTCCACGAAGTTTATGTTGTTGACCTTTTATTGTCAATAATTTAATTACCTTACAGGCCATGCTGTGTGAAAAGATCACGGGTGTAGTATTCCTCAGATTCAAACCGCGCATTTGCTTTTTCCTCGGTCAGCCAGATGATGCGTTTTCCGTTCTCAGTATTGCCGAGCACCTCTTCAACAAGCCACGGCGTGACAACTTCAACCGTGTCGGCCAGGCTGTTATAGACCGCCTTGGTTGTTTCAAGGATATCCGGGGACATTTTTCGCATATCATCGAGCAGAAAATCGGTCAGGACTATGCCGGGGCTTATCGTGCCCACAATGACGGGTTTTTCATTTTTGCTTACTTCCTCGGCCAGCGCTTCGGTAAAATAGCGGCCGCCGCGTTTGGTGGCGCCGTACACGGCAAGGCCGTTGACAAACATGTCGTCGCTGCCAAAGCCCTCGGAATTATAAATTGCGCCGTACCCCTGCGCCAGCATGCCCTTCATGGCCACATGGCTGCCGTACATGACGCCGGCCATGTTGGTGCTGACGACCCGCGGTATTTCTTTTGCCTCAAGCTCCCAGAACAGGCGGGTCGTATTGGCGATGCCGGCATTATTCATCCAGATATCAACCTTGCCGAAGGCTTGTACCGCACCATCCCAGAGCCCCTGAACCTGCTCCAGACTGGTGACATCGCAGTGAAAGCAGGCAACCTTGTCTTTGCCGAATTCAGCAGCTGCTTGTTCGCACTCCTGCTCCATTTCTGCCCTGGCAAAACTTGCTAAACATGACCGAGCAGCCTTTTTTCAAAAATTCTTTAGCCAGACCCAGGCCGATGCCTTTTGAGCTTCCTGTTATGACGACTGATTTCATAAAGACCCCCGCATGAATAAATTTAATTAATTATAAACCGAATTGACTCAGCAAATCCCTGCTGCAGTACTCGTCAGAGTTAAATCGCTCATTTGCTTTTTCCGTGTCAAGCCAGGCAATTTCCTTACCGCTTTCATCATTGGCCAGGATGTTTTCAGCCAGCCAGGGCGTCACGGTTTCAACGGTATCGGCAAGGCAGTTGTAGACGATTTTAGCCGTCTCAAAACGATCGGGCGGCAGTTTGCGCATTTCATCAATTATAAAATCGGTCATAACGATTCCCGGCGACAGCAGCCCTGCCTTGATCGTTTCGCCATCAATTTCCATGAGCAGCGAATTGGTGAAATAGGTGACAGCACGTTTTGTTGCGCCATAAATCGACAGCCCTGCGATGTATTCATCATGGCTGCCATGGCCCTCCATATTGTAGATGAAGCCATGACCCTGCGCTGTCATGCCTCGCAGGGCAATCTGATTTGCATAGATTAACCCGGTGATATTGGTGTCTATTACTGGTTTCATTTCAGCGGGCTCGAGCTCCATGAGATTGCGCGTGGGGTGCGTCACACCGGCATTGTTGATCCAGATATCAACCGTGCCGAAAGCTTTTACGGCGGCATCCCACAGGGCCTGTATCTGTTCATACCTGGTTATTTCACAGGGATGTCCGGCGATGTTCTCTTTGCCGTACACTGCTGCAAAATTGTCTACTTCGCTATCGACCTGGTCTTTTTTGCGGCCGCTGATCATGACCCTGCTGCCGCGCTTCAGCAACTCAAGCGCCATACCATGTCCGATGCCGCGGGTGCTTCCTGTAATGACGATTGTTTTCATACATGCTCCTGAAAGTGTTTTGCTGATTCGTTGACCTGCCTGCAGCGGGTCAGGGTACCCAGCGCTGATACACGCGGAAACCGTCTTTCACGAAAGCGGAATTTGCCATGGTAATCCGGTCAATGGAGATTTTCATAACGACAAAATTGCCCTTCTTGAGCATGTCACGCCGCGCCTTATAGGCATCTTCCTTCTGCTGCCGGGTGGCGTTTTCCGGCAGGCGCACGCTTTTTTCATAGGGCAGGAAATTTTTGACGGCTGCTTCGAATTCCGGCTTGGTGTTTTCGATGATTTCAGCATGTCCCTTTATCTGGCAGCACCGGAAATCGGCAAAGCTGTCGAAGTCCTTGTGCCAGTTGAGGCTCACCTTCGGGTTGTTTTGTACATGATTGAGTTTTTCAGTGCCCATTTCATGCAGGCCGTAGAGAACCTTTTTAGCCGGATCAAGGGAAAATTCCGCGGTTGTGGAAAGCGGCTCATTGTTCAGGCAGGTGGCCAGGATAAAGGTTTTGGTCCCGGTTTTGCTGCCGATTATTTTGGTGAATTCCTGCCAGATTTTTTCTTTCGGCATAACGCCTTCGCCGGCTTTTTTGTTAGGGGACTCTCCGGTCAGCCAGACCTGGGTTGCGGTCGTATTGGCATCGTATTTGACTTCATGGCAGTCATTGCAGGAAACACCTTCTGGTATTTCAGGGTGATTGCTGGTCTTCTGTTCCTTGGTGTCGATGGCTTTGGCCTTTGTATCCTTTGCTGCCTGCGGCTCTGCAGCGGTTGCAGCAGAAAAGAAAAATAGTGTGGCTATGGCCAGTGTCAGTACTGCAAGTGTCTGTGTCATGTGTTTCATGTGCGGTTTCCTCCATGCTTTAATTAAGGTATTTTGTTTTTTACTTTGCTTATTCGTTTATAGCGGCGCCGCAGCCGGCATGAACCTGATTTTACTGCTTTTTGATCCCCTCCATGAACGTTTTCATGTTTATTGTGTGTTGCGTCATGGGGTCAAAATCGATATCAACGGTAAAGTAGGTCAGGAAAAAGCCCATGGACAGAAAATAGAGCGACCGCGCAACGGCATCTGCAGGTATATCCTTGAACATACCCTTATTGACCCCGTCAGACAGGGTCTCTGCGAATATGACGACCCTGTTTTTGTAAAAATCAGTGACCGCCAGTCGAATTTCGCTGTCGCGCGAAGCAAGCGACATGAATTCAAAGCAGAACTTGAGAATATCCATATTTTCGTTGAAAATTTCATTGGATTTTTTGACCAGGTCCTGCATGTGGCTCGAGGCGTTTGACGACTGGTGAATTTTGAGCTTGAGCGACTCAAAATAGCGATTGGCTACCGTGTGAAACAGATCGATAAAAAGAATTTTTTTTGAGTTGAAGTGATGATAAATGCCTCCCTTTGTTATACCCGCACGGGCTGCAATATCATCAATGGAGGTTTCGTAATAGCCTTTCTGGTTGAAACAGAAAAGTGCGGCGTTGAAAATTTCCTCTTTTCGCAGCTCAGGGGCTTTTTTCGTCGTCATGGCAGTCTGCTCACCGGCATTAAGCGTCGAGTTTCAAGTCTGAGAACAGATCTCGTTTCTGGTAATAGGGATCCTGCATGCGGGCTTTGAATTTTTCCTCGGTCATCCAGTTGATACCAGCGCCGTTTTTATTGTTTTTCAGTATCTCTTCGACCAGAAATTCAGAAACAGTTTCAACAGTATCCGCCAACGATATTAAAGCTTTTTTTGAGCATTTCACGCTGCTGCAGCGGCATGGTGCTGATGGTTTTAATCATAAGATCGGTTATAACCGTGCCGGGCATGAGTGAGCCGACCTGAACCGGCATATCCTTAACCTCCTCGACCAGAAGTTCGGTGAGATAGCGGATAGCCCGTTTTGTGGTGCCGTAGACGCCCAGTCCGCCGGGTTTTTTGTCATCATTTGAGCCAAAACCGTAAAAATTGTAAATCTGGCCGAGCTCCCTGCTTCAGCATGCCCTTCATAGCTACCTTCACGCCAAACAGATGTCCGACAATATTCGTATTTATAACGGTTTTAATTTCATCAGGGTCCACTTCCCAAACCGGCAGGGTCGTATTAACCGCTCCGGCATTATTGATCCAGATATCGACTTTACCGAATTTTGAAACCGCTGCGTCCCAGAGTGCCTGAACCTGTCTTATATCCGTTACATCACAGGTAAGCCCGATAACTTTCTCAGTTCCAAATTGAGCTGAAAATTTTTGTACTGCAGCATCAACATCGGCCTTTTTTCTTGAACTGATCAGAACAGAACAGCCACGCTTGAGAAATTCCAGACACATGCCAAGCCCGATTCCTTTGGAACTTCCGGTAATTATGACTGATTTCATAATAAGCTCCCTGAAATTATGGATTGCGTTGAGTAAAACAACATACCGACTAACTGGTATCTATTCTAGCTGTATTATTTTTTTTGTCAAGCGGTAAACAAACTGATACATTATTTTTTATGAAAATTATTACTGAGCCAGGCTCTATCACGTTTAAAATCGGCATTGATCTTGGCGGAACGAAAACCGAGGTCATCGCGCTTGATCCCGATGACGGGGTGCTGTTCCGAAAGCGCATGCCGACACCCAGTCGTGATGGCTACGGTCCTGTTTTACACTGTATTGCTGACCTTACCGATGAAGCGCGTAAGCATATCCCTCCACACAGCACCCGCACCATCGGCATCGGCATACCCGGCTCAATTGCTGCCGAGACCAATACCGTTCAGAATGCAAATACAACCTGCCTGAACGGCAAATCTCTTCATACGGACATTGAGCGAGAACTTGGTTGCAGCGTGGTTGTCGAAAACGATGCCAACTGTTTCACCCTTGCCGAATGCAGGGCAGGGGCGGCACAGGGTTATGGTCTTGTGTTCGGCATTATTATGGGAACTGGCTGCGGCGGCGGGATGTGTATAAACGGCCATGTACGGCCCGGACCGCATCATATAGCGGGTGAATGGGGCCATTACTCAGTTGATCCAAACGGGGCGCCGTGCTACTGCGGCAACAGGGGTTGCGTGGAAACAAAAATCAGCGGCGGCGGGGTTGAGGCGGCTTTTTATGCCCGCTACGGACGTATTATATCAATGCAATCCATTCTACAGGGCTTTCGCAGCAACGATCCTGAATGCGTCGAAGCCTTCAACCGCTTTTTTGATGATTTCGGCCGCTGTCTGGGCGGGCTTATTTCCACGCTTGATCCTGATGCTGTTGTGCTGGGCGGCGGGCTTTCGAATATCGACGAGCTGTATTCGCTGGGCGCAGAGCGTGTGAAAAAATATGTTTTCTGCGAGAATCTGAAGACGCCGATTCTCAAAAATCTGCTCGGGGATTCGGCAGGAGTGTTCGGCGCGGCATGGGTGGGGGCAGAAGCTATTCGCAGCAGCTGACCGCCTCAAAATGCATGGTCATCTGCCTGCACCCCGGGCACAGGCATGTACCACGCGGCAGAATAAACACCTCGGGTTTTGCAGCCGTCACTTCTTTTCCTTTTCCGTCCTTTTCCTCATGAAGCTTTGCATCATTGTAAAAGCAGACGGTCTGTTGGCAGGCCGGGCAGAGACATTCGGCATTAAGATAGTTGAGAACATGAAACCCGCCGCATGAGAGGCACAATGCCGGAGCATAACACACGGTTGTGTAGTTTTGCTTTTCCGACCCGCCGAAAAATTCGGCTGTAAATCCGCAGCTGCAAGATGACCGTATAATGCTGCCCACTGTGAAGGAAGCCTTTTTTCTATCAATCCAGCGGCATGGGATTGCACACGTTTTTATCCGAGTCGGCAACCCGTCCGCAGTTGAAGCAGATATATTTGGGGCTTTTGGCCAGTTTCTTTATTTCGTCAAACTTCTCCTGACTTGCCAGCAGGCATAAATGCCCCTTGTGTTCGCCTTTACATATGTGTTCGGCCATGGTTCCTCCTTTTGGATATAGTTTGCCTTGAAGAATTAATAAAATTTCAGATAATACATTTAGTGTTTAAAGACAAGCACTATACTATGCATATGCCTCACATACAAAGGACAAACTCGGGAAAAGCTGACTGCGGGCTGGTAACGCACATGATAACCCGCGCTTTTGCCGAAGACCCGCTGCTAAACTGGATCGCGCTAAATGATAGTCGCCGCTTGCTGCGAATTTCAAGGCTTGTGAAAACAACGGTCGAGCTGTTCATGCCTGTTGGTGAATCATATATCGAGGAAAACGGCAAAGGATGCGCGCTCTGGGTTAAACCCGCTGCACCTGTTTTTTCGTTATGGCAGACTTCGCAGATTATGATCATGCTCGGTATGGTAGCAGGCTGGCGAAGGCTTTCTGAAATGATAGAGTTTTACCGGCAGTTTGAAAACCTTGCGCCGCAGGAGCCGGCTTTCCATCTTTTTTATCTGGCAGTGCTGCCTGAAGAGCGGGGGCAGGGCATAGGATCTGCGCTGCTGCAGCCGGTTTTGCAGCACTGCGACGCAGAGCGCATTCCCGCATATCTTGAAAACACAAACAGCGCAAATCTGCATCTGTATGAGCGGCATGGCTTCAGGCTCACACGGCAGTGGCGTGTGGCCGAACAAGGCCCATCAATCTGGTGCATGTACCGGGACCCGCAATAAAGAAAAAAATCAAACTCAGATATTCAGAACGACGGTACGCCCTGCCTGGCTGGTAGTGCCATGGCAACGGCGACATGATCATGCCGGGCAGGATTTTTTTGCTGCAGTTATAAAAAATCGCCTGCCACACAGCATGGCAGGCGATTGAGTATCAGGCATGCTGTAGAGGTCTTATTTCATACCCCCATTGCCGCCCTTACCGGGCAATCATTCAACATCATTTATCATATGGTACTGACCTGGCGTAATACTTTCTTCCTCAGACGTGTACTTCGCCCATTCTTTGTAGGTTATAAAAGCCTTTGTGCGCTCGATTTGATGCAAATCTGCTATGATGATTCCTTTTACCGTATTGATGCTGTCATTAACATATTTTTGAGCGCTTTCTTCGTTTGTTGCCAAAAATGAATACTGCAGGTTATCGTCATAGCTATGAAACGTGAAGGCGTAGTAAACGCGCCTGAGCCCTTCCGGCAGGTTCGGATTGAGCAGTTTTTTATAGACATCAGTAAAATGTCTCGGGTTCACCTTTGCCGTAATGACATAGCGTTTCATGTCATAGGTGTCTTTTGGCACAGGAAAAAAACGAGGCCTGAAGAGATGCGCAATGCATAAGGATGAGATACCGTCAATTTTACTCAAATGGTCAACAACAAGCTCTATGATACTGCCGGAATCCTTGACATGAATAAAAAGACAGGCTTCATTATAGCCCCTGCGCTTGCTCAGATACAGAAGCTTTCCCTTCCTGCCAAGCACAGACTGCAGTTCGTCCTGCTGACGGATAATGGCATCCCACATTCTTTTTGCGTTTGTGTCACCCAGCATCTTGACAATAAGTATCATGACAGTTCCTCCTTGCGGGTTTAAAAATTTAATTTCATTTTTTTACTATAGCATATTATAAAATTTTAGAATTTAAAATATTTTTTTCGCGACAAAGATTTCATGATGGCGGTGCTGGATGGTGATTTTTTGCCTGAATCAGCCTGTAGCATCACGAAGCTAGATTACTGTGGATGGCATGTCATTACAGGCATTCTTTCTGTTTGTGCCGGTGCTTCTTTTTTGTTATGTATCTGCCTTCACTTAATCGTATGTTTTCAAGGAGTGCATGATGAAACAGGAAGTTCTTTTTTATTCAGAAAACTGCAGGATCGTCGGCGATCTGTATATTCCGGACAATCTGCCGCAGGACGGAAAACTGCCTGCGGTCATATTGTGCCACGGTTTTTCAGGCATTCGCGAGATACTGCTGCCGCCGTATGCGGAATTTTTTGCGCAGAACGGATTTGCAGCTCTTGTATTTGACTATCGGGGCTTCGGCGACAGCGAAGGCGAGCGGGGCCGGCTGGTGCCCGCAGAGCAGGTAGTAGATATCCGCAATGCTATAACCTTTATGGAGACCCTGACGCAGGTTGATCCTGCGCGCATCGGCCTGTGGGGAACATCCTTTGGGGGCGCCAATGCAATTTACACGGCTGCAATCGACAAGAGGGTGAAATGCATCTCCGTGCAGATCACCTTCGGCAGCGGCGAGCGCATGGTTGCAGGCGGCATGAATGATGAGGCAAAAGAGAAACTCATGAGCACGCTGCAAAAAGCCTGGCAGCGATCGGTCACGAAAAATAAGCCCCTGATGTTGAACATGGATCAGATCCTCACCGACCCCGATTCAAAAGAGTTTTATCAAAAAACCGTCGAAATCCATCCCAAGCTCAAAAACCGGCTGCCGCTTTTGACCATCAAAGAGAGCATGGAGTGCAAACCCGAGAACCATATCGCCGGCCTGAATATCCCCGTTATGATTATAGGCGCCACAGGAGATATTGTCTGCCCTGTTGAAGAATCAAAAATTCTGTATGAAAAGGCCAGACAGCCCAAGGAGCTTTTTATCATTGAGGGCGCGCGCCATTATGATGTGTATGAGGGGAACAACTTTACATTGTCTGCCGGCAAAGCTCTTGAATGGTATGTTAAATACCTTAAGTAAAGTCAGAAGGATTGTATGGTATGCCTCATCAAAAGGGGTTTAATCGTCTTGATTTCGCAGAGGCCAAGAGGGTAGGTTCGCTGATCAGCTTTGATATCGCAGCTTGCGCCTGCAAAAAAAAATCCTGCGGGCCTGGTCCTGACTGGCTTGTGCAGGATAAGCGATTTTTTGTGCTGAAGCTCTTAAGCCATATTGAAGCACTACTGCAGGACAGCTCCTTCAGCCTGCCTGCTGAGGTGCTTGACTGGTATAATGAGGCTAAGGATGCTGCACGGGAATATGCCCGAATTGAGGAGGCTCTCTACCCCGTACTCAAGCAGGTGAAAAAAAGATTTAGCAGTTAAATAGTAGGAAATTTATTTTATTTATCACCCGTTGTTGAGCTTTATTCTTGTAAAGCAACTGTGAAATCTGGTAAATTCTAAAACAACTTAGCGATCAAATAAGTAACGTGCTAATTTTTGCTTATGATTAAGATTCAGCCGGAAGTGGGCATTTATGTCGGACAGGGTGCATCGCATTCCTGGACATGGTTTGCCGATATTTTTGACCGTGAAGCATATGCCAATGTTTCTTTTCTTGATGATGATGATATTGCTACAGGTGCGCTTTCCGGGGTAGATGTTTTCTTTGTTTCCGGTGGCGATACATTTGCCATAGCTCAGGGGCTGGGCAAGAGCGGTGCTGACGCAATTGAAAAGTTTGTGCGCTCTGGCGGTATATATATCGGAGCCTGTGCAGGCGCCTATCTGCCCTTGAATTCATCGCTGCCGCCGCTCAATCTGTTTAACTTTGTAGCCACGCGCATTGCCAATCTTACAAAAGATCTGCCGGAGGCAGTGGCAAAGCCGGAAAAGTTCTGCACGGAGTACGGCTGCCGGTATGTGTATCACCCTGTGCGCGAAAGTGTGCAGCCTCAGGCTTACCGGCTGGGGGCGCGACGGGCAGTATGTCGAAGCGCCCCTGTATGGCGGACCCGCACTGATGCCATCCGGTGATGCTGTGGTGCTGGCCGAATATGCCGGATTTACCGATGCGACGGAGTTTCTGATTGACCGTGAAATAGCCGGCCGTGCACTGCTGGGCACGGCAGCGGCTATAAAAAAAGACTATGGCAGCGGTTCATTTTATCTGTTCGGGCCCCATTTTGAGCATCCCGACTTCCATGAGGCCAACGGACTGCTGTTTGAGATTTTTACCGGAATCAAGACCGGCCAGCGCAGCATGGCAGCCGGTACGGTTCGGGAGCCTGCTGAGAAAAAGCAGTATCGTGCTTTTCTGAGCGCTGTGAGCAATGCCCGCATTATGGCCCTTGCCCTCGAGCGTTCAGGCTATTCGTGGCTCATCGGCAGGAAGATGTATGACCCGGAAAAGATCCGTGTTTTTTTAGAAACAATCTGGAAGCGGGCCCGTCTGCTTGAGGCGCCGGAGTGTTTTGCCTGTATTGAAAGCTCTGCAATAGAGCTCTTGACCGCGCAGGCAATTGAAGTTGCAGAGACTATACAAAAGCTGCGAAGTGACGCGCAGCCCCGTGCGCAGGAAACAGCTTGCGCTGAGCAGCTTTTCCTGCTGTTGCGCAAGGCTGCAGCGGCGTTTTTAACCATATATTTCCACCTGAAACGAGGTGGTAAGCTCCACCAGCAAAGGAGGTCGACATGTACGATAGCTACCTGTATTTCCCCGCAACCGCAGCACTCTATACAGCCTGACGGTACATAACGGTTCTTTTTTTTATTGCAGGCGCATTTGCAAGCGTGACCCTGTGGTTCAAGGGCAAAGCGCCACAGCCTGCACCACGGGCTCAACACCCCGGCCATAATCAAAGCTTTTATTTGCGACTGCGTTTTGCAGCTGCAGATACTTAAAATAAGCTTTGTGCGCTGGCTCATGCATTTTTGCATCTTTATCGGCTTTATGGGCCTGTTTGCGCAGACAACAGTCATGGCCATTGCCAGCCATTTTCTTCCGCCCGATACGGCGCTCGCCAGAACAATGTTCAACCATGTCGATAAGCTGGGCGGCTTCGGGGCTCGCGTGCTTGACGTGTGGGGTGATATCTTCGGCCTGATGCTGGTTGTCGGGCTCGCCATCGCCATCGTGCGCCGCTATGTTGTCAAAAACAAGCAGCTTGAAACGATAACAAAAGATACCGTGTCTATCTGCCTGCTCTCAACCATTGCTCTGACCGGTTTTCTCTGTGAAGGCCTGCGGCTGACCGATCCCCTGTATGCAGATGTTGCGGCATATTCTTTTGTCGGCAATATTCTTGCCGGCATTTTCAGCAGCATGGGCTGGACTGCGGCAACGTATACAAGCTGGGTATGGCTGCACGCCATCGTGTCGTTTTTCTTTTGCGGCTACTTACCCTTCAGCAAGGCCTGGCATATTATTGTCAGTCCCATCGAAATCGTTACTTGACGCTTCAGAGCGGGCAAAATAAAGGAGGCGACCATGGAAAACGAAATTAAAACTCAGGAAGCAACAGCTGCTGCGGCTCCGGCGGAAACTCCGCCTCAGGCTGAAACACCGGCGCAGGTGCAGGGCATGAAAAAAATAAATATCGAAAAATTCAGCCCGCGCATGCTCATGGAGCTTGATGCCTGCACGCGCTGCGGCGAGTGCTCCAACTGGTGCCCTGCCTATGATCAGGACAGCCGCGAGCCCCTGACCCCGCGCGGCCGCGCCCGCCTGTTCAAGGACATTATCTCCCGGCAGCACGGCGCCTTCAGCGCCGACAGCTTTCTCGGAAAGCTCTGCGGCAAAAAGCCCGTAACCGAGGAGGAGCTGAAGGCACTTCGCCAAAGACCTGTATGCCTGCAGCACCTGCATGCAGTGCCACTTCGTCTGCCCGGTGGCCATCGACACGGTCGAGCTCTGGGAGCGCATCCGCGAGACCATCGTTGACCTTGACTGCGGCCCCCTTGATTCCCAAAAGGACCTTGTTCTCAAGACAAAGAACTATGACAACCCCTGGGGCCAGCCCAGAAGCTCGCGCGCTCGCTGGGGCAAGCTTGCCAAGAAGAAAAAGCGCATCAAGGACGAGCCCAAGGATATTTCAAAGAGCAAGTCCGAAGTTCTGTACTTTGTCGGCTGCACAGCCTCCTACGACAATAATGTCGAAGAAGTCGGCATCAATACGACCAATATTCTTGATGCTGCCGGAGTATCGATTTCGGCATACTCGGCAACAAGGAAAAATGCTGCGGCAGCGTTCTTGCTGCGCATGGGCGAACGCCAGAGTTTTTTAAAGCTCTGCAAGGAAAATATCGAGCAGTTCAATGATCTCGGAATTAAAACACTGGTCACCTCCTGTGCAGGCTGTTTTAAAACAATCAAAGAGGATTATGCTAAAATCGGCAAGACTGAATTTTGAGATTAAGCATACCTGCGAGTATATCGTCGATCTGATCAAGCAGAAAAAACTCGAACTGAAAACGCCGGTTAACCTCACGGTTACCTATCATGACCCCTGTCATTTGGGCCGTCACAGCGGCGTGTTTGATGCGCCCGCGTGAACTTCTGAGCCTTATTCCCGGCGTAAAGCTCATCGAGATGGAGCGCAACCGCGAAAATTCGCGGTGCTGCGGCGCCGGCGGCGGCCTCAAGTCGGGCTATCCCGACATGCAGAACAAGATTTCACAGAAGCGCGTTGCTGATGCCATAAAAACCGGAGCAACCGAGCTTGTGTCTGCATGCCCGTTCTGCTACCAGGGCCTTCAGATCGGCATACAGGCCATGAATGCGCCGGTTACCATGCGCGATATTACCGAGCTTGTCTGCATGGGCCTCGGGATTGAAGCGGGCGGCGGCAAGAATGATGCCGGTGCTGCCGACAGCGAGTAATGCTCAGGCCGGTGTGTTTTGGATTGCGGATTTTTGAATTAAGAATTACAATTCCCCGTCAGTACATGACGGGGAATTGTTATATGGGAGACGAGAGATGAAAAAACAGTTTGCTTTAGCAGCCGTTCTTGCTTGTGCCTGCCTGCTGCTGCCGCAGCAGGCGGATGCCGCCTGCACCGAAGGGGATTGCAGAAACGGCATCGGCACCTGGGTGTGGGACAGCGGCAACAAATATGAGGGGGATTTTATCAAGGGAAAACGAACGGGTCATGGCACCTTCACGTTTGCCAATGGCGACATGTATACCGGCAATTTTCTCGACGGCAAATTCAGCGGCCATGGCAAATACACCTATGCCGACGGCGATGTGTATGACGGCCAGTGGCAGAATGGTAAAATGGCCGGGAAGGGCATGCTGCAGCGCCCTGACGGATCAAAGCAGGAGGGCAATTACAACGATGGCGCCATTGTTGAGAAATGGAATATGAATACCGAAGAGCTGCATGAGCCCGATGCCAACAAGTACCCCCGCGGCCATATTGAAAAGCTGATGGCTGACCCGGAGGAGAAAAAGCAGACTAAAAAGCCTTCAGGAAAATAATGCCCATGAGGATGAAAATCTATTGTGTTGTCCTCTGTCTGATTGTTTCGTTCTGCTCCTGCGCTAAAAAGGATGACGGCGTACTCAGGCTTGGCTACCTGCAGAGCGACCTGCATCATCTGCCTGCATTTGTCGCCCTTGAAAAGGGCTATTTTGCACAACAGGGTTTGAACGTGCAGGTCGGCGGTGTTTTCAAGGCAGGCCCCGAGGAAATGAGCGCCTTCGGATCCGGCGATCTCGACTTCGGGTATGTCGGGCAGGCGCCGGCTACGGCAGCGCTGCTCAACGGCGCTGCAGATATTCAGTTCATCGCGCAGGTCAATCTTGAAGGCTCTGCCATTGTTGCGCGCAAGGGCTCAGGCATCGATTCCGTCAAAGGCTTGGCAGGCAGACTTGTGGCTATACCCGGCCATGCCACCATGCAGGATTTTCTGCTGCGGCGGGCCGTCAAAAACAGCATGATGAGCTATCAGGATATTCGTCCCATTGTTTTAAAACCGCCTGAGATGCTGCAGGCCCTTGAACAGAAAAACATCGATGCTTTTATTGCCTGGCAGCCCTATCCGGCGCAGGCTGTGCAGTCAGCTGAGGCGAAGGTTGTAATGAATTCCGATGCAATCTGGAAAGATCATCCGTGCTGCGTGCTTATTGCCAGCCGTACCCTTTGCGATACACAGCCGCAAACCGTTAAGAAGATACAGGCCGCCCATGCTCAAGCCTGCGCTTTTATAGCTGAGCATCCTGATGATGCAGCGTCTATCGGCGTAAAATATACATCCATGGACCGGGCCGTTGTTGAGCAGGCGATCAAGCACTGTATCTATACAAGCCGCCTGGACAAGGCAAAGGCCCTTGAGTTTGTGGGGTTTTTGAAAGAACTGCGCTATGTCAAGCCAGCCGGGGTTGACCAGCGTTTCTCAAAGGCTTTTTTTGACTAGCCGAGCCGAAAGCACTTCGATGCAGCCATTTCGCGCACAAGGAAAAGTACTGTTTCCCCTGCTGGCAGTTGTGATGTGGCAGGCTGCTTCTGCAGCAGGACTCCTGCCCGCCGGAAAACTGCCCTCGCCGCTGGAGATTATTGCAGCCCTGCAGGATCTGACAGTCCATGGGCTGCCGCAGGGCAGCAGGCTGCTGTTTCACTGCCTGTACAGCCTCCAGCGCGTCGGGCTGGGTTTCGTGCTTGCGCTGGTTGCAGCCATACCTCTGGGCATTATCTGCGGCTCGTCCCGCCTGCTGCGCGACATGCTCACTCCAGTCATTGAAACCCTGCGGCCGATACCGCCCCTGGCCTGGATACCCCTTGCCATTTTGTGGTTCGGCATCGGGCTTCGCTCAGCGGCATTCATCATTTTTTTGGGCTGTTTTTTTCCGATACTCCTGAGCACCATGTCCGGCGTACTTTCAGTTGACCCTGTCCTTGTCAGCGCCGCGAAAACGCTTGGAGCAACACGGCGGCAGATTTTTTACAAGGTGCTGCTGCCCGGCGCTACGCCCTCCATTTTTACCGGCCTGCGCATAGGGCTCGGCATCGGCTGGATGACGCTGGTTGCGGCGGAATTCACCGGCGTTAAAAGCGGCTATGGACTGGGCTACATGATTATGACGGCCCGCGACATACAGCGCCCCGATCTCGTCATCGCAGGCATGGCGGTCATAGGGCTTACAGGGTTTTTGCTCGACGCAGTGCTGCGCTGGTTCGAAACGCGCGCGCTCCGCTGGCGCTAGCAGCAGATTTGGTGACCAATGAGCCTTGAAATCAGAAACCTCAGTAAAACATTTACCGATGAACAAACCGGTGCTAGTACGGCAGTTCTTGAAGACATAACCCTTGCCGTCGACTCCGGCAGTTTTGTCTCCATCATAGGCCCGAGCGGCTGCGGCAAGACAACGCTGCTGCGCATTATCGCAGGCCTTGAAAATGCAACATCAGGCGAAATTCTCATACATGGCCAATCTCCTTCTGAGCCATGGCAGCAGGTCGGCTTCGTCTTTCAGGAATATGCGCTGTTTCCATGGCGCAGAGTCTGGGAAAATATCGCCTTCGGACTTGAAATGAAGGGCATTTCCTCTGCGGAGCGCCGCGACAGGGCTTTTGATTTCATCAAGCGCTTCGGCCTTGAAGGCAGTCATGACCGGTATCCGCGTGAAATTTCAGGCGGCATGAAGCAGCGCGTTGCCCTTGCCCGCACCATGATTACCGATCCTGATATTATTCTTATGGATGAACCCTTCGGCGCCCTTGACTCGCAGACCCGGAGCCAGATGCGCGGTTTTCTGCTGGACGTGTGGCAGCAGTCTCACAAGACAATCCTTTTTATTACGCACAGCATTGATGAGGCGGTATTTTTAAGCCGTAAGGTTATAGGTTTCTCGCGCAGGCCAGCCACATGCAGTCTTGAACTGGCCATAGACTTGCCTTATCCCCGGGAAGTTACTACGGATGACTTCAATGCCTACCGTCGCAGGATACTTACCTTTCTTGACGATCAGAAAGCCTGATACCATGGATTTTTCCCAACTCAGACGGCTTTTCGTAGAACTTCAGTGTTCGGGAGTGAAGCTGCCGCCCGACCATACCGGCCGCTCTGGAGGGGCAGGGCCGTCAGAAGGCCAGACTATTATTATAGAAGAGCGCCATCTGAACGTACCAACGGAAAGCTGGTACGTTTCTTTCTCTCCCTACAGCATCGAGTTTAGCGGCGGCCGCTGGCTGCTTTACAGGGACAAGCGTCATGTGTGTTCCGTTTCTTTTCCTCAGCAGCCAGGCTTTTACAACCAGACAACTTCGTCTGGACTTCCGCTGCGCAAGCTTGGTCTGCTGCACGGAAGAGACTGCTTTGCTTCGACCGTACACCAGGACTGCCTTTACTGGAATACACCACAGCAGTGCCGGTTTTGCGGCATCGGCCTGTCGCTGCAGAATAATTCCACCATCCTGATCAAAGAGCCCGCCGATCTGGGCAGCGCCGCCGCCTGCGCATTTGAGCTTGACGCGGCACGGCATGCTACCCTTACAACCGGCATATGGAATGATGAGTCCCGCGGTATCGAGCATCTTGCGGACTGCATACGAGAGATTAAAAAGCGCACAGGCATGCCGGTGCATGTTCAGGTTCATCCGCCTCGGGCTGCGAAAGCACTCGATCTGCTTAAGTCCGCCGGCGCAGATACGCTGGGTATTCATGTCGAGGTTGGCGATATCAGACTGCTTGCCGATTTAGCACCCGGAAAAGCGGAACTGGGGCTCAAGGTTTATAATGACTGCTGGAAACACGCAGTTTCTGCTTTCGGGCACAATCAGGTCAGCAGTTTTCTGATAGCAGGCCTTGGTGAAACGCGGGAAGCATTTATGACAATGGTGGAACAAATCGCCTCCCTGGGCGTTTTCCCTTATGTGCTGCCGCTGCGCCCTATCCCGGGGACACTACTCGAGCGGTGGCGGCCACCGGAACCTTCATACATGGAGAAAATCTACTCCGACACCGCCCGCATACTTGCACGCAACGGTCTTGCTTCACGCAAATCCAAAGCGGGCTGCGTCCGGTGCGGGGCCTGCTCCTGCCTCTCCCTGTTTGAAGTTGAGACGATTATATGATTGATTGTATCTGCCGCAGGATTGCCAGTGAGGATGAACTGGAGCAGTGCCTGGATATACGAAGAAAAGTGTTCGTGCAGGAGCAGCATATTTTTGAATTCACCGACCGGGATGACTATGACGGGCATGCCATTCACCTGGCTGCACTTTATCAGAATCGCATAATCGGAACGGTGCGCGTGTATCAGGATGCAGCCGGCGCATGGTGGGGCGGCAGGCTTGCGGTTCTGAAAAAATACCGGGGCAGGGCTGGACGCGATCTGGTTATGGCTGCCGTAGCGCTGGTAAAGCTTCAGGGAGCAGAGCATTTTTACGCGAACATACTCAGTGAGAATTTAAATTTTTTTCAAACTATCGGCTGGCGCCCGGTCGGTGATGAATTTATCCTGCATGGCCGGCCGCATCGGCTGGTTAAAGCCGACCTTGGCAAGACGTGTTGACTTGTTGAAAAATCATTTACAATCAATTACCCGCGGCAAAAAGGGCAGGATCAAGGAGCTGGCGTAAGCTGGCATTGCTGGTATTTCAATATCACGTACTGTCAAATTTTAAGTCGATAGTCTGCACCAGTACATATTGAAAACATATCAGCCAGTCACTTTTGGCAATCATGTTTTGCAAGCCCGTCAATTTTAACTGCGCACCACGCTGCCATATTTTGTCCCCACATTTACATTGACATACAATCGCCCTCATTTTATATTTTGTTCATAACCAAAGTCAGTTCATATCATCATTCCTGAAGCATCATATGCTGATGATCATGGGTCGGATACAATCGGTCTGGGAAGCTTATAATGGTGTTTGAGGAGAAGTTTAGACATTAGATACCCGATGAGGTTTTTGAAAAGATTCAGACCGTTCAGGTCGGCATCTTCTAGATTTACAGCGCTGAATGAAGGGAAAAATGAGTTAAGCTATGAAAAATCTGGTGAATAAGCCTACGGAGCTTTCCGGTTCTTCTCTGCCGGAGCTGAAGATTAAAGGTAAAAAAATCAGGCTGCCCATTATACAGGGCGGCATGGGGGTTGGCGTATCATTGCATCGTCTAGCCTCTGCCGTGGCGGTTTTGGGCGCGGCGGGTGTCGTATCAAGTGCGGCCCTTGATGTGATTGTTTCTGCGCGGCTGGGCAGAAAAGTCGACGCCCAGGAGTCTGCATATTGCGAAATAACCGAGGCGAAGCAAAACGGAGGCTACATCGGCATAAACATTATGGTTGCACTCGTGCGCGACTATGAGGCCTCAGTGAAGGGGGCCCTTGATGCCGGTGTGGATGCCATAATTTCCGGAGCCGGTCTGCCGCTGTCGCTGCCGTCGATTCAGCCTCCCCGTGATACGGCTCTTATCCCTATTATATCATCGGCCCGGGCACTGGAAGTTGTTTGTAAAAAATGGGAGCGCTTAGGCTACCGACCTGATGCGGTTGTGCTTGAAGGCCCCCTTGCAGGAGGGCATATCGGTTTTCAGATAGACCAATGGCAGCTACCCGGGAACGCTCTGGAAAATTTGTTTCCGCCGGTTAAAGATACGGCAAGAAAGCATGGTGATTTTCCTGTCATAGTTGCAGGCGGCATTTACAGTCATGATGACATACTCCGCTTTATTGCCCTGGGCGCCGATGGCGTGCAAATGGGAACTCGTTTTCTTGCCACGCATGAAAGCTCCGCAACTGACAGCTACAAGCAGGCGGTCGTCGAAGCTACTGCCGACGATATTCTCGTCTCGGCGTATCCGTGTTCTCCCTGCGGCCTGCCTTTTCGGCTGCTTGCGAAATCCCCCTTGTATATCGCAACATTGAAGCAGACCCGACTGCCCATTTGCAATAAAGGCTATGTACTGCAGAAGGATAGTGACGGTCATTTAACCAAATGCGCAGCAAGGATGCCAGGATGGAAGTATTTCTGTATTTGCAATGGTTTGATCAGTTCGGCAGGCCATAATGATGGCGAAGGCGCCCTGTATACCGTCGGCGCAATCGCGTCGCGAGTGGATAAAATCATTGCGGTCAGGGAATTAATAGATGAACTGTCAGGTGCTGTGAGCCTGAAAACCTGATTTGCAAAAAGGGTAATACACAATATTCCAGCAAGTCAGGATGTAGGCAACTCAGAAACGACTGACGCGCCTCAAGATATTTGCGAACAGAATCGCAGGCCGCTCTCAAAACCGCTCCCCTATATTGTGTGCATTTATTTTTCAACTAATAAATCCCACATTACGGCTATCTAACTGGATCAATAAAAACCTCCGAAAATTTCAGCTTACCAAACATATCATGCAGTTAATAAAGCTGCAGGCTAAGCCCAAGGCGTTATCACACTATCCAGTAAAAACACAAAACTGCCGTCCGCAGCAAGAATCACAATGCTAACCGGGAAAAAAGGAAATGCGCGGTTCGAATCTAAGCAGGACTACAACATCAGATCTTTTTATTCAGCATGGTCTGTAAGGTATTTAATTGTTGACAATAAAGGTTCATCAACATAAAATTTTTAAAATCGAAATACTAGGAATAAGGTTTTAATACATAAATAAAGAAAAATCATAAAGGAGGAAAAATGGCCGACTCAAACGCAACCATAATCAAAGCTCCTAAATTCGCCGGTATCACCATATTGCCGGGTCTGTCCAAGACCAACTATTTTTTCATGTTTTTCAACAGCTTCCTGATCGGCATGTTCCTGAGCGTTCCGGCGGTTCTTCAGCCGGCTTTCATGAAAGATATTATTAACATCGATCAGGTTTTTGCGGGCACAATCATCAGTTTTTACCAAAACATGAGCCAGGTCGCAACCCTGCTTTTTGTCGCGTTGATCGGGGCTTTGTCTGATAAGACGGGCCGCAAAATTCTGATTCTTGCAGGCTTTATCGTTTTATTCATTTCCTTCTACCTGTTTAAAATCTCCAATCAAATTGCTGTTGGGCTGGGTATTTCGCCCGAGATTGCTGCTACAATCTGCGCCTGGCTGAGCTTCGCACCTGATAAAGCCGCTTCATTTACCCCTTTTGCACCGGGACTGCTCGTTTCCTATGTGGCGCGTTTTTTGGTCGGCATAGGGCTCATTCTTGGCTTTCCGCAATTCATTACTATGGTTGGCGACTATACCAGGGATAAGGATCGCGGCAAGGGCATGGCCTTTAATGGAATGTCTATTGGCTTTGCCTCGCTTGTGGTTTTTGGCTTATTTGGCGCTATTATAAAAAAAGCTGGCGTGCTGGCCGCTTTTGATGCCTGCATGATGTTTGCGGCATTAGGAGCCCTGCTGACAGCAGTTTTCATGAAAGACAGGATGCCGGAGAAGGCCGCTGAGAAGCAGGGCCTCAAGGATGTGTTTCCTCTGGTCAAGCAGAGCAAAGCTTTGAAAGCCGCCTATTTGTGCTGTCTGGTTACCCGCGCAGACATCGTGGTTCTGGCAACCTATCTGGTTGCCTGGGCCGTAAAAGAAGGACCTGCTTCAGGCTATGATACCGGCAAAGCAACGCTCATGGCCGTTATTCCCATGGTAATCATGGGTGTGGTATCTTTAGGGGCATTTCCTGTTATCGGCGTGATGCTTGAAAAAAAAGGAAGGATGCCGACAATTTTATTCAGCGTTCTCTGCGCAGGCATCAGCATGCTGCTCCTGGCGATTGCTCCGGGGCCCTTCCACCCAGTATGCTTTCTTGCTGCAGTTTTTGCCGGTGTGGGCATGGCAGGATCTATTGTCGGCGCTAATACCCTTGCCATGGATGCCTCTCCAATAACATTAATGGGCGCGGTCATGGGCGGCCTGTGCACCATGCAGCCGATTGGCATTCTTTTTTTCTTTCACTCGGCGGAGTTTTGTTTGACTCGATCGGCCCCGGTTCTGCTTTTGCCCTCAAGGGCATTGGAAGCATCGTGCTGCTTGTGTGGCTTTTCGCAATTAGAAATGAGGTCACGCAGGAAATAAAGGCAACATTTACTATGGATTGGGAAGAAGCTGCCAAAGCTATAATGATGAAAATACCCGGCGGCGTACGGCAGGGAGCTATCGAGGGAACTGAGTCATATGCCCAGGATCAGGGCCTGACAAAGGTCACCGTTGGGCTTTGTCAGGAACTGAAAAAAATGATGGATGAAGCCGATGGCGTTTAACCGGACCGGCATAGATATTCGAAGGGCTGCGTCCTGCGGCCCTTTATTATTTACCTGATTGACAGCAGGTAAGTCAACAACTACCCGCATAGCGGGTGGCTTGATTTCGCCCTGAAAGGGCGGAAGCAAAAAACACGGCATTGAAGAATGCAGATTGAATCACTGCAGCTTTTGCCAAAGTTCTGCACTAGGATGTCGGTTTTTTTATGGACGATGTTTACCCGGTTATAGTAAAAAAAAGCTAAGCTTGTTCTGAGGGTCCAGGGCAAAATCAGGCAATTTTTTTTGGGTGTAATTGCTACCATGCAGATGAATAATTTTGACAAAGCTTACAACGAGGCATTTGAGCTGGCCCGGCGCAAAGTGCTTGACCTTGATCTTACGGCATGTTGCGAAAACTCCGGCGCTGTGCTGATTGAGCCGGCAGCTCAATCGGCAACCCTTGATCTGAAGTATTTGAACACAGCCGTACGTCTTGTGCTGCCTTCTTGCTCGTGTACCGGGGCTGACGGGAAAGAGCTGCATGTCTGGGATAAAATACTGCTGCTTCATTATCTGCTCAATGCGCAGCCGCAGACTGGCATATCCCGCGAGGTGGGCTTCAAAGATATTAAATCAGCCGCGCTCTATTTCAATTTGTTTGAAAACCGCTGCTTAAAGCCGCTGGTAAAAGCATTCGGAGCTAGCCCTGAGTATTTGCTTGAGCGCGCCGGCATACTGGGCGCTGTGAAAACTGAGGCCGGTGACTGTTCGATCAAAATACAGGTTCTGCCGCTGGTAACGATCACGATTGTTGTATGGAAGGCTGATGATGAATTTCCCGCATCGGCGCATATGCTTTTTAACAGCAGCATTGAGCAGTGTTTTTCAGCAGAGGATATAGTGGTTGTGTGTCAGCGCATCGTGCTGCAGCTGCTGGGCAAATGGTAGGGCGGTTTTTTAGCCGAAAAAGAATTTCCAGGCATTGTTGCCCAGAATAGTCTTCTTTTTCCTGCTCCGATCAGAAACGGCACAGACCGCGCTGCAGCAAGCGAGGTTTTGACATCGCCAAACGGATAATCAGTCCCGAAAAATATTTTGTCATGACCATGCTTGCGAATAATTTTTTCAGCAAGCGCCGGCTCGATAAATTCATAGCTGAGAGATGATTCCAAATAGATATTGGCCCTTCCGGCAAGCATTTCATAGACATCTTCCCACATATTGAGCCCGCCCAGATGCGCGGCAATGATTTTCAATTCCGGAAAATCACGTGCGATATTCAAGATCATAGAAGGCTTAGAACGATCGCGGGCAGAGGGCAGGGGCTCCCCGCCCACATGAAACATGACGGTCATGCCCTGTTTGGCGAGGGCTTCATAGATATGATAGGTGCTCTGCCGCTCATCCGGGGTAAACTGCTGCACATCTGGCTGAAACTTGACACCTTTCACCCCCCCGTCCTTCAGCCGCTGTATCTCTTCTTCTATTTTTTTAAAACCGGGGTGCAGCGTGCCGAATTTTATGAATCGGTCCTGCTTGAGCTGTATGAGCCAGGTATTGGTATCACTAACACCCGACGGCGTGGGCGATACCATATGAATGACAGCGTGGGAGATGCCGCAGCCGTCCATTTTTTCAAGAAGATCAGCCGCAGTGGCAGCGCCGAAGGTCGGCACATTAAACATTTTTGCCGTAGCCTGCAGAATCGTCGCGGCATATTTATCGGGGAATATATGTGTGTGGGCATCAATGATCATGCATGGCCGGCACATAAGAATGAGCAAGCCCACAGCTCATAGAAGAGCTGTGGGCTTGCTGTGATCGTCGGGAATCAGTTATTTTTTGGCTTTTGCATGGGCTTTTTCATCATAGCTGTACTGAACTGCCTGATACGCATCCCGGAATTTGTTCACCTCGTCTTTTACCGGCATGTTTTTCATGATGCATTCCTGCATCAGCTCGGCGATGCGATCCATTTCCGGCTCTTTCATGCCAAGACGGGTCATTTCCTGAACGCCGATGCGGATGCCGTCGGGATGGTCATGATTGCTGAGCGGCTCATGGGGAAGCATGTTCATGTTGAGGATGATGTCATTTATTTCAAGCTCTTTGGACACCTTTTCTCCGCCGCCCACATTTGCTACATTGACTGCAACCTGATGGCTCTCCGTATATCCGAACTCCTTGCCTTCAACGGTAAATCCGCGTTTGTCAAGTGCGGCTGCAAGCGCCCTGGCATTTACAATAACCTGCTCAGCATAGGCCTCGCCGAATTCCATCATTTCATAGGTGGCAAGGGCAAGCTGGGCCAGTGTGTCAAGGTGATGATTGCTTGAGGAGCCGGGGAAAGCGCCGCGGTCTATCTTGCGCCAGTCATCAGGCCCCATATTGCTCAGGATGACGCCGCGCTGCGAGCCGAAATAGGTTTTATGCGTGCTGCCGGTAATCAGATATGCGCCGTCCTGAAGGGGGGTCTGGAATTTTTTCATGGCGACAAGCCCGAGCACATGAGCGGCATCATAAACGATTTTGACTTTGTTTGCCTGACAGACATCAACCAGCTCTTTAATCGGCTCGGGGAACAGAAACAGGCTTTTGCCGAGCACGATAAGCTTGGGCTTTATTTTTTGAATCAGGTATTTGGTTTTTTCCACATCCATGTGGTAGCCGTCGGGGGTGATGGGAAAATCGATGATGTTCTTGGTGAATTTGCCCAGCGATCCGATGCGGTGATGGCTGATATGGCCGCCGCCGGGAGTAGAGTTTGCCATGACGATATCATTGGATGAAACGAATTTGCTGAAAACAGCTTCATTGGCATTAGTGCCGCTGATGGGGCGAACTTCGGTGTGGTCGCAATTAAAGAGAATTTTAAGATTTGATTTGAGCTTGCTCTCGATTTCATCAATGAAGTTAGTGCCACGGTAATACCGCTCGCCGGGATGGCCTTCGGCATAGCGATGGGCAAAGTCTGACCCTGCAAGAGCCCGCACCCGATTGCTCAGGATATTTTCACTGGCAATCAGATTGATGGCGCGGCTGCGCCAGCTGTTCTGGCCGTGTATAAGCTTTTCTGTGGCTTCAAACTCATGTTCGAACATAGTCGGAACTCCTTTATAGATAGATAAATTAAAGTACGCATAAAAAGATGTATCTATTACCATAAATCCGGTATTCATAAAAGCATTTTGTTGATGATTTTTTAGATAGTTAACTGAAACAGGCGCGACAGGGGCAATTAATATGCTTTACAAGCTGCGGCGCGTCCTTTACTATCCGAACTGCCGGAACAGCACTGAATTGCCAGATGAATTATTAGAAACCCTATAAGCCGTGAACTATCCCCGCAGGAAACGAAAAGCAGCCGAGCATGAGCATCATCCGCCCGCCCGGGAACGATTTGAGCCCAAAGCAGACCGGCAGCTGAAAAAAATATTTGCCGGTATCGGCACTCCTCCTCCGTCAGCATTCATCCCGGATGATTTCCAGCTGGATGCACTCGAAAAAATTCAGCAGACCGATGTCCTGGTGAGCGCGCCCACGGGCAGCGGAAAAACCTGGATTGCGGTTCAGGCAATGAAGCGGGTGCTTGCAGAAGGAAGGCGCTCCTGGTATGCCTCTCCCCTCAAGGCTCTCTCAAATTCGAAATACCACGAGTTCTGCGCCGAGTTCGGTGAGGACAATGTAGGCGTGCTGACCGGCGACCGCAAGGAAAATACCAATGCTCCTATCATCGTGGGCACCACGGAAATTTTGAGAAACCAGCTCTATGACTCCATGGCTACAAGCACGGATTTCAGGTCCGACCTGGTCGTTCTTGATGAGGCCCATTATCTGGGCGACCGCGACCGGGGCGTCGTATGGGAAGAGGTAATGATTTATCTGCCCAGCCGCGTACGGCTTCTCATGCTGTCTGCCACAATACCCAATGACGCCGAGATTGCCGCATGGCTCAGCGTTGTCCGCAAGCATCCCTGCACCGTGGTGCATTCCGAACGGCGCCCAGTGCCTATCTATCCGCTGTATCTGCTGCCCGATGGTGAGCTTGTCCCGCTTTCGGATGCCGGCGGCATATCGCCGAAAATAGTTCATGCTTTACAGCAGGCACCCAGATCGAAATTCCGTCAGGGCAGCGCCATTTCCTATGAGCATATCCTTGAAACTCTGACCGCGTATAATTTACTGCCGGCTATTTTTTTCCTCAAATCACGCATGGAGTGCAATAATGCCCTGCTTGCCTGCAAGCGGCACATGATCAAGCCTGAGCAGGCGGCGCGCCTTCGCGTCCGGATTGAAGAGTTTTTAAAGGAATATCCTTTTCTTGAGCGGCACCCGCAGCTGCTCTATGCCGAGCATCACGGCCTTTGCGCCCATCATGGCGGGCAGCTTCCGCACTGGAAGATCGTGCTGGAAAAGCTCATGAATGAGGGCTATCTGGACGCTATTTTTTCCACATCCACGGTGGCCGCAGGCGTGAATTTTCCTGCCCGCACCGTGGTCCTTGTGCAGAGCGACCGTTTTAACGGCCGCGAGTTTGTCAGCCTGTCGGCCAGCGATCTGCACCAGGCAACCGGCCGCGCAGGCCGCCGCGGTAAAGATAAAATCGGCTTTGCCGTCATTGCCCACGGCCCCTTTCTGAACCCGCACCTTATCGACGAGCTGTTTTCAAATAAGCCCGAACCCATTGAAAGCCAGATTACCATCAATTTTTCCATGGCCCTGAACCTGCTCCTGAGCCAGAGCCCTGATGATATTCGGGAGCTGGTCAAAGCATCCTTTGCCGCATACCAGCGGCTGCCAGCGCTGCAGAGGCTTGAGGCAAGCGCCACCCGGGTCATAGAAAGGGTTATGCAGCAGATGGCGGGATCCGGCTGCCGGAGCTTTGAGCAGATACTTGATCGTACGGAACTCCGCCGTGTGCAGACACGAAGGCTGTCGCGAACGAAGAAGAAGCGCAAAAATTATATCAAGGCATGCCTGTTTGCCGAGACGGATGTCGAGGGCAATAAAACCGTTGAGGAGTTCAATGAACGGATTCATGCCCTTGAGCAGCAGCTGCAGGAGCTCCCCTGCGCCGCATGCCCGGCCTATGCACTCTGCTATCAGGACCGCAATTCTCAATTTGTCAAGCAGGTGCGCCGGGCGCAGGAGCTGGCAGCCGCCCTTGAAGAGTCCCGAAGTTCTCTCTGGCGCGACTTTCAGCGTCATCTTGATTTTTTAGTTCTCAACGGGTATGTCGGCTCCGATGGCAAGCTTACCGGGGACGGCATCTGGGCGTCAAAGCTTCGCCTTGATCAGCCGCTTATTATTGCGGAGCTCATTCGCAAGAACATGCTGGGTGATCTTGCCCCTGAGCTGCTTGCCGGCATCATTGCTATTTTTGTGAATGATAAATTCAGGGATATCGATCTGAAACAGGGCATGCACTGGGACAAGCGCCCGCTGCTGTCCGCCTATTACCGGATGAAGAGTGCTGTTGATGACATTTTAGCCTTGAAGAAAGCGCATGGCTTTTATGTGCCGCAAATGCAGTTTTGGCCCGCCGCGGCGCTGTATACCTGGGCGGCTGGAGAAAGCTGGGAGCGGGTCATAGAGCTTACCTCCGTCGATGAGGGAGACCTTGCCATGCTTGTGTTCCGAACCGCCGACAATCTGCGGCAGATCGCCTCGCTTGAAGCCACGCATCCGGTGCTGGCAGCTAAAGCCAGGTCTACAATCGAGCTGCTGTTGCGTGAGCCCATGACCATTCCCACCTGAGCCTCCATCACCGCCGGGCACGGGTACAGTAGTTCCGTGAATACAGCACGGCAGTACCGATCAGCTTGCAGATTCCCCGACCGTGCAGCTTCAGAATCAGGCAGCGCCTCACGGGCGAAGCATCAGGCCGTTATCTATGGCAAAGCGCACCAGCTCCACCCGGTTGTTCAGCCCCAGCTTTGCATAGATATTGGAGCGGTGGGTCTCAACAGTCCTCTCCGAAATGAAAAGCTTTTCGGCAATTTCGCTGTTGGTGTGCCCATAAGCAAGCAGCTGGCAGACCTGCTGTTCGCGCTGGGTAAGCAGGTCTTTTCTGCTCTGGCCGGGCGCTTTCGTGTCCGGGGAGCCTATATAGCGGGAAAGCACGCACCTGGTCAGGGAGGGATCAATGTACTGCTCGCCGCGCACGGCGGCATGGATTGCCTGCAGCAGGTCAGTGCCGGTTGATTTTTTAAGCACAAAGCCGCGCACGCCTATTTTAAAAAGCTCCTGCAGGTAATACTCCTCATCATGCATCGTTAAAATTACTATCGACAGCCGGGGCTTTTTTTTCAGGACTTCTTCGGCGATCATGGGCCCGGTCATTCCCGGCATATTTATATCAAGGATGAGCACGTCAATATCTTCCCTGCACGCCTTCTTTACCGTTTCATTGCCATCACCTGCTTCAGCGACGACCTGAAACCCTTTTTCTTTTTCGAGCAGAGCGCGCAGCCCGCTTCGAAAAACAGCATGATCATCGGCAATCATTAGCTTAATGCTCATAACCGGACCTCTTGATGAAATTTTACGCGTACGGTGGTTCCCTGGCCGGGCGCGGACTCCAGGGTCAATGTACCTCCAAGCATTGACGCCCGCTCACACATCCCGGTAAGCCCCATGTGGATGGAGTCTTCCCGGGGAAGAGCCGTGCAATCAAACCCCTGTCCGTTATCCTCAATCAGCAGAACAGCCTCGCTCTCGTTTCTCATAAAGACCACGCTGGCCTGATCTGTTTTTGCGTGACGCACGATATTGGTGATGGCCTCCTGGGCGATGCGGTAGAGGGCGACCTCGGTCCTGTAGGGAAGGCGCTCAAGGCCCGGATGACAGAGGCTCTGATAGTCTATATTAATTCTGGTTGATTTCGCGATGATGGCAATATAGCGCTCAAGAGCCTGGTCAAGGCCGTAATCATCAAGAATCGAGGGGTGCATGGTCCAGGCGATCTGGCGAACTTCATCTATCAGTTCGGCTATCCGCTGTTCGATAATTTTGTGCTTTTCGCAACAGATGCGGCCTTTGTCATCCATGGACCTGGCTTCCAGCAGCAGCACCGACAGGGATTGCCCGAGCTGGTCGTGAAGGTCCTGCGAAATCCGCCGGCGCTCCAGCTCCTGGGTGATGATGAGCTTTTCAAGCAGAGACTGCCTGTTGGCCTCCTTTTCTTCAACCTGCCGGCGAAACTCCTGCAGGTTTTCAGCCATGTGATTGAATGCCGTGGCGAATCTGCCTATTTCATCATTCCAGAAAACACGCGCCCGTGAGGAAAAGTCGCCATTGCTGATCCGGTTGGTCGCTGCCAGAAGATTTTTTACCGGCCTGGTTATCAGGTAGGTCAATATGGCCGCCAGGAAAAACCCGAGCATTGCGCACAGTATCGTTGAAAACAGCAGCAGCCTGTTCAGGGCAAGGATGCGCTGTCTAATGTACCGGTCGCTCTGCCCTATCCTGACGCGTCCGAGTGCGTTATGGGTGAAGGGCATCGCTGCTTCTATGATAAAGCCCCGGGGAGCTCCTAATACTTCAACAGAAACATTTTTATCCGTCGCTTTCACCTGGGGATACAGCCTTACCAGATCAGCCGGAACAGCCCCCTCAAACGTATGGGCGACTATGCGGCTCATCTGGTCTTCGACGATAATATATTCGATATTCGGATTAGCCTGCTGAGCGGCATCAAGAAATATTTTTGCGTTTAAATAATCTTTAATAGCCATTGACCGCTCTAAATTCAGAGCCATCAGCACCGCCAGGTTGCGCGTCTGGTCTTCAAGCTCAGTATAGAGCGTCTGCGCCATGCTGGTGCGGCTTCTGTAGAGCACGATGGATCCAAAGATCAGCACGACCAGCATCCCCGCCCCCAGGATTTTTATAAAAATCGGAACGGAAACAAAGCTGTTGAACAGGCGGCAGCATGCTTTGTACAAGCGCCGACAATAAATGACTATCTGGGATTCCATACGTCCGCGCACTTTCGCACATCGTTATAAAGAATTTTATCCAGATAATCGTCAGGCTTTTCAAAGCGGTCTATCCCCATGGCGGCAAGGATTTGCTCCCCCTCAGGCTTTTCATCCATCGTGACCAAAAGCTTCCGTATCCGCTCCCTGAGAGACGGATCCAGCTTGGGGTTTACCACCAGGGGGGGCATGCCGAATTCAGATGATTTCCCGATAACTTTTATTTTATCCGCAAGGCCCGCCGCTTCCTCGATCATGCGCTCGTAAACAAGGCTTTGAACAGCTGCGCCGTCGACAAAATTTAATGCTACAGCCTGGATAGCCCGGTCGTGACTGCCGGTGATGACCTGCTCGCCGAAGAATTTTTTCGGGTTTTCCCCGCGTTCCTGCAGCCACAGCGCAGGATATACCCAGCCGGATAGCGAAATAATATCGCAGGAAGCAAAGCGCTTACCGCGCAGGTCGAGAAGCGATGCCGCGCTGCTGGTAGCGGGTACGATGATGAGTGACTGATAGGTTATTTTGCCCTTAATGCGCGGAATAGCCAGCAGCTGGAGGCCATAGGACCGCTCTCCGAGCACAAACGGATAGCTGCAGATAAAGCCGATGTCACAGTTATCGTACTGCAGCAGGTCATTTATTTCAGCATAGCTCGAGCGGTGGATCACGACCGGCTCCATGCCGAGTCGCTCCCCCAGGTACTTAAAGAAATTTTTATAGAGGGGAATATTTTTTTCAGGTGACATTATGGGAGCCATGGCTATGCGCAGCCTGGGGGCGGTGGATTCAGGAACCACTGCTTTCTTTTGAATTCCCCCCCTGTAATCCTTATCCAGATTCACCCATTTTGTGGGCGTATACATTTTATTTAAAAAATTCTGCCCGAGAATTTCCATGGTTGTATACATGCCGGCAATTACCCCTATGACAATAAACAAAATAAAAAAGTTGCGTCTCCGGAACATGCAAAACACCATCCTCGCAGGTGTCTGCTCTTATACAGCAGCAGGTAAACTCAGTTAGTCAATAAATCTATCAATTAAATGGTTTTAGTTTATAACATAATATTCTAAATTTTGAAGCTTTTTTCAAGCTGGTGAAATAAAAAAATTCCGCAGCATATTATTAAAAAAACGTCGGCAGCATTTGTTTTTTTGCTGGCGGGTTCTGCCCTCCCATCGCTGCGTATTTCTCACGAATATTATGTCCTGCTATCAGTTACCCTGATCGGTCTTGCTGCTGCCATGTATCCGTTAAGGCATTTTTATATAAGCCTGGCGCAGCCCATTACTCGTACCCGTCAAAAGGGGTGCAAAGATTAACCTGATCCCATGCATTATGTACTTATAATTATTGTTTTATATAAACCATCCGCTGCGAGGATGGTCCAAGTTATGCAATGCAGGTAACATAGTGTCTGAACGAAAACCCGGAACCATACAAGTTTTGGGCTCGCCCTTATTACAGTACTTTTTCGTAAGCATTTGTTTTCGCGCAGGTTGGGTTGAGGTACGAAAACCAACGGTTCTTTCGGGCTTAACCCAACCTGCAAAAAACGACTTTTGTTCAGGCACTAACATGGCGAGTGAGATGTAAAAAAAGCCTTCTTAAAGGGTAAACCATTACAGGATATACTTATGCCAACTGTGAAAATGGAAGAAGATCGAGATACTGGGTGGTTGTTAATTCCTACGTACTTTATACGGATAAACAATTGAGTAACTAAGTATTTTTAAGCAAAAAAAAATACAAAACAGGTGTTTTCCACCTATTGAAAAAACAATTGTTTGAAGAGATACTAAACCAGGTAGCAAGTGCATAAGAGACAAAAGGAATACTCTATCTAGTGGTATGTACTATTTTTTTAAGACCTTTATTTCAAATGTTTTTTGCTCAATAAAATAACTATGCGTGATAGATACTTTATATAAAACATAGGCAGGGGGGAGACCGCGCCAGAGCAATGGTTGTTTGTAAGAGCAAATTCCAGCTCTGTTTTTGAAGTGGTATGCTGCAACGGCGAAAGTAACAAATAAAGTGTGTCAAATTTTAAGAAACAGACTCTAATGAGGCGGATGCGGGAGAGTAGAAAATAGTAAAAAAAAATAGTTCAAAAAAAATGTTGTTAGAGAAACAAAATATGCTAAGTTTGTAGACTGGCCACTTTTTTTATTTATCATTTTATATTTATGCATCAGTGTAACCAAACACAAAAGGAGGACAGGAGGATGAAAAAACAAAGTATTCAGTTGTTGAGTATCTGCCTTGTGCTTATGCTGCTTGCCTTTACGGGCGGCGCATGCAAACCCTGGAAGCCGCCAACGCCCTGCACCACGACGACGACTTCTACCCCGGCAACAACAACGACCCCGGTAACAACGACAACCCCGGAAACCACGACGATACCGACCACGACAACGACGATGACTGCTGCGGAGGAGGCGACAGCCGAATGGTCGAAATCCGGTCATGCTGATAATTCTTCTGAAGCCTTCAGAGACTGGGACGATCCTTCAGATCCCAGTGCAACAGTCTCATCAAACTGCGCAAGCTGCCATTCAACAGCAGGCTTTTATGAATTCCTGCTTACTGAAAACCGATCCATCGCGAATCCTCCGCTTGCTGTGAACAATGTCGGCATAACCTGCGATGCCTGCCATTCCGACAGAGCTTATAACAAGACTTCGGTATTGTTTTATGAATCCGGCCAAAGGGTTGACTATCCCGGTGAGTCTTCTGTCCTGTGCGGACAGTGCCATCAGGGCCGCGCCTGGAAGGGTGATGTTGAAGACAAAATCCTGGCAGCCTATCCGGGTGGTGATAATGAAAGCACGGTCGACAAACAGACTGCAAGCCTGACCTCGACCAATCCGCATTATGTGGCATCCTTTGCAGCCATCAAAGCCAGTAAGTCTCTTATCGCTGTTGATTATGATTTGCCGATCGCTGCCGACCTGTCCCATCCGGGCGGCACGGATTGCATGGTCTGCCATGATCAGCATTCAACAGAGTTCAGACTTGATGCACGGTGCAATACCTGTCATCCCAGCTTTGAAAGTCTTGAAGATGTGCGTGCGTGGGGAAATGCAGATGTGCTTGATGCAAAAAAAGCCCAGCTCTACAGCGTCATTAGACAATATGCTGCCGACAACACGACCGAAGACGCTGACAACAATACCAAGGAGAAGGCCTGCATAGTACAATCAGGTTCGTCGGGCTGGTATTTAGACAACAACTGCAATGGTGTTCGAGACACCGGCGATAACACCTACAACAAATTCACACCCCGCCTTTTAAGGGCATGCTATAACTATTTAGTCTATGTGAAAGACCCGGGCATCTTCGCTCACAACAGCAGCTACGCCGCGGCGTTTTTAGATGCCTCGATCAATGATATACGGTCGTATAAGGCTTATCCGATTACTGACGCTCAGGAGGCTACGGCGGAATGGGAGCTTTCAGGCCATGCCGATTACAACTCCCTGGCATTCAGAGACTGGGACAATGCTTCAAATCCTGATGCCACCGTACAGGCCAACTGCGCAAGCTGCCATTCGACAGTCGGATTTAATGAATTTTGTCGCACGGGTAATCGGACCATTGCCCAGCCTCCTCTTGCTGTAAACAATATCGGCATTACCTGCTATGCATGCCATTCCGCAGATGCAGGCTGCACTGGATTCAGTGAAGTTCGAAGCCTCCGGCCAGACGGTTGCCAATCCGGGTGCTGCTTCTGTTATCTGCGGCCAGTGCCATCAGGGCCGCGCATGGCAGGCAAACGTCGATACGCAGATTAAAAAAGCCTATCCCGCAGGGGATAATGCCACCACGGTCGACAAAATATCCTCAAAAATCGGATTAACCAATCCGCATTACCGCGGCAGCCTTTGCAGCCTCTAAGGCAAGCAAGTCGCGGATCGGCTATGATTATGGTGATCTGACTATTGATGTCGATTCCACCCATCCGGCCGGCACAGACTGCATGATCATGCCATAACCAGCATTCGACTGAGGTCAAAACCGGCTCAAGCTGCCAGCCCTGCCATAACTTCTCATCTGTTGCAGATGTCGAAACGCAGATGAATACAGCAATTCCTGCGCTTGAGACTGAGCTTCTTGCGGCAATTCAGTTCTATGCAGCCGACAATACGACTGTTGACGCCGGCGGCAACACCAAGGCCAAGGCCTGCATCGTTTTTGATGATGTCGCCTATCCGTACTGGTTCAAAGATGATCATCGAACTGCACGGATAGCGGCAGAACGACCTTACCAGCGACAACCAGTACAAGTCCCTTACCCCGCGGCTTGCACGGGCATGCTACAACTTCCTTGTGAGCCTGAAGGATCCGGGTGGATTTGCCCACAACGGAAACTATATGAGAGGCGGTTCTCCAAAAATCAATCGATAATCTGAATGTGTATCTTAATCATTAAGGCCTCGCCTGGTAAGCAGTGGCGTACAGAAAATGTACGCCACTGCATATTTACGTTAAGATAATTAAATCAAACAGGAGGAAATATATGAAAAAATTGCTAATCACCGGAGTACTCGTACTTGCGGCGCTGTTTCTACTCGGTGCGCAGCAGGGTTATGCTTATGAAAATGTGACAACAGGTACGTGCATGCCCTGCCATAATTTCACGGCAGGTGCTGGCCTTCACACAACCCACGGTAGTGTAACGGGCAGTTGCGGCGCATGCCATCCGGGTTCAGTCCCCGGTAAAAATGTAACTTCAGATAAATGCGCCGGTTGCCATCCCGCCAGCGATCCGGGCGCATGCAACCTGGTAAATCTGCCATCTCATGCTGCTGCTACGACACCTACTTGCATAACCTGTCACTCAACCTGTGCGCCAGCCGAATGTATTGATGCCGACAACGATACCTACGGTGTGAACTGCCCTGCAGGACCTGATTGCGACGACACAGACAACACCACGCATGCAGCATGCTGTGTGGATATCGACGGCGATGGCTACGGCGACAACTGCACTGCAGGACCTGATTGCGATGACACCGACAATACCACTTTTGATAATTGTGAGATCGACTGTACACTGACAGTACGGCCTAAAACATTCAGCGTGCTGAGAACTCTTATTTTCTCGCCGATTCAGTTTTTTACAATCAGGGCCGACAGGAACAGCAGTATTTCTTTTTCAAACCCCATCTGTATTTTTTGGGAAAGCGAAGGCATTGATGATATAGTCAAGATCCGGCTGGGTGAGAAGCTGATCTTTGGTTATGTTCGTATTTGGCCCGCCCATCTTACAGCCGGAGATTTTAAGGTCTCCGTTACTTTCGGTGATACAAACGAGACCCAGTGCGGGCCGATTGAGGTAAAATAAACCCCGGTTCCGAACACAGCCAGAATGATTTTTAAAGAGTAAAGGCCCGATGCATTGAGCATCGGGCCTTTACTCTTTTTTTTAATACCAGAGTATCAGTTGAAAAAACTATCTGCAGTATTTGGCATGTAGTTCTGTTCGCACTTAGGTAGTTCCTTCCCCACCCGATAGAATACGTTTTTAATACGCCTCAGGTCAGGGAGCGGTGAGGTAGAAGAGAAATTCGTAAATGGTGTCGATAACGCGGCTGTACGCATCGCTGTCTATGCGCCCGCATTTTTCCTGCAGAAAATGAACCTTCTGAAGCGTTGTCGGAATGTAATTTGAAAACTCCTTTTCGCTGTCAGAGCGGAAAACCGAATTTTTTGGATTGAGATTTGAATATTCAAGAAGTCCTATTTGGTAGGATGTTTTTGTAAGCTTTAATGCCGGCATGCGAACTTTGAATCCCTCCGGATATCCGGCGCTCAGCTGAAAATAGATGGTTGTCAGATTTGACCGCCCGGAATTGAACATGGCGGCAAAAGCATCATGGGTGGAAGGGAATATTTCCGAAAGAGTCTTTCCTCGCAGAGCATGCTGGGTTGGCCCAACATCCAGAAACGTAACTTCTTCGGTATTATACTTCGCAAGTATGCGAGGCAGCAGGGAGGCCGGCATATGTGCTGCAGAACAACCATTGCCGGTCCGACTGCCGGTTTGCTCGTTTCTCTCCATTGAAATCCTCAAGCTCTCATCTCAATAGCAGGTCAGAAAAAGCTGAAGCTGCAGCTGTGCTGAAATGTTCGAAAACTATAAGCAGAAGCACCTGTACTGTCAATAAAAAACAAGGCATTCTTTATAGTTTGACAACATGTCCTTATATGTTAGATTGGGGTTGTTCTCTGTGACAATATGTCTTTTATAATCTATATTTACCATGGCCATAGATATTCAAAAATACAGGCATCGGGCACTGGGCCTTGACCCCGGCCTGGCCGCAACCGGCTTTGCCGTAATCGGCACGTTCAAGCAGGGCGGGGAGCTTTGTTCATACGGCGCTATTAAGACCACACCCGGCCAGAGTACGCCGCAGCGGCTGCAGAAAATATATCTGGGCGTCTGCGACCTCATTGATACCTGGCAGCCTGATGTGATGGTGCTTGAAGATGTGTATGTGCTTGACAAATTTCCGAATGCGGCTGTACAACTTGGCGAAGTCCGCGGCGTTCTGTATCTTGCGGCGCAGGAGCGCGGCATCGAGGTTTTCACAATCAGGCCAACCGAAGTGAAGAGCTGCCTTGCGGGCAATGGCAGGGCCTCAAAAGAGCAGGTGAGCCAGGCTGTGAAGCGCATGCTGGGCAGGCGGGAAGATATCAAACCGGACCATGCCTCCGATGCGGCGGCCCTTGCGCTGATGATTTTATCCCGGAAGGGATATTTTAACTGGTAATAATGATGGTTGCGTAAAAAGTCAAACAAACTGTCATTGCGAACGAAGTGAAGCAATCTCTTCGTGCCGGTAGGGGCTTAAAATTTTAAGCCCCTGCGAAAAAACGAGATTGCCACGTCGCTTCTCTCCTCGCAATGATACGCACTGCGACTTTTTACGGGTTTATCAATAGTAAATGTAGTGCAATCCAAAATATAAAAAATAATACCATGATCCGCTATATTAAAGGTACACTGTTCAGAGCTGAAGATGGCTATATCGTCGTTGTGACCGGCGGTGTTGGCTATGAAATACTGCTGCCGGAAATTGTCTGGCAGGAGTTCATGGGCAAACGGGTAGGCGAGGATGAGGTGGAGCTTTTTATCTCATATCATCAGACTGTGCAGCAGCCTAAGCCTGTGCTTATCGGTTTCACCACCGAAATTGCGCTTGAGTTTTTTGAGCATCTCATTACCGTGAAAGATATCGGCCCATCGACTGCTGCCCGTGCTCTCACCCTGCCTGTGCCGGTGATTGCCCGCGCTATCGAAGACCGCGATGTACAGACCATCACGAAGCTCAAAGGAGTCGGACGGCGCAAGGCCGACATGATGATTTCCGAACTGAACGGAAAGGTCGGCAAATACGCGCTCATGCGTGAGGATGAACGCCCGTTTGTTCCGCCGCCGGGAGATTTTTCAAAACAGGTTATCGATGTTCTTGTGAAGCAGCTTGGGCATAACCGTTCCGAGGCAGCGCGCATGGTTGAGGAAGCGCTGAAGCGCAAGCCCGATGCGCAGACGCCTGAAGAATTGTTTGAAGAGGTGTACCGGGGGACAAAGTCCGGTCCATTACAATAAATTGATGGGTATGGTGTCTATCCTCCATGTCAAATATAAACGATGGTACCCTCATTCTCTGAGGCAAAGGAATCATGAAAGACAAAAACAATTCCCCGTCTGTCATTGATGAAGAGGCAGAGAGGAAAATTGTCGCCGATCTCCGGCCCAAGCGCTTTCAGGAATATATCGGCCAGAAGCAGATCGTCGAGACGCTTCAGATCGCCGTGCAGGCGGCCAGGCAGCGCGGCGATGTTCTCGATCATGTGCTCTTCTACGGTCCGCCGGGGCTCGGCAAGACCACTATGGCCCATATCATTGCTAATGAACTTGATATGCCGCTTACGCATACTTCAGGGCCTGCCCTTGAAAAAGGCGGCGATCTGGTGAGCATTCTTACGCATCTCGGGTACGGCAGCGTACTGTTTATAGATGAGATACATCGTCTGCCTAAAATTGTTGAGGAGTTTTTGTATTCCGCCATGGAGGATTTTGCCGTTGATATTATTTTCGACAAGGGCATGAACGCCCGCAGCTACCGCGCTAAACTTGAGCCCTTTACGCTCGTTGGCGCAACCACGCGGGCGGGCCTGCTGTCATCGCCGCTGCGGGAGCGATTCGGCATACAGCGCTCCCTTGATTTTTACACGCATGAGCAGCTGCAGATGGTCATTTCACGCTCCGCCGCCATACTTGAAGTCGGCATCGATGCTGACGCGTCACTTGAAATAGCGCTGCGGTCGCGCGGCACACCCCGTATTGCCAATCAAATGCTGCGCCGGGTTCGCGATTTTGCCCAGGTACGGGCAGGCGGGCGCATTACCCGTGCCGTGAGCATTGAAGCCCTTGCCCTTGAAGGCATTGATGCCCTTGGCTTAACGCCGCTTGATGCGCGCTTTTTAAATGTGATAATAGATTTTTACAAGGGCGGACCTGTAGGGGTCGAAGCAATTGCTGCAACTCTTCAGGAGGAAACCGATACGCTCATCGATGTCGTAGAACCATATTTGCTGAAGGCCGGGCTTCTTATACGAACCTCATCGGGCAGAAGGGCTACTGAGCTTGCCTATAAGCATCTCAAGAAAAAGGGGTTCAGGAAACCAACCGGGCAGCTTGACCTTTTAGGTGGTCAAGATTAAGAGGTAAAATAGTTTAATTGCATAATTATTTTCTCGTAGTATTTCGGTAATTGTGTTACTATAAATATATTATAGCAAAACAAGTTTTAGCATAGGGCGGGGATGAGAAGCAAAGTCTATACTTGTATCTCACTAATGCTGTGCTGTTTGTTTTTTCTTGCTGCCTCCCAGGCCCTGGCCGGCAGCACTACTGCTTTGCCGTCTTCCGCAGCCCCTTCGGCCGTGACTGTTTCCATAACGCCTATACCAGATACTGCGCCGGGCAATCCCGTTCGCTACAACATTGACTACTCTGTCCGCCTGTTTTCAATCTCTTTCGCCTGGGGATCTGTAACATTCACAGGCGCAAAAAAGCAGAACGCTTCGCCTTCAATTAAAAACAGCTGCGAGCATGGTGATTACAGCTTCTACTGGGACAGCATCGTGCCTCTCGGCGCAAGCGACAATGCCACCGTGGCTATAACCTATCTGGGCATTCCCGGAGGTATCTCCCGCGAAACAACCTCATTTAAAATCAGCCTAATCCCGGACCCGCGCAGGATTATATCGGGTCTCAGCGGTGCATGGGCTGTCATGTCGGCTTCACCCCTGATGTTGTCAATGTCTATACGCAATCAGGGCACTACTATGCCATGAGCTCTATTGCATATCAGGCGCCCGCGTACCCGCCTTTTGCTTCCGGCGTTCCTAATCCGCCTCCCGGAACCATCTGGGGAGATATTTCCTATGTTATCGGCGGGTATGCCTGGTCTGCCAATTTCTCGTCGGCTGACAACGGCACGATACTTACCGGCCCGGAAGCTCAATACAACCTGGCAAGCAGCTATCTTGGGACCCCTGCAGGATTTGTATCCTACAGCCCTGATACTCCGGATCCCGGCACGTTTTGACTGCGGCCCCTGTCATGCCACCGGCTATGTGCCGAAGGGCAGCCAGGGCGGCCTCTCCGGTATCGCCGGCACCTGGACGGAGGGCCGCGTCGGCTGCGAAGCCTGCCACGGCCCCGGCAGCGCCCATGCTGCAGCTCCGTATGCTGTAAAACCCGACCTTTCATCGGCCATACCCTGTGCCGACTGTCACGTGCGGGGCAGTTCGTCGGTGGTTGAAGCATCCGGCGGCCTCATCCTGCATCAGCAGCAGGCATCGGAGCTCAAGGCTTCGCCACACAGCTTTATGCAGTGCACACGATGCCACGACCCTCATGCCTCGGCCCATTATGATGACCAGGCCGCACGGGACTGCTATTGTGACAGAATGCACAACCTGCCATACCGGTGTGACAGTTGGGCTCAATATGTCACAGCTTGCCTGCACCGACTGCCACATGCCCTATGCGGTGAAAGCAGGGGCATCAAAAATATTTATCGACCCTGCCCAGAATGAGCATATTTTCGGCGATCTGCGTTCACATATTTTTAAAATAAATTCCGCTGCAGCGTCACCTTCGGAGATGTTTTCCGACAACGGGTCGAAGCTTGCTGTTGATTCAGCGGGCAAAACCGCCGGGCTCACCGTTAATTTTGTTTGTCTGGGTTGCCATCGAACCGGCGGTCAGGCCGCCACGAGTTATACCTACGACCAGGTAAAAAATATCGCACCATCCGTGCACACACAGTAACTGACTGTGCAGGACAGACAACTATGACACGATATAGACCGGCAGTATTTTTTTTAGCTTTGTCCCTTTTTGCCGCAGGCACAGCCTATGGTACTATGCCTTTTGCTATTGAACAAATCACCGTAACGGATTCTGAAGGTACTGAGATAACACAATGCCAGCCCAGTCAGGCAGTGCGAGTCAAGGTGGCTTACAGCCTTGAAAGGCCCAGCCTTGTCCTGCTGCACGGCGAAGTTACCGGCTCGAACTGGACAATACGACTCGGCTACCGCGTTCGCTTGCGGCTGAGCGGCTTGTACTCTGTGGTATGGAACATCAGTATACCATTTACGGCACGTGGAGAAGCGAAGGTGGATGTTGTGGAATATATTCCGCTTTTTAACGAGCGGGTTGTGCGAACGGCATATTTTACGGTTGAGCCTTTTGCAGCTGCATATGTCGGCTCTGATGTCTGTAATGGCTGCCACAGTACTATTTATGCCGCCTGGCAGCAGACATTGCATTACCCGTATACAGGCTGCGAATCATGCCACGGTCCTGGCGGCAGCCATATTAGCGCACCATCACCCGCAACAATCATAGTGGATACAACCGCCTCTGTCTGCAAGCCCTGCCATTCCCGCAATGACGGGAGGGTCATTGAAGCCCAGGACGGTTTTATAAAGCCGCAGCAGCAGTACAATGAGTGGGCTATCCACCCGGCATGGCAAAATCCTGCAATGCGCCGGGCTGCCATAACCCGCATTACAGTCTTGAAACTCGCACCGATGAATGCCATAAAAGTCACCTGCAGCACATGTCACTTTTTAAAAAAGCGCTACCTGGGCATGAAGTCGTGTTGCTGTGTACAAGCTGCCATATGGCGCCGGCCGTAAAAACAGATAATTCGACAGGTATCGGTCCGTATAGAAAAGGCGATACCGCTTCTCATATCTGGCGTATAAAAACGGAGGCAGAGCCCTATCAAATGTTTTCACTTGACGGCAGTTATGCTGTCAAGGATGTCAGCAGGCCCGTTTCTTACGCTTAATTTCGCATGCCTGAGCTGCCACAACGGCTTTCAGGCTCGATTCTATGATTTTATATCAGTCCAGAAAACGTCAACGCTGGTTCATTAAAACAGGGCAGGGTATGCCGTATCCGGAACTATGCATGAAAAGATTGATTGTTCTGTTTTTAACTTTGTGCATGCTTTAGCTGTGCAGCCGGCCCGTCACCGGCGCCGGATGGCCCTGTTTCAGGAACTATTTCTGAGGCCGTTATTTTTATTCAAGGCGGAAAGTTTGTCATGGGTTCAGACGATGGCGATTTTGATGAAAAACCGCGGCATGAAGTCACTGTTCATTCTTTTTATATGGATGTTCATGAGATTACCAATGCTCAGTATAAAGTGTTTGCCGAAGCAACCTCACGTACGCTGCCGCCGTTCTGGCAGCCGGAGATCGATAAGCCCGATGAGCCTGTTGCGGGTGTATCGTGGTATGATGCGCAGGCCTATGCCGCATGGGCAGGCAAGCGTCTGCCTACCGAAGCTGAGTGGGAGTATGCCGCACGCGGCGGCACGTCAGGACAGAAATATTTTTGGGGAGACATATCGGACAAAAATTTTGCAAATTATGGCTCTTTCGGAATTGTGCAGGTGAAAAAGTTTCCACCCAATCCGTACGGTCTGCATGATATGACCGGCAATGTATGGGAATGGTGCTCTGACTGGTATGGCGCAGACTTTTATTCAGTAAGCCCCGATAACCATGTTACCGGTCCTGTAGACGGAGTGCTGAAGGTGCTGCGCGGCGGTGCATGGTACTGCGGCCCGGATGAAGTCAGGGCTGCAAACCGTTTTTATGCGTCTCCGGATGCCCGGAGCTTTAATATCGGGTTTCGATGCGTCCGTGAGGCCAGATAAAAATACTAATGAGGCAGTGCGATCCCATGATGAACAAAGACCGCAGTTTGAAAGTTCCGTATAGTTTCATCTGCCGTGCAGCAGGCTGCGTGCTGCTGCTTGCCGTGTTGCTTCCGGCGGCCACCGCACGGGCCGTTGATGTGGACAACTGCCTTATCTGCCACAAGCACCGCGGCATGAGCCATATTGATGAAAATAATATGCTCCGCCTGCTGTATATCTCAGAGCCCATATACCAGAACAGCCCCCATGGTCTGCTCAACTGCCGCAGCTGCCACGCCGACATTAAGGATATTCCTCATAAAAAAGCTGAAAAGGTCGACTGCCTGAAGGAATGCCACCTTGACAAGCAGGGCAAACTTGAAAATTTTACCCATAAGCAGGTCGGCGATATACTTCAGACCAGCGTGCACAGCCCGATAGATGAAAAGGGAAGTCCCAAGCCCCATCCAGAGGATTATCCAACATGCAAGACCTGCCATCAGGATCCGCTGTACAGGCCGCTGTCGTTTTTTAAAAAAATCAGGCCCGGCGTTTCCGATCGAATCATGAGCCGGTGCCTAACCTGCCATGACGACAAGACATTCATAAAGAAATTTTACAGCCATTTCACCTCGCGCATGCAAAAGCTCAGAAGCGGCGCCGATGTCGTGAAGCTGTGTTCGAAATGTCATGAGGACGCGGATTTTCTTAAGCGTCACAATCAGCCGAATGTTGTCTATGCCTACTGGGAGACCTATCACGGCAAATCAGTCTTTATGGGGGATGACACGTCGCCGGACTGCCTTGACTGTCATGCCAGCTCCGGGGGCTCGATACATTCCATGCATGACAAGAACGACCCGCGCTCGGCCGTGTACCCGGCAAACCGTTTGCAGGCCTGCTCCAATATAGACTGCCATCCCGACGCAAATCAGAATCTGACCGAATATAAAGTCCATCTGCTGGCGGACAGGGAGCGCCACCCGATAGAGTTTTACGTCTCCCTGTTTTTTGTCCTGCTGACGCTGACGAGTTTCATACCCATCATGATTGCAGCTATTCTGGATCTTATCAGAGAAATACTCCCGATCAAGCACCGGTTCGAAGATCGGATGCTGCCCCCGCGGCCCATCGTAGACGGCGTAGAGCTCGGTGATGATCGGCCGCCGGTCTATGTAAAAAATGGCGTGAGATATTTCAAGCACCTGACTTTCAACCAGCGCCAGCAGCACGTACTGCTCATGGTCTCTTTCGCAGGGCTTGTTTTAACCGGCATACCCATGAAATATATGCATGTCGAGTGGATGCGCACGCTGTATGAAATGCTGGGCGGCATAGAACTCGCTACGGTGATACACAGGGTATGCGCCGTGGTCATGGGTTTCGTGTTTCTGTTCCACTTCCTGTACATAGCCTGCTGCTACGTTGAATACTACCTCAAGCCGCTCCAGAAAGCCGGCAGGCTGACGCTGCGTAACATGCTCATGAGCATACTCGTACTGCCCATGGTTCCCAACCTTGAGGACCTGCGAAATATCTGGAAAAGCATGCTGTTCCGGCTGTATATAACCAATGAACGGCCGTCAGCCTCGCGGTTCAATTTCAAAGAGAAGTTCGGATACCTGGCCGTTTTTTGGGGCGTTCCCGTCATCGGCCTGTCAGGAGTCGTCCTCTGGGGGCAGGACTTTTTTACGCAATTCCTTCCCGGCAACATACTGAACTTCTGCCTGATAGCCCATAGCGATGAAGCGCTGCTTGCCACCATCGTCATCATGCTCTGGCATATTTATAACACGCATCTGAAGCTCGAACATCTGCCCATGGGCATGTCCTGGTTGACGGGCACAAAAAAAGAGGAGGAAATATCAGGAGAGCACCACGGCTACTACCTGGGGGCTCTCAAGAGCGAAGGCCTTGCCCCCGAACATGCCGAAGAGAAAAGAGGTATGGTGCGCAGCACCGTCCGCTTCGTGGGCCAAATTGTCACCCTGGTGCTTTTGATAGGGACTACCGGATACTTGACCTGGCTTGTGTTCAACACTGTGTTCGGATTCCATATGCTCACCGCGACCCGCATACCGGAAAAGCACTATCTCGATAAGCCGCGATTTCTTGAAGAGGTGCTCCTTGAAGATGCGGGCAAGAAGAAGTTTTATCGCGGATTCAGGGTGCTCAAAGAGCAGGAAATAACCGGCCACTTTCACAATATAACCATGCAGGTCACTCCCGACGACAGGTCGTACTGCATCAAGTGCCACGGCGACTTTCCTCATGGTACGAAAGCCGAGGTGCGCACCTATCTCAATATGCACGATTTCTATCTTGCCTGCCAGACATGCCATATTAAGCAGGATACCGGTATACAGTACACGTACAGGTGGTACAACAGGGCCACCGGAAAGATCCTTGATGCCGTGCCTGATCTGTCGGGAGCCCCGCTTGATGAACTCAATATTAAGCTCGTTCCAGGGATTGAAACCCCCGAGGGGTTTAAACGGCAGGATAGCGACCCCATCAAGGATTATGCAGAGAGCTTCATCAAGAAGGCCGAGTCAAGCACCCTGTCGCTGGAGCAGAAGAAAGAGTCACTAGAAAAGATACACTCGTTCTTAAGCAAGAAAAGCATTACCTGTCAGCAGTGCCATAACGAGAAGCAGCCGCTATTGCCGTACAAACAGCTCGGCTACTCGCCTGAGCGGATCAGGCAACTAACCCGCAGCGAGCTCGTGCAGATGATTGAAAATTTCAGCCAATTTCAGTTTCCGACAATCTTCGAGAGGAAAAGCCAGTGAGAACCGGTGCATCAAGGTTATTAGCCGTGATGTTGTCTGCAGCGGGGCTGCTTGCAGCGCAGCCCGGAGCATTGCATGCTTATACGGTATATCCTGCAAAGCATCTCTTTGACATAACAAGGGACTTTCTGCAGCCAAGCGACATCGCCATAGGCAAAGACCATCAGATCTATGTGCTGGACGGGGTCAACAACTGCGTCAAGGTTTTCGACCCGCAGGGCCGCTACCAGTTTGCCTTTGGCAGCAAAGGAGCGCAGCAGGGTGAATTTACCAGCCCGCTGGGCATTGCCGCCGACAAGGAAGGACGCATCTACGTGGCTGACTCGCAGAATCACCGGGTGCAGTTTTTTACGCCAGGCGGAGAGTGGCTCCAAAGCGTTGATATTATTCCCGCAAAAGGCGACAAGCCCGCTGATCCGACCGATGTAGCTATTGATGAGTCTAAGCAGCAGATGTATGTTGTTGACAATGACAATCATCACGTGCTTGTGTACGGCCTGCCGGGATACAAGCAGATCGCTTCCTGGGCTTCTGAAGGGGAGAGGCGCGACCAGCTGCAGTATCCTTTTTTCCTTGCCGTGGGAATTGATTCATCCGTGTTTGTCGTCGATGTCATTAATACGCGCGTTCAGGTCTACAGCCCGACAGGAGATATCGTGGGTACGATCGGCGGCTGGGGCGTTGACCTGGGCCAGTTTTACCGGCCCAAAGGAGTATGCGTCGACCCGGACAACCAGATATTTGTCAGTGACAGCTACCTGGGGGTGATCCAGGTATTTAACCGCTATGGTAATTTAAAGGGGGTCATCGGAGATGAAAAAGGCGATGTTTTAAAATGGCAGACCCCTGTGGGCATTGCTGCTGATGATCGCGGGCGGCTGTATGTGGTTGATATGATCGCCAATCAGGTCAGCGTGTATGAAATGAGCGGCAAAAAAATAAATAAACCCTGAACCAGCATGAGTCGGCATTATGAAAATTTTTAAAGGATTCAGCGCGTTCGCGGCTATACTGCTGTGCCTGTCTTCAGGCGTTTCCGTGGCCGGTGATCCTGAGAATTGCCTGTTATGCCACAAGTATCAGCGCCTGCGCGGCTATACTGCAGACGGCACGCTGAGAAATTATTATGTCGAAGGCCATCTGTATCAGGACTCGATACACGGCAACCTTTCCTGTATCGACTGCCATAGCGATATAGAGAAAGTCCCTCATGGAAAAATTGAAAAAGTCGACTGCGCAAAAGTCTGTCATATTGACAGATGGAAAGCCATGAGCGGAACCGATTTTTCCCATAAGGATGTAGCCGATGCCTTTAATAAAAGCATCCATGGCATACAGCCGGACGATAAGCCGGAAATAGCCGCATTAAAGCCGGACTGCAAATACTGCCACCTCAATGACCTCTATGCGCTGCCTCAGGACATACCGCCTGAAAAAGTAATAAAGCGCTGCCTTAACTGTCACAAGGAAAAAGGCATCGAACAGATATTTGTCCACATGTCGCACCGCATGCGGCAGAAGACCAGCCGCCCGCCGCTTGCGGTTGTTGCTCTCTGCGCGAGCTGCCATGCCGACAAAGATTTTCAGAACGTCGTCGGCATGGAGGGGCCCGTAGCTGAGGCCGTCAGCACCTACAAGGAAACAATACATTACCGGATTCTTCAGTTCGGCGGCATGGATACGGCCCATTGCATCAGCTGTCATGCAAGCGAAAGCATACACAATATTCGACCCGGATCCGACCCGCAATCGTCGGTACATCCTGAAAACCGTTACCAGACATGTCAGACCGAGGCCTGTCATCCCGGCGCGGGCAAGATGATCGCCTCTGTCGACAGCCACCTGAGCAAACACAAGGAAAAGGGGCCGGAAATTCATCTGGCCGAAGTCATTATGCAGGGCGTCATGTTTTTTACGCTGTTTCTGCTTTTTACGCTTATGGGCATGGAAACCTACCGCCGGATCAAAAATCACGATGCGCGTTTTTTCAGATGGCTGCGCAAGCCCCAGAAATTACCAAAGGCCCCGGCTGTTCCGGCTGACCCGATCGGTACAATCCCCAATCTGCATCGCTATGTACAGTATGACGCCAAAGGAGACTTGCCCCGGTACTCGGTGCATATCATTATAAATCATACTCTCATGGGTATCACCTTTTCCATAGCAGTCATTACGGGGCTCCCGCTGTTTTTTCATAATTCCGAGCTTTCGCATCAGTTTATCAATCTTCTCGGCGGTATCACCGTCACCCGTTTAATACACCGGGTCAATGCTGCTGTTTTCACTCTGAATTGCGTCTATCATGTTGCGGTGCTTATGCTCGGCATTGCCAGGCAGATGAGGCACGGCACGTTTGATATCAAGCGAACTCAATTTCCGCTGTGGAAAGATCTGAAGGATTTTTACTTCGATTTCCGCTATTTCCTCGGTTTTGAAAATTCCCGGCCGAGGATGGAAAAATTCATGTACAAACAAAAACTGCATTATCTGGCCAGGTATGGGGATGCTCGGTGCTGACACTGTCGGGCTGCTGCCTGCTGTTTCCGGAATTTATGGTTAAATATATTCCTTTTGCTAAAGTATCGTTTAATGTGCTGCGGCTTATGCATGGCGAGGAGTCGATACTGGCGTTTCTCGTAATAGCCCTTTGGCATATGTATAATGTGCATATCGCTCCCGGCCGCTTCCCGCTTCAGTGGACATTCTGGACAGGCCGCATCGCAAAGGACCACCAGATTGAGGAGCATTTTCTTGAATACCAGCGCCAGGTTCAGGAGGGCGTTGCGGAATGCGAGGAAGAGAAACTCCTGAAAGGGGAGAGCAGCGATGCCAAATAATGGAAATTCACGCATAGAGGCGTTCATCGTTTTTGCCATCGTGATCACGATGGCAGCTCTTCTGAGCTGGTGGCTTACGTTCAGCGTACAGTTTGAGCGGCAAAAAGAGATGAAGGTCGAGAAGCCAAAATCCATGTCTCTTGCAGCCTGGCAAATGAAGGAGCTGGAGCGCAAACAGCAGCATGAACATTTTCATCTTGGAGTTGAGGATAAGGCGCTTGATGCATGGGCGGAAAAATCATCCTGCATTATCTGCCACACCGTTTACCCCCACGGACGCAACAAGCAGGCAATGGCTATCATCAATCTGCATACCGAATTCATGACGTGCAACACCTGCCATCTGAAGTTGTCCGAAAAATCCAATATGCGATTCGGCTGGGTGAATCCCCCCGGCATGAACCCAACGGAAAAGCCGTACGGCACCTGTGTGGACGCCACAACAGGATTTTTAGCCTCTACCGGCAATCATGTATCAAAAATTACGCCGCTCCACATGGTGGAGGGAGGGCTGCAGCCCTACATGTCGGAGCAGGACATCGCACTGTCGCTGAAGTATATGGCTGAAAAAGAAACATACTCCGATGAAAAAAAGAAACAGATCGTCGACAGCATGCACAAGGACGCTGAGATAAAGGAGTTCGTTATGTGCAAGCAGTGTCACAGCACCACAGGTATTATGCCTTTTGTGCAGCTGGGATTTGATCAGACGCGGACCAACCAGCTTCAACGTATGGAAATTGGCGGCATGCTGACCAATTATGAAGTTTTTTATTTTCCCGATCTTTTTAAGCAACAATAGCCATGCTGAAAACCTTACATTACCTGCTGATGCTGCTGAGCATCTTTCTGTTTTTACCCTGCCCCTCACCCGCGCAGCAGGGCAGCGTGCCGCGCGAGTCTGATACGGCTAAAAAATGCGCGATCTGCCATTATCGATGGGTCTATACTTTTTTTATAGAGCACAAGAGCACTCCTATCGCACAGTTCGAGGAATCCAAGGACAGCGTTGGCGAGACCAAAATGTGCCTTTCCTGCCATGATGGCTCCGTGCGGGATTCGCGCAACACGGTATGCAACACTCCCAGCCATAAAAGTGGAGTCATACCTTCAGACCGCGTGACAATACCGCCAAATTTCCCTTTGGATGAAAAAGGGGCGCTCCTGTGCTCTACCTGCCACACCCCGCATGCTGAACTCTCGCCGCGCGATTCGATTAATATGACATTCAAACGCGAGCCCAATATAAACTCCTCACTCTGCATCCGCTGTCATACAAAAAATACGGGCGGAACAGCTCAGGGCAACCATCCTGTGAATGTGTCAGTTGAGCAGGCGCCGGAAGCGATTATAAAAGCCGGCGGCCGGTTCGGCACTGAAAAGTCAAATCAAATTATCTGCGAAACCTGCCATATGGCGCATGGCGGCGTCGGCGATAAGCGGCTGGTGCTGCTGGCTGCGCGACTCCGCCGCACCGGCGATACTCTGTGAAGTCTGCCACACGAAAAAGCCAAAAAAGCCCAATGACCCCGACACCAACAGGTATGTCTCACCCTGTCGACATACGGCCCGACAGCGCAGTGCAGATACCGGAAACCTGGAGCAGCGGCGAGAAAATAGTGCTGAGCGTTCAGGGCGACCTGATTTGCTTCACGTGCCATAGAACTCATAATGCAGCAGACAGTGAATTTCTGCTCAACGAGCAGGCCGGGGATGACGGGCTCTGCGTGCGCTGTCATAAAAAGCAGAGCCAGACTCTGAAAAGCACGCATGATCTGCGCCTGTCCGAACATCCGCAAAAAAACCCACTGAATACGACCGGCGCCAGCAGCGGCCCCTGCGGCGCCTGTCACTCTGTGCATAAGGGCAACGGCCCGTTTATGTGGGCCCGCCAGTTGCCCTCCTCTTCAACATGTTTTGAAAGCTACTGCAAGAGCTGCCATGCGCCGGGACAGTGCGCTGAAAAGGCGGTTCCCCGCAACTCTGCGCATCCGGCGGCAAAGGCCTCTTCAGTCAACTCTGCAGGCCTGCCCCTTTTTAATGACGCATGCGAACAATCCGCCCAGGGCAAGGTTGCGTGCATGACCTGCCATGACGTTCATGATCCTTCGCCTGTTACGGATGTTTCCAAGGCAGGCAAAAACGGCCGGTATCTCAGGCTTGGGGATGGCGGACAGGTGGCACTGTGCATCAGCTGCCATCCTGAGCAGGGTTTTGTCAGAGGAACACCCCATGACATGAGCATTGCGGCGCACGGGCTACAAAAACGCCCTCGGCCAGGCTCCGGCCCAGTCATCCGTCTGCGGTGCATGCCATGTCTCCCATGGCTCAACAATAAAGGAATACATGTGGGCAGCGCCCCTGGGCACTGCCGTGCCCAAAGAGTGGCTGAAATCAGAAAAGCCCGCTAAAAATATTATGGTATCACTCTGTACCGGCTGCCATGAGAAAGGCGGCATTGCCGGAAAACATGTGCCCCGTTACGGCCTGCACCCCGGCGCCTTTTATTCCCGTGTATCTGAAATCGCCAATAAACGGCTCCAGCTCGATATATGCCTTTTTACCCCCTCAGGAGGAACCTCCCCTATGGGCGGCATTGTCTGCTCGACCTGTCACAATGCGCACCAGTGGGACGGAAAGAAAAAGGGCAGGGGCACCGGTCTTGCCGAGGGTACGATAACGACAAGCTTTCTCAGGTATGACCTGCCCCGGCAGTTCTGCTCCATCTGTCACGGCGCTGAAGCGCTGTTTAAACATCTGTATTTTCATAACCGGCCTGCACGCATCGAGAAAAAAGAACAGTTTCCCTTCGGAGATCTCCAATGAGACCGGTGCTTCTTTTACTGATTTCTTTGGTTGTTATGATGCCTGCTTATACGGTTCAGGCCGAAACCATGGTAAACCCGCACTGGACCGGCATGCACTGCGGGGAGTGCCATGAAAACAACGCTCCTCCCGCCCTTCGTTCAGGCGGCGACATCAATGCCCTGTGCAACCGGTGTCATGGACCAGGCTCCGAAGCCCGCTTTGAGGTGCATCAGGTAAATATTGCTGCGCCAGAACAGATGAAAGAACGGATACCTGCAGGCTGGCCCCTGAGCGGCGGAAGGCTGACCTGCCTTACCTGTCATGATATTCAGTCGCAAATGTATGATACTGTGCTGGGGAGAGTTTTTAACAGCAAATTTCTGCGGCTGCATAAGCCTGCCGGCGAATCGATGTGCTTCACGTGCCATGAGCGGTCCCGCTTCGAACAGCCGAACCCGCATAAGCTGATGATTTCGCAGCTGGGTGTTCTCAAGGAGGAAGCCTGCCTGCAATGCCATCAGGTGATGCCGGATATAGAAACGGCATCCGAAATAAAGGATGCGCCTCTGAAACAGGACAGCGACCGGCTCTGCATAGGATGTCACGAGCAGCAAAAAAGCCGTCATCCAGCCCGGGCGGACCACCTTGTAGAGCTGCCGGCCGGAATGAAACAGGCGCTGCAAAGCGACAGCCATGCTGCAGCTGTTCTTCCTCTTGGCGATACCGGCATTCACTGCGTTACCTGCCATAACCCCCATGCGAAGGGGGTCATTAAAAAAGGTATTGACGCCACGGGCGCCGGCGAGCCGTCGCTTCTCCGCCTGCGCGGCGGCGCAGACTTGTGCATTGCCTGCCACAGGGAGTTTAAGGACTGCCTTACTGTCGCGAAGCTTCCCCCGGTGCGCAATATACTGAGGACCTCACCTGATGTTCTGCGCCCTCACAAGCCCTGGGCTGAAAATAAATGCAAAGCCTGCCATAACGTCACTGCAGAGCAGCGGGAAAAGCCCGCGGCGCTTGGCTTGTGTTTCAGGCAGGGCTGCCATGAAACCAAGCTGGTCAACAATGCCGTTGTTCATGACCGGTCAGTGCTGAAAAACTGCTATTTCTGTCACGAGAGCCATGCTTCAGAATACACGAAGCTGCTCAGATCCAATGAGGAGCGAATCTGTCATACCTGCCATCCTTTGCTGCGAGAGAAAGGCGCTGAACCTGTCGAGCTGGCTGAACCCCTCTCACTGCACAAAGCCTTTGTGGAATATCAGCGCAGCATCGACATTGAGCCGGGCAATGAGTGCAACTTTTGCCACAGCGCCAGGCACAAGGCGCGTATCAGCTCCGTTGCCACCGGCCTGTGCGCCGACTGTCATATCATGGCGCAAAAAGCCCTTTTAAAGGCTGCCGCGCCTGATTTCAACAAACACAATATTTTTACCGAGAAGAAGTGTTCGGCCTGTCATGACCCCCATGCCGGGCCGCAGAGATATCAGCTGAAAGAGCCTGTCGAATCGTACAAATAGGTTTTTATATGCATATTCCCAGTGAAGGACACTAAGAGCCGTCTATGAACCGATCCGCAGCCGCATTATTCATAAGCATACTGTGCGCTTTCCTCGCTTTCAGCTGCCAGCGTTTTCTTAAAGCCGGTGAAAACAGGCAGGAACTGCCGCTGATCGAAGGCGCATTTTATGTCGGTACAGACTCGTGTGTCCCGTGTCATGACGACGTGTATCAGCAGTTTAAAAAGACCATGCATTACCGTTTGAATGCCGCTGAACTCAAAGGCATGCAGCGGGGATGCGAAACCTGTCACGGCCCGGGCAGCAGGCATCTTCAGACCAAAGGCAAGGCTCAGGATATTATAAGCTTCGCCAAAATGCCTGCCGAACAGAGCTCTCAGATGTGTCTGGCCTGCCATCAGGGGTCCCCGACGATGGACTGGCGCGCAAATGTTCATATGATCAACGGCGTGGGATGCAATGAATGCCATAAATCCCATAAGATTACAGGTCCCAAGATGGTCTATCTCGGTGATCCGGACATCTGTTTCACCTGCCATCAGGAAAAGAAAGCACAGCTCATGCTGCCATCGCATCATCCGCTGCGCGAAAACAAGATGAAGTGCGGCAGCTGTCATAACAACCACGGATCTGAAAACAACAATTTAAAGAAACAGAGTCTCAATGATGTCTGCTTTGACTGCCATGCAGAATACCAGGGGCCTTTTGTTTTTGAGCATGCGCCGGTTGTTGAAGACTGCTCTCTCTGCCATGAGCCGCACGGAACAATCGCCAACAATCTGCTGCGTCAAAGCGAGCCGTTTCTCTGCCTGCGCTGTCACCGCGGCCATCAGATAAACCCCAAAGCCGGCGATTATCCTACGCCGGGCGCGTTTTTGACTTCATGCGTGCAGTGCCATTCGGCAGTGCACGGAAGCGATCTTCCGTCTCAGGTCAATGGAGGAGGTCTCACGAGATGAATCGCCTCATTTCAGCCATTCTGATCATCGGTGTACTCATGTGTTGCCCCGGCGGCTCCTCCGCCCAGGAAGCAAAGAGCACTTTGCAGAATGTGAATGTAAGCGCTGCCGTATCCGGGGGCTATCATTTCTATAATACTGACGGCAATCGCAGTAAAGTCGGCGAATATGATGTGCTTCAGTCAGGCGCCGAATCGTTGTTTGACCTGCAAGCCAGCAATGGCAGAAATTATATCGATATGACCGGGCGAATGCTTGATGACAATGACCAGTCGTATAATCTCAACCTTGACCTTAACCGCTATCTGCGCAGTGATTTCAGCTATATTCGTTTTCAGCACTACCTGGAGCATGATCAGCTTAAGAATCAGGACTTTACAAGGGATTATGATACCGGCGAGTCCAATAAGCTGATTATATCGGAGTTAAAGGCAAACAATACGCTTCTGCTCCCGTCGCTGCCTTTTGTAAAATTCAACTTTGATATGCGATCCTATCAAAAGCTCGGGCACCGGCAGGCCACAACAGTCGGCAAATGCTCCGAGTGCCACGTCACCTCGCGCAACAAGCGCGTCAATTCAAGCATTAACGATATAGCCCCCGGCATGGAAATGTCGCTGGGGCCCGCAACCATATCGTATAATCATTTGATGCGCTCCTTTACCGAACACGGTGCTGCGCCCATGGCAGAATACGGCAATGGCGCATCGTTTTTTCAGGTCAGGGGCCGGGCGCCCTACAGCCTCGTGCCTGACAGCAGGCTGAATGTTGACACGGTTAATGTCCGGTCTGCCCTGCCATGGGACTCAACTGTTTATGCCACCGTTCAGCATGGTAAGCGTGAAAATCTTGAAACCCATACCAACGCCACCTTTAACAGCATCGCAACGCGCCTGAGTAAATATTTTTCAAAATATCTGGCCTGCGATGTGTACTACAACAAATACAGCCTTGAAAACAAAAGCCATGAAGGCATTGATCTGGATACAAAGCGGGGCGGGTTCGATCTTAATATGCACCCAATCAGGAATTCGGGGCTTACCTGCTCCTATCAGTGGCAGGATATCGATAGAGACAATTCCGACCCGAACACAACACGTAAAAATACATGGCGGATCACCTGGAATCAGCGGTTGTTTAAAAAGCTTCGGTATAACCTGAAATATGAGAAGATACGCGTTCATGAACCGCTTGTTATGAAAGATCAAACAATACCGGGCCTTGTGCAGACTTCGCTGCCAAAAAAAGAGGACACCTATACTGCGAGCATGACCTGGAGCATGCTGTATAATTTAACGCTCAATACGAACCTGCGCTATGCCAAACTGAAAAACAGCCGTTATGATTCCGATGAGGGTCAGTGGGAATATGGCCTCAACCTCTGGTATGTGCCCACCGAGCGCCTGACTTTGACCGGGGGCTATACCATTGCGAAGAATAACGTAAACAGCTTCGGGACACTCAAGACCTATCACCTGAATGGCGCTGAAGGCCTTTTCGAATATGATGATATTCCCTATGACAGCCGCAGCCAGACATGGAGCCTCTCGGCGGCATATCGACTGACGGCTCAAATAAATCTTACCGGGGATGCCGCCTACATCAGCAGCGCTGCCGACTTTGACAAACATGTTAATGGGCGCAATATAGGCAACTTTTCAGATCTTTCCATCGGACAGGTTCAAACTTCAGTCGGCATTGTGTATGCCTATAATAAACATTTAACGCTGCATTCAAGATTTATGTACCGGGAATATAATGATTATGATCAAAATTATTTTGACGGCCACTTCAACATGCTCAGCGTAGGTGCAAGCTGGTCATTTTAAATGAAAGGGGAGGAACAATGAAGGCAGCCAGTTTTTTTATTATCATGGTGTGCGCCGTGTGTGTATGTCCGTGCAGCGTTGTGCATGCCATAACAGACAATCTTACCCGCAGCCAGGTACAGGAAGCACTTGAATTCGGAAGGGCAAGCCAGCGTGATATAGAAAAAACGGTTATGAGCCTCTATGGCTGCGGCCCGTCCGCTCCGGAGGTAGTTGTGCGTACCAAGTGGTGCAAGCTTGCACTGCTTGCCGGCATCAAGGCGCAGCAGGGCAGGGAAGTTTCCATGGAGGAGCCGGAAGCCATACTTCAGGATCCCGCGCTTCAGATCGACATTACCGTATACGGATCCAGTATTGAATTTGCCCGCAGCTATACGGTACATGCCATGCAGGAGGGCAAAAAGATTCTTCCGGAAATGATTCATGCGGATCACTTTCAGGCATCGCCACATTCTCAAAGCGCCGGCCAGGGCTTCTCCTCCTATTATGCAACCATTAGAGTTTATTTCAGATATGATAAGCTTGCTTTGCAGAAGCCCTTCAGCATTGTCGTTGTAAAACCGCAGGGCTTACATACGTATGAAATTAACCCGAAGAAATTTAAATAATTTCAGCAAGCGCGGAGGTATGAAATTGACCGGGAAAATTTTTTGTATTGCTTTTTCTGCATGTGTTCTGCTGCTGTGCAGACCTGTTCCGACTCAGGCGGGGTCATTTGAGCCGGTTGTACAACCGGCCCTTTTCCAGAGCGCATTAAAGGCGGCAGGCGTATTTAGTGAAAGGATTGTTGCTGATTCCCAAACCGGGTATATCTGCAGTGTTTATATCCCTGATCTTAAGGGCTCAGCGGTTACTATCGGTTTCCCTTCATCAGGGTTAAAGCCCGGAAAGCCGTTTCTTCTTGAAATCGACGGCATGCAGGCAACCGTTACCTTGACCGGCGACGGAAAGATGTCCCTTATAGATGGCGATGAACGTATTATTGCCACCGGTATATTGGGAACGCTTGAGTGTCTGTTCAATAGCGTGCTTACGATGCTTGCCGATGTGTTTGATTCCATCCTGACGCTGGATATTCTCGGCTTTCTCGAAGCGATTGTCAGCGGCATTCTTGGTGTCATCATCTGCATTATTTATTAGTCTATAAGCAGTTTTGAAAAAATATGCTGCACAGTAACAGCACGATTGCTTTTAAATACGGGCTGCCATTTTTGTTTTTACTACAAATCTTTTTATACAGCCACCTGTGGTTTTAATGAATGTTTTTATGCGGTTTTGTTTCGTGAGCCGCAGCGGATACAACCTGACTTTGCCGGCTGTCTATTAAAAAGGAGAATTATATGCTGACAACAATAGGGGCGTTAATTAATTTAGTAATAGTAGTGTATCTGGGGATACAGGCAAAATCATGTCTGGATCCGGAACAAATAGCTGAACTCAATGTCGCGCAAAATCCTCTAATTCTTTCATTTGTAGCTGTTGTCGCTTTGTTTATCGCTTTGAAAAATAAGTAGTTTTTCACCATCGGCTCCATCTCTGAAAATGAATTTCCGTATCAGACAATAAAGCCCTACAGGAGGTGCTCTCTTTGAATGAGTCTTGAGAATACTTTCATACCAGATACAATCAAGCATGCAAAGAAGCCATCTATAAATGACCTTTTTCCCCCATGTGAATAAGCTCTATGGTTGCGATAGTTCGTAGCCATTTTTTTATTAAACCGCATTATTTTAAATATATTTTGAAAAATAAAAATTTAGAATATTTTTATTTTAATTACTGTTTTGCTCGACAGTTTAATGTGAGATAAGTATAATAATTTATATGCTAAAGATTATGATTCTGCTGTATTAAACGTTATCGAAAGGAGCTCGTATGGTTGATCTTAAAGCACTAAGCGACATGATAGTCACAAAAGCAAAAGTCCGGGGCAAACCCGTTGCAATCAGCCTGTTCCGGGATCAGGTTCCGGCAGGATATGAGCCGCTTCAGGATACTCCCTGCGCCATTATGCGTTATGCGATGGATGAAGGCAAAAAGGGTGTATTTCGACGCCGATCATCATGACTGTTATGTCGGCGTGCATCATGCCGGCATTGTTCCCGGTAAGAAGGAAATTGTAGCCGGTGATTATCTGTCCAAAACAAGCGCCTTTTTTACCGATGAGGGTGCTGCCAGGCTGAAGGCAGGCACCTATTGCCTGCCGCCGGGCATGGTCAAGGCCATAGGCGCAGCACCTCTTGACGACGTGCCTGAAGGCGTGCAGGTCGACTGGATCGTCGTCGTCACCAATCCGCACAATGCCTGCATACTTGGCGGCTGCCGCCTGTGCCAGGATGGGGTGCAGCCCTACGGCACATTCGGCACATCGTTGTGCGGGGAGCTTTTTGCCGTGCCGTGGTATATCAAGAACGTCATGGTCGTGGGAGGCGATTTCGGCGGGCGCATGCATAACCGGATTAAGCAGGACCAGCTGTTTATTATTATTCCCATGGAATTCGCCCACATGATTCCCAATATTCTTTGCAATGTCAAAGTCGATGTGAAGGCCAGCCGCGAGATGACCAAGCCGCCGCATTCGCCGTTCTGGCAGAAAAAGGATAAATCGGTATTTTCGGAGGAACCGGCCGTACAGGATGAAGCCGGTGAAGAGCCTGTCTTTTCAATGCCCTGGGACGCTGAAGCGCAGGCAATGATAAAAAAAGTGCCGGTTGAAATGCTTGAAATGATCGTAGGCAATTCCGAGCAGTATGCTAAAGAAAACGGCTATGCAGAGGTTTCCATGAAGTCCATCCGCGAGCAGATGGAGAAGCTCGGCATGGATCTGGATGAGATGCTGGCGATGATGTAAGAACCGTCGTAAGCCATGTGAAAAGTTGAAATCCAATTACCTGATACTATGGAGGATGTATGAGCAAGAATAAGGAATACGCCGAGTACCTGAAAAAGCATGAGGGGTATACGCGCGATATCATCGCCTATAAGCTGTGCGATACGCCGCCTGATTATGCTGAATCCTATGGCGATGATGTGTCGTTTGAATGCGCCATGATCCCCGAGGTGTGGGACGGCAAAGAGGGCAAAAAACCTTTTTATATTATCAACAAGAATGTTCTGTGCGGCGGCGCGGTCTATTCCGGCATCGGCAACAAAAAGATGACCAAAGAGGATTTCGATGTCGGCATGGCGACCTCGATCGGCCCCACCAAGGCCTATGCCACCCGGCAGGTCATGCGGCGGGTCAATCAGCAGATACCCCATGTCTATAAGCATCATAAATATCTGGTCATCGGCAGGTTTGAAGACGTGGCGGACCCTGATGTCATCATGGTGACAGCCGATGCCAACCGCATCATGCGCCTGTGTAAAGTCTATACCTGGACGACCGGCGAGCTGGTGCACGGCCTTTCGGGAACAGCCTGGTGCACAAATTCTTTCCCGCTTGTGTACCGCACTAAAACCATGACATTCAATATGGGCGACCCCCCGTCGCGGTTCATGATGCAGCTGGAGCCCGGCGAGATGTTCTGCTTCATCCATTATGACCTCGTGCCGCTGATCGTTGAAAATTTTGACAATATCTCATCCGGCGTTGTCGAGATGTGAAAAAGGAGGAAGCATGGCTTATTTTATTACTGAAGATTGCGTGATCTGCGGGACCTGCTGGGAAATCTGTCCGACCAAATCGGTTGAGGAGTTTGACTGGTACTACCGGATCAATACCGATACCTGCGTGGAGTGCGGCGCCTGCGCCCGCGTATGCCCGAATCATGCGATAATCAATAAGAAAAAAGAAGACAAGTAGCTTGTTTTGCAGAGCAACTGTTTAAAAAAAGCTTCCGCAGTCTGTGCGGAAGCTTTTTTTTAAAGCACAGCCCGGATTTTAATGAAAATCTCAAAGCAGGCGGCCTTTTTTATATTCAGTTGCCTGGTTATCAGTATGGTCATGGTTTTGTTTTTTCTTGTATTGCCCGTACCAGCATGATATTTTAAAAAAATGAAGGAATTTTAAACGGAAAACACGCAGGAGTCGGATGCTCTTATGCACAGTGCTCGTCTGGTTTCTTTTTCGCACAGGTGAAGTCTTGTATGGATAGTGCAGGTGCATTTCTCAAAGCCGAAAGGCTCAAACAAAACAAAACGCTCAAAGATATAGCTGAGAGCACCAGGATCGGCATCTTTACGCTGGACTGCTCTTGAGGCTGATAAAACAGAGCTTCTTCCTCCTGAGGCATATGTCAGGGGGTTTATCAAAGCCTATGCCAGTGAGCTTGATATCAGTCCTGATGAAGCCCTGGCGCTGTATGAAACGCAGGTGCATGCAGCGCCTACAGCAGTGCTCCAAAGGAAGTGAAGCATGCTTCCCGGCCCTTGCTGATTCCCGGCTATGCCGTGCCGGTTATTGCCGGTGCGGTGGTGCTCCTGGTCTGCGCTTTGTTTTTTGGCTATATGGGGAGGCCTTCCCTTCAAACTGTCATGAATCCAGACAATGAAGCTGATGCCCCGATCATGGTTCAGCCCCGCGAGCCGGAGGCCCCTTCGCAGGATCAGCCCATTGCGCCGGCTTCACAACCCGTTCTGCAGAAGCCGGCAGAGTCTGACAATGCATCGGCTGCAGCTGCGCCAAGTCCGTTTACCATTCGTTTTGCTGCGACGGAACGCTGCTGGATGCGCTTTACAGTTGACGGCAAGCATGTGTTTGAGGTGACCCTCAAAAAAGGTGACACCTACAGCGTCAATGCTGTGTCGGACATTAAAGTCCGGATCGGGAATCCCGGCGGAGTGACTGCCTTTTACAATAACAACCATGTCACCGTGTCGGGCAATCGCGGCCGGCCCGTTGAAATGAGTTTCCCGCTAGTCGGCACGCACACAGCCAGTCTCGTCACCTTGAAAACAGGAAAAGATACAGCCAGGCAAAAGATTATTGTTGTGCAGGGTCCAACGGGCGTCGGCAAGACAGACGTGTGGGCTTGCCCTTGCCCGGGCGATTTCCGGTGAAATCATCAATGCCGATTCCATGCAGTTTTACCGCCATATGGATATCGGCACCTCAAAGCCGACGCTGCAGGAACAGTCGGACATACCGCATCATCTTTTTTCCAGTAGTCAACCCTGATGAACAATTTAATGCAGCCCGCTTCATGCATGAGGCGAGGCGGATAATTGCAGATATCGCCATGCGGGGAAGGGTGCCGCTTATAGTGGGAGGCACGGGCCTGTATGTGCGAGCCCTGACACAAGGCCTTTCAAGCGCGCCGCCGGCGGATGAAACTCTGCGGGAGAAGCTTCGCAGCCTTGGCAACAAAGAGCTCTATGAAAGATTGAAGCTGGTTGATGCTGCAGCGGCGTCAACCATCAGCCCCAACGATTCGGTGCGTCTTGTTCGGGCACTGGAGGTGTATCAGCTCACCGGCTGTAACCATGACGCAGCACAACAGGGTGCACGGATTTCAGGACCAGCCGTATGACTGCCTGAAGCTCTGCCTGACCAGAAAGCGGGATGAGCTGTACAGCCGGATCGGGCAGCGCGTCGAGCGCATGCTGCAGCTGGGGCTTGTCAGGGAAGTTGAGACGCTTTATGCTCTCGGCTATGGACCGGAGCTCCGGCCCCTGTGCAGCATCGGCTATAAGCAGATAGGTCAGTATCTCAGGGGCATGATTTCTCTTGCCGAGGCTGTGAGCCGTATACACCGGGAAACCAGGCGTTTTGCCAAGAGGCAGCTTACCTGGCTGCGCCATGATAGTGATACTCTATGGGTTGAGCTGCCCTGCCGGGGCGCCGGATATCGAGGCCCATGCTAAAAAGTTCTTGAATCTTGCTTAAAGTTGCTAATTAATTGAATGTCCCGGCTGGCTGCGACCGCTGTGCCGGGCGCCAGGGAGGTCATCTTTACATTTGCGCTACAGGCATGTCGTTAGAGAAAGAGCCCTGCTCATCGTTTTGAAGCAAAAAAGCGCAGGAACGGCCGGGCTGTGCGCCCTGCAGGAAGAGCTTGAGAGCCTTGCCCGGTCGGCAGGCGCTGAAATAGCCGGAAGCATTGCCTACACGTGCAGAACCTGTGACCCGGCCTTTTTTATTACCGCAGGCAGGCTTGAGGCCCTGAAGGCGCAGGTGGTGCAGGATGCTGCTGATTTTGTCATTTTTGACGCCGAGCTGACGCCTGCCCAGCAGCGCAACCTCGAGGACTTTTTAGAGGTGAAAGTCATTGATCGCACAGCGCTGATACTGGATATTTTTGCTCAGCGGGCCCGCTCACGGGAAGGCAAGCTGCAGATTGAGCTCGCCCAGCTGGGCTACCTGATGCCCAGGCTCAAGGGCCGGGGCATACAGATGTCGCGCCTCGGGCGGAGGCATCGGCACACGGGGTCCCGGTGAAACGCAGCTTGAGGTTGACCGCCGCACGATCAAGGATCGCATGCAGCGCCTCAGCCGCGACCTGCGCCATGTTGAAACAGCCCGCAGGGTGCAGCGACAGAGCCGTATCCGGCATAGCGCGCAGTGCGCTGCCCTGGTCGGCTACACAAATGCCGGCAAGTCGACGCTTCTGAACCTGCTTGCCGGCTCAGACGTCAAGGCTGAAAACAGGCTTTTTTCGACGCTTGACCCGACAACGCGCAAGATTCATCTTGCAGGCGGTGGCGCTGTGCTGCTGTCCGACACCGTCGGGTTCATCAGGGGGCTCCCGCACCAGCTTGTTGCCGCTTTTAAAGCAACGCTTGAAGAAGTGCGGGAGGCGCAGCTGCTGCTGCATGTGATAGACTGCACAAGCCCCTGCGCAGAGGAGCAGGCTGCGGCGGTTGACCGTGTGCTTGAAGAAATCGGCGCCCGCGACAGGGAGACTATTTTTGTTCTCAATAAAATAGATGCTGTAGAAGACCCGGGAGTTGTCAGGCAGCTGACGCGAAGGTTTGAGCCCGCTGCCGCGGTGTCTGCCCGTACCGGACAGGGAATAGACAGCTTGCGCAGCCTGCTCGACCGCTGGCTTGCCCAAAGGGTTCCGCATATGTATTTCAGGCTGCCGGCGACGGAAAAAAGCGCCATAGACCGCATCATGATGAGCGGAACCGTTTTGTACAGCGCCTGTGATGAGGGAGACGTGCTTATTGAGGCGCGCATCGATTCCACGATTGCCTATAATCTCCGGCGGTTTGCCGTGCCGTCGTTTCGCCACGGGGAGAACTAGAGGAACATGCATGCGATTAGTTGAATGCAGTATTGCAGCAGTATGTTTTTGCCTGTTCCTGTGCTGTGCGAGCCGGCGCCCAGGAGAAGACAGCCGTTGACGGCTTCACGGGACGCGGCATTGCAACGTATTTCCGGAGGCGATATCCCCGGCGCCCGGCAGAGCGCGCTTGGCAGACGCCCAGCTCAAGGCCGTTATCGACGCCGTAAACTCTCTGCTGCCTGCCGACACTGTTCGCCGCTCACAGCTCGCGCATCATAGCCCGTTTTGCCGCGCAGCCCGAGCGGTACCTGCAGAGCTTCAGAGTGACCGGTGAAAATGCGCTGCCCGATCAGTATCAGGTTACCGTGCAGGCTGCAGTGCAGCTTGATCGGAGTGCGGCAGGAGCTTTCGGGCATGGGGCTTGTGAAGCATGGCTGAGAACAAAGCGGTTTCGCTGCTTGTCATGGCTGCTGAGAAAGGGCCTTGATGCACAGCAGGAGCTGTACTGGTGGTCTGCCGGCGCCGGGACACGCCCCTGCTGAGTTTCCCCTTCAGCAGGCGGTGGAAGCTGCTTTTGCCGACAAGGAGACGCGCATTATTTCGCCTTTTGAGCCGCCGCTGAAAGAAGCCTTCAGCCCGGTTTCGGGCACTGCCGCACCGGATACTGAAGCTGATCTGCCGGCTTGCCGCTCAAACCGAAGCCCAGATGGTGGTGCTTGTGCGGGCCGCCCTCACGCGCGCCAAAGGCACGCGTCTTGTAAGCGTGCAGAATGTGCAGTGCGATATTACGGCCAGCGCGATCGACGTCTCGCAGCCAGGAGGTTGTGCTGCAGGCCGTGACGCAGGGGCTGGGAGCCCATGTTGATGAAGCTGAAGCCTGCCGCGATGCCATGCAGAAAGCTTCGCGCCAGCTTGCCGATCAGATTACCGAGCGGCTGTATCAGCAGCTGCGGCAGGCGCGCCAGTATGTGTTTAAGCTTCGCTTCAGCAAAGCTGTGTCCGCTGCCGAGGTTCGTGACTGCATGCGCGCATTTGCGCAGGTATTGCCGGGGCTGGAGCTTACCGAACTTGAGCCGGGAGACGGCAGGCAGAGCTGGACAGCCCGCGTCACCTGCCAGGCCGATACTGCAGCGATTTTGCAGAAAATGTTCGGTTCGGGCGTGGCAGGGTATATAACCAGAATTACATCGGTGCATGACAATGTGCTTGATGTGCGCATCACGCCGATCAAACGTCGATGAAGGACGCCATGTATATAAACGTTCCCAACTTTCTTTCCATATCGCGGATCATGTCGATTCCGCTGCTGATAATTCTGCTCAGCTACGATGAGCATGTAGCCGCGCTGACCGTCTTTGTATGCGCGGCTATTTCAGACGGCCTTGACGGCTTTATCGCCCGCCGGTTCAAGCAGAAAACCATGGTGGGAGCCTATCTGGACCCCATCGCAGACAAGCTGCTCCTGACCAGCTCCTTTGTCGCCTTTGCGCTGCTGGGGCTTATTCCCGAAGTGGCTCAGCATTCTTGTTGTGAGCCGTGATGTCATTATCGCCATGGGCATTTTGATACTGCAGCTGGTATCGGTGCGGGTTGAAATCAGGCCGAGCGTTGTGAGCAAGTGCACCACGGTGTTTCAGCTGACGACGATCGGCGGAAGGCTCCTGTTTGATATACTGCACCGCAATCCTGATGCGCTCACGTATCTGTACTGGGTGACCGGCTTTTTGACCGTTGCCTCGGGCATGCAGTATGTTGTTCGCGGCCTGCGAATCGTTAATGAAACCAAAATTGAGGGATAAGCATGTCAGTAGTGCAGGATAAAAAAATCGTACTGGGTGTCACCGGCTGCATTGCCGTCTATAAGGCAGCAGAGCTTGTGCGCCAGCTTGTCAAGCTGGGCGCCGACGTGCATGTCGTCATGACAGAAAGCGCCCGGGAGTTTATGGCGCCCCTCACATTTCAGACACTGACGGGCAATCCCGTCATAACCGAGCTGTTCAAGCTGTATGAAGAGCGCAAAATCGGGCATATTACCATGGCCCAGCGCGGCGATGTTGCTGGTGGTTGCGCCGGCAACCGCCAATATTATCGGCAAGGCAGCACAACGGCATTGCCGACGAAATTTTATCCACCGTGCTGCATAGCCACGCGCAAGCCCGTGCTGTTTGCCCCGGCCATGAACGAAGGCATGTGGGAGCACCCGGCCGTTGTGCGCAATGTGCAGATGCTCAAGGATTTGGGCCGCCGCTTTGTTGAGCCGGGCTCGGGCGATCTTGCCTGCGGCGATTACGGCAGAGGCAGGCTTGCCGATATCGCGGATATTGTCGATGAGATCGAGCTGATGCTGTCGCCCTCGGATTTTACCGGCACAAGAGCCCTTGTGACTGCAGGGCCAACGCAGGAGTTCATCGACCCCGTGCGTTTTATTTCAAACCCCTCCAGCGGCAAGATGGGCTATGCCATAGCGCGCGCACTGCGGCACCGGGGGGCCGACGTCGTGCTGGTTTCCGGCCCGACCATGCTTGCCCGTGCCCCGGGGTGTGCATGCTGTTCACGTGGGCAGTGCCCAGGAAATGGCTGCTGCGGTGGACAAGCATTTTTCCGCTTCAGATATCATTATAAAGGCCGCGGCCGTTGCAGACTACCGGCCGCGCGTTGTCGCCATGCACAAGGTGAAAAAAAATGACGACGCGCCGAGCATTGATCTGGAGCGCACGACCGATATTCTGGCGGATCTGGGCAATAAAAAGGGGAAGAGAATTCTTGTGGGCTTTGCCGCTGAGACGCAGGATGTGCTTGCCAATGCCCGCGACAAGCTTGAGCGCAAAAATCTCGACCTGATCGTCGCCAATGATGTGACCCTCATGGACTGCGGCTTTGGCTCGGATATGAACAAGGCAACCCTGCTGCTGCCCGGCGGAGGAACCGTCGATGTGCCCGCCATGACCAAGCAGGATCTTGCCCATCGCATTCTTGACTGCCTGGCCGGCATTAAAATAAAGCTGAAAGATATTCCCGATGAGCCAGCCTGAACAATTTACAGCCGGATCGGCAGAGGCTATTGGCAGTATGAAAGCCCATCTGTCGTCTGCCCGGCGTTCAGGCATCAGAATAGTCAGCCCGTTACCTTCAGCCAGCCAGCCTGCAGCGGCAGCTGAGCCGGTTTCACGGGAATCTCTTGAGGAGGTGCTGGCAGACCTCGGCGCTTGCACCCGCTGCGGCCTGTGCAGCCACAGAACCTCGATTGTGTTCGGGCAGGGCAATCAGCATGCCCGCCTTGTTTTTGTCGGCGAGGCGCCACTGCCGGCAGATGACGCAGCGGGAGAGCCTTTTTGCGGCCCTGAGGGTGACATGCTTACCAAAATCATCACGCGCGTTTTGAACCTGACGCGTCCTGATGTGTATCTTACCACTTTGTGAAATGCGCACCACCGGATGGCAGCGCTCCGGCGCAGGAAGAAATTTCTACCTGCCTGCCTTTTCTGCACAGGCAGCTGGCCGCAATCGGGCCTGCTATTGTCTGCGCTCTGGGGCAGGTTGCTGCGCAGGCTCTGCTGGGACCGGAACGAACGCTTGACGATCTGCGGGGCCGTTTTTATCGTGCGGGCGGCATGCTCGTAATGCCGACCCATGATCCTGCTTTTCTCCGCGTGCACGAGCACAGGAAGCGTGAGACACGGGACGATATGCGGATGATTGTCCGGGAGCTTTCAAAAACAGCATCGGCTGTTTGATTACAAGCACTGTCAGGATTGCTTATATGGTGTCCTGCCGGTGAAACGGTGCTGCGCATTCATCCTCTATCATTTCAGGATTAGCAGCATTGTACTGCACAAGGCGTTTGAGATGAAAGAAGCTGTCTTCGTCCATTGTTTTGAAATAGATGCCCGTTTCTTTGGTGCCTGCCCGCACCACTTTTCCCTGTATAACGAAACGAACCTCGGGGCTCAGTATAAATTGTATGATGCAGGTTTTTCCTTCACGAAGTCTGCTGTCGGTGGAGCATTCCATGCCCCGGAGGCTCAGGTTCCATGTTTTTACCGGTATTTCCTGTCTGTCGAGAATAATGCTGGCATCAAACATTGCCGGAACGCGGGTGTGAGTGCGGCGTTCTGCCCCCATAGAGTGCCTCCTGTGAGTAGGTGTTTTTAAATGTAGTATAGAGGAATTTTTAGAAATTTTACAGAGTAAAGTTTAAAATTTAAATTTTTAAATACCTGCAGGGAGATGCTTATGGCTTTGTATCAGAAGGTTTGTGAAGGCATATACCGAATACGCGGCAGCCGTTCAAACATCTATCTGGTTACCGACCCTGATCCTGTGCTTATCGATACGGGCATGCCCGGCGATGAAACTGTCATACTCCAGGCTCTGAATGAACTGGGGCGTCCACTCGCGCAATCTGCGCATGATTCTCATAACTCATGCCCACCTTGACCATGTGGGGGCCCTCGCAGCAGTAAAGGGTGCAACCGACGCCAGAGTCATTGCAAGCGTGCAGGAAAAAGACCATATTGAGGGCAGGAGGCTTCTGTGCAGCATGCGCCGGGAAGGGCTGGGCGGCAAGGTGTTTAAGTGCATGCTGTTTGTTATGGAAAAATTTGTGAAAAAATATGTTCCTGTGCAGCTCTACAGCGCCTATAGCGACGCTGACGGAATCGGGCGCATTGAGGGGATTCACATTATTGCCACGCCGGGCCATTCGCCGGGCAGCCTCAGCTTTTATTTTCCTGCAAAAAAAGCCGTTTTTACCGGCGATGCACTCACCGGTACGCCGAGCCCCGGGCTGCCCCTGCGTGCAGGATGCTCCGATTATGCCAGGGCGCTCCGCTCGGCGCAGCGCCTTGCCCAGCTCGACGCTGACAAGTGCTTCTTCGGACATGGAGAGCCCCTTGTCGGCAATGCCGCGCCAATACTTCGGGAACTTGCCGGCCGCGCTGCGTCATTGCCGGAGGGGAAAGGTCTGGAAAAAGTTGTAGATCTGGGTTCATCCTCACCGGCGAGGGGGAAAAACGGGCGGAAAAGCTGAAGGAATAACCGAAGTAAAAGCTGAAGATTTTTAATCTAACTATTTGATTAATAAGTTTTTTTATTTACTTTAGATTCAATATCTTGCGGGCTCGCCGCGCATCCTGTTATTCAGGCGCAAGCCGCACTCCAGAGAAAGCTGGCCGGCTGCTGGATCTGATTCCGGCATGACGAAAAATGTTACTCTGCCGCTGCTTGCGGCGAAATTTTTTATTCGAACTGCCGCTTAAATTCAAGAAAAGCCTGTTTCAGCTCCAGCAGTTCCTGCTGCAGGCTATCAATTTTTTCTTCAAGTCCAGCTATCCTTTCGGCAGCCGGCACTTCATGTTCAGGCCCTGCTGCGGCATCATTTTCCTCAACAACCGCCTTGCCGCACAGCACATGCATGTAGCGCGACTCCTTGCGGCCGGGCTGGCGTTCAAGCTTGACGGCATAGCCGTAGGATTCAAGTTTATTGAGTGCTTCATGAAACTCTTCAGGGCTTTTAAAATCATGCAGCCGCCCGGTTCTGGTGCGCAGCTCTCCCGGCGTCTGCGCTCCGCGCACCATAAGCTCACAGAGCACGGAGGCTTCACTGCCGATGAAGTTGTGTGCGTTTAAAAAGGTCTCTTCGTATTTTGCAACCCGTGCGGCATTGCTCTGAAATACCAGCTGCTTTTGCTTAAGCCCGGCAAGGGCCTGCAAGACGGCTTCTTCGTCATAGCTCACTACCGGATCGCGGTTTGACTTTTGATTGCATGCATTGACCAAAGCATTGAGCGACAGGGGGTAGTATTCCGGGGTTGAGAATTCCTTCTCGATCAGGCACCCGAGCACCCGCACTTCTGTTTCGTTCAGCAGAACGTCCATGGCAGTCATCCTTTTATAGAAGCAAACAAATTTTTTTAATCGGGAAATTTTTTTCGGGGTGCATTTTTCTAAAGACAGTATCCTTCATAGAAAAATTGCAAAAACGAAAATTGTATCCGTTCACCCTGAGCCTGTCGAAGGGCTGCTTTCAGTACATGGCTCGACACTTCGTCAAGCACAGGACTCACCACGAACGGTCTTGCCACATATGCTGCATATATCCCTGCTTCCTCCGGATGGCCTGTATCATCTTGTCAAGCTCCTGCAGGAATTGAGAGCGGTCGCGTTTGCTGAAGGGCGGCGGACCGCCGCCGATCTCACCCAGGTCTCGAAGCCCCGAGAGCAATTCCCGTGTTGCCAGCGCGGACCCGATATTATCTTCTGTAAAGGGCCTGCCGGACGAGCCAAGAATACAGGCGCCTTTTGCCAGGCATCGGGCGGCAAGCGGAATGTCTGCCGTAATGACGATATCATCAAGGCCTGCATGTCCGGCTATCCAGTCATCGGCTGCATCGAATCCGCCCGGCACGACTTCAAGCTGTATTAATTCATCTTTGGGAACGCGCATCCGGGAGTTTGCCACCAGCGTTACCGCAAGGCCGTAGCGCTGCGCCACGCGGTACACTTCATCCTTCACCGGGCAGGCATCGGCATCAACAAAAATGTGAAGCAAGGGAACACCTGTTTTGTGTTTAATCTCTTGTGGGTACATTCCCCGCAGCTTGCTGCGATTGAAAAATTCGTGTTACAGTACTTTTTAGAGATTGCTGCGTCGCCAAGCTCCTCGCACAAAGAAGAGGATGTCATCCCGAGGCCGACAGGCCGTGGCGATCTACAAGGATACCCCGCAGCTTTCTGCGGGGAGTTTCACCGTTCCAATGGTGGAAAGCAGATATAAAAACCTTTTGCAGCACATGATCAAAAATACAGGTGCCGTAGTTCCATTTATTGAAACTTTGGATAGCGAAGAGCCATGCTTCGTAGAGCAAAATTGTTTTTAGACATGCTCGCAAGTTTCATGGCATAGGCTTGCAGCAGCAGGTGCGCTTTTTCCTTTGGATCCATAAAAAGAAGACGGCTGCCTACCCGCTGTTTCAGAACTCCTTCAGTGGGGATTTTAGCCCATTGCAGTTTTACGATAGCGTTTACCGGTATTTTTCTGTCGGGAGGAAATATGGTAAGCAGCACAGTCTGTCCATAGCTGATGCCTATCTGACTATCCAGTTCAAATCCTAGACCCTGCTGGCATATATCAACTATTCTGCATTCCTGCGCGTTTTCACCTGCCTTGTAAAGGCACTCCGCACGAAGGGATAATGGAAAGCGGAGATGTTTCCTGTTTTCTATTTTTGATTTGTCAAATCCGTACGCACGTTTCAAAAAAGATTCCATTTTTCATCCTTGTGGCTGAAACTATTTAAATAAGTTCTACAACAGTACCATAAAATTAATTTTTTTCCTACCTGGATGAAAAGCACCGGCATGAAGCATAGGTACAGTGATTCTTTTTGAGCTGTCACATTACGGGATTAAGGAATTTGTAAATATCAAAACCGTGTGGATCAGCTAATGTGCTGCTCACGGGCGCGGGTGGGTATATGCGAGTCCTGTGCACAGGTGCTTATGAAACTTTATTCTTTTTGCTCTCCGTTTTCCATTTTCTTCAGTTTTTCATAAGAGCCTGCATTAACAACATTTTTATAACCCATTTCTTTTAGAATTTTCTCTGCAATACCGGACCTTCTTCCACTGCGACAATACAAAATAATCTTTTGATCTTTGTCTTTTACCTGTTCATTGATTTTATTTTTTATTTCAACATGCGGTATATTTATTGAGTTTTTCAAATGGCCTTCTTTATATTCCTGTTCTGTCCTCACATCAATTATTTTACTGGTTTCATCGATGACAATTTTTTTTTCATCAACTCCTCCCTTGCCACATGAGATGATCATACATGATATAAGGAATACGATACATAGGTATTTCATGGTTTTTCCTTTCAACGGCATAACGTTATAATCAGCGGCGAGCCGGGTGGTGCAGCGGCAGGCTGGGTGCAGCATCTCTATTTCATGTTCTTGAGTTATACATACATCATACCAAAGAGAATGAAATCATTGCCGCTTCCACACTTCCTCTCCAGAACTATCCCCCTTGTACGTACCTTTAAAAGTGTTTGCATCAATCAATACGAGGTCCGAGTATGTTGTGCCGTTCGTTGAAGGCATTACAAAAATCCCGCTTAGTCTTTTACCATTCCATTGCACATCCGAGATTCTGAATTTTTCTCCATCGCTGGTATCCCAACCCTCGATATGAATAACTCCATCCACGAAAGATATTTTGAACCTGGCGGTAGAATCAACAATTTGCCATTCTCCGGAAATATCCTGTCCGGCGGTCTTGGGTGAAATAGTCTCTGAAGGTTGTGTGTCGATCTTTTGCTGCATGGCACTGCCTGTCAGAGTGGAAGGCGCGATTATTGACTGCCGCTTCCACACTTCTTCGCCGGAACTGTCCCCTCCCTTATACGTACCCTTAAGAGTGTTGGTATCAATCAAAACGAGGTTCGCGTATGTTGTGCCGTTTTTTGAAGGAATTACAAAGATTCCGCTTAGTCTTTTTCCATTCCATTGCACATCCGAAATTCTGAATTTTTCTCCATTGCTGCTATCCCATCCCTCGATATGAATATCTCCATCCGTGATAGATATTTTGAACCTGGCGGTAGAATCAACAACCTGCCATTCTCCGGAAATATCATGGGCGACAGTCCTGGGTGCAATAGTCTTTTTAGGTTTTGAAGTGACCTTCTGCTGCGTGGCACAGCCTGTCAGAATGGAAAATAGGATTATTGCAGGTATTAAAAGAGCTGATATCTTAGCAGGCACTTTCATGGTTGTATCTCCTCACGTGCAGTATTTGTATGTGCATCTTAACAGTTTGAGTTCAACATCTCGCCTCTTGCGACTCGGCGGATCACCAGCTTAGGTGAACACACAGGCTGAAGAGCCAATAGCCCTGATACGAAAAACGTCCACGCGCTGATCAACAATCTCGATGTCCGCGCCACACTGAACAGCTTGGACCTTCAGCCGGTAGAGTGGGTGCAACATAGCGGAACCCACCGATTATTTTTACCATTATTAGTTGGTTTGCACCCAAGCTGCCTGCTGCACCTTCTTGCTAGCCATCTGCTTTGAATCCTTCGTGGAAAGCGACAGTGCCCTGCGGGACATGCCCGTTGAAAGACAGGGCGAAGAAGACCTCCTGAGGCACGCCCTCATGCACAAGTCCAGACATGTTATTGAACCCGAATTTCCTGTAGTAATCCGGATGTCCCACGAGACAACAGCCCTGAGCCTTCATATTTTTCAGGCGCGCCAACCCTTCCTGTATCAGTGCTTTGCCTATGCCCTGCCGCTGGTGTTCCGGCAAGACCGAAACTGGTCCAAGTCCGTACCAGTTCGGGGTGCCGTCGGAAATGGTCACCGGAGAGAAAGCAATATGGCCTATCACCCGGCCATCCATTTCTGCGACCAGCGATACCGTAAGAGCTTTTGCGGCACGCAGCGCCTCGATGATAAACTGCTCCGTGTGGTTGCTGATCTCCAAGGACGTGAATGCTGCGATAGTCACCTCAGATATCGCGCAAATATCGTCATGCGTCTCGTTCCTGATAACGATCTTTGGATTCATGGTCTCACATCCCTCTTTCTTGCAGCCGCAGGTTGGGTTGAGAAACGTAACCCAACAGTTCTAGGCCACGATATTTAAAATATAACCTGCTGTATATTTTTATTCAGCTGTTATGTTGGGTTTCACTTTGTTCAACCCAACCTGCAGGCTGAGGCCACTACTTGATGATTGCCAGTTCGGTTACCTCGTCCTTCTTGCCACGGACGCGAATCATGCTCACGACAGCTTTGTTAACCGCAAACGCTCCACGATATACTGCCGTGTCAGGAGTATGAGGTGGGGGCGGTACCTTCCAGACGATCGCGGCTTCCAGTATCCCAGGTTGATTCACGGTTAACTCCAAATGGGCCGTTGCCATCCCCGTGCCGTACCACTCGGAAACCACAGCCAGGGCTTCGTTCTGCCATTGAATATTTGCCAATTGCAGGCTCGCTAAGAAACGCCACTTTCATTCTTTGAAAGTCGTCAGGCCGACAGTGCTTCGATAACTGCTCGAGTGTTTGTATCAAGTCAGCTTGCGATGACAAAAGATGATGGCCAGGATTCCCCGAACAGGCAAACACTCTCAAATCCAGGTCGGGGAGAAGTCGATACTGTTTAGGCTCTTGTCCGCGGGCATACCCTGGCAACCACAATACGAGTAAGAGAAGCAGCCAGAAAGTTACTATACGCACAACTCAGCTCCAAGGCTTTTAAGGGGACAACTGTCCCTTATTTACCCCTATTTACCATAGCCGATGGGACCAAAAAAGAAAGTGGGCTATTCCCGCGTCCCTTCGATGTGGTTGTTAAACGGCTTTATCTTATTGAGCCTTCTTCGGCGATCTTTATCGCTTCACGTATGGTATCTTTGTTTTCTTTAAATTCGGTTTCAGTAATCATGAGTGAAATGTTCCGCTTGCCCCTAAGCCGTGCTTCAAGCCCCTTTTCGTTGAGTGATGTTGTGACTTCTTCTCTTTTTTCCTCTCCAATTTTTATTTCACAGTGAAGCCTGCTGCCTTTTCGGGGATGAAACCACATAAAATTTGTTCCATTAGTCCCAAAGGCAATATGGCCCCTATTGTAAATGACTCTAGTTTTTGAACCATTTTCTGAAACGATACTTGTCATTTCTTCCATAACTTTCAAAGATTGTTCACTTGATCTGTTTATCCAATATTTCCTATCAACAGGGTCATTGTTCTCTTCTTCATCAAGGTCTTCTTCTTGGACAAGATCAAGTACTTTAACAAAGTTTAAAACTAGCGAGTTATCAACCACGAATGCATTAAGTTGTAGAGCAATAATTGGTACTGCTTTATTCAATATGCCTATCACATTAAAAAATCTGTTGGTAATGTCCTCGGCTACTATTACAGCGCGGTGATCGATATTTGGATATCGTCGCCTTTCAACATCCCAGTATTCAATTGTCCTTATGATGTGGCTTTCGTCCAGAGTCCCGAGCATGACTTCAATTTCATACCGCGTTTTTTCTTCCGGCTCAAACATCATGAAATCAATTCTGCCGCCGGTCGGTTGGCTTTTTTCCCTCTGGAGAACAATCAAGTCTCCCAACCCTAAAATTGATGGATCTTCAGATATTCTTTCTTGGAGCCATCTTTCATCTTTGCCGACGTCTCTCAATTTGCAGGAATTAATTTTCTTGTATTCGAAGTCCATGTCTCAGTAGTTCCTTTCTTCATTCGTGTAACGTTCGACTTCACCCGTAAGTGGAGCGCAACGGAACCACGTTCAGCTTGTAGGGTGCGCCGTGCGCACCAAAATAAAATTACCAGATCACATCAAAAAAGCGATTTTGTTCACCGTAGACATATCAACACAGCAACCGACGTCAGGCTGTCAATGGTGCGAGCGGCGCACCCTACTAGCTCACCTGATGCAGTGACAAGAGTTCCGCATGAATTTTTTATTACCCAATCGCCTTCAATGCGCTGTCGTAATCCGGCTCGGTGGTGATTTCACTGACAAGCTGGGTGTAGATGACTTTGCCGTCGGGGCCGATGGCAACTACTGCTCGGGCGCAGAGGCCGGCAAGGGGTCCGTCGGCAATGAGCACGCCGTAGGCCGCTCCGAATGTGCGGGTGCGAAAGTCGGATACGGTGATGACATTGTTGAGACCCTCGGCGCCGCAGAAGCGGGCCTGGGCAAAGGGCAGGTCCATCGACACGCAGAGAACGACCGCATCGGTGCGCTTATCAAATGCCTGGTTGAATTTCCGCACCGAAGTTGCGCATACGGCTGTGTCGATGCTGGGGAAGATATTCAGCACGATCTTTTTGCCGGCAAAGTCCTTGAGCGTTACATCGGAGAGATCGTTTTTGGTGAGCAGAAAGTCGGGGGCTTTCGAGCCGATAGCGGGAAGTTCGCCTTTGAGTTGTACGGGATTGCCTTTGAGTGCTGTTGTTGCCATGGTTGATCCTCCTTAAAATTATGAAAAAAGTATTTACCACAGAGTTTTTAGAAAGTTCGGAGTTATGAGTTCGGAGTTCGGAAAAAATGATTTAAAAACATAACCCCCTCACCTTGATCCTCTCCCCTGTCGGGGGCGAGGAGGTTCTGGTAAAAAAGCCCCAACGCTTTTTTTGCGTCGTGCAGCTGAATTAGTATGAAACATGCCATGAACATTCCCCCAATGGCAGTGAATGGTGCAATGGGTAGTTTTTGAAGATATACTATAGCGGATAAGATACAGTCAAGGGTCGATTGTTCGTTAGAGCATTAATCAAATTACTATAACCCTTATGCAGCTCCCCATAAAAAAATGGGGTATTTGTTTATACAAAAAAACATGCCTTTTTTATCCCCCTTTGCTAAAGGGGGAATTTTTCGCACCTTCTTTTGTGTCGTCTAGTCCTGTGTTGGCGTAAATCGAACCTATGTCATTCCGGCTTGTCCGGAATCATTTTCCGTACGCTAAAAGGGATTCCCGTCAAGCGGGAATGACAAGTAATAAAAGCAGGATGCTGTGTAGGATAAAATTTTTGTTACAGTGCTTTGCAGAGATTGCTTCACTCCGTTCGCAATGACAGTAAGTGAGAGATTGCTTCGTTGCTCCGCTTCCCGCAGTGACAATCAAGAGGGTGTCATCGCGAGGCCGATAGGCCGTGGCGATCTCGGAGATACCCCGAAGCTTGTTGCTGAGAGTTCCATTACCTCGATGATTGCACTGGGGTGGTTAATTTATAATTTCTTCTTCGCAAGCATATCCGCTACCTGTTCAATCGTGCATTTGTTGATAACCTCATCGCCGATGCGCACGGTAGGGCCGCGGTCGCACTGCTCAAAGCAGAACGATGCCCGCACATCGACTTTCCGGGCAAGGTCATGTTCTTTGATGTGGTCAAGAATATCATGCATGAGCTGCTGTGAACCCCGCAGAAAGCAGCTCGTGCCGAAACAGACCGATATTTCAACCGGCTCCTTTGCTGCGGTGCCTGCCGTATGCACAGGCACATCTTCAACACAGCTTCGGCGCTGCGACTGATAGCCCGTATGCAGAAGTTTGTGGGCATCATGGCCGCCGATGCCGTCCAGATGCGTTTTGTAGAGACCCTGCACAAAGGGATTGTCCTGCGCATGCCGCAGCTGCATATGCGTTTCATGATCATAGAGGCCCTTTGTACGGCTGCGCTTGACATGCTGATCACGGTATACGGGCTGGCCGGCGCCGCCGATGCAGCCGCCCGGGCAGGCCATGACTTCGATAAGGTCATAGGCTGCTTCACCGCTTTTAACTTTTTCCAGAATTTTTCTGGCATTGGCAAGGCCGCTGACAATGGCAAGCCGCAGGGTTTTATCACCCACTTTAAGCTCAAGCTCGCGCACTTCCGCGTCCCCGCGCACCTGCGGTATCTCGCACTGCGTGGGCCGTTTGCCGGTTATTTTTTCAACGGCAAGACGCAGCACAGCCTCGCTCACGCCGCCCGAATTGCCGAAAATTATGCCCGCGCCGGTTTTAAAGCCGAAAGGCATGTCAAAGGAATCGGGCTCAAAATTTTTAAACGGCATGCCCGCTTCATCGATCATCTGGGCAAGCTCCTGCGTTGTCAGAACATAATCAACATCCCGCTGCCCGTCATGCTCGAATTCCGGCCTCCGGGCCTCAGCTTTTTTAGCTGTGCAGGGCATGATGGAGACAACAATGATCTGCTCTTTTTTGACGCCGAGCTCTGCCGAGAGCATTTCCTTGCACAGTGAGCCGAACATCTGTTGAGGCGAGCGGCATGATGAGAGATTGGGGAGCAGCTCCGGGTAATACTGCTCCATGAACTTCACCCATGCCGGGCAGCAGGAGGTGAACTGGGGCAGGCGCTCGCCCTTTTTGAACCGCTCAATAAATTCATGTGTTTCCTCGATAACGGTGAGATCGGCGGTGAAGGATGTATCAAATACGCGGTCAAAGCCGAGTTTGCGCAGGGCGGTAACCAGTTGGCCGGTGACTGCAGTGCCCGGCTCAAGCCCGAACAGCTCTCCCAGGGCAACGCGCACGGCAGGCGCCACCTGCGCCACGACCACATACTGCGTATCATCAAGCACCCGCCACACATCATCGACTTCGGGTTTAGGCACAATAGCGCCGGTGGGGCAGACGCGGGCGCACTGGCCGCAGTTTACGCACTCCACCTTGCCCAGCTCCCGGCCGAAGCAGGGCATGACCGTTGACTGGGCCCCGCGGTAGGCGAAATCGATGGCCCCGACGGATTGCACTTCGGCGCAGACGCGAACGCAGTCGCCGCACAGCACGCACTTGTTCGGGTCGCGCATGAGGCTGTCCGAGGACATATCAAGGGGCAGTTTTCGCTTCCTTGGTTTATACCGCACGCTTTTCACGCCCAGCTTGCGCGCCAGGTCCTGCAGCTGGCAGCTTGCGCTTTTGGCGCAGGTTGGGCAGGCCTGCTCATGGCTTGCCAGCAGCAGCTCTACGATGATCTTGCGCATCTCCCGTATTTCCTGCGTGGTTGTTTTGATTATCATGCCCGGTTCGGGAGGGGTCGAGCAGGCCCACATGAGGCCGCGGCCCACAACTTCAACCATGCAGAGCCTGCAGGCGCCGTAGACGCTCAGCTCGGAATGGTAGCAGAAGGTGGGCAGGTCGATGCCTGCCTTACGGACAAGCTCGAGAATATTTTTTTCGTTCTCTATGGGCACGAGTGTCTTGTCTATGGTAATGGTGTTTTCTTGTATATTCATGGATCAGGCTCCTGTAATTGCATTGAGACGGCAGACTTCTATGCAGGCCCAGCATTTGATGCATTTTGCCGGATCGATTTCATGGGGCGCGCCTTTTATGCCTGTAATGGCCCCGACGGGGCATTTTTTTTTGCACTGCATGCAGCCCTTGCAGTATTCGGGCAGTATGCGTAATTTGACCAGAGCCTTGCAGCGGCCCGTGGGGCAATACTTTTGCTCAACATGAGCGCGGTATTCATCCGGGAATTTGGCAAGTGTGGAGAGCACGGGGTTTGGGGCTGTTTTGCCAAGGCCGCACAGCGAGCCTTTCTGCACGCACTGGCCAAGATCTTTCAGCAGATCAAGGGTGGCGCTGTCTGCCCGGCCTTCAATTATATCGTCCAGCAGGTCAAGCATCTGGCGCGTGCCCTCACGGCACAGCACGCATTTGCCGCAGGACTCATTTTGGGCAAACTGCATGAAGAAGCGCGCGATAGCGACCATGCAGGTGCCGGAATTCATGACCACAAGGCCGCCGGAGCCCACCATGGCGCCGGCGAATTTAAGGCTGTCGAAATCAAGGGGCAGGTCGAGATCTTTTTCCGTGAGGCAGCCGCCCGACGGGCCGCCTATCTGAACGGCCTTGAAGGCTTCATTGCACAGGGTCCCGTCGTCATTGGTAACGCCGCCGGCGATATTAAAAATAATCTCACGCAGCGTGGTGCCGAAGGGCACTTCGATGAGGCCCGTATTTGCCACATGGCCCGTTATGGCAAAGGTTTTGGTGCCTGGCGAGTATTTTGTGCCCATGAGCCTGAAGGCTGCGGCTCCGCCTGAAATAATGAGAGGTACGGTTGCAAGTGTTTCTACATTGTTAATGACGGTTGGCTTGCCCCACAGGCCGCTTTGAACCGGAAAGGGGGGCTTGGGCATGGGCATGCCGCGGCTGCCCTGAATCGAGGCGATCATGGCTGATTCCTCGCCGCATACGAAAGCGCCCGCGCCTTCCATCACATGCAGGTTGAATGAGGATGAGCTGCCGAATATGCGGTCGCCCAGGATGCCGAGCCTGCGGGCATCATCGACCGCCTTGCGCATGCGCTGCACGGCAAGGGGGTATTCGGCGCGCACATACACATATCCCTCATCGGCGCCGATGGCGCGGCCCGCGATGATCATGCCTTCGACCACGCTGTGGGGATTGCCTTCCATGACGCTGCGGTCCATGAAAGCGCCGGGATCGCCCTCATCGCCATTGCAGATAATGTATTTTTTGCCTTCAGGCTGCTTGCGGGCCATTTCCCATTTCATGCCGGTCGGAAAACCTCCGCCGCCGCGGCCCCGCAGGCATGCATCGAGCATTTCGCTGCACAGCTGCTCGGGCGTCATCTCAAGAACCGCTTTCATGGCGCCGCGGTAGCCGCCACCGGCGATATATTCGGACGGATCCCCGGGGTCGATGATGCCGCAATTTTTCAGCACATACCGCTGCTGAAGGCGGTAAAACGGTATATCGTCCGTGCCGCGGCAGCGCTGGCCATCGGCGGGGTTAACATAGAGCAGCCGCTCGACAATCCTGCCGGCCATGAGGGTTTCTGCAACGATGTCCGGCACATCAGAGGGCTGTACTTTCGTGTACAGGATGTTCTGCGGCAGTATGGTAACCAGAGGGCCCATCTGGCAGAAACCCTGGCAGCCGCTGCGGGAGACATGAGTTCCGCTGTTTTCCTCTGCCAGCTCAACCGTGAGCGGAAGGCCTGCTGCTGCAATTTCACGGCAGAAAGCATCATGTACTTTCAGCGAGCCGTTGGCCACGCATCCCGTACCCGCGCAGATAATGACGCGGTTTGTAAGCCGTGCGGTTTTTGTCTCGTAGGCTGCCTGTATGGCATCAAGCTGTAGCTGCGTCAGTTGTCATGTGCCGCCTCCTTCTGAAAAATATCATCGACGAGCGCAACAGCTTTTACCGGCGTCATCTGGCCGTACACCTCGTCGTTGATAACGATGACCGGTGCAAGGCCGCAGGCGCCGAGGCATGACACCGTTTCCAGCGTAAAGAGCAGATCAGCCGTGGTAGAGGCGCCTTCGCGCAGGTGGAGCTTTTCGCGCAGGGCCTCCAGCAGGCCGTCGGAGCGCTTCACATGGCAGGCCGTGCCGTCGCAGATGCGGATGCAATATTTACCTTTGGGGGTGAGGGTGAAATGCGAGTAGAAAGTTGCCACGCCGAATACCTTGGCCGGCGACAGGCCAAGGGCCGTTGCAACCAGGGTAAGGATTTCCTCGGGAAGATACCGGTACTGCTCCTGCACAGCCTGCAGTATCGGTATGAGGCGGGCAGGGTTGCGCTCGTTTCGTTCCACGATTTCAAAAACATACTCGAATTTTCTGATACTTTCCTTGTCCATTGCAGCTCCTTGATATTCATGTAGCCGTGCCGGCGGCTGTTAGATACATAACAAATCAAATAAAGCGAATCGTTGCCGCCTTCATGTATTTTTCATTGAGCAGGCGCACGATGCGGCGGATAAGATTTCGCCGTATGTCAAGCTCGACAGGCAGATTCGGGTCCTGATGCGCTTCGTTTATCTTGGTGCCGACTACGAAATCTATTATGTCGCTCTCCAGCAGAAATCTAACCAGCTGCACAGCCGGGTTCTGCTTTAAGCTTTCCGGCGCATCACCGTTTTCAAGATGCTCGGCCACGCGGCTGAGTGTTATGGTCCCTTCGGTTATAAGATGCACGCCGTCCATGCGCGAGGGCGGCGGTATCTGCGGGTCAAGCTCGCTTAAGTCGATGTCGATGCTGCGTTTGAGCTCGCGGGCTACAATATTTGCCGTGGTGCCGCCGCAAATGATCTTAATGCCGCTGAAATCCCTGATAAGACCGGCTATTTCGCTGTCGCGTTCCTGATCAAACGGTGGGCCCGTGAGCAGCAGCGCATGCCGGGGCCTGCGGAAATTGATGACCGCGCAGCTTATGTCATCCTTCGGCCTGTCGCCGTCATTGCGCAGCGCCCGCTGCACCACGGAGCGCGACAGCTTTCGGGCATCGATATGCCGGGCTCGGTCATGCAGGCCACGGTGATGAAATCGGCGGCTTTGGCATCGGTCCATCCCACGGGCATTTCTTTTTTGCCCATGCCCGGACTGCGTTACGCCGTCGGTCACCAGCACGAGGCGGTCCTCAACCTGCGCCATAAAGCTGCTGTAGCGAAGCTCGCGAATGCCGAGCTGCTTTGTCTGTATTTCGATAACGCTTTTCTCCATGGATGCTTTTTTACCCTGCCTGATCAGAACATAGGCCGGATTATCGTATTCAATGATGCGCACCTGCCCGTCATGCTCCACATCAACTATGGTGAACGTGGCATAGCCGATTTTGCGGCGGCTGCATACGGGCAGGGTCTCCATGATGATCTCCGAAGCCTTTTTAACAGCAATGTCTGCTGATACGTATTTCAGCGCCATGGTGGCTGTCATGGTGGCAAGCACATTTGCCTTGATGCCGCTGCCCAGTCCATCGGACAGCACGCACACAAGCCGGTCCGGGCCTGGTATGCGGTTGGAGAGAAAAACATCCCCTGCGGCATGCTGCCCGAACTTGGCCTGCTGCCAGAAACCGACTTCGATAAAAGGATGCTCATCTGTCATGTTTGTCCTGCGGTTCAATTGATTCAGGGGCAAAGGAGCTGACGATGGAGTTGAGTATCACTTCCGAGTCCGCGGCATTTTCCCCCAGCAGATAGGCAATCTGCTGCACGGTAGCAATATTCTTGGCGATGACCTCTTTGGCCTTGGTGATGATGCGCTCCTTCTGAACGGCCGGGGCTGTAATGTCCTGAAAAATACCGCCGGCAAGCTGCTCCTGCTCAATGGTGAAAACGGTGGCATGCAGCACGCTGTCGCGAAGCTTCACATCGGTTTCCACCGACTCCATCTGCTGGGACAGGGCACGCCTGAACAGCCAGTGTATGGAGGAAATTTTTCGCAGCTCAACGCCGTCGAGGCCGCCTCCGGCTTCGTAGAGCGCCAGCGCATCAGCACCCAGAAGCTCGGCAAACCTGCGGTTGCATTCGATAATGCGCATCGTACTGTCGACGATGACGATGCCTGCCGGCATGGTGCGGATAAGGGCATCGGCCTTTTTACCGGCAAGCTTGCGCATATAGCCCGCGCACATGCTGGGCTCGGCCCGGCCGCCGCGCAGGGCTGCGGCAAAACCGCGGCAGGAGTCATAGCCGCAGGAGCCGCAGTTGAGCTCGTCCTGCGGGCTTACCTTTCCCACGCGTTTGAGCGCGGAGCGCATGTCGGCATCGCTGCAGGGCGGCTCGATAACAGGTGCTATGGCCCATGATGCCTCGATTTCAATGGATGGCATGCGCGGAATGACGCCTGCGGGGTAGGGCGCATAATTGATAATTTCCTGCCTCTTTCTGACCGTGCTTTTTGCTCTGCGCGCTTTTGGCCCGTTGACGCAGCCGCCTGTGCAGGCAAGCACTTCAATAAACAGCGGAGCGCGTATTTCCATGAGGTCAATGTCCTTGAGCGCTTCGCCTATGTTTGCGATGCCGGAGAACACCATGAACCGGGCATCATGGACTGTGCAGTTTGCCTTGATGCCTGCGGCCATGCCGCCGTCTACGGGATAGAGCGCCCCTTCCTGCGCGCGCTCGGGGATAAAACCGGCATCAGCCGAAGCGGGCATTTTAGCAGGATCAATTCCTGCCTGCTCCCACCACAGGCGCAGCTCTTCGAAGGTGATGGCGCCATCCAAAAGCTCGGGATGCTGATCAGCTTCAATTTTTTTGGCAATGCAGGGCCCGACAAAAACAATGCCGATATCCGGGCCGTATTGACGCCGCAGCAGCCTGCAGTGAGCAAGCACGGGCGAGAGCATGGATGTGACAAAGCCCGCGCAGCGGGGATAATATTTTTTTATGAGCTCAACAGCGGTGGGGCAGGCAGACGATATATGTATGCCTGTGTCACTAGTGTTCAGCATCTGCGCGGCATGGGCAGATACTTCCTGAGCTCCGAGAGCGGTTTCAGATATGCCGGAGAATCCGAGCCTGCGCAAAGCAGCTGTAAGCCGGGCTGGCCCGATATCGTCAAACTCGGAAATGTAGCTCGGGGCCAGCGATACGATAACCTGTTTTTTTTCAAGCAGCAGGCGCCGCATCCGGTCAAGGTCATTGCGTACGCGCTTGGCCCCCACCGGGCAGGTCTCGACGCAGTGGCCGCAGGCCACGCACAGGTCGGGCATGATCATGGCATGGCCGTTTTCGATCTTGATTGCTTTTACCGAACACTGGCGCAGGCACTTATAGCAATCCTGGCATTGCGCGGTTTCGGTGTATATGGGTTTTGAAGAGTTTGTGGCCATGGCAAAATTCTCAGCTTGTTTGGTTATGCTGCAGGCCCCTGTTCGCGGCAGCCGCTGCTTTTCAGGTGCTCGGCCAGCAGCTGCAGGCAGGCAGCTTCTGAGGGCTGGCTGTAGCGCGTGCCGTTGATGATGATATTCGGCCCGCATTTGCAGCAGTCCTCGCACAGGCTTCCCCTGAGATCAACCCTGTTCTCGATGCCGTTTTCACGGATATAGTTCTGCAGGCTTTGTAGAATCAGGCTATTGCCCCGGGAAAAGCAGGAGCTGCCCATGCAGACGACAACACTGATTTTTTCTGTTACCGCCATGTTATGCTTCTCCGGCAATTTTCAGTGGAAGCTTTTCTTTCAGGCTGCGCGACAGCACGGCAAGGCTTGCCGCCAGGTCGACCTTCTCAACGATGACATCCTCAGGCACCATGAGCTTTACGGGAGTGAAGTTCCAGATTGCCGTAATACCGACCTGCACCAGCATATCGGCAGTGGTTTGGGCCGCCGCCCCGGGAAGGGTGAGAATGCCTATATGCACATGCAGGCGCCGGGCAAGGTCAGGCAGCTTTTGGAGGGGGAATACTTCGATGTCATGGATACGCGTGCCGATTTTGCCCTGGTCAACATCAAAGGCGGCAACAATATCAAGGCCGTAGTCGGCAAAGCCGCTGTAGCCGGCAAGGGCGGAGCCGAGATTGCCGGCGCCGATGAGAAAAGCCTCGCTTGCATTGTTCCAGCCCAGGAATTGCATAATGGCGCAGGTCAGCTCCGTTACCGCAAAACCGATGCGCGGCTGGCCGACTATGCCCATGGCCGCAAGGTCTTTGCGAACCTGAATCGGCTCGAGCTGGAACCGGTCGGCAATATAGGTGCTGCTTACATAATGCTGCTTTTCATCCTGCAATTCCTTGAGCAGCCGCAGGTATGTCGGCAGGCGCCGCACAGTTGGAAGCGATGGGGTATTGAGTGTTTTTTCAGTCATGACAACCTCTTTTCGATAATCGATTATCGATACTTATTTATCGATAACTTATTATCGAATAATTTTTTCTATTTTGCAAGGCGAAAAGGTGAAATTTTTTTTGAGGAGAGGATGAGGTGGTAAAAAAATATAAAATTATTAAAAATTTTAAATTTTTAAGTTAGCCTTGTGGGTCTTAAGATTTGTTTTTGACACTCCGAACAAGCCTTCCCTGCCCAAGGGATGCCTGTTGGGGACGTACTTAATTTCAACGCCGGTATTTTTTTTGCCCTTCCTGGAGGCTGTGTCGCAATTAAATAGTGCAGTCATCCTGAGTGAAACGAAGGATCTCAGGCGTTATAAAAGTACATGGTTTTAATAAAACAACGAGATTCTTCGTCGCCTGCAGTTCCTCAGAATGACATTTATTTGTATTGCTACACAGACTCCGGGTCAGGAGGGGTTAGGGGAGGTTGCTAAACCGCTTATTTTAAATGTGATGATCCACTGGTTTTACAGGCGCTTCAAACAATACAGATTTCCTGTACAAGGCACATAATCATGCAAAATACACCATAGAGGAAAAATCCGAGAGGAACAAGAATCAAAAGACTCACAATGAAAAAGAGGACCTCATCATAGGAGTTCGTAAAATCTCCGGCATGGAATATTTTTTTTAAAGATAAGCTCGACATGATTCCACCTCGTTTTTAAGTTTTCCTGATTATAAGTATAGCCCCTGGTCATTGATGTTCAATACCTTTCATGCAGACATTGAGCAGGATAATCAGTGCTGTATTCATGATCGTCTGCAGGGGAAACACAGTCGCAAGGCGGCGAGAAGCATTGGACTGAGGCGCGGGAGCTTAGAATGGCGAGGGGCCTTACTGCTGCTTTTTAATCAGCAGCGTGTCAAAAGAGTGCTTGTTAAGGCTGATGCTGATGCCGTTTATCAATTCGCTGCCGCGATATGACCGGTCCGTATTATTATTTAAATCCGTTACCACATAATCCGCGTCATTTTCCACAACAAACCATTCAGGCCACTCGTTGACTCTCGGGTAATTTACAGCGCTGGTTATTTGATGACGAGGATAATCAAAGTACAGTTTTCCCTGCCATGCAAGCTCGCTTTCCAGGTGGAGGTAGAGTCCGTCGGCACTGCGGTATGCTCCCACGCGCACATCCTCCCGCCAGGGTTTCAGATATGTTCCCTGAGTCTTATAAAAGCCATAGAGTAGCGAGGTTCGGATGAAATTACCGTCAAGATAGTCCCTGTTGACGGAGCCATCAGGCTTTTGTAAATAGAAAAGCGAACCGGCTTCCTCATCCATCCATCTGAAGGCGCTGGGCACGGGGATTCTGTTGAGCAGGTAAAGCGCGCTTTCTATGCTGTCAACCTGCCCGTCCATTTCAAACTGCTCGCTCCCAGGGGAAAAAGGTATAGAGGTGGATATTCTCAAGTGTCCTTTTGACCTCCTGCCGGTAGTTGTTTATGGATGGGTGGTCAATCGCCTTGTTCTCCAGCACCTGCGCCAGAGCAAGATAGGCGGCATACAGATATCCCCAGTTGTCGCAGAGGGACCCCTTCCTCACCTTGAGCTCCTCTCCCTGCCGGTCCAGGGCATTGTACCAAAGCCCGTCCTTGTTCCTGCCTTTGACTAACAGCAAATCCATCATGGTGAGCAGGGGAGGGATATAGGTTCCGCAGCGCGGACTTGAGGCCAGGCATTCAATGCAGGCAAGCTCAGCCAGCCCCGTGATAAGCTCATTGCCGTGATCCCGCAGCCAAACCTCATTTGTACGCGAAGTTTCCGGTTTTAAAATCCCACTTTTTTGGAGGAAGAAAGCCGCTGCGGGGCAGTATCTCAAGCAGGTACACATCCCCGAGCCGCTCTGCCCACTCAAGATATTTTTTTTTGCCTGTGGCTGAATACAGGCGGCAGAGTCCCTGCAGGAGATCCCCGTTCGGTTCGGCAAGATCGGAGGGGATCGCGCCGTAGGATGTCTGTACCGGAGCGACAGCCCAGATTCTGCTCATCAGATTTTCCATTCGATCAAGCCAGGGACCACGGCCAAGCCTTTCTGTAATCGGCACCAGACCGTCTTTAATATACTCCGCAGCGCCGAAGATCTGCTCTTTCAGACCTTCATCGACTAGCGTTCCTTTGCCCAGCAGCACTGTTTGCGGCAGGGCAAATGGTTGAGAAAGAGATGTTTCACTTTCCAGCGTTTCCAGAAGCTTCGCATAAGCCTGGTCATCGATAAAATGAGCTGCGATTATAAGAAAGGGGAAAAGATCTGCGGCCACATTGCGATAATCCCAGAACTTGATGCCTGCATAGACATATCCCGGGAATAGCCTGGTAGAGGGATCCTGCTGCTGCATCCAGTAATCGAGCATTGCCTCCGCGCGGTTGAAGGCCTCTGAAGCCAGTACGCTGTTGATCTTTGCAGCCTCGGCAAAATTTTGCTCGCGCTGCTGCATCGTCCAGCTCCTGCAAAAGATAGTACCGCAGGGTTTTAAAGGTAAGGGGGCTTATTGTATGGGAGCGAAACCCCCTTTTGCTCATCCCGCGCATATCCCGGATATCATCAAGGGCAGAGCCGGAACCGAACGAGAAAGGCTGCGGCAGCAGCTTTTGCGCCCATGGGGTGAAATAAAGCCCGATGATGAGCGCTATGAAACAGGTTGTGATGATACTTTTTTTGTAACGCATGGGGAAATTCTTCAGGGTGGTTTATGACAGGCGATCGCTTTGTGAAACTGACAAAAAGCCGGCTATGGACTAAGGTCAAAAATATAGAATGAAGGCTTGTTTGTCAAGGTGTATAGCGGCGCAGGGTTTAGGGGATCTTTTTAACGCGCTGCTGAATCATGCTGCCACTGAGTATCCCCGTAAACTTGATGTGTAGAAGTCAGGACTTAATCCTGCACTAGCAGAAATTAGTTTTAACGTAATCTGACAGAGCAAAGACTTCTTATATGGTAATGTTGAATATTTAAAAAACAATCCGCAGTCCACATTAAGCCGTAGTGTGGGGTTTTTTCATACGAATCCATAGCCCAGGATATTGTGTTTAAAAAATGCGACTGAAGCAACATGTCTCATCCTATTAATTGACTATTGAAGATCCTGATCCCCTTGTCCTCCTTTGAATATGATTTAAATTGACTTGAATGTAGAAGCTAACTATAGTTAAAACATATAGGCAAACTAATCAATTGTACTGGAGGAGGGGTTCCCATGCATTTCAGAAAATCGCTGTTTATCCTGTCCGTGATTGGTTCTTTCGTGTTTCTCAGCAGCATGCTATCTTCCTCAGGCCCATGCTGCCGTAAAACGGCACGGCATTGACAGCCTGGCCCTTGAGGGGCTGAATGGCTATGCCAACCCCGATAAAGACTGGGAAGGCAGCTTCACAGCAAAAGAGCCCGCCTTGAATGAAGAGGCAGATGAAGCGGATGAAGACCTGAGTGCAGAGTATACCATTGATGAACCGGCAGGGGCTTGGGAAGTAAGTGCACAAAGCCCAAGCCCTATGGCCTCCGACAATGATGGCGATTTCAAGTTCACGGTTTCAGACGGCGCGGTCACCATAACCCGATATACCGGCGCCGGCGGCAATGTTATCATACCGGATACCAGAGACGGCATGCCGGTCGTCGGTATTGGGCCCCGAGCATTTGATAGCAAAACAAACATTACCAGTATAACCATTCCGAACAGCGTTACGAGCATTGGGGATTATGCGTTTGAAGATTGCACCGGTTTGACCAGCGTGACCATAGGCAGCGGCGTAACGAGCATTGGGTGGTATGCGTTTTATTCTTGCACCGGTTTGACCAGCGTGACCATTCCGAACAGCGTAACGAGCATTGGGGGTTATGCGTTTTATTCTTGCACCGGTTTGACCAGCGTGACCATTGGCAGCGGCGTTACGAGGATCAGGCCTTATTCGTTTTATGGTTGCGTCGGTTTAACCAGCGTGACCATTCCGAACAGCGTTACGTGCATTGGTGATTGTGCGTTTCGTGATTGCACCGGTTTGACCAGCGTGACCATTCCGAACAGCGTTACGAGCATTGGGAATTATGCGTTTTTATCTTGCACCGGTTTGACCAGCGTGACCATACCGCAGCAGCGTTACGAGCATTGGGCGTTATGCGTTTTCTTCTTGCACCGGTTTGACCAGCGTGACCATTCCGAACAGCGTTACGAGCATTGGGGATGGTGCGTTTTCTTCTTGCACCGGTTTGACCAGCGTGACCATTCCGAACAGCGTAACGAGCATTGGGGGTTATGCGTTTTCTTCTTGCACCGGTTTAACCAGCGTGACCATTCCGAACAGCGTTACGAGCATTGGGGATTATGCGTTTTATCGTTGCACCGGTTTGACCAGCATTACGGTTGAAGCAGGCAATACCGCCTATAGCAGTCAGGATGGCGTACTGTATAATAAAGACAAGACGATTCTGTTAGAGTATCCCGGAGGCAAAAATGGTGCCTTCGCAGTACCTGCCGGCGTAACGAGCATTGGGGGTTCTGCGTTTCGCGATTGCACCGGTTTGACCAGCGTGACCATTCCGCAACAGCGTTACGAGCATTGGGGATTATGCGTTTCACGATTGCACCGGTTTGACCAGCGTGACCATAGGCAGCGGCGTTACGAGCATTGGGGCTTATGCGTTTTATGATTGCACCGGTTTGACCAGCGTGACCATAGGCAGCGGCGTAACGAGCATCGGGGCTTTTGCGTTTTATGGTTGCACCGGTTTAACCAGCGTGACCATAGGCAGCGGCGTTACGAGCATTGGGGATTATGCGTTTTATGGTTGCACCGGTTTGACCAGCGTGACCATTCCGAACAGCGTTACGAGCATTGGGAGTAATGCCTTTGGTGATTGTACGAGCATGACAGCAGCGTATTTTTACGGCAATGCGCCGATGATGGAAACTGGTGTTTTTATCAGATGCGCAAGCGGGTTTACGGTCTACTATCTTGCCGGAGCAACCGGGTTTACCAATCCGTGGAATGGCTATCCTACGGCAGTTTTCAGTCCGCCCGATACAGATGGCGACGGCACACCTGATGTCTTAGACAACTGCCCCGATGCGGCAAACCCCCTTCAGCTCGATGCCGACGCTGACGGCATAGGTGATGTGTGCGATACCACCCCAGGCTGCGGCGCGGGGTGCGGCCAGCCGGTATGCGAGCAGGAGGTGGATACGGACGGCGACTTTATAAGAGATGCAATAGACAACTGCCCTGCCACCTGCAATGCCTATCAGCTTGATGCCGATGGTGACGGCACAGGCGATGTGTGCGACCCTGACCCCGGCTGCGGGGGCGATGGCCAGCCGGTCTGCGAGACCTCATGCGACAGTGATGCCGACGGTGTGTTCGATGTCATTGACAACTGCCCTGCCAATGCCAACCCGCAGCAGGGTGATGCCGATGGCGACGGGATTGGTGATGTGTGCGATACAACGCCCGGCTGCGGGGGCTGCGGGCAGGTACTGTGCGAGGGGCAGGTTGATACGGATGGAGATAGTTTCCCCGACAGCACGGATAACTGCCCGGCCCTGTGCAACAGCTATCAGATGGACGCCGACAGCGACGGTGCAGGGGATGTGTGCGATGCAGACCCCGGCTGCGGCAGCGAAGGCCAGCCCGTATGCGAGGCGGCTTGTACGCCGTAATATTGGGTTAGCTGGTTAATCTTCTAAAGTACCAAGAAGGCCTCACCTCTAGTATATTGCGGTGAGGCCTTCTTACTAAAAAGTACACATTACGTGTCAGCATTTTGACTGCAGTACAACACCTGATTTATTTAATGATACTTCTGGTAATAGTGTTATTGTCCGTTGAAGTAAAAATCATCTCGTAAAACCGTCAGTTCAAATCCAAATTTTTACACTTGATACTGCTTATCCTGACCCTTGATGCTCGATGCAGCGTTGCATGCGACATTAAAGGTTTTTTGCTTAACATTTTTCCATTTAACAGACGCAACCATCACCTGTGTCTATTGTTTTTTGAAGAAGGCAACTCGAAAACTTTGTGTTTTTGGCTTATGACACGCTGCAGGTAATGCATGGTCGCTTTAATCAGATGGACTTTTTTGAAGGGTTTGTTCACGTATCCATCATACATACCATCGATCCGTTTCTTTACCTCCCCATGCTCTTGAGCCGTGATAACAACAATAGGAATGTCTTTAAGATCCTCGTCATTTTTCAGGATGGCTGCAGCCTCGTATCCGTTCAACACCGGCATCTGAATGTCCAGCAGTATCAAATCAAATACGCATGTACGGGCCATCTCCACTGCTTCCTGTCCGTCAACCGCCTCGAACAATTCAAAGTTGTAGTCTTCGTAAAACGATTTTATCAGATCACGGATGACGAAATTGTCATCGACAATCAGTATGCGCGGTTTTCTGAATTTTCCAGTCATGGTACTCCCTGGGCCGGCTTTTCAGGCATTTGTTAAGAATACATATGGCGAAAGTAGTGCCTGTATGAGCAAATCCTTCTGTTTCGTGCAATAAAAAACCCCTCCTGGAAATAAGGAGAGGCCGGGTGTGATAAAATTCAATTTCACTACCGGCAGTCCCGCTTTCCTTGCATTTCAGGATCGGAAACTTTGCGACCTACTCTTACGAAGTAGTGTGCTCTTTTCGGTTTAATGCTTTGCAACGTCTTTTTATATCAGCATCATGCAAAACCCATACTGGGTTTTTAGCATTGATGAATATATAATAAATTAAACTTCATGTCAACAAATTTTATATTTTAATTTATTATAAATAATAATTATTAGTATGGCGCATCAGTGCTTGCGCATCAAAAACCCTCCTTTGCGACACTTCGTGCAGCCGGTAGAGTGTTCATTCGTCGCTTCTCAGTGTCAGAAGCTGTTTTTAACTGAAAGCTTTTTAGACTCGAATGCACAGACAGAATGTGTTTGACTACGATAGAATATCCTGCTGAGAGCATCTATAAAAAATCCAAAGTCGCGATTTTGACGTCCGGTTCCGCAATGAAGTAAAGAATTTCGTAGTGACAGTGAAATCAGAAATCCCTGCACCGTGGCGGACGCAGGCTGACAGTAAAGGATTTTTCGTTTACCCTCACAACTTTCATGCAGGACTGATTTTTTTATATGTATATCTGTTTTAAAACAAGGATTTTTAGAGGTTTCTTGACTTTAGGCAGGGTGCATGATAATCCTGTTTCATTTTATCCTACAGGAACTTCAGCATTTAATTCAAGGACAGCATCATGAGTGACCAGCCTTTGGATAAGACCTATGATCCTCACAGCGTTGAGCAGAAATGGTATGAGTTGTGGAATAAAAAAGGGTATTTCAAGTCCGATATGACCAACAGCAGGAAGCCCTACTGCATCGTCATACCGCCTCCCAATGTGACCGGCTCTCTGCATATGGGCCATGCCCTCAACAATACCCTGCAGGACATACTGATACGCTACAAGCGAATGAAGGGCTATGCCGCCCTGTGGCAGTGCGGCATGGACCATGCCGGTATTGCAACGCAGAATGTTGTTGAGCGTCAGATCGCGCAGGAGGGCAAATCGCGCTTTGATGTCGGCCGCGATAAGTTTGTGGAGCGTGTGTGGCAGTGGAAGCATGAGTCGGGCGGCACAATCGTCAAGCAGCTGATGAAGCTCGGGGCATCCTGCGACTGGAGCCGGGAGCGGTTCACCATGGACGAAGGCTGCTCGCGGGCCGTGCGCGAGGTGTTTGTAACCCTGTACAATGAAGGTCTCATATACCGCGGCAACAAGCTCATCAACTGGTGCCCGCGCTGCCACACAGCGCTGTCCGACCTTGAGGTTGAGCATGAAGATATTCAGGGCGGACTGTACTACATCAAATATCCTTCACCCGAGGGGAGCGCTTTTCTGACGGTTGCAACCACGCGGCCCGAGACCATGCTGGGCGATACCGCCATTGCCGTCAATCCCGAAGATCCGCGCCATAAAGACTGGATCGGCAAAGAGGTGGTGCTGCCGCTGATGAACCGCAGGATTCCTGTTATCGGCGACAGCTATGTGGACCTTGAATTCGGCACAGGCGCCCTTAAAATAACCCCTGCCCATGATCCCAATGACTTTGAGATCGGCCTGAAATACAAGCTCGACCTCATTAAGGTTATCGGCGAAGACGGTTCCATGACAGCCGATGCCGGCGCCTATGCAGGGCTTGACCGGTTCGAAGCGCGAAAAAAAGTTCTTGCCGACCTTGAAGCTCAGGGCCTGCTTGAAAAAACCGAAACGCATATGCATTCCGTAGGCCACTGCTACCGGTGCAAGAATATCGTAGAGCCCAATCTGTCGCTGCAATGGTTTGTGAAGGTCGGGCCCCTTGCCGAAGAGGCAATAGCAGCTGTTAAGGACGGCCGCACGCGCATCATACCTGCTAACTGGGAGAAGACCTATTTCGAATGGATGAACAATATCAGGGACTGGTGCATCTCGCGCCAGATATGGTGGGGCCACCGCATCCCTGCCTGGTACTGCAAGGCCTGCGGCGAAATCACCGTGGCAAAGATAGACCCCACAGCCTGCGCAGCCTGCGGAAGCCGCGATATCGAGCAGGAATCAGATGTGCTTGACACATGGTTCAGCTCTGCTTTATGGCCTTTCTCGACGCTCGGGTGGCCTGAAAAGACCGACTTTCTTGAGAAGTTCTATCCGACCTCGTGCCTGGTGACGGGCTTTGATATTCTTTTTTTCTGGGTGGCCCGCATGATGATGATGGGGCTTAAGTTCATGGGCGATGTGCCGTTTCGGGATGTGTATATACATGCCCTGGTGCGCGACG
>CAWDSQ010000023.1:0-23042 GCA_963804955.1 uncultured delta proteobacterium | reverse complement strand
CGGGAAAGGAAGTTTTTGAGCGAAATTCAGCGGATTGTCCGGGTCGGCGGGTTTAAATATGACTTTCGGACAGGCAGCTCTTCCTGGTCAGACGAGCTGTACCAGATGCATGGCTATGCTCCCGGCACGGTCACGCCGTCTTTTGCTCTGCACTTTTCCCATATCCATCCCGATGACCACATTTGGTCGCAGCCATGCGCACCAATGAAGATTTTGTTCCCCAGGATATAGAATACCGCCTGGTGTCCGCCGATGGAACCGTTTATTACGTGACCACCCGCAACCGCTTTGAATATGACAGCGCGGGCGCTCCCCTGTTCATGTACGGCACCATAGCAGATATAACCGGCAGAAAGCTGGCCGAGAATGCCGTCAAAACCTCGCGGGACATGCTGGAGAAAATTTTTCGAACATCGCCCGACGCCATAATGTTCTCGGATGCGATCGGGGACATAGTGGCTGTCAATGATGCCGTTGAGAAATTGCTGGGTATACACCGCAGGAGCTGATCAGGCCAAGTCCTATGTCCTCCTGGCCCCCGAGACAGGCTGAAGACATGCAGGCGCTTCGGAAAAACCTCGGAGATTTGTTTGAAAAAGGTTTTTTAAAAAATCGCGAGCTCATCTTCCGCCAAAAAAACGGAGCCAATATCACCTTGAGTGCAATGCACAGAGTATGCACGATGACAGAGGGGCTGATAACGGGGGGTGTTTCAGTAATGCGCGATATAACCGAGCGAAAAAAAATGGAAGCCCAGTATCGCCAGTCACAGAAAATGGAGGCCATCGGCACCCTCGCCGGGGGCATCGCCCATGATTTCAACAATATTCTGGCAGCCATTATGGGCTATACCGAACTGTCCATCGAAGATTCAGCCCGGGTATATCCGTGCAGCATAATCTCGATCAGATACTCAAATCCGCCATACGCGCACGGGACCTTGTCCGTCAGATACTGGCCTTCAGCCGCAAGGACATGGAGGCCCGTGCCCCCCTGCAGGTGAGCCCGCTGATCAAAGAGGCCATTCAGCTGCTGCGTGCGACGCTGCCGGCAACCATTGACATACGGGAAACCATCAGCAGGCAATCCGGACTGATCAATGCCAACCCGACGCAGATCCACCAGGTGCTCATGAACCTGTGCACCAATGCCGCTCATGCCATGAGCGAAAACGGCGGCGTTCTGGAGATCGGGCTGTCGTCGGTTTTCCTGGCTGAACGGCAGGCGGCGGATTATCACGATTTGCCCGAGGGGGCATACGTGAAAATGACCGTCAGCGATACGGGCACAGGCATTGATCCCCATTTTATAGACCGAATTTTTGAGCCGTTCTTTACGACCAAGGAGTTCGGCAAGGGCACCGGCATGGGGCTTGCCGTGGCGCACGGCATTGTCAAAAGTTGCGGCGGAGACATATGGGTGCGCAGCAACCCCGGCAAAGGCACCACCTTTGACGTACTGCTGCCCCGAGCTGACGGATGCCGCCCTGGAGGCGGCGCCTGAACCGCCGCCGCTGCTCACGGGCACTGAGCGCATACTGCTGGTTGATGACGAAAAAATGCTGCTTGATGTCGGGCAGAGCATGCTGAAATCCCTGGGTATCAACCCACCGTCATGCTTAGCAGCAAGAGCGCCCTGGAGTGGTTTCAAAAGGATCCTGACTATTTTGATCTTGTTATAACCGACATGACCATGCCGCATATGACGGGAGATAAACTGGCTGAAAAACTCATGCGCATCAGGCCCGGCATACCCGTTATCATGGCTACCGGCTATAATGAAAAAATATCAGAGGAAATCGTTCGGGCCCTCGGCATCAAGGCCCTGATCATGAAGCCGTTTAACCGTAGAGAGATATCTCAAGCGATCCGTTCGGTTTTAGACAGCGCAGCAGGCAGCGGGTTGCCGCAGACACAGCACACGCCAGACCGCTGACATGGCAGTGGAACAGCTCATGGCTACATGCCGCTCCGCTTCCAGCCGGAGCCTTTTTGCATTATTTTGCAGCCTCATTCTCCATGCACGGCAAGGCCGTTCGTGGTGAGTCCTGAGCTTGACGAAAGGTCGAACTATGAACGGAAAGTCGTACTTGAATCATTCGGCCCTTCAACAGGCTCGGGGCGAAGGGATAAAGCTTCATTTTTGGATGATGGTTTTGGATGAGGCCGCAGGATTTAAAAAATTTTCCAGCAGCGCCTGCCAAAAAAGCAGCATCCTTCACGAAAACAGATAGAGCCTTGTACTCGATCCACCGCAGGGTTTCCCGGCCAGGGGGCCAGACAAGAGGCCGCCGCCTGCCGCGCACTCTGTTCAACGAATTTTTTGCTACTGCGGCTGATTGCGGCAGGTATCGCGCATGGTGTCAACGGCGATGAAGAATTCGCGCATGGCCATGACCCAGTAATAGCGGCCCCTGCCGGTAAGCTGGATGGTCGAGCCGGTTCGCGGATAGCGCGGGCAAGCCGCAAAAGCAGCGTCTCGAAAAACAGATCGCGGGTATAGGTCCTGCCGAATGCTTTTTGAAAGGCTGCCTTGTCAAGCTCAAGGCCGAAGAGCTTCATAAGGAAGAAATAGTAGCGGTTTTCCCGGGGAGTGAATTTCTTCACGCGTGTGATCGGCAGTTCGCCCTTGCGTATTTTTGCGATATATTCCTCAAGTGAAAACGACGTAATATAGATGCAGTCGTTGAAATACCCGAAGGAGCCGCTGCCCGCGCCCACATATTTATCATAGGCGATGATGTACTCATCGATCATCGATTTTTTTCGCGAGAAGCACCACGCAGTTGAGCCGGTGTAGTTTTTGCGCATGCTTTCAAGGATGGTGAAGTAGAAGCGTTTTTCCTTGCGGAAATCCACAGCGCCAAGGGTCGAGCGCAGGGCCTTCTCAACCGACGGCGCCGTCATGAGCGGATAGAAGGTGACCTGGTCGGGCAGCAGGCTGTCGATGATGTCAAGATCAGCCCGCAGGCTTGCATCATCCTGCAGGGGCATGTTGAAGATGAGATCAACATTGAGCGTGTCGAAGATGCCGCCGGCGCCGCTCAGCTTTTTTTGAATATCGGAACCGCTGCCGTATTTTTCAAGCCTGCCGATGGCTTTCAGTATTTTGTCGTCAAAGCTCTGAACGCCCACGCTCAGGCGGTTCACGCCCGCGTCCTTTAAAACCTTCATATGCCGGTCGGTCAGGTGATTGGGATTGGTCTCAACCGATATTTCCTTAATGCTGAAATTTTTCCGGCAGTAGTCAAGCACGCGGGTAAGCCCGTCAAGAAAGATCGTGGGCGTGCCGCCGCCGACATACATGCCCTTGAAGTCATAGCCGAGTTTTTTATACATCGCAAGCTCGGTGAGCAGCGCATCGAAATACGGCCGGGCAAGCTCCCCGGTAAATGCGTAGCGGTGAAACGAGCAGTACGGGCAGAGGCTTTCGCAGAACGGGATATGAACATACAGCAGATAATCATCCGTGTCAGCCGCAGAGCGGGGCGGCACGGGATGTTCCTCCACGCTGCCGAAGCGCAGCACCGAGCGCATGGTCCGGCGGTAAAAAAAATTTAAAAAGGGTTCGATAAGATACATGCCGACTTCCAGATTATGACAGCACGGACGGTTGCCGCAGCGCGGATGTACAGAGATTGCGCTTTTTCAAAAAAAATATCAACGGCTTTCCGAGAAGTCTCATAGGTAAACAGCTCATAGCGGTAGACTTCTGTTGCGTGCAGTCGCTTCATGCCGAAAAAATTTTTCTCGTCAAGCAAACGGGCTGAAAGGTGCCAGCCCGCAGCTTCTGGTGAAAGCGGCCGTTCTGAGCCGGAGGGCTGCCGGGTCACCGGCAGAAAAGAGCCGGAAGATCTGCAAAGGAGCATGAAGCGTGCCGTTTTTAGCAAGCAGCCCTTTTACAAAATTTATCCAGCGGCACAGGCGCAGCAGCGTCACCAGATCAAGGCGGCAGCAGTGAGGCGTTTCAACCGGAAAGGCGCTTGAGCGAAGCAGCCCGTACTGCGTAACATCGCAGAGGTCTGCCCCCTGTACCGCATCAAAGGTGCGGGTGCCGGGGCTGGGGTAGAAAATGCTGGGCCCGAGCATCGTGGGCCGCTCAAGAAGAAAGATGATAGAGTCAATCATGTTTTCCAGCCGGTGGTCGGGCATGCCGAGAATGATATAGGTCGTGACGGGCAGGCCCAGCAGGGCTGCCGCCTCCAGCGCGGCCTCAGCCCGGGCAGTGTCAGCCGGTCGGTCCATGCGGCGATTCAGTTCATGGCTGCTGCTGCCAAGTGAGAGATCCAGCCGCTCAAAGCCAGCACCCTTCATGGCCTGCAAGAGCTCCGGGTCAAGGGATATGAGCGACAGGCCGTTCATGGCAAAAAGCCGCAAACTGCGCCCGCCGAATTCTTCTATAATCCCATTAAGTATTCGGAGTGCTCGCTCGCGGTCGAAGGTGAAGTTGTCATCCTCGAAATCAAATGCTGTAATACCGAAGCGTTCATGACAGTCTCTCATCTCGGCAATGACATGCTCTGCCGACCTGAACCGGAGCCGGCTTCCCATCACCTGATGCACCGAACAGTATGAGCAGCGCTGCGGGCAGCCCCGGCTCGTGAGCAGCATGGCACAGGCAGCTTTCCCAACGCTGTACCATGAGGAATTAAGAAGATCGCGGGCAGGCAGGGGCAGGCTGCCAAGATCCTCTATGTATTCCCCGCGCGGATGCACAACCACCTCGCCGCTGCGCTTAAAGGCAATGCCTGCGATGTCGCCGATGTCGCGGCCTTCAGACAGGGATCCGATAAGCTCAGGCAGGGTGCGCTCTCCCTCGCCAATAATGACATAATCTATGTACGGGCTTGTGAGCACTTCGGCAGGAAGCGCGCTTGCATGGGCGCCGCCTACGATTACAGGAATTGCTGGGTTGAGGCTTTTGACGATCTGTGCGGTTTTGAGCGTTTCTTCAACATAGGGCGTAAACTGGCAGGAAATGCCAACAGCCTGCGGTTCAGCCGCTGCAACAGCCTGCCGGACCTCATCCCAGGAAATACCGAAATGGCTGTACCTGCCGTAGAGCCGAAAGGGGCTTACGTCGCCTGCTGTGTAAAAGCGGTTCATGTAAGAGAATGCCGCGGGCAGGGGCAGCTGCCGCTTTTTGCCGGGGGGCTGGCAGTCAAGTATGGCGACGTCGTTCCCATGCTGCCGAAGCGCTGCGGCAAGGCAGGCAAGCCCGAGCGGCTGCGTGCGTATGGCGGTTTGATAGAAATCCTCCACAGGAGGTTGCATGAGAAGAATGCGCATGGCCGGTCAGTAGCTGATGGAAAAAGTGGAAAACTTTCCGGTATACGGCTCGCGGGTTACCTCCACATGGGTCACCGAAGCATGGGGCGGCCCGTGATGGCACCAGGCAACCGCACCCTCCACCTCTTCTTCGCCGCCTTCAAACACGGCCTCCACGCGGCCGTCATACAGGTTTCGCACCCAGCCCGTAACGCCGCAACGCTGCGCCGCCTCCCGCGTTTCGGCGCGGAAGCAGACGCCCTGCACCTGGCCTTCAACAAACACATGCGCGCGGATATTTGCCATGATAAACTCCTGTAGTGTCCATGTCAAAAAAATGGTGTAGTCGTGCACTATCGTCACCCCGGTAAAACCCGGGATCCAGAAGGCCTCATTTTTAAATAGTTACTCAACTTGGCTGACTTTTAACAGAATCATGGAAAATCCTTGTATTATTCTTGCCCAGGCCAGCCTGTTCAGCGGCACAAAGCGTCGCAAGGCGGTGCGAATGAAGGTGTCGTATCACAGAAAAAACTGGTTTTATGAGCACGTAGCCCGACGCAAGCGGCGTGCCACTGAACAGGCTGGCACCAGCTTATAAAGTCAGTCAAGTTGAGTATTACTTTTCATCAAAATTAAGCACTGGAAAAATGTTGGGCATCCGCCTCGGCGGACTTTGCCCAATCTAACGGCTGCAATTCCCAATGGGCGGCTTTTAAACCTGCCACCACCAATGGTGATAATGACATATTATCCAACACGGCGCCACAGAGAATTCTTTTGTCGCGCGGACCTGATGAACCCCTCACCAGCAACCCTATCCCGGTTGTCATTTGCCTTGACACCCATTTGTCCAGGACCTATATTAAGCTCTACGCTAAAGCGGGTGTGTGTCAAAATGCTGCTGTATCCATGACCAAAAAAATGAATTACGATAGATGTTTTTGGATCGCGATATCCTGCGCATGCCTGCTTTTCGGCCTGCTCGTGATCCCGAATTATGACGACGGCAATTATTTTTACCAGCTCTATAATACCATTGGCCTTCGCAACCCTTTTTATAATGATTTCTACGGCCAGTATTTTCACTTCATGAAGCCGACGACGCTTTTGTACGCACTCCTTCTTTCCGGTGCAGACGCCCCCAGCTATCGCATACTTGCCCTGGTTCAAAGCGCAGAAATTCTGCTCTGTCTCTTCGCCTTGTCTATCTCTGCGCGCTGCGCTACGCTTCAAAAGAAGCTGCTCAGGCCGGGGCAGGTGTCTTTTTGTATTTGCTCGTGGCCCAATGGGCGCTCTCTCCCCTGCGCCCGGAAACCACGGTTGTCCTTTGCTGCCTCGCCACCTTCTGGCTCTGCGAACGCTTTAAAGAAACACGGTCTTTAGCCTGTCTGGTAGGCGCCAGCGCCATAGCTTTTCTGGTGGCAATACCCATGCATACCTGCGGGGCAATCCCCTGCATTTACCTGCTGCTGTTCGTTCTGGCTACTGGCAGAAGTTTTCCCGGAAAGCACTGCTTGTATTCAGCGCGTGCTCCTGCGCCTTTGCCATGGCAGGCGCCGGGATTCTGATATATCCCGGCATTCCAAGCTTTGCAGGATCGCTGGCGCTGTTCAGCCTTGACGGCAACAGGTTCAGCGGGCTTCGCGGCGAGTATTTCAGGATCAGGGATTTTATCCGCAACCCCGTTTTTTTTCCGCTGCTCATATTCATCTCATCTGTCTTGGGGTCAGCCTTGCCTGCGCATATAAGCGCATCAGGCTTCACAGCCTGATGCAGCGCTTCAACATCATACTGTTTTTGGGGGCTGTTGTTATTGGTCTTGGCGTGCTGCCGTCGGCGACCTGGGAAATATATATGGTGTATTATTATCTGCCCCTTGTTCTCTGCTTTTCAATTGCACTTGATTTGTTTGTGCGCATGGCGGAAACCCTGTGCTTTTTCGGTCCGCGCTGGTGATTGCCGGGGCTCTGGCGTTCTGGTGCAGCTACGGCACAATGCCGCAATTGTATGCTGCGCTGTGCACGGGCGGATTTTGTCTTGCTGCCGTTTTTGCACGGCGCATGCCCGTAGCGCGGCTGGCAGCACTGATAGTCGTGCCGATGCTGCTCTACCAGTCCGTGGTAATGGTGTCGACGAAAATCATATTTGACCGGGCAGAGCAAAAAATCAGGGAGACAAGGGACGTGGTGCTGGCCGGAGCCTGGTTTGTTTTTTTCGGAGAAAATGTCTTTGCGGCAAACAGCAGCTGGTGCGGCGCAAAAACACAGATCATCCCCGGCGCCGGGAGTTTCATGATCGAGCTGAAGTCCGTTGCCCAAGAGAGGCACGTGCAGATAAACGAGCATCCTCTTGTCAAGCTTTTCGGGCCTGACGGTTACCAGCATCAGAAACCCGCGTGGACCTCCCCCAGGCCCCTCGGCCCCACCTTTTACGGGCTCAGCAACGATTTTTGTAACATAGCTGCTTTTCTTGAAAGCCAGGACAAAACCCTGCGGTATGCGACAGTCAAAAAGACCCCTCTTTCAAGCGGGTTTCTCGACACATATGCCAACATTGTCGTGCGGGGGCTTATATTTGTGGAATACAGCTGCCCACGGCCTACCCCATAGCAATCCTGCCCGCCAGCGTCGGCCCGCGGGGGATATCCTCACAGCCCAGCTTCATCACCCGGCATGCCTCCGCGACAACGCGAATGGCATTGTTGCAGCTGCGCTCATCGGGATATATGTGGGGCATGCCTGCCAGGTACATGTTTTCTATCGGCGATGCGCAGCGCGGTATTTTTTTTGAGAAGTTCAGGCCGCAGACATTTGCGGCTGTCCGCGTCCGGAAAACAAACACCTCATCCATGCAGGCATCCTCAAAGCCCGGGGTAAGCCTGCGCAGCGCGGAGAGCATCTGGCCCTTGATTGCGGCTTCATCCTGCGATGCGATTTCTTCATGGGCTGCAAAATAGCGAGACAGATACACAATGTGCTTATTCTGATACGTGGCAGGATCGATAAAGTTGGTATGCTCGATAACCCCGCCGAACGGAAAACCCGCATCGGCAATATTCAGCCAGTAAATACGGCTCAAGGGGCGCTTCAGCACAAGCACCACGCAGACGGCGCCGAAATATTCAACTTCCCTGAGCCGGCCGGCAAACGCTGCGTCAACAGGTGCAACCAGCGGATGGATGGCGGTGGTTGGAATCGTAAAAAGAAATTTTTGAGCTGCAAAGCGACGGTCGCCCGAACGCACGGCCGTCAGCCGGCCGGCCTGCACCTCCAGCGTTTGGGCGGGCATGTTTGCATGCAGGTGTACCCCCATCGCCGTCAGACGGCTCAGCAATGCTGTGCACAGCACATCAAGCGAGCCCGTGAGATACCCCAGTCGCTGCTGCCTGCCATCATTGGAATTAACTCTTTGCCGCAGGCGGCCGATCATCCAGGCCGCCGGAACCTGGTCGTAATACGAACCGAATTTGATCTTGAGCATGGGCGCCCAGATCGCATCCGTGCTCTGCCTGCCTGCATACCGGTAGAACCAGTCCACGGCGGGCACGTCTTCCCATTTTTCCCAGTGCAGGCACTTGCACATCAGTAAGCTGGTTGCCCCAAACCTGATGCGGTCCAACAGGGGGATCGCATCAAAGGCCAGCAGGTCGCGAGGGCTGTTAAAATCAAATATTTTACCGTTGCGATAGATGCCCATGGTGCTGGGGCAATAAAAGATTTTATCCTGCAAGCCCAGCTCTCTGAGCAGCCAGTGAAGCTCAAGGTCGTGGGTAAAAAAATGATGGTAAAAGCACTCAAGCGGCGTACCGGCAACAGGGGCTGTCCGCATCAGTCCCCCAAAGCGGTCGCTTGCCTCGATAAGCGTGACCTTGTGGTTTGCTTTGGCTGCCAGATATGCGGCCGTCAGGCCGGTGATGCCTCCGCCGACAATGAGAAGATCTGTTGGCATTTCCTGCAGTGTTTTCAATGTGGACCCTATACATTGGTAGGCCCGGCGCGCGGCCTTATCGCCCGGGCAGGCAGCCCCGGTTAGTGCTTCATGTCCTTGACGGTGCTGCTCGTAACTTCGATTCCCAGGCCTTCCTGAATGACCCAGGAAGGACGTTGTTTCACCTCATCGTAAATCCTGCCGATGTACTCTCCCAGAATGCCAAGGCAGATGAGTTGAACGCCGCCCAAAAAAAGCATGGCAATCACAATCGTGGCAAAACCGGGCACCGGAGCCAGGCCGATTTTGGCGAACTGGTCGGCGAAGATGCGCTGTAAAAAGGTGAATATCGCCCCCGCCAGGGCAATGACCGATGTCAGCAGCCCAAGCTTGGTAGCCAGACGCAGCGGCACGGCTGAAAAGCTGAAAATACCATCGATGGCAAGCTGCACGAGTTTGCCGAATGAGTACTTCGGCGCCCCCCCGCTCGGGCATGCCGCTCATAGGTGAGGCCCGTTTGCCGAAAGCCGCTCCAGGCGCGCAGGCCGCGCACAAAGCGGTTTTCTTCAGGCATGGAATTGATAACCCTCAGTACCTTGCGATCGATCAATGCAAAATCACCCGAGTCTTCGGGGATTAATGTTTCACTGGCGCCCGAAAGAATACGGTAAAATGATTTATAGCAGAATCGTTTAAAGATATTCTCTTTTCTTTTCTGCCGGACCGCGAAGACAACATCAAAGCCCTCTTTCCACTTGTCGATAAAGCGGTACAGCTCTTCAGGGGGATCCTGCAGGTCGGCATCAATCACAATGACGGCATCCCCGGCTGCGTAGTACAGCCCGGCTGAGACCGCCGTCTGATGTCCGAAATTTCTCGAAAAGCGCATGGCCTTCCAGCGGCTGTCCTTTTGATGTATCATGACCAGCTTTCTCCAGAAAGCTTCTTGTGACCCGTCATCAACGACGATGACCTCAAAAGGCTCGCCCCATTTTTCAGCGGCTTTTGTCAGGCGCTCATACAGCGGGTCAATGACCTCCAGTTCGTTATAACAAGGAACGACAATGCTGATCATTTTAGCAACCCCTTCTGTGGCTGATTAGATGTGTCCCTGTACCCGTATTGGAAATATACTATACAGAACCATAAAACAATTGCAAGAACTGCCTAAACGTCCCCAGGCAACTTGTTTTACATCGTCAGACGATACGTTAACAGCACAGAATCTCCCTCGTTCAATAATCACCCTTCAGCAAGCGGGGTTTTTCAGCAATGGTTTTTCTGATTGCGCCCAGGATTCAAAATTTTGGGCCCCTGTTCGAGGAAGGAGGCTAACATAAAAACAGTCTGCCTGGCTGAAATACTGCCCTCTATAGGCCGGAGTGTCACCCTTTAACATATGCTGCCTTAGAATAAAAGCCGCTTGAAAAAACCGCCGAACTTCCGGCCCACCCCTCTGTTTTGAAGGCATTTACATTGACACATGCCAGTCCTCACTATATATAGTGCCCAATAAAAACGGGTTTTTCTGGTTTGAAAGTAGTGCTGAGCAAATCTTTAAAAGCCTGAGCTGTGCTAGTGCCGGTGAAATAAAGCTATGATGCCCCGCTTACGTTTGATAAGGATACATTCCGTATGCATGCCGGTGCTGATCACGGCTTTTCTCTATGGCGCATTTATTCTGCTGCGCCTCGGGTTTCACGATTTCAACCCCACGGCTTTTATCGCAGCCGGAGATGTTTTTTGCAATCCCGATAGCTTGCCGGCAAACTTTTCGGTGCTTAAAAACTCCGGAGGATATGATGGTCAATTTTACTACCGCCTTGCCTTAAATCCTTTCACCGCGGGGCCTGCCGCCGGCGGCGTACAATTTGACAACCCTGCCTATCGCCATCAGCGCATTGCCTATCCTCTTCTGGTCTGGGTTTTTTCTGTTGGGAAACCGGAATATGTTCCGGCGATGATGATCCTGGTTAATTATTTCTTGCTGTGCGGCATAGCCTGGCTCGGGGGGTGGTATGCAAAAGCCTTTAATGTGTCAGCCCTGTGGGGGATGATACTGCCCCTCTATCCGGGATTCCTGTTAACCCTGTCTCGCGATTTAACCGAAATTACGGGGGCGTTCTTTATTGTAGCCAGTTTAGTGCTTCTGAAAAAAAATAAGCCCATTGCAGCAGCGGCCGTGTTATCCATAGGGGTTCTTGCCAGAGAAACAGCGCTGTTAGTCGCGCTTGGCAGCGCTTTGGTGTATTTTTGCGACATGTTTAAACGCAGCAGCCGCACGTCTGTTCCCGGGTATTTTTTTCTCGCTCCCGTGCTTTGTTATTGCCTGTGGCAACTGCTTTTGTTTTTTTACTGGGGTGTTTTTCCGGCTGCCGGCGGAGCGCACAACCTTGGCCTGCCCTTTGTCGGGATATTTCGCTATGTTTTCGAACTGTTTCCGCCGGCTTCGGCTGTGGCAGGATTGTACTGTTTCGAGCTTATTTTTACCGGCTGCGGTCTAGTAGCCGCAGCCATCGCCTTGCGGTCATCTGCTGCGGATCTGCATATTAAAATCAGCTGGCTGCTCTACAGCCTGCTGATTGTTCTGCTGACGCAGCTGATATGGTGCGAAGATTGGGCATTTATGCGGGCATATACAGAATGCGGCATACTGAGTGCCATAATCATGCTGGGCGCAAAAAGCCGATTGCTGCCGCCGTTTTTTGTATATGAAGCTATTGTCTGGCTGGGGGTGTTTTCTATGCGAATTTTGTATGTGTAGCCTATTGTTTCAGGAAGGCTGGATCGTTTCTGTTCTTCCGTTATGGTTTGCGGGCCGGATTGAGCCTGCGCCGGCATTTCAGCCGTTTCGGGTTTCAAGCCAGGCAGCCACTGCGGCAACCTTGGCGCGCAGGTTCAGGATAAAGGGCTGGCGCTTCTGGATATGCGCGGGCTGGGCATCGTACTCTTCTGCGGTTATCCGCGCCACCACCTTCTCCTGATCGCCCTTAAGCATATTCAGATACTGTGCAATCATATTTTTATAGGCTGTGGCCGCAGCTGCCGCTTCTGAAAGATAGCGCTGCACTTCATCGCCTGCAAGAATTCCGCTGTGAGGCATGCAGATTGCCCGCGGCCGCAGGCTGCGGATTTTTTCTATGGATGCAAGATAGTCTTCATAGCTCACCAGATACGGGCTGTGTATAAAGCCATGCTCAAGCGCGCCTGCCGTATCACCGATGAAGGCGATACCCGTGTCCGGGAAGTAGTAGGTGAGGCTGTCGCGCGTATGGCCGGGCGTTTCAAACACCCGGCAGACGCGGCCTGCGTCAAGCTCTATGCTATCGCCGTCTGCGAGCCTGAAGGTGACATCAAGAGCGGCAAACGATACATCCTCGCCGGCAAGCTCGGCCGCCATGCTTTTTTCATATTCGGCGTTCAAACGGCAGATAAGCTCAACGGCATTCGGACGCTTGAGAATTTCTGCGCCGCGGCTGCTTGCGGCAAGCCGAGCGGACGGAATTTTACGCATGAGATAGGCTGCGGCTCCACAGTGATCGAAATGGGCATGGGAGAGAGCGATAATAAGGTTGTCGGGGCTGCGGGTATGCGCCCGCAATTTTTCCACGCACAGGGGGCCGAAGGCTGAGACTCCCGGATCAAACAGTATAGGCGGGGAGCTTGCGCAGATGGCAGCCGTCACATGGCCGCCGCCCAGTGATATGAAATCTTCATACTCGCGGCTAAACTCGAAATGCAGTTTTTTCTGGTCTATCACATATTTCTCCTCAGAGACGCTACTGCTTCAGAAGCTCTTCAATGTCAGTATCAAAAAAGCCCCGCCACGTTTCAGGCGGCGGCGCTGTCCAGAACAGTGGTGTTTTCAGAACCGGGTGCTCAAGCCCGAGCCGGTAGCAGTGCAGCGCCAGATTTCGTCCGTCAAACTCCCTGCGGCTGCTATAGCGAAGGTCTCCCACAATGGGCAACCCCCTGCTTGCCAGCTGCACGCGTATCTGATGGGGCCTGCCGGTCTTGAGGTCAATGTCAAGCAGGCTCAGCCCGCTGCTCTCGGCACGGGCCTGCCATGACAGCTCGGCATACAGGGCCTTCGGGTACTTGGGCCCGACAATCCGCACTTTTTCATTTTCCTTAAGAAGATAATCCGTGCACACCCCCTGCCCCTGGACGCTGCCCTGCACGATAGCGATATATTTTTTCAGCGGCGTGCTGTCGCGGAACTGCTCCGACAGCCTGCCTGCGGCCTTGGAGGTGCGGGCAAAGGCCATGACGCCCGACACGGGCCGGTCAAGCCGGTGCACCAGGCCGAGATAGGCATCGCCGGGCTTGTCAAAGCGCTGCTTGATATAGTCTTTCAGAAGGCTCAGCAGGTCCGGGTCGCCGGTGCGGTCCTGCTGCACCGGCAGGCCCGCCGGCTTGCAGACAATAAGCAGGTGATTGTCGCAGAACAGAACCTCAGGTGTCATGCCGGCGCCTGCGACTTTTTTGCTATGCGGGCATTGAATTTATCTGCCTTGATGATAAAGCGCTCGTGCAGCGCCTCGCCGATTTTTTCAATTTCATCCCATGCCTCGAGCCTGAAGGACAGCTTTGCGCCATCAACTGCCGTTACCTCGGTGGCGACACGAACCTTCATCCCCAGGGGTGTTGCCGCCGAATGCTTGATGTCCATGGATATGCCAACGGACTGCTCCCCCGGCTCGAGATAGTCCTGCATGAGCTCTGCCGACACCCGCTCCATGAATCCGGCCAGAAACGGCGTGGCAAAAACATCCGGGAGATTTTGATAGAAGTATCGGGCGGTGTGCTCCGCTCCGGTCTCACAGGTTATTTCACGGGTTGCGCCGACAGCGATGGGTCTGCTCATGGACATGCTCCTTTTAAAAAATTCAGGTGAGTAGGCTTTTAAACTGAAGGTTTTAAACATAGCCAGAAGATATTTTCCTGACAGCCTACAGTCCAACAGCCTATAGCCTAAGTGCTAACAGCACAAAAGTGTAATCGTATGCCCGCCTCTTGTCAAGAACGAGCATGCTGCAGAGCAGGGACGCTTGCATTTGGTTTGAATTTTTGGCTGAAGTAGTGTATCTCTATAATGCGGGAGAAATGTCTTTTACAAGCGGCCATGCCGTCCGGCGGCAGTACTGCATAAGAGGGCATATAAATAAGGTAATTAACAAAAATCATACAGTTCGGATGCATCGGTTGTGACATGATTCTGGCTGATATAAAAAATTCTACTCTATCAAAGCGCAAGCTTTTTCAGATCGAGCGCGCCGTTGAGCGCGAAGTAGTTGACCTGTGGTGCAAGGAAAAGTCATATTTCGTCGATAATTTTGCCGAGGCAGTTGACATCGACTTTAAGGGCAAGCATATCGAGATTTCTTTCACGAATGCCATGCCCATGAAATACGGCTCGCCTGAGGCGACCGTCAACGATATGATGCGCGGCCTTATTCTCACCATGGCAACCGATCAGAGCAGCGGGCTTCTGCTGAAAAACCATGAGGCTATCATCGGCAATATCCTTGATGTGTTCGTGCATCGCCTCAAGGAGCTGGGGGAGCGCAAGTTCATTTTTCAGCGGCTGCAGAGCTTAGAGCTCGGATTTTCCATCGCTTTCGGCCTGGATAAAGAGTTTTATGCAATCAAGCGGGCCCGCAGGCATCTGGAAGAGGTTCTGCATATGGCAAGCCTTTCAAATGCCGGTGAGACGGCCAGTTCTCTTATTCATGACATGCTGGAAAGCGAAACGCTCGCGGCAGCCGAACACGGGGTCACCTTCCATATTTTTATGACCAGGCCCGATGTGGCCAGTTTTTTGAGCCTGCCGTTCGGGGCTGAGCAGACAAGCTATGTGGCTCTGCTCGGAACCCACACGCTGCGGTGCAATATTCTGGCGAGGGTTGATGGAGCGTCGCTGATCAGGGAAGGCATCATGAAGATCGATGCGCCGTCAAATCCCATGAACTTCATCAAGCAGAAGGGGCTGAGCCTTGCTATAGACCGCACTGCTCTCATGGACAAAATGTGCGCCACCTGCATGTTTTCGCTGCAGGACTTTACACCCGATGAGCTGACTTTCCTGAAGCTGCTGTTCAATGAATACGTGCAGCTTGCCTGGTTTCTGCTCTCAAGCGGCAGAATTGATCCCGCTCTTCGCATCCTCATCATTTTCCCCCGGATCAATTTTTTTAAGATTCTGAACGAGGAAAATCCTGCTATCCCGCCCGACGAGCCGCAGACGCTCAGGGATATCGGCATGCTGCACGACAGGCTTTTCACCCTGCCGGCTCATGAAGCCGTAAAGCAGAAAATTTCAAAACGCATTCCCGAGCGCGTCATTCAGGATAAAATATCCGAAGCGCTCCAGCTGTTTGCACGCAATGTGCTTCAAAATATCTATAACCCGCTCACCGGCATCCGCCGCGCCATGCTGTATTATGCGCAGAAAGGGTACAGCGACAGTCAGCAGCTTGCGTCCATTAAAAGCAGCATTGACTGCGTGTCGGCATATTTGAAAAAGCTGCAGCGGTTGCAGCGTTTTGTGATCGACCCGGTGACCGGCATGTTCGATCTGGAGGCCTCGACTATCGATATTACCGCACCGAGCCCGTCCAATGCCCTTGAGGAAATCGTGCAGAATATTCAGACCGCCGAGGTTGACCAGACACGGGAAGTAATCGTTACCAAAATGCTTGACTATCTTTCCTTTATAACGGTTCGGCTTGAGCAGACTGAGCGGGTTTCATCGAAGTATATTAAACAGGAAGTGGTTAAAGAGATGGAGATTTATACGCTGTCCATTCTTCGCCAGGCAAAATCATTTTACCGCCTCATCATGGGTAAACAGGATCGTAAGTACCGCTGATCAGGCCTGCTTGCCGCTCACACATCTAGCATGCTGTACAGGCTGTTCAAAAATGCTCAGATGCAAGGCGCACGAAATCATGCGACATGAGGCGTACTTTTTCGTACGTCGCAATGAAGTATGATGAGCGCAACGCGGCAGATGGGCGTTTTTCAACAGCCTGCTAGAGAGGGTATGTATGTTTTCTGAAGATATGCCTAAAATTGTGGCCGGATATTTTGAACTGCTTGACACCGTTGAGCTGCACTTTAAAGATGCCTATGCCACGGAGCGGCTAAGCCGGCAGGGCGAGCTTGCCCTTGTATTCAAAAATGCAGCTGGCGGCAGCCTTCTCTATGTGGGTGTGCGCTGGGATTTGTGGAGCCGCATGCACCTGCCCATGTGGCTGGGGGTGCGGCCCGACTGGGGGCAGGCCGCTGCCGATGCGTTTGCCGTGCGCAACCAGGGCAGGTGCTTTATGCACGACGGCTACAGCCTGTGCCCGGCTGAGCCGGCCATATGCCGCGGGCACGGACACGGCCCCGGCAGCGCTGATCGCGCTTGTCCAAGCCGAGCTTGAAGCGATACAGGGTAAAGATAAATGGATCACATGAGTTTGTTGGACAGCTAAACAGAGTTAATGTTCTGTAAAAGCTTTATAAATGTTCTTTGAAAATTGACACGTTTTCCGAGGTCAGTTACAGTAGCGGAATGAAAACAATAAAAACATTCCGCGATCTTTATAGCTTTCCCGGCTTTCGAGCCCGAGCCACACTCAAGCCACACCCTAAAGATCCTGATGGCCGAATAGTGCGTCTTGAGCGTCGTCAAAAAAAACAGTCTGCATCATTTGTGGCCGGTCGGCATCAGGCTTTCGGGACCGACGGACTCACGTGGTGCGGGACCTGGATGCCGGTGCAACCCGCATATACCTTGAATTTGAATACCGCCGGGTTGCCTGCCCGCAGTGTCAAGCCGTGAAGCGCGAAACTCTTGCAATGCTGGCCAAATCAGCCCGGTTCACTCAACGGTTTGAAGACCGCATTGGAGAGCTTTGCCGCGAGATGACGGTCAAGCGCGTTGCAGAGCTTAACAACCTGAGTTGGGATCAGGTGTGGCGCATGGAAAAATGCTACATGCGCAGACTGTTGGAACAGCACCCGCCAGCCCAACATCTCAGAGCCATTGGTGTTGACGAAATATCCATCCGCAAAGGCCATACATACGCCATCGTCGTGGCCGATCTTGATGAGCAGCGACCAATCTGGTTGGGCGGACAGGGCCGAACGGAACAGGACTTTCAACTGTTTTTCGACACCATGGGCATTGAGCGCTCCGCTACAATACAGCTTGCGGTCATGGATATGTGGAAGCCCTTCCGCAAAGCAACATTGAAGAATGCTCCCAAAGCACAAATTGTCTACGATAAGTTTCACATCATAGGCCATCTGAGTCAGGCACTTGATCTGGTTAGGCGCAGCGAGTACAAACGTGTCAATGAGAAAGAACGGCGCTTTATAAAGGGTCAGCGATATACACTGCTGTCCCACAAAGCCAATCTGGATATTGATGGCCGCAGAGCCTTAGCGATGCTTCTCAAAGCAAACAAACGGCTCAATAAGGCCTACATTCTAAAAGAGTCTTTCGGGCAACTGTGGGATTACAACAATCCGACATGGGCACGAAAGTTTTTTGAAAATTGGAAAGCCCAGCTGCGCTGGCAACGGCTGCAACCTTTTGAGAAGTTTGCCGCTATGATCGAGCGTCACTGGGACGGAATCGTTAGCTACTGCCATCCTGATCACAAGGTTTCTCTTGGATTCATGGAAGGCTTAAATAACAAGATTCGGGTTATGCAACGAAGAGCATACGGTATCAAGGATCAGGAATACTTGATGCTCAAAGTCATAACCTCATTTATTAAAGAACCAAAACCGGGTTGATTCTTTGCACAACAAACCCGGAAGAACCAGATAAATAAAGATTTTTGTGCTTTGTGTCTGAACGAAAACGCTGTTTTTATATCCATGTCATCTCGACCGAAGGGAGAGATCTTTGCATGTGCTAAAGATTTCTCAGTCGCTTCGCTCCTTCGAAATGACAGTTTTCGCTGACAGAGGGGTTTTCGTTCAGACACTACTTAAGAAGAAGTGCATGCATAAGGGCAAACCAGCAAATCCTGCTTAACCGAGGTCCAATAAAATTATGGCAGAAACGCAGAAGCTCATCGCGCAGAACAAAAAAGCGCGCTATGATTATGAAGTGGTCGAGACCATTGAAACGGGCATCGCGCTGTTGGGCAGTGAAGTTAAATCATGCCGGCGCGGGGGCGTGAATCTGAAGGACAGCTATGCACGCTTCGACGGCGGCGAAATTTACCTGCTCGAGACGCATATCAGCCCCTACAGCCATGCCAACCGGTTTAACCACGAGCCCCTGCGCAAACGCAAGCTCCTGCTGCACCGGGGCGAGATAAAAAAGCTGTACGGAAAAATACGGGAAAAGGGCCAGTCATTCGTGCCCCTGCGCATGTATTTCAACCAGCGCGGCAAGGTGAAGGTCGAGATGGCTCTGGTGCACGGCAAAAAGCACCACGACCGCCGCGAGGACATCAAGAAGCGCGATATGCGGCGCGAAACCGAGCAGGCTTTGAAGCAGCGGCGGTAGCCATGCATCATCACCGGACAGTTGAAGGTTCGGACTAAGTTGAAAAACTTTGTCCGCCGCATTAAACAATCAAAAGGGTGGCCACGCGAAGCGTGGCCACCCTTTTGATTGTGATAGATTAAAGATTTCTTCCGATAATATGGAATATTCAAGGAATGGTCCGCAGTCCATAGAGAGCCGTAATGTGTAGTTTAGGGAAGGGCAGGCAAGACCACAAGCTGTTGTGGTAGCTTTTAGTGTCGGCCATCACACTTCATCTACGTCCCTTCCCGCCTTGTTCGCTTCTTCCGTATCTTCCCGAAGATACTTTTTCTTTCACATAGTATTTCCTGTTGACTAAAAATATCTATAGTTTATAGCTAATAATAAATGAATTAATGATTTTAAAGGAGGGTTCTATGCAGTTTAGAAAATCTTTCATTATTTTTTCCATTTGTACTTTTCTGGCGTGTGGCACTGCTGCGCAAGCGGGGTATATCGACAATGGCGACGGCACGGTCACCGACACCGGTACTGGCCTCATGTGGCAACAGTCAAGAGCGCCGAGCACCTATACCTGGGAGCTGGCACTTAATTATTGTGAAAATTTAATCCTTAACAATGACGGTCAGTGGACAGTCGGTACTGGCAATGCCTCGGGCGCCAAACATAGCGACTGGCGCCTGCCTACGGCCAAAGAGTTGGAGTCTATTGTTGACACCACCCGATACGATCCGACAATAAACACCCTATATTTCCCCCCGATCCCCTGTCATACAGTTACTGGTCGTCTACTACGGTTTCGGACAATTCAAGCAGGACCTGGGCCCTTTCCTTCTATGACGGCTTTCTGTACAACAGCCGTAAGAGCAACAGCTTACATGTTCGCGCGATGCGCTCAGAACAGCCCGGGGCATTTGATAATGTGACTCTTTGGCCCGTTCCTGATTCCGGTCAAACAAAGTGCTACAACGCTACCGATAACATCATCTGTCCCGAGAGCGGTCAGCCGTTTTACGGACAGGATGCCAGCTACAGCATCAACACCCCGGCATATACCAAGCTTGCTGAAGGCTGCATACCCCTGCCCGACACTGCCGCAACCTGGGACATGGTGCGCGACGATGTGACCGGTCTTGTCTGGGAAGAAAAGCATGCTATGGACGATGTTGAAAATTATTCTGACCCCAATGATGCAGACAATACCTACACCTGGTATGATAACAATTCCGAAACCAATGGCGGCAATGAAGGCTTGCCGGGCGACGGTACCGATACTATGGATTTTATCCGGGCCATGAACACCGCACACTACGGGGGGGTCTCAGACTGGCGCATGCCAACTGTTAAAGAGCTGCAATCAATTGTTGATTATGGCCTTTCAACTCCGTCCATAAATAGCACGTATTTTCCCAATACCGTGGCGTCAGATTACTGGTCGTCCACCACGCATGTCTACACTATTGACGGAAGGGCGTGGAGTGTGAGCTCCTACTGGGGCTACGTGTACTACAATAATAAGTCTGAAGACGATTATGTTCGAGCAGTGAGTTCGGGGCAGTGTGGTGCATTTTCCACCTCGACAACCACCACGACCGGAGGTGCAACGACAACGTCTGTATCCTCCAGCAGCACAACAACAAGTATCGGCGGTGTATCCACCACCACAACGAGTATTGGACCATCATCGACCACAACAACTACAGCTAGCCCATGTCCGGCTAAAAAGGTGTTGGGGGTGAATAACCCGAAGCTTGAAAATCTGCGCGATTTCCGTGACAGCAAACTTGCCCAAAGCTTCATTGGCCGAAAGGCAATACAAATCTATTACAGCAATGCAGACAGCATCAATGCAGCTCTTGAGCGCAGCCTTGCTCTTCGTGCCGTAACACGCAGGGTTCTCGAAGTGCTTGCGCCTATGGTGGGAAAGTAATAAAATTGAGGCTGAAGAATCAACAAAAGGCCTTGCCACTATATACAGTGGCCGGGCCTTTTGTTATAAAAGTCCATACTACGTATCACGTCTTCACAGCAATACGACACTCAATTTTTTGCATATTGTTTTTGGTAATCTTAAATTTTCGGGGTTTTGATTTGACCAGGACGAGCCGTAATGTGGAGTTTTGCATGTCGGCAGGGGCACAAGTGCAATTTTTTTTGATTGTTAAATAATTTTTTTTATTTTAATACTTCTTACATACTGTTTAAACACAAGGGTTCGGGAAAATCCGTTTGGGATTCCCGGAGGGTAAAGGAACAGATAACAGTCGGGCCGCTGTTATGACGCATGGCGACATGCCTCATAACAACGGCTTTTTTTATCCAACCAGAAGGGAGGTAGGGATGCCCAAAAAAAATATTGCAACATCCTTATGGCTGATGGTGATCCTCTTTACGCCTTTTTTCTCCACAGGATGCGATAGGGATAAATCCGTAACGCTCATTGCAGGGGATATCGTCGGAGATAACGGCACGCTGCTGTATCAGGGGCAAGAATACACTGGCACGCAAAGAGTCAGTGTCCAGAAGAACGATCTTGTTGGAGCGCTGATGAATGGCAAACCCTATCTTTACTGCCCCCTGCTTGGCGATGTTGCGCTCTCGGAAAACACCAGCCGAAAGGCTGTAGCTTATTCTCTATTAGGCTCTCCGGCTGACTCACAGGCTCTGCCATCCATGGTGCAGACCGCAGCAAGCTCAACCCCCGTAGAACTTGAAAAGGGAGAAACGGTTACCCTCCAGTCCATGGTGAAAATAAAACGCATGAAGCTTCTCAATCCGGCCCTGGATAAAATTGAGGTTAAAAATCTTGCCCGCCGCTGGGTTGCCTGTAAGCTGCCTGACGGCACAGTAAAGCTTATACCGCCTGCCGGCAAAGCATGGGATTCCAATGCCTGCCGGTGGCTCACATCACAAAAACTTCAAATACCAGCCTGGATGCTTGACGGAGATGACCCTGAGAGCTTTTTTGCCTCTCTGGATACAATTCAGCTTGATGTAACGCCTGGTGAAATTCAGATATTTGGCGCGGTATGGCAAATCGCCCCGCAGGCGAAACTTTCTTCTTCTGGTTGGCCGCCGTCGACCGATGAGGCATGGAAAGCGGATTATGATTTGTACTGGTGGCTGAACGCCTATGGATTTGCATATTTCCTTGGAGAGGGTGTTCGGAATTTCATATCAACGCTATCAATTATTGAGTGCTTTGATGCCGCCATCGTCACTTTTTTTAATAAACTCAACAGTTTTTTCGGCAGCTACCTTGACCCGTCAATTAATGAATTTTTTGACCAGGTGCAGGATGAGGACCTTCGCAACTCATTTAACGGCTGTCTGGCAATTATCCCCACCTTGGGAAGGTCGGAAATCGTCAGTTCTTTTTTTGATTTTGTGGCACTTTTTGACTGGTTTACTGAAGACATAATCACCGAATATGCTCACCTGTTAAAAGTAAAAAGCTTTGATACGGTAAAAATTACTGAAAAAACCTCCGGTTGCGATGCTTCACAGTATCTGTCGTTCCGCGCCGGCGATGAAGAAATTACGGACCAAACCGGGGGGCAGTATTGTGAATCTGATCTGTATATCAAAAACACAAGTCCGAATACAATCTGGCTTGCGAGTTACATAGAAGATGAAAAAAAATGGTCATGTGCCGTCGGGTATTTTTTGTGCGAATCGTTGGAGCCCGGAGAAGAAGTCACGCTGGTTAACAATTATAAATATTGGCTGAAGCCCACCGGAGAATGTGTTCCGGTACGCACTAAAAAGTTTATTGCCGTTAATGATACCAAAGCCTGTGAAGCTCAGTTTCACACTCTTACAGTTGATGGAACAATGCCTTCGGGGGTTAGCATTAAAGAGTACGATGCTGATGTCTGCCGCTGCTACTGACAGCTTTATACAAAGAACCAAAATAGTAAGAAAAAAAGCATGCATTCTGATTTAAACTCGCTTTGAGAATGGCAAATACCGGCTGCGGTCGTTTTGTATCCCTAAAAAGTTCGCTGCAGGATATGGGCAGGGCTAGGCCGGAACTTCGGCTGGACCATTGAAATGCAGATCAAGGCAGTGCAAAAGGGCCTGCGCATACGGGAAATACCGGTGCGCTACCGGCCCAGAATCGGCACGTCAAAAGTTTCCGGAACGCTTTCAGGAAGCATCAAAGCGGGCTGCAAAATTCTCTATACTATCGGAAAATACGCCCACACCAAATCCTCTGAGAAATACTAGTGAGCCTTCACATTTGATTTTAGCAGAGCAATAAACATGGTGTAACTATATAAAATAATGGCGCCGCTTTTTCTATATGTTGTGGTCAGGCCTTTTTTCTAAAAAGTCAACACTAC
>CAWDSQ010000022.1:0-157230 GCA_963804955.1 uncultured delta proteobacterium | reverse complement strand
GTTAGGGCACCCAATAAGTTGTTGTCGGACAATGCGCTTGCTTTACCAAGTAAATGATGGAGCCACACATGTTGTAAGTGTGCAATCCAGCAACGACATACAACACCACACAACCCGCAACAGAACACGGCTGAGCGGTAATTGCAGGTGGTCAAGGGGAGAGTTGTGTTGACTTTGGAGCACCTTTGAAGTGTTATTGGGTGCAATATGTTGTTGATTGTTTGATCACAAATCACACCGCATTGAGGAAATCGGTATGGCGAACACAGGTGGAGAAAATGTTTGGACATACACCGCTTATCGGCATGTTTTGCTATGTGTTTTGGGAACCAGTCCTTCACTTTGAACCGGTTGCAACATGTCCCAAGACAAAGATTTTGCCTGGACGATTCACAGGCATCGCATGGGATCAGCGGGATGCATTTACGTACCGTATATGGTCTGAACCGGAAGGGGACTGGACGCGCGGATGTGCGTTAATACCAAACGTGGTAAAACCAAAAGACAAGGGGTGCAAAGAGCAAAGTGAGCCAAGTCAACCACCTGCTGAAGCGCCTATACTCAACTTTTCCTATAGAAGAAAGCAGAACCTTGGCATATGGAAGATGGCAAATCGCAAATTGCGGATTTGTCGTGGAAGTTGATGAGAACGGCGCGCTGGTGGAACTTCCAAACGAGGATCCCAACAAAGTATCACTGGAAGACCTAGTGGTAGACGATGACGAAGTCGAAGATGACAATCTTCCACCGGCTTCCTCAACTGGTTTGGAGTTCAACCCAGTAGTGGAAGAGGGGAGCTTGGAAATGGTGGAAGAAATGAACAACGCATTTGAAGGCGATGCGGATAGTGAGCTCGAGTCGATACTAGGCGACATGCGAAGAAGGAAGGACCAAAGATTGATGCTTAAAACCAAATGGGGAACAGGACAAACTACATGGTATAAGATGGAGAATATTAAAATTGATTTTCCAGTGTTGACTGCAAAATGCAAAATTCATAGTGAAAACCACAAAGGAAAGTCATCGCCAGAACTAGTCTGGGCAAGACAAACAGTCAGGAACTATGATTTCGCAACGCAACGCAACGCATGAAGCGACTGTTTAGGAAGATCGCGAAGGGTGAATAAGGCGAGCAACAAAAGGAAACAAGAAAAGGAATTTAAATCCAAAGAAGGTTTTCAAATATGGTGTCCAAGTGCGCTTGAGTTGGACAAGCTGAATGGAAACACCCATTGGGAAGAAGAAATCAAGAAAGAAGTTGGTACTAGTCGATATGGACTGCTTTGAACTTCAAGCCGTCGGAATTTGAAGACATGTTAAGTGATGAATACCAAAGTCAAGCAGGACTTAAGAAGGAGGCGCGGATGGTCTCTGGTGGGTACTTGATGGATGCACACGACCACGACATCTATTCGTCAAAGGTGAAGGGTATCAGCGGAATGTTGTTGTATGTCATTGCACACAAGTCAGGTATGAGACAGTTATGTGGCGATGTGGGGAACGCGTATATTAACGCATTCACAAACGAGAAAGTTTATGCTCATGCAGGTCCAGAGTTTGGGACCAAGGAAGGAATCACGGTGATCATCAACAGGGCGCTCTATGGTTTGAAGACAAGCAATGATAGGTGGTATGTACACTTTGCGGACACGCTTAGACGCCTTGGTTTTAATAGTCAACATTTGACAGGGATGTTTGGATTCCCTAACCCTAACCCAAAACCTTAAGTACTGTAGGTACTAAAAACTCTACAGTTCTCTACAGACAAAATTCACCTAAGTAAAAACACATGATTTTTAAAACTTATTTAGTCAACCAGTGATATTCAAAAACATTTGTTATTAGCTGCTTAGATGATACTGTTACATGCTTTGAAATTCAAATTTATCCCGAATACATGGAAAACAGGATAATTTGGGAGTGATTCAGAATGTTTCGATCAAGGACAGTTTGTTGAAGAAAAAGCATGTTGCAATTTCTTATCACAAGTCCAGGGAATGTATCGCGGCAGGGATTGCTCATCCCATGAAGACGAAAGGGAAACACAACTTTGCAGATGTGTTCACCAAGGCGCAGACACACAAAGATTTTACGGGGGACGGGGCAATGCTGTGGGGTTAGGCATCATGGTAATCAACAACAATTGGATTGATGGTACTACAACAGACAGCAACCATAAAGGGGAGTAACAAGTAAACGGTGGCTGAGGGATCGACAAGCTCTGTCACGTACTTAACGTGACTTACGTAGAGCAGTTGAGAGCAATAGCACGGGTGATTGTAGCGTCAGTTGTGGATGATATTACATCTGTTATTTAGCGGGACGACAGACAATTCTGTGTCGCTGTCTAAATACTGCTGTATTATTCTCTGCACAGTGCTAGCCATTACTTCGGGTAATGGTCCACACACTAGGCTGATTGTTGGATAATCGCAAGGGTGATATCCGATGCATTATGGGAGAATCTTTGTCTGGCAAAATATGGGTTTGCAGACAAGTCGCTAAATGTAGTATGACAATCTGTAGAGGAAAAAACTCAGGGGATCACACAATTGTTCAGAACAACTGTTCTAAAAGTACCCTGGGGGTTAATAGGCCATTAGTACCTTTATTATTGTTTAGTTCTTGTTAAAGACATGAGTTTATAATATCAGTTTTTTAAGCTTTAGCTTGAAACATAAGTTTGTAACTTCAGTTCAAAAAGGAGGAGTTCGAGAATTTCCACACCGACATCCCTTGTAACTCCGAAGTATGAAAGGGATTAAAAACCACTTCATCAAAATTTGTCATTCATGAATCATTTTTCTAACACGTAACACGCCGGCTTGCGTAACGGCTATATTTTATGTTTATGTTCAAGCTCGTCGGGCGTGGAAGGGCCCTCGGGTGCTGCCAGTTCCCGTCGTCTATGGGGTCGAGTTCAAGTTGGCGCCATTGGGGGATGATCTTGTCTCGGATTCCGAACACTTCCAGGTGCGGGTTACCTTCTCCGATGAGGCGGAGCAGGTGCTCGTCGTGGGGAGGGTCGAAGCCGAAACGGTCCCGGTAGTCGAAGGCGTACGGGAGTGGCGTGAGTGCAACTTGGAGGTGTGGGCTGTCGAGCGGCCCGGCGGTGCGGGCGAACGCCACGATCTCCACGTCATTGGGGCTTCTCGGCGGGAACTCGACTTCTCCGACGGGGGTGTCCGGCGAGTAGAGAGCAAACTGGGCGATCGGCATGGAGGGTTCAGCGGCAGGTGCCCGGCGGAGCCATCCGAAGCCGAGCTCGTGGAGGCAGCCACAGTCGCATTGGAGCCGCAGGGAGTCGAAACCGTGGGTCTTGGCGAGGGGGAGGTGGACGAGAAGGTGACGTTCCATGCGGAGGTCGCCGCCTTGTCCCCGCGGGATTCCTGGAGGGCGAGGAGGTTGCGGCCGTGGAGCAGGGCCATGCTGCGCCCCTTCTGGCCTGGCCGAGCTTGGCGGGTTCCGCAGTTGGCGCACCGGATCACTTTGGAGGGGGCGGAGCGCAGCGAGGCGGCGAGCGCTCGACCCGTCTTCGCATACTCGGCAAGGGAGGCCAGGTCGGCGTCGGGGTCGAGTGTGGGGTTCGGGGTGAGGGACGCGGCGTAGTAGGCGGCGGCGAGATCAGCAGCGACTGTGTCGTATGCCACGTTCGGTGTCCGTTTCGACTACGGAGCGACTCTAGTTTGTTCCTCACAGTCGTGTAGTTCCTGCTAGGTTGCGGGTCCTCGGTAGCGGTGAACCCCACCAGGCCGGGCACATACAAACGGGTACTCGTGCGGCTTTCCCGCCTTTCCCACCATCTGGGAGGGGCGGATGTGCCCCGAAGAGTCCCTGTGCCCACAAGCGGCTGAGTTCCCCGTCCGCATCGTCGAGGTCTCCGAACGCGTCGACCCTGACGCCGCCGACGCGCTCTGGGCTCTCCTGCTGAGCCAAACCCCCGCCGAGCCGGACTCGGGCGGGAACGGTGCCGGGCGATGAGCCGGCACCGGGACGGAACTACGACTGCACCCGCCCGGTCTTCTTCCTGCGGGGCAACCTCGTGGCTCTGTTCCGGTGCTGGGATCGGCGGCGCTGCCCGACTTGCGCTGTGCTGATGAGCTGGGACGACGAGGAGTGGATACGCCAGGGCGTTGACTACTGGCTGTCCCGGGGCGTCTCCCTGATCTACCTCACCCTCACCCTGGCCGAGGCCAGGGAGTACGGGGAGGTGGCGGAGATGTGGCGGGTGTTCAAGCAGGCTTTCGACCGTGAGGTGGCAGAGCGACCCGGCTACATCGGTGGGCTTCCCTTCGTTCGGGTGTTCGAACGCCAGGAACAGCGCCACGCCAGAACCGGCGAAACGGCCCTGCACCTTCATGCCCTCATCGGCGGCCTGCAGTACCGGGGAGACCGGCTCAGCGGCAAACCCTCCCGGTGGCAGCATCGCAAAGCCGAAGAGCTCGGCGTTGATGGAGTGGCAGTCACCAAGGCGGAGCTGCAGGAGCTGGCCCTGCGCTACGGATTCGGGCCGGTACTCGACATCACCCAAGTCCAAGCCTCACCCGACGACCGAAACGCTGCCTTCGAGGTGGCCCGCTACCTGGGCAAGTACCTGGCCAAGTTCGAGAACCTCGCCGAGTGGCTGCCTAAAGGCAAGCAGGTCGTCGCTGGCTCCCTCGGAGCCCACTACTGGGCCGGACTCGGGGTCACCCGGCAGAGCACCCGCCGGGAACGCCAGGAGCGGGCCCGGGAGCGCCGGGAGGCGCTCCGGACCGCTCCGGCGTCCGGCGAGGCACCGGAGGAGCCGGAGCGGCTCGACGTGGCGGTCTGGGAGCAGCTCGAACTGCCCATACCCTGGCCGCCACCAGTCAGACGGCGCCGCTAGTAGGGAAGGCCCCCCGGCCCTGCCGGGGGCCTCTTGAACAAGAAGAAGAAGTTCATCACAGCGTGGAGTGTCGGAGGGGACTGGTTGACCACTCCCGAGCGGGCTGGGATCGGGCCCAGCTTCGCCGATCGCCCTGTCAAGGGAGGCGAAGGTCGAAACCGGGCGCGCCGCGGGTCTCGGCCAGCCAGTCGCTCAGGGCGTCCAAGGGAGCCTGCCCCTCCAGGCGGGAGATACCGGCGACTGCCTCATCGAGGTAGAGGCCGTCGGTCGGGTCCCCCACGTGGCGAAGGCTCTGATCCGGCTCGAGGATGAAGGCCGCATACAGGAGCCAGGGGGCCTCCCAATCGGGGAGGTCGGGGTGGCCGGTCCACATCAGGAACAACACGAGCGTGTCGCCCGGCTCGCCGACCCGTCCCCCGGCCGCAGGGCACTCGTTGGGAACAGCGATCTGAACTGGTTGTCCAGCGACCGGCGCCTGGTCAACTACCACTTCTCTGAGTCGGGAGTCGAGATAGACGATCTGAGCGACGATTCCAGTCGCGTGTCTGACGCTGTACGAGCCACGAGACTGCGAGGTCCGGTAGGCGTCGGCGAGGGTCAGGGAGTCAACGACTACGACGGCGTCCCCGTTGGCGGCCAGCTGCCGCTCCCCGGGAACGGTGTTCGTCTCCGCCCGTCTCGCACGGGTCGCTGCACCCGGCGGCAGCGGTCGCCATCAGCACGAGCGCCAGGGCGAAGACGGCCACGATGCGCACCTCACCAGGCTAGTTGCCGATGGCCAGAGGGTGCCGCCAGTGACGGCTGCAGCAGGAACTCCATCCTGGTGAGGTTTTCGAGGGGGTGCCGAGGGGTGATGGACGGCACCCCCTCGCAGTGTGCTGGGGCATCGATACGATGGCTTTGCCATGCGGCGTGTTGCAGTTGCGGCGGCCTTGGCACTCACGGTTCTGCAGACGGCGTGCGGGGGCACTGCCCCGTCGGGGATCCAGGGCCTGCTGTGGCTGGTCGAGGGCGGCCTCCGGGTCTCAACCAGCCAACGTCGGGGACGGTGTCGGTCTACCCCGCCCCGGGTGAGGGGGAAGCGTCGCTGGACGACCTGGCGATTGCTGTCAGCGCGACTGCTGAGATTGGAGTCGACCCGACCGGGGAGTTCCGGGTCCGTCTGTCTCCCGGCGTCTACATCGTGACGGCAGACATGGTCGGTGGCCATGCGTGTGAACCGCAACGGGTCGAAGTCCGTGCAGGGCGCTACACCGAGGTCACCATCATCTGCAGCATCCGATGAGCGGCCTCGCCGGGCCCTGTGACATCAGTCGGGACCACGGACACGGACCTGCAAGGCGAACTCCACCCTGGTGAGGTTTTCGAGGGGGTCCCGAGGGGGTCCTGACCGAGGCTCGCTGCGTCCACCGCCCCAGAATCAGATGTCCATCAAGCCGAGGCAAGTCCCCAGCGGGACATGACCCACGTCATTCACCCGGAGACAACGTCTCCGGTCATCACCGCTCGCCGGGATCGGCCGCCGCGACCCAGAGGCGTGCCCATCTATGACGGGTCGGATGACCCTATCGGTGTCGGCCGCGGTTGGTCAGGGTCGGAGAAGGCGACCACGGAGCAACCATGTACGGCGCTGAGTCCTTCTGCCGCAACTGCGGAGCGCCGCTGGCGCCGCGCGGAGCCTTCTGTACCTCCTGCGGTACTCCCGTCGATGCTCCACCTCCGCAGGCCGCGCCGGGACCTTTGTCGGGGCGTCGATCCGGTCCTCCGGCAGCGTTCATGGTTCTTGCCGGGCTGGCCGTTGTCGCCGTGGCGGCAACAGCCATCTGGTACCTCCTGAAGGACGACGCCGGTGGGGGTGGGGGCACGACCATGCCGGGCTCCGAGTTTCCGCTGGCGCTCGACGTGCTGGGTGTGGCGGTTCCGGAGCCGGCTGTGGTGGGATCGTTGGATCTCGGTGAGCCGGTCGAGGTCGGCTCTGCGACGGTGGGTCCAGACGGTGGGAGAGTCGAAACGGCCGACGGGCTGATCATCGAAGTCCCCGAGGGCGCCCACGGCGAGCCGACCGGCTACACGGTGTCCAAGCAGGAGATCCTGGGACACACCTTCGGGTCTGGGGTGAACCCGATCTCTGCCCTGTACAGCGTCGACAACGGCGGGCAGTCGGCCGATCAGCCGATCTGGGTGGAGGTACCGGCTGCGGTGCCCGAAGGCGGGTTCGCCATGGGGTTTTTCTACGACGAGGCTACCGGTGGGCTAGAAGCGATGCCGCTGGTGGGTGTGGGTGAGGGCTCGGTGGTCGTGGCGACGACGCATTTCTCGGAGTTCTTCATCCACGGTGTTGATGCCACCACGTTTGTGGCGCTGCTGGCAGCGCAGGTCGCCGAGACCACATTGTCGACAGACGGTCCGGCGGTGATCGTCGACACCAAGTTCCGGCCCGGCGTCGACGACTGGTCGTTCTACAACTTTGGCTCTGCGATCTCACCGGGAGGACACTGCGCCGGACAGTCGTTGTCTGCCATGTGGTACTTCGTGGAGCGGACCAAGGCTGGTGCTCCGGCGCTGAATAGACGGTATGACAACGACGGGCTCGGAATTACGGAGCGGTGGCAGGACGACCGCAACGGCTATCGAACGGCTTCCGTGGTACAGCTGTACTACGAATCCAGGGTCGTTGATCGGATCGAGGAGTTCCAGCGGTTTCTGGAGGATTGGCGGCTCAATCTGGGCAGCGCCGGAGGTGGGGCGGCTCCTGCGTTGGATTCATGGCAGTACGCCGCGTTCATCACCGCCATGAGGGTCACCGGAGAACCGCAGTACGTGTCGATCGGGAGGCTGGTAGCAGCGCCGGCTACTTCCTCGTCGACAACCTCCAGCACGGCGCCGGGGAGTCCGCCGGCGCTCATTCGTGCAGGCCATGCCATGGTCGTCTACGGGGCCGACACCCGCGGCCTGTGGATCGCCGATCCCAACTACCGCCGCGGTTTTCGTCGCATCCCATGGGATGTTGCCAGCCTGACACTCGGTCCTTACTACAGCGGCGACGATGCGAGCACGCTGGGTCGGCGGTACGACTCGATCACGCTGCTGGGCAAGACCTCTCTGGTGGACTGGGACCAGGTTGCTCTCCGCTTCGAAGAACTGGCGTTCGGTGTCGCCGGAGACAACCTGTTTCCTTCCTACACCCTGCAGATCTACGAGGAGCGCCCCGACGGCACCGGGGATTGGGTCGATCTCGACGACGGGTACACGACCCTCAAGGACCAGGTCAAGATTCGTGTGCTCACATCCCCCTCTTGGGGTGGCGCTTCGTGGCGTCTGACGCAGTGCCAGGGTACGGGAGAACACGCCTGCCGCCCGCTCTACGGCTACGCCAGCACCAAGTACTACGACAAGCCGATCTGGGTTGACCTCGACCCCGGCGATAACAGCATCGAGATGCACCTGGAGGAGTACTTCTCGGACGGCTGGGAGTACGTCGACTTCATCCGCGTCACTGTCCATCGTGGCATGACAATGGACCTGACCGCTTCGCCGCCGACCCAGGCGGTGGATGCGGGCGCATCGGCAGCGTTCACCATCAAAGTGGCCAACCTGGGGGCGACAGACCTTCAGAACGTGCAGGTGTGGGTCGACCCGGGTGGCCTATGCACGATGTCTATCCCGTCGATACCCGGAATCTCCACCCACACCTACGACTGCACGGTGACCCCACCAAGTGAACCCGGTACCTTCCAGTATCAGATCTCGGGCACGGCACGGCTGGCAGACGGTCAGCTGGTCGAGCGGACCATCTACACCCAGATCACCGTCGCCGAGGCCGACGCCCCGCCAGGAGACGTGTCCGGATGCTGCGGCGGCCTCTGCGATATCCAAACGCGGTTGCTGGATGCGGAGGTCGGAAGTGGTGAGCTGGACCGTTGGCTCATGGAATGCGCGGGCAACATGTACCCGGATGATCCGGAATGTACCGATGGAGTCCTTCGCGAAGCCCATGAGGTGGAGGCGCAGCGGTTGCGACAACTCGTCGACGCAGTCCGGGAAGAGCAGTGGGCCTTTGAGGAAGAGAACTCGATCACCTACGACGAGAAGATCCAGTGTCTCTGCCAGTGCCTCCCGGAGGTCTACGGCTCCTGCGAAGTGGGCCCCGGATAGCAATCCTCGGCAGCATGACTCCAGTCAAACGCCTCCACCAAACCCAAGGCACCCTAAACGCCTCCACCAAACCCAAGGCACCCCAGAGCCTCCAAGAAACCCGGGGAGGTTCAGCATTCCCCACCCGGCCCTCCATCATCCGACTCGTCGGCGCGGTCATGGCCGAACTAGACGACGAATGGGCCATCGGACGCCGCTACATGAGCCTCGACAGCCTCGCCCAGGCCCGCATCCGACTCCTCGACCCACCCCACCCCGACCTCGACCGAAAGGAGCACCCCCTGGCAGCACTCGCCCCAACCGGCTAGAAACACGACAACGAGGCCGACGCGGTGTCACCCATACACCACGTCCGTGGACGTGACCGACCAACCCCCTCCCTTGGGCCACGATGGCCGCGCTACACGGCCCACCACAGCGTCACCACCGTCTGCTCGCCCCCCAGGCTGAACCGCCCGTCCCGCTCCACGACGTCGCCGGCCAGGCGGTCGGCCAGTTCGGCCGCGCGCTCCACCGGCACGAGCAGGCGGCGCCGGTAGAACTCGACCAACGCCGCCGAGTCGCCGAAAGGCAGCCGCTCCGGGCCGATCCACCGCTCGGCTTCCGGCCGCACCCCGAGCACCTCCGCCACCACCTCTGCCAGCAGATCGGCCGTGGGCCCATCGGGACGGTCGAGGCCGTGCAGGGAACGGTAGTAGGGGGTCAGGTTCGCCCAGGGATGCCGCTCCCCCACCTCCAACAGGACCGCCACCCTGGCGGCGGCGTGCAGGGCCCGCAGGAACGGCGCCAGATCGGCCACGTCGTAGACGACGTGGGCGCTCAGGGCAACGTCGTGCCGCCCGGCCTCGGCGGCCGCCTCCGGCCAGGAGCCCTCGACCACCCGGACCTCCACCCCGGCTGCTTCCGCCTCTTCCCGCAGCGCCTGCGCCATGGCCGGGTTGCGCTCCACCGCCGTCAACGGGTGCCCCCGGACGGCGATGGGCAGCGAGGCCCGGCCGGTGCCGGCGCCTACGTCGAGCAGAGACCCGCCCGGGGAGAGCAAGCCCAACGCGTGGCGGGCCGTCGGGCCGGGCGGCCCCGCGCTCTCGACCTGCTGCCGGCGCCGGTACAGGTCGGCCGGCCACTCGTAGGGCGAGTCGGGCACCGCCGCCAGCAGCGCCGGCGGCAGGGCCCAGGCCTCCAGGTGCTCGCGCCAGCGACCGGCGGCGCTCACGGCGCCCCGAGGTAGTCCCGCAGGCGGCCCAGCACCCGGCCCCAGGCGGCGCTGAAGTAGGCCATGTCCTCGTCCCACACCGGGCCGCCGCCGAACCCGGTGTGCACCAGGCGCACGCGGGTAGGCCCCTCGGGCGGGCCGTGGAAGGTCACCACCACCCAGGTGTACCGCGAGCGGATCTCGGGCAACTGCGGCGGGGCGTTCCACGAGAAGGCGAGCATCTCCCCCGGCAGGTAGGCCAGCAGGCGGCAGCCCTCGGCTCCCTGCTGCCCCTCGGGCGCATCCAGCAGGAACAGGATCTCGTAGCGGCCGCCGATGCGCAGGTCGATTCGGGCCTCTGCCCCCAGGAAGTTCACCACCCGCACCGGATCGACCCAGGCGTCCCAGGCGTCGCGCGGCGGGGCGGCCACGGTGACCTCGTGCTCCACCCGGCGGACGGGCGCCCCGGCGACGGCGAAGGCTGACGGGTCGATCACCGCGGGGATCGTACCCCCGGGCGGCTAGCGAAGCCCGGCGAAGAGGTCCGGGGTGCCCGTGGGGGCATCGACTCGGGAGAAGGCCAGGATGAAGGCTTCCCGGCTGAAGCCCCGGCGCCGCACATCCTCGGGCAGGGAGAGGAACCACCCCGTCTCGGCGATCTGGGTGCGGTGGGCCACCACGGCTTCCCACTTGCGATCGAACCAGGGGGCGACATCGAGGTAGGTGGAAATGTGCTCGTCCATAGTCCCGGTCCCCGGCTCCCGTTCGACCTCCTCGGCAGGAACCTGCCCGGCTTCCGCCATCAGCCGGCGCATCTGCCGGGTCCGCTCCCGGGGCCAGGTCACCCAGTAGAGCTTGGACGGCTGCCAGGGTTGCTCGCCTTCCTCCAGCGGGAACCGGCCTATGTCGGCCGCCCCGAAGAAGGCAGCGGTGCCCACCCGGTGCACCTGGATGTGGTCCGGGTGCCCGTAGCCGCCGAAGGCGTCGTAGGCGGTCAGCACCGCGGGGCGGTGGCGGCGGATGAGGCGCACCAGGCGGCCCACCGCCTCCATGAAATCGGCCCGGCAGAAGGCGCCGGGGTGGTCGTTCTCCGGGGTGCCCGCCATGCCCGAGTCGTGGTAGCCCAGCAACTCCACCGTGGTCACGCCGAGGATGGCGCAGGCGGCGCGCAGTTCCGCCTCGCGGATTTCACCCAGGCTCTCCCGCACTGACTCGGGGTCGTCGTGGTTGAGGATCTCCCCCACCTCGCCCCGGGTGGCGGTGACCACCACCACCTGCTCCCCGGCGGCGGCGTAGCGCGCCAGGGTGCCTCCCATAGAGAGCGACTCGTCGTCGGGGTGGGCGTGGAAGGCGAGGAAACCGGGCACGGCGGCGCAGCGTAGCGAGCGGCCGGCGGCAAGCAGCAGGGCCTTACGGCCGGCCGGTGCCGGAGAGGCAGCGGGCTCGCCCGGCGGGGCGAGAGGAGCTCCTGCACGGATCTGGGGCATGCGTTGCGGTCCTTCTGTGACCAGAGCCCGGTCTGCCGACGGGCTCCTCCTGCCGGGCCGGGGAAGGGAACCGCCTCCGGCTTCTCGGGGACCGGGAAAGACCCGGCCGCCCATGGCCCGGTAGCATTCCGCCGTCACAGACGGACCTTCGGGGGGTGTGATGGAGCCCTATCAGGGACGATCGACTCGTCCTCGGACGATGGTCGGGCTGGCCGTGACGGCGTGCGCGGTGCTGGCAATGGCCGCCCCAGGGCTGCCGGTTGGAGCCGTGTCTGAAACGGCGGCACCCGAGACGAGCCCCGAGTTGATGGGCCGGGCCCAGATGACGGAGGCGGCTCTCGGCGGCCTTGCCGTGCGTCCTCCCGGGGAGGGACGGGTCTGGCACGGGGCCATGCCCGAGGCTGGCACCGAGCCCGCCCGGGCCCGGGATGCCGATGTGCCGGGCCGCTTCCCCACGATCCAGTCCGCCATCGACGCTGCGGCCGATGGGGACACGATCACCGTCGCCCCGGGCCGCTACGAAGGGGCCATCAGTTTCCGGGGCAAAGACGTGGTGATCAGGAGCACTTCCGGTCCGGCGGTCACCATCCTCGCCGCCAACCTGGCCAAGGGGCCGGTGGTCGCCTTCAGCGGGGAAGAGACCTCCGGGGCGGTGCTGCAGGGATTCACCGTCCAGGGCTTCTTCGAGGGGAACGGCAACCAGAAGCCGGCGGTCAAGATTGGAGCCGGTGGCGCCCCGTTGATCCGGGACAATCTCTTCCTGGAGAACACGCGTTGCGGCGCCATCGATGCCTCCAGCGCCAATCCGGTGATCCGAGACAACGTCTTCATGGGCAACATGAGCTTCTACTGCGGTGCCGGCATCGGGGGCGTCGCCACGCGGGGGGGAACGATCGAGGGCAACGCCTTCTTCGGCAACCACGGGTACGGCATCCGCACCCGGAGTGGCGTCGTCACCCACAATGTGCTGGTCCACAACTTCGTGGGTCCCGGGAGCGCCACCGCAGACCTGGTGGTGAGCGGCGGGACGGCGATCGACAACCTGCTTGTGCAGGAGCCCGGCGCGGGCGAAAGTGCCGTCTTCGGCACGGTGCTCCACAACACCTTCGTGGTCGGTCAGACCGGCATACGGTTCGGGGATGGACTGATCCAGGGGAATGTGATCTGGCGGAAGCCGGGTGAGACCCTGACACTGGTCGAGGAAACTCTGCCCGGCCCCCCTGCGCGGAACTGGCGAGGTGGACGTTATCGAGCACCGCCGCATTGGCGTGCTCGGCGAGGAAGATACGCGGCTCGAAGGGCGCCGGATTTTCGCCGTGGGGACGCATGATGAGGAAGCTGGGGTTGACCCAATCGGGACCTTCACCGGACCAGGACACGAAGATCCGCTGCCACGGCTTGGCCGCGGTGCTGGCCGAGCTTGCCACGACCAGGACCGTGGCAGGGCCCTTTGCTGCCCGAAGCGTGCCGGCATCAAGACCAGACTCGCCGTTGCAGTGAACGATGGTCCGCTGCATCCCCGCGATCGCGGTGAACCCCGCGCCCGCCACCGCCGCCCGCCCGTTCATCCGCCGGTCGTGCCAGCGTGTCAAGGCACCGTTTGTCTGCTGCAACGTGCTCTCGGCGGATGCGTCGAGCCAGAGCAGCAACCCGTCCTGCAACATCGTCTGTTCCGTGACCTTGGCTTGCGGCAAAAAGGCAATTTCGGGCCGAGGCGTGGGCGCTGGATCCCAATCCGCACCGGGTCGCCAGAGAGTCCCTCCGTGTTCGTAAGCGCCGAGGTCCGGCGCCGGACCGCAGAAGCCGTCGGTGATTCCGGAAATGACGACGCCCGCATCGATGGCCTTCGAGTCCGCTGTCGGCATGCCGGCCGCGTCGACGGCACCGGGACCGTTCGCCTCGAGTGTCGCACCCTTCGCGCCGGAGATCACGTGGCTCGGATCGATAGGGTCGAAGTGGGCGAGGAGCAGGTTATTCACGATCCGCGTGCCGGTCTGATCCGGCGTGTAGCGATGATAGGCGAACGTGCCGAACGCCTTGGGGCATTGGGCGATGGTGTTGTTGGCGACCAGGTGGTTGTGGGCGTCGCAGTTGAGCGTGATGCCCGAGGAACCGCAGGCCCAGACCACGTTGTGGTGGACCACGAAGTTCTTGCAGAAGTTGTCCAGGTAGATGCCTACCGTGTGGTTTTGGACGCTGTGGTGGACCCAGTTGTAGGCGATGACAGTGCCCTTGCCGTCCGTCCCCCAGGCGTAGGTTGCGCCGGCGTCGTCGTTCAGCATAACCGCATGGTGCAGGTCGCAGTACGTGATCCGCAGCTTCTCGGCCTGGTGGTGCAGGATCAGGTCGCGTCCGGAGCGGTAGATGCTGCAGTGATCGATGACCGTTCCCCTGGTCGCCTTCACCTGCACCGCACCGTCATAGGTCCCCATGTAGCCGATGTCGTGAATGACACAGTTGCTGAGCGCATTGCCCTCGCCCTGGATGTCGAGTCCCGTTCCGGCCGAGTAGGCGATGTGGCAACGGCGGATCGTGTTGTGGTCACCATGGACCCGGTTGACCGGATAGGGAGGCACGCTGCTGGGCGGTGCGGGTGAAGTGATTGCTGTAGAAGCTCCGGACGTTTTCCAAAAGGCAGTGACTCGCGCCGGTCAGGTCCAATGCGCCGGCGAAAAGTTCGATGCCCGTCACTTCGACATGGCTGCATCCGCGGAGAACGAGGGTCTGATCACGGGCCTTGATCTCGAACGGAAGATCTTCGGGGGCTTTGCCGGCCGGCGGCAGGAAGAACGTCAGGCCGGTGTCCGGATCGGCCAGCCATTCGCCGGGCGCGTCGAGCGCGGCCAGCGAACCCAAGAGCAGGAAGCGGTTTCCCGACCGAGGTTTGAAGGCATCGCCCTGGTGGTATTGATCGCTCTGGGGCTTAAAGGGCGGGTCGAAGGCCAGGGATTGGCCGGGACGGTAGTCCTTGATGCGGACCGTCGCGTTCGTCCACGCACCGCCCCGCCAGATCAGCGCGTAGCCGCCGTTGAAGTCTCCCGGAGGCAGCTTACTGCAAACGATCTGCTCGTAGCCCGTTCCCTCTTCCGCCTTGACGCACGGCCTGTCCATGAGATCGCCGTGCGCCCCGTTGGGCCAACATGCCTCCTGGGCCATCTGCCCAGCGAAGAAAAGTTGCGCCGGGGGCGGGTCGATCTTGGCGGCGTAGACACCGTTTTCCTGCCGGATCCAGCTCGTTTCGAGCGGTTCGCAGGCCGAGATCACCACGCGGGCACCGGAGGCAGCCTGAATGCGGATCGGGCTGTCCGGCTTGCCCGAACGCGGGACGGTCATGGTCTCCCGGTAGACTCCCTCATGGATAATGCATGTGTCGCCGGGATGCAGGGCTGTGACCGCCTTGGCGAGCGTACGGAAGGGTTTCTGCGCCGTGCCCGCCGTGTCGTCCGACCCCGTCTTGCTCACGTGGAACTCGGCAGCGCTGCCGGCGTGGACCAGGACAGACAGCAGGACGGTCGCTGATAGGAAGCCGCTTTTTCCGCCCGCCCGGGCCCGTCTACCGGATAGGCCGGGAAGGAGGGGGTGCCCTTGGAGTGCGATTTCCATGTCAGCGATCCACAGGCCCCGTCGTCACAGCTTCCCTTTCAGCCCCTCAAACTCGCACCGCAGTTCCCCGATCTGCTGCTGAATCGCGACCATGCGCTGCAGGGTATCCAGGGAATCCCGGGTATCGACCACGGGGTTCTCGTTCGGGTGTGCGGGCACCGCAACTGGCGCTGCCGTTTCCTCGCGGACCACAGGTTTCCGCGTCTTGGTCCCGGCAGCCTTCAACCACTTCGCCACCGTGATCGGGGTGATACCATACTTCTTCACGGCGGCGGTTTGACCACCTCTGCCGTGGGCCTTGTCGTGATCGCGCACAAACTGGACGATCTCGGCCTTCTCCTGGTCGGTATAGCGTCTGGCTGATTTGGGGGATGCTTTCTTCTTGTTGGGAGCCCGGTTCCGGGGTGCCGCGGCAGGTGCGGTCTCCTGTGTTGCGGCGGCTTTTTTCGCCGCTGACTTCTTCCTGGTGGTCTTCTTCTTGGCCATGGCGGGATTGTGGATGCGACCTCGAACGGTGTCGAGAAGGAAATGTGGGTGGGGGGTATGACCAATACGGAAGCCGGGAAGCGCCTCCGGTTCCGGCCTGCCCTGTTTTGCCCGCCTGCGCATGGGAGAGTCTAGTTGGGATGGCACTCGGGAAAATAGCTTGGGTAAAACGATGGAACATATTCCAAATTCTGGGACTCGAAGGCTGTTTGTCGAGCGGTCTCTTTCAAATCAAGAACCGGCTTGCCGGGTGGCGGCGAATATTTCCTGAGCGCGTTGGCAGACCCAGCGGTATTGCTCGTAGCCCACGCCGAAGGGGATCGAATGGTCCGAGTGCATGATGAAGCCGCCGCCGGTGGCTAAGGGAATTTTGCGCTGCAACTCCGTTTCGAGCGCGGAGCGGTCACTGAGCAATCCAGTTGCGCTGAGGTTGCCGTAGCAGGTCAGCGTGCGCGGATACCGGCGGCGCAATTCGGCGATGTCCATCCCGGCGGCGCACTCGAACGGGTTCAGCGCCTCGACGCCGACTTCGATCAGGCGCGGCAGCAAATCCCACATGCGCCCGTCGGTGTGCATGAGAAACCGGATGCCGTGCCGACGGAGCAACTCTTTGATCCGCTCGTAGCATGGCCGCAGCAGCCCATCCCAAGTCTGCGGACTGATGAGAAGCGAGGTTTTGAAACCCATGTCCTCGACCAGAAAAATGCCGTCGGGCTTCAGGCCGTGGTCGAGGCCGCGCTGAAGGATTGCGATCAACAGGTTGGTGTAGGTCGCGAACATGTCGGCGCACCACTCCGGGTCTTCGAGCACGTCCAGCAGCAACTCGTCCATCGCGTGATGCCGCCAGGTCGCTTCCCACGGGCCATACGCGGCGAACGTGATGAACCGACCGCGCGTGTAAATGGTGTCGAATTTCGCCTTTGCCTCTGCCCAGGTCGGATAGGGATCGAGATGGCAGAAGTAACTAGCCGAATCAATCCGCGCCGTGCCGCTCGGATCGTCGAGTACCATGCGCGGCTTGGTCACGTTTTCCCAATCGTCGCGGGTTTTGGTCTTGTGGTCCTGAAAATCCAGCGTGCCGCTGCGACCCTCGGCCTTGCGCACGGTGTAGCCCGCGCGATCCTCGAACGTGATAAATCCGTCGGCGCGCGATAGAACTTTCATGTCGAACCGCGCCGAGGCGTCAATGAACATGCTTTCGATGTCCCAGCCGAAGTGATCGGCGGGCGTCACATTGCAGGGCATGCCTTCTTTGATCCAGTCCGCTTGCAGGCCGTCCCAAAGCGAGTCGTTGACCGGCAGGCGATCCGGCGGCTCGAAGTTCAGGGCGGCGATGACTCGTTCGCGGGAGGTCATGAGATGATGAACTCGGGGATCAGACCCTGTGCCGCCGCACGCACGCGCGGGATTTCCGCCACCGGAATAATATCGACAATCGCGTTCTGCACATGCCCGATTACCGGCCCGGCAACACCTCCGCTATACTTGAGCGGCATGGCCTGCCGCCCAGCGCGGTCTGCTTCGAGCTTTCCGAGCGCCACCAGTTCGAATGCTTCAACAGCATCAAAACGACGCTCACCACCTATAAGCAGCAGGGCTACCGCATTGCCGTTGACGATTTCGGGACCGGCTTTTCCGGGCTGCAGCTGCTCTATCACGCGGAGCCCGACTACATTAAAATAGACCGTTTTTTCATCGCCGGCATCGCCGCGGACCAAAAAAAAAGGCTGTTCGTCTTCAAAGTGCTCAGCCTTGCCCACACGCTGGGCATTGCGGTCATCGCCGAAGGGGTGGAATCGATCGACGAATTTCATGTGTGCAAGGATATCGGCTGCGATTACGTCCAGGGATACCTCATTCAGGAGCCCCAGCTCGACTGCAGCCGCATCAGCTTCAAGTATGAAAACGTGCCCGCCTTGAGCCGGGTGGAGCGCCGCCTGCACAACACCGACCACCGAATCATAACCGACCAGATGGAATTCATCTCGCCCGTCCGGATCGACCGCACCAACATGACACAGGTGTTTGAGGAGTTCCGCCGGCACAAGGCTCAGACTTTTATTCCAGTAGTAAATGAAAAGGACGAGCCCCTGGGGCTCATTATGGAGAAAGATCTCAAGGAATACGCCTACTCACGCTACGGCAAGGATTTGCTGCTCAATGCCGGGCTGAGCAAGACCCTGTACGACTTCATTTCGCGCTGCCCCGTTGTTGATGTTCATAAAACCCTTGAAGAAATCCTGGATATATATGCGCTGGATGAACGCTCAGAGGGCATCATACTCACCAGCGACGACAGCTATATCGGGTTCATGAGCGCACGGGCTTTGCTGAAAGCCCTGAATGAAAAAAATATCGCCATAGCCCGCGACCAGAATCCGCTGACGAAACTGCCGGGCAACAGCCTCATCAACACCTATATCGCCGAATCGTTTTACGATCTGAATCATGATTATGTTTATGTGTATTTCGACTTCGACAATTTCAAGCCCTTCAACGACACCTACGGCTTTCGTGTGGGCGACCGCGCGATTCTGCTGTTTGCCGACCAGCTGAAATCCTGCGCCAACGGCGGCGCTTTTATCGGTCATATCGGGGGTGATGATTTTTTTTCGGGAGTGAAGGTGACTGAAAAAAACCGCGGCCACCTTCTGACTAGCACGCAAATGCTCATTCGACGCTTCCGAGAAGACATTCTGGCTTTTTACAGCGAGCGGGACCGCAGCAACGGCTATCTCAACGGTATTGACCGCGACGGTACGGAGCGGCGCTTTCCGCTGCTGAGCGTGAGCGCGGTATTTTTGCACCTGTCGAAAAACCGCAGCAGCCTGTCGCTGGAAGAGATCGGCCTGCTCCTTGCGCGTCTCAAAAAAGAGGCCAAGCAGTCTCCCCTGCGCATCAAGTGCGAACAGATTTGATGGCGGCTTTTACCTCTCCAAAAACACCATACAGGAAAGGATGAATCCATGTTGTTACACTCTCTCACGCGCCTGGCCGCACCGCTTGGCCGCATGCGCCTGCGCACCAAACTGCTCAGCAGCTTTGCCGTCATCGCCTGCACGACCCTGCTCACCGGAACTATCGGCTGGGGTGTGGCAAACAGGCTCAGCTCGCATTTGGTCGACATCGGCACCGTCAGGCTTGCAGGCATCGAAAACATCTTACGGGTAAGCGCAAACCTTGAAACTATCAAAAGCTCGGCCATGATCCTGCTTGACCCCGGCATCACGCAGCAGGAGCGGCTTGCTCAGTACCAGGCCATCGCTCAGGCGCAAAAAGCCTATGAACAGGAGTTGCACACCTGTGACGGCCTGCCCCGCACCGACCGGGAAGCGGCGCTGCATAGGCAGCTCCGTGCGGCGCTTGCGGCCTGGGAAACAGAAAACCGGGCCTTTCTCGGTCTGTGCCGCGAGCTTGATGTTCTCGACATCGGCAATCCTTTAACCATGAAAACTGAAGTGGAGCAGTTTCGCGGCGATCTCTACAAGCTGCAGGGCCAGACATCCTATCTGATCCAGACCAACACGTCCTTTGACGGCGGAGACAACCCGCGCCAATCGCATTTCGGCCGATGGCTGGACCGGTTCACGACTGCCAACCACACCCTGCAGCAGATTGTAAAGGCCATTGTCCCGGAGCATGAAAAATTTTATGCCGGTGTAGCAGATATAAAAAAGCAGGTGACGCTGGGCCGCATGCAGGACGCCTCTCTTGTTTTTTTCAGCGAGCTGATGCCTGCCGCAGACACCATGTTCGGCCTGTTCGACAAGCTGCGGCTGCAAGCGGCCAAGGCAGAGGAGCTCTACACGCGCATGGCCATTCAGGCGCGGGTAACCATATTTCAGCGTCAGCGCGCAGTACAGGACATCCTGGAAGAGCTTATTACACTCAATGAGCAGGCCGCTGCCGCTGCAGTCGCCCAATCACTGCAAAGCGCGCAGTGGGCGCGGACAAACGCCCTTGTCGGCTGCGCGCTGGGAGCGCTTTTTTCTCTCCTGCTCGGAACGCTGCTGAGTCTTCACATAAACGGCTCCCTGACGCAGACAATATCCGGCCTCAGGTTAAGTTCACAAACCCTTCGGGACACCTCTCTGGCCATGTCCGCCAACAGCGCCGATTTGCACCGCGCAGCGGAGATCCAGGCTAGCCGGCTGCAGGAATCCTCCGCAGCCCTTGAGCAGATAACCCACTCGACAAGGTCAAATGCCGACAGCAGCACAGCCGCCTCCCGTACGGCGCGGCTCGCGCATGAGTCATCAGAACAGGGTGCGGAACAAATGCGCAGCCTGCTTGAAGTCATGCACCGCATTGAAACATCGGCGAGCCAGTGCGCTTCCATTGTCGAAACAATCAACGGACTTGCTTTCCAGACCAAAATGCTGTCGCTGAATGCCGCCATTGAAGCTACCCATGCCGGAGAGGCGGGCAACGGCTTTGCAGTAGTCGCCCGCGAGGTCGGCCTGCTCGCGCAGCAATGCGCGGAGTCGGCAAAAAACACGGCCAGCCTAATTCATCAAGCACTCGGCCATGTAAGCAGCGGCGTGCAGGCCTCGCAGGCTGCCGCAGCCGTTTTTGATGAACTGGCCCGCGCTATTGGCGACATCAGGGGCTTGAATGACAGCGTATCCGCAGCAACCATCGAGCAGGCAACCGCCATCGAGCAGTTGTATGGATCGGTTGCCGACATGCAAACGGCAACGGAGAGCAGTACGCATCGAGCCCGGGAGACTGCGGAAACGGGGGAAGTCTTGTCCAACCATGCCCTTGATCTGAATGAGCTGGTGGCGGTACTTCATACGGTCGTGCATGGCAGCGACATCAACACAGCCGCCGGAGCACGGCTTGATTCGCCACAGAACCGCCGCAAGGCCCTGTCTCCCCGGACATGCGCTGAGATCGTTACAGCATAGCTCCGGAACCGAAGTTCAAAGCCCCCAAACAAGGGGGCAAAAAGCCGGACACGAACCTGACGTAGTGCCTTTATTGTAGACCGGACAAAGTCCCGCCATGCGGGATAAACGCCGCGTGTCCGGTGATAGTGTAGGCATTGAGTAAAAGTCAGGTTCTTTGTCCAGCCTACGGGTTCTGTTTTTTTACCCCCTTTATTGTGTGGGGCTGTACTAAGGATACAATAAAGCCGGTGACTGCATCAGTCGCCGGCTTTTATTTACAGGTGGATTTATTTTTACCGAATGTATTGCCTCAGCAGGCCGCCGCCATGGCGGCATTGGCCGGCATCAGCGCTCTGCGGCGGTGCATGCCCTGTGCAGCAGGCTGCACGCCGTAGAGGTTCAGGGCGCGGATATCGACATAGGCGCTATAGGGCAGCAGAGCAAGATCGCTGCGCGGCCCGGCGCCGTCAAGCGCGGCCCGGATCATGGTGGAAGAGGCGGCAAAGGGCAGGGCCTCCAAAAAATGCACATTAAGGCAGGTGTCTACCTGCGCTGCATGGCCGTAGCGCTCGATAAAGGTTGCATGTACGCTATGCACGGACGGATTGTAAAAGAAAGTCCGGGAGGCCCTGTGCAGCTCCAGTTTCGCAAGCGTATCAGGATATTCGGTACCGGGATAAAATCTGCGGCAATGATCGCCGCCGGCGATATAAAAAACATCCATTGCCTGCTTCGGGTTAAGCATAAGCATGCGAAAGAGGTTGGTCTCGCCGTCATAGCCGTTGTAGCGGGCAAGGGAGCTGCAGGCAAACAGCGGACCGAACAGCTTGAGCGAATCTCGCGCCATGATATGGCGAAAATCGGCAAAAACCATATTGGGCTTACGGGGATCGCGTCCCGAGATCACATAGACCACCTTATCAAGCTGCAGGCATGCCATAGCCCGAAGGCCGATGAGCAGATGGCCCCAGTGCAGCGGATTTGCCGCAATCGGGTAAAAGCCCACCCGCAGCCGCCGCGGATAGGGCAGGCAGGGCTCATCATCATGGCTGGCGCATATCAGAGCGCGCGGATCGATGTCGCCGTCGCAGCAGAGATTTTCAATGGCAAAAAGATGCTCTGCCGCAGTGCGGTAGATTGAGGCAAAGGGCTCATCACCAATACCCATGCCGAGCTGCTGCGCCATCAGGGAGAGCTCACCAAAAACCCGCTCGCGGATGCCGCGCATATACACGACGTTCAGGGGGGCTTCCATGCTTTGAGCTGTGTTGCAATCTGTACTCATCTGTCCATCTCCTTTTTATGCTTCTATTGCCTGTAAGTATAGCCGCGCTGTATTAAGGCTGAATAAGGAAATGGTTAGTTTTGGATTAAGAATGCAGGACTTGAAGAATTCAGGGGTCAGGGATCGCAGGTAATGGCCAGCGGAATACTCACTGCGGCAGGCGAATGATAAATTTTGTGCCCGTGCCAGGTGTGCTCTCAACATCGATTGTGCCCTTGTGCAGCAGCACGATATGCTTGACGATGGAGAGCCCCAGGCCCGTGCCGCCGAGCTTTCGCGAGCGGGATTTATCCGTTACATAGAATCGCTCGAAAATGCGCGGCAGCTGGTCTGCGGCAATGCCGATGCCTGTATCGCTGACGGTTATAATGGCCTGGCTCTGCTCGCGGCGGGCCGTGATGGTGATGCCGCCCTGCTCGGTATAGGTGATGGCATTGTCAAGCAGGTTGATGAACATCTGCTCGATTGTGAACGCGTCGCCGCGCATGTCCGACAGGCCGCTGTCGATATCAAGCTGCAGGGTCAGCTGTTTCTCCTTCAGGCGGGCTTCATAGATGATCAGCACCTGATCGATAAGGGCCTTCAGATCAAGGGGCCCGGTTTCAAGCTGCTCTTCACGCTCGAGCCGGGCAAGGGACATAAGGTCTTTGGTGATATTTATAAGCCGGTCGGTATGGCGTTTGATGATTTCAAGATAATGGCGGCTGGAAGCCCCGCCAGTGTCGTCGAGCATGGTTTCAACAAATCCCTTGATGGCCGTCAGGGGAGTGCGCAGCTCATGGGAAACATTCACGACGAAGTCTTTCTTCATGCGCTCGATATTTCTGATCTCCGTAATGTCAAGCAGCACCAGCAGAATTTCCTCTTTCTGAGCCATAAATGATGAGCTGCACAGAAAGGTTCTTCCTTCTATCGCTATCTCGCCGATATGCCGGTCATGGCAGGCGCGCACCTGCTTGACAATGTCGCCGAGTTCGGGCACGCGAATGATTTCCCAGAAAAACCGCCCCTCCAGAGGCTGCTCATGAACCATCAGCCTGAAGGCATCGTTGGCAAGCACAATGCGGCCGTCGCGGTCCAGCACCAGCAGCGCCTCGTTCATGGACGCTATGATACTGTCGAGCTCCTGCTTCTGCAGGGAAACCTCGTCGAAGAGGCCCCGTATCTTTTCGGTCATGGTGTTGAAGCTGTCGGCGAATTCCCTGAGTTCGTCATTATTTTCGAGAAACACGCGCACATTAAAATCGCCTGCGGCAATGAGCTTTGAGGCGCGGCTGAGCTTGCGGATTGGCCTGGTGAGGCGGCGCGACAGGATAAGCGAAACAAGCAGTCCGAGCACCATGATAGCAAGGGCTGTGGAGGCCATGGCCCCCGTAAAATCATCGATCATACGGTTAATAGTATGCATAAAGAGACTGGCCCGAAGCACGCCCGTAACAGCGCCATCTTTGCGAATGGGCACGGCCACATAGAGCATGTTTTCCTGCACCGTAGTGCTGTAGCGCATCGATGAACCCTTTCCGCCATGAAGCGCCATGATCATCTCGGGCCGGGACAGGTGGTTCTCCATTGTGGCGGGGTTCTTTTCAGAATCCGCCAGAACAGCGCCCTTCGGGCCGATGATGGTGATGCGCGTGCCGATGGAGGAGCCGATGCTTTTCACCACGGCATCAAGCTCACTGAAGCGCTTCTGCTCCATGAGGGGCGAGGCAGTAACCAGCAGCACGGCGCACAATTTTTCGAGATCGTCGGTGAGCGTTTTCTCATAGTAGTGGCGCGAAATGCGGTAGGAAAAAAAGAAAACCGCACCCGCAAGCACGCAGGTCAGGAGAAAATACCCGGCGAATATTTTAGCAAAAACAGATCGTTTCATTCTTCCAGCTTATACCCCACACCGCGGATATTTTTGATGAACTGCGCCGCATCCCCGAGCTTTTCCCGCAGATGCCTGATATGCACATCAACCGTGCGGTCGATAACAGCCTTCTCATCGCCCCAGAGATGATCAAGTATCTTTTCCCTGCTGAACACCCAGCTTTTTTTCGACGACAGCAGCTCAAGGATTTTAAACTCCGTCGATGTAAGCTCAATCCTGCGGCCCCGCAGCGTCACCTCGTATTTTGTAAGGTCAAGGGTCAGCATACCGCCGATCTCAACCAGTTTGCCCGCCTGTTCAGCCGGCCCGTGCCGCCGCAGCAGCGCCTTGACCCGCGCCACCAGCTCCCTGGGCGAAAAAGGCTTGGCCAGGTAGTCGTCGGCTCCCAGCTCCAGGCCCAGCACTTTGTCCATTTCCTCGCCTTTGGCCGTCACCATGATGATGGGCACAGAGGCAAGGCTCTCATGGCGGCGCAGGGTTTTGCAGATTTCAAGCCCGTCGATATCGGGAAGCATCAGGTCGAGCACAACCAGGGCAGGCTCCGTCTTCTCAATAAAGCGCAAAAAGCCCGCGCCGCCTGAAAAGCTCTTTACGGCAAAGCCTGCTTTTTCAAGGTGGATGGTCATGAGCTCGACAATGTCGGGCTCATCTTCGACTATGACAATAGGCTTTTTCATTTAATATTGCCTGGCACGGTTTACACAAGGAGTATACTACTTCATACCACAAAAGCCCGGCTGTGCCCATGCTGATAACCGTGGCTTTGATAGTATATGTATCGGCATTTTATTAAGACCTGATAAATTTTCTGTTAAGGTAGTGTTAAATTTTCGGATTTTCAGCCAGTTGCGAAGCATGATGAGTACTGCCTGTTTTCAAATAAAAAAGCACGGGCTTGCGAACCCGTGCTTTTTATCATCCCTTCAACCCAATCTTATTGCGCCCCGTGAGCAGGACCGTGCATAAGCGATATGCCGCTTGCGTCGATACATTCAAGGCGGTAGTAAAACCGTTTGGCGCCGAAGGCGGTAAGGTCAAAAAACCGGTACGACCTGCCTGCTCCGTCTTTGCCTCGTGCCTTCACCGGCAGCAGGTTTATCTTCCTGTAACCGCCGTCGCGAGAGGTGGAGCGGTAAATATTAAATGTTGAGCCCGCGGTTTCAGAGCTTGTTGCCCAGTCAAGCCGCGAAAAAAAGATGCGCGGTTTTACCGCGAACGCATCAACAACAGTAAAACCCGGTGCATCAGGTTTGCCCGCAAACTGAGCCTCCGGGAACTGCTCAAAGTAGAGATGCGGGGGCTCCAGGGAGTAATACATGCCGTCGGGGGTAAAGATTGTGCTGAACGTCGTTTTGCTCTGGCCCATACCTTCGGCAATGCGCGAAATGGTTTTATTGGTGGCGGCCCCGTCTTTGGTATCGCGCAGCACGCTCCAGCACTGGTCAAGATTGAAATCTTCGGTGCTATTGTCCAGAAGGTCCATGAGCCGTGCATAGCGCTCAAACGACGAAGGGTAGGAATAAGACCTCTGGTCGGGATTAAAATCGCCTACAAAATGATTTGCCGAACCGACATACGTCGCTGCTGTTATCCGACTGCCGGTGCTCGCCGTAAGTCACCTCGATCACCTGCGAGCGCAGCTGGATTTTGGCCATTTTGTTCTGGTTAAAATCGACGATATGCAACAATGCCCCGCCGGTGCCGAAGCTGGTTCCGTTGTCGAGCCAGCCCTGCAACAGCGCTACCGCCTCTTCCAGTGTTGCTGCCTCCTCCATAACCCGCCGCAGCATGATATTAGGCGGCAGGCCCATGGAGGCATTGTCATTGGGGCTGCCGGCATTAGTCGTGACCGCTATGCCCTTTTCATTCAGGCCGAAGCCCACATCAGCCCAGCCCGGCGGGTCCATGGTCATATAGCCGTAGCCGCTTTCAGGCTGCCAGTAGATGATGACCGAACCGTTAAGCGTGGTCTGCGCGTCGGTGTTATGGCAGAGAAACGTGCCTGCAGGCGACGTGACGGCAAACCCGGTACAGCCCAGAATCTCATTCTGACCGGGAATCGGGATAACAGCCATATTACTCATATTTATAAGCTCGGTACCCATATTCAGCGCCACAACCACACTCCAGGCAGCCTCGCGGTCCAGCACCGGGAAGGCCTCAGCAAGACCGTCGGCCATGCCGTCGAGATGGTCCTTGTAGCTCTGCGGCAGAGTGTCTTCAATGGTGTCATAGTAGGCCTGCGCTGTCCATACAGCACTGGGTTTGACCAAGTTAGCGATCCAGCCGAAAAGGTTGCCGAAACTCATAATAAAATGCGCGTACTTAAAGCCTGCCTGGCGGCCCATGTCATACCAGCTGCCTTTGAAAACCGCGATAGGGGCAAATTTTTCCACCTGCCCCGGGCAGACATCGCCGATGCCATCATTGTCGCTGTCTTTCTGGCCGGGGTTGGGCACGGTGGGGCAGTTGTCCTCTTCGTCGCACAGGCCGTCTTCATCCTGATCATACTGCCCTTTGCCTTTGCAAAAGTCGCAGTCATCGCCAAAGCTGTCATTGTCAGTGTCGGTCGTGCCAGTGCAGCAGATGCCCCCAACGCCGCAATCGGCATCAGTCGCGCAGGCAAGCCCGATCTTCTCTCCCGTAAGACAGGTGTCTTTGGCAGTTGCCGGAAGCGGGGCAAGCAGAACAAAGCCCAGCAGCAGAACCAGTCCGGTTTTTGCGGAATGTTTGTGCATACAACACCCTCCTTGAAAATTAATTATCTCTTTTGCATAGGATGCCCTATAAATAAAAAAAAGCAATGTCTAATAAACAGTTTCATAATGGGTACAAAAAAACCCGCTATGCTTGTGAAGTATGATGCAAAGCGCCTGATAAGGACGGCATCCGCCCTCCTGAAATCTGTCGCAGCATCTATTCATATTCCTTCGGTACTGCGCAGATCATAATAAACGGCTCGCTTGCGGAACTGTTGCGGTATTGATGCTTCTCCTGAGGCAGCACCAAAGCAAAGTCGCCTTTTTTAAGCGCATATGTATCGCCGCTTGCCTGAACCAGCGCGCCCGAGCCTTCAATAATATAATTGAGATGCTCAAAAGGATGGGTGTGATACGGGGTATGGCCGCCGGGCTCAATAGTAAAAACGCGAAAAGAAAATTCCGGAGAGCCGTCGGCTGCGGCCAGGGGGAGCTGCTTGCATACGCCCGCGGCGCCTTCCATTGTTACCGGCATTTTTTTCATATCGTTGAGGCTTATGACTTTCATGGGAGCACAGTGCCCTTTCCTGAAAATGTTTATGCAGCAGATACCTGAAAAAAACAGTCGCCATCAGCCGGCAGACTATACTATAAGGCTAAATACAGCGCCCAGCAACCAAGGGGCACTATTAATTTGATACGAACAAAATAGCCTGCTTAACCCCCTTTACTAAAGGGGGAATTTTTTCGTCATCTCTATTGTGGAGATTTGTATTAAGAATAACACATCATCCCCTGGTAATGAACGAAGTGGTTTCACAAAGAGGCTCGCCATGGTTAATAATGATATTTTAAAAAAACTGAGAATCGCTTTAAAGCTCAAAGACACGGACATCCTTGAAATCCTGAAACTCGCTGGCATGGAGCTGAGCGCTACTGAGCTCGGCGCTTTATTCAGGGCGCCCGACCACCGGAACTATAAAGAATGCGGCGACCAGGTTCTCAGGCGTTTTCTTGACGGCCTCATCATAAAAATGCGCGGACCGCGGGATCATGCTCCGGTGCGAACCTGGGAAAACCCCGAATTAAAAAAACAGGCTGAAGCAAAAAAAGCTCCGGGCTTTAAGTATAAGACTTCAAAGCCCAAAAAGTTTTAAAAATCCTCATCCAGCCGCCCCTCCGCAGCCTTAAAGATCTTCTTACAAGCTCTCGCGTATGATGGTCTGCGTCTGCTCCCTGAAAAAAAATACCGGCTGATACTGAAACATGTTTCCAGCCATGTTAGAGAATACCATTCTGGCAAAGGAAACGCAATGCCAGGGAGAGGATGCCTGTTTTTGCATTGACAAGCAGGGGATACTTACCTATTTTGAAAGTTCAAGGGTCAAGGTTTAAAGTTCAAGGTTACAGCGTGCAGGGGCAGGTCTGCCCCGGCAGAGGCCTTCGTATACACCCTGTTTTTAACCTTGAACCTTTGAACTTATGAACGTCGATTTTACTACATGAACACAAGGAGAAAACACCATGCTTACCGAAAAACAGCTGAACAACTATGCCGATGTGCTCATCTGGGGCCTGAAAACAGCCCGGGCTCAGACATACAAAAAAAACGATGTCGTGCTGGTGCGCTATAATCTGCCGGCGCTGCGGCTTGCCGAAATCCTGCAGGCAGCGGCTGCTTGCCTGGGGCATGCACCCGGTCACGCGCCTGCTTGCCACGGCAACCATGGAGCGAACGTTTTATAAAATGGCCAATGACAAACAGCTGGTGTTTGAAGCTCCGGGCGAGCGCGAGCTGTATGCCAATTTAAACGGCAGCATTTTTCTGTATGCCCCGGAATCGCTCACCCATCTGCAGGACATCGATTCAGACCGCATTGCAAAGACGATGATAGCCCGCAAACCCCTCAAAGATATCATGTTCAAGCGCGAAGAAGAGGGCAAGCTGGGCTGGACGCTCTGCACCCTGCCGACCCCGCAGGTGGCAAAGCATGCAGGCATGTCGCTGCGGCAGTATACCGACCAGGTTGTAAAGGCATGCTACCTGAACGCAAAAAACCCCGTTGCTGCATGGGAAAAAATTTTTAAAAACGCGCAGGCAATAAAAAAATGGCTCAACAGCATGAAAATCAAGGCCTACCGCATCGAGTCCAAAACCATAGACCTGACCATAGCCCACGGCGAACGGCGCCGCTGGATCGGCATATCGGGCCACAATATACCGAGTTTTGAGTTGTTTATCTCGCCCGACTGGCGGGGCACCGAGGGCGTCTACTACGCCAATCAGCCGTCCTACCGCAGCGGCAATCTGGTAAAAGGCGTGCGCCTTGAATTCAAAAAGGGTTCTGCCGTCAAAGTCGACGCGCGGATGAACCCCGACTTTGTAAAAAAGCAGCTGGCCATGGACGCGGGCGCCTGCCGGGTGGGCGAATTCTCGCTGACGGATATCAGGTTTTCGAAAATCGACCGCTTCATGGCTGACACCCTGTACGATGAAAACTATGGCGGCGCATACGGTAACTGCCACATAGCTGTTGGCTCATCCTATTCCGACACCTATGCAGGCAACCCGGCCGAACTGAAGCCGCAGAAAAAAATCGCTCTCGGGTTCAATGACTCGGCCCTGCACTGGGACCTGGTGAACACGGAGGACAAGGTGGTGACGGCAATTCTTGCAAACGGCAAAAAGACCGTCATTTACGAAAAGGGGAAGTTTAAAATTTAGGCTGTAGGCTATAGACTGTTAGGCTGTAGGTGACAAATGCCACAACATCGTGGACAAACAGGGTTAAAAAAACAGTCCGACACGTTTCACGACAAAGCAAAATAAGAAAACTGGATTCCAGCTTTCGCTGGAATGACCTCATTTATAGGCACGCAACTATTGTTTCGTCATACCGGCGAAAGCCGGTATCCAGACTGTTTTAAACTTTTTCCCTGCAGAATATTCAACCGTGTCTACGATGTCCTGGCCCTTGTCATGTAGGTAATAAAATAAAAGGCACAGCTATATATCAGCCTTTCTATGGCTGGGCGCCTGCAAAGAAATACGGAATGTATGATTGATACTGTTCTGTTCGACTACGGCGGCGTAATTGCCGAAGAGGGCTTCCGCGAAGGGCTCCTTGCCATTGCCCGGAATAACGGGCTTGACCCCGAGGCCTTTTATCAGGACGTGTGCCGCATCATAGCCGATTCAGGCTACCTGACCGGAGGCAGCGATGAGGCTGCCTTCTGGGCTCACCTTCGCCGGGAGTACGGCCTTGCCCAGACCGACGGTGAGCTGCGCAGCGAGATACTAAACCGGTTCATTCTGCGGCCTGCAATGATTGATGCAGCAGCACGCCTGCGCCGGGGCGGCATGCAGGTGGGCATCATCAGCGATCAGACCAACTGGCTCGACGAGCTTGACCGGCGCGACGGATTTTTTGCGCTGTTTCGATCCCGTCTTCAACAGCTTTCACATGCACGCCAGCAAATACCGCGGCGATCTGTTTGATGTTGTGGCAGCACAGCTGGGCATCCCCCCTGAAAGCATACTGCTTGTTGACGACAATGCGGCCAATATCGACAAGGCCCGGCAGCGGGGCTTTGCGGTCATACTCTATGAGAATGAGCAAAGCTTAATGCGGGAGATGCAGAAAATTTTTCCGGATGTTTTTCAAGGTGCTCAGTAGGGGCTCAAAATATTGCGCCCCTGCGCCGTCAAAACACCTGCAGCCCCTCAGGCAGCGACCAGCGGCCGGTGCGCGTCTCAGCCCGCAGGGCCTGCACCAGACGCTCGAGAAATTCCGCCCGGGGCATCTCGCGGGCGCCCATGCTGAGCAGATGTTCAGTGGTTACCTGGCAGTCGATAAGACCCATGCCCCACTCCTGCAAAGCAGCAGCAAGACAGGCAAGCGCCGCCTTCGAGGCGTTGCTTGACAGGCTGAACATGGACTCCCCGAAAAAAGCGCTGCCGATGCTGACGCCGTAGAGCCCGCCCGCGAGCTTTCCTTCATGCCACGCCTCAACCGAGTGCGCAAAGCCCGCGGCATGCAGCCGCGTGTAGGCGGTAATCATGTCATCGACTATCCACGTTCCCGGCTCACCCCTGCGGCTGGCAGCGGCGCAGCCCTGTATGACCGCGGCAAAATCCCTGTCCATGGTTATCTGAAATACGCCTTTTTTGAGCACGCGGCGAAGGCTGCGGGAAATCTTAATATGGGCAGGCTCAAGAATCAGGCGCGGATCGGGCGACCACCACAGTATCGGCTCCCCCTGGCAGTACCAGGGGAAAATGCCCATGCAGTAGGCAAGCAGCAGCCGCCGCAAGCTCAAATCGCCCCCCACGGCCAGAAGGCCGCTGGGCTCGGCTTCATCGGGCGACGGAAATACAAGTTCTTTGGGAAGTTGATAGACGGGCATGTTGGAATTTTGGATTTGTGATTGTGGATTTTGGATTACAGATTGTCCTGCCTGAAAAAATCCAAAATCTAAGATCCAAAATCTAAAATTGATGCTTTCGAAAAAAGTCAAAAAAATACTATTTTGTCATTCTGAGCGGAGCGAAGAATCTCATTTTTTCAGCAGGTTACGAGACCCCTCACTTCGTTCAGGGTGACAGTTTCGAATTTTTTACGAAACCATCAAAAGTATCTTTTATGCATATTCAAACACCAGATGCCGCTTTTCGGCTCCTGCAGGTGCCAGGCTCATCAGCATCGGGCGCAAGGTCTATGGTCACCGTGCCGCCGGTGGCCAATGCGCCGAACAGTATCTCATTGGACAGCGTGTCCTTTATCTCAACCTGCATGAGCCGCGCCAGGGGCCTGGCGCCGTATTCCGGGCTGAAGCCGTTGCGGGCAAGCCAGTTGCGGGCCGCAGGGCTGAGCTGCGCGCTCACTTTTTTTGTCGTCACCTGAGCCTGCACTTCCCTGAAAAACTTATCCACTATCTGCTCCATGATCTCGATGGAGAGAGGATTGAATGTTATTATCTCATCGAGGCGGTTTCTAAACTCGGGGCTGAACAGCTTTTCAATGGCTTTTTTGCCCTTGTCGGCGCTCACATCGCGCATGCTGCCGCCAAAACCGATATTAGCCGTTGCCATTTCCCTGGCGCCGGCATTGGTCGTCATCAGCAGGACCACATGCCGGAAATCGGCCTTTTTGCCGTTATTGTCGGTCAGCGTGGCATAGTCCATGATCTGGAGAAGAATATTGAAAATATCGGGATGCGCCTTCTCGATCTCGTCCAGCAGCAGCACGCTGTGCGGGTGCTTGCGTATATCGTCGGTGAGCATGCCCGCCTGCTCGAATCCCACATAGCCCGGAGGCGCGCCGATCAGCCGCGCCACGGTATGCTTCTCCATATACTCGCTCATGTCGAATCGCACAAAGTGAATCCCGAGCACCTGCGCCAGCTGCTTTGCCGCCTCGGTTTTCCCGACGCCCGTGGGGCCCATAAGCAAAAATGACCCGATGGGCTTGTCAGGAAGTCCCAAACCCGCACGCGAGCGCTTGATTGCCTTGGCAAGGCTTTTGATGGCAGGCTCCTGCCCGAAAACCCGGGAGCAGAGCTCCTGCTCGATATTCTGTATCGCGATTTTGTCAGACGAGGTGACGCTGCGGGGCGGAATTTTTGCCATGCGCGCCACGACCTTTTCAATATCTTTGGCCCCGATCACCTTGTGGACCCTGCCCTCATGGCGCAGGTTGAAAATAGCGCCGGTCTCGTCGATCACGTCAATGGCCTTGTCGGGCAGAAAGCAGTCATTGATATGCTTGGCCGACAGCTCGGCCGCGGCCTTCAAAGCGCCGGGGCTGTAGCTCACGCCGTGATGCTTTTCATAATAGGGCTTAAGCCCTTTCAGAATCTCAACGGTCTCGTCGACGGACGGCTCCATAACCTCTATCTTCTGGAAGCGGCGCGCCAGCGCCCGGTCCTTTTCGAAATGATTTTTGTATTCCTCATAGGTCGTCGAGCCGATGCAGCGCAGATCGCCCGAAGCGATGACGGGCTTTAAAATATTTGACGCGTCCATGGAGCCGCCGCTGGTGGCGCCGGCGCCCACAACCGTGTGAATTTCATCGATAAACAGTATGACGCCCTTTTTGGCTTCAAGCTCCTTGATCACCGCCTTGAGGCGCGCCTCGAAATCGCCCCGAAACTTGGTTCCCGCAAGCAGGGTGCCCATATCCAGGGAGTAGATTTCAGCGCCGAGAAAGGGTTTGGGCACATCGCCCTGCACGACCTTGAGCGCCAGGCCCTCGGCAAGGGCTGTTTTCCCGACACCCGCATCCCCGACATAGAGCGGGTTGTTTTTTACGCGGCGGTGCAGCACCTGCAGCGTGCGCTCAAGCTCGGGCGCCCGGCCGATGAGCGGGTCAATGTGCCCGGACCGGGCCTTTTCAATAAGGTTCACGGTATAGCGCTCAAGGGCGCTCTGGCCCGGCTTGGCCTTTTTCTTGTCATCGGCGGTATCGTCCTGTGCTTCGCGCCGCTCCAGCGAGCACTGCGGCTCATCCTCCGCCTCGCCGGACTGAGACACGCCATGGGAAATATAGTTGAGAATATCAAGCCGCGACAGGCCATGGGATTTTAAAAAATACACGGCATAGGAGCCCTCCTCCTCGAAAATAGAGGCGAGCACATCCCCTGCGTCCATCTCGGTTTTTTCCGCGGCCTGCACATGCATCATGGCGCGCTGCAGCACCCGCTGCACGCCGATGGACTGAATGATCTCCTTGGCTGCGCCTTCGGCGAATTTTTCGATCTTGTCGGAAAAAAATTCCTCGAGCTGGGTTTTCAGCTCGTCGATATCTGCTCCGCAGCTGCGAAGTATGCGGCTCCCCATGTCGTCATAGAGCAGGGCATACAGCAGGTGCTCGACGGTGAGCATTTCATGCCGGCGCTTCTGCGCTTCACGCACAGCTGCTGCAAAGGCCATTTCCAGTTCTTTTTTAATCATATCAGACTTCTTCCATGCTGCATTTCAGCGGGTAATTGTGTTCATGAGCCAGATGGTGCACCATTGCCACTTTGGTTTCCGCAACTTCTGCGGTATACACACCGCACACCCCGATGCCTTTGCGATGCACATTGAGCATTATCTGCATGGCTTCGGCTGGGGACTTGCTGAAAACAACCTCGAGAATCTGCACGACAAAATCCATGGTCGTGTAATCATCATTGTGCAGCAGCACGCGAAACTGCGGCGGCTCGTTAAGCTCGGTTGTGTCCTCGACGCGATCTTGAAATTCCGGGGTCTTTCCGGTGCCCATGTCTCAGTCTTCAGTTTTGGTTTCCATATACTTATCATACTACTTATAACATAATCTATTTTGGCTGTGTGTCAATAGCGCGAAACTCCGGTTGCCGTAATCAAAAAAAGTACAGTATAATGAATCGACTGTACAGCAAAAAGATTACTCGGGACGAGGGTTCAGGAGTCAGGGGAACAGCCTGTAGGCATTTAGGCTATAGGCTGTAGCAGGTGCAAAAGCGCAAGACAGAAGCCAGTCGGCTGCGGCGGGCAGAATTTAGAATCCGAACTGTGAACCTTGAGCTTTGAACAGTTACAAAAAGGGCTGCCATGGAACTAGGTGACTTCGATTACAACCTGCCCAAAGAACTGATAGCCCAGCAGCCCCTGGACCGGCGCGACACCTCGCGTTTGATGGTGCTCAGGCGAGACAGGCAGACGGTCGAGCACAGGTCTTTCTCAGACCTGCCAGCATACCTGCGGCCGGGCGATGTGCTGGTGGCAAATGACACGCGCGTGATCCCTGCGCGCCTGTACGGCCGGAAGGAAACGGGCGGCTGGGTGGAGCTGTTTCTGCTGAAGGCCCTTCCGCCGGACCCGGACTGCAGGCATGTATGGGAATGCCTCATAAAAAGCAAGCGCCGTATCGAGTCCGGCATGCGCATACTGTTCGATGAAACCCTGAGCGCCCGGGTGCTTGACCGCGCCGGCGATGAGGCCTGGCGCGTGAGCCTCGCCTGCAGCGGTGACCTGTACGAGGTGCTGCAGAGAATCGGCATAACGCCTCTGCCGCCCTATATACGGCGGCAGCGCGGCACGGAGGCTAGCTGCGACCGGAACCGCTACCAGACCGTGTATGCCGCCCGCGACGGCGCTGTTGCCGCCCCCACCGCAGGTTTTCATTTCACGCCGGGGCTGATCGAAGAGTTGCGGCAGGCGGGCATCGAGACCGTATTTGTTACCCTGCATGTGGGCTACGGCACATTTCAGCCCATACGGGAAAACATAGTCGAGCGCCACACCATGCATACCGAGGCCCTTGCGGTATCGCCGGAAACAGCCGCTGCTGTCAACCGGGCCAAAGCTGAAAAACGGCGGGTTATTGCTGTCGGTACCACAAGTACGCGCGTGCTTGAAAGCATGACCGATGAAAAGGGCGTGCTCAGAAGCGGTGAAGGCGAAACCGGTATTTTTATCTATCCCGGCTACCGCTTCAAGGCGCTGGACGGCCTTATCACCAATTTTCATGTTCCCAAATCAAGCCTGCTGCTGCTCGTGTCGGCCTTCGCAGGCCGCGACTTTATCCTGCGCGCCTACGCAGAGGCCATTGAGCAGCGGTACCGCTTCTTCAGCTATGGCGATGCCATGCTGATTTTGTAAGCGTTGACCCGCTCCCCGATACCTTCTTCTATCTGCCGGTGTTTTTTTATGACAGGTTTTACAGGCCGGTCTGATCCGCCCCTGCCGCGGCGGATCAACAAATCACTGCAAATGCCCCTACTTGAAATCTTCAGACTTCAAACCGTACTTTTTCATCAGGCGGTAGAGATCGCCGCGATAGCGGTCGGCAATCTTTGCGGCATTGGTGACATTGCCCTGGGTCTGCCGCAACAGGTGCTCAAGAAAGCTCTTCTCGAAATCCTGCTTGGCATCTTCATAGGTTACCGAGAGACCGGGCGCTGCGGTGGTGGCTGCTGCGGCTGCAGGCTCCTGCATGGAGGCAAGGGGGATGAGGTCGGGCACATCGATGACATCGTGCATGCTCAGGACGACAGCGCGCTCGATGGTATTTTTAAGCTCGCGGATATTGCCGGGCCAGTGATAGAGCATCATGCGCTGGATGGCAGACGGGGTGAAGCCCTTGATCTCTTTGCCCACGCTTTTGTTGAACTGCTTGAGAAAATGGTCGGCAATCAGAGGGATATCCTCCCGGCGCTCCCGAAGGGGCGGCAGGTAGATGGGAATGACATGAACGCGGTAAAACAAATCGTCGCGGAACTCGCCCCGCTCAACAGCCTTCTGCAAATCCTTGTTTGAAGCTACAATGACGCGCACATCTACTTTAATCGCACGGTCGCCGCCCAGGGGCCGCAGCTCCCGCTCCTGCAGAACCCGCAGCAGCTTTACCTGCAGCGCAGGGCTGGTATTGCCGATCTCATCCAGAAAAATGGTGCCCTTTTCAGCCTGGGTAAACAGGCCCATGCGCGATTCGCGCGCATCGGTATAGGCGCCCCGCATATGGCCAAACAGCTCGTTTTCCAGAAGCCCCTCGGGAAGGGCCCCGCAGTTGACGGGCACGAACGGGCCCTTGGACCGCTTGCTGCGCAGGTGGATGATTTCGGCAATAAGCTCCTTGCCTGTGCCGCTCTCGCCATAGACGGCGATAGTGGCATCGGTCTGAGCGGCCTGCTGCACCTGCCTGATGATTTCCCTCATGCGGGGGCTGTGGGCAATAATATTTTTCTCCTGCGAGCGCTCTTCAAGCATGTGCTTGAGCGTTGCGATTTCGCTGGTGAGACGGCGCTTCTCAAGGGCGTTTTTGACATGCAGGGTCAGCTCTTCCGGCTTATAGGGCTTGGTCAGATAGCAGTAGGCGCCGCGGCTCATGGCCTCAACGGCATTGTTGATGGTGCCGTGGGCGGTGAGAATGATGACCGGCACATGGGGATTGATGAGCAGCAGCTGCTCCATCACCTGAATGCCGTCGGGGCCGGGGCCGAGCATCAGGTCGATAATGGCCATGTCCACAACCGTGCTGCGGGCCTGTGCCAGAGCCGCATCGCCGGTTGCGGCAGTCATCACCTCATAGCCCTGCGACTCAAGGCGCATCTGGATGAGGTCGAGAATATGGGGCTCGTCGTCAAGGACGAGTATTTTTTCCTTCGTCTGGGCCATCATCAAGGTCCTTTTTTTGCCGGTGCAGCTGCACGTCGACATTTTTGAGCATATCGATTTCCCGGTTCAGGCGCACGATTTCGCTGCGCAGCCGCTTGATCTCCTGATCTTTTTGCGTAAGGCTGTCGTTGCTGCTGTTTTTGCCGGTAAATACGTCGCCGCGCTGCAGGCTGCTGGTTTCAGGAGATGTCAGTATCGCCAGCCATATCTCGGCTTCCGGCCGATACGGGCTGCCTGCGCAATCGCTTATCAGGCGCTGGAAATAGTGTTGCCGCCTCGATTCTGCCGCCGCGACCCGGATCAATGCTCAGGCTGTTCAGAGCCGCATAATACAAAGCCTGATCAAGGGCTGTGCAGGCGGGGCGGATTGCCATGATCGCCAGGCAGCCCTGCAGGGACTCCCTGTACGTGCCGCCGGCAAATTGCTGTTTTATGGTGTACAAATCCGAGGCCATGTCCCCTACGGGCTTTGAGATGCCGGCGCACCCGGTGACCCCTGAAACAAGAATGCCGATATACAGATACCTGGCGAGCCTTCGTACTGCTTCCTTCACTACTTTCTCCTTGTGGACGACTGCTCACGATCGCTGCGTGCAGGCGTTGCGATCAGGTGCCGGCACATCCTTCTGATCAATTGGCAGGAGCACATAAAACGTGCTGCCTTTGCCGGCGCTGCTTTCAGCCCGGATAAGCCCGCCATGGGCTTGAACAATGTGGTGGGCTATGGTGAGCCCCAGGCCCGATCCCTTGCCCGCGGAGCCCGCGCTGCCGCGAAAGAATTTTTCAAAAATGCGCGGCAAATCCGCATCGACAATGCCCACGCCCGTATCGGTGATGGAAATCATGACGGCCTCACGGGATGCGCATTCCGCGGGATACGTGTCCGTGCGCGCGATGCTGACCTTGACCGTACCCCCGGCGGGAGTGAACTTTATAGCATTGCTCAGAAGGTTTATCAATGCCTGTCTCATTTTGTCGTCGTCAATCAACAGCTGCGGCAGGCTTTTGTCGGGCTGAAACGCAAGGGCAATGTCCTTGCTGGAAGCAAGAAACCGCACGGACTCCACAGCCTCGAGAGCCAGCAGGCCGATGTCGGCGGGAAGCAGGTCGTAGTTGAGAATGCCCGACTCCATCCTGGCAAGATCGATGATCGACGAGATAAGGCGCGTAAGCCGGGCCGAATCTTCACGGATAATGCCAAGAAGCCGCTGCTGCTGGGCCGTTGTCTCTCCGGCCGCGCCGTCCAGCATGAGCTGGTTTGCCTCGGTAATGGAGGCAAGGGGCGTTTTGAGATCATGCGTGATATTGGAAATAAAATCCGACTTGAGACTGATCAAGCTCCTGCAGCCGGTCGCACATCATGTTGAAGGAGTCTGACAGTTCGCCGATTTCATCCTGCCGGGCAATGTCGATTTTTTTGCTGAAGTCGCCCCGGGAAATATAATGGGTAGCCTCTTTCAGGCTGCGAAGCGGTGCGTAAATGGAGCGGACGATGAGCAGGGCGAACAGCATGCCGCACAGCGCCGTCACCAGCCCGATGAGCACCGTCAGCCATGTGCCCCGGGAGCTGATCTGCTGCGAGCTGAGCATTTTGCGGCTGAGCACCTGCTGGGCTGTTTCATAGAGAGACTCAAGGCTGTCGTTTATATCGGCCTCGGCCTTCTGCTGCCGGCGGTCCGGCTCCGCCTCCTGCGTATCGCTGGAAAAGCTCCCCACGACAAGGCCGGTATAGGCTTCGTAAGCGTTCCTAACGCGGGCAAGGCGGGCGCGCACCTCCTCGTTTTCAGCAATGGCCTCCATGGCGGTCAGGGTGCTGCGGAAATCACGGACGTTATCATCAAAAAGCTGCTGGAAGTCCGTGTCTCCGGTTATGTTAAACTTGCGCGCATTGCTCATTTGCACGAGAAGAGAACTTTTTAGATTATCTGAACCGCGCAGAATTTTTGCGTCAATTGTGACGGCCGTGGTGATGAGGGTATCAAGCTGCCGCAGTTGGATACTGGCGTAGAGACTGCTGATGAGAACCGACATGATGATCAGGCTTGAGCCGATCAAAAGCTTCTGCCTGATGGTAATGGTCCGCAGCAGGTCTTTAATTTTTCTGCCCGGAAGAGGCGTCGCTGTGGTCTGCATATTCATATCCTTGCTCGTTTTTCGACGCTCGAACACCAGGGGATTGCTCACTCGCTGTTTCTTTAAAGAAACACATTTTTGCCATAGTAACAGAAAAGCAGCTCGCTTTCATCGCAAAAAAATACTGTCATCAAGCACGCATAGGGGCCGGCTATGGCTATTCCACAAGATCTTCATTGGTGCTTCAGGCGGTTCTCGTGTAACGTGGCACCCGCAGCTGATGCTGACCATGAGTCAGGGATGGATACAGAGAAGAGGAGAAATGGGCGCCCCCTTGTATTTTATTCTGCCGATTCAATCCGGCGCGCAAGGTCAAGGAGTTCCTGCAGGCGCTCGGGTTCGCTCGTGCGGTCTGTCATCACCACTGCCCCGCCGGGCCCGAGGCTCACGCTGACGGGGTTGTGAAGCGGCTTTTGCAGATGCTCAAGCATAATCGCCTGAATGGCGGGGCTGACGGCTTGTTGTGCCCCGGCAGAATGTTTTGACAGAACGAGAAACTTCTCGGCAAACGGGGACTGGCCCATATCGACTTTGTCCGGGATCATCACCTCTGTCCAGTCCCGGCCGACAATATCCACGGGTACAGTTGCCGGGCTGAACCGCTCGGATTGGATCAGGCATGCCACTCCAGAGGAGGAGGACCTGCGGGCAGCATCTTCCTTATGATTATATGAGCAGTCAAAAAGATACAGGCTGCGCTGCCCGGTCTCCACGGTTCTGATGTAATAGACATACGATATTTTTAAGATCCCAAAGAATTTCCCCAGCCCGGGCCGTTAGCCCCTGCGTGTCGTGGCGTGCAAAGCCCCAGCCCTTGCGCCCGGGCGTATTCCTGCGCTGCCTGCAGTTCCTTTTGCCCTTGATAGCGGGCTAAGGCGATCACTCCCGCCAGGAAGGCGATGACCGCGATGATGATGAACGGCACTTTTAGCTTGATCCAGACCGGGGAGTTCCATATTTCAAAGACGCTTATGCGGTCATACACAAAAATAAAAATCGCAACACCGAGAAACAGGCAGAAAAAGGCCACACCTATCACCAGAACTGTAATGATAAGCCCTGTCCAGTAGCCTGAATCGTTCATGAGCCGCCCCCCTCCGAAAGGCGGATAAAAAAATTCACGATGCTTCCGATGGCAAGAAAGGCCCCCAGCAAGATGCCCAGTATGCAGCCTATGGTCTGTTGAAGATAGGGCCGCATGAATATGATCCTGTGCTTCTCGTCGCCGGCCTTCGCAGCGCCGAGCCCTTTTGTGTGCAGAACATAGGTGCCGGGATAGGGGATGGCGAAGACCCGATCCGCTATTCGTACTTTCGAAAAACCTGACGAACCCTGCCGGAACAGGGCCATACGCCCTTGCAGTGACGAGCCGTCGATACCGGTCAGCTCAAAGCTGAGGCCCCCGAAGCGGGTGGTGAGCAGCGGCCCCTCCAGCCAGAGGATTACCTGGCCCGCCTCGCTAAACTCTACGCTTTGCTCGGCCTCCAGAGGAAGGCTGCACAGGCGGTTTTTGTCTCCCAGCCGTATCACGGTCATGATAAAAAACCAGAGCAGAAACACCCCGAGGCCGAATACCGGCCATGACAGCCAAAGACCGTTCTTATAAAAAAAAGTCAGTATGGCCATACGCGCGCACCCCCTTCATGAATTGTTTGCTGCCTGCCGCCTCTATCAGTCAAGCGTGTTGTTGAAATAAGCGCGGTGGGCATCGCAGCGGCACTTTTTGTCCCAGGGCTCGCGAGCACTTCCCGATGAGGGCTCAATCCGCCTGATCCCCTTCCTGCTTTGGCAGCGGTCCCGGCAGGCTCATGGTCTCCACGCCGGTAAAGTCATCCCACCACTGCGCCACGGTATAGACCCTGCAAACGGGGCAGAGAAAATAGGAGTCGGTGACCTCATCCCCCATGATGCTTCCGGATATGGAGGCGACCCTTTCGTCATTCTCAAATGGCCTGTTGCACTGCTTGCACAGCATGATAGTATTGTATGCTTCCATCTGTTTTGCGGTGGAGACAGAAGGCAACCCTGCCCTGCATTCCATTTTGGGGATATCAAGGCCCGCCTCAGTACGGCTGGCTGTTGACAGGGGCGGATCAATGCCCTATTACAATAACCAGACCGCATGCACTAAAAAGCGCAATAGCATAACCATGAAATTTTGCAATCCTAAAGATACGGTTTTTAAAATAAGCTACGGGGGACTTGCCATGAAAATTTTACAAGCAGTCAGGCATCATCTCCGCCCTGCGGCAGCTCCTGCGGCAGGCCTTGTTCTGTTTGCCTTTTCATATGCTTCGGGAGAAAACGACCGAATCGCCGATGATCCGGTGAGGCCGGCAGGAGAAAGCACTGTCACTGTTGAGCACAGCCAGCGGGATAATGCCACGCAGTACAGCATGTCAAAGGACGGCTGTACGATTACCTGGGTTGCCCGTGCCTCCGAAAAAGGCGTTGTCCTGCACCGCAGCCAGTGTGCGGCGCCCCTGGCGCTGCAGGTTACGCTGCTGGAACATATCTGCCGGGAGTTTTTTCAAAGCAGGGAGAAAGCAGAGGCTTTCCGCACCCTATTCTGGGGCAGGCTCGAACCGGACACGCCAAACGGGTCCCGTGAGCTGTCGCTGCGGCTCGCGCTGGCCGCACATCAGTCACCGGATTGGGACGCGCGGCGGGGAAGGCCAAGCAGCGGCGATTTTAACGGATTCGTGAAAGCTCTTGCCAACAGCGCGCTCATCTATCCTGAGCTCAAGGAGCTTTTTGAGCATTTTCATAAAACCCTCAGGTTTTCCTGCGCAGAAAAGGTTCTGGTGATGGAGGCGGGGAAACTGCCGTTTTATGAGCAGCTCAAACAGCATGGCGTTAAAGCCTCTGAGCGGCTTCCGTTTGACTGCATGGCGTGGTTTTCAGTCACAAATGGCGCCGCACGCTAAAACTCCGGCATGCAGCTGCCCGATCTCTTTGTTTGCAGCGATGCTTCAACAGCAGGTATGCATGACTTGGAGCGATGCTCGGTCTTGAGCTGAATCATTACCATATAATCAGAGCCCCTGCCGATGAAGTTCTGACAACTAGTCGTTCCGCTCAAGGTCCACTGTGGGCGGTGTATATTCGCAGAGCCCGTCAAGGCGGCCATAGGTGCCTGCAAACGTCATGATGTCAAGTCCGAGAAACATGAGCGGATCAGCAGCGCGCACCCGCTCCTGCCGCTGCATGTCCACAAGCGCTTCATCCATGGATATGGCGACAATATCGCCGATAAAATTTATCTGCGCCTCATTGGGCTGCAGCACGGTTGCCAGGCGGCACTCGATATGCTGGTAGCAGTCCTTTATTCGCGGCGGCTGTACCTGCAGCGACGGCAATGCCTCAAGGCCCGTCTTTTCAAGTTCGTTGACTCCTTCGGGGATAAAAGAGGCCTGTTGCCGTAGCCTGCTCCAGCAGCCTGCGCGGCGGATAATTGATGACAAATTCCTTTGTCTCAAGAATGTTCTGAGCCGTATGCCAGCGGCTGTTGATGCCGGCAAGCATCTGCGGTGAGCCGGTGCCTGTGCTGAAAGGGTAGACAAGCCCGAAGGGTGCGGCGTTAACCCTGCCCCGGGCGTCAACCGTGGTGATGATGGTGGTCTGAAACGTAAAAACCACTTTGTCCAGATGCCAAAGAAATTCAGGCACTATTTCCTTTTTCATGCAGCCCTCTTTTTTAAAAAAATGGACCCGGTTTTTCTTTACACGAAAAACCTTAACAGATATTTGCGTCTGCGTCTACCGTCTGGGGGGCAAGAGATGAACCCAATGGGTACGCTGCCAAAGCTTCTTGCTTGAACACAAAAAACAGATTGATTTACCTTTGCGTTTATGTTAAAAGTACAAAATTATTTTTTAAGGCTTTTACCGGATCGCTAGCTCAACTGGCAGAGCAACTGACTCTTAATCAGTAGGTTTGGGGTTCGAGTCCCCGGCGATCCATAGTAAATTCAAGAGGTTAGCGTTTCAGGCGCTAGCCTCTTTTGTTTCTGTGTGTGAATTAGTGTGTGACTTTTCCAATTCCCGCTCATATACCCGCATCGCTTAACGCTCCGACTCGCCGATCGAATGCAGGTAAATTTCAGTTGTCGTTCTGTTTTAATGCCTGAGTATTCGCTGGATTGAGCCGATATTCACATGAGCATTATCCAGCACCGAAGCACCAAAATGCCGCAGCGCATGGAAACAATTTCAACCTATTTCCCTAATACAGGACTGAGGCCGGGCTCATCAACAAGATGTGCATGCAGGAGGAGGGGGCTAGATCAGGCCCGGCTTGCCGGTATGTTCATTCGTAGCGCAGTGCCTCGATCGGATCAAGACGTGAAGCCTTCCATGCCGGATAGAACCCGAAAACTATGCCCACGCCCACGGAAACTATAACTGAGGTCACTATAGCAGGCAGCGAAGTCTTTGTGGGCCAGCTCAACAGAAGAGTCACCAGGCAGGAGCTGCCGCAGCCGAGCAAGATTCCGATAGCGCCGCCGGCCAGGCACAGGGCAACGGCCTCCACCAGAAATTGGCGCATGATGTCACGGGCCCGTGCCCCGACCGCCATCCGCAGCCCGATCTCACGGGTGCGCTCCGTCACGGATACCAGCATAATGTTCATGATTCCCACCCCGCCCACAACCAGTGAAATCAGGGCAACGCTCAGCAGCAGATTGGTCATCAGGACTGATGTTGACGAGAGGGTTTTGCTCATTTCGGTCATATCGCGAATATTGAAATCATCGGGCTCATGCGGCTGAAGGCGGTGGCGCTCCCGGAGCAGTTCGTTTATTTGCCGCATTGCCAGGGGGATATCCTGAGCTTCCCGGACGGAGATCAGAATATGATCGACATTGGCAAAGCGTACAGGCAAAGGCGTGTTGGCCTGCTGAGTCGCCGACGGCACCGGATAGAGGTTAAGCCGGGCATTGGGATACAGTTTGGAAAGCGAGTTCACTCCCGAGGAGGACGAGTCCGACGAGGAGTTGCTCTGGTTTACTGTGGCCGCAGATGAGCCGGTCACCCGGTGCTTGATTGTTGTCCAGGGCGCAAGCAGTATATCATCCTGATCCCTTCCCATCATATTTGCCCCCTTGGCACTGAGTACGCCGATCACCTTGAAAGAGACATTCTTCACCCGCACTTCCCTGCCGATGGGCGACGCACCTTGAAAAAGCTCCCGCACGATCGTCTGCCCGAGCACGCACACCTTGCTGCCGTTGCGAACATCGCGGTCCGTGAACATTTCGCCCTCTGCCAGATTGTTCCAGTTGCGGACATCAAGATAGGAAGGAGTAGTGCCGTTGATTGCCAGGGGAACCCAGTTGCGGTTGCCATAGGTAATCTGCGCGCGGGCCTGCACCTCGAAAGTAACGCTGCCAACTGCCGGGCATTCACGAATAATGGCGTCGCAGTCCTCAGGGGTGAGGTTCATGCCGCTGCCGCCGCCGAAGCTCACCCCGCCGCTTGCCGCCGCGCCCGGATGAACCAGCAGGTTGTTGGCGCCCATGCTGGCGATGGTCCGCTGGATGGCTGCCGATGAACCCTTGCCGATTTCCATCATGACGATCACTGCTGCCACGCCGATAATAATCCCGAGGGCCGTTAAAGCGGCCCGCATCGGGTTGTGCCTCAGCGCCCGCAGGGCCGTGCGGACAGTGCGCAGTATCCTGTGCAATTTCATCATGCGCCTCCCAGAGGCATGTCATTGCTGATATGGATTATTCCCGTGGCATGCTGTGACACCCCGGGTCCGAGTGCTACAAGAATGATCGTACTTTCGTCTTTCCGGTTAAGTTGGTGGAACAGGTCATACCTTTGTTTAATAAAGCCACTACTGGACAGCTATGAATTATTATTAAAGCTGAACATGGTGGCAATATATCTAATTATGCCATGAAACGATGAGATATCCAACCTTCTGCATTTGTAAAATTTCATTTAGCAATGCTGCCGTGATGGCTGCCCCCCGTTCTTTTAACGGAGGATTATCATTTGCTGCCGATTCAGACTGACGGGCGGTCGAGTTCCTTGTCCTGCTGTGACGTGGGATCTTCAAGCGGCTCAAGGTGGGTAGTTATCGTTACCTCCGGCAGGGCTGCTCGAATATCGGCCTCCAAATGCTCCAGCAGATCGTGGCCCGCATCGACCGTCCAGAAGCCGGGCACCAGCACATGCACCGATACGAAGCGGCGGGAGGCGGCCTGCCGGGTGCGCAGGGCATGGTACTGCAGGCCCTGCTGCGCGTATTTTTCAAGAATTCGCGCAACTTCAGCGAGCTCTTCCGGCGGCAAAGCCGAATCCATAAGCCCCATAGTGGAGCGTTTGATAAGATAATAGCCCGACCAGACGATATTGACGGCAACGCCCAGGGCGATAAGCGGATCAAGTATCTGCCAGCCCGTAAGCGTCACGGCAATGATGCCACCGATCACGCCTGCAGAGGTCCAGACATCGGTCATAAGATGCCGCGCGTCAGCCTCAAGGGTGATGGATCGGTGCTGCTTTCCGGCACGCAGCAGGATGCGCGCGACAACGAAGTTTATCAGTGAAGCAAAAGTTGATACCGCAAGGCCGGCGCCGGCCTGTTCGATGGGCTGGGGATGGATGAGGCGGTTGGCCGCTGCCATGGCGATGCTTATGGCAGCAATCAGAATCAGAGTTCCTTCAGCACCGCTGGCGAAATATTCAGCCTTGCCATGTCCGTAAGCATGGTCGTCATCCGGCGGGCGCGCTGCAATCGTCAACACGACAAGGGCTATCACAGCGCCAAGCAGGTTGACTATTGATTCTACGGCATCCGAGAGCAGGCCGACAGATCCGGTCAGCCAGTAGGCAGCTGCTTTGAGCGCCATGGTCGCAACTGCTGCCGCAATTGACAGCCATGCATAGCGGGTGAGAGCGGAACGGTTCATGAGGACCTAATACCTTCATGCTGAGCAAAGGGCAACAACTAACTGATTCCTGCTGCTCCCGGCAGAAGCACCGAAACAGTCAGTACGTATGCCGACCCTCCAGGCCGAAGGGCCGGCAATGAAAAACGCCAGCTCGTCATTATATTTCAATTTCATTTTTCCTGCATGGATATAGACACTGTCCAGAACCCGTCCAGCCAGTATTTTTTAAAGCTGTCTTTGAATATTTTTCTGCCCATGTTTACGGCAAAATCCTTGTCATAGAGCGCCTGGACAAATACCCGAGTCTTTTCTTCATGCTGTTTTGCATAGCCCGGATCAGGTTGAAGGCTGTACAGGCGCTTCATATAAGCCGACAATGCCAGCTTATAGGCTTCCGCCACGGTCTCATAATATTGCTGGCGAACCTTTTCATCTGTTGTTTGCGGCTCCTGCAGCTCCATGCGATATTTTGATTTCCAGGGATCAAGATATGCCGTTATCTTGCCTCTGCCCTCGGCCGCCGTGCGCTGATATTTTTCAACCAGTGCCATGGCCTTTTTCACCGTCTCCAGCTCCGTGCCCAGGAATGCCTCTAGACTGATTTGCTCGGGATCGACGTTGAAAAAATCCATGCTGCACAGGCCGGGCAGTCCCGGAGACGGCTTCATGAAATCAATGTGAAACACCGGCGCCCTGCAGGCAAAGTTCGGTCGCAGGTTAAAAGTGAAGTCCCGGTAGTAGCCGGATTGGGGGGGCACTTCAAACTGGCTGATGCTGGCGGCTGTTATCCGGCTGCTCTCATAGGAGACCAGGGGGACGCCCAGAGCGCTGTCGCCAAAAAGTTTATTGTAGGGAAACGACAGGTCCAGAGAAAAATTTTTAAATTCCTGCGTGATTGGGCGCTCGGTTGCCTTATACTCCTGAAGCAGGTCTATCGTAAAGCTGCGCAGTTTTGCATAGATATTGAAGTCTGAATATTGCGCCGGTTTGTAGGCCGCAATAAATATGACGGCAATGACAATAAAAGCACCAATGACTGCGCCGGCGATTTTAAATGCTTTCTTCATGGGTTATTGCTCTCCTTTCAAAAAACTGCATTTCTTGTTGTTGAGGACGACTGAATTTTTATAATAGTTATAGACATATGCCGTCAGCGCAAACACGCCGGCAGCTCCTGCAATAATAATCAGCGTGTCATGCCGATGATTACGAAGGCTGCTCCCGGCTGCCGAGAGCAGAATGGTGCCCAGCAGCCTGCCTGATGTGGAGAGCACCAGAAAAATTGTTATCGGCATGCGGCTTAGACCTATCACGTAGCACATAATATCCTTGGGGGCTCCAGGAATGATAAAAAATAAAAAGCAGAGAAGCATGCCCTTTGTTTCAATAAAACCATCATACCTTCTGAGTGCAGACGGGGAAATAATTTTTTCGACACACGGAAGTCCGTACGCCCGCGCAAGGCTGAAAGCAATCAATGAACCGAAGGTAAGACCGATGGTTGAGTAAACAGTGCCGAGCATCGGGCCATACAGATACCCGCCGATAAGCCCGGTCACCTCGCCGGGAATGGGAGTGATGATGACCTGCAGAATCTGCAGGAGCATGAACGCAAGAATAGATAACGGGCCCAACGCCTCGATCGCTTGAAGCACTTTTTCTTCACTGCTGAAGAGGCTCGGCAAATCATAATAAAAAACTAGAAAGCAGCCCGATGCAATAAGAGCAGCATCAAGCAGGATTTTAAAAAAAAATTTTCATGCCGATTACCGAAACAACCGTTGCGCCCATTCGATCGGGCATGTGCTAAAAACAGTATGCCGCGAACGCGAAGACCCGGCACAATGCCGGGCCTGCCCCGCTTGAAACATCTGCGATGATTTTATTTAGGCAGTTTGCATGCTGCCGCAGCCGCTGATGTTTAGTCGAACAGCTGCTCAAGAAAACTTTTTCGCCGCTTGTAATGATGCGGATCGCCGTGATGGCTGTCATGATGTTTGTCATAGTAGCCGGTGTTCGGATACCCCTGCCCCGGGGCAGGCTGCGTTCGGCTGCAATTCAGCTGCCGAGCGCTCGATGATCTTGTCAAGCTCGCCCCTGTCCAGCCACACGCCGCGGCACTTGGAGCAGTAGTCGATTTCAACGCCCTGCCGTTCTGCAATCTGAAGATCTATGTCACATATCGGACATTTCATGGTGTGTACTCCCTGTAACTGCGTTATTGGCACATGCCGTTTCAAAACGATTTGCAGCCGTGTTATCTGCCCGCAACCTTCCGGCCATCGGCCCAGAGCAGCTGCTCTGCCTTGGCTGCCGAGTCTTCAAGCGCCGCGCGCTTTTCGGGCTTGAGCCAGGAGCGGAATGAAACATGAACATTGCCCGGGTCATCAGGCATGGTGGCCATAACGATAGAGAGGGTCTCTTCTTTGTCCCCGCCTTTTTTCATGGCAGTAAACCAGGTCATGTAGTCGGCCTCACGTTCCTTCTTCAGCTCAAAGCCGTTCTTGCCTGCCCACTCGGCAAGAAGCCTGGCGGTTGCGGGTAGATCGGCCTTGATCCTCGAGCGCGAATAGTAGGATTTTTTGGAGCTGAGCTTCACGGTATAGGGCCGCTCCGATACCGGCACCCAGGTCTCGCCGTTGTCTTTTGAAATAAGATTCGTAGTTTTTACTTTAGAGGGATCCTTAAGCGATGCGGGCTGCAGCGAGTTCCAGAACCCGCGGTATTTCTGCACGTCGGCAAGGGGCTCAAGCCCCAGAATTTTTGTGCGCACCTCATTGCCGAACACTTCGACGCGCTCGGGCACCAGCGACTCCCAGATATCGATGCCGACCCAGTGCGCGCCTTCGCGCGACAGCTTTTCGAGCACCCAGATCATGAAACCGTCGGTACCCTGCAACGTGGGCTGTACCTGCCGGCCGCCGAAGCCGCCCATGAGAACCGGCTTGATGTTCGGGTACTTTTCTTTCAGATCAAACAGGTAATTTCTTCCCGCAATGAGCTTGATCGGGGCGCCCGGCGCTTTCAGCAGCATTGTCTCATCCCAGTCGCCGCCGGTCAGAAAGTAACACACCTGTTTTTTCGCCAGCTCATCTTTCCAGAATTCGATAAATTTGTAAATCCGCGGCGAAGGCTTTTCCCATTTCGAGTAGCTGCCGATGATGACATAGTCATAGGGCTTAACCGTTAGCACCTGATCTATTTTTTTAACATCCAGCTGCTGCTCATTGCCGATAATGGCCTTGAGCCAGTAGGCGACCTCAGCGGTCGAGCTGTAGATAGAGTCATAGACCAGCAGGCCCTTTTTCGCCTCGGCCCGGCAGAGCGCGGGCTGCAGGCACACTGAGGCCAGCGCCAGTAATGCAAGCATGATTTTTAAACTGACTGTTTCATAAACGGCTCCTTTCACAATGCGTGTTGAAACACTGGTTTAGGGCATATAAATCATTTGCAGCTTCAGGCGCTGGATATAGTCAAGCTTCTCCTGCGCTTCCGTCAATTCCTGCTGAAGCGCGGGCACTTCATACTTTAGGTAGAAGTCCTGGGGCTTTTTCCACTGGCCCGACGACATGAGTACGATATTGAGCGTTAAATAGAAAACGCCGCCCAGTATGGTTTTGCGCTCGATGGAGGCCGAGCGCTTTGCCATGACCAGCACCACGATGCTTGCGATCAGGAAACACCACCATGATGATATTGGCCACAATGCCCATCATGAACAGGGGCACCCGGGAGGAGTAATTGTCCATGTAGACTTCAAAGGACCAGATACCCAGAAAAATCACGAACACATAGGCTGCGCGGCTGTTGAGCATTTTGAGCTTCCAGAGCATGTACAGCAGCGCCCCATCCCGCCAGCACATAGAAATAGCCGCCCAGCACCTTGATGTTCATGTCGCTGAACTGCAGGATCAGCCCCGACGGCACGGTCAGGGAGGCTGTTTCGCCGAAAAGCTGCCACATGACAATGCCGGCAAAATAGCCGAACAGGTATCCCCTGCTGTCTTTTTCGACGGTGCAGGCCTTGTACAGCAGAAAAAGAAAGACTGCGGCGAAAAAGGGAAGCGCAAAGAGGTTGTAATTTTCTATGGGCTTCATGCGAAACGGCATGAACAGAAACAGCGAAACGATAAAATAGCCCAGGCCGGACAGGCCGATGAGAAAGGTTCGTTTCATGGAAACCTCCTGTTGTGGGTGTTCGGTTGGCCGTGTATTCTTGCGCAGCCGTCACGGCAGGAGATTGCCTTGAAATGGCCGAAAAAAATAGGACTATATGAATATAGTACGGCCTGAAAATCACAGTTGTGTTTCATGAACATTAAAAAGTTAAAAAATTCCGGACGGACATGCGCCCCCCGGCGCTGCAGGATAGCGGCAGCGTTGTGCGGAAGGCCGAAATTTTTAGTTTTTAATGGTTTTGTGATGAAACTGATATATGCGGCTGGTATGTCTAATGCGAGATAAACCGTTTGATGCCCTGCTTTTTCGCTGCGATTAAACGCGCCGGTTGGCCGGGCCGAAGCACCGGTCTGCCGGGGAAGTTTCAATGCATTGCCGAGCTTTCTATCATGCGCATTCTTGTTGTTGAAGATGAAATAAAAACAGCCCAGTACCTGAAGCGTGGCCTGACCGAAAACGGCTTTGTCGTGGACACCGTTCACAACGGCCGCGACGGGCTCAGCATGGCTTTGGGCATAGATTACGATCTGGTGATTCTTGATATCATGCTGCCGGGCATGGACGGGTTGACGCTTATCACCGAGTTCAGAAAAAAGAAAAAGCAGACTCCCGTCATATTTCTTACGGCGCGCGACAGGGTTGAGGACCGGGTTAAGGGGCTCCATCTCGGCGCCGATGACTATTTGATAAAGCCCTTTGCTTTCTCCGAGCTGCTGGCCCGCATTCATGTCATCAGGCGGCGCGGCCCCGTGCAGCAGCAGGACCGGATCGTCATTGCAGACCTTGAAATCGACCTGCTGTCGCACAGGGTCACGCGCGCCGGCCAGTCCGTTGAACTCACGCAGAAGGAATTTTCGCTGCTGAGCCTGCTTGCCCGAGCGTGCGGGCCAGGTGCTTTCGCGGACCATGATCGCCGAGCATATCTGGGATATAAACTTCGACAGCAACACGCATGTCGTTGACGTTGTCATACGCCGCATCAGGGCAAAAATTGATGATCCCTTCCCGGTTAAGCTCATTCACACCATTCGCGGAGTCGGCTATGTCCTGGAACAGCGCAACGACTAAGCCCTCCCGCTGGGCCTCCCGGTCCTCCATATCAATAACCCACCGCCTGACAGTAACCTATACGCTTATTACGTTTGCTCTTCTTGCCGTTACCATCAGCGCACTTTACTATGCCCTGCTTAAAAGCCTTGAGGAAGAAGATACGCTTTTCCTTACGGAAAAAGTCGAACAGCTGCAGGCGATTCTTAACAGCGATACGGTCGAGCGGGAAAGGGTGGAAAACGAAATTCAAAAAGGCTCGGATCTGCAGTTTGTGAAATATCATATTCATGTGCTTGACAGCTCGGGCAGGCTATATGCCCAGACTAGCAGTACCGGAGAAAGCCCTCCTCATGCTGTTTTTGAAGGCATTGCCGCCGATACGGAAACCAAGCCGGTCATCATTAATAAAAGGCTCTCCAACGACCGGGCATACCTGCTTCTGTCGACACGGGCGGGGCGTGATAACCGGTATCTCATTCAGGCGGCCCTTGACGTCTCCCGCGAAGCCGGCATTGTGCGCAGATACCGCTTCATGGCCGAGGGCATCCTGCTGATAAGCATTTTCATATCAGCGGCTGCAGGCATGGTGCTGGCTCGAAGAGCCATGCGCCCCCTGGCGCGCATCACTTCGGTAATCCAGCGGATCAGAGCAACACAGATGACCGCGCGGGTGAATCCCGATCAGTGGCCGCGGGAACTGACCGTGCTGGCAACGTCATTTGACGACATGCTTGACCGGCTGCAGGATGCCTTTTCCCGGCTGTCGCACTACTCAGCTGATCTTGCCCATGAGCTGCGCACGCCCATAAACAATCTCATCGGGGAGGCTGAAGTGATGCTTGCCAAGCCAAGAACACAGCTTCAGTATCAGCAGAATATTGAGTCGAGCCTCGAGGAATTTACGCGTTTGGGGCATATTATAGACAGCCTGCTGTTTTTGGCAAAAGCCGAAAGCACGGATATAAAGGTCGAACCCTCGCTGCTCGACGGTGACGTAGAAGTGCGCACCGTTGCCGACTATTTTGTCGAACTGTTCCAGGAAAACAATATCAGCCTCACTATCAGCGGAAAGGCCGCTCTCCATGCCGATCCGCTGCTGTTTCGCCGGGCGCTCAGCAATGTTCTGTCAAACGCCCTGCGCTACACTACCGACGGTGGCTCGGTTGATATCAGCATCGTACAGGGCCCCCATAACAATGCCGTCATTACCGTTTCCGACACGGGCATCGGCATACACCCCGACGACATCCCCAATATCTTCAACCGCTTTTTCCGGGCCGAATCCGCACGCACGCTGGACGCGACAGGATCGGGTCTGGGCCTGGCCATCGTCAAGTCCATCATGGATCTGCACGGAGGTACGATAGATATAAAAAGCGAACCCCTGCAAGGCACCACTGTCACCCTTTTGTTTCCGCATACCGCATCAACTTCTCAGACATAGTACGAATGTGTGCCATTTCTATTCAAATTAGGGTTTTTGAAGCTGTTTTTACTTTTGTTTTTCAGCTGAGATTGCTTCGTCGCCAAGGCTCCTCCTAAGGAACTTTCATTGGGTAAAAAGCCTGATAGAGTGTCATTGACGGATGCAGGGCTTTTGAGGCAACAAGTTCTTTGCAGGACCAAACCCGAAGCGCAGCACGGGGTCAGTTGCCCGCGAGCGAAGCGCGGCGATCTCGTATTTTGGACAATATTGATTGTGTGCTTCTTGCAAAATTCGATAAAATACAAGTTAATGCCGTAAAGATAAAGCAGGCCTTAACTTGCGTAATTGGTGGTAATGTTAAACTTTTAATGAGCATAATTCAAAAACTGGCACGCAAAAGTGAAAGTTTCTTGCGTTACTGCAGCTAGCCGACCTGGTTGGTGAGAAACAACATGATTTAAGTATGTATGGTATGTTGCAGTCGATATATTTCAAAATTCGGCCCACTTTTTTAAAAGTCTCTTGACAAGAAAAAAGGAACGTTTATAATTTAGTTAGAATATCAAATAATACGTGATGGTCATACATCGCATGCAACTGCATTCAAAACACCACGGATGGCTTCTGGTAATAGGTTTGGTGTATCTCACCATGTGCCCTCATTCTTATGAGGTGACTGCAGGAGTCTTTGAGTACAGCGCGATCAGCAGCAGAATAATAAGCCTGGACCAGAAAAACCACAGGGATGCACATGACAAAATGCCCCATACCATGGCAGAGCTTGCTATCAGCGGAAATACTGTCGCCGCGGAATCAGCACACCTGCTGTGCCGTGTCTACGAAGAGCCCAAAATAATTAAAGCCCCCCCGCTTGCAAACATCAAACTTCAGCTATGATAGCGCCCTCCTGAAAGCTGTTGTTTCCCTACATATTATTTGAGACATCTGCTGCGCACAGCATGAACGGTGCGCACTGCGGGCCCTGCATGCAGGGATAAAACTCGCGGACAAAGCCATCAGCATGATGACTCCCGCACTCCGCAGACATATACAAGGAGGGCACAGCAATGAAGCATACGGTACCATACACAACTGTTTTTTGCGCTGCGGCAAAGGCTGTCGGCTTATGCGGCGCTTTGCTTCTGATTTGCAGCATATTCTGTCCTGCCGGCCTGGCAGCGGAACCGGCCGGCCCGGACAAACCCCTGATTATCTATTATTCCCGCACGGGCCACTGCCGGCTTATTGTCGATACGATCAGAAAACATATCGATGCCGACGTCCTTGAAATCAAAGATGCCAGGGACCGGTCAGGCACTCTCGGGTATATGAGTGCCGGATTTGATTCCTTTTTCGACAGGGGCACCGTTATTGAACCTGCCCGCCCCGATCTCGCCGGCCATGACGCTATCATTCTCGTCTCCCCCATTTGGAACTGGAAGCTGAGCGTTCCCATCCGCACGCTGATACGCCAGGGAGGGTTTAACGGAAAAAGCGTCGCGGTTGTCACAACCGGCAATACCGAGGTTAACAAGTATTCACAGTATGGTGAAGATGCCCCGTATTTGAAGCGTTTCTTCAGGGACTACATTCGGGGCAAAAAAACAGGGATGCAGCAGATTGTTGTCAACGCAGGCGCCCGTGTCATAGCGCATCACCATGTAGCGACACAGGAAAAAACCCCTGAGGACATTGCGACTGCCGCAAACGGGTTTGCAGATGTGCTGGCCGGACAGCTCGCGCTGCGAGGGCTGCCGCACAATCCCCTGTCAGACTCTTCAGACAGCACCTTTATGAAATAAAGGAGAAAGCCTATGATAACGCAAGTAAAAACAAAACAGGACCTTATACGGGCGATAGTGCAGAAAGCCGATGAAATCCATGTATGCGATGACAAGCTCGCCCTGGGGATGATTACGCGGCCGAAGAAGAACCGGTTCGCTTTTTATGCCATGCTTGTCAACGGCTATAAGCTGCGCAAGGTGCAATCTCTGGGCAAGTTCGATGTGACGCTTGTCAAGGAGCCGACGGCGGCATAGGCCGTTGCATGCAGGTCGTCACGGGCTGTGCTTTTTTGAATGCAGGGGGCTGTTTTTAAACCATTAACCCAAGTTTGAGGAGCTGCTTATGTACGAAAGAAAAGTCAATGTCGCCAGCGAAAGCTACAATACCCAGACTTCGCGGATCCCCGAAATCATTGGAAAACACCCCGGCGTCATAGCGCCCCTGATCATTTGGAAGCCCAACCCTCTGCAACTGGTAAAGCCGGTAAGCGCTTCACGGGTAAGCGGGATGATGGAAGTTGAGCTGCGCATACGGGAGGGTAATGAAGACCTGGAAAAGAACCTGAAGAAGATCGTCTTGACCATTGACGGCAGACAGTTTGAATTTGACACCCCCCCGTGCGTTGTGCAGTTTGACACATCCCATGCCAGCCAACGGCTCATAAAAATAGCCGCAAAGGCCATCGGCACCAGTGAGGGCCAGGACGACGCGGTGCTGGCGTCCTTCTATACCAATGTGATCGCTGAAAACGGGACATTTGACACCTCAAAGCCCCTTCTCCTCTTTGCCGGTGTTTTTGAGCCCAAGATTGAAAATACCCGGGGCGAGTGGACGCCGGCCATGTTCGATGCCGCGTTTACGTTTTCAAAAAACATTATGAACCATTTGATGCACTACGGGTATATCCCCGATTTTTTAAAAGAAGTGGACATGCTGACCGCCCTCATCGACCCGACGCAGCTTCACAAGGGTCTTGAAGAATATACACCCAACAAGCTTGTCGACGTCCAGGGCCACGAAACCGGCCCGGGCTGCGACGGCAAAACCTATTCCGAGATGATCGATGCCACCCTGTGGATGGAAAAAACCAAGACCAAGCTCGGTACGGTGCTGCGCGGATATCATATCCCGGAGATGGGGCTGCCCAATGACATACCCGATATTTATGAAGTTTTTGCCACCCATATAATCAGCAACTACTGGCATTTTGAGCCTCTGGGCGGCATGCGGGCATGGGACCAGACCCGGATTATTTTCAACGATATCATGGACGGCCTGAAGCAGCATGGCGCGCAGCTTCCCTGGGAGGTACATTCCCTGCTCGTGGGGGAAAAGCCCTCGCACCTTAAGGAAATCATCAAGAAGCAAATTGCAGAAAACAACATTACGGGAGTGATCCTCTGCGATTTCATATCAGACCTTAACGATTTTGAAGATACCAAGGGCATGTGGGAAGACGCGCAGGAGGCCATTGATCTGGCAGAGCAGGAAACCGGCAAGCGGCTGCCGCTGTCAATCCTCTACACGACGCAGGGGGACCTAATGGGAACCAATCCCGCCTTTGCCGAAGCGGCCTTCAGGATTACTCAACACGAGATCCAGTCCTGCGGCATTCCTGACACGGCAAAGGTGGGCATCATCCTGGGCGAGCACGGCTTCCCGCCGGGCAACGAGGAGGACGATGTTATCGACCTGAACATGGCGCGAGTACGGCAGAATATGCGCCTCGTGTATGAGCGGGACCTTCCGAAGCTCAGGGCCGGGGTTACCGAGTTCTGCTTCGGGATGAACGAGTTCAACAATCATCCCGATTCCTGGCATGTGTCCTCGATGGAGTGCATGGTCGACTACCTGCACCGCGGCTTTGACGTCATCATCTTTCAGCCCTACTATTTTACCAATGAAACGATAGATCTTTTTGAGCATCTGCGGCACTGGGCATTTGAGGTCGACGGCATTGACGAGCACGAGTTCCATGGAGGCCATGAGATAGCGCACAACTACAGAAGCGATTTTGACTTTCGGGGTGCCCGGATCATCATAACAGGCTCGCTGCTGGGCAGGTATGAAAAAGAGGGGCAATCCCCACTGATACAGGAGGCGTATACCCTTTTCAAAGACAGCATCGTGGAAACGGTGATGACAAAACTGAAGTCGCTGTAAATGCCGCAGCAGCGAGGCAGAACCGGCATCGAAGAAAGGATGCCAGTCCCGTTTGAATGAAAATCAAAAAATAGAGAGTATTTTCAAAAACATCCAGCAGAAACAAATTGACTGCCATAGGCAACACGTGCATAGAGGAGTGGCGGTACCAACCGATAACGGAAGGCAGTAGTGGTCATTCTAGAAAAATGATATTTAAAAATAAGGTACGTGAGGGTCACCGCGTCCAGAGGGGTTTTGCCCCCCCCTTCTCCTCTCTGGACATCCCTCACTTATACAAAAGGATTGAATCAGACCCTACAGCAGCAATCGCAGATAATACAGGTTTTACAGTAAAAAAAGTCTGTGACTCCTGTCTCTGAATGCTATTTATAATAATATCTTGTTATATTTACCGCCAACCAAAAACTCCACATTACGGCTTTTAGGTTGGACAAATAAAAATCCCAAAATTTCCAGATTACCAAACCTCACATGCTATAAATTGAGTCTCGTATTGAGGGCAAAACGGTGATACGTAATCAGTAGGTTTGGGGTTCGAGTCCCCGGCGATCCATAAGATAATAAAGGCACTTAGGCTGAAGCGGCTTAGGTGCCTTTTTTGTTTGTGCTGCCCTGTTGCCGCTCAAAGCAAAAAAATACAAAACCGGCCATGGAAAAAGTGGCCTCGGGGTCTTGAGAATCAATAAAGGAGATGCTTTCGTCAAAGTTCGAAGGTTGAAATTTATAATTTTTGAATATATATATAGTAAAATACAAATTTTTTCAGCAAAGCTGCTTGTCAGGGAGAGCGCATGGCAGTACCGAAGATAATTTTTGACCGCCGCCTGGGCCTGGCTTTATTGTCAGTTGTCATATATCTGGCGCTTTTTGTGGTTATCACCTACAGCCTGGGCAAAGGCATGGCTATTGCCTCTATCATTCCCATTGTTGTCATAGCATGGGTGTACGGATTCTGGGCGGGCATATGGGCAGGATTGCTGAGTGTGCCCGTCACAATCGGTTTGTGCCTGCTCATGGGGCTTGACTGGGTTGACAAGTTTTATGTCGAGCGGCGTTGGCGTTGCGGGAACACTGATAGAAATTTTTGTCGGCGCTGTTGTGGGCAAGCTGCACGATTACTACCAGCGCATACAGGATGAGCTTGAAGTACGCAAGGTGCTTGAAACCGAACTGCAGCAGCTCCGGACCCTGGAGCTTACGCATGCGGATCACACGCTGCGGGCAAGCGAAGGGCGCTTTCAGGCGATAGCGGAAAACTCGCCGGATGCGATTATCATAACCGACAGCAGCGGGATAATAACCTACTGCAACAGAGCCACCGAAAGCATGTTCGCCTGCGGGCAGCAGGACGTGGTGGGGCAGCACAGCAGCATTCTTCTGGCTCCGCACGTGCGCGAAAGCGAGGCGACAAACAGAGCTGCCTATATGCGGGCGGGCGAAGGGTGGCGTTCTCTGCGCGACTTTCGAATCCATTGGGGTACGAAAAAACGGCACGGAATTTCCCATCGAGTTCCCGTTTTTTTCTTGGAAAATAGACGACGAGCTGTTTTATACCGCCATAATACGCGATATCAGCCAGCGTAAGCAGGCCGAGAGCGACATCCGGCAGTCTCGCGATTATCTGGAGACTCTTTTCCGGGTTTCCCCCGACGCCATTCTTGTCGGCGACGCGGCCGGAAGTTTTGTCATGGCAAACCAGTCGGTCTACGATGTCTATGGCTATCGGCCCGAAGAGCTCGTCGGGAAGCATGGATCTATCCTGGCCCCTGATGATGAGCAAACACGGCAAAAGTCATACGCCATGCTTAATGAGCTTTTTGAAAAGGGCATCATACGGAATTATGTGATTGAGCGGAAGCACAAAGACGGGCGGATTATACAGGTCGAAGCCAGCCAGGTTCTGCTGAAAAATCCCGACGGCTCATTTGCCGGCAGTGTTTCAGCCACACGGGACATAACCGACAGACAGAGATTTGAGCAGGAGCTGCATCAGTCGCGAGATTACCTGGAGAATATTTTCAGGGTCTCCCCCGACGCGTTTCTTGTTACCAATGCCGACGGCTATGTTGTTATGGCCAACGAATCGGTTTTTGATGTGTACGGCTATACTCCCGAAGAAATCATCGGGCAGCATGCATCTCTTTTTCCGGCAGATGATGAGCGGGCGATGCAGGGGGCAATACAGATGGTTGAGGAGCTGTTTAAAACAGGCATCGTCCGGAACTTTGTGAATATGCGCAAGCGCAAAGACGGGAGGATTATACAAACCGAATCCAGTGTCGTGCTGCTGAAAAACCCGGACGGCTCCACGGCCGGCAGCATTTCATCCAGCAGGGATGTTACCGACCGGATACAACTTGAGGAGCGGCTACGGCAGTCGCGCGATTACCTTGAAAATATTTTCAGAGCCTCTCCCGAGGCTATTTTTGTTACCGATGACGCCGGGTATATTGTCATGGCAAACGATTCTTTTTCCGATGTGTATGGCTATGCTCCCGAAGAAATCATCGGGCAACATGTGTCGCTTTTGGCCACAGAGGATGAAAATGCTGTACAGCGATCAATGCGGATGCTTGAGGAGCTGTTTGAAACAGGCATCATAAGGAATTATGTTGTTGAACAGAAGCGCAAAGACGGGAGGAGTATCCAGACCGAAGCCAGTCATGTACTGCTGAAAAACCATGATGGTTCTCCTGCCGGTAGCATTTCATCCAGCCGGGATATAACCGACCGGAAGTTACTGGAGGAGCGGCTCCAGCAGTCGCGCGATTATCTTGAAAATATTTTCAAAGCCTCGCCCGACGCCATTACTGTTGCCGATGATGCCGGTTATATTGTCATGGCAAACGATTCAATAGACGATGTGTATGGCTATCGTCCCGAAGAAATTATCGGGCAGCACGCATCTATTTTCCACCCGGATGATGAGCAGGAACTCCAAAAGACAATGCGGATGATCGAGGAGCTGTTTGAAGCGGGTATCGTACGGAATTTTGTGTGTGAGAGGCTGCACAAAGACGGTCGGATGATACAGACCGAAGTCAGTCATGTGGCGCTGAAAAATCCGGATGGCACCGTTTTCGGAAGTGTTTCATCCACCAGGGATATAACCGACCGGAAGAGATCCGAGGAGCAGCTGCGGCAGTCGCAGAAGATGGAGGCCATCGGTACGCTTGCCGGCGGCATAGCCCATGATTTTAACAATATTCTGGCTGTTATCATGGGGTATACGGAGCTTTCACGAGATCTGGCGAAGGGCAACATGGTTCTGGAGAAAAACCTCACGCAGGTATTAAAGTCCGTCGAGCGTGCCAAGGCCCTTGTGCGCCAGATCCTTGCCTTCAGCCGCAAAACCAAGGGCGAAGTCAAACCGCTGCACATGAACAGTATCATCGCTGAAGCGCTTAAGCTGCTGCGGGCCTCGCTGCCTTCAACCATCTCCATGCGCTCTGACATAGATCAAAAGGATGATGTCGTTGTGGCCGATGCCACCGAAATTTACCAGATCGTCATGAACCTGTGCACCAATGCCGCCTATGCCATGAAATCAACCGGGGGCATCATCGAGTTGACATTAAAGCCCGTTGATCTGGATGCGGGCGCTGCCGGTTTCTATACCGGCATAAAGCCGGGGCCGTATGTGCAGCTGAGCGTCAAGGATACCGGCATGGGCATTCCCCGGGATATCATCGGCCGCATCTTCGAACCGTTCTTCACAACCAAGGAGGTCGGCAAAGGCACGGGCATGGGGCTTGCCGTGGTGCATGGCATTGTAAAAAGCTGCAAGGGGGATATTAAGGTATACAGCGAGCCGGGCAAGGGGGCTGTTTTCCATATCGTGCTGCCGCGGGCTGAGGCCGAGAACGTTGTGGGGCACGCTGTTGAGCGGGAAGCGCCGCAGGGCAGCGAATCAGTGCTGCTGGTGGATGACGAGGCGGTGCTTCTGGATGTAGGAGAAAAGCTACTGGGCTCCCTTGGCTACCGCGTGACGGCGATAGGAAGCGCGGTGGAGGCCCTTGAGTTGTTCAAAAAGAATCCTGCTGCTTTTGATTTTGTTATCACGGACCAGACCATGCCGCAGCTTACGGGCTATGAGCTGGCGCAGCGGCTGATGGAGATACGCACGGACATCCCGGTCATCCTGTGCACAGGCTACAGCGATCTTGTGACGGCAGAGTCGGCTATTGCAGGGGGCATACAAGCCTTTGTGATCAAGCCCATAAACAGGCTTTCCATTGCGGAAACAATCCGCAGGGTGCTGCTTAAGAAGGCCGCATAGCCGGGCGAAAAGAATTATTCAGCTACGGTCACTCCGGAAAAAGCCTTCAGCCTCCAGAACATCATGCTTGAAACAAGCAGGGCCGTGGCTATTGAAAAATCCAGGCCGCAAACAAGGCAAAGATAGAAAAACTTGCCTGCAGCGGCACGCGACATCCAGGCCCCTGTCGGAATAATGATTGCAAGAAATATGAGCATGCCGGGCCTGAAGCACTGCCAGAGCTTAGGAGCTTCAAGCTTTCCTATCCGGAGTATGTTTTTTTTGCAGGCATGATTGAAAATAAACCTGGCCTTGACAAGCCCGATTGCTATGCCGAGCAGCGGAGCCCCGTACGACCAGAGGGAGGCAGGATCGATCGCGTAGGCGCTTCTGGCCAGCGAGAGGCCCTTGAGCACCAGCGCAATCCCTCCGGAGTACCATACAAAGGCCGCTAGAATCATAACGGTAAGAGTTGAAACTGTCATGAATGAAGACTCCTTTCTCAGGGTCACTCGCGCGTGACTGAGCATCATCTTATTCAGGTGGTTTTTTTTAAAAACGACTTCAGCATAGGATCATTCGGATTATTGAGATAATCCTCCAGTCTTTTAAGCTCAAGGCCCGGATATATGCCAAGCAGGGCGCTCAGTTCTTCTTTGGTCAGAATACTATCCGAAGTGGCTCTGAACAGGATAAGATCACTGTTAAAATATTCTTTTTTGTACTTTTCAGGCGCTAAATGAATTACATTAACCTCGGTCTGCAGCACGCTACCGAACACCTTACCCAGCTCAGCATAGGAGAATATTTCAGGGCCGCCCACGGCAATGACCTTGTTTCTCCACTTTTTTGTTGTTGATTGATGCGATAAGAATATCGGCCATATCCTCATGATGAATCGGCTGAACGCGCGCCAGACCTTCATCAACCACATGATATCTTCCGGCAACCGCCGCTGCCAGCAGCTCGCGAAAGTCAAAATAATATCCTGACGGCCGAAGAATCGTATAGGCGATTCCAGACTTTTTCAGCATATCCTCAGCCTGCCTTTTAGCTGTGTGCGCCAGATGAAATGCAGGAATCTTATCGCCCCGGGCAACCCCCAGGGCGCTTATATAGACAATCTGATGCACCCCTGTCTTTTTTGCCGCATCAACAATATGCAGCATGCCCTGCCGCTCTATTTCATCAGGGGTCAGCTTTTTCTCACCCGGCGCTAAATAACGGGGGACGCCTATGGCGCAGACGACCACCGTATTGCCCTGCATCGCCGCTTCAACCGCATCAGCACTGGTAATATCACCCTGATCTCCGCTGCATACTTTAACCGATTCGGGAAGTTCCTTTATTTTCGGCGCTCTTTTATCAAAGGCGGTGATTGATGCGGCTTTCCCGTATTGCAAAAGTATTGAAAGGGCTTTCCCGCCGATATTACCGGAAGAACCTACCAGCATAATATGCTTTCCCTGCGTATGTTTTGCTATGTCTGCATACAGCTGATTTGCCATTTCAAAACTCTCCCTGCGTAACATACTGTGTTGTGCCTGCACTGCTCTGTTACTATTGAATTTTAGCGAGCTTAAGCCACGATAGCGCAGCCTTCGTTGCGGCGTTTTGCCAGGGCCAGCGCCCGCGGATGCGACCGGTACCCCAGCAGCTTCTGCATGATGTCGGGCCGCTCATCCTGTATCCGCGGCAGCAAGTGCTGCAAACGTCGTCCCGATCTGCTTCATAATTGTAAAAAAGTTCATGGTGGCCGGCATCGGCTCCTCAACAAGACCCGCCAGATAGTCAATATCCTCCCCTGACAGATAATCCTTCATGTCCGCGCCACCGCTGCTTGCCATCCGTTTCCCGAAGGGCTGGTACCAGAACTTGTCATACCAGGCCAGATAGCTCGCTATTCCGTTTTTATTGATTTCATTCTTCAAAATCGCCTCGGTTACCGCATTGGCTGCGCTCCATCCCGGCATAAGCGCTCCGTTGATCCCCGTCTCCTGCATCCACGACGAGTCCCCCGCCACCAGCACATTATCCTTAAACGGCATAATAATGGGGGTTGCAATATTTGACACGCAGCTTGTCCGGTGCCCAACCTCCCGCGCCTTCTTAAACCACTTGGCATACGTGCCCGTGGTTACAAATTTCTCTATCTGCGCGTCAAGATCGTTTTCGTAATTATAGCTCGTCGCCGCCACATGCAGATGACCCGGGGTCATTTCCGGCGCCAGCGATATGCCCGTTGGCCACCCCAGGCCAAACATCAGTCTTTCTTCATCGGGAATCTCATAGCCTTCATAGGTCCGCGCCATATCCAGGTACGTCCCGATGAACACCCGCTCCTTGTCCAGCCCCAGCAGCCGCGCAATCCGTGAATTTACCCCGTCCGCCGCTATAACGAATTTACCCCGGTACTCATTGCCCCGGTTGTCCAGCAGCGCCACATACCCGGCCTCTTTCCTCACGCTGTTGATATTGCTGTTGGTAAACACTTCAACGCCGTACTGCTGTGCTTCATTCACCAGCCCCTGGCACATATGCCCCTTGTGGATCATCAGACCCACAACATTTCCCTCAGCCTTCCCACGGGCAATATTGCCCATCTCAACCTGCAGGCCCCCGGGGGTTATTATATGAAACCCGTACACGTTGCGCGTGGGCCCGTCATATTTAAAGGAAAAGCCATTGTGCGGAAATATAAACCGTTTTGTCTTGTGGCTGTACGTGAGGATATCTCCCACGTTCTCCTCATCTACATTCACGATCATGGTACAGATCCTGCGGATCGCGCTGATATCGGTCTTGCGCTCGATTATGGCGGCCTTCAGACCGTTCTCCCCGGCGATCTTTGCAGCCATGGCTCCCGCTGGACCGGCTCCTACAATTATCACATCATATAATTCTGCCATTGTACTCCCTTATGGTATATGTGTTCCTGTTTGCTGTTTATGCCTCCACCGTCTCCTGCGGCGCCCGCAACGGACAGACCTTCGTGCAGATAAGGCATTCCATGCACAGATCATTATCCACAACCACCACATCATCGATTACATTAATTGCTGCCACCGGGCAGTGATCAACGCACCCGCAGCACCCGGAGCATTTCTCTTTATCTATCTTTATCAATGCTTGTCCTCCTCTGCACGGTTGCAGGTTATGGATGTTTTTTACTTACACTTCTGGCAGATATCAAAAAATTTCTTCGGCAGGGCTTCGCCCTTGTCCAGGTACGGCAGTACCGACGGCGGAGGAAAAGCGTTTCCGCACTTCGAGCACTTCTTCCACGCAACCCGCGCATTCCAGTTGTACACAACCCGTGCCGGCCCTACCGTCTCAGACTCAGCCCAATAATAGGTCTTGGCATCTTCAACATCCTTCATGGCAATGCACCTGGCGGGGCACACCTCAACACAGGCTCCGCAGGCGATGCAGTCCCTGGAGGATACGCTGAAGGGCGCTGAAACAAATTTTCCGGTCCCGTGACCCGTGAACGTTATTGCATGGGCGCCGATATACTCGCTGCACACATGCTCGCATAAACCGCACAGGATGCACTTATCGTTTTCCAGCGTGAACGGTGTCTTTTCAATCCCCATGGCAGCGGCCAGGTCCCTGACAATCTTCACATTCGGCGATCTGCCCATGATCAGCTTTATGATTGTCTTTCGCATGGAGACAATCCGCCCGGTTTGGGTCGCCACCTGCATCCCTTCCTGCACCTGGTAATTGCAGGAGGTGACCACCCGCGTCCTGTTGTTCTGGGTTACCTCAACCACGCACAGCCTGCAGTTGGCCAGGGGGCTCAGCCCTTCATGATGGCACAGGGTCGGGATAGCAATCCCGTTAGCTTTTGCCGCCTGTAAGAATGGTGGTCCCTTTTTCCGTCTGAATATTTTTTCCATCTATAGTTAGTTTAAGCATCGCATCTCACCTTAAAAGTTCTCGGGTTTTATATAGCACATCGTTTAGCCGGGCATACTTCCCGCTCAATATGGGTATCAAATTCCTCCTTGAAATGGCGCAGCGCGCAGCGCACCGCATTGGGTGCGGATTTGCCCAGATCGCACAGTGCCGTCTGCGACAGGCACTCCATAAGCTCCTCAAGCAGCGCAAAATGTTCCGGTTTTCCGATCCCGATGCTGATGCCTTCAACAATTTCGCGCATCCGTTTGATCCCCTCCCGGCAGGGAAAGCACCTGCCGCAGGATTCCTCTTCGAGGAACTTCAGAAAAAAGCGCGTCATGTCGACCATGCAGTTCTTGTCATCCATAACAATCATGCCGCCGGAGCCCAGCATGGACCCGGCCTTCCAGAGCGCGTCAAATTCAATCGGCGTATCGGCAAGCGACGCCGGCAGCATGCCGGCCGGCGGTCCGCCGATCCCGATCGCCTTGAGCGTACTGCCCTTGGGCATGCCGCCGCCCAGCTTCGTGATAACGGTTTTCAGCGTTGTGCCCATGGGGACTTCTGCAAGGCAGGGTGTGTTGATATTGCCGGTGAGGGAAATAACCTTTGTCCCTCTGCTTGCTTTCGTGCCGATTTTTGTAAACCACTCAGGGCCCCGAAAAATAATCGGCGCGACATTACACCACGTCTCCACATTGTTGAGATTCGTGGGCTTTTCCCACACCCCTTTTTCCGCCGTGTGTATATATTTCGGACGGGGCTCTCCGGCCCGGCCTTCAATGCATGCCATCAGGGCCGTCGACTCGCCGCACACATACGCACCGGCGCCCTCTTTTAAAGTGACGGTGAAGCTAAACCCGCTTCCAAAAATATTCTCGCCCAGCAGCCCGCACTCCGTTGCCCGGTCAATTGCCTTTTTCAGCTTTTGCCTGCCCGCGGCGTACCCGTGATGCAGGTAGATATAGCCTTCCCGGGCGCCGATAGCATACCCGCCAATGGTCAATCCCTCAATAATGCTGTAGGGGTCGGACTCAATAAGGCTCTTGTGCATGCCAATGCCGGGATCGCCTTCGCTGCAGTTGCAGATAACGTATTTATCCTTGCCCCTGGCATCGCGGCAGCTCTTCCACTTCTGCCCCGCCGGAAATCCGCCGCCGCCCTTGCCTCTGAGCTCGGACTTGATAACCGTATCGATAACCTGCATCAGGATCCATCTTCGTCAAAGCCTTATGCAGCGCTGCATACCCTCCCCTGGCTGCATACTCTTCGATGCTCTCCGGATTGATCTGGCCTGAATTTCTCATCGCAATGCGCACCTGCGGCTTCAAAAACTTGAACTCGCCTGCCGTGGGAAGCCCTTTGAACTCAGCCGATGCCTTGCCATAGCTGAACCCGGTTGTGCTGCAGAGCAGTTCCTCCTCATCGGTTCGATACAGGGCGTGCTTTTTCAGCACTTTGCCTTCTGCGATGGCCCCTGCCAGCAGCGGCGCCATTCCGGCGGTGATCCGGCCGTAGGTGACCTTGGGTTTGCCCGGCGCAATCACCTCCACTATGGGTTCCTGCGTGCTCAGGCCCAGGCATCCCACGGAAACAACCACAGCCTCAATGCCGCGCTTCCCAAGCTCTTTTTTTAATTGCTCGCCGACTTGAGCGGCTTCCTTTGAAAGAGCAGATGACGAGGCCCCCACCTGTACCCGGATGGTTTCAGGCCGCAGCATCTTCTCTCCCGCACCCTTGAGTTTGTTTAAATCTTTTATAGTCTCTATTTTCATTTCATCTCGCCTTTCAGTTTGATGATGGTGCTTTTTGCGGAATCCTGTTCGTATACCTCGCCATCGATTTCCACCACCGGACCCGATGACGTACAGCATCCCAGACATCGAGCCTGCCCCAAAGAAAACCGAAAGCTTTTCCCGTCCTTGCTCAGCTCGTCAGAAATCTCTTTGTACAATTCATCCGACTTCTTCACATGACAGGTTGTGCCCCGGCAGACCCGGACCGTATGCTCCTCTTTCGGCGCCAGTTTGAACGCTTTGTCAAAATACGTTGCCACACGGGAAATTTCCCCAAGCGGCGTAGCCAGTTTATCGCTCAGGTAGCTCATTGCGTCCGCTGGCACATACCCTTCCTCATCCTGAATGGCATGCAGCATGGAAATGAGCGCGCCTCTCTCCGCCTTGTGCCTTTCAATTATTGCATCCACCTTTTTTGCATCCATAGCTTGCTCCATCATATGACGTTTATGATAAAATTTTATTGCTGGTTTGCACATCAAACCTTTACATTAATCTGCCTAAACCTCCCGTAGCGCCGCCTGCTTAAGTCACGATAGCGCAGCCTTCGTTGCGGCGTTTAGCCAGGGCCAGCGCCCGCGGATGCGACCGGTACCCCAGCAGCTTCTGCATGATGTCGGGCCGCTCATCCTGTATCCGCGGCAGCAAGTGCTGCAAACGTCGTCCCGATTTGCTTCATAATTGTAAAAAAGTTCATGGTGGCCGGCATCGACTCCTCAACCAGACCCGCCAGATAGTCAATATCCTCCCCTGACAGATAATCCTTCATGTCCGCGCCACCGCTGCTTGCCATCCGTTTCCCGAAGGGCTGGTACCAGAACTTGTCATACCAGGCCAGATAGCTCGCTATTCCGTTTTTATTGATTTCATTCTTCAAGATCGCCTCGGTTACCGCATTGGCTGCGCTCCATCCCGGCATAAGCGCTCCGTTGATCCCCGTCTCCTGCATCCACGACGAGTCCCCCGACCACCAGCACATTATCCTTAAACGGCATAATAATGGGGGTTGCAATATTTGACACGCAGCTTGTCCGGTGCCCAACCTCCCGCGCCTTCTTAAACCACTTGGCATACGTGCCCGTGGTTACAAACTGCTCTATCTGCGCGTCAAGATCGTTTTCGTAATTATAGCTCGTCGCCGCCACATGCAGATGACCCGGGCGTCATTTCCGGCGCCAGCGATATGCCCGTTGGCCACCCCAGCCCGAACATCAGTCTTTCTTCATCGGGAATCTCATAGCCCTCATAGGTCCGCGCCATATCCAGGTACGTCCCGATGAACACCCGCTCCTTGTCCAGCCCCAGCAGCCGCGCTATCCGTGAATTTACCCCGTCCGCCGCTATTACGAATTTACCCCGGTACTCATTGCCCCGGTTGTCCAGCAACGCCACATACCCGGCCTCTTTCCTCACGCTGTTGATATTGCTGTTGGTAAACACTTCAACGCCGTACTGCTGTGCTTCATTCACCAGCCCCTGGCACATATGCCCCTTGTGGATCATCAGACCCACAACATTTCCCTCAGCCTTCCCACGGGCAATATTGCCCATCTCAACCTGCATGCCCCCGGGGGTTATTATATGAAACCCGTACACGTTGCGCGTGGGCCCGTCATATTTAAAGGAAAAGCCATTGTGCGGAAATATAAACCGTTTTGTCTTGTGGCTGTACGTGAGAATATCTCCCACGTTCTCCTCATCTACATTCACGATCATGGTACAGATCCTGCGGATCGCGCTGATATCGGTCTTGCGCTCGATTATGGCGGCCTTCAGACCGTTCTCCCCGGCGATCTTTGCAGCCATGGCTCCCGCTGGACCGGCTCCTACAATTATCACATCATATAATTCTGCCATTGTACTCCCTTATGGTATATGTGTTCCTGTTTGCTGTTTATGCCTCCACCGTCTCCTGCGGCGCCCGCAACGGACAGACCTTCGTGCAGATCAGGCATTCCATGCACAGATCATTATCCACTACCACCACATCATCGATTACATTAATTGCTGCCACCGGGCAGTGATCAACGCACCCGCAGCACCCGGAGCATTTCTCTTTATCTATCTTTATCAATGCTTGTCCTCCTCTGCACGGTTGCAGGTTATGCCGTTCGGTTACCCAGAGCTCCTACTCGTCCTTCCAGTCCCTGATGCGGAACTGGCACTCGGAAGCGCCATCACCCATCCTTGACTTGATCTCCCACCGCCCGCGCTTGTCGCGAAGGGCCACTTCAACATCATAGCCGCAGATAAAGTCGCAGGGGAGCTCGGCAATACCCATTTTTTTCGCCATGTCCAGAAACGGACATTTCGTGAGATGCTCGTAATACACCTCCTCGCCGTTCTCGATCTCCTTGATCGATGTGCAGTTCAAAACCGATCATGGGAAAGCTTATGAGTTCCCGCTTCATAAGCTGGCCGATGGGAAGCTTGCCGCCGGGAAAATTTTTCCGGATGCGCTTCATGCCCTCGTCATAAAGTTTCTTAAAAACTTCTGTTCCCTTCTCCTCACCCAGCACTTTTTTCAGATCAAGATAGAGGTTTATCCTGTCGCTCACCATCATGGGCAGTATTTTCTCCAGCCGCTGCTCGGCGCTGCATCGGTGTATCCGGTTTTTGCAATCGCATGACAATCTCCTTTGATAAAATATTTTTTGTTGCTGCAGAAGCTGTCAAGGCTGAAAGCTTCTGCAGGCTAAAGGCTGCTTGCGCAGCCATGGCTCAAGGCGCGCAAAGTCTATTGAAAAGGCTTCCCGAACCTCACGCATCTCTTCTTCAGTGCAGGTGCTGTCACGGGACATGCGGTAAAGAAAATCCTTTGCGCCGGGGTTGCCGGTAAAAAGGGCGATGAGTGAAAACATGCACGTTTCCCAGCCATACGGGCATCTTTTTAATTTTCACCGGAACGCTCAGTATATTCCCGACAAGCTGAATTATATCAGTGAGGGTAAACTTTTCAGGCCCTGCAATTTTAAATATTTGCTTGCATGGCCCGCGGATTGTCCGTGGCCTGCACAAATGCTTCGGCAAGATCCGCCGGGTCAAGGGGCTGCACCAGGAATGAGCCCTGGCCTATAATGGTAAAGCTGCCGGTCGTTTTAATCCGCGGCGCAAACTCTTCAGCAAAATCAGCGAAGTACCCCGATGGCCTGAATATGGTATAGCGAATACCCGACTTTATTAAGCTCTGCTCGGCATTCCACTTTGCCACAAGCGAGGTGGCAGGCACATCTTTGCCAACACCAAGCGCGCTGATGTACATGATATGTTTAACACCCGCCCCCCCGCATGCTTCAATAACATTCTTAATGCCGCCGTGCTCCACCATTTCATGGGTCAGATTTTTTGTCCCCCGCTTGCGGCCAATGACAAACATGACCGTATCAACACCCTGCACAGCCTTCAGAACTGATCCGGGATCTGTAATATCTCCTGTAACCACCTCAAGGCATGAAGCGTCAACCCCTTCCGTCGCACAGAGGAGCAATATCAAAGCACCGTGCCTGAATTTTTCGGGCCGCGCACTTTTTGACAATCTCTCTGCCGACATGGCCGTTGCAGCCGGCTATTAAAATCATGCTGTCCTGTCACATTTCCGGATTTTAGCATCGCAGATTTCCTGCCTTGTAGGCTGGAAGCCTCAATCGTTTTTTCACCTGCAAAGCATCATGGACCGACACCTCGCGCATTTTCTGCAGCAGCGTCCGCAAGTTCGGGCCGGTCGCTTCTGACCTGCTCAATATGGGCATACAGGGCATTTCTGCACCGTATCGGGGTCTGAAAACTCATTGACAAATCCCGAGACGAAATCGCCCTGCGTCAGGCCTGAACAGATAATCAAGGTCTTCATTCTTGAGCACATGCAGCCCGAATCCCTGCGTCGCCTTTTTAATTTCCTCGGGATTCATTGTACTCAAAGCTCGACCCCCAGGAGGCTGCATAATCCCCAAGTCCGCTGCCGGTCTCAAGGTGCTTGACAATAGCATTTGCCCGCCTGAAAGCCGTACATGACCGCGCCCTGCACATAGGTTTCGATAAATGACGCTGAATCGCCGACCGCCACGACATTGCCCTCAACAGGGTTCACCAAAGGCGTGTAAAAATTGAGCGTCGCAGCGCGGACGTCAACAATTTTCATGTTTTCTAACCATGACGCAAAACGCCTTTTTGTCGTAAAATTATCAAGTTCATCAATCGGGCATTACCGACGGCACTTTCCCGATAAACGGCATGCCGATAGTCAGCTCATAGATCGGCGGATCGGTCTGGCTTGCATGGGGCTTCGGGCAAATATAGAGCTGCCCCCGTGCCGCCCAGGGTATGGCCCTTGCCGACAAACGTTACCCATGACTCAGGATACGGGCACTCGACACCCGCCATGTGAAAGGAGGCGACGCTGAAGCGGGCGAAAAATTTTCTTCGCGTTTCATTCAGCCCGAGGCTCTCGCACAATTTTTGAATTCACGCCGTCGGCAGCAACTGCCACCCGCCCCTGAACGGTAAAACTGCGGTCAGGGCTGCGCAGGGTGACGCGAACCCCGCCTTTCTGGTTCTCGACGGCCAGGGCCTGCACGCCGCTCATAATTTTGATATTTTTCGAGTCTGCAGCGCCCGCGAAGCATGTCCTGCAGCAGCACTTCCTTTTCATAGGAAACGGCCACATTGCCCTCAGGGCTTTTCCCATGTATTTGCAGGGTATTGCCGCACGGTGAAATTTTGAAGCTGTTTTTCAGGGGAATAACGAGCCGGCATAGGGCATGGAAAATTTATTTTTTTCAAAATGAATCGCTCCCCCTGAGTAGCTGACCGTTTCAGCATGGGTGCCTGGCTCGATGATCAGGTTGCAGCAGCAGGACCGGAAGACCCTGTCGAAGTCCTTTTTCACATCAACAAGCAGAACCTGACAGCCCGTGGCTCGCTGCAATTTCGGCAACCGTCAGGCCTGCGGGGCCGGCCCCGGCAACGACGACATCATACTTTTTCATGCACATCTCCGGCGCATTTGAGGAGTTTTTGTTCCGCCGGCGCAGCCTGCCGCCCCGGTAAACATGATCATCAGCGGAAACCGGCAGCTGACCCCCGGAGCTCCCATGCCGCATACAAAAACGCAGGTGCGGCACTCCGTGCAGTTGAACTGGTCAATGACCGCCTTGTTATCGGAAAAATAGATTGCCGCCTGCGGGCAGAGATTCACGCATCCGCCGCATCCTACGCATTTATCAACATCAATCTGCATACGCTTATTTCCGCTCTGATCGGTTGTTCTCAAGCCGGCTGGTGAAAAACGCCCATCTGTCCCGCTGGAGCGGGATTGCGCTCATCATGCTTCACTGCGGCGTACAAAAAAGTACGCCTCATGCCGCCTGATTTCACGCGCCTTGCATCTGAGCATTTTTGAACAGCCTTTGAGAGATTTGCTTTATATTTTGGATGTATCGTCCTATTCTAAACCCAAGACTCTAAACATCAGTGGCCGCCCATCATCTTTTTAAGCTCTTCGGGAGAAACGACATCGGGCCGCGTTGCATAGCCGGGATTTGAAAGATTGCCCGGATCAAACTCCCGTTTAAAGCCCTTCATAATAAGATGGATATTGCCAAGAGCAGGGCCGAACATGTCATAGGCAGGGCCCAGAACATGAATGGCCTCAGCGCCTGAGTTCCGCTGAAACTGGCTCTTGCACACCCGTCCGATAATCTCAATGGCCTGATTGCACTGTGCCGGATCCTGGTCCGGAAAAACATCGGTTGTGTGCAGACACCAGTAGCCGTATTCCTGGGGGCTGATCCATCCGCCGTGCATGCTCAGGGGCTGGACAAAATCCTTCCCCAGCCCTTCTTTTTCCAGAACATCCCGCTCAACGGCATTTGATTCCATGATCTCATAGACGATCTTATCGATTGAGTCGACATTTGACGAGCCGATGCTGAAACAGTCCGAGGTCCGGGACAAGCGCTGGGCATTGCCAAAGCGTATCCATTCATTTGCAGCACGCTTGATCCAGACCTGATATGCCGGCTCATCGTCTTTGACGAAAACACCGCCGACCTTTTCAACAATGCCCCGTAAAACCCTTTCTTCATAATCAAGCTGGGCCATCGATGTCTTTCCGTGAAGCCCGACAACGCAGTAGCCGTGGGGAAAAACATTGTTTTTCATATTGTCCCAGATATCCTGCTTGGTAATCGAGGCATAGGTTAAAAGAAACTGCTTTGCCAGGTGGGTTGCCACCTCGCCGATTTCAGCCCTGCCCATCTCATAGAACAGCTCGGCTGCTTTTTTAAGGCCGTATTCCTCTTCTTCAGGATATTTGTGGGGAAACTTTATCATGAACCATCGCCATAATTCACCAAGGGTGCTTGAGAATTTCATATTGGCATTGCCTGTCGCAGGAAATACTTCAGGCCCTGCCCACTGCCATAATTTGCAGGATATTTTGGTGACCATGCCCATGCCGCCGGCATGGCCGAACATGCCGCCCCGCAGAAAACCGCGCAGATCCGGTCCGGGCCCGTCATTCCAGAAATCTCCGGCGCCCGGGCAGGCCATTGATCCGCTTCGCACAAGTTCGCCGTCTGGGCAGAATAAGCTCAAAGCCCAAAAGGTTCTGGGCGCCGATGCCCGTAATCCAGCTGTTGCCGTAGGCGCCGTGCCATGAGTAGTTTGCAAGGCATGATACCTGGCTGCCCGCAAGCGGCGTGGGCGTGTACAGACCGTACTTCATAGCCTCTGCCTGCAGCTGCACAAAAGCAACATACGGCTCAATAACTGCATACATATCCTTTTCATTGAGCTCGATGATTTTGTCCATCCGCTTGGGATCGATGACGATGGTTCCCTGCCTGCGTGGGAAAAGCGCTGAAGGTAAAGCCCGAGCCCCGCGGCACAAAAGGGAAGGCATAGCGGTTGGCGGTCCGTATGATATTCTGCACCTCTTCCGTAGAGCCCGGCATAACAACGCATGCGGGCCGCATGTTCAAACCGCAGCGCTCCCGCTGCATCACGCCTGAGGGAAGCCACTGCACCCGTGAATATGCCTGACATATCACCGGATCGTTTGTTACATTTTCTTCACCGACAATATGCTGTAAAGCCTTATATGCAATTTCTGTAAATGCCATCATGTCCTCCTGTTATGTTAACTGCGTAATTTTTTCTTTTTTCATTGAGCACATTCTTTCAGCTGGCCTGCAGTCGGGCTGCTGCTCTATGCCTCCAAAGCCTTCATCACAAGGTTGAGAACATCGTCAATCTTCAGCTTTGATCCCGCAGCGTCAATGCCGTCGGACAGGTTCGACTCGCACCAGGGGCAGGAGGTCACAATGGTGCCTGCACCGGTGGCTTCAGCTTCTTCGATCCGCTCTTTTGCCGTTGCCAGAGCAAAATCCGGATAGGCTGATTTTGCTCCGCCGCCGCTGCCGCAGCACCATGAATATTCCCTGATCCGCTCCATCTCGACAAGCTTCAGGCCCGGAATCGCCTTGAGTATATTGCGAGGAGCTTCATAGACGCCATCCACCCCCCTGTTCATCACCCGGGGCGGATCGGTCAGGCCGTACTGCAATGCGCTTGCCTTCCCAGTGCGTATAGGGCTCGCCGCGCCTTCCGAGATGGCAGGGATCATGCCAGGTGACCTGCATATCAAGGGGCTTTTTGAACTTGATTTTGCCTTGCTGAATCAGCTCATCAATATACTGCGTTGAATGCATAACCCTGTAAGGCAGGTCCTTTGTGTCTATCTTCTGCAGCTTTGCATACTTCTCGGAAAATGCCATAAAGCAGCCGGGGCAGTTGGTAACAATGGTCTTAGCTCCTGTTGCCTTGAACATATCCAGGTTTTTCTGTGCAATTTCCTCAAAGCTCTTCTTGTCTCCCACATTATCGGCAATACCGCCGCAGCAGACCTCCTTGGCGCCCAGTATGCCGAAATCAACCCCTGCTTTTTTGAGAATTTTTGCGGTGTTTATGGGAACCGACTCCATGCCCGGCTTATAGGCATAGGTGCAGCCCACATAGTAGAGCACCTCTGCCGTTTCGCCCGCCTTGGACAAATCTTTAATATCAAGCTTCTTTGCCCAGTTGGCCCGCCGCGTTCGCGGCTGCTTCCACACATTGTCATAGTTCATAATGCTCTGGATGAACTCCTTGTGGGCAGGCAGCGGCCCGTAGCCCTTTTCACAGGCCTCTTCCCGCAGGGCATCAAGTACGCCGATGATATCAAGGTCCATGACCCGCTTGCAGCTCACATCACAGGCCGCGCAAACAGGGCAGCGATATATGATTTCAAGCAGTTTGTCTTTATTGGCTTCCCAGGTGAGCTCACCTTTCAATAGTCCGGTAACAATGTCGTTTTTGCCCTGCGCTGCATAGGAGTCGAACTTCCCGTACACAAGCGACGGGCAGTTTCTTGCAAACCTGTGGCTCTTTACCTCCCACAGGTGCGACCATTTGCAGGTTGAACATCTTTGACAATGCGCTGCATCATATTCTATTTTTTCAAGTGCCATATTTTCCCTTTCACTCTGCTTAAAGTTCACAGCAAACGAATGCTTACAATTCTATTAAAATCCTAATTTCCCCGGATTCAGAACATTGTTGGGGTCAAGAACGCCTTTGATCCGCTTCAGGGTCTGGTGCAGGTTGCCCGTGCGCGAATAGACAAGCTCTGCCCACGGCCCGTAGACGCGGTAAAAAAATGCGCCTGCAGCGACCAGGGCTTCGCTCACCTGCTGATACACGGCCTCAGCACATGTGACCTCGGCAGGGTCATCAGGATTATACGGGAAGCTTACCTCCATATGAAATGCCCGGCCATTCTGTTTCGGCTGGAGATACAGCCCCATGGCGGAAAGCGGGTAGCCGTTTGCCACGGCAGCATTCTGAATGATCTGCAAAAACTCGGGCGCCCGCTGCAGGGTTGTTAAAAAGAAAACCTCTTTTGACGCGCCTTTTCCCTGCCATTTCCAGTGCCCCTCTTTTTCCCACGGCTTGCGCAGGTAGCCTGCCAGAATTTTTTCCGCATCAGGAACATTAGGCAGGGTTTCCATCGGTTTCAGCAGATATGTCCGCGCCATATCGTGAACTGCCTTCTCCTGATAGGACATCTTCTCCTCGGTGTACCATTCGCCTGCGGTCAGATTCAGCATGATCGTATAGGCCGGCAGCACGGCCTGTAACCGGTCGATATCCTCGGGCGTTTCCGCCAGGAGCGCTGCCATATACCTGCTGTTAAGCAGAAAGCATTCATCGCCGATCAGCTTTCTCAGCATATGATAAAAGGGCTCAACGCATTCCTGAATATTTTTAAAACCGAAAAAAAGCATCTTCTGCTTATGGGGGAGCAATCCTATCTTGACATTCATCACCGTGACAATCGCGAAGGTGCCGAGGCTTCCGGGGATGAGTCTGAACCAGTCAAGGCCCGGGCCCATGGAGTTGCACAAATCCGTGGGGACCGCGTCGGGAATGGTCTCGGGTGAGGCAGGGGAAACCGCCATTGAACCCGTATGAAAAAGTTCACCTGTGGGCATGACCATTTCCATGGTCATGATGGTTTCATCAAGATGGTGTTTCGGCGTAACTCTCGGCTCACGCTCAAGCAGGCTTGTTATGACTGATTTGTCCTTGTGCGGCACAAAGGGCAGCATTGCCGTCAGGCCCTGCTTTGCAAGCTCTGCCTGCAATTCACCGTAGGTAACACCTGCCTCAAACAGAGCCCACCTGTTTTGTTTATCTATGCGGGTAACTTTATTCATGGGGCTCATATCAATAACGATACCGCCCTGTTCAGGAATACCGGCACCATAAAATCCCAACCCCTGAGCTCCGCGGGGTTACGGGTATTTTATATTCATTTGCAAGTTTCACGATTGCCTGAACTTCGGCAGTTGTGAGAACCTGAACAACCAGATCAGGCTTTTTTACAGGGCCGTGGCTTGTGTCCTGTCCAAATCTGGACAGCATATTCCCGTCCGTGAAAACCCTGGCGCTTCCGACAATGTCCGCAACTTTTCCTGCAAGATCTTTCACCGTACCTACTGCTCCTGCCATACATGCCTCCCTGTCATCTAAATTTCAGTTTTGTGCGCTGTTTCATGCTGCGCGCAAGAATCCTGCTCTATTCAAAAAAATAAAATCTCACAGCTGCATCACACCTTAACATCACGTGCCCGGTGCGCTTTGCCGCCGGGCGACTTACGTTTTTTTATTTTCCCGCCGGCACTCGGGGCACTGGTCTTGAAACCCTTCTGGCACCGGGTAGTGCTCGGCAAAATGCTCGAGCATGCGCTTTGGCGCAAACGGCAGGCCATCGGCTGCGCACTGCTGCAACGGTAGCTTCGTTTCCCAGTTTTCCATAATGCGCACCGGTTTGTGATCGTCGCTCTCTGCGTCGAGCATCCTGACAGCGCCGGTGGGGCAGACAAAAACGCATGTTCCGCAGCCGATGCACTCCTGTGAATCCCGGTAAAAGGGCACGCTGACCTGGCGCTCTGAGCCCTTATGGGTAAATCCCAGCGCCGCAGCGCCGACAACTTCACGGCATGTCCGCACACACAGCCCGCACATGATGCACAGATCATTTTCCCGGACAAACGGCGCTTTCTTCACACCGAGATCGCGGGCAAGCTGCTGCACAACGGGCGCTTCAGGAGAGCGGGAAAGAAGCAGGCCTGCAAGGGTCGCTCTGATCTTTTGAATTCGTGCCGTATGGGTTTTCACCTTCATGCCGGCCTGTGCGAGCGTGGTGCATGAGGTGAGAATCTGTTTTTTACCGGCAGTTTCAACCTCGACAATACACAGCCTGCATGCTCCGTAGGGGGCAAGGGCTTCATGCGAGCACAGGGTCGGAATGCGTATGCCCTCCCGCCGCGCAACACTCAGGATGGTTTCACCGGGTTTGATCTTTGCCTTTTTACCGTTAAGAATAATCTCAGTGTGCGTCATGCTGGTTCACCTTATTTCAATTGCTTCAACAGGGCAGGCTTCAAAGCAGGCCCTGCAGGCAATACATTTTGATAGTAGAATGCTATGGGCTTTCTTCGGTTTTCCCGAAACAGCTCCCGCCGGACAGGCTTTTTTGCACGCGCCGCACCCTATGCATTTTTTCGTGCTTATGGCAAACCTGATAAGGCTCGTACAAACCCCTGCCGGACAGCGGCGTTTCTTTATGTGGGCTTCATACTCATGTCTGAAATGTTTCAGGGTGCTCAGCACCGGATGCGCCGCAGTCCTTCCCAGAGCGCACAGGGATGCCGCCGACATTGCCTCACACACATCCTTCAGCCGGTCGATATCCTGCCATTTTCCCCGCGCCGCTTGTTATTTTTTCAAGAATTTCATGTACGGCCCGCGTTCCCTCCCTGCAGGGCAGGCATTTTCCGCAGGATTCGTCTTTGAGAAAGGCCATGAAGTACTTTGCCACGTCGACCATGCAGGTCCTGTCATCCATGACGATCATGCCCCCTGATCCCATGATAGAGCCGGCGCCGCCAGGCTTTCATAATCAACGGGAAGGTCAAGAAGCCGTGCCGGGATACAGCCGCCCGACGGCCCTCCGGTCTGGACAGCCTTGAATTTCCTGCCCCGGCCGACGCCCCCGCCTAAGCCCGTAGATGATATCCCGAAGCCGCGTGCCCATGGGCACTTCAATAAGCCCCACGTTTTCAACCGCACCGACAAGGGAGAAAATCTTTGTGCCTCTGCTTTTCCCCGTCCCCATGCGGGCAAACCACGTGCCGCCGCGGCAGATAATGACCGGAATATTTGCAAGGGTTTCAACATTATTAATGCAGGTGGGCATGCCCCACAGCCCCTGCTGCGCCGGATAAGGCGGCCGGGCTCCGGCTCGCCTGCGCGTCCTTCAAGAGAAGCGATCAAAGCCGTCTCTTCGCCGCACACAAATGCTCCTGCGCCGCGCTCCACATGAACCGTAAAAGCTAAAGCCCGAGCCGAAAATATTCCTGCCGAGCATGCCCCGTTTCCTGGCCGTGCTGATAGCCCGGGTCATCTGCTCCACGGCAAGCGGATATTCATCGCGCACATACACAAACCCTTCCGATGCGCCGATTGCATAGGCGGCAATCAGCATACCTTCAAGCACGCTGAAGGGGTCGCCTTCAAGAATGCTTCTGTCCATATATGCGCCGGGGTCGCCCTCGTCGGCATTGCATACTATATACTTCTTTTTACCCGGAGCCTGCCGTGCAATCCGCCATTTCTCGCCCGTTGGAAATCCCGCGCCACCCCGGCCCCTGAGGCCGGATCGAATCACCTCACTGATCACCTGGTCGGGCTTCATGCGAGCCAAGCGCCGCATAGGCTGCGCTTAACCCGCCCCGGCCGCAGTACTGCTCGAAACTGCCGGGATCGACAATACCGCAGTTGCGCAGCACAAGGCGCTTCTGCTTCTTCATAAACGGGACGGACGACAGCCGCGGGGACCAGTGCCGCAGATGCCCGGCCTTTGCCGGTTCCATAATTTCTGGTGCTGCCGTCAATGATATTTTCCTCGGCATCGGTGCGGTAAAGCACTTTGCCGGCGGGAATCAGTCTGCCTTTATCTGCCGCATCAAGTCGGGAACATCCACTGGCCGTTACTTCGCCAAGGGTGAGCTTCGCAAGACCCGGCACCTGGAAGGTAACGATGGGCTCCCTGCTGCACCAGCCCCCGCACCCCACGGACTCAAGCACGGCCTCGAGCTTCTGCTTCTTAAGCTCCTTCTTGATGGCCGCGAATACTTTGTCAGCGCCCCTGGCAATACCGCAGGTTGCCTGGCCCACGGTAATTCTCAGCACAGGCGGGAACAGCAATTGCTCGCCGGTTTTTCTCAGCTTCACAAGGTCACTTTTTGTCCGCACCATCATTTATAAAGCTCCAGAATTGATGAAAGCTGATTCTGTGAAACATTGGCATAGATATCGCTGTTGACTTTAACTACCGGCGCCAGGGCGCAGCAGCCAAGGCAGCGAACCCGGTGCAGGCTGAATGTACCGTCCCGCGTCGTGTCGCCGGGCTGGATCTTCAGCGTGCGCTCAATATGTTCAGACACCTTCCCGCCGCCCCGGATGTGACATGCCGTGCCCTGGCACACATGGACCTGGTTGCGGCCCTGCGGCGTCAGGCTGAACGCGCCGTAAAAGGTGAGAACCGAAAAAACCTGGCTGGACGGGTATGCCGAGGCTGCTGCTCACGTACCGGGCTGCTTCCTGCGACACATAGCCCTGGCGGCGCTGGATGTCCTGCAAAATACCGATAACAGCAGTGCGGCCTGAGCCGTGTTTTTTGATATACCGGTCAAAAACTTTTTTATCTTCTGCTTCCACAGCGGTCTCCGTCGAAGATATATCCTGCCCGCACACTCACGAGCCATTGCCTGTCTTAATTTTTTCAAAGTCTTGTTCACCATGCTTTGCACCCGGGCTGTTTCTTCGGCGACTGACGCTGTAGGCCGGCTGCATGGCCAGGTACGCCGATACCTCGGCCTGCGGACGGGGTTCTACGGTGATGACCGTCTTGCCGCCTGCTCTCTGAAACAGCGGAAAAAAGCCTGTCTGCACAGCCAGCCTTCCCGAGCGCAGCGCGAGTGACGGATCATAGAGGCAGCCCGTGGGGCAGGTCGCCAGAACTGCCAGGAAACTTATCCTGCTTGCCAGAGCCCCGTGCACCTTTTCGATCAGGTCAAAGGGGTAGGAAGCGCAGGCTGTCGCCATAAAGTCGGGCTGCGACGCGCTGACCCTGTCAAGAATCCTGTACATGCCGGCAAGCCGCTCATGAAAGCTTTTAATGCTTTCATTACGGTACTTCGGCGCCGGCAGGCTTGCATGCCGCTCAATGCCCGCCTCGTTAAAAAAACATATGACAAAAAGCCTGCCGCCAGAGCGCGCTGCATCCTGGAGCAGGGAAAACATGTCCTCGAAAGCCCCTGTCTCGCCTGCAACTGCCAGTATCTGCGCCGGGTCGCTTTGTGTCTCTGCGGGCTGCATTTTTCGCGGCGGGAAGGCTTGCCAGCCGGCATAGGGAAAAGCCCCGGCCTTGACAGCGGGCTCGGCGCCGCCATACGGATACCGGCCATGATCAGCCAGGGCTTTGCCGATGATTCTCACAGCCAGGGCCTGTCCGCAGCCGGGACATGAGCGTATGGCTGCAACAAAGGGCTCGGCCGCAGGCAGCAGCCTGGGCGCAAATACTGAAAAACGATCCATTGTTTGCATTACCTTTCCCATGCGCTTACTCGTTATTTCACGTCCGGGGTCATGGTTATCGCATCGTTCGGGCATTCGCGGCTACAGATGCCGCAGCCCTTGCAAAAATCCTGCTTCATGTCATAGAACCCGTCATCAACCTGCATGATGGCCGCGTCAGGACAACTCAGGTAGCAGACGGCGCATTTAAAGCAACTCGTCCTGTTCCAGACCGGCTTTTGCTCACGCCAGGCAGGGCCTGCGCCTGCCGCAGCGCACACCGCAGCCCTGATGCCGTACTTTTTTTCAATACTGCCTGTTGCCTTCTTCACGCGGATCCCCTTGCCTGTGAACGGTTATTTGCCCGTTAATTATTTACCGGGAATATAGTCCCCTTCAAACCAAAGGGCCTCGATATACAGCCCCTTGACCCCGCCGCAGCCGGGATAGACCTCGCCGAGCACTTCTATCTCCCTTCCCACCATGGGCACGAGGGTGCACCAGGGAAGTGTTTTTTTCTTCTTCTGCTCCTCCGTAATTACCCGGTCAAAGCGGTATGCCCCCATGCTTTCCGATTCCGCCTCCCCCTTCTTCACTGTCGGGTAATAGAGCGTTCCGTCCTTCGCCAGCAGGAACACCTTGCTGTTGCGCTCGGCGCTTCTCAGGGCTACTTTCCGCTCGGCATCGGTATAGGGCTGGCCATACGGCTTGTTCTGCGGCTCCGTTGTGCCGTTGAACAGCGAGTTGCCCTCAACCATCACGCCCTTGATGGTCTTGCCCGCTTTTTGAGCGGCAAAAAATTGCTCTGACAGGCTTTTAAGCCTTGCCTCGTACTTTTCCTTCCCCGATTGTTCCTGAGCAAAAACCGGCTGAGCCGCTATCAGCAGTGCCAGCATACAAGCAAGACCAAGATGCGAATATTTCATGGCTGTATCTCCTCTTTATTTTAAAATTGTCTCTTTTCTTGTAATCAAAAATCTGCAATCCGCAATAACGATCAATGAATGTCCTTTGAATCGATCATGTCCGTGCCGCGGCCGCGCAGGTCCTTGACAATCAGATAGGTCGATACGGCAAACCCGCCGATAATCACCGACATAATGGGCCAGTTTATATGCACCCAGGGCTCCTTGAGCATGTTCCACTTGGCCAGTATCTCGACATCGTTCCACAGGATGGTGACCGTGGGTATGGCATAGCGCAGGTTTGCGCCGAACCGGTCATAGCCCAGGAGCTTGTATGTAAGATAGAAGAACAGGGAAAACGATACAAAAAAGACCATATAGGTAAACCAGGAATACGCGCCGAACAGGACCTCGTCATAGCCGATCATCAGAAGCACGTAGAAGGTCCAGGTAATCATGATATATTCAAAAAATGTACGGGGCCCGTAATTGTCTATCTTGCCCGTTGCGACAGCGCCCCGCATGAGCCGGAGCTTGCGCCGCAGATAAAAGATTAGGTTGCAGCGCACGCTCTCCTGAAACAGGAGATACAGAAACACCATGAGCAGCATCATGTAGGTCCATTTCATCATGCGGTACTCGGGGTAGCTGCCGTTCCAGGTATAGGTGACGCCCATGTCATGGCCGCCGTACATAAGGCTGTACTCCCAGGCAAACCACACACAAAGGCCTGCCATGCAGCCGATAAAACTCTGCCAGCCGTCCCCTTTCATCCACCGTGTCGAGTACAGCGCGAGGATGCCGACGATGGCGCAGACCCAGGCAAAATCGTATTTGATGCCAGGGTTGTACTTTTCAATCAGTACCATAATGATATGGCCTATGGCCGAAAGCCCGAAAATCCAGACCAGCGACACTGCCGTGTAAAAAATTGATTTTAGCGTAATTACGGGTTTTTTCGCAGCCATTGCATAGATCTCCTTTCTTGAATCAGGGTAAAATTTATAAAAAGTATAAATTTCAATAAAATTATTTTTGCAGCATATTTCCCTTTGCCCTTGACAGATGCCGGGCTACATTTTCAATGGATTTCACAAACTCCCGAACTTCATCCTGGGTCAACTCACATAGAAACTTTTCAAGATTCTGCCTGCGCGCCTTCATCAGGTAATCGACCATCTTTTTGCCCTTGGCGCTCAGTGTCACGAGCACTATTCGCCGGTCTACCTCATCCCGCTGCCGTTCAAGCAAACCGTTCTGAAGCAGCCGGTCAACCATGCTCGTCATTGTTGAGAAGGAAACTCCGTGCGTCTTGCTCAGTTCAGCCATGGTAAAGGTTTTTTTATGAAAAAAACTGACGATCACTTTTATCTGCGAGCTGGTCAGATCAACCTTGATAAGCTGACTGGGATTTATGGTTTTCGAAATTTCGTTGTACGCCTGAAAAATGCGATTCCCCAGTGCATCCCAGTCTTGTCCCCTCCGCTCTTTTTTCATACATGCCTCCTGAAACAAAACCGTGAACAAATATTTATTTTTTAAGAGTCTGGCCCATAACATCAGATGGAAACATACACATGGTTCCTGCAAGCAGCTGAAGAACATCGGGCCGCTCCTGCATGATTGTGGGCATAAGCGATTGCAGCCTTCCGCCAAGCAATCCCACGGCCCTGTAGGGATTAAATGTTGCAGGGAAAGCACTCAGCACCCATGAGTCCGAAAATATAATCAATCACCTCGGGTTTCGAAAACATATAGGCAATGCCGAAAATTGATAAATAATCCTGATAGTCATACTGCTTTATATAGGTATTCAGCCACCAGTCCTCATACTGGGCAATGGCCCGCGGCATAATGCCAAGCTCCTGTTCCTTTAAAGCACTGGCAATGGCAAGGCCGCCCCTCCAGCCGGTAATCATTGCGCCCAGACACTCAAGCTCCTGGCATGCTCCCGCATCGCCCAAAATAAGCACATTATTCCTGAACGGCCTCTGGATCGGAGAATAGATAGCCTCAATGGCGGCAAACTCTTGCGTCTTTTTTGTTCCCTTAAACCATGCGGCATAGCGCGAATCTTTGGTTATCCGGTCATAGGCGGCAGCCAAATCGACGGAGCCTTCGAGCGTAAGAATAATAAAATTCCACTCATCACCGTCGGGCCGGGGTAAAAGGAACAGATACACGGGCTTGTCATCGATAAAGGTTACTGCCGTAATAATTGCATTGTCATGCGGCGGCTTAAATCCCTTAATAAAGCAGGACTGAACGTACAGGTTTGCAATATGCCGCCGGTTGCTGTTGTAGCCGAGCTTTTGCACAACCCGTGAATTTGTCCCGTCTGCTGCAATCACGAACGAGCTTTGAAAGGCTTTTTCGCCTGCCTGGACAACAATCGTGCCCGGCCCGAACTGCATGTCCGTATATTCAGTCCCGGCAAACACATCAACATGGTCGCACGCCAGGTCCCGCAGGAGATCTTTGATTAAAATTTCCTTGTCATAGGACACGGCAATAGGAGCTGTCTGTTTTTCATCACCATAGCCGAACTGCATCTTGTTCATTCCCGGAGAAAACATGTGCCAGTTGTACAGATTCTTTACCTGGCCGGTATAGGGAAATGACAGGCCGCTGGCGGAAAAGCAGAACCGCTTATCCTTTGCATTATAATGAAAGATGTCGCCAAAAAAATATTCATTCGGCGGCAGCAAAGACTGCCCGCATGCCCGCGTTATAGCAGACGGATCTGTCTTTCTTTCAAGCACGGCAACGTCAAACCCATTCTGAGCAAGAGCCTTGGCAGCAAGCAGCCCGGCGGGCCCGGCGCCGACAACAGTGACATCATATCGTTCTTTCATAGTACATCTCCTTAACATGAGCTCTGCGTAGTGATCCATGCAGACTGAATTTGTTCAGCACTCCGTGTTTTTATTTTAATTCCACGAGTGGCTGACATGCCTTTGTTGCCGCACCAAGCACTTCCGTCATCGGACGGGACATTTTCGCAAGCTTCATCATAATGTCGGGCCGTTCCTTCTGTATGCGCGGCGCCAGCGTCTGCATGAGCTGCCCGATATGGGCAATTGCCGCGTATGGATTCCAGCAGGGAGCAAGCGGCTCACCCATCAGGCTGAACAGGTAATTCAGATCATCTTCGGTATCCAGAACATACGGCAGCGCAAAGTTCATGAGATACGCATCATGAGAGCATTTTTCAATATAGGTTGCCTTCCACCACTGCACATACTCGGCAATAGCCCGGGACCCAATTCCCATTTTATCCTCTTTCAGGGCGGCGGCTACGGCATTTCCCGCCTTCCAGCCGCTGATCATGGCCCCGGTGTTTTCAAGCTCCTGGCAGGCGCCTGTATCACCGGCAAGAAGCACACGGTTTCTATATGGCTCCAGAACCGGCTCGTACATATACTGGGCTGAGGCCAGTTGCTTGATCTGCTCCGCTCCCTTAAACCATGGCGCAAAGAAAGCGCTTTCCTGCATAAACGCCCGAGACACATCAGCAAGATCAACCGTCGGCTCAAGGGCCAAAAATACAACCATATGCTCATTTTCATAGGGTCGGGGAAATATGAACATGGAGCCCGGGGCAGCGGTTTTATAGGTTATGCCGGAGATAAGAATATCCTGCTCCGGAAGCTTTAAGCCCCGCATGCGCCATCCCATGGCGAGAAGATAGCTGTAGAACCTTCTTCCTTCATTAAAGCCCAGAAGCTTAGCAATACGTGAATTGGTGCCGTCAGCGGCAATGAGATATGATCCTTCAAAGGTTTGCCCGTTGCCGCTCACCCTGACGCCTGCCTGCATGGTTTCTACAGCGGTAATATCTATGCCGGTAATGACTTCGACACCCGCATCCCTGACTTCGCTGAGCAGGCACTTAAACAGTATCTCTTTATCATAGGCTAAGCCGACGGAGCCCCAGTCACCCTTTTTTCTTGTCTCAGCCGGGTTGCCGAACGGCATGCAGTTACCGTTTGGAGAATAGACATTCCATCCGTTCAGATTTTTTACCGGCCCGTCATAGCTGAATGAAAAACCGTTTTTGAGAAAGCCTATGCTTTTGCCCTGTCGATTATAGTTAACAAGGTCATCAAAATAGTAGTCATTAGCCGATACCAGGGTCTGGCCGCACATGCGGTCAAGGCGGCAAACATCTGTTTTTCTCTCAATGAGGGCAACCCGAAACCCTGCAAGCCCGGCAGCCTTTGCTGCAAGCAGGCCGGAAGGCCCGGCACCGACAATGAGAATATCATAATTTTTTGACATGCATCGTGCCTATCGTTAAATTCTGCCCTGCAGAGCTTGAATGATTCGCCGCGCCGCTATTTTATGCCTGTTCAATGAATCCTAATAATTTGGAAAACCCGATCGAATAAAACTTTTCATCTGATTTTTTACAGGCACCATCGCCATGGCCTGCAGCTTTGCTGAGAATATCAGGCCGTTCCTGCTGGATTGTCCCGACCTTCCCCATAATATGGGCATTGACGTTCTTTAAAAGGTTATACGGATTCAGTGAGCAGGGAAGCGTCTCACAGACAAGCTTATTAAGATAGTTTGCCCGCTCCTCACCGACAAGGGCCGAGCTTAATATTTGGAAAAATTCGGTATGATCCTGAGAGTCTGCAAAGTGCTGCCGCCACCATGCAGTATAATTTGCCACGCCCTCACCATTCGGCTTGCCTTCCCGCAGGGCTTCGACGATTGCATTGGCAGCCTTCACCCCGCACATCATGGAGCCGGTGCACTCGGCTTCCACCGTCCAGCCCGCGTCACCCGTAACAAGAACATTATCTTTAAACACCGTCGGCGCCGGCGACCAGATATTCGCCACATGTGCCTGCTTCTTGCTGATCACCGGTTTGGGGAACCATTTTGAAAACGGGCTGTCGACAATAAATCTGTCAAGCTCCTTTTTATAATCTATGTCGGGATGCGAAGGGCCGCCGGCATATATCCAGAATTCATCTTCCGCAAACGGGCTTGGCTCAATCCAGATCATGATCGGATACTGAGTTTTTTCATGAAAAAGCATGGGGTAGTTGATCGCATCAGGACTAGGCAAATCCAAACCGGTCATATAGTAGCTCACGCCCTGGAGGGTCCCGTAGAATATGCGGTCTCTGTTAAGATTAAGCAGCTTCATAAGCCGGGAGTTGATTCCGTCCGCGGCTATGGTGAAGGTGCTGTCAAAAACTCGACCCTCAGCGGTTCTAACCGTGTTGACATCCTTCTGGCGCTTGAAGCCGATTACATTGGCGCCGGTAAAAACCTGCACGCCGGCTTTCTTCGCATCGTCAAGAAGGGTTTTGAGAAGATGGGACTTGCTGTAAGTTACAGAAAGCCTGCCTTTGCTGCCCTTTGCAACATTGTTTTCGTAGCTTCCGAGCTTTATGACATGCTGCGCATCAGAGGTATAGAGATGCCATGCATAAAAATTCTTGTACGGGCCGTCATACGGAACGGTAAATCCCGTTACCGGAAAAACAAGACGGCGCTTGTCTTCATTAAAGTACATGCGCTCGCCGAAATAGTATTCATCCTCAATGGCAAACATCGTGGCGCAGCAGCGCTGAATTTCGGTAATATCTGTCCTTACGATCAAGAAGGGCAACGGTGAATCCACTTTCTCCCGCCACCTTTGCAGCCATGAGCCCTGCGGGTCCGGCGCCGACTATAACGAGATCATATTTGCTTGACATGGTGTTTCTCCTGTCTCCGATTTTTACCTGTGCCATGAAACCGCCCTATAGCATTCATGATACCGTACCCGGCCTATGGAATTCCTACGCAATGCCGTTTTCTCCAAATGCCCTTTCAAGAATCCTGCACACACTGCCAAGAGAGCTCAACAACTCTGACTTGTCTGCTGCATTCACCTGTTTGAAAACTGCCCGTGCAATTTTGTGCCGATGCATTAAAAAATCTTTTCTTATTTTCTTCCCTTTCGGTGTGAGGCGAACATACACTTTTCTTCTGTCCTCGGCGTCCCGCTCCCTCTCCACGACACCTTCCTTCGCCAGGCAGTCTATCATCATGGTCATATTGGGAAGCTTGACGCCCATAATTTCAGCAAGTTCTTTCATTGACAGGCGGTCTCTGTCCCTGAACACAGAGAGGGTCTTTATCTGAGACAGCCGAAGGTCGGTTTTCAGCTTCGGGTTGCCGTTGATAATTTGCTGCGTGTAAATACGCCCGAAATCACGCAGCACGGTCATATATTCAAGCAGTTTTTCTTCCATAGTATCTGGAATTGATGATTATAAAACTCATATGAGTTTTAAAATTCTTGAGTCATTTCAATACGCCGGAAAACCTATACGTGTTGCCGGCTTCATCATGGAAACAGCCTGATTCGGGGTGAAATTTTCCAGCTTACGGGCAAGTTCAGGACGTTCACGCCTGACTTTTTCAATATAGGGCTGCATCCCCCGCATAATATGGCCGTAAAGATTAAACGGATTCATAGACCAGACAAGCTTCTTGGTTATAACCCTGTGAAGATAATTCAGCTCATCTTCCGTGAAAATCCTGAAAAAAACGGCATAGCAGAGAAAATCCTTGTAATCATGTGTTTCAGGCCAGTTTTTCTTCCACCATGAAATGTAGCTCAAAACCCCCTGCCTGTTGGGCTCCCCCCGGTGCAGGGCTTCACACACGGCATTGGCCGCTTTATGTCCCGAGAGAAGCGCGCCCGTATTTTCCGCTTCGGCAAACCAGCAGCTGTCACCCACAAAAACTATATTGTCCAGAAAGGGTTCAGGAGGAGGGCTCCATCCATTGATCACCGCGCATCGCTTATGGGTAATCTCGGTTTTTTTAAACCATGGGCTGAAGGTGCTTTTGTTGGTAAAAAAGTCAAGCCGCTCATCGCCGTTGACATACAGCCAGTATTCGTCCTCACGGTACACGCTCGGGAGCATGCAGAAATGCACCGGGCCCAGGCCGCCCTTATGGTCATAGGCATTTCCCATGCAGATCATTTCAGACCGGTCAAACTGCACGCCCGTGACATAATAGCTGACCGACCCGGCGGTAAAAAGAAATGTCCGCTGCCGGTTAAGTCCGCTTATGCCGCGCAAGCCGCGAGTTGATGCCGTCTGCGGCAATGCAGAATGTACCGGTAAGCCTGTCTCCTTCGGCGGTCTCTACCTGCACGCCGCCGGCGACCCTGCCGGCGGATGTCACATTGCGCTCGAGGTAATAGTCGACTCCCGCCTTCTTGCCTTCCTCAAACAGGCCTTCAAGCAAAGCGTTTTTGTCGAAAACAACCGCTGCAACGCCCTGTTCTGATTCATTTGCTTCATAGTCGCCGATCTCGATTCTGTCCCGGGCATTGGGCGCGATAAAGTGGCAGCCGTAAAACTTGCGGTAGTTTCCTGCATAGTTCACGGAAAAATTATTTACCGGAAACACCCATTTCTTCGTGGTTTCAGAAAAATACATCCGCTCATTATAAAAAGAGTCCATGTTCATCAGAAACATCTGGGCGCAGGCACGCTGCACGTTTGCAGGATTGGCTTTTGCGCTCAAGCAAAGCAACGCGCAGCCCGTTTTCCGCCGCAGTTTTTGCTGCTTCAAGGCCGGAAGTCCCGCCACCGACAACGATGAGATCATAGCTTGTTGCCATTGATTCTCAGTCTTTAAAACAATTGCATACGTGTTTTATACAGTTGTTCGAACGACCGACCTGTCGCCACCTATAAGCCTGCACCTGTTCTACACATTCGGAAACCCCATCCGTGCTGCCGGTTTTATGAGTTGCAGGACCTGCTCCGGCCGGAACATGGCAATCTTCTGCGCAAGCTGCGGCCGCTCCTGTTTTACACGCTCAAGGTGGGGCTGCAGGCCTGTCATGAGCCTGCTGTACAGCTTGAACGGATTAATTGTCCAGGGGAGCTTTTGAGTAACAATATTGTGAAGGTAGTTATACTCATCTTCAGTAAACATCCGGTTAAAAAGCGGATAGCAGAGGAAATCGCGGTAATCGTGGGTTGCAAGCCAGTTCTGCTGCCACCAGCTGATGTAGTTCATGATGCCATCCCTGTTGGGCATGCCCCGATGCAGCGCTTCGCATACGGCATGTGCGGCCTTATGGCCTGAAAGCAGAGCGCCCGAGTTTTCCGCTTCTGAAAACCAGCAGCTGTCGCCGACAAACAGAACATTGTCCTTAAACGGCTCCCGCGCCGGGCTCCAGTTATTGACAACGTTTGCGCGGGTATGGGTGATCTCAAGCCTCGGGAACCACCTTTTAAAATTGCTTCGTTTGGTCAGAAACTCAAACTGCTCGTCGCCGCTCACGAAAAACCAGTACTCATCATCACGGTACACACTGGGCAGCAGGCAGAACGGCACGGGCCCGAGCTTTTCTTTGTCCCAGCTTATGCCAAGAAAAATCGCCTCGGAGCGCTCGAACTCGACGCCCGTGACATAATGGCTGATGGATTTTCTCGTATTAATAAAAAGACGCTCCTTGTTCAGGCCGGTTATTTTTGCCAAACGTGAATTGATGCCGTCTGCTGCAATACAAAAAGCGCCTTCAAGCACATCGCCTTCTGCGGTCTTAATCTGCACCCCGCCGGATACCTGGCTTACATAGGTAACATTTCTTTCAAGAAAATAGTGCACGCCGGCCTTTTGCCCCTCTTCAAAAAGTCCGTCAAGAAGCGCTTCTTTATCAAATACAACTGCAGGAGTACCGCTGCCTGATGCATTCAGCTCGTAATCTCCAAGCTCAATGCGGTCCGTGGCATTGGGGGAAATGAAGTGGCAGGCATAAAACTCGCGGTAGTTGCCGCTGTAGTTGACGGAAAAGTTATTGACCGGGAATACCCATTTTTTCTTTTCTTTTGAAAAATACATGTGCTCTTCGTAGAAGGAGTCCATGTTCAGCAGAAACATCTGGGCGCATGACCGCTGAATCTTGGCAGGATGAGTCTTGCGCTCAAGAAGCGCCACACGTAAACCGTTTTCCGCCGCGGTTTTTGCAGCCTCAAGACCGGAAGTCCCACCGCCGACGACAACAAGATCAAATTTTTGGGCCATAGTGTACTTTCGTATATTATAGATTTTTAAAAGCTGACCTGTGTATGTTCACTGTCAGGTTTTTTTATCTAACAGGGGTATGTGAAACGATGCCGGATTTTTTTGCCGCGAGACGGGGCCGCATTTTTTCAGCAAGCTTTTTTGCTTCATCCCGCAGCCCCTGCTCATCCTTGCCCTTTGCTATCAGCGTAAACAATCCGCCAAAGGTTCCGCCCCGGGGGGCAATTATTTCCTTGAGCTTCGCGTCAATATCATCCCTGGCCTTGCCGTTATAGGTCAGCACAATATAGACATCCTTGCCCTTGAAATCATGCTGCTGTATGAATGTCCGGGCAGGAGAGGAAAGCGTCTTAAGCCATGTGGGCGACGCAATAATCACCGGGTTATGGGAGGCTATGTCAACAGGTATCGCCTCAGGATCGTCGTCCCGGTCAAGCAGCTGGTCGAGCAGGCAGGTTATGATCCCGCTGAATTCCTGCCGGTTCAGCTTTGACTTTATCTCAGCGCTGTCGGCGCCAAGGTCTGCGGCAAGCTCGCGTGCGACGATTCTGGTATTGCCGCCCCGTGAAAAATAGACAAGAAGCGGTTTCTGGCCCTGAATTGACGCATCGGTTATAACCGTCTCTGCGGCCGCGCCTGTCACCATGTACAGAAGAAAAATGAAGATGCTCGCTGCCAATGCATGAACTGCTATGTGCATCGTACTTTTAGCTGCTTTTTTCATGCTTTCTCCGTCTAAAAATCCGCCAGTCCGAATTCCGGCATATCATAGGTAAAGCCCGAGATAATATTCCAGTGCGCGCCGCCGTCATCGGACAGGACGATGGTGCCCCGCGCTCCGACAACAAGGCCATGCAGCTCATCGCAGAAGGCTACTTTCCTGAGCCAGAACTTTGTTTTTATGGCATCTTCTTTAACCTGCCAGGTGGTCCCGCCATCGCTGCTCATTAAATAAACCCCTTTATTGCCAATCGCCCATCCTTGTGATCCTCTGACCACAAGCGAATACAGGGGCTTATCCGTGCCTGACACAACCTTGCTCCAGGTGTTTCCAGCATCGGCCGTTTTCAGTATCACACCGTCCATCCCGACTATCCAACCCCGGTCCTTGTTCTCAAAATAAATCCCGTACAGCGCGGGCAGGGGCTTTTCCCAGTCTGTTTCGCTTGCAGCCGGCGCCAGATCCCTGCATTCCTGAGGCTGCCAGGTCGCCCCGCCGTCCTCGGTGCGAAGAATCGTACCGAACTCTCCCACAATCCATCCCGTGCTGTTGTCAGTAAAAAAAACATTATTATAAATCTTATCCTCCGGCTCATGCTGCACAGACCAGGTCCTGCCGCCATTGTCCGTGTGAATAACCGTGCCGAACTCTCCGACAGCCCATCCGTTGCGGCTGTCAAGGAAGAAAAGGTCAAGCAGGTCTTTATCTGTCCCGCTTTTCTGCGGCTTCCAGGTTTTGCCCCCGTCAGTTGTATGAATTATCGTCCCGCCTACTCCCGCAGCCCATCCTTCCCGCTGATTGACAAACCGGATGCTGCCCAGCAGCACATCCTTAAGGCCGCTTTCCTGCTTTTCCCAGGTTTTGCCGCCGTCGGAGCTGAAACAGATTGTCCCGTAGTTGCCGCTTATCCAGGCATGCTGCGCATCAAGGTATGCGATGCTGTGCACATTTTCCGAAGTAACAAAGCTGAACTTCGGCATCTTGATCTTCGAGCGGTCAAACTTGCTGCAGCACGGCACCAGCACAAGCAGCGCCAGCAAAAAGACACTTTCAACTTTTATTTTTTTGCCCATTAGCTCTCACCATGGTCTCATCATACGTCGTAAGTGGTACTTTCTATGCGTCATTTAGATTGCAAACATCGCTCTCTTAATACGACTTTTCCTGCAGCGCTCTGGTCGTAAACTGCTTCAGGGGAATAGTGATGCCCACACCCTTTATCTCCCGGTTGCCGGGGCTGCCATGGCGGCGGATAAAATCGACAATATGCTCGGAACTGGGCATTGATGTTTTGCCCCCGCCATATGAGGGAGCTTCGTTATAGGTTATTTCATACATCTTCCAGAGCTCGCCCTGACGATTGTAGACCACCTTGAAATTCATCTGCCATGTCTCGGGATCCAGATACCATAGCTGCTTGCTGTAAATGTAGCTCGGGTCCTTATTGATTACCTCAACAACCCAGTGGTTGACCCGCTCTCTCTGAAAGCCGTTCCAGAATCCCTGGCCGTGCTCGCGCTGCACGTTTTTCGGGTCCTGATGCCTGCCCACCAGCAGATCGGCCCTGCCTTTGGCAGTGTAGGTGTTGCGGGTAGGATGCGTGTACCATCCTTCCTGATCGTCATAGATCATGTCCGTGCCGTCGATCGTGTCCGTCCGCTGGCTGGTGGCATAGCGCCGTACGCGCCTGAACATGGCCGTATACACCCAGAGATCCTCTTCCCGGTTATCCTTATATCTGATCTCAAGCATGGTGGTATCAACAAAGTCGGCAGGCGCTGTATGGCGCTGAAAAAATGACCGGGCAATGTCGCGCGTATTTTCGCTGTTTCGGTATTTTAGGAATCGGCGGCACGTCGTAGCGGCCCAGCCAGGAAAGCTCCCACCGCAAATGCCCTGCTTCACGCTCATGTCCGGTTCTGCAGTCAACAACTGTCCCGCCATGAAACAGGTAGCTGCTGTCACCCCGGGTATTGGAATCAAAATTCCATGCCATTTCAATACCGGTTTTCGGCTGCGGGAAAGGGTAGCCTGCAACATCACCGTAGCCGACAAGATCTTCTTTTGCGTCAAGCTTGCTTGCAGGGGCATATTTCTGTGTCGCCTCAATAAGCCCTTTGGACACCTCATAGGGCCGGTACGGAACTATATCGAACCAGAGAGATTTCGCCCCGAAAATGGCTGGGTCTTTCATCGCCTTGTACACAGCTTCATGGAGAAACTCTTTTACCTGATCAATATTTTCCGTTGTTACCTTCTTGCCGGCCCAGGTTTTCTCCCATTCCTTCACTTTGGCAAGCTCTGCGCCCTCATAGGAGAGGGTCGGAAATTTTACTTCTGCTGCGCTGCACGGCAGGCTGCAGCAGAGCATCGCGGCGATAAGATACGGCAGTAGAGCGGCGGTTTTTTTCATGACCTTCTCCTTTGTGTTAGAATTCATAGCCTATCCTGAAATAGGCAAAATCCTTGTTTTCGCTGTATGCTTCCGGTGAATCCCAGGGTTCTTTGGCGAAAAACCATGTGTAACCCATTTCATAGCGCATATGCTTGCCCGGCTGATAGCGCAGCGCAGCCACACCATAGCCCCAGTTTCTTGAATTGTAGAGAAAACGCACCGTAGGGATACAGTTCGTTATGCCATAAATTGCCCCGCATAGTGAGGGTCCAGTTTGACTGGCTGACCGGTCATAATAGCCGAATGTTCTTCGTATGCGCTTAACATCTCCCTGGCGCCGCTGGGCGAACCAGCCGACCGTGGTGTCTATAATGCCGCTCGAGGCCAGCCAGGTCTGATTTTGCAGCCACTCCCACCTGAGGGGCCGGTCAAAAGTTATTCCGACATTGATTTGGTCGCGTTCCGTCGTGCCGGTTATCACCTTTGAGTATGACGGGCTGTCGTCAATATCTTTTGTAAATGCCTTGTTTTCGGGCACCCCGATTTCATAGGACACCTCGCCGCGCAGCACGCCTTTCAGCCAGGGGACAAAGGTCTGGCCGCTTGCGCCGACGGCGTCAAAATATTTATAGTCCCAGAAATCTTTATTGTTCAAGCCGGGCAGGTGCTTTGCGCCGAACACGCGGCTGACGGCAAGATTGTCCAGATAGCCGTTTAAGGTGTTCGTATTAAGGTTCAGTGAGTTGGGATAGCCGAGCGTATCGCCCTCGGCAACCGGCGTTGTGTTCATGCCGTGATACCAGCTCAGAGACCAGTCCAAAAGATAGTTGTACGGCAGCTGCGACGTGCCCTTGACCCTGAAGGCAAACGTTGTATTTTTCAAACTGATATCCGGCATGTCATGGCGGAACATGGTGTCGATAGCGGCATTCTGGCCGTAGGCGCGGGGCCTGAGCTTCTCGGGGCCCTGCGGCCCGGGATTGCTGCCCATGGCGGTCCCTTCGAGCGGTGTTCTGACCCGCTGGAAATCAGGAGTCCAGATGCCTTCAAAGACAAGCTGCCCCGGCAGGTCCGAGGTGTAAAAGCCCCGCACCATCCACAGCCCCAGCTTCATTTCATCAAAGGGGTCGATGCCGGGTGTTGTATACCGCAGGTCAAGCGGGTTGATCCGGTCGATGGTGCGCACCATCTCAACTTCGCTCCAGAAAACGATCTGCTTGCCGACCCGGATGTTCCAGGGCCCTTTATAGAAGTCGGCATACAGCTCATTGATCCAGTCGTCGGCCCGCTCATTGGGCCCCTGGTAATGGCGGCGCGAGCGCGAGGTCATGGAGTCTTTGATTGCCCCGTCAAAATCGGAAGACGACTCATGCCAATACTGAAAAAAGCCGAACAGGTTGAAATTGGTATCTCCCTGCTCATAGGCATTGTACAGAAGCTCCAGCGTTCCCTTCGTCCGCATCAGGCCCCAGTTATTATTGTTGTACTGCTTGTCATTCGGCGTGAGCTTGGTCATGTACATGCCGAATTCATATACCGACCCCTTGACCCGCAGCTTGTCATCAAAAAGCATCAGCGAGGCAAAGCAGTATCCGGGCAGAATGAAATAAGCGCCCATAAGCGCCAGCATGGAAAAAACAACTACCTGTTTTGCTTTCATACCATCATCCCCCTTTTCTCGTGTTGCCTTGTTTGTGTACCCTTCCTGAGCGATACATCATGGGCGCTCCCGTTTATTTTGGGATCATTAAAAAAGGCCATAGGCATGTACCATTCCTCTGCACGCATCGTGCGCACTTCCTGTTATGCCGCCTTCTGTATCCGCATAAGGAATTTCGGCTTTATAAAACAAATCAGGGTCGGCACAAGAAAAATTGCGCCGAGCATATTTAGAAGCAGCAGAATCGCCAGCAGCACGCCCATCTCGGCCTGAAACTTCAAGGCTGAAAACATCCACAGCAGAAGCCCGACGGTCAGGGTTGTCGAAACCTGAAAAACTGCCCGGCCGCTTGTTGTAAGAGCCTGCCGGATTGCCTCGTTAAGCACGTATCCTTTTTTCCGCTCCTCAATAAGGCGGCTCATCAGATAGATGCCGTAGTCCACGCCGAACCCGATGCCGATGGATGCTATGGGATACGTGTTGGTCGTTAATCCGATATGAAAAGCGCCCATAAGGGCAAAGGTGATGACATTGGCAACCGTAAGTGGCAGAACGAGAATAACCCCTGCCCACAGTGACCTGAAAACAAGCACGCAGAAAAGAAATACTCCTGAAAGCGCCAGCACCAGGTTTAACACCTGCGAATCGGCAATCACGTCGCGAATGCCCGCCTGAACACCCACAGCTCCGCCTGCCAGCAGATACTTGCCTCCCGGCGGGCCGGGTGTCTGTTCCAGATATTTTTTTATATAGTCTGTAATGCTTTGAACGGTTGCGGGCATTTTGTCCCTGCAGTACACAACGATATTCCCGTATTTGTCCTGCATATCCACATAGCGGTCCCAGGTGCCGGGCTCGCCGGCATAGAGAAGCCTTCGGCAGATAAAGCTCAATGTCCTGTCATCCTTGGGCAGATGGCACCACTGGGGGTCATCTTCATTGGACGACATAAAAAAACCGGGGAGATTGTTTGCAATCGAATAGGTGAACATCACTCTGTCGTGTTTGGCAATGTAGCGCTGAAATTTGTCAATCTCGCGAAGCGTAGACCCCTTGGATATATAACCGCCTTCAGTTCCCTCAACGATGATATACAGGGGGTTGAGCAGCGGTATGCTGAATGTAATCCTGAAGGCATCTTTATTATACCGGTGAAAAGGCCAGAGTATTGACGAGCCGGGCATGAAATCCCCGATCTGAATCTGCCGGGCATAAAAGATTCCCACGCTTGAAATAATAACGGCAAGAATAACAATATACCATTTCCCCTTTTGCGGTATCCAGTTTCCGATTGCCGAGAGCAATCTTGTCCGGTAGTCACTGCGATTGTGCTCCATTTTTTCTTCCAAAGCTTTTCGCAGCCGTTTGCTTTCAGGAATAAACGAAAGAAGAAGGGGGGTCATAATAAGAGAAAGAATAGTCGCGGCGGCAATACACCAGAATACCGATGTAATGGCAATATCAATAAGAATCGGTATGGACGCGATAGCAACCAGGGCTATGCCGAGGGCATCAGTGACCACACTGGTGACCCCGGGGAGAAACAGCGCCTCAATGGTCTGAGCTGCCGCTTGTTTCATATTTCTTACTTGTTCATACTCTTCCATAAACCGGGTGATGCACTGCATGGCATGGGGCACGGTCATGAGAGCGAGAAAAAACGGAATCACCAGAATAAGGGGGTCAAGATTATAGCGCATAAGCCCCATAAAGCCCAAACCCCAGACCGTGCTTATTGCCGCAGCCAGCAGAGGGGCAATAACAGCACGCATGCTTCGATAATAGACAAACAGCATGATAATAACTGCGCATATCGTAACGGCAATGATACCCAGCACCTCCGGCGTGCTCTGATAGACATAGCCCATGTGCATGGGCTCACCGCCAATGCTTATGATGTGGTTTTCGTCTTCAGTATGCTCCCGTATGCTGCTCAGCATCTTAAAAATAGTATTGTAATCAAGGTCCTGTTCAAAAAAATCAACCATGACCAGCGTTTTTTTACTGTCATAGGCCACGTACTGCCCATAGTATCGCGGATTGCTGAAAATCTTGTCCTTCAGCTCCTGCATCTCCTGGTCGTTTTTGGGCAGATCGGGGAACATGAGCGTATTGATGGCCATTGACCCTGCGCTGAATTTAAAATCTTTAAGCTTTGATGAAGCCAGGGACCTTATTTTGTAAGGATCGACCCCGGGTATCTTTTCAGCTTCGCGGGTAATCCACTGAACCTTTTCCAGAGTCTTCTGGTTGAAAATATCTCCTTTGCGCACCTGCACCATGATGAGCACCTGGTTGGCGCCGCCGAAAATATTGCGGATCATATTGTGAACTTTTATGAATGGATGTTTTTGCGGGAGAAGGCTGTTAAAGTCGGCCTTCAGGGTAAGATGTGTGCATTCATACAGAAAAAAGGCTGTGATCAGACCGATGAGGATCAGGATACTTACCCTGTGACGCACGATAAGTTCTGAAAACTTCTTCACTGTCTTTATCTCCTGTCTTCGTCAGTTTTTACAGACGGCGTGGCGTGGAACACTGGTTAAAGCCAAATAATATTTTGAACTTCGAACCTTTTAAGTATCGTATTAATACGAGGCTGGTTTCCTGTCAAGCTTTTTTTAAAAATATTTTTTAAAAATTCGGCAGCGGGCATACTCATAAAAAATTTGGTGTTTTTTATATGTCATCTCAAACAATAGAGTAAGATTATTATAGAAAAGAGTCCGTTAATAAGTTTCATGCTATTTTCAGGACAGCAGTTTAGCCATATTGACTCAAGCTCTAAACGCATGGCAAAAAGCCCGGCACCCAATAAACCACTGCTCTCTGCCTGGATACTGCTTACAAGATCGCAACATTTTTGAAATAACCGCTTGACATCATTACATAAAACCATTAGTTAGACAATAAAACTATTCGACTTTAGAAACACTGTATGCCGCTGAGGCGGGTCTCTTCCCATGCGCACGGCTCAAAACAACATACTGGCTTCTCTTTTTTTCTCATCTGCAGGCGAAGCTCCTTCTGTCATCACTACTGCTCCCATCCGTAAAAACAGCTTCTTTTCAAATAGACACATTACGGGCTTTGTCCCTGGTTGCGTTTCTTTGATTTATTATTATGAAACCTTAAGCAGAACCATGAACTCACAGGAGGATGTGCAATGAGAAAAAAAATTTGTTTTATTAACTATGATCTTAGCCTGTCTGCCGGCGGCTGCGCGTGCAACGGTTGCTGAAGGCTGGGAGCGGCATGGTATCGGCGACCAGACCAGCCCTATCTATCTCTATGTAGCGGATATGGACGGTGACCGCGACCTTGATGTTGTATCAACAACCAATGTCCATCCGGCCATATACGACTCTGAAGTCGCATGGTTTCAAAACAACCTTAGTACAGGTGAAGAGTGGAAAAAGATTATTATCAGCGCCAGTGATGCGGTAAATCCTACCACCAACTGCAATGGCATTGTGGTAGCAGACATTGATGATGACGGCGGTCTCGATGTTATCGTCGGCACCGGGCGTGTAACCACACAGGAAGGAACCGTGTACTGGTTTAAGGCGCCGGAAGATCCTGCGCAGGAAAACTGGCAGCGCTTTCAGGTAGAGCCGGCAACTGACATTTCGTTTATGAAAATGTATACTATGGATGTTAATAAGGACAGGAAGCAGGATATTATTGCCGGCACCAACTCAGGCAGCTATGTCTATATTAATCCCGGAAACCCTGCGCAGGAAGGTGCTCAGTGGGAACGGATGCTGCTTGAAGGTACCGGAAGCTCCAACTACCTGGCAAACATGGACTGTGATAGAAAACTGGAAATAATAAATTCTGATCTGGGCGGCAAGCCCGAGTACCAGGGCACTGTATCCTGGCTTGATGTGGTCTATCAAAACGGGGAAGTCACATTTGAGAGGACCATGATTGATGATAACCTGACCAGGTCCTTTGATGTAAATGTTATGGATGTAAACGGCGATTTTAGAAACGATGTGATGGTGAGCATTTTTCAGTTACCCGGCCTTTACTGGTATGAGGCTCCGCGAAAAAGCGGCGATCCCTGGACAAAGCACACCATAAGCGAAACCTTTGAAGGCACGGACATGTATACCGGTGATATCAACCGGGACGGCAAAAATGAGCTGATTGTTTCCGGACTGTTTCTTAATAAAATATCCTGGTTTTCAGCCTTAGATGGAACTGGCGAGATGGCGTGGACTGAGTATGTTCTTGATGATAACATTACCCTCCCAGGGGATATCTCCCTCAATGATGTTGACGGAGACGGGGATTTGGATGTAGTGCTTGCCGGCATGGGTGAGAACCAGATGATCTGGTATGAAAACCAGATGCCAAAAAAGAAGCCCTGCGTGCTCACCTATCTGCTGGGAGAAAAATCACCTGCGCTTGCCCCCCTGAGAAAAGTCAGGGATACGGTCAAACGGTCTCTACCCGGCGGGGAAGGTCTTGTTGATGCATATTATGCATATTCTCCGGCACTCATTGAGTCCATTAAAACATTCAAAGGCATTTTAAGAACCTCTTAACCAGGGGGGCGGCCAAACCGCAAAAATCTGCGGCAGCTGTCTGCACAAGGGCAGCCGGGTCGCTGCCGGGTGATGCAGTCCGCAACCTAAGACAGGGGAGGATAAAATTTTCTAAAACAAAAAAACTGATGGTTCACTGCCTTGATCTTCCGCCTCCGAAAGAGGCTAACAATCCGCAACAACCGTTTTTTAAATGGTAAACCACTTTAAACAAAGGAGGAGTTGCAATGGATACCACGAAGATACAAAGAAGATCGTTTCTGAAAATGGCCGGAGCTGCCATGGCAGGTATGGCGCTCCCATTCAAATCCAGCCAGGCCGGTGCCGCCGTTAGCCCCTCTACAGTATCCGGGGGGAGGTTCTGGGTCAATCCGGGGACCGCGGAGGAATATTTCCGCCAAAAAGTCGTCAATGCCAAGTTTGTCAATACTGACAACCTTATATGGGCTAAGGTTGATTGCTGGTGGCAGAAATATGAGTTGTCCGAGTATAGCGAGGAATTTTTCAACTGGTTTGTCGAGGATACGTTTAAGTGGTATGATATAATTTTTTCTGAGGGCAAGTCCCCCCCGAATGGCGGACATCATACTCCGGGCATCTCAACCTATGGCAACAGAAAAGGCCGTGGTGACAGCAACTTTCATCTCAACAGCGCGTTCAAAAGCGTTACCATTGCCCCGAAGGCGGAAAATCTTGATTATTATCTTGGTGTCTACGAGCAGGCCATTAATGGGGAGCCCGGCGAATATTCTCTGGACTGGAAAAAAAACCTGCTCAGAACTCCCGATTTCTGGGACCGCCGGCTGCTTATCTCGACCGACCTCTACTCCAATCAAAATGCCAAGACTGTTGACCTGACCACAGGTGAAACTGATGTTGAACAGACCTTCGGCTACAAGGAAAGCCACTATCTGCTCAATACCATGGTGAATCCCGTGGCAAATTTTCTCTATCTGGACAGCTTTACCAGCAACGCCGCCCCCACCTGGGAACTGCGCGGCATAGTAGCCAATACCCACTGGAACAATCCTGATCAGGATGCAACAACGCTGCTCTATCAGAAATACCGCAAAGCTGTCCTCTATCCGCACATGCTCCAGCACGGCCGCACGGAGAACCATATTGGTATTGTTTTTCACATCGCAGAGCTGTTTGATAACAAGGACAGCGAAACTCCTCCCGGCAGAGGCGTGAGAGTTGTTCCTCCCGGCTTCCAATATGTATCCCACGCAGAGTATAATCTGAAACGGATGGTGGGGAAAGTCTGAGCTGATCGGTACGTTTATACTCCCTTTACGGAGAAAATATCTTCAAAGAAAGCCGGCCCTGCTAAAAAACAGCGGGGCCGGCTTTTTTATGGGTGCTCTTGGAGAAAAACGGGTTCGAACCATGAACGGAAAGTTGCCCTGCGTGCATTCGACCGTTCAGCCCTTCGACAGGCCCGGGGCGAACGGATCGAGTTTGTGTTTTCAGAAGTAGTTGTGTGAAGGCGACACTATTTAGACCCCAGCTCTAGCCGGCAACAGGAATAAACGACTGAATAAACCGGCGCACATTGTCCCTGCCCCGGTAGATGCCGAGATGGCCCTCGCAAAGTATATCGGCCTCAAGCCCCAGCAGCATGGCAAGAGAGGAGATATAGTCCACGCGATTGGACAGAAGCGACGGATGCAGCGGGCCATGGACATCCTGGCCGAATAGAACCTTCTCCCCCCGGCTTTCCGTGAGCAGCACCACTGACCCCGGTGAATGGCCCGGCGCATGCAGGGCCGTTATGGAGCCGTTTCCCACAGAAAAGGTTTCTTTGCTTCCTTGAATTTTATGATGTATTCTGAATTTCCTGAGCTCAGCCTGATACCAGGAAGCAGCCGTCACCTCGCTGTCGCCCGTTTCAAGAAAAACGGCATCCTGCTCATGGGCGACGATGCTGCAGCCAAATTCCCTGCGCAGTGCATCGGCGCCGCCGGTATGATCAAAGTGGCAATGCGTGAGAAAAAGATATTTGATCGGCACTGCCAGGCTGATAATTTGTTTTATATTGGCCACAATTTTTTTATGCCCGTGGCCGCAGCCCGCATCGATGATTGCTGCCTGGGCTCCGAACAGGGCAAGATACACAGCCCCATCCCCTGCTGCCGACAGGCTCTCGCCGCCCACCTGCCATATGGTATCGGTTATCTTCACCTGTTTTACACCTGCGAGGTCATATCAATGCGCGACAGGCAGATGCCGAAAACAATCAGCGCCGATACAGTTGCCCCAAAAATGGCAATGGCTGCACCAGGGCTTTGCACGAGCATGCAGGCAAGACCAAGCAGACCCAGTACGCAGCCGGCGCAGCAGGACAGAAGCACCGTTGTCCAGACCGAGCAGTTCGCCCGCCGCAGCCGCAACGCGAAATGATCAGGACTGCCTTGTATGACTGATAGGCCTTTGCGCCAGCGAAGAAACATAACATAGGCCGTGTCGAACAGGGGTACTCCAAGAATCAGCAGAGGGGCAAAATAGCCCACGTGATTGCGCTCCGAGTAGTGGCCCATCATGGCAAGGGCGCCCAGCGTGAGCCCGAGAAGCATGCTGCCCGCGTCTCCCAGATAAATGCGGGCGGGGCGCTTATTGTAGCGCAGAAAGCCGATAAGTGCTCCGCACAGTGCTACGGTAAGAATGGCCATCATGGTTTCCCGGTTGATAAGCGCCACAATGAAAAGCACAGCCGATGCTATGCAGGCAATGCCCGAGGCAAGGCCATCCATGATGTCGATGATATTGAAGGCATTAATGGTGGCCATGAGCCAGAAGAAGGTGAGCACAAGAGCAATGCCGGGCGGCAGCACGGCTATTTTAATATAGAGCCCAGCCCGCATGAGAACGAGCACTGCCACGGCCTGACCGATCAGTTTCAGCCCGGGACCCAGGGGCCGCAGATCGTCAATCACGCCCAGCATGACAAGCATGGATCCGGCAAGCAGGATGCCAAGCACGTCACTTGAAAAGTCGAAAGTGAGGGCCAGGGTAAACAAAAATGCAAGGTAGACGGCAAGACCTCCAAGGTAAGCCGTTGGCCGGTCATGGGTTTTCAGCTTACCGTCGGGCCGGTCGACGATATCATATTTCAGGGCAGCCTCAATAACAATGGGCGTGAGATACAGGCTCAGGCCAATGGCCAGAATGAATGAAAAGAAACATTCACCTAAGAACCCTATACGTAGCAGCTGCATTGTTCTTCTCCATTGGTGTAGAGACGATACATGTTTGATTCAAAATTCCTGATTCAGGATTCAAAACTAAAGCCAAAACTATCTTGAATTTCGAATCCGGAATCTTGAATTTATTTCACCTTCTTGAATCTGGAATCCGGAATCACCTCTTAACGCAGAGCAGTTCATCATACAGGCCGACGGTAGCTGCGACAGTGGCATCAATGGAAAATTTTTCTCTGGCGAGCCTTCGGCCCGCCTGGCCCATGGCACAGGCGAGCTGCCGGTCGCTGGCAAGCCGCCGCAGGGCTGCTGCCAGCTCTTCGGCATTGCCCGGCTCGCAGAGCAGGCCTGTAACTGCCATCCTGCACCAGCTCATCCATCCCGGCAATGCGCGATGCCACAACGGGCTTGCCTGCGGCCATGGCCTCAAGCACGGCATTGGGCATGCCTTCCCACAGCGACGGCAGCACGATTGCATCCATGCCTGCCATTGCCTCAATGGGATTATCGACAACGCCCATAAAACGCACACGGTCTGCAATGCCCAGATCAAAGGCCATTTTTTCAAGCGCCGCTGCATCAGGGCCTTCACCCCAAAAAAAGGCCTGCGCCGGTGGCTCCTGACCGGCCATACGCTTCAGGGCATGCAGCAGAACCGCATGCCCTTTCTGACGGTGAAACCGGCCGGGCAGGGCTATAGTAAAAGAGCCCGAATGTTCAGCTGCAGCGGGTTCATGCAGCAGGTCGGGACACTCAATGCCATTGGGAATCGTGATGATTTTTTCAGGGGCAATGCCTGCACGGCTAATCGCCTCCTGCCTCACCGCCTCTGAAACCGCCGTGTATGCATCTACCATTCCTGCGGTCATGCGGTCAACAAGATGCGGCAGAATTTCAGCTTCGGTTACGCGCAGGGAGGAAATAATAATCGGCACCCCGAGTACCCTGCCGGCAAGCCTGCCGCAGATATTGGCGCGAAAAAGAAAAGAGTGGATGATATCCGGCTTCACCCTGCGCACAAGGCCCGCCAGGCGGACACAGGCCGGCAAAAAATTCAGAGCGGCCCTGAGGCCGCCGGCCTCGGGAAGCGCAAGGGTATAAAAACCAACAGCAGCAGAGGCAAGGCGGGGTCCGAAAATGCCGGGTTTTTTCAGAGAGCAGACATGGGCTTTGAAGCGGCCGGCATCCAGCCTGCGCACAAGCTCCCAGAGCGCTTTCTCCGTGCCGCCCGCATTTGTTGCGGTAATGAGATACAGGATGGTGGTGTGTGACCCCATGGCTTTTATATGCCACGGTTATAGCAGGTCTGTCGATAAAAAAGAATTCAGAAGTCGGAATTCAGAAGCCAGAGCCAGAGCCAGAAAAAAAATAAACTCCCTGAAGCCTCTGTGCCTTTTATTCTGGATTCTGGCTACTGAATTCTGATTTCTGGTTTTTATTCCCTACAGCTCTGTGCCCGTGAGCCTGCGATATGCCTCGATATAGCGATTCGAGGTTTTCTCGATAATATCCGCAGGAAGGTTCGGCGCAGGCGCTTTCTGATCCCAGTCAAGGGAGAGCAGGTAGTCTCGTACGAACTGCTTGTCGTAGCTGTTCTGCGAACGGCCGGGCGCGTATGAGTCCTGCGGCCAGAAGCGCGAGGAGTCGGGCGTGAGCAGCTCATCGATCAGGATAACCTTTCCATCAAGCGTGCCGAATTCCATTTTCGTATCGGCGATGATGATGCCGCGCTTCTCCGCCACCTGCCGGGCCTGCAGGTACACGGCAATCGCAAGATCGCGCACCGACCCTGCCAGCTCGGCGCCCACGGTTTTGCAGGCCTCTTCAAAGCTTATGTTTTCATCATGAACGCCGACATCGGCCTTGGTCGATGGCGTGAAGATGGGCTGGGGCAGCACCTCTGATTCGCGCAGCCCCGCCGGCAGCCTGATGCCGCAGACGGCGCCGGTTTTCTGGTAATCCTTCCAGCCCGAGCCGGAAATATAGCCGCGCACGATGCACTCGATGGGCAGGGGCTTTGCCTTTTTCACAACCATGCTGCGTCCCGCCAGCACATCGGCATAGGGCAGGCAGGCAGCAGGAAAACGGCTCACATCGGTTGTGATAATGTGGTTAGGGACGATGTCCCGCACCTGCGCGAACCAGAAAATGGACATTTTATTGAGCACTTCACCCTTGCGCGGAACGCCGTTCGGAAGTATCACGTCGAAGGCCGATATGCGGTCCGTGGAAACGATGAGCAGGCTGTCTCCAAGGTCATAGAGATCGCGCACCTTGCCCCGGTTGATAAGCGTGAGGCCGGTAAAATCTGTTTTGAGAACAACGCCGTTTGACATGATTATCTCCTTTATTCGGATACTGTCTTTACAAATACCTCAAAAAGCCGCAGAGACGGATTTTAAGACTATTTCCACAGCCGTTGGGCAGGTGCACAGATATAGAGGAAAAGCAGGAAAAAATCAACTGCGAAGTGGTGCGCCGAGAGCACGCAACAGAAAAATCGAATGTATCATCGAATCCAACACGGCAGATGACCCGGTGGCCATGTATAGTCTGGTGTAATGAGTTCATTTAGAGCCGTAATGGGAATTTCTGGAAGAGCAGCACGGGACACGATAGTGTGTTACGCAGCATTCAAAGTCATGAGTCAAGCCGCAACTCCGCCCTGCACTGCTTTGCCACTTTTTTCCTTCGGCTCAAGTTCGCCAGGTTTTTTCTATACAGAGATTCTTATTGACTGAAAGGTCCTCATATTACAGCTCATCATGTGCTTCATTGTATCGTCATGGCGGGTTCGTCCGCCGCGGAGGATTCACCCGCCGCTGTTATACTGGAGCTCTAACCCGGGAACCCGTAACCGCCTCAATTACCTTAATGACCGCTGCCATGTCCTGGTCGCCAAATTTCATTGCCCGTGCGCCTGAGAATGCCTCGCATGCCGCGGCGGTCAGGGGCAGAGGAACGCCCAGTTTATCTGCTGCCTCCAGCAGCAGGGCCAAATCTTTAAAGATAAGATCAACTGAAAAGTTTTTACTGAAATCGCCGCTGGCGATAGCTGCCCCTTTTACCTTAAACAGGGGGCAGGCGACAGCGCTGTTTTCAATCACAGCCAGCATGTCGGAGATGCCAAGCCCCATCTTCGCGCCCACGCAAAGGCCCTCGGCAAGGGACTGCATGAGGGTGCCCAGGAACAGGTTGATAAAAAGCTTCATGGCCGTGCCCTGCCCCGTGGGGCCGCAGTAGATAACCACTCTGCCCATGGTATTGAGAAGGGGCGTCATGCGGTCGATCACCGCCTTCTCGCCGCCCGCAAGAATCGTCAGCGCGCCGTCTTCAGCCGGCTTTTTGCTGCCGGCAACCGGCGCATCGACAAACACTCCGCCGCAGGCCTCAACAGCAGCAGCCGCAGCCAGAGTCGCCTCGCGCGACACCGTGCTCATGTTGATAACCGTGCAGCCCGGCTTGAGCCTCTCACACAGGCCGTAATCGCCATGAAGCACATCATGCAGCGCCTCCGGGCCGAATACCATAATGACCAGAACATCACAGGCTGCCGCAACCTCGGCAGGTGTGGCACAAACCATAATGCCGAGATTATTGAACGGTATAGCCTTTGCCGGGTTGCGGTTCCAGACGCAGAGCGGATAGCCTGCTTTTCGGATATTGAGGGCCATGGGCGTACCCATGATGCCAAGGCCGATGAAACCTATTTTTTCCATAAACAAAGCCTCTTTCAGCAGATTGTTTTTGGTGCTTTCGTAAAAAGCCCCGGACGTGTCAATGACAACTTCTTTAATTTTTCACAAGGACTTCATTTTTCAAGCCCGACGTTTACCAGTTTTGGGTTCAGCATGCGCTCCGCATCTTTGGGGTCCATGCCCACCAGATAGCCGCGCTTGCCGCCGTTTATGTATATGCGGGGAAGGGCAAGAATGGTCTCTTCCATGTAGATCGGCATGGTGCTGCGCGTGCCGAAAGGCGAGGTGCCCCCGACAAGATAGCCCGTATGCTTGTTTGCCGCTTCAGGGGTGCAGGCGGTAATGCTGCGGGCTCCGGTGAGGCGGGCAAGCTGTTTGCCCGATACCTCCAGATTGCCGTGCATGAGCACGATAAGGGGCTTTTTCCGGTCATCCTCCATAACAATGGTCTTGACGACGCAGTGCTCATCCACGCCAAGCTCGCGGGCGGACAGTGCCGTGCCGCCGTGGTCTTCATAGGCATACAGATGGTCCGTGAAGGCAACCTTTGCCGCGCGCAGGGCGCGCACTGCAGGAGTTACCGGGGTTTTTTCTTTTGCCATGGCATAGCCGTTTGCTGCAGATCTCGTGGCCAGGATATTATTTATCGCCTACTGTGGCCGAGAGAATCCAACTGACAATGCTCACCAGCACCGAGCCTATCACTGCTCCGAGCAGGCCATTGACATGGAATCCCGGCACGAAAAAAGCAGCCAGGCCCAGCATGAGGCCGTTTATGATGAGCAGAAAAAATCCCATGCTCAGAAGCGTTATGGGCAGCGTGAGAATAATGAGCACGGGCCTGACAATGGCGTTCACAATGCCCAGTATAAAGGCCGCCGCAAGGGCCGACGCCACCCCTTCGACCCACATAATTGACGGGAACATATAGGCGATGATGAGAATCGCCACCATGGTGCAGATAACGCGCAGCAGAAACATAGACACCTTCTTTCTTTTTTCTGAAGAGTATAGAACAATTGGCGGGGCTGTCAAGCCGGCAGGGGATCACGGCCACACCCTGAGTCAAGCGCTAAACAAGCAAGGAAGCAGCTATCATCAACATGAAAAAATTGAACTGTTTGGTAATTTTGAGGAACGTATCAAAATACGTTCCATAATTCAATCCGCCATGTCGCCGGCGCTGACGATAATTTCAGTTGAACGGCCGGCGGCATATTGCTATGCTCCTATGGCCTTTCAAACAGCTAAACAACAGGAGCACGCATGGAATTCATCGCCGATCTGCATATACATTCCGCCTATTCGCGCGCTACAAGCAAAGACATGAACCTTGAATCGCTGTACCGGTGGGCGCAGCTTAAGGGTCTTGCCGTGGTGGCAACGGGCGATTTCACCCACCCTCGCTGGTTTGCCGAGATGCAGGAGAAGATGGAGCCTGCCGAGCCCGGCCTGTATAAGTTGAAAGACGCTCTGTGCGCGCCTATTGATGCCGATATTCCCGAATCATGCCGCGCGCCGGTGAGGTTCGTGCTGAGCGCCGAGGTGAGCACTATCTATAAAAAAAATGACCGCACGCGCAAGGTGCACAGCGTAATTCTTTCGCCAGACTTTGCCGGAGCAGGAAAGCTCAATGCCCGGCTGCAGGAAATCGGCGCTAATATCACCTCCGACGGCAGGCCTATTATCGGCATGGACTGTAAGCGGCTGCTTGAGTTCGCCCTTGCGGCATCGCCCGACAATGTTCTCATACCGGCCCATATCTGGACGCCGCATTTCTCCGTGCTCGGCGCGGCAAGCGGCTTTGACTCCATCGACGAGTGCTTTGAGGATTTGACGCCTGAGATTTTCGCCCTTGAAACGGGCCTGTCATCAGACCCGGCCATGAACTGGATGCTGTCGACCCTGGACCGGTTCGCGCTCGTGTCAAACTCCGATGCCCATTCCCCCGCAAAGCTTGCCCGTGAGGCAAACATCTTTGCCTGCGATATGACCTATCCGGCCATGATGAAAAGCCTGCGCGATAAAGACCCTGCCGGCTTTAAGGGCACATTGGAGTTTTTTCCTGAAGAGGGCAAATATCATCTCGACGGTCACCGGGCCTGCGATACACGCCTCACGCCGCAGGAGACGCGCAAGCACGATGGCCTGTGCCCGGTCTGCGGACGCAAGGTAACCGTGGGCGTCATGCACAGGGTGAGCCTGCTTGCCGACCGCGATGCAGGCTTTCGGCCGGCGCAGGCGGCAGGCTTTGAGAGCCTTATACCCCTTGCCGAAATTATTGCCGAAGTGCATGGCATGGGCGTTAACACCAACCGCGTCAAAAATGACTATGAAAAACTGCTCGTCCGCTACGGCAGCGAACTGTCCATCCTCCGCGCCTGCCCCACCGCCGGTCTGCGCGCAGCAGGATGGGAATCTGCTTGCCGAGGCCATCGATAGAATGCGCAGCGGCCAGGTTGACATCAACCCCGGCTATGACGGCGAGTACGGCACTGTGGGCATAGTATCGGCAGGCGAGCGACGAGTCAAACAGCCTGCGCTTTTTTGATTCGACAGCAAGGCTTCGACTTTTTTTAAGCAGGCAAGAACAATACGTTTGCACTAAATACTATTTGTACGTTTTCTAGAAAAACGGATTTTATTTTGTCAATCCTTATCAACCCTGTTTATCGCTGCCTCGTATCGAAACTTCATGCTTGCTGCCCTCCGGAACCGGACTGCGCCGGCATCGTGCAGCGCGCACCATTTAAATTAAAGAGATGCCGGAAAGTTCCGATAATTACTACTGATTTACTGTGTCTGCTTTACCTGCACAGCCCCTGGACCATGATTCTGCGAACAGGGCAAAGCAGTGCGCTATGAACGTCAGGCAGTGCAAAAAAAAGCAGCTCGCATGGCATTATGACTGCACGGCCATCGGCATGTAAGCTTCACCTGCAGAGGCGTTGCGTATCCGCCGCATGGAACCTTTACCGGCGGGTGTTTTTAGCCATGAGGCATTGTCGATTCTAATTATCTATCAAGAGGTTATTCTTCTTTTATCAACTGAAAAAAGGAGCAAAGGCATGCTGAAACAGGCTGAACAGGCTGGGACGTGGGCTCAACTCGGAGACAGAAGAACCAATCCTTTCATCAGGACACGGCAAAGGCGAAACTTTGACCGCAGAGGGGCATACCGCATCGGGCTGAACACCCTCACCTTTATACATGAAGGGGATGAAGTCTTGTATGGCTCGCTGCAGGACATAAGTGATACCGGCGCCCGCATCGAGATGGACAGGGCTCCCGGGAACGGAGCTTCCCTGTTTACCATGGGCGTGCCTTTTCTAAGCAATAAAAAGCTCTCGTGTAAAAGAATCTGGTCTGAAGAAAGCGATAATGGCGGCAGCGGGCAATACGGAGTTACCTTTCTGGACCTCTCGATTCAGGAGCGCAGCGAGCTGCGAAAACGATTTCTGCTGAACGAACCTCTTTTGCTGAGCCATGCCGAAGCCGTTGCGCGCAGAGCGGGCGATAGTGCGGCGGTCACTGAAATAAAGACTTTTTTCATGATTGATGTACGGCTTGCCCTTGAAAGCCTTATAGATATAGATACCATGATATCCCAGGGGCGGCCCGGCGCGCTCATTCAGGCTGAATGCAATGCAACGCTTGACAGCCTTGTGGAGGCCGGAGACCGGCTTGAAAGCTGCCTTGATAACCCCTCCCTGAACAGCGACATCAAAAACAGGGTGCGCCTGCTGCTGGGGCATTTTATCTACCAGTCGGCCGTGTTTAAGCGGGGCTTTGAAAAACCTCACGGCTATCCCGGCGATTTCAAAATGCTTGAGGGCGTCTACAACAATCTCGAACTGTCAAGCGGCATCGGCCAGTATATCGACCGGTATGGCCTTGACGTTCCCTATGCGGTTGCGATCCGGCGCCGCAAAGATAAGATGCGGGACATCCTCTATGATTTTATTGGTGCAAGCAGGGAACAATCGCTTCATATTATCAATCTTGCAAGCGGGGCATGCAGGGATATCCGCGAAATGTTCCGGCGCCCGCTAAGCCACCCCGGCTGTGTAACCATTACCTGTGTTGATCAGGACCCGATCGCCCTTGAGTATTCCCGGCAGACGCTGTCTGAGATCACTACGGGCAACATACATGTTGAGCTTGTGCAGGGCAACATACTTCGCCTTGAAGCGCTTGACCTTGGGCCTGACGGCAGCGTGGATATGATATACAGCATCGGCATTGCAGATTACCTGCAGGACCGGATGCTTAAAAAAATATTCAGCGATTCGTACGCAAAGCTCAAAGCCGGCGGCAAGCTGGTTGTTGCCTATAAGGATAAAGATTCTCACCGGCCCATAGCGCTCAACTGGTACGGCGACTGGTATTTCATTCCCCGCAATGAAGATGAGCTGATCACGTTAATTAATGCATCCATGGGTGCTGAAAACATTTCTATCAGCATTGAGCGGGAAGAGTCAGGGGTAATATTTTTCGCCATTATCACTAAAATTAAATAAATATAAAAAATTTCATTATTCCCATTAAGAGGCGGCGGATACCGTCTCTTTTTTATGCGGTCAACCACCTCCCGATAACACAGAACCGGCAGGCCTCTTTAGTATTATTTTAAGTTTCAGGGGCAATTGTATGTAGTGGTGTTACAATAAGGTTATGAAAAAATTTATAAAAAATCAGACGGCGAAGTATGCCGACGCTCTCTTTGCGGGGAGCGCCGCGTCATCGGGCATCCGGGATATGCAGCTCAATCCTTTGTCTCTGACGTTTCCGCCGAAGCTTGAACAGGAGTACTCTGAAAACTACTTTAATAAATCGCTCAGCAGGATACGATTTTCCCTGCTCCTTGCCATTGCGCTTTTTGCCGTCTTCGGTTTCCTGGACGCTGCTCTGGCAGGAGAGAAAAAAGTCGTTCTGTGGTGGATACGGTATGCGTTCATTTGTCCCGGCGTGCTGGCGATCCTTCTCTTTTCTTTTACCCGGCATTTCAGAGAGTATATGCAATGCAGCGTTGCCCTGTCCATGATCTGGGTCGGATTCTGCGTCGTGCAGATGATACTGGTTGCCCCGCCGCCTGCAAGCTATTCATATTACGCAGGCCTTATTCTTATCTTTATGTACGGCTACACGTTTGTAGGACTTCGCTTTGTCTGGGCCTCCCTTGCCGGATGGGTTATTGTTGTGCTCTATGAGCTGGCATCACTGCTGCTCATTGATGCGCCGGTATCCGTGCTTATCAATAACAATTTCTTCTTTATCTGCGCAAACATTATCGGGATGTTTTCATGCTATTCCATCGAGATGTCCTCCCGCCGGGATTTTTATTTTTCCAAGCTGCTTGAGCTGGAGCGGGAAAAGGTCCAGTCGGCAAACAGGGAGCTGGAGGCGCAGGGTTCAGGCGCGCACTGAGCAGCTGATGCAGGCAAACAGGGACCTGGAAGTGGAAATGCAGGAGCGCAAGCGCGCTGAAAAGGAGCTCATTCAGGTGCAGAAAATGGAGGCGATCGGCACGCTGGCCGGCGGTATCGCCCACGACTTTAATAACATCCTCACCGCCGTGGTCGGGTATGCCGAACTCGGCCTGCACAAAAAGCTCATTGAGCAGGGAAAAACAGAGTATATCTTCACGCAGATATTAAACGCAGGCAACCGCGCCAAAGACCTGATAAAACATATTCTGACGTTCAGCCGCCAGCGGGATGAGGAGCGGATGCCGGTGAAGCTCGGGAGCATTATCAAGGAGGCGCTCCAGCTGATATGCGTGGGGCTTCCGCGGCACGTTCAAATTCAGGAAAACATACGGGCTGCCGCCGATATGGTTTTTGCCGACCCGACGCAGGTGCATCAGATAATCATGAACCTGTGCACCAATGCGGCGCAGGCCATGAAGGAAAAGGGCGGGATTCTTGAGGTGGCGCTTGATGAAGTGCATATCGATCCGGCTTCGAAGGAGCAGTTTCCCGAACTTGCTCCAGGGGAGTATCTCAAACTGACGGTACGCGACACCGGCGACGGTATAAATCCCAAAGTTATTGACCGGATCTTTGACCCCTTTTTTACGACGAAAGCTCCCGGCGAAGGCACCGGCATGGGGCTTTCGGTCGTGCACGGCATTGTGAAGAATTACGGGGGAAAAATTCTTGTCAGCGGCGAGTTCGGCAAGGGAACAACGTTCTCTGTGCTTCTGCCCCGGCTTGAAGAACAGGCTGGCGATGAGAAGGATGAGAAGGATGCCGCCTTGACTTCAGGAAGCGAACGAATCCTGTTTGTCGACGACGAAGATGCGGCTGTCGAGGTGGTCAGGGAAATGCTTGAAGAAATGGGGTATTCGGTGGTGGCCATGACCAATGTCCTTGAAGCCCTTGACCTGTTCAACGAAAACCCCGACCGGTTTGATCTGGTCATAACAGACAAAAATATGCCGTGTATGACGGGTTTTGATTTTGGCAGAGAGATACTCCGCATAAAACCAGACCTCCCCGTAATCCTCTGTACCGGCTATCTGGATTTCGGTGACACGGATAATGCACAAGAGCATGGATTTCGAGACATTATAAAAAAACCGCTGCTGATGCGTGACATGGCAGAAGCAATCCGCTGTGTTCTTGACCGGAGCACCGCGCAATGACCAGACAGCATTGTTTCGTTCACGCCTTTTTTTCAGCCCTGCTGCTGTGCGCAGCTTTCTTTTTTTGTCACATGGCTCCCTGCTTTGCTGATGACGGGCCTGTTGCTTCAGGTGCGTCCGGAGCCGGCAAATTTAAGATGCCTTTTTTTGACGGCATTAAGCTCCAGACGACCAACTGCCAGCCGAAGCTCACCAACGCCAACCACGTGATACGGGATATAAATCGCTTGACCGGCAGTGATCTGAAAGACTGGGACACCATGACCATACAGACGATAGACCTTGTGCTCTGGAAAGATCTGTCGAAATATTTCAAGGCTGATTTTGCGATTGCAGGGGCAACCGGATCGCTCATATCGTCAAGCACCGGCTTTCAGCAAACGCCCTTTGATGTCGCCATCCGGATGCGGCAGCGCTACAGCGCTGTTGAGCTATGGTCAAATATCTATTATTACCCATTGACCACGGACTACAAGGATCAGTATGCCTCCGGCAGGATTATTGAGCCCTTTATCGCAGCGGGGCTGGGCTATACGTTTTTCAGAAGTGAAGCAGCCTTCAAGTTTCGCAAGGGCGGCTATTTTTACGACAGGGCGCAGAGCAACTGGACCAGCAGCGAATGGGGCTATAAAATGATGACGGGTTTTAATGTCAACCTCGGCAATATTTCCCCGCAGATGAACCGGTGGGTTGTAACGGTTTCGGCCTTTCAAATCTGGAACAGGCTCAAGGGCAACGCGAAGCTGCATGTAACCGATGAGCTCAAAATAGGCGGCAGACGGATACCGGCTGATATAACTGCGCGGCAGCGGATGGATATAGATTTGTCGGGCCCGTATTTTTCCATTGCCGTCGGACGGTATTTTTAGCTGAACAAGAGACTCTTTTCCCGTAGAACGCATACCGGGTTCACGACCGGATAAAAAAAGGGGCGTGATTCGAGGTAAAAAACGGCGGATCGCGCCGCAGTATGGGCGCTATGGCAGGATGGCGCTTAAACTCGCGGTCCAGAAACCGGCGAACCTGGCTTCGGCCCCAGCCATGGGGATGTTCGAATCCCGTATACAGCGCAAGGTCGCCATCATAAAAAGCGCCGGTGGCCAGACTGGCGGCATCAACGGCATTGACCGGCATATTGAAAATAGCAAGATTGAGAAAATCAATATGCCTGCTGTTCGCAACGGTAAAGTCAAGCGTGCGCCGCGCTGAATCGCCCGTTTCAGCAGGCGTGCCGAACAGCAGATACACATAGGCGCCGATGCCCGCCCTGTGCAGCGCTGCAAGCGCCCCTGCCGACTGTGCCGCCGTTATGCCCTTGCCCAGCTCTGCAAGAACACCGTCATCGCCCGACTCCAGCCCCAGCTGCAGCATCACGCAGCCCGACTCCCGCAACTGCCTGCAGAAGCCCTCATCCTGCAGTTCCGGTGTCACGCGGGCAAAGCCGTACCAGGCAGCGCCGGGCGGATTTTTTATCATGTTTTTTAAAAATGCCGGGCTTAGGGCATTGTCCACAAGATGCAGCAGCCGCGGCTTATGCAGCCGCACAAGCTCCCGAAGCTGCACGCCTGAGACCTCTATGGGCAGAGGCCGGTATGGATTGCCTTCGGCCTGTTCCGGACAGAACGAGCAGGCGGCCCAGTAACAGCCCGCTGCCGTGCTGAACGGCAGAATCCGGCACGGTGAAAAATACTCGTCAAGACGAAAGCCCGAGTAATCGGGCATGCATGCATCTGCCCCGTCTTCTGTGCAACCAGCCAGGCGCAACAGCAGTTCTTCTCCCGGGCCTGCTGCCAGATGATCGGCAAGACCGGCAGCAAGCTGTGGCAGGCCGGGCCTTCGCAGCCAGGAGGTAATAAGCCCGCCCCCAAGCACAATAGTGGCCCGGCATCCCTCGCGCCTGAGAAAGCCCATCATGGCCCATGCCGTGAGCGCCTGGCTCAGAAAGTTTACCGAAAACCCGATGACCCGCGGCCCGTCTCGGGCAAGAATTTCCCGCAGCCGCAGGCTGAAATACTCGTAAAACAGATTATTTTCAGGCTGCTCTGCTGCACGTTCAAGATCCCGGCTTCGCACCGGCGAGAGGGCCCCATCGCTGTAGTCCGCAAGGGTAAGTTCTGCGCCATGCAGTTCAGCATGGGCCGTCAGCACGCGGCTTATATCTTTGACCTTACGGCTGTAGCGGTCGGGGTTATCGACTATGGCGGGGCTCCGAAGAGCAGCAAGGTTCGCCTGGCTATTTTTAACGGCACGACGTGTCCAGATGTCCTGCGCAGGCAGGGGCAGGCGCAGCAGGTACAGAAGCCCCTCAAGGTTTGCGTCCCACATGCGACAGGTGATGCCGGCGGCGGCAAGAGCGCCTGCAAGCCGCGCCAGGCCCGGCGGCGGTTCGCAGGGCTTAGAGACCGGCGGGTGTATGAGCAGTACCGGCATGCCGCTTCACCGCTGCTGCCATGCGCTCGAGGCAATTCCGCAGAATGCTTCTCGGGCAGGCAATGTTTATGCGCTCAAAACCGCGCCCCTCGTCGCCGAAAATATAGCCTTCATCAAGGGCGACTCCAGCCTCTTGCTGCATAAGATTTTTTAGCCCCTTCCAGTCAAGCCCGAGAGCTCTGCAATCGAGCCACACAAGATAGGTTGCCTCGGGCTCTATGACCTGCACCTGCGGCAGATTCTCTGCTATGAATGCTTTCAAAAATTCAAGGTTCCCCTGCAAATAGACAAGCAACTGCGCAAGCCACGGCCCTCCGCTGGAGTAGGCTGCCTCATGGGCCACCGTGCCGAAAGCATTGGGCCACTGCAAACCGCTGTGCACCAGGGCATTGGAAAATGATTTCCGCTTCTCGGGGTCTGCGATAATGGCATGGGCTGTATGCAGGCCTGCAAGATTGAAGGTTTTGCTGGGGGAGGTGCAGGTGATGGCTGCCTGCAGGAAGTCATGAGATATGGCGGCAAAGGGAATGTGGCGATAGCCTGACAGCACAAGGTCTGCATGAATCTCATCGGCAACAACGGTAATCTTGTTGTCGCAGCAGATGGCGCCCAGCAGCTCCAGCTCAGCCTGCGTCCAGACCCTGCCCACCGGATTGTGCGGGCTGCACAGTATCATAAGCGTAACATCAGGATCACGGGCCTTGCGGGCAAGGTCGTCAAAGTCCATTTCATAGCGGCCTGCCGAGAGCCGCAGGGAGTTGTTGACGATGCGCCGCCCGTTTGCCAGAATTGATCGCATGAAGGGATAGTAGACCGGCTGCTGAATAATAACCCCGCCGCCGGGACGGGTAAAAGCCTGCACCGCCATATTGAGGGCCGGCACAACGCCGGGGCAGAATACCATCCAGTCTCTCTGCAGCTGCCAGCCATGACGCTCGCGCATCCAGGATAGAGCGGCTTCATAATAGCCGTCCATGCACGCGGAGTAGCCGAAAATACCATGCCGGGCGCGACCCGCAAGAGCGTCGATCACGGGCTGAGGGGATTCAAAGTCCATGTCAGCTACCCACAGGGGAAGCAGGTCCTGCCCGCCAAAAAGCCTGTCCGCGAGATCCCATTTCACCGAAGCTGTGCCGCGCCGCTCTATGACGGTATTGAAATCGTATGTTGTTGTATCCAGCATTGCTGTATCGGCCTCCACCTTGACAAACACCGGTAGGCATTATATGCTGATAGATAATGAAAATCCAAGCTAATTAAACAGTTTACCAGATGATAGCATTCAACATACTGCTGACCATCCTGCTTGTTCTTCTCAACGCTTTTTTTGTTGCTGCGGAATTCGCCATTGTCAAGGTTCGCCTTTCCCAGATTCAGCTGCGGGGGCAGTCGGGCAGCAATGTCGCGCGGGTGACCGAGCATATCGTCAATCACCTTGACGTGTATCTTTCGGCGACTCAGCTGGGCATAACATTTGCGAGCCTTGGCCTTGGCTGGATCGGCGAAAGTGTCGTGACCGAGATATTCATAACGGTCTTCAGCCTGCTGCATATATCCCTGTCGCCTGAAACGATACATAAACTCGCGCTCCCCACGGCGTTCTTTACGATTACCGCCCTGCATATAGTGCTTGGTGAGCTTGCGCCCAAATCCCTTGCCGTTCAGTACACCGAGCGCACGGCCATGTTTGTCGCCCTGCCGCTGCGCGCGTTTCACTTCATCTTCAGCCCGCTTATCTGGGCGCTCAACAGCACGGCAAACGGCCTGCTCAAGCTCATCGGAATCAAGCCCCTGAGCCAGCATGAGCTCTACTCGACCGAAGAGCTTCGCCTTATTCTTGACCAGGGCAAGGCCTCCGGCGCCATCAAAACCGCAGAGCATGAGCTGATCACCAATGTGTTTGAATTCTCCGAGCGAACGGTGCGCCAGATCATGGTTCCCCGAACGCGCATTATAGCCCTTGACATCACGACAGCGGGCGACAGGGTGGTTGATTTCTTCATCGAGGAGGGATTCTCGCGCGTGCCGGTCTATCAGGGCACTATCGACAATATCATCGGCGTGGTACATGCCAAAGACATTATCGCCCTCATGCGCAACCCCCAGCTGATCATTCTGCATGATCTTGTGCGGCCCGCCTATTTCGTGCCCGAGACCAAACCCATAAACAAGCTGCTGCGCGAATTTCAGCGCAAACGCATTCACATGGCCGTCGTGGTTGATGAATTCGGCGGCACGTCGGGCATGGTGACCCTTGAGGACATCATGGAAGAGCTGGTGGGCGAAATTCAGGATGAATATGACGAGGAAAAGCCCATTGTGGAAAAAGCAGGAGAGCACGAATACAATGTGCGCGCCTCTGCCGCCATTACCGATGCCAATGAGCACCTGCCCATTCCCCTGCCTGAAAGCGAGCAGTATGACACCGTGAGCGGGCTTGTCAACGATGCCTTCGGCCGCATCCCCGAAATAAGCGAAACAATCAATTTCGCCGGCTATGAATGCACGATTTTGCAAAAGGGTAAGCGGAGTGTAACTCTCGTGAGGCTCAAGGCGGTCAGCGACCCGGCAGGTCAGGAAGCCGAAACCCCGGAAGACCATTGATGCTGCTGCAAGTGCTGTTCTTAATTGCTACAGCCGCATTGTCATTTCAAGGGCACCAAGTCCTAAAGACTGCTCAGTGCACATCAATCTTTAAAGATCTCTCCGTTCGCCCGAGATGAAGGGAACAGTCTCTTGTCGACCGTTGATTGCTGCAGGGACGTCGTGCTCATTTCAAGCACTCGTATGTGAGGGCTTTCGCTGGCAAAGCATTAGCAGAAAAACAAAAACCCCGCCTGGCAGGGTGACGCCGGGCGGGGTCGATATGGTATGACTGCAGGCGAGGCTTTACTGATAGGTTTTCGCCCATTCGCCCTCGTCGCGCTTCAACAGCCTTCTGATTTCTGTCATCTTTGACTTGTACTCTTCGGTTATTGCACCGGCTTCGCCAATGTCCTTGATAACATGGGGCGTGAGCATGATAATGAGCTCGCGTTTCGAGGTGCCGTCCGTCGTGTAGCTGAACAGATACCCCAGGAGCGGAATTTTTGAAAGATAGGGTATGCCGCTTTGGGTTGAGGTTCCCTCATTATTGATAATGCCGCCGATCACCACTGTTTTGCCATCCTGCACCACAACCGATGTTTCGGCCAGGCGGTTGGTGATGGTGGGCGACTGGATGCCGCTTGCAGTGATGGGCTGGGCTTTACTCACCTCCTGGCTGATATCCATGGCAACCAGGCCCTTTTCATTGATGCGTGGCGTCACCTCAAGAATAATGCCCGTGTTGCGGTATTCGATGGAGCGGGATGTTGAGTTGAAGCTGTTGGTTGCGGTTCCTGTTCCGTAGGTATCAAGGGGCACATATTCGCTGGTGACGATGGGAACTTCCTCGCCGACCTCGATGCGCGCCTCTTTATTGTCGGAGGCTATGATATTGGGCGTTGAAAGAATATTGAGCTTGTTATTGCTGGCCTGAGCGATCAAAAATGCCTGCAGGCGATCTGATTGAAACAGATAGGTGAACCCGACGCTGGCCGCTGCGGTCGGATCAAGGGCAGCATCAAGCCCCGCCCCGAAATTCTGCCCTGATTTGCTGGAGCCCTTGTAGCCGCCCAGCTTGTCATTGTTCTGGAGCAGGGCCCACTCGACGCCGAACTGAGTATCTCCAGACAGCCCCACCTCGCCTATGAAAACCTCTATGAGCACCTGCCGCGGAATGATATCCAGCCGCTGAATGGTCTCCCTGATCTTGGCATAGTCCTGAGAGTTCGACCTGACGATGATGGCATTGGTGGCCTCATCGGTCACGATCATAATATTGTTTTCCAATATAGCTGCTTGTCTTGGCCTTGGCGCCTGTGGCGCTGGCTTTTGATCTGCTGGAGCTGCTGCTGCGAGCCGGTGCCGGTGCCGCTTGAACTATCGCGCCGCTGGCCGCTTGCGCTGCTCCATTTTGATGAACTGTCTCTGCTTTTTCTACGTGCATTTCTGTCTTCGCCCGAGCGGTTCGAGGCTTCGCCGCCGTACAGCTGAACCAGGATATCTGCTATTTCCTCGGATTTGCCGTTTTCTACAAAATAAATGAATATCTGCTCGTCGGCATCCTTGTCGATCGTATCAAGCACATCAACCCAGTGCTGCATCTGGTCAAGCACTCCCGGTATGGGGCTTACGGCCACAACAATGCTGGCCCGCTCCACAGGCACCACGGCAAGGCCGATCCCCTTGCCGGTTGCCTTCTCAATGCCAAGGGACGTGATATATACCCTCCAGCTCCTTGGCTAAATCCGTAACATTGGCGTTTTTTACCTTAAAAAAGCGAATTTCATTGTTTTCAAATGCATCGGAATCGATAACATTGACCAGCGTAACGATTTTCTGAATATTGGCAACAGTATCAAACAGGATGATGATATTGGCCTTGGTGAATTCAACCATCTCGCCGTTTTTGCTGGAAAACGGCTTGATAACCTTGACGACCTCTGCAGACGGAACATATTTCAGGGGTATAATTTGAATTGCCATGCGGTCTGGTGAGTCGGGCTTATCAATATCGCGGCCCATGCCCACCTGAACCCCCTGTTTCTGGGCATCCTTGGACGGCAAAATTTTATAGAATTCGCCCTGTTTGACCACAGAGATATTGTTCATCTCAAAAATTGTTTCAAGAATGGACAGCAGCTGGCGCTTGTCAACTTCGCTGGTGGTGTGGATATTGACCTTGCCCTTGATCGCAGGGTCAATAATATAGTTTATATCAAGAAAGTCCGACAGGGCATTGATAACTTCAAAAATATCGGCATTGTCGAAATTAAGCGCTATCATAGCCCCGCGGCCCTGGCTGCTTGCATTGTCGGAGCCGGCATGCAGGGGCTTCTCCCTGAGCTGCATCTTTGCCAAGGCCGGGCATTGCCCTTGATGCTGATTGGACGGGTATGCCCTTCAGGACGGGGTCTGCTGTGCGCAGGGGCGCATCTGATTTTTTCCCGGCCTGAGCAGGCGCTGAAGCAGCGGGGATGCCCGGAGCTTTGACCTGATCGCCTAATGCCGCTCCGTCCTGGAGCGTATCGTCAGTCTGTGCAACCTGTCCGTTAAAAGCAGAGCACGCCGTAAGCGCAACCGCCAGCAGCACAGCCATGAAACGTATCTTAAATAAACGCATGAATCCTCAGTCTCGCCTTCCTACTTCCTGTTTTCCCCTTTTTTCATGTAGCCGGCAACCGTCATGCGTCACCGATACATCCTGCGGCTTCATGTTCGTTTTTGACCCTGATTTTCAGCTCAGGAATCGTCAGCAGCTTCTTGTCCGTTTCAATGCTTTGCACGAATTTCACCAGTCGAGTCAGGTCTGAAGAAAAGGATATCTGGACTGGAATGACCACAAAGTCGTCCTTGGTGTCCGAGTCGAGCACCTTCACGCTCTGCATGTCGACCTTGCTCTCCTTGGCGAACCCGTCAACTATCTTCTGAATATCGGCGGCGGCAAGGGACGCAGTTTCCCCCTTCAGAAGGCTTTGCTGCACCAAAACCTCTTCCTTGCCCCTGTCCTTCCCACTCTTCTGAAAATCGGCCTGTTCCTTGAGAAACTTGAGATATTTCTCTTGGGTTTTCTCCTTCTGTGCAATCTCTTTGCGGCGCTCAACAAAGGTGTCGTATACAGGAAAAAGTCCGAATTTAAGAATGGCAAAAAATCGCTACGGCTACAGCGCCGGCGATGATGAGTTTTTTATCGCGTTTAGAGAGCTTCATTGTTTGGCCGTGTTTCCGCTCAGATTCATCTCAATCCTGAAGCGCTCTTTTTCGCTGCGCCTGTCCGTGGTGATGACGGTGGAAAATTTTACGCCGTCAAACAGCGGTGATTCTTCAAGAATGGGGATAAGCTTGGCCGCAGATACGGCAAAGCCGGAAATTCTTATTTTTTTCTCTTCAGCCTTATAGTTTAATTCGTTCAGCCAGCTGTCGTCGGGTATCAGGCGTCGTCAGCTCTTCAAGTATCCGCAGTTTGCTCATGTCGTTGCCGCGTATGGTCTTCATGGCGGCGACAAATTTTTCCCGGCGCTGAGACTCCTGCTGCAGCTCCTCAATTGTCTGCACCTGCCTGCGCAGGCCGTTCACTTCCTCAGTGAGCACATTGAGGCGCTCCTTCATCTTCATGTTGCGCGCCGCCGTATAGGTGCTCAGTGCGACCAGCAAAGCAAGAAAGGCTGCGGCTGCCACCAGTTTGCGCTTGCTCTTTTTGCGTTTCGGACGCCGCGCCGCAGGAATTAGATTGATATCAAAAGGGGTGCTCCGCAGCCCCTTGACGGCAACGCCTGCAGGCATGGCCAGCACCGGCAGCGCGCCGGCTATGGTGTCATGGGCGAATTTCTTATGCTGGACAGGCAGAGTTCGCTGCACGAAAAAAGAGCCGGCCAGAGATTCAGGCGCCGTGTCCAGAAAATCGGGCTGCATTTCTCTGCCCGACAGGCAAAAACGCAGCGGCAGATTGCGCTCCTGGCCAAGGGCAGGCAGATAGATCAGGGACCTGTGCCCTGCCTCATGAATCTCCTGCAACTGCACGGCTTCGGCGGACGCTGACAGGGGCACCACCTGAGAAAGAGCATAAGCAGTTGTGGACAAGGACGGCAATTTCACAGCGGGAAGCGTCGAGAAACTCAACCAGCACATCAACATTCTGTGTTGCTGGTTTCCTGTCCTGCACGCCCTCTAAAAACCGGGCTGCCTTTGGGGCAATTTTTCCAACCAGACCCAGCATACGGTTGTTTATGATGCCGCTTTCCTGAAGCCAGGACATATCCTGCAGCCGGTCCAGTGCGCCCTGGATGCCTGGAAAATGCATTGCACAGAGCCGTGGTGGTTATCTCTATGCCCTGGGGCCGTATATCGAGTTTGGCGAACAGGCCGAGATAGTAGTCGACAATCGTGCGCTTCATGGTGATAAGCATCACGGTAATCAGGCCGCTGTCGGGCAGGCGGTTGAGGACATGCCAGTCATAATACACATCATCAAAGCCGAACGGCGTGTAGCGGTCTATCTCAAAACCGAGCGTCGCTCCCAGATTTTCTTCAGCTGCGGCCGGTATCTGCAGAAACTGAACCAGCGCCATGTCGCGAGGCAGGGCAATGAAGATATTATCCTTGCCGCCCGCATAGCGCCTGAACAAAACGCTCAATATTATGCACTATGGCCTGGTCCCGCTCCTCGTCCTTCAGATCAAGAAACGGCAGGATACGGTATCCCTCGAGCTGGTAGTCGGCAAAGCCCTGCTTCAGGGCAACCAGAACCATCTCTTCCTGTTTGAAAACGACGCCGATACTCTGCATAATGTATTATTGTTTCATTAAAAAATAATCAATTGTACCCGCAAAGGCTGTCAATGGCAAATATTAAATTCAGTTTATTTCCCGCCAGCTGAGAATGAAGTACCTTGTGCTGCTGAACAGAACCGTGCAGGTGATGCGCCGGCAGACAAGTCCGTCGGGCGTGCAGCCGGCTGCATTAATGCGCAGCATGTTCCCGCATGGACCGGCCTCCCGACCCTACCGTAATGCTGTCTTTCCAGCGGAAATAATTGTTAAAGGACGGCAGCCGGTCCTCTTTGCCTGCAAAAAGCCGCTTCCTGCGCTCATAGACGATATCGGCGGCGGTCACGGGCGTCATGCCATTGAGCAGCAGCAGTTGATCTGCTGTTGCCGTATTTATATTAAGCGTGATATCGCCCTGTGCATTTACCTTTGCCCCTGTGCCGAAACCTGAAGGCGGCGCGCTGAAAATATCTATAAGGCCCAGATACTGCTTGCCGGCCTCATCATCATCCTCGGCAGGAATAACCACATCCTCATCCTCCGGCGCCACCCTGCCGCTGAGAATATCATCCAGATCCTCCGTTGAAAGCTCTATTTTCTGTTCGCGCCTGCCTCGTCTGCCGAAACAGGATCTGTTCATCGACGCCGCGCACCAGCAGCAGCTCCTCGATGACCGGGATGTCGCCATTGCGGCACAGAGCGGGGCGGGTCGAGCTCCTTGTAATAATCATCCTCTGCGCCATTGACGCCGGTTATGTTATTATCAGCATCCCGCCAGTCGATAAGGCTGTCGGCGACGATATCGACGTCTTCGCCCTCCAGGCCGATTTTCCTGCGCAGCACCTGCTTCAGCAGCTCATGATTTTTTTTAGCATCCTTGAGAAATTCATTGATATCGACCTTGTTGCCTTCATCCACAATCTCCACCTGACAGGGCATGTCGTCAATTTTGATGTCATAGGAGCCTCCCGCCGTCCAGTATTCAATATCGGCCTGCTCGTCAGCATCCTGATTATCGAGATTGGTGATATCGTCAGAGGTTGTCGTGCGCGACGAGGGCGAGCGCGCCGTTCGCATAATTTCGATGATAGCCCGGTTGATGCCTGCCTCGGCGGCATAATAGGCCTGCTCGCTGTCCCTGAAATTGCGCGCCACAGCCGTCTCGATGCGCATGGAGGCCGAAAACTCTGCGCATATCAGCGCCAGCAGCGTTACGACCCACAGCACCAGCAGCAGCGCAATGCCGCGTTCATTATGATAGAGAGGACAAAAGGCTTTTCATGTGTTAATAAACTAAAAAACGCCTGGTTATTTTTGCAGACTGCTCATAATCGGAATAATTAACTGCTGCGTTGTCTCTTCGCCCCGCTGGTCGAGAAATGTCAGGGTCACCTCTATAATTTTTGGCATCATGCCCTGCATCTCGACAGGATCCCAGCGCTCAAGCCACTCGCCAGGCTCGTCGTCGTTCTTCTGGTCGAAGTACCGGAACTGGAGCCCCTGCACGTCCCGGCAGATTTCAAGGCGCGTATTCCGGGCTGCGCAGCGGCACTGCGTCGAAATCCTCCTTATTGGCGGCAAGAGCTGCGGCCTCGCCAAGCAGCAGCCCGCTGCGCTCAGACACCCAGAATTCAAGCATGCACAGCCCGCTGGCCCGTTTATGTAAATTGGCGTAGGAAACAAACCGGAGGGAATCGGGCTCACCGAAAAAAGCGACATAGCTTGTATGCTTGTCGAGCTGGCTCGGCGTCAAAAAATAGGGATAGGTCGACGAAATTTCACGGAACATCAGCTCCGACACCGCGCGCATGCGCTGCTGGAACTCAATGCCCGCTTCACCTTTCTCCCAGGCGCCGATGCCGACCCAGAAGGATGAAAACAGCACGGCAACGACGACGGCAAAAATGCTGATGGCCAGCAGCAGCTCAAGAAGCGTAAAGCCCCGGCCTCTTTCCACACCTGCATGCCCCGCGCCCGGCCGCATCATTCCCGATCCTCTTTCTTGACTGCTTTGAGGGTGGAGAGCTCCATCTGCCGCTCCTGCACCCCCGTGTTCCAGCGCACGATGACCGTCAGTTTCAAAAGCTCGAAAGAGAGCTCGTTTTCGTTTTCTCCCGCCTCTTTCTCCGGCAGTTCATACAGGCTCACGCGGGTTTGCCAGGCATAGCCGTCGTCGGAGGTGCCGGACTTCCCCTCCTCGCCGCTGCTCGACAAAAGCTTTGAGCTCCTCCAGCTTTTCCTTGGCAAGCAGGACAGCCCTGGTGATGTCGCGCGATTTGCCGCCCGCCTCCATGCCTGCAGAAAACTGGGAAAGGATGGCGGTAACGGCAATGGCCAGAATCATGACGGCAACCAGCACTTCAAGCAGGGTGAATCCCTGCCGGGAAAGCCGCGGCCGCAGCGGGAGGTCAGATGGTGTCGGGCTCTTCAAGGGAGACAATTCCTGTGAGGAAATCAACGCCAATGATAAATGAGCGTTTTTGTTCGTCGGCAATGGTTATTTCTCCCCCCATGGATGTGCCATCAGGGAAAAATGTCAGCTGGTAGATACTCTGCTCTCCCGGGTTTGCGTCCAGCACGTCGGCTATCTCGATGCGGCTTATAAAAATATCCTCGGGCAGCTCAAATATCTTCAGCACCTGCTTCGGTATGGCTTCATCAATGTTTTCCGCCTCTTCCCGGCCGGCCACCTCAGCTGCGGATCCCGCAAGCTTCGTGCCGGCGGCATCGAGCGATCCCGCATAATCGGAAATAATGACGCGCTGACCGCTGCCGTCAAATATTGCATTATAGGTTTTGCCGGTGCTGAGCGCCTGGCTTCGCGCCCAGCGAAGCGATGCGGCAACCTGTTTGGCCGTTGTGCGCAGATGCAGCACACCCATCTCTTTTGCTATGCGGGGCGCTGCCATGCCGAACACCAGGGCCATGATGGCCAGCACGATCATGAGCTCGACAAGCGAAAAACCACCGGGCATGCGAAACCGGCAGCTTTTATTCCTTGCTTTTTTTGAGGCTTTCCCAATTATTGATATCGGCATTTTCTCCGTCGCCTCCAGGCTGACCATCAGCGCCGTAGGGAGATGATGTCATAATCCCTGCCTTCATCGCCCGGGCACTTATACATATAGGGATGATCCCAGGGGTCGGTCGGCAGGTCCTTTTTCAGATACGGCCCTTCCCAGTTTTTATCGTCGGAAGGCTTTATCATCAGCTCCTCCAGCTCCTTAGGATAGCGGCGCATATCCAGCCGGAAGGTATCGACGGTCGTGGCGAGCATCTCGATCTGAGCCTTGGCCGTATTGCGTTCTGCCTTTTTAAACCGCTCGAACACCCGGGGGCCGACCAGCCCCACGAGCAGACCCAGAATAACGACAACGATCATGATTTCAACAAGGGTAAAACCCTGCTGACACAGCACTTTTCTTTCATTCTTCATTTGCATTGTATCCTCCTTAAAACGAAACGTCATTGATGCTGAACAGCGCAAGAACAATGGAGATAACGATAAAGCCGACCAGCAGCGCCATAACCAGAATGAGCAGCGGCTCAAGCAGCCCGAGCAGCCGTTTCACCGTCACCTGCACGTCCCGGTCATAGGTGTCGGCCACGCGGATAAGCATCTCCTCCATTCTGCCTGTTTCTTCGCCCACGCGGATCATATGCACGGCAAGGGAGGGGAAAATACCCAGGCTGCGCATGGGCAGCGATACGCCCTTGCCTTCCTTCACGGCTTTTTGAATGGTGTTTATGGAATTTGCAATGATCAGGTTGCCGATAATTTCCCGCACGATGCCCAGGGCCTGCAGAAGCGGCACGCCGCTGGTAATGAGCGTGCCCAGCGTGCGGCTGAGGCGCGCCACTTCTATTTTCAAAATCAGCGCATTAAGCAGGGGCAGCTTGAGCATGAATGTGTCCCAGACCAGCTTGCCCTTTTCCGAGGCGGTGTACTTTTGAAACCAGACATACAGGCCGATGCCGCCGCCGATAATCAGCCACCAGAAACGCTGTGCGATCGTGCTGATTCCCAGAAGCACCTGTGTCGGAAGCGGCAGCTCCTGATGCATCATTTCAAAAATACCGACAAACCGCGGCACGACAAAAATGAGCAGCACGGCCATGACGATGCCCATGACGAAGATCAGCACCAGCGGATAGATCATGGCGCCGACGACGGTGCGCTTCAGCTCCTGCGACCGCTCGAGAAAATCCACCAGCCGGTCAAGAACCACATCCAGAATGCCGCCCACCTCCCCCGCCTTGATCATGTTGACATAGAGGCGGTTGAAGACTGCCGGGTGCTTGGCCAGCGCTTCGGAAAACGCTTTGCCGCCGCGGACATCACGCAGAACTTCTTCGGTGATGTCCTTGAGCATTGCATTTTCCGTTATCTCCGTCACCACGGAGAGGCTGCGGTCAAGCGGCAGGCCCGCCCGGATCAAAGTCGCAAGCTCCTGCGTAAAGGAAAGCAGCTCCGCGCCTGATACCCGCTTGAACTTTAATGACAACCCTGGTTTTGAAATCTATATTGATCGAAATCTTGCGGGATCGCGGCTTGGCGCCCGCTGCGGCCTGCTCGATGCGGATGGGGATACAGCCCATGCCGCGCAGCCGGCTCACCACCGCAGCTTCATCCGGAGCATCAAAACTGCCTTCCATCACCTTGCCGGCGCGGTCGGTTGCTTTATAGATATATTCAGACATAGACTCTGTTGATTGGTTCGATTGGTTCGATTGGTTTAATTGGTTCAATTGGTTTAATTGTGTTTAATTGGTTCAGTTCGTTAAAAACCAATTGAACTAATAAAACCAAATACAACCAACAAAACTGCTCTATTCCACCTGCGTCACGCGGATGACTTCAGCAACCGTGGTCTCCTGAGCAATCACCTTGTCCCAGCCGGCTTCGCGCAGCGTCTGCATGCCGAGTTCGCGGGCCCGGTCCTTGATGGCTTTGCTGTCGGACTGCGCAAGGATGAGCTTGCGCACATCATCATGCATGAGCAGCAGTTCATAGATGCCCGACCTGCCGCGGTAGCCCGTATTGGCGCAGTGCTCGCAGCCTCTGCCGCGGGCCAGCATAATGCTGCCGGCGCCTGCCGGGTCCCGGCCCATCTCGCGCAGCATTTCTTCTGTTGCAGGATACTCTTCCTTGCAGTTGGTGCAGATGACGCGGACCAGCCGCTGGGCCATAATACCCAGCAGACTTGAGGATACAAGGTAGTTCTCCATGCCCATTTCAAGCAGACGCGTCACGGCGCCGGCGGAGTCATTGGTGTGCAGGGTCGAAAACACCAGATGGCCGGTAAGGGCCGAATGAATGGCGATTTCGGCAGTTTCGGCATCGCGGATTTCGCCGATCATGATGATATCGGGGTCCTGCCGCAGGATCGAGCGCAGGCAGCTTGCAAAAGTAAGGCCGATAGAGGGCTTGACATGAATCTGGTTGACGCCGCTCAGCTGGTACTCGACCGGGTCCTCGACCGTGATGATCTTGTTTGCATTATTGTTGATCTTGCTCAGGGCGCTGTAGAGCGTGGTGGTCTTGCCCGAGCCGGTGGGGCCCGTAACCAGAATGATGCCGTACGGCCTTTTGATCAGGTCTTCGAAGTGCTGAAGCTCATGGGTGGGGAAACCCAGCAGGTCAAGGTCGAAAACAATGCTCTCGCTGTCAAGAATACGCATGACCACGCTCTCGCCGTACAGAGTCGGGAGCGTAGAAACGCGGAAATCGATCTCCTTGCCCATGACCCGCAGCTTGATGCGGCCGTCCTGCGGCAGCCGGCGCTCGGCGATATTGAGCTTTGACATGATCTTGATGCGTGAAATGACTGCGGCCTGAAGGTTCTTGGGAGGCGATTCCATATCGTGCAGCACGCCGTCGATGCGGTAGCGCACATGAAAGCTTTTTTCAAAGGGCTCAAAGTGGATATCGCTGGCCTTGAGCTCTATGGCACGCGAAATAAGCATGTTCACAAGCCGTATGACCGGCGCTTCGGAGGCAAGATCCTTCAGATGGGCCACGTCGCCATCGTCATCCATGGAAAACCCGTCTCCCTCACTGCCGCCGGTGCTTTCAATCAGGCGGTCCATGGCCGATGCGCCGGTGCTGAAAATTTTTTCTATGGCATCAGATATTTCAGCGTCCTTGGCAAGGCACACATCAATGTCGTGCCCGGTGACCATTCTAACGGCATCAAGGGCGGTCCCGTCAAAAGGATTATTGATGGCGAGCTTCATGCAGGAATCGTTCATTTCAATGGGTACGCATTTGGACTCGCGCATGAAGTTTTCCGACACACCCTCTATGAAGATATCCTTGGGCTGAAAATTTTTCAGCGACACATACGGATACTTGAAATACAGGCTGAAAATTTTCAGCAGCTCCTCCTCGGCAATAAAGCCCATGTCGATCAGGCGCTGGCAGGCCTTATAGGGTGGCAGGCCTTCTTCATGCATGACCGTTTTGAGGATGTCTTCTGTTACTTTTCCTGAGGCGATGAGCACCTCAGGCAATGTGGTGGAATGTGCGTGCTGCATAAGATTAGAACTTTTTAATGATTGATTTTCCTTGCATTTTTACCTTATCATAGCAGGTTAATGAAAGTGCGTCAATTGTCCTTTTTAAACTTTTAGCGTTATTCAGATTCCAGGCAGCAGCTTCATTATCAGGCAGTACTCTAAGCTGTTGGCGGCACTGTTTTTGGCAAAAAGGGGGCTTGGGAATGAAAGCAGCGGCAGAATGTGGAAGGCCCAAAACGGTCTGGCTGCTCTTATGGTGTGCTTTTTTCAGCCTGGCCGCGCATGGGAACAAAGCGCACGGGAGCGATATTTTGCAGATTCAGCCGGCCCTGTTTTTTTGTCCCCAGCATCAGGGCCTGAACCTGGAACACCCCGCCCACCGGCGCAATGATCCGGCCGCCCTCGCGGAGCTGATCAATGAGCGGCTGGGGCACCTGCCCGGGGGCACAGGTGAGCATGATGGCGTCAAAAGGGGCCTGCTCGGGCCAGCCGAAAAAACCATCGCCGCACCTGACGCTCACCGTATCGTAGCCCAATATGCGCAGCAGCTTTTCAGCCCGCCCGGCAAGACTCTTATGCAGCTCGATGGTAAACACCTGACCGGCCACTTCTGCCAGCACTGCGGCCTGATAGCCCGAGCCGGTGCCTATTTCAAGCACGCGGTCATGGCGTCCCAGCTTCAGGCTTTGTGTCATAAGGGCAACAATATAGGGCTGTGAAATGGTCTGGTTCTCGCCGATCGGCAGCGGGTGGTCGGCATAGGCTTCTGCCTGATGGCGCCCGTCAACAAACAGATGCCGGGGCACTTTTGCCATGGCTGCAAGCACGGCAGGATCGCGAATATCCCGGTCTTGCAGATCCTGCTCAACCATATGCTGCCGGGCTGCAGCATATCTGTCTGGTCCTGCAGGCTCACCGGCGCCGGCGTTTGCCTGCGTCATGGCAAAAAAACAAATGCCCATATACATCAATGCCCTCCAGCCAAAAAGGCTCATCATAGTACATGCACCTGCCTTTACAAGAAACATGCGCTGCTGCCTGTATAGATAAGCATAGCATATGAAAATCCGGACAGCACTACCCTCCTGCATTAAAAAAACGCCCCGGCCGTGCATGGCCGGGGCGCCTGTCATATGCTGCTGTGCGATGGAAATCAGCCAATCAGCCGATCTTTGGCTTTTGCATACATATTTTTAATATTCTCCTTGATCCTGACTACCCGCGTGCCTTCGCCGAAGCCGACCATCATGCTGTTGTCGAAAGCTTCGACCACATAAAAGATCATGGCCGGAAATTTATGGTCAACCTGGTGCGAGGTATAGCCCAGCACATTTATAAACCGTGATATCTTCTCTTCATAGGTTGCAGGCACCGTGGTAAAGTCCGCAGGCGGCGCGGCATAATGGCAGATTGTTCTCACTTCGTAGCTGATAAAATTGCTGCTCGACAGGTACAACACCACTGCCAGAGGGTTTTCCATGAGGTTGCGGAACGTGTGCGTTTCCCGGTTCTCTGGATTATCTCTGCGCTTAATATTATCGTTCGGCCCCATGACGGTTTCATCGCGGCCGACCTGTATCTTATAGTTCCACAGGCTCTGATCGGCCCAGTTGAGCCTTCATCCACGTGCGGCGTTCGTCAGCATCATCAAGGCGATCCATGAGCCCGTTGGTAATCTCATCGATAAACTCCTCTTTCGGGCAGGGGAAGACGAATTTGTATGCGCCGTTGAGCTTGAACTGGCTGTCCCCTCTTTTTATGCCGCCATCGGATATAATGGCCGGGCAGTAGACGCCGCCGAAAAAAGGTTTTGCCTGTCTCCATAATATAATCATAGATGGCCACCAGGGAATTGCTTTGAAAATCGCGGAACCCCTGATCAAGCTCCTTTATCTTGAGTTTCCGCCATACCCCTTCAACCCTGGCGGTAATGATATCATTGCTCAGATTATCAACTTTAACGGTTCTTTGCTTCGGGGTGAGGCCGTCGGCTTCCCAGTACCGTGCTGATATTGCCGGTGACCCCCCGTTCAGAGAAGTCCTCCTCCGCGCCAAGGGCCTTTTTCAGCGCCGTTCAGGGTAAAAAGCGACAGAGCGAAACGCCCGCCTAGTCTTCATGAAAGAGCGGCGTGCAAGGCCATGAGGTTTTTCTTTTTTTTCAAGTGCTTTGTTCCATGAAATGACTCCTTCTAATATTGTTGTTACAGTAATGCTTTTCAATCTGCTGTTAAACTAGTTTCACATGTCCGTATGCACCTGTGTGGCATTGTCCTGCAGCATGGAAATTGCTATAGCCTGGTGCCGCAGGCAGATCGTGCGGCTGCAGGCCGTTGGCGCTGTGGCAGGGCTGGCAGACCAGATCAAGCGTTATGCCTTGCGTCTTCCCCTTGGCGTCAAGAATCACATTTTTCGTGTTGTATGTCGATAAAGTCATTTTTCTTTCCGTCGATTCTCAGCTTGAACTGATGCGACCGAATGTCGCCCGCATAGGCATAGTTGCCCTCAGCGCCGATAATCGGATAGCCGAAAGCCGCTTTACCGGCATAGGGCATATGGCAGTCGATGCACATGACGCCTGCGTCTGCCATTTCGGCTGATTTCCGACGGTTTTGCCGGCATGGCAGGCAAGGCAGTCTTCATCCGTATAAACTTTTCTGCCGTCGCCTGCCTGCCGTATCGTCATAAATTGTTGAGGCATGGGGGTTATGGCAGGTGGCGCAGTCCGGGATACGTGACATTGTCCGTGGCATTATCAGGCCTGCTGTGCGGGCTTGCTTGCCACTCCTCCCATTCCTGGCCCAGCTTTATAAAATTGCCGTCGGTTTCGATGACATTGTCGGCTGTAACCATACCGTTCTCGATTGTTCCCGACACATGGCATGTGCTGCAGGCCTGCCGCGCAACATCAAGGTCAGGCCTTTTTGCCAGATCGCTTGAAGCATTGGCATGGTCTTTTGACGGCCCGTGGCATGCTTCGCAGCCGATATTGGGCTCTACCCACTGCCCGTCAATGCCCGGCAGAGCTGCAAACTCATATTTGGTCGTGGTGCCGAATTTGAATTTCTCCGGCGCTCCGGGAATGTCCGTAAAAGGCATCTCAGGGGCTTCTGTCATCAACCGCCGTCAGCGCATGCTGATGGCCTGTTTCGGCAAACGATGAAGAATTGCAGATGCATCCGCTATGGCATGACTTGCAGGTATCCGAGCCGGCATAGCCTTCTGCAGCGGGCTGGCCTTCAGCCGTGTAGCCGGTGGTATGGCAGACGCCGCAGTCAAACGGCTTGGGATCCGTGATTGTCCGCCTCATAGGGCACCCATGCCGCATCCTGATTGATTACCGTATTCTCGAAATTATACTGCGTGTTGACGTTATACACGCCGTCGGTTGCCACATAGCCCTTCTGATCCATAAATTTGGCCATCCAGCCATAGCCGCCGATGACAGTAATCACCTGCTTTCTCTGGCAGTCCATGCCCATAAAGACCACAGCGGTCAGACACAGACAAATAAGCCACCATGATCTGACCTGTTTGTTTTTCATATGAGGCCTCCCTGCAAAAAAAATTATAATACCATGCTAAAATACCTACCGGTCGGTATCTATAAATAGTAAATTTTACCACGCTTTCGCTTTTTTGATATACATAAAAATATAGTAACAGAAAATCCGGCATTATTCAAATCATGGCACAGAATATGCACCGCTTTTTCTACTGCCGAGACGTGTCAAGCATCTTTAAGTTCAACAAAGCCTTTCTGTCTACTGCGATCATAGAATTTTGAATCGGCTATCTTTTTCCCATGCCTGTTTCTCTGCGGCTTCGGCACAACAGGTTGAAAAAGAGCCGTAGTGGCTCGAAAGGGGGCAATATCAGCGGCCATCAAGAAACAATAGAGAGCTCTGTTGCCGATAAGTTACTTTATGTGCGACTCATGCCTGCAATCTGTGCCCTGTAACATTTTCACGTCCGGTAAAATTCTGGCTGCCTGGCTGCCGGCTTGCATCAGGGCCGCGCTGTAAAGAAAAATAGGCTCTTTTTAAATAACGTCTTTATGATATACTCTAAAAATTAAAACAGGCCCTCAATAATCACCTCTCTTTCGAGACAGCATATGAAAAAGTCAGCCCGCATAATTGTGCCTGCCGTCATGGCCATTGTTTTTATTTCCTTTTCGTACGCATGGTCTGAGCCGCCGGCAGCCGTTACTTCGACACAACAGTCATTCCCCTCGCCGGGGAAATGGGATTTTACGTTTAAGCCCGATGTGAGTTTTATCTCCTATTTCTTAAAGGGCAATGTTCATGACACGCTCGGATATGTAAAAACAATGCGGGGCAAAGCCTCGGCTGCCATAAGCCCCGATGGCCGCCTGACTGCCGCCGCCGTGCAGTTCACCTTTGCCGCAGATACCATGGACAGCAAAGACAAAGCGCGGGATGAACGCATGAAGAAAAAATTTATGGACATAAGCATCTATCCCGATGTCACGTATCGCTCCACCTCCGCAGGCGCGGGCCTTGAGAATGCCGCTCCTGTAGCCAAGGCCACAAAAGAACAGCCCCTTGCCTTTAATCTTGAGGGAGAACTGACAATTCACGGCACAACCAGGGCCATTACCATCCCCGTTACCGTGTACACCGAGAAGAATCTCCTGATCACAGAAGGCACAACCATACTGCAACTCAAGGACTTCAACATTAAAAACCCATCCTTTTTGATATTCCGCACTGAAGATTATGTTAAGATAGATTTCCATATCGAACTGCAGCCGGTAAACGGCATAACACCCTGATTGACGGCCTGACGACCATGCATGCCGATTCCGTTCCAACCCGGGGCCGTACCCTTGATCATGCGGCACCCGTATACGACATATGCGAGCCGGTGGTCATGATGGGCCGGCACGCGGCCTATAACCGGCAGATTGTCACCCTGCTGTCGCTGGAAAAGCACCATCGCGTACTTGACCTCGGCTGCGGAACCGGAGCTTTGACGCGGGCTATCGGAGACAGGCTGGAAGCTGCAGCAGGCGGCATGGCACTTGGGCATTGATGCCGCTGCCGCCATGATCCGGGTGGCCACAAAAAAGCGTGCAAGCGCGACCTGCCGGTTTGAAACTGCCGCTGCTGAAAGCCTGCCGTATGACGCCGCCTCGTTTGACGCGGTGGTATCGAGCCTTTTTTTTCATCATGTTGACCTCGACCTGAAAGAGCGGGCCCTGCGCGAAGCTTTTCGCGTGCTGAGACCGGGAGGGCTGCTTATTGTGGCCGATATGCACACGCCTGCCACGCTCATGGGAAGGCTCATATCCTACGGTGCACGGTGGCTTCTCATGCAGCCCGAAATCGGGGAAAATATTTCAGGCGTGCTGCCGAAGCTGATGCACCAGGCGGGGTTTGAACAGCCGCGGCTGCATGCCATGTTTTTCGGCTACATAGCTCTTTTTGCAACACAAAAACCTCAAGGGACACCGGGATGAATATTTTTGACTTGATGCGACAGAGCAAAAAACTGATTCAGAACAGCGGCCTGGCCCTTGACGCTCTCGGTCTGCTGGAAGAGGAGCTCGCCGAAGCCCTGAGCCTGTACTGGACAACTGCGCAGGATATTCTGCAGGGAAGCGGCATCACCCTGACGGAAAAGCCGGCAGGTTTTTTAAAGCTTGAAAATAATTTCTTTTCAGCCCTTTTTCTCTACTCCTATCATCGTGCCGGCATACCCCGCGGCAGGCGCGTTCTGTATGCAGCCCTGAACCACTGCCTGCGGGGCATGGTAACGGGCTGCGACAATATCCTTGACGATGAATACAAAAAAACGCTTGAAACCGATCTGCCGGCAGGCGCCACGCGCTTCCGTTCCATTATCGACATCATGGCTTCAGACCGGGTGATGTTCAGCATACTGATGGCGGCATACGGCAGGCACGAGCTTTCCTCCGAGCAGGTTTTAAAGGCCAGCACAGCATCCCTGCATGCACTGACCGCAAGCGGCATACAGGAATCAACCGAAGAGCGGGGCATACAGAGCATACTTACCCCGCAGGACATTCTGAGCAAAGTGCACCACTACAAAACAGGGCTGCTGTTCAACTGCCCCTGGGGCATACCCGCAGTTCTCGAGCAGCTGAAACCCGGCACCGTGGCGCCGCTCCAGGAAGCGCTCTACCGTATCGGCATCGGCTGCCAGATACTGGACGACATGGTTGACCTGGGCCGCGACATGCGCGAGACCGCATCATAATTATGTAGCATCCCTTATCTACCATGGCAGCGGCCGGGCCGGGTGGCAGCTGCTGCAGGAAAAGGCGGCGGCCGAGCCCGAAGAACAGGAGAAGGCGACCCTGCTGCTTGACTTCCAGCCTGCGCTGAAGGAGTCCGCGCATATGGCCCGCAGCTATCTGCTTGAAGGTCTGACTGCCCTGTTTGATGAACGGGACCGGTTTGCCATTGAACCGGCCCTTGCATTTCTGTACCGGCGCATCGGCACAGTGCACTTTATGGCTGCCGCAGGACTGCCCGCATGAGACATGCCCTATGCTGAATCAATACGGCTTCTGGCTGAAAACCGCAGTCGCTGTTTCTTGTGCGCTCAGGCCGCTCAACCGCGGCTTTATCTCTCATGGTCGTCGCCGCAGTCGCCGCACTTATTTTTCTCTCCGCCCTTGCGGTGGGTATTAACGATGCCATGATCCGCAACTCCGCAGGCCTCTACGCAGGCCATATCTCAGCCACCGGTCTGCCGGCAGACACTGCCGCCTGATAGCCTCGCGGTCGATGGCGTGGCCGGCATTGTCAAGCGTGTTCCGGTTGCAGGCATACTGGCCGGACCCAAACATTTTGAAACCGTTATCATGCTCGGCATCGATCCTGCCGCCGAAAAAAAGAATACGGCCTTCTGGAAAAAAACGGTGCGGGGCTCGTTCCTGTCTGGCGACAGCAAGGGGGTTTTTATAAGCCGGACTCTGGCCGATGAACTGGCGGTCGGTGCCGGCGACACGCTCAGGTTCAGCCCCGGCGACAGGGAGCACTACAGGCCCTATACAGTAGAGGGGGTGTATGATACCGGCATCGACCAGCTCGACCGGGGGCTGGCTTTCTGCAGCCTTGCTGCGCATCCTGACCCGCAGCTGCCCTGGGCAGCTTCCGTATTTCTCAAAGACGGCGTCGACCCCGACGATGTCCTTGCGGCATACCGCGAAAAGCTATCTGTTGCAGGCGCATTTAAATCATGGAGCCAGCTGATGCCGGATCTGCGGCAGCTGATTGACCTGAACTATGTATCCATGTCGATGGTCACCGTGCTCGTGTTCGGGGTTGTGTCTCTGGGGATAGCCTGCGCCTTTGTTATTTTTATCATGAAGCACCTCCGGGAATACGGGATTATGAAGGCCATGGGGGTGACGGCCGGAGAAATGATGCGCCTTATCATCATGGAGATACTGCTCATGAACCTTGCGGCATCGGTTGCGGGAATTCTTGCCGGAACTGCTGCGGTGCTGCTTGTGGGCTCCACGGGAATCGATCTGACGGCATTCACCTCGCATAACCGGTATTTTGCCGTGTCAGGGGTCATTTACCCGAGGCTGACGGCTTTTTCCCTGTGGTCGCCGCCGGCCCTCGCGCTGGTGTTCAGCCTTGGCTCAGCCATATGGCCGGCGCTGCTTGTGGCGCGGAAAAAAGCTGCGGATATACTCAAAGTGGGTTAGAGCTATGGTGGAGTGCCGGGAGATTGCAAAAAAATATCGCTCGGGAAGGGGCATTGTGCATGCCCTGCGAGGTGTTTCCTTTACGGTTGCGCCTGCTGCCAGGGTGGTCATTGTGGGTAAATCAGGCTCAGGCAAAACAACTCTTCTCAACTGCCTGGGCGGCCTCGACCGGCCTGACAGCGGCAGTGTCATCTATAACGGCCGCGATCTGCATGGGCTGTCGCCGCTGGAGCTCAGCCTTTTTCTCCGCCGCGATATGGGCTTTGTCTTTCAGTTCGGCAATCTGCTTTCATATTTGACCGTCTTTGAAAATATCGCTTTTCCCCTGACGCTCAACGCCGAGGCAGGCCGTGAAAAAAATCGCCGCGTGGAAGAACTTCTGGAGCGTATCGGCCTGTCTGATGCAGGCCGGGCTCTGCCCCATGAACTTGTCAGGGGGAGAAGTGCAGCGCGTGGCCGTTGCCCGGGCAATGGCCCACAGGCCCAAAATGCTGCTGGCCGATGAACCAACGGCAAGCCTTGACACTGCTACGGGCAGAACCCTTATAAAGCTCATGTTTGATATGGGCAGAGAGAGCGGTTGCACCATGGTGCTGTCAACGCACGATACGGAAGTCATGGACCTTGCCGATCAGTGCATCCGCATCCGCGACGGCATGGTGCAGGAAGCGGAAGTGTAACTTTAGAAAAAAACCCGGGACAGCAATCCCGGTTTCCTGTTTGTATTCAGCAGAAAGAGTCCTTTGTGGGCAGTCATACGTGCCGCATTGTGAATGGCAAATCAATTATTGAGCCAGTGCATAGTACACGTTATATGGTCTTTTAAAAAAAAGGCCCCATCGCGATATTCAGCAGTCAGGCCTTTTTGAGTCTCACTGGATTAAGCATCTATCCCGGCACAACTTGTTTCAGCTTTCCCAAGTTCTCCGATTCATGTACTGCGACAAGCAAAACTTCGCACGATCTCACTGACCATAGAGCTAGTCATTAAAATATTATATCAGGGTTGCGGCAATTGTGAAACAGCTATCCTGTGACCAATGCCCTGCCGGCTTGTTTTGCAGCGGCCATGCCCTTTTTATCCATCTTTGCCGTACCTTTTTTATAATAGGCTTCCCAGAATCCGCAGCCGGTGACGACCTCCGTTGTCTCCACACCAAACAGTCTTCAGGACAAACGCCGCATTTTCGACAACATGGTTGTACGAGTCATCCGAGGGCCAGCCCCAGGTAACCGCCAGGCCGCCTTTTCTGATTCTACCCAGTTTATTGTAATGGCCTTTGGTCCCCAACGCTTTCAGGCGGTCAAAAAATACGGCAGCCTGGCTGCATTCACGGGCCGTGTACACCGGAAATCCCATGACAAAACCGTCGTACTCAAGAAATTTTCTATACATGTCCGTCATGTCATCCTGTATCGCGCAATAGTTTTCAAGCTCCTTTGCTTCGCATGCCATGCATCCGGCGCAGGGCGCTATGGTAAGATCGGAAAAATAAAACTTCTCAACAATGCAGCCCTCTTTCCGAACGCCATCCAGCATCGCATCCATGATGCAGTCTGTATTACCGCCCTTGCGGGGGCTGGCCAGCAGGGCAAGCACTTTTTTTACCGGTCTGTCCAGCCTGACACGAGGCAGGTCCCAGCGCCTCACTTTGACGAGGGGATTTTTCAAGTTGACCTTTTTTTGGGAGGCTGCAAGCTCCATGAGTGATTTGGGATCCCTGAACCGCATGGTTATAGGCGCAAAAGATCGGGGAAAGGCATTCTCTATCGCTTCCAGCACAATATCTTTTGTAGCTTCATCAAGATTTTTTTTCAGCAGATGGTATTCCACGGCTTTTACTATTTTTATCCTGTTTTCTTCTTTGCCTGCGCCTGGAAAAATGGCAAGGAATTTATCACAAACATCCTTAGCTTCATCTGAATATTTTATTTCTGCCATTTTTCCCTCCAAAAAATAATGTGGCGGTTTTTAGATCCATCATACCGAATAAAAGCTGGCGGATTATGACTGTGGCGTCGATCTGGATGCGCTCATCAAAAAACCGGTCTGGATAAAGAGTGTCATGGCGCAAACAGAAATTCCGACATGTATCGCTCGCCCCACACTTCGCCGAAATGATGCTTCAGCGGATTAGCGCCCGGGTCTTTATACGCATAGTCATACCGGTATTGTTTCATATACTCTTCATGTTCCGTAAGCACTGCCGGGTCGGTTATCAGCTCTGCTTTTTGTATGCAGGTCAAAAAAACAAGAACATACTCCCTGAACGCCTCCTCCACGTTTGGCAGATACTCTCCGTCACACCAGCGGTAAAACGAGAAACCTGAGTCATAAGCCTTTGCCCATTCATGTACCTCTGAGCGCCCGCCCTCGGCCTTTGGTATCCATTGATACTTTTCCGAAATGCTTTTCAGTGGCTCAAGGTATCTCGCCATGTAGTCACTTTTTTTTGAAAGAGGATGCAGATCAAGAACGCATATGAGAAACCTGTCTGCAAGCACAAATGTAAATCCAAGTATGGGGATATCATATCCGGGAGCCGGGGGCACACTGCCAAAATTAACCACCATGGACTTTCCGAAAATCATTTCCCCCATGCGTACTCCCGCTGTCTTATCGCAGCCCAGATACTCACTTTTGATGTATACGCTTGTGTCCTTTTTGTCTGAATATCTGAGTTTGAAATCCGTGGGGAGATCAAGGGGTCTTAATGCAAAGCTTCTGCCTATTTCTTCATGTAAAATTTTATTGAATCTCAGTAAGTCTTTTTTCTCTTCTTTCATTTTTCTCTTCCTCTCCAAGGAAATCTTCACAACCAGCAGAAGGGCGCCGATTTTTAAATAATGTCGCGCAATTGCATCTATAAGGCTTCGCCTGGCTTTCGGTTAACGGTTGTAGTCGCAAGTACTCTATGCTCTCGTTGCGCATGGCAGTCAATTGGTTTTTTTCTATTTTAGAATCAACTCTGCCTGGCGGCAAACCGCTGCTCCGGACAAAACATGCAGCTAAAACGATTTTATTACTGCACTGTGTTTTAGAAAAAATTGGAGGGTAAGCAATCACAATATGTTGTGCCCTTACTTGCCTGTAAAAATCCCACATTACGGCTCTCTAAATATGCACTCTGGATTTCGATTCGCAGACACGTATTGCACCCCTCACTTGAGCTTATCAGGGAACCCCACCTCCTGCCGCACCCTGCGGAACTCGTCGGTAAACAGGTGATCCAGCACCGCGAATGACAAGCTCTTCCTGTGCAGCAACATCCTGCCCTTTCAGGCTCAGAACAAACAGCGACAGCAGCGGCGGCTTGCCCTCCCTCGGAATGACCCGCACCTCGCGTTCGAGGCTCAGGCCGCAGCCTCGCGCAGCCTTGAAGCGCGCGCAGGCGATACTGAAACGGATACACCGTTGCGAAAATACCACCCTGTTCAAGATGACCTGCAGCAGTCCGGCAATAATCCTCAATGCTTCCGTTCAGCTCAAAACGCACGCCGGCCTTATCTGCATTGGGGCTCACGGGGCCTTCGCTCTCCTGATAATATGGCGGCGAAGAGGTGACAAGGCTGAAGCGTTCGGCAAGGCTTAACCCGCGCAGATCACCGGGCATGAGCTGGAAGCGTTCGGTAAGGCCGTTTTTTGCAAGCGACAGCACACCTAGCCTGCAACGCTCCGGGCTGATCTCGACGCCGAATCCACTGCTATGAGGAAATGACCACAAAATGATCATGGGTACCGAGCACAAACCCGAGCCAAGATCAAGAAACGAGACGGGCACAACCGAGCGCGCTTTGACTTCCCGCACAGCCAGCCAGGCCACAAGCATGTCATCGGTTGTGTAGCGCTGGCCCTCCTGCGGCTGACAAATCACATAATCGCCGCAGAGCTTATCAACGCGCATGCCGTCTGCTGTTTTCGCTGTCATGAGAATTGGCTCTAAAACAATCTACTGTCCTTAAAAAAATCCAGGATTCAGTAGTCAGAATTCAGAATAGAAGACACATAGGCTTACAGCCTGTACGAAAACCCAAAGAACCTTCGTTTTGTCATTCTGAGCGCAGCGAAGAATCTCGTAGTTTTAATGAATTCAGGGATCCTTCACTTCGTTCAGGATGACATTAAATGACTTTTCATACATGCTCTTACAAGAATGAAGAGTGCCCATGCCTATTTTTTCATACCCCATATCATCTGCCAGAATTACATAAATGCTAAAGGGATAAAACTTCATCCAGGTACTCTGGTCTTAAAACGTTTTTGCTGTGTTCTTTTTCAAGCTGAATTCTGACTCCTTAATTCTGGCTTCTGTTTTTTATTGCAGCACCTGCATGATGGCCTCAGCCATAAGACGGTAGCCTGCAGCGGTGGGATGCACCCCGTCTGCCTGCAGCAGCCCGTCAAAGTTGCCGCCGGTCTTTTTCTTCCAGTAAGCATGCACCCGCGCAATCGGCACGAGTGCAGCTGTGAGCCAGCTGCTCGATCCGCTCGTAATACTTCAGGGCCAGGGCTGTCCTCCTGCGGATCAGCAAGCGCGACCGAGGTCAGCAGAAGCAGCTCTGCCGCGGTTTCGTGCTGAAGCCGGTCGACAATGAGGGCCATGTTCTTTTCATATTCCGCCAGAGGGCAGCCGATAAAGGCATCGTTTAATGCAAACTGCACAAAAACGAGATCGGGATGGTCGTCGATCACCTGCGCTTTCAGCCGCCGCAGTCCGCCTTCGGCCGTATCGCCGGGAATGCCCCTGTTTATAAACTGTATGGTTGCCGCCGGATATTTCGCTTTCAGCATGTCCTGCAGGAAATCGATATAGCCTTTCTCAGCCATCCAGCCATAGGTCAGCGAGTCTCCGAGGGCTGCAATCCGAACAGATTCTCCCGCAGCTAGTTTTTCAATCGTCTTTTCAGGTTTCATAATTTCCCTTCATATGCCGGATGAGCGCGGCTTAGCAGCATGCATCGCCCGCACCTCCGAAGCGGTTGCTCCGGCAGATCGTCTTGTGTGTATACTAATAAATTTCTACTGCATGGTGCACTGCTTAAATCTGAGCGGCAGGTCGTTGAGGCCGGGCTTGAAATGCACATTTTTTTTCATGCCGTACACAAACCTGGGCTGATAGAGCGGTATGAGCAGGGCTTCATCGAGAATGGCGCGGTCGATCTTGCGGAGCAGAACGGCAAGCTCCCTGTCGTCCCGGGCCTTCAGTGCCTCGGCATAGAGCGCATCGACGCGCGAGGCTGCCTGCATGCGCGTGCCGATATTGAACAGCCCCCGCGAATGCAGGAACATGAAATAAAAGTGTGCCGTTGCGCCGAACAGATCAGGCCAGGCGTTGATCACCCACATGTCGTAGGGAGCGGGCTTAGCCTTGCCCATGAGCTTGGGCGCTACGATTTCCTTTATAATCCTCTCCCTGGTGAGAAAATGCGGCTCAAGGGTTATGCCGACCTCGGCCAGCTGGGCTTTGAGCACATTGACAACCGACACCGCCGGCTCGATCGTGCTTGCCATAACCCTCAGGGTGCAGCCCTTCTCCAGGCCGGCTTCTTTGAGGAGCCTGCGCGCGGCCTCTTTGCTTTCGGGATACCGGGGCGGCCCCGGGCTGTAGGCAAGGGAGCCTTCCGGCGCTGCCGTGTACAGGGGGGCTGCCTGCCCGGCCAGGGCCTGCGCAATAATATCGCTGCGGTTGACGGCATGCTCGAGGGCCTGGCGCACCCGGATGTCCTGCAGCGGACCCGGCTTGTCGATATTCAGAACGCAGGCAGAATTTCTGAGCGGACGCTCCGTGATTATGCTGAGCCCGGCATTTTCTAAGAATTGAGGCCGGCGGAGGGATCTGCGTAATCAGCATATCTATCTCGCCCGCAGCAAGCGCCTGCCACTGACGCTCTTTAGGCATAAAGAGGTATATCAGCTCCTTCAGCGCAACCTTGCCGCCCCAGTAATCCTCGTTGGCAACCAGATGCATTTCCCTGCCGCCGCCCGGCTGGGATGCGACAGTAAAAAAACCGAAACGGGCCGGTTCCCATGGGGTAGCGGGTAAAATAATCGGCGCCGACGCGCTCATAGTATTTCCTGGGGAAACATGACACCGATGGAGGCAAGCTTCCGAAGCAGCAGGGCATCGGGCCCGTTGAGAACAAACTCAACCGTATAGTCGTCGATTATCTGTCACCGAATCAATCGTATCCAGCAAAAACCGCCAACCGAATTTTTTTCTCGGATCTTTCATGAGATCAATGGAAAATTTAACGGAAGCGGCGGTGAAGGATTCTCCATTATGAAAGTGCACCCCGCGGCGCAGAAAAAACCTGATGTTTTTCTGCTGGCCTTATTTCCCATCTCTCGGCCAGCGCCGGCCTGACCTGCTGCTCATTCAAATCAACCTCGACCAGTGTTTCAAAAATCTGGTGCTGGAGGGTAAAATAACGAAACGTATAGGTTCTGACCGGGTCAAGCGTTCCGTTATCTGCCGATCCGAGGGCTGCATCATACATGGCAAAGCGCAAAGTTTTATCTGCCGCAGCTCCTGCCTGCGCGGAAAGAGCGCACAACAGAAGGCAGGTAATAATGGCGTATTTTTTTGCTGCCATGCAGCGTGGCCTCAACATGAACAGTCCTTCCTTAATGTGTCATTGTCGACTGCGGATCAACGCCATGGACGGTGCACATGATCCGCGGTATACCGTTGAGCACGGTTACTTTATATATGCCCGAAGACGGACACGTGGGCAATTTTTTTTCAGGGCAGTATGCCGCGAGATTGCTTACATCGAAAGTTTTGGACTGCGTCGCATGCCCGCCTGCATACTTTTGCAGCGCAAGCTCAATCTCTGACTGAAACTGAAAGCAGACGCTTTGTTTGAAGGTGCTGTCAAAGGCCGGGTCAGCCTGAATTTAGGCAAAGGCCTTTTCCGTCTCATTCAGTCCCTCAATGAGCTTCAGGCTTGATTTCGTGGCCCCCGATATGATGTCTGCGTTGCTGCCTGCTGACAGTTTTTCACGGCAGGAGCGGCCCTCGAACTGCTGCAGAAATTTCGTTGCATCGACCTGTTTTGCCGTACACTTCAAAGGGCTGCACCAGCACAAGGGAGCGGTACAGTCCGTTCTGGTCAAGTGTTGCGATAAACTCGACGTCTGTGCATACCTCGCAGAGAACATCCTTTTTCACGACGCGCGCATACGTTTTCTTGCCACCGCCATCGGTCCCGACATATACCGTACCCTCCGGGAGCCTGACTGGTGCAATTAAACGGGCATCGGGCATGGCCTTCTTAAGGGCATGCATAATCTGCTCCTCATGCGAGGAGGCCTGCGCCTCGGGCTCGGGCAGGGCAAGCATTTTTACCAGATCATCATATGTCCGGGGGGCATTGCGGGCGGCGATATGGCCTGAGCTGCCGATAAGCACTATTTCCGGCCCGCCGGTTATGCCATACCGCCCCGTTGCCCCGTCGCCGGCATCGGCAAGCAGGGGAAAGCGGGGCGCCGCCGCTTTCCCAAATGCCGCCATGTCGCTTCTTAAGAGTGCCTGCTCCCGACACCGTACACGCGAATGCCCGCCTTTTGATACGCGTCATGCACGCGGGACAGCACGTCAGCCTGTTTCTTGTTGACGCTGTCAGCCGCGGTAAAAAAGCCGATCACCGTCATCTGCTGCCTGTCGGCAAATCTCAGATCACGGGTTTTGCCGCTTGTCGTCCGTCAGCTTCAGTGGCGGAGCATCATCGCCCGGCTGCAGCAGCTTTCGGGCAGCCGTCGTCTGCGACAGCAGACCCTCAATGGTTTTTTCAAAACCGGAAAAATCATCGGCAGTGCCGCTGTACCGGATGATGCCCCCCTGGTCTATGACAAAAAACCGGGGCACCTTGTGAATGCCGTACAGATGAAAAGTTGATTTTTCCGGATCGGCCAGAAAGCTGTAGGCAACACCCCACTGGTTCATGGCGGCCGTTACCTCGGGCTGCTCATTGGCCAGCGCGATGGCTATGATGCGGAGCCTTCCTGCATCGTATTTCCGGGCAAGGCTGTTGAGCTGGGGAACTTTTTTTTGACAGGCGTCGCAGTAGATTGAAAGAAATTCAAGAACGGTCACCTTATGGCCCTGCATCAGCGAGCGCAGGGTGACAATCCCGCCGCCGGCGTCCTGAAGGGCAAAATCCTTTGCAGCCTCGCCCACGTCATGGCCGTGGCACAGTTGCGTTTGCAGCAGTAAAAACGCTGCTATGGCGGTGATGCTGTATTTACTCATGAATGGTTTCTGCCTGGCTGTATGGCACTTAAGTACAAAGCCCCGCAAAAGAGGGGCGAAAAATTCCCCCTTTTACAAAGGGGGAGGGAAAGGACATATCTTTTTGTATAAATAAAAAAATAAAAATATTGCCCCCTCTTTTGTGTGGGGCTGTACTAAGCGGCTGTTCTGCTGTTGGCCGTCACCGGTTTGCTGCAATGCGGCCGCCGGCATGAAAATATTTCTGATAATAGTCTTCATGCAGGTTGCTTATGACCACGCCGCGGGCCGTGGTTACGTGCACGAACTTTTTGTCCTTCAGGTAAATCCCCACATGGGAAATTTTTCTACCGGGCTTTTTGAGGAACAGCAGGTCCCCCTCCTTGAGGTCCTTTACAGCCACCGTGCGCACATCCCCGAACATTTCGCTGGACGAGCGCCTGAGGGCTATGCCGTAGACGTCGGCATACACCGCCTGCACGAAGCAGGAGCAGTCGATGCCGTTTTTGGAGCACCCCCCCAATCGATAGGGAACACCCATCCAGCCGTCAATGGTTTTTATAAGGTGTTTGTTTTCCGTTCCCGTAAAACGAATGCCGAGCTTTTGTGAATAGGTGCTGTAGAAAGCGCGGTCTTCAGCGGACAGGCCCTGCTTTTCAATGGATGCTGATTTAAACAGCGAGCAGGCCGAGAGCGAGCAGGCAAGCACTATCAGAAAAAAAATGACCGGAGTCTTTATTAAAGGGGATTTTTTCGTTTCGATGTGCTGTGGAGCACCGATCAGAGCAGGCGGACAGCTGAACAGTGATGGATAAAAAAAATGGTCGGGGCGACTGGATTTGAACCAGCGACCACTTGAACCCCATTCAAGTGCGCTACCAGACTGCGCTACGCCCCGACGGGAGTCATTATACGCATCTTTTGCTCCGGGTGTCAAGGCTCTTTCTCGCGCAAGCATGTGCTTATCTCTTTTGAATGCCTTAGGAAATGCTGTTTTCCCAAGCCGCGGTGAAACCATGAAATAGTATTTCGGAAAACAATTTTTAATCTTTAGTGTTTACACTTTTTTGTGTGCAAATTTTTATTCTGCATATATTATTCTCTTTGGAAAAACCAAGCAGATATTTGACAAGAGCCTGTATTTTCCCTATACTTAGTAAGCAAACAATTAATTATAATTATTAATATTTTTTGGAGGAACTGAACATGAAAAAAACTCTGGTTATTCTGGTTGCCCTTGCCGCAACCGCGCTGCTTCAGAACGGTGCATATGCCGCTGAGCAGACCGCTTGGGAAAAAGGCGGGCCGAAATGGCTGTACGTGACCCCCACAAAAAAGCCGCCCCATCACGGCGTATATGATGAAAAAATGAAGTGCCTGGACTGCCACAGCTATGACGGCGTTGATGCTTACACATCGGCCACCATGGCCATGAAAAAAAGCAAAAAGGGCACTGCCCCGCGCAAGGAAATCGAAGAGGCCGTGTTGAATACGCTCAAGGGCAAGGGAGACTACCGCGAGATTTATGCCCTGGCGACGTCCTATGAAAACAAACCCCTTGCAACGGTCATCGAATTCGTGATCGATCCCGCAACCTTTACCTTTTATGCCATGTCTGAAAAGCAGACGGAAAAGCTGTTTCAGATGGCATCCAATCAAAATGTATCCATGGCCTATATGAAGCAGCGCGAAAACTACGATTACTTCGGCTCAGCACTGGGTGTACAGATTGTGGGCAAAGCAACCGTGCTGCAGGGCACAGACCCCGAGTTTGAAAAGGCCGCGCGAATTTATATTCCGACGCTGCCCATGCCCGCACCCAACCCGACCATGCCACAGCCGCCCTCCGTTGACGCACTGATAGAAATGATAAGGGCCGGCAAAATCATCACCAAAGTCGTGCCCGAGCGCATTGTCATCATGAACCGGGGTTTCAAGGAAAAGGGCTTTCATGCCGTTCAGATACTCTATCCGGGAGGAAAGAAATAGCATACATCTTGCCTGACAACAAAAAAGCCCGCCGTGAAAGGCGGGCTTTTTTTATTCTCTGCAGAACCATTATTTTTTATAAAACGCCGTGATCTGCTCAACGACATATTCAATCTGCTCGCGTTTCAGCTCGGGAAAAACAGGCAGCGCCAGGGTTTCCCGTGAAGCTTTTTCCGCTTCAGGGTAATCGCCCTGTTTGCCGCCGAGAAACCTGAAGCAGTCCTGAAGGTGCAGGCACAGCGGATAGTATACCGCCGTGCCGATGCCGTTCCTGTCAAGGTGCTCTTTTAAGGCATCTCTCGTGTTCGCGCGGATGATGAACTGATTATAGACATGACTGCGGTCTGCGCGTTTTGCGGGTGGCGTTATGAACTCCAGAAGCCCCGCCTCTGCAAAAAGCTTTTCATACACTGCAGCGTTCTTCCGCCTGCCCGCGGCCCACGAGTCCAGATGCGGCAGTTTCACCAGCAGTACCGCTGCCTGCAGAGCGTCAAGCCTGCCGTTCATGCCGATATACTGGTGATGATACGTATGCGTCTGGCCGTGCATGCGCAGGCTTTTAAGCTTCCGCGCGAACTGCTCGTCACGGGCCGTCACCATGCCGCCGTCGCCGAAGCAGCCGAGATTCTTTGAAGGAAAAAAGGAGATGCAGCCGAAATCCCCTATCGCGCAGGCTTTGCGCTCCGCGCCGTCCATGGTGATTGCCGCGCCAAGGGCCTGCGCTGCATCTTCAATAACTTTGAGATTGTACTGCCGGGCAATCGCCATAATTTCGGGCATATCAGCGCACTGGCCATAGAGATGCACCGGCATGATGGCCTTCACGCGGCAGCGCTCAGCCTCGGGCAGGCGCTCAAGCAGAGCGCGGAGCTTTGCCGGATCGATAGTAAAGGTGTCGGGAGCAATATCCACAAAAAGCGGCACAGCCCCGATGCGGCATATGGACCCTGCGGTTGCGAAAAACGTGTAGGGTGTCGTAATGACTGTATCGCCGGGCTGTATATCCATCGCCATGAGCGCCAGCAGCAGCGCATCAGAGCCCGAGGTCACCCCAACGGCATACGGTGCGCCGCAATAGCGGGCGATTTCGGCTTCAAGCTTTTCTACATTCGGCCCCAGAATAAACAGCTGCGACTCGATGACCTCAGTGAGGACGGGCGTCATTTCATCTTTAATGGACTGGTACTGCCCCTTCAGATCAAGAAGTGGTACTTTCATGGTGGTTTTTCTCCTTATGCGGTATGTGAACAAGAACTTCAGCAGGAAAGCAGTATAGGCAAAATGGCGGCTTTTGACAATCAGTTTGACGGGACAGGCTTGCAATACGGCACGTGCTCTGCAATGGTACAATGGCGCATCGGCAGACGGGCTTCACATGGTCAATTTTTACTTTTCAGCTCCTCATACTTCAGTTTGCCCGCATTGGCAGCCTCGGAATTCGGGTACTTTTGAATGAGGTCTTCAAGAATAATCTGCGCGGTCGTGGAATCCTTTATTTCGCAAAAGGCAAGAGCCTGAAGATAATAGGCATCCGGAGTTTTATTGCCCTGGGGATATTTTTTGATGACATCATCACAGGTCGAAATTGCTTCCTCGTATTGCCGTTCCTTGAAATACGCGCTTGCAATCCAGTACTGTGAGCTGCCGGCAAGCTGGCTGCCGGGATGCGTTTTGAGGAAATCATTAAACATTTTACGGGATTTTGCATAGTCGCCGCCGTTGTACACAGCATAGGCCTGATTGTACATATCCTTATCGGTAAGCGACGCAGACGGCGGCACTGGGCGCAACTGGCGGGGCACAGGGGCACTCCCCGGAGGCATGCTTTCAACTGTTTCTCCCGGCTGTACTGCAGCATCGCCCTGGGCATCCATGCCGCCGGCTTCCTGCTGGGTTTTCTGCTCAGTGGCGCTGCGCATGGTTTTCATGTCGTAGCGGAGCTTTTCCATGTCGTTTTCGCAGTCATCGCGAAGCCGCCTCAGTGACCGGTCAAGCTCCTGATTTTTGCGCTGCAGAATCGTAATTGCCTTTCCCTGCTCATCGATCTGATTCTGGAGGTTCTGGGCGCAGGACGGCAGCAGGAGCAGTGTCGCAAGAATAAAAAAACGATATGGTTTCATGGCGGTTGCACTGACTGATGGTTCAGGGTAAAAAAGCATCTCTCCGGCCACCCGGCCGGAGAGATGCCGCTTGCAAACTTTACTTGCTCAGAAGGAAGTGGTCTCTTCTATTTTTTGCATAGCAGGATTCACCCGCATCTTCACAGACGGGTCTTTCCTTGCCATAGCTGATGGTGGCGATGCTCTTGTCGGCAACACCCTGCTCAACCAGAAAAGTCTTGGCGCTGTTGGCGCGCCGCTCGCCCAGTGCAAGGTTGTACTCGGCAGTGCCGCGGGCATCGCAATGACCTTCAATAAGCACTCTGCGGCCGGGGTTCTGATTGAGCCAGCCGGCGATAGCCGACAGGGTCTTCTTGGCATCGGCCCTCAGTGCAAACCGGTCATAGTCAAAACGAACATCCTGGAATATGGCCTTGATAGCCGGATCGGTAATTTCCTGGAATTCGCTGGCATTCAGATCGGAGTCGGCGGGCGCTTCAATCTGATCGTCTTTGATCTGTTTCTTGGCGCATGCAAAGCTGAAAACAAGCGCTACGGCGCATGCAACATTCAACAGCAGTCTCAGGTAGTGTTTCATCTCTTTTTCTCCCTTGTGTAAGATTATTAATATGTAAGTAACTTAAAGCTGAATTTTATTGATTGGCAAAACCGGACGACCATGCCGGCTCGGTTTTATTTCCTTTTCCGAAGGTTATTCTTTTTGCGCCATTGCCGTCTGCGCGCATAATATATATTTCCCGCTGCCCCGTTCGGCTGGAGCTGAAAGCAAGAAACCGGCCATCCGGCGACCATGCCGGGTCTTCATTGTTGCCCTGCCCGCTCGTGATCTGCTGCTGATACTGGCCGTCGGTGCTTGCTATAAAAATGTTAAACCTTCCGCCAACCTGGCCGACATACGCGATCCTGTCGCCCCGGGGAGACCACGCAGGAGAGGTATTGTAGCTGCTTTCATTGAAACTGATACGCTTGAAGCGCCCCGAAGAAAGGTCTGCCGTGTAAATTTGAGGCCCCCCGGTGCGGTCTGAAACAAACGTTATCATTCTGCCGTCAGGCGACCATGACGGCGATACGTCCGTGGCCCAGTCATTGGTGACGCGCTCAAGCGCTTTCGTAGCCAGCGTGTGTATATAAATTTCTGAATTACCGTTATTCAAATTTAATGTCAAGGCAATTCTTTCATCATCAGGGGACCATGACGGCGTAATGTTGACGCCCTTCTTTTTTGACACCAGTTGGGGCGATCCCTTTGCCGTCCTGCGGTACAGATCAACCCCCAGCACATACAGATTCGGGTTCCCATCCTTATACGATGTGAATGCAAGCTGCCTGCCGTCATGAGACCAGGCAGGCCCGATGGTCAGGGAATGATAGTTTGTCAGCTGGCGGGCATTGGCTCCGTCATAATCCGCAAGCACAATGTCCTTGTCGCGCAGATTGCTTCGAACATAGGCGATCTTTGTGTCAAATACGCCGCGGGCGCCGGTCATTGTTTTAAAAACTTCATTGGCAAAGCGGTGGGCTATTTCACGGTAATCTTCAACGCTGCCTTCATACTTCTTGCCGACCATTTGCTTTTGCTGGACTGCATCGTATAAACGAATTTCAAAAACAGCGCTGGCCGAGGAAATCTTCACCGTGCCCGTTATAATAGCCTCGGCGCCGAGCATGGACACCATATCCCATTTTATTCTGTCGCCGTCCATAATCGCGCCGCCTGCGGCGCTGGGGTCAACAGCTCTGAAAACACCCGAAAAATCAAGATCGTCAGCTATCACCTGCCCGGCTTTTGATGCTATGCCTTCGCGGTCGAAATCGCCGCTTGACCTGAACGGCGGAATGATGATCGGCAGGCTGCGCGATGAGGGGTTAAAGATATCGATATATACTTTGCCCTGTGCCGCCGGTGGGAGGACAGCGCACAAAACAAGAATCATAAATACGTGCGGTTTATATAATTTATGCATGACTTTAAAGCCCTTTAATAAGTATCATTACCATCCGCGCCGGCAAACGAGATTAAAGCTGATGAAGCTTTGGCGTTTTTTATTGACAAATTATAAATCGTCTGACGAAATTAGCAATGTTTTTTATTGTTTTTTTATTACGTGAAATTTTTTCAGCTTAAAAGCCATGCCTGCAACCCTTTCCGGTGAACTGGAGCAGATTGTTTATTCAAACCCCGACAATGGCTACATTGTCGGCAGGCTCAAAGCGCAGGGCCATGCCGAGCCGGTGACCATTGTCGGCGCCATGCCCTCTGCACGCAGCGGCGAGCAGCTGCGCCTGCAGGGACAATGGTCGTCGCACCCGCGCTTCGGCATGCAATTCAAGGTGCGCAGCTGCGAAACGGTTCTGCCCGCCACCCTGCAGGGTATTGAAAAATATCTTGGCTCCTGCCTCATCAAGGGCATCGGCCCGGTCATGGCCGAGCGGATTGTCGACCGGTTCGGCACGGCAACGCTTGATGTCATCGGCACAGCCCCGCATCGATTGGGCGAAGTTGAGGGAATCGGCCCGTCACGCATAGACATGATAACCCGGGCATGGCGGGCGCAGCACGGCATACGCGATCTCATGCTTTTTCTGCAAAGCCATGACGTAGGAGCCGGTTATGCCGCAAAAATATACCGGCACTACGGCGCCAATGCCCTGCAGGTCATCCGGGACAACCCCTACCGCATGGCCGCAGATATTTCCGGCATCGGGTTTCTCACATCCGACGCCATTGCCGTTAAACTCGGCCTGCCCCATGACTCGCCGCAGCGCATCGAAGCCGGGGTGCTCTATGCGCTTCAGCAGTTCTCTCAAGAAGGCCATCTGTGCTATCCCCTCCACGGCCTGGCCGCACACTGCGCCGTGCTCCTGCAGGTGAAAAACGATGCCGTGGAACAAGCCCTTGACAGGCTTGCGGCGCAAAAAAAAATTGTTATTGATGCTGTGGCGGACGAAAGCACACGGGTCTACACCTCCGCTCTCTACGGCTGTGAAACAGGCATTGCCGCGCGGCTGAAGGCTCTCACGGTGAGGCCGGCCTCCCGGCGCGCCGCCGGCAGCCCCGACAGGCTCCTTGAAGCGGTGCAGAAAGGCCTGAATATGCAGCTTGCCCCGCTTCAGCGCAGGGCCGTGCTGCTTGCCGCCACTGAAAAAGCCCTTGTCATAACCGGCGGTCCGGGCACGGGAAAAACAACCATTATCCGTGCGGTGCTGGAGCTGTTTACCCGCATGCAGGCCGCTGTGCTGCTTGCAGCTCCTACGGGCCGGGCTGCAAAGCGCATGACGGAAACGACAGGCGTCGAGGCAAAAACGATTCATCGCCTGCTCAAGTACAATCCGCAGAGCGGGTCTTTTGAAAAAAGCGGGCTCGACCCTCTTGTGTGCGGCGCCCTCATCATCGATGAGGCGTCCATGGTCGATGCGCCGCTCATGTATCACCTGCTCAAAGCCGTTCCGCCTGATGCAGCGCTTATACTTGTGGGGGATGTAAATCAGCTGCCGTCGGTGGGGCCGGGCAGCGTGCTGCAGGACATCATTGCCTCGGGCGCGGTTCGCGTCGTGGAACTCACGGAAATTTTCCGGCAGGCCAGCGAGAGCCGCATCATCACAGGCGCCCATGCCGTCAACAGCGGCTGCCTGCCCGATTTCTCCCCGGGCGCGGCCGTCTGGAAGACTTCTACTTTATTGAAAAGGAAGAACCCGATGAGATGCTCAAAATCATTCTTGACCTGGCCGCCCGCCGCATTCCCGCCCGATTCGGCCTTGACCCCGTTGACGACATTCAGGTGCTCTGCCCCATGTACCGGGGCGTGATCGGCGTGGAGCGGCTGAACCTGGAGCTGCAAAATGCCTTGAACCCCGGCGAGCCGGTTGCCGCCCGCGGGGGCTTCCGTTTCCGGCTGCGCGACAAGGTCATGCAGATAAAAAACAATTACGACAAAGACGTTTTCAACGGCGACATGGGAAGAATTATTGCTGCCGACCCAAAGCAGCAGCGGCTCATCATTTCATTTGACGGCAGGCCGGTCGTGTATGAGTTCTCCGAGCTTGAAGAGCTTGATCCGGCCTATGCCGTATCGGTGCACAAAGCGCAGGGGTCGGAATTTCCGGCCGTCATTCTACCCGTTCACACGCAGCACTATATGATGCTGCAGCGCAATCTGCTCTATACCGGGATTACGCGCGGCAGGCGGCTGGTCGTGCTCGTGGGCATGAAAAAGGCCCTGGCAATGGCGGTAAAAAACAATAAAACAAGTCTGCGCCACACGCAGCTGGCCCGCAGATTACAGGCTTAAAGCCGACCCTCCCGGCCGCCGGCACTGGACATGGCTGGCCTTGTGGTGTATACAACAAGCCTCTGATAAACGCGAAACGGTTCACCATGAAAATACTTTTCATCTACCCCAATCTCAACGCCCAGATCGGCTTCAACTACGGCATCGCCTATCTCTCGGCGGTGCTCAAGCAGGCCGGCCATACTACAGGGCTGCTCAATGTCAACGAACAGCTCGGGTATCCCCTTGACCTTGCCCGCATCGTCTCAGACGTACGCGCCTTCGGCCCGGATGTCATTGCGTTTTCACTGGTCACCAACCAGGCCGGCTTTGCCGTACAGATGGCTGAAGAAATAAAAAAGCATGTCAGCGCGCCCATTGTCTGCGGCGGCATTCATCCCACGATCTCTCCGCAGGAGATGCTTGCTACGGGCTTCTTTGATGCCGTTTTTATCGGCGAAAGCGAGTACGCCCTGCGCGACTATGTGCGCGCCCTGGAAACCGGAGGCGATCTCTCGGGCGTTTCCAACATCTGCTACAAAAAAAACGGACAATCATCATAAAAAACAGGGTTAGCCCTTTCATCCCGCTGGAGGAGTTGCCGCCCAAGGATTACGGACTATTTGACTTTCAGAAAATGATCGATGCGAAAAACGGCTGGGTCGGGCTCATGGCCTCGCGCGGATGCCCGTTTCGCTGCTCCTACTGCTTCAATCACCAGATTGTCGAGCTCTACTGCCGCGACCTGGAGCCTGCCCCAGGGCAGGCTCAAATATGTGCGCCATCACCCGGTGCAGGATGCGATTGACGAGATCACGCACTTGCAGGCAACCTATACCGGCATCAGCATGTTCATTTTCGACGATGATCTCTTTACCTTCGACCGCAGCTACCTGCGGGAGTTCTGCGCCGAATATAAAAAAATCTCAAGCATTCCCTTCACGGTCAATGCCCATGTGCAGATTTTTGATGCGGACATGGCCCGCAATCTCAAAGATGCCGGCTGCTCCATCGTAAAGTTCGGCATTGAAAGCGGCAGCCGGCGCGTGCGCCGCGAGGTCATGAACCGCCACATGAAAAACGACGCAATCACGCGGGCCCTGGCGTTGCCGAAGAGGCGGGCCTGCACTCGTCAACATTCGTCATGATCGGCCTTCCCACGGAGACACGGGAAGAAGTACTGGAAACCATACAGCTGCTGGCCGACTCAAAGCCCGGCCGCTTCCGCTGGTCGGTATTTCTTCCCGTTCCCCCATACCGGGGCCTACGATATCAGCCTGAAAAACGGCTGCATCGATTTCGACAAAATGAACAGGCTCTCAAACTTCACCGACGAGTCCTGCCTTGACTTCGGGCCTGAGCACAACCTGTGGCTTGAAAAAGTTGCGCAGGCTTTTCCCTGGTATGTTAATGCCCGCTCCGACTCTTGCCTGCGCACAGCGCTACGCCGAGCTTGTGGCGGACATTGAGAGCATGCCCGCGGCTGACTGGGCGCAGGCAAAAGACGCCCTGCGGTCCCGCGACGAGGAAGAGTCGCGCAGGCAGCAGGCAGCAGGCCATATGCACTATGCCATACGGTTCAACCGCTTCATGGGAGTGCGAAGTGACTGGACAGAAAATGCATGATCTCAGCCCGCGCTCCATCCTCATCCGCTGCCCCAACTGGGTCGGCGATGTCGTCATGTGCACGCCGGCGCTCAGAAGCATCAGGCAGCGGTTTCCGCAGGCCCGCATAGCAGTTCTTATAAAACCGTCGCTTCGGCGGATGCTTGAAAACTTACCCTTCATCGACGAAATTATCGAGTGGGACCCCAAGGGCCGACACAAGGGGCTGAAAAGATACCTCGCCTTTGTGCGCATGCTGCGGCAGCGCGGCTTTGACCTGGGCATTGCCATGACCAGCTCCTTCAGCTCGGCGCAGCTGCTCTTTCTTGCGGGCATTCCGGTGCGCGTCGGGTACAGCCGCAATGGCCGCGGCTTCCTGCTCACGCACACAAAAAAACCGCTGCGGGAAAAGGGGCGAATCGTGCCGGTCAACAAGGTGGAGATGGACCTCGGGCTGTGCGGGCTTCTCGGATGCACGAGAGCTGAGCACCCGGACCGAGCTTGGCACCAGCGCTGAGGCGCAGGGCTGGGTTGACGCCTTCTTTGCGGAACGGGGCATAACTCCTGCCGATTTTGTGAATGTCCGCGTCATACCCGGCGCAACCTTCGGCCCGTCGAAATGCTGGAAGGAGGATTATTTTGCCCGCGTTTGCGACGGGCTCATTGCGCAGTATGGCGCGAAAATCCTGGTGCTCCCGGGCCCGGCGAGCTGCCCATAGCCCGCCGTATTGTCGAGCACATGCAGGAAAAGCCCGTCGACATGGGTGATACCATCGTGCCGCTTGACGTGCTCATCGCGCTTATCAGTCTGCTGCGGCCTTCTCATTACCAATGATACCGGCCCGCGCCATTTCGGCGTGGCCTTTGATAAGCCCGTGGTGGTCATCATGGGCTCGACCGATTCGCGCCACACCGATTGCAACCTTGAAAAGACCGTTGTCCTGCAGGAAAAAGTCGACTGCGGCCCCTGCCATCTGCGCGTCTGCCCCACAGACCACCGCTGCATGACCCTCATCACGCCGGAGACGGTGCTTGCTGCCGCCCGTGAAATGATTGAAAGATATAATTTGAACCGCCGCTTCGTAATAACGTTCACGCCTGCCCTGCTCTTCCGGGCTGTCATCCTCGTTTTCAAATTCAGCAGCTTCCTCGACCTGGCTTCTTCGGGCTCAGCGCTCTTCTGGCCTGGCTTCTTCGGGCCTGGCTTTTTCGGCATTGGCTTCTTCGCGCTTGGCTTTTTCCAGCATGTCCATAAAAAGCCGGGGCAGCGTTACCTGCATGATATGCCTGAGCGCTTCATCGGAGAGCGTCACGAAGGGTTATCCAGTGTTCCCTTGATCACAACGGGCAGCACCACCCATGCGCCTTCGCGGGGCAGATAGTCGGCGATTTTGGTATCGCTGGAAAAAACATCGGTTGCCAGCTTAAGCTGCGCCTGCACATGCAGCTCTGCATTAAGCCCGACCTGGCCGGAGGGGTGCAGCTCGGCCTGGGGGCTTATAAAAGCGCCGGACAGTTCAATCGCGTCCCTGCGCAGCTTAAGCTGCAGATCGGCATCGGTAAAGCTGATCGAGGTGAGCGCGCCTTTTTTTATGAACCGGTCAAGCTGCTCGGGCATGGCAAATCCTTTGATGCGGCAGTTCTTGATCCTGAATGCGGCATCACCGGTAAGGCTGTCGACAAATGTTGCGGGCCTGGTGCCAT
>CAWDSQ010000021.1:0-36634 GCA_963804955.1 uncultured delta proteobacterium | reverse complement strand
AGTCTGGCAAAAACTTGAAATTGGCAGTATACATGAAGACAGCCTGGAAGCCCGCGCGGCAGCGCCTGCCGGGTCCCCATGGTTTGACGGGCACTTCCCCGGCCAGCCGATACTGCCCGGCATCGCCATGATTGCCATGGCCTTTGACGCTGCGAGGGAAAAAGAGGCGGGCGGGGGGCATCGCATACGGCTGAAAGCTGTAAAAAGGGTACGGTTTAAAAAGCCGGTCCGGCCTGATGAGCCCTTTACGCTGGCGCTCAAGCGCGAACAGAAGGAAAGCGGGGTCTTATATGCTTTCACGATTCTGCTGGCCGGCGAGGCGGCCTGCACCGGCATCATACATCTTGAGCCGCTTGCCGGATACTCTGATAATAAAACAACTGTCTGTTAATGAAGGAGGTTGAATGTCTGCTGGTATTAATGAAAAAGAGCTTCAGCTGCGTGTCGCGCAAATCATAATCAGCGAACTGAAGCTGCAGGATATCACGGCGGAAACGTTTGATCCTGATCTTGATCTTGTGGATGAAATCGGTATCGACAGCATGGACCTTGCCACCATCGTGCTGGTGCTGCAGGATGAGTACGCCGTCAAGATCGATGAGGACGACTATCCCAAACTGCGCGCCATACGCCTTATAGCGGGCTATATTCAGGAGCGGCTTCAGGCAAAAGCCTGATACGCCCATCGCATTATGAGCGCAGAACAGCCCTCCTCGACCCCGAAATACAGATTTGCCGACCTGCTTGCAGAGCCTGCCGTGCGCGAACGCTGGGAGCGGGTGCGCACGTATTTCTTCCTGCGCGAATCAACCTATGACATGACCCACCGTTGCAATATCCGGTGCGACGGTTGCTACTACTATGCCGGCGACAAGCAGTTTACAGCCGACAAGGGCGACCCTCAAGCCTGGCGCAAGCTTATGCGCGACGAGAAGGCACGCGGCATCACCTTCGTGGTGCTGGCCGGTGCCGAGCCTGCCCTTGTTCCCGAGCTTCTGCAGGCCTGTTATGACGAGATTCCGCTTGGCTGCATTGCCACCAACGGGGTGAAGCGTATCGAACAATCGGTGGGGCACAAGATTCACGTGTCGGTCTGGGGAAATGACGCCACAAGCCTGCGGGTGCGCAAACAGAAGGATATGCTTGAGAAGCAGCTGGATAATTACCGGGGCGACAGCCGGACCGTGTTTGTGTATACCTTTACGCATGACAATATCGATGAAGCAGGCCCGGTGATCGACCTTCTTGCAGCACATGACTGCAAGGTCACCTTCAATGTGTTCTCTGCGCCGGTCGGCTACACCGGAGCATTGCGGCACACGCAAGACGTCGCTTGCCCGGATGCGAAGGGCCATGCTTGAGCTGCTGGCCGCATATCCGCGGCAGATGTTTTTTTCGCCCTACAGCGCTGTTGCCCACTCGCACCGGCTGGGGCTGCACAGGCTCTACGGCTGCCCGTATCCGCGCATGAACCAGTCAGCCGATATCGGCCTGGGGCGTTCATTCCGGCAGTACCGCTCGGATCTGACCTGGGACCGCAGCGCGTCCTGCTGCGTGCCTGATACGGACTGCGCCGATTGCAGGCATTATGCCGCAGGCAGCGCCGTGGTAACCTCAAAGCTCTACCGCCATGCAACCGATCCTGATACCTTCAAAGCATGGCTTGATTATGTGGATACCTATCTTGCCGTCTGGGTCACGGGGTATGAAAAAGGAGAGAACCTCTGCCGCGGGCCTGTTGAGCCGCCGCAGAGTGTGAGTGTTTGCAGATGTGCGTAGGGCGCACTTTCAATTTGTTTTAGAGCGCAATTAAGCGCGATGGTTTCGCGGCTGAATGCACACTCCTACAGTCTATGCGCACAGCTACAGATTATAATTATGCAACTCATAAGCTCAATGCTCGATCAAGGACTGGTATGCGCGCTACAAGCGCATAGCAAGCCTCAATATCCGAAGCTCCATCTACGATGTTACAAACCGCTGCAACCTGCGGTGCAAGGGCTGCTTCTTTTTTTCATCCGATGAAGATCAGGCCGCGCCCGAGGAGATGAGCATTGCCGCCTGGGAAGCCTTTGTGGAGCGGGAAAAAGAGCGCGGCGTCAACCTTGCCATTCTCATCGGCGGCGAGCCCACGCTCTGTCTTGACCGGATAGACGCCTTCTACAAGCGCCTGCCCACCTTCTGTGCCAGCAATGGCCAGATCAAGGTGCCGCGCGACCGTTTTCCCGATCTGATGGTTGGCATATCGCTCTGGGGCGATGAGGAGGATGAAAAGCTGCTGCGCGGCAAAGATACCTTTGCCGTTTCAAGCCGTAACTATGCCGGCGACCCCTATACCTACTATCTCTACACCATCACCCCGAAACAACTCGGCCGCATCGACCGCATGGTCAAGAAGATACAAGACGTCGGGCTGAAAGTGCATCTGCAACTTCTGTCAAATGACGAAGAGGTCGACGGGTTCTCGTGGAATGAGCAGCAGCTCAAAGATGTGCGCGCCGAGATGGATGCCCTTCTTGATGCCTACCCGGAAACGCTTATCTCCTGCAAATACTATCACGAAATCATCACCACGGGCATGATGATGGGCAGCCGTTTCGGGTGGCTTGAATGCCCCTCGGTGACCGAGCCCATGGACACGCGCAACCCTCAGCCCAAGCGCCTTATTCGCTTCATCCGCTGGGCCGCTGATCTTGCAGACCATGCACCGTTGCTGCACCTCTGCCACGCGCGACTGCTCCACCTGCAAAGACGGCGCGGCGCATATGAGCTGGGTCATGGTCAATAAGAAAGAGCATCTCAAAACAGCCGATGATCTTAAGAGCTGGATAGAGGTGTACGAGATGTTTGCCAAGCTCTACCGCTTTATTCCCTGGTGAGCGGCAAACAGGCTGTTAGGCTATCAGAGCCTGTAGGCTGTAGCTGGGAGAAGGGTGGGTGCAGCGAAGCGGAACCCACCGTTTTTTGTCATTCGCAATAGTGGTGGGGTTCACCCACCCTGCGGGACAGAACACAAAGAGGTGAATCCATGATTTTGCGGTTCCTGTATGCGCAATGATTCCCTCCCGGTCATACTCGGCTACGATGCCGTATCAGCCCTCGGTACTGATCTTGCCGGCCAGTGGCAGCGGGCCTGCGCTGGCGAAAGCGGCATCGGGCCGCTCACGCGCTTTCCCCTTCGCGAAAATTTTCCCGTTCGCATCGCAGGGCAGGTGGCGGATATTGATCTGACGCCCTATCCCTATCTCACCTCGCGCGACATGGCGCTCTTTACCTCACCCATTTTTAAATACGGCCTTCTCACCGTACACCGGGCCCTTGAAAAAAGCGGCATCGTTATTTCGCCTGACCTTGCTCCCCGCGTGGGCATCACGTTCAGCTCAGCTGTCGGCGGCCTCGACGCGGTCATCAGCGCCGACAGGCTTTTAAATGATAAGAATAAACTGCCCCATCCCTTCACCAATCCCAACTCATGCATCAATATGGTCGGCGGCAAAGTATCCATCATGACCGGCGCCACCGGCCCCATCATGGCAACCATTACCGCCTGCGCCACGGGCGCAACCTCCATGATAGCAGGCGCCATGATGCTGCAGCAGGGCATGGCCGATGTGGTCATCTGCGGCGCTGTTGATTTTGCCCTTGTCGAGCCGATCGTCGGCGGGTTTGCCACCATGAACGGCGCCTACCATCCCAAAGAGGGGCAGGAACATGAGCCGCCGGAAAAGGCAAGCCGTCCGTTTTCAATAAACCGCCGGGGGTTTGTGGTTGCCGAAGGTGCGGGCTGCATGATTATCGCCACAAAAGCTTTTGCCCAAGCTCACGGCCTAATGCCTAAAATCGAGATGGCAGGCTGGGCCATGACCTCCGATGCCCACCATTTCGTTGCACCGAATTTTGAAACCGTTAAGCGCTGCATCAGCCAGAGCATCGAGCATGCAGGCCTTGCCCCTGCTGACATTGCCGCAGTCAATGCCCACGGCACATCGACAAAGGTCGGTGATAAAGTCGAGGCCGATGCACTTAAAGAGATATTTGGCGGCCGTATACCGCCGGTGAGCGCCAACAAGTCGCAGACCGGCCATGCCATGGGCGCTTCAAGCGCCATTGAAACAATATTTGCCATGGAGGGCATGCTGGCCGACACGCTGCTGCCCACCATCAATTACACTCCCGATCCGGAAATTGAAATTGACTGCGTAGCCGAAGGCGCTCGGAAACTACAGCAGGAGCATGTGTTGAAAAACGCCTTCGGCTTCGGCGGATGCAATTCCTGTATTGTCCTGCGGCGCGTGGCATAGTATGATGCTGTGAATGCAATAACGATAAATCTGCTGCAGCAAAATGGTGCGCGATGCGCATGCTGCAAACTCTTGAATCAAAAGGTTGAAAGCAATGAACCATTCAAAAATTGAGAAGGCGGTAAAAAAGATTTTTCAATTTGCTGGTTTGCAGGTAAAAACATATGATCGGATGTTGCCTGAACCGTGGAGCAACAGTGGTTTTTTTCAGCAGGTATTCAAAGAAATGGAAACTCGCACTTTGGTCTCACAGGACCGGTGTTTTATGCTGTATCAAATGGCCAAATACGCCGCTGGCAAAGATGGAGACATGGCGGAGGTCGGTGTCTACAAAGGCGGGACAGCGAAAATAATTTCTAAAACCTGTCCCCAAAAAAAGGTCCATATTTTTGATACCTTTGCAGGGATGCCTGATGTGGTGTGCGGAATAGATGTTCACAGCAAAGGTGATTTTTTGGATACTTCCATAGAAGCAGTAAAAAGTTTTCTCAGCGACTGCAGCAATGTTGTGTTTCACCCTGGATTTTTTCCTGAAACGGCAGAGACGGTCAAAGATAAAAAATTTTGCTTTGTCTATGTTGATGTGGATATTTACCAATCCGTAAAGAACTGCATGGAATTTTTCTATCCGAGGATGGTATCCGGCGGAGTTATGGTGTTTGATGATTATGAGTGGAGGGGCTGTCCGGGGGTAAAAAAAGCTATTGATGAATTTCTTGCCGGCAAGAAAGAGGTCCCTATAATAACAACAAAATACCAGTGCATGCTGTTGAAAGAGTAAAACCGGCACGATGTTATAAGGCTGCTGAAGGCCAAAAAGCTTTTTACACAGGCAATAACCTCATCCGGGTTGGCGGACTCTGCCCAGCCTACATTGAATATATTTTGGATTTAGAACATGGGTATAAATAAGATTTCATGAAAGCACCAAAGAACAGACGCGTGTTTGTGATCGGCTACGGAGCGGCGACGCCGCTGGGGCTGGACTTTGCCCGGACCTGGCAGCGCGCGGTGCACGGCGAGGCCGGGTTCCGTAAAGTCAGCCGCTGCGAGGTAAAGACCCCTGCCGATGTGGTGGGCGAGATACCGGACTGGAACCCGGAAGGTTTTGATTTTACCACCAAAAAGGAAGTCTATAATTGGAATGCCGCGTTTGTGATGCTCACTATGGCCGTATGCAAGGAGGCGCTTGCAAGCGCCGGACTTGAGATGAACAAAGATACCGGCCCGCGCACGGCATGCCTCATCGGATCAGCCATCAACGGCTCTGATGCCATGCGCGTGGCTGTGGATAACCTGAAAGAGCGGGGCCCCCTGAAGGTGAGCCCCTATCTGCTGCCAAACCTTTGCGCCAATGTGCCTGCGGGCAAGGCGGGGATGCTGCTTGGATTCACCGGCCCCATATTTTCGCCGCAGGGGGCATGTGCCTCGGGCAACCATGCCATCGGCCTGGGGGCGCGTATGATCCGCGATGGCGACTGCGACTTTGTGCTGGCAGGCGGGGTGGAGATGCCGCTCATGCCCGAGATCATACAGGGCTTTGCCAACATGAACGCCACTATAAAAATAAATGAGCGTGACCGGGCTTTTGCCGACCCCGGTCAGGCCTCGCGGCCTTTCAGCATCGACAGCAAGGGGTTTGTGCTTTCCGAGGGCGGCGGCGTGCTGGTTCTTGCGGCAGAGGAAATGCTTGCGGCCTATGGCCTTAACTCAAAGGCCGAGGTTCTTGGCGTGGGCTGGACATCGGATGCCCACCATTTCATCCGGCCAAACAAAGAGACCGTGATCCGGGCGATTGTCGATGCCATTGACGATGCCGGCTTGACAGCGGCGGATGTCCAGTATATCAATGCCCATGGCACATCAACGCCCACGGGTGACGCAGCTGAGATTGAGTGCTTGCGAACGGTGTTCGGGAAGGGGCTTGCACATATCCCCATATCTTCAAACAAATCGCAGCTCGGCCACAGCCTTGGCGCGACGGCTGCCATTGAAGCGGCGCTGACCATCGAAGCCATGCGGCAGGGGATGCTTCTGCCGACAATAAATTATCTGCATGATCCCCAGTATGACGGCCTTGACTTCGTGCCCAACGCTGCACGAAAACAGAACTATGAAATAGCGCTCTCAAACGCATTCGGCTTTGGCGGCACGAACTGCTGCATCGTATTCAGGGGCATGTAATATGAAACCAAAACCATTCAGACCTGAAGCGCTTGCAGATTCCGGCATCTATCAGCGCGACTTGGAGACCGGCCTTGTCTGGCACCGCTGCTGGCAGCGTACGCTCTATGCCGATACGGACAGGTCAAGCGTTGTGTACCATGCCAATTATCTGCGCTATTTTGAATTCGGCCGTACCTCGCTCATGCGCGAGGCCGACTATCCGTACAAAGAAATAGAGGCAAAAGGGTATGTGTATCCCATCGTCGACCTTGGCATAAAATTTTATGAGCCCCTGTATTATGATGATCCCATGTGGGTGTACACCCGGCCGGCGGAGATCGAGCGGGTGAAAGTGCGCTTTGATTATAGTATCACGCATGGCGAAACCGGAAGCATTGTATGCACTGGTTTCACACAGCACTGCGCATTGAATGCCACAGGCCAGGTGGTGGCAGTGGACGACGGCACGGTTCGGCTCTGGGGAATGTTTCCGAAATAAGGCAAAGAGGCGGATTCACCACAGAGTCACAGAGGTAGAAGATTTTATTTTTCGCCGAAGATGGCGTAGCCAACCATCACCAGCACAAGCTGGTGGCTTGATTTCGCTCTGGAAGGGCGGAATCAAAAACACGCAGTGTTTCAGGTGCCTTCTTCGGAAGCCATTACCATTAACATGGCTTCTGAAGTCAAAATAAACACCAGCATTTTTAAATAAGGCGAGCCTTTATCCTTTCTATCCTCTCAATAGAAAGGATAAAACGGACATTCTCAGCGTTCTCTGCGCCTCGAGCGAAGCGGGCGGTGAAATAAGGATATGGTGATATGACACGAGAAGAACTGCGTTCTGAAATTATTGCGATCTGCAGTCGCGAATTCGAGATGGAGAACCCCGACCCTGACGATGACCTGCGGGAAAAGTACGGGTTTGACAGCATCGACGGCATCGAGCTTTTAATCCAGATAGAAAAGATGCTGCAAACCGAGCTTACGCAGGAAGAGAAGAAGCAGTCGCTCAATATCCGCACAATCAATCAGGTGTGCGATTATATAGAGAATATCATGAAAGCACGGGAAGGTTAGAGCATGTCTCCTTGCTGACATCTCGATCCGCAGGTAGAGATCCTGTAGCACTGCGAGTTAAGCAATGACGCTATGGTTTCTCCCTGCGGTCGCAATGACAAGAATTTGATATGTGACACAGCCTGCACGTCTGAATATTGAAAAAAATTGAAAACCAATAAACGAGCCGAAAACACTATGCCACGACGCGTCGTCATAACTGCCTGCTCCGCCATTACGCCCATCGGCCGCACCAAAGATGAGCTGATGCACAGCCTCACCAGCGGCATCTCCGGAGTTAAGTCCCTGCGCGATGACGGCCTGCTCACCAAATATATTCATTCAAAGGTGTACGGCACTGTCGATTATCCGGTGGAGTACGGCTTTTCCCGTCAGTTCCGTAAAACCATGGGCCCGGTTGCCTATTATGCCTGCCAGGTTGCAAAAGAGGTGCTTGAGGCATCCGGTCTGACGCAGGAGTTTATAACCTCGGGCAGGCTGGGGGTAGCCTTCGGCTCCACGCATGGCAGCCCCACGGTGCAGCGCGATATCTACCGGATATTTTTCAGCAAGGAATCAGATAAATTCGCCAATATCGGCGCAGTAGATTATCTGCGCTCTATGGTGCACACAACGGCGGTCAATATTACCAAGATGTTCGGCATTACAGGCCGCGTTATTTCATCCTCCACGGCCTGCACCACGAGCAGCCAGTCTATCGGTTACGGCTATGAATCGATCAAGTTTGGCATGCAGGACGCCATGATCTGCGGTGGCGCCGATGAATACGATACGACGACGGTGGCAGTTTTCGATAATTTGCTTGCCTGCTCCACAGCCTTCAACGATTCGCCCAGCCGCACGCCGCGGCCCTTTGACGAAGCTCGCGACGGCCTTGTGGTGGGCGAGGGCGCGGGTGCTGTGCTGCTTGAGGAATACGAATGCGCAAAAAAACGCGGGGCAACCATACTGGGCGAGGTTATAGGCTTCGCCTGCAACAATAATGGCGGCGACCTGATTCTGCCCAATCTGGCAGGCATCACGCAGACTATTCAGCTCGGGCTGAAAGATGCCTCCCTCAACGCAGGTGATGTCGATTTTGTGAGCGCCCATGCCACCGGCACCAAGATGGGCGATATCATCGAGGCGCAGGCGATCTATGATGTGTACGGCAACCGGCCTCTGGTAACGGGCTTTAAGGGATATATGGGCCATACCATGGCCACCTGCGGTGTCATCGAAACCATCATCACGCTGCACCTTATGGCCGAAGGCTGCATAGCACCCACGCTCAATCTTGAAACGGTCGATGAGCGCTGCGCCATGATCAACCACGTGATGAAGCTGCGGGAGCAGAAAATGAGCATCGCCTCCATTCAGAATTTTGCCTTCGGCGGCGTGAACACAAATATACTCCTCAAAAAGCCTTAAGCAGGCAGCCCCATGCTCACTAAAACTTTCAGGCCGGCGGCAGATAGTTATCATTACGCTGCTGCTGTGGGCATACTACTTCGCAGCATTTATTTTTTTCTTTTTTCCTGCCTATTGCGCCGCAGCCCTGTTTGCGACCGACCGCGAGGCTGCATTCCAGAACCTCAACTGCATTTTCTACCGCTGCTTTTTTGCGTATCTGAAGCTGCTCATGCCGCAGGTGACAATCAGCATCGCGCCGGAAGTGTACGCTGTTCGCTCATCGGTTGTTATTGCCAATCACCTGTCATTTCTTGATCCCATACTGCTTGTATCGCTTTTCAGGCAGCATAAGACCATCGTTAGAAGCGACTTTTTTAAAGTGCCGATCTTTGGCTGGGTGCTGAAGTCCGCAGGCTATCTCGCTCCTGCCCTTGCGCAAAACCCGGATGCTCCCGACCTCATGGAGCAGGTCAAGGCCATGCGTTCTTATCTTGCCGCGGGCGGTAATCTTTTTATATTTCCTGAAGGCACCCGCAGCCGAACCGGCGCCATAGGACCATTTGAAAAAGGGGCATTTACCATTGCCAGGCTCTGCCGCGCTCCTATCAGCGTGCTGCGCATCGAAAATACGCACAGGGTATATCCGCCCGACAGTTTTTTTTTCAACACAGGAGAAACCGTTGAAATCAGAATAAGCCTTGCAGGCAGACTGCAGCCGGATTATGAAAGTGATGATTTTTCAAATGCGGATTTAATAAAGCAAGCGAGGGCTTTTTTTGAGACGGAGCAGGCCGTAGTACAAAACGCAGCGAGAAATTTTAAAGATTTTTCCCTTTGGTCGAGATGACAGAAAAAGAGAGGTCTACAGTAAAAAAAATGCTTTAAAATTGTTGCTTCAGGTAGAAAAAAAATAAAAAAGGCCCGGCAACTGCTGCCGGGCCTTTTTTATTTTTTACCATCTAAAGTTCTAAAGCAGCTGCTCAGCTGCCCCCTTTGCCCAGGTCTCGATTGTAGCATTATCGATAAAATCGCCTTCTTCAAATTTTGCAAGCTTCATAAGAAAAAGCTCTACGGGGTACAGTTCGTCAAATGTAAATTGTCCTCCCAATATGCCTATATCCAGCGGCTGCACATCGGTATATTTTGCCAGATTTTTTTCAACATACGTTTCTTTCGCATACGCCTGCCGCTCGGGGGTGTCTTCACCGATATAGGTACAGGTTATGAAAAAAGCAAAGGGGAGCGTCTCGATAGCTTCATGGTGCCTTTTCAAAAGCTTTTTTATGCCGGGCAGCCATTTGCCGATATAAATGGGGCTGCCGATCACGATGGCGTCATAATTAGGTATTTCTGCAGGATCAAGATTTTCCACAAAAACCAGATCAACAGAGGCATTGTCGCAGAGCGTGTCAAAAACCTTTTTGGCAACGACTGATGTTGCACCATGCTTTGTGTCATAGGTAACAAGAATTTTTTTGACGCCCGCGGTGCAGCTGTCTTCGATAACGGCATCAGGCTTTTCGCGGTAGCAATAGCCGGGTGAGGCAGAGAGGAAAAATACCCCAAGTGCAAGCATCAGACACAGAACTGAAAACTGTTTTTTCATGGCGACCTCCTTCTTTAACTATGAACATTGAGTTGGCTGATAAGTTCCGGAATTATTTTTAAAGCATCTCCCACCATGCCGAAGGTGGCAGCCTGAAAAATCGGGGCCGCCGGATCGCGGTTGATGGCGATGATGATATCAGAAGATTGCATTCCTGCCAAGTGCTGAACAGCGCCTGATATACCGCAGGCGATGTAGATGCGGGGCTTGACGGTTTTGCCGGTCTGGCCCACCTGATGGTCATGCGGCATCCAGCCAAGATCCACTGCTGCGCGCGATGCGCCCACCTCGCCCGACAGCAGCCCCGCCAGCTCTGCCAGAAGCTTGAAGTTTTTCGGGTCGCCCATGCCGCGGCCGCCCGAAACAATCACTTCGGCCTTTTCAAGAGATACGGCGCTTTTCTCTCGCGCAAGAGCCTTAAGGATTTGAACGAGGCTATCGCCGGGCTCTTCCGAAACCGCTATAGCTGTGGTTGTGCCTGTTCTGCCGTCACATGTTTTTGCCTGCATCACGCCGGGCCGCACAGTTGCCATTTGCGGCCGGTGATTGGGCGTAGCAATGGTTGCCATGATATTGCCGCCGAAAGCCGGGCGCGTCTGCAGCAAGCCCTCCGTCCGGGCCTATCTCAAGACCGGTGCAGTCGGCGGTAAGGCCCGTTCGAAGGCGGTTGGCAAGCCGGGGTGCAAGGTCGCGGCCCGTGGTTGTTGCGCCGATAAGGATGATTTCGGGCTTATGCTCCACTATGAGGTGGGCCACGATGCGCTCATAGGGCGCGGTGCGGTAGTCTGCAAGAAACGGGGCTTCGGCCAGCAGCACGCGGTCGGCGCCATGCCGGAAAAGTTCGCCATCCAGTGCCGCAACGCCGCTGCCCAGCAGCACGGCTGTCACTTCAGCGCCTCTGGCATCGGCAAGCTCGCGTGCTTTCCCAAGCAACTCAAGCGTCACGCTGTTCAGTCTGCCTGCATGCTGCTCGGCAAACACCCAGACCCCTTTATAGGCGGCAAGATCGCATACCGGGCCGGTTTTTTCACCGCTGGCGATAATGGCCTCCACGCGGCAGACATCGACGCAGGCGCCGCAGCCCGTGCACGAATCAGTGAGCCGCGGCACTTTGCCGTCAACAGCAATCCCGCCGAACAGGCATGCCTTCACGCACAGTTTGCAGCCGATACATTTTTCAGGAACAAGTTGGATCATGGGTTTTGGTCTTTATGTGAGTTCTGCCGTAGGGGCGGTTCGCGTAACCGCCCCTACTAGATTACATGCATCTCTTTCAGTTTTCCAATCAGCGCCGTCGCCATCTCCCGTTCATCGCCCGGAATCATTTCGCCCTTCATCTTGCGGTCGGGCTCGAAAATCTTTTTCACCGTTGTAGGCGAGGCGCCAAGGCCGAGCATGGCCTGCGGCAATTGCAGGTCTTTGGCTGTCCAGGTTTTTATCTTTGCATCATCGCAGGAGTCTGCAACATGGTACAGGCTCGGGTAGCGAGGGTGATTGATGCGGCCCGTGACGGTGACAAGAGCCGGCAGTTTGACCTGAACCCACTGCGTGCTGTCCTCTAGTCCGCGCTGCACGACAAGCGTCCCACCCTTTTGAATCTCAAGGCCTTCCGCGTAGGTGACCTGCGGCAGGTCAAGAAAACCGGCAATCTGGGGCCCGACCTGGGCTGTGTCGCCGTCGATGGCCTGGCGGCCGGCGAGTATAAGATCATACTTTGCCGATTTTCATGATTGCCCGCGAGAGCGTGAACGCGGTGATGAGGGTATCGGCGCCGGCAAAGGCCCGGTCGGATAAAAGTATCGCCCGGTCCGCGCCCATGCAGAGTGCTTCTTCCAAAGCATCACGCGCCTGCGGCGGCCCCATGGAAAGTGCCGTGACCGTGCCGCCGTGGGCCTCACGCAGCACAAGCGCTGCTTCCAGGGCATTGCGGTCTTCGGGATTGATGATGCTCGGCACGCCTTCGCGCATGAGCGAATTGGTTTTGGGGTCGATGCGCACCTCGGCGGTGTCGGGGACCTGCTTGATGGTGACGATGATATTTAGGGCGCTCATTTTTATCTTTGGCATTCCGTAGGGTGCGGTGCAACGAAGTGGAACCCACCGAATTCATTGGCTTGCATAAATGGTGGGTTTAACCCGCCCTGTTTACGCAAATGCTTGCCGGTTATTTTATCGTATTTCTCGCAATAATCAGGCGCTGGATTTCCGAGGTGCCTTCATAAATTTCAATCACCTTGGCATCGCGGAAGCAGCGCTCCACCTTATAGTCTTTCATGCAGCCGTAGCCGCCGTGTATCTGTATGGCCTTGGTGGCCGCATGCATAGCCACTTCTGATGCATACAGCTTTGCCATGGAAGCCTCGGTGGCAAAGGGCTTGCCGTTGTCTTTCAGCCAGGCCGCCTTGCAGATGAGCATGCGGCTAGCTTCGATCTGCGTGGCCATGTCGGCAATCATCCACTGCAGGGCCTGAAAACTTGCTATGGGCCTGCCGAACTGCTTACGCTCCTGGCTGTAGCGAATGCATTCTTCCATGGCGCAGCGCGCAACGCCCAGGGCCTGCGCACCTACGCCTACGCGGCCGAAGGTGAGGGCGCCAAGTGCCGCAGTCAGTCCAGCGCCTACTTCGCCCAGCACGTTTTCCGCGGGCACGCGGCAGTTTTCAAAGATAAGCTCGCAGGTGTCGGATGCCCGTATGCCGAGCTTGTTTTCCTTTGCGCCCACACTGAAGCCGGGGGTTCCCTTTTCAACAATAAAAGCCGTAATGCCGCGGCTTTTTTTTTCCCGTCTGGTGGCGGCCATGACGATGACGGTATCGCAGGTGCCGCCGCTGGTGATGAAGGTCTTCACGCCGTTTAGAAGGAAATGGTCACCTTGCGGCTCGGCCATGGTTTCAAGGGAGGCCGGGTCTGAGCCTGCATTGGGCTCGGTCAGGGCAAATGCCCCGAGCTTGCGGCCCGAGCAGAGGTCGGGCAGGTATTTCTGTTTTTGGCTGTTCATTGCCAAGAGCATAGATGGGATAGGCGCCCACGGAATTGTGCACGGAGACGATAATAGCGGTGGAGGCGCAGCAGCGGGCCAGTTCTTCGATGATGAGGCAGTAGCTGATGCCGTCAAGACCCGCACCTTCATACTCTTTTGGTATGCTGATGCCCATGAACCCCAGGGGGCCCATCTTTTTGATGGCCTCGGCAGGGAAGGCCATCTCCTCATCCCACTGCTGGGCATACGGGGCAAGCTCGCGCTCGGCAAATTCGCGGGCGATCTTGCGGCTAAGCTTCTGCTGTCGCGTCAGTTCAAAATCCATAGAAGTTTTTTCCGTATTAAATGCAGCCTGGATACAGATTAACAAGGGCCGTAACGTCAATAGTTCACTAACTATACCATATATATACGTTAACGGTCAAGCACCTAGAATGGGCTGTGCCTGCCATATAAATCGGAGGTGCACAGCCTATACGTAATCTATATGCCGAACCGGGTCAAGTGCCGTCATGGCCGCCATTTAGTTTGACAATAAGACAAAACTTTGAGAAGACATTTTACATAGCTCTGTTTTATTAATCCATTCGTGAGCGGACCACATGCACCGCAGGAAAGCACCCACAATACACAGCAGCGTTTATTTTCATGTTGTTTTTCTTTTCAGCACAGTCGGCAGCGCAGGCGCTGCGCCGCCTTGCCTGGAACACCTTTCTGGGCCAGCAGCATCGCTGATCAAAGCTGGGGTATAGCCGTAGACGACAGCGGGCTATGTCTATGTTGTCGGGCACCAGCGATGCCGCCTGGGGTTCGCCGGTGCGGGCATTTACCGGCACAGGTTCGTCCGATGCTTTTGTGGCAAAAATTTCCGACAATGGCACGCTTGTCTGGAACACTTTTCTTGGCGGAAAATCCAGAGATAGTGGCATCAGAATAGCCGTAGACGGCGACGGCAATGTCTATGTGGCTGGAAGCCAGCCCTGCCGACCTGGGATACGACACCGGTGAATCCGTATCAGCGGCAGGCACCGATGCTTTTGCGGCCAGGCTCCGCAGCGATGATGGCGCGCTTCTCTGGAACACCTTTATGGGTGGCAGCGGAAGCTGATCACTGGGTATGGTCATTGCCGTAGACGGCAGCGGCAATGTTTATGTGTCGGGAATCAAGCAGCGCCGACTGGGGCACGCCGCGTGCGGGCATATACCGCAGGCAGTGACACTTTTGTGGCAAAGCTCGATAGCAGCGGCGCGCTGCACGTGGCATACCTTTCTTGGCGGCAGTGCAGTGACTGCAGCCTGATCTTGCCGTTGACGCCGCCGGCACTACGTCTATGTGTCCGGAGCCAGCACTGCCGACTGGGGCACACCGGTGCGGGCATACAGCGCAGGAGAAGACGTTTTTGTTGCAAAACTTGAACAGCAGCGGCGCCCTTGCCTGGCATACCTTTCTTGGCGGCGCCAGCTATGAAGATTCCTACGGCCTCGCCGTCGACGCAAGCGGCACTTCCTATGTGACCGGCTACTGCCGGCGGCGCCTGGAGCGAAACGCCGGTGCGGCCCTACAGCGGCGGCGACGACGCCTTTGTGGCAAAGGTTGACGCAAGCGGCGCTCTTTCCTGGTACACCTTTCTTGGCAGCAGCGAGTATGAGGAAGGCGATGCCGTTGCTGTTGACGCCGGCGGCAATGTTTTTGTGTCCGGCGGCAGCGGCGCAACCTGGGGCGCGCCAGCGTGGCCGCATACAGCCGGCCTTAACCAGGATGGTTTTCTGGCCCGGCTTGCCGGCGACGGCGCGCTTGTCTGGAACACTTTTTTCGGCGGCAGCGAGACCGATTATGCCTACGGGTTCGCCCTTCGCAGCAACGGCGATGTGTATCTGACCGGCTACAGCGCAGCCACCTGGGGTGATCCTGTGCGGGCATATACAGGTGCTGATGACGTCTTTGCAGCAAAAATCGTATTGCCGCCGGCAATACAGGCAGGCAGTATTGTTTTTGCAAACGTGCAGCAGGCACAGATGGATATTTCCTGGACCCGCGGCAGCGGAGAGACAGTGCGCGGTTTTCATGAAGCAGGCCGACAACGGCACCGCCAGCCCCTCGGACAATGCCACCTACGCAGCAGATGCCTCGTTCGGCGCAGGAGCGCAGATCGGCTCAACCGGCTGGTACAGTATCTACAACGGCACGGGCACCGGTGTGACGGTGACGGGCCTTACCGCTGAAACCGCCTACCGGGTCATGGCGTGCGAATATACGGGAGCGTCCGGCGAAGAGCTCTATAATATAGACGCTGCAACCGGCAACCCGGCAAACCAGGCAACCGCTGACAATGGCACTGACAATGAAACCTGTCCGCTGAAGGTCATCCCGAAAAAGCTGCATAAACTGCTGAGCCTGCTTGAGCCGATCAAGGGGTTTGTGCTGATCGGAGATAATGATACAGAGTTTGCTAAAGCAGATAAGCCAGTCTGGGACAGCACAGCGATAAAGCAGTTGCTCAAGCTGAAGGTCGGGCAACGGATCATCCTTTCCATCGTATTTGTCAATCCGTTTACTCTGGAGCCGGGCGAGGTTGACGTGACGGTTGGCAACTGTGTGGGCACGATAGAGGTGAAAGCGCTGTAAAAATATCAGCGCAGGGATGTAATTAATCAAGGGCCTTATGCGCGGCATGGGGCCCTTTCCCGTTTCGTGACGGGAGACCGTCCGGGAGAAAACTATTGCCAACCGGGCAAAAATCATATAATTTTATCTTATAAAAAAAGCCGAAGCAGTGCTCGACCGTCACGGCCGCGAAGCCCTCAGCAACTCCTCATTAAAACATATAAAAATCTCTGGAGCAACCTATGGACACCGTAAAAAGCATGGTCTATCCCGGACGCATTATCATTATCGGCACAGCCCCTGCCGGCCAGCGCGTGGTGCTCTACAGCATCACGGGCCGCAGCCCGTCGAGTCAGGCCCGCAGGCTTGAAATCGATACGCAGGCAGGCGGCATCTTCGTGAAGCCCACGGATGAAGAAACCCTCAAAACCGGCAATCCCGATCTGCTGGTGTATCCTGCCGTCATCTGCAAAGCAGGGGCCATTGCCGTGAGCAATGGCAAGCAGACAGGTGATGTGGCAAAGCTTATTGCCGCCACGGCCGAGCCGGTAGATGTGCTTTTAAAGTCCCTTGCCCCATGGGAATATGAGCCTGATGACCCTAACTTCACGCCGCGCATCAGCGGCTGTGTGACAAAAGGTGCGGCCCTGAGCGTTCTCAAGCGCGCGGCAGACGGCTCGGTTATCCGCAATTTCTTCACTGTGCCGGCCATTGCGGGCAAAGGCAGCCTTATTGCCACCTATACGGGTGAAAACGCAAACCCCCTGCCGTCATTTACCGGCGAGCCTAAAGAGGTCGATATTGCGTGGGCAACGGCAGATGAGGCGGCTGAAGGACTGTATGCGGCTCTGGGCCCCAAAGCCGGCGGCGATGACTACCGCGTGACAGCAGCCGCTGTCTATATGGCGGCAGACGGCACCGTGACCATGAGCGTGAAGAACCGGCATAAGTAACATTGTAAAAATATGTTCCTCCCTTTTAAAAAGGGAGGTCGGGAGGGATTTTATGTGTCTTAAATTTCCCTGTATTTCTTTTTCCCAAAGGGGGACCTGTAGATAACAGGATATTTCAACTACCGTTATAAGGAGCACCACCATGGCAACCGATGTATCAGATTTCAAAAACGTATACAAAACAGCCATTGCCAGCGATTTCCCGCAGGAGGCAACGATCATACTTGGTGACAAGACCATTAAACTGAAAGCCCTTGACATTGCGCTTCGCTACGGCACCAACCCGCATCAGCCCTTTGCTGCTTTTGCACCTGCTGGCGCACAGCCCCTGTCGGTGGGGAACCTCGACATGCTCAAGGGCGGCAAGGCAGGTCTGTCGCTCACCAACCTGCAGGACATGAGTCAGGCTGTCAATATCCTGAAATACTTTGACCGTCCTGCCTGCACCATTATGAAGCATATCAACCCCTGCGGGTTCAAGGTGCAGACCAAAGGCGAGTCCCTTGCCGAAATTTACCGCATCGCCCGCAGCTGCGATGAGCGCAGCGCTTTCGGGGGCATCATCGGTTTTAACGTAAAAGTCGACGCGGCAACCGCAGAGGCCATCATGGAAAGTTTTATCGAGGGCGTCATCGCCCCTGATTATGACGAGGATGCCCTTGCCGTGCTGCGGCGCACTGAAGGCACCAAGAAGCTCAATAATGCCATCCGCGTTGCAAAGGCCGCCAACATGGGCAGCGTTCCCAAATATATCGGTGACGATGTGGCCGGCTATTTCAATATCCGCAACCTCGCCGACGGCACCATTACCTTCGAGATTCCCTATCTCACGCGCATTCGTTCGGCTGCCGATTTCATCTCCGATCCCATGATTCCCAACACCGATCCGGCAAAGAACAATGGACAGAACTACAGCGTGCAGCGCCAGCCCACGGCAGCTGAGCTGGATGACTGCCTGACGGCCTGGTATCTTAATATCAATGTTCGCTCAAACGGCATCGTTTTTGTGAAAGACGGCGCTGCAATCGCCGTAGGCACGGGCGAGCAGGAGCGCGTGGGCGCTGTGGAGCAGGCCATTGACAAGGCCCTCAAAAAAGGCCACTCGCTCAAAGGCTCGGTCATGTCTTCCGATGCTTTTTTCCCGCAGCGCGACTCAATCGATACGATTGCGGCCCAGGGCGTCACAGCCGTGGTGTGGCCCGCAGGCTCCATGAACGATGCCGCGGTCATTCAGGCGGCCAATGATCACAGTATTGCCCTGATGGCGACCCTGGAGAGGTGCTTTCTGCATATTTAGAGGTTGTTGAAAAACGCCCATTTGCTGCGTTGCGCTGCAACCTCAGTCACTGCGGCGTACAAAACAGTACGCCTCATTCCTTCGGTCTTGCGCGCCTTGCATCTGAGCATTTTTGAACAACCTCAAAAATTTTTTGAATAACCGGAGGGCTTTCGCATGGTGCGAAAGCCCGTTTTTTTATACCGTTACAAATCGTCAGGCTGCCGCAGGGTGAATGACATGTCAAAAGGCGGACAAATCCACCACATGATGGCGAGGAAAAACCCTTTAAAAAAGAATAGCTAAGTGCTAAAAGTGCTATACTATGGTTATATAAGGGAGGGATAAGCCATGTTTGTGCATCAATTTTTCGTCAAAGGCCTCGCACACAGCTCCTATCTTCTGGGCGGCACAACAACCTGTGCCATTATCGACCCGCGGCGCGATATCGACGTGTATATCCACGCTGCCCGCGCCATGGGGATGAAAATAACCCATATTCTTGAAACCCATCTGCATGCCGATTTTATTTCGGGTCATATTGATCTTGCGGCGCAAACCGGCGCGGTCATTTATGCGCCCAAGGCCGGCAAGTGCGCGTTCAAGCATGTTGCCGTGGCCGAGGGTGACACCTTCGACATTGAGGATATGACAATCGGGGTGCTTGAAACGCCCGGCCATACGCCTGAGCATGTTTCCTATGTGGTCATTGACCGCTCGCGGGGCAGCGACCCGGCAGCGGTTTTCTGCGGCGATACGCTTTTTGTCGGCGATGTGGGAAGGCCTGATCTATTTCCCGGCATTGCCGAAAGCCTTGCTGCCAAGCTCTATGACAGCCTGCACAAAAAGCTTCTCATCCTGCCGTCATTTTGCGCAGTCTACCCGGCCCATGGAGCGGGTTCGCTGTGCGGCAGGGCCATGGGCGCCATGCGCACTTCCACTATCGGGTATGAAAAGAAATACAACGGGGCTCTGAAGATAAAAGACAAAAAGAAATTCGTCGAAACTCTTACCACCAATATGCCGCCTGCGCCAGATCACTTCAGCCGCTGCAGTGCCGTAAACGGCAAGGGCCCGGTCCCTGTTGATAAACTGCCGCTTCTCAAAGCCCTTGAGCCTGCTGAGTTCAAAAAACGCATGCAGCAGAAAAACACCATCGTGCTTGACTGCCGCCCCACGGCTGCCTTCGGCGGCGGGCATGTTCCGGGCTCCTATCACATCGACTTTGGCAGCAATTTTTCGACCTTTGCCGGCTGGATTCTGCCGCCCGGCATGCAGCTGCTGCTCGTAACCGAAAACCCGCAACAGGCAGCAGATGCCGTTGTGCTTCTGCGCCGTGTGGGCCATGACCGCATAACCGGCTTTCTTGACGGCGGTATCTATGAATGGTCCAAAACGGGGCTTGCCTTCGACACGGTGCCGCAGCTGTCTGTGCAGCAGCTGCACTCTCAGATGCAGCGCAGCGAGCGGTTTACGCTTGTGGATGTGCGCACGCCCCGCGAGTTTGAAGCCGGCCATATCGACGGTGCTGTCAATATTCCCATGCCCGATCTCAGGGCGCGGTTCAGGGAGATTGAAACGTCTCTCCCGGCCGTGGTCATGTGTAATACGGGCCACAGGTCAAGCATGGGGACGAGCCTGCTGAAACAGCGGGGCTTCAAATATGTGCTCAATGCGGCAGGCGGCATGACCGCCTACAGCGCAGCAGGGTTTGCCGGCGCCTGCGCAGTGTGCACTCAGCTGCACGGCCCGCGGGTGTAAACATTACCTTAAAACTGCGCGTGTTAGATCGTCGTGGCCAAGGCAGGGGAATTCCTCACGGCGGACATCATGCATATCATCATGAAAGCCATTCATGGACTTCTTAACCGAACAAACCTGGTCGCCCTATGCCGTTGGCATAATCATCGGGGTGCTTAACTGTATCGCCATTGTCGTATCCGACAAATTTATCGGCTGTTCCACCGCATTTTCCCGCTCAAGCGGCATGCTTGAAAAACTGGTGCGCGGCAAACCGGTAACTCAAAAACCCTATTATAAAAAATTCACGCCCGAAATCGACTGGGAGTGGATGCTTGTGGCAGGCGTGGCCGTTGGGGCATTTGCAGCGGCATGGCTGTCGGGGAGCCTCCAGGCGGTATTTGTTCCTGATCTGTGGGCAAAGACCTTCGGCAGCAGCGCCGTGCTGCGCTTTTTAGCCGCCTGCGCCGGCGGCATACTCGTTGGCCTTGGCGCGCGGTGGGCCGGCGGCTGCACCAGCGGTCACGGCATCAGCGGTACCATGCAGCTTGCCGCAAGCAGCTGGCTTGCCGCAGCCTGCTTCTTTGCGGGCGGGATCGCAACGGCGATGCTGTTGTATTGATGGTCGGGGTGCTGTCGGACCGACTTTACGCTCGAGTTTTTTCGTGGCTGAAAGCCGCTCCTGCAATGATTTCATGAATGGACTAAATGTTTATTGCTGTCCACTCAAATAAAAGTATCCAGCTCGTCATTGGCTTTGCCATCGGCATTGGCTTCGGCTTTGCCCTGCAGCGCGGCGGGGTGACGAACTTTGACGTAATCGTGAACCAGCTGCTCTTTAAGGATTTCACCGTGGTGAAAATCATGCTCTCTGCCATGCTCACCGGCATGATTGGCGTGCATCTGTTGCGGCAGTACGGCCTTGCGCAGCTGCATCCCAAGCCCGGCTCTGTTGGTTCGACCCTTGTCGGCGGCCTTATTTTCGGTGTTGGGTTTGCGCTGCTTGGCTACTGCCCCGGCACGGTGGTGGCTGCCGCTGCGCATGGAAGGCTCGATGCTCTTTTTGGCGGCATACTGGGCATGCTTGCGGGATCAGGTCTTTTTGCCGCCTGGTATCCGCGGCTCGAAAAATCCATTTTAAACAAAGGCTCCTTTGGCGACAAAACTCTTCCGGAACTATTCAATGTGTGCCCGTGGAGAGTTATTATTGTCATTGAAGTGCTGGTGCTGGGACTTTTTGTATGGCTTGAAAAAGCAGGTTTATAAACCTGCTGCAGATGTGCCCGCACAGGCGGTGTGGTCCGCTATAAAAACATCCTGTAACGCGCGCAGAGCTTCACTCGGCCAGATCGATAATTTCCACCTCAAGCGATAGCAGATCCACAATTGCAACCGTCGATCTGTCCCGCAGCCATCCGCCGGCCTCGCCCGGGTTTATGACAAGAGGCGGCCCCTGGCGCACATCAATGTCATGGGTATGGCCGTATACGATGATATCCACCGCATCCGACTGGGCCGCAGCTGCAACGCAGCCGTCTTCATGCATGAGCAGAAAGCGCCTTCCCCCGAACGTGAACTCTCGCGGGCCCGGCAGCAGTTTTGCGTTTTCCCTGAAGGCGGCAGCCAGGCCCACGCGCTCGCCGTCATTATTGCCGAAAACGATTTCCATGGGGCAGCGCAGCTTTTTGAAATCAAGGATGGTAAACGGCGATATCATATCGCCGGCATGCACAACCAGGCCAACACCGCGCCGGTTGAACACATCAACCGCCTTACGAATAGCGGGCCTGTTGTCATGCGTGTCTGCTATGATGCCGACAAGATGCTCCTTCATGGCAGTACCTCCCTGTCTGGTTGTAAAACGGCTGTGGGCGTGGAGCTGACAGGAGCTATGGTAATAAAAAAAACGGTTAAAAACAAGCTCCTGTTTGCACGAAAGCTTCGCCTTGAAACCGGCGCTGCCCGCCGGTATATGTCTTTGCTTGACTTCCCACTGGCCCCTATGCTGTAATATGCCATTAGCAGAAGCATAAAAACTAGAAGTCAGAATCCAGAAGTCAGCATAAAAAAACAGCATAAGCGTTTCAATAGCTGATTGTCTGGAAGAAACAATTAAACTCCTTGCAACTTCTTTGTCTTCTATTCTGAATTCTACTACTGAATTCAGGCTTCTTTTCTCAAAGAGCTTAAACAAGCTGTAAAGCCAAACTTCATAGAAAGCAGAGCATTATGAAAAAACAAAAATCACCCTGTTGCCCGGGCAAGGCGCGGTATCTGTCTGGCAAGCGCATCATGCCCAAGGCTATTTCAAAAGATACGAGCATAGTCTCCCTTATCGATAACCTGGATGCCTATAACGGCGGCCGCCTCCGGGCGGCCTGCCATCTGTTGCGAGACCGCTACTCAAAAAAAGATGTCACCATCGGCCTGAGCCTTGCCGGCGCCCTGACGCCCGCGGGCCTGGGCCCTTCAGCCATCATACCCCTCATGAACCACGGCTTTGTCGACTGGATAACGGCCACGGGCGCGAATATGTATCACGATATGCATTTTGCCCTCAATCTGCCCATGTTCCGGGGCAGCCACACGGTGGATGATGCCGACCTGCGGCACAAGGGCGTTACGCGCATCTACGATATTCTGTTTGACTATGAAGATGTGCTCATGGAAACCGACCGCAAGCTGCGGGAAATTCTGGTCCGCCCTGAATTTCAGAAAGAAATGGGCACCCGTGAATTTTATCACCTGCTCGGCAAAATGCTCGACCAGTACGAAAAAGCCAACAGGCTCGGGCCTGTGAGCATTCTGGCCGCGGCCTACCGCAACGGCATACCGGTTTTTACCTCGTCGCCGGGTGACTCCACCATCGGCATGAATGTGGCCGGTGTCGAGCTGCTGGCAGAGGCCATGGGCATGCTGGACAAGTTCAAGCTCAAAATCAACCCCAGTATCGATGTCAATGACTCGACAGCCATCGTGCTCAATGCCAAAAATTATGAAAAGGGCAAGACCGGCGTTATCCTTATCGGCGGCGGCAGCCCGAAAAACTTCATGCTCCAGACCGAGCCGCAGATACAGGAAGTGCTCATGATACCGGAAGTCGGGCAGGACTACGATATCAATATAACCGACGCGCGGCCCGACACGGGCGGCCTGTCCGGCGCGCCGCCCTCGGAAGCGGCAAGCTGGGGTAAAATCGACCCGACCAAGCTGGATGAAACGGTCACGGCCTATCTGGACGTAACAATGGCCCTGCCGCTTATGACGGCCTATACCATACAGACGACAAAGCCGAAAAAGCTCCGGCGGCTGTATGACCGCGGCCCGGAGCTGCGGCGCAAGCTCACCGAGTCGTATCTGGCAAACAACAAGGAGATTAAAAAGCTCAAGGGCCTTATTGCGAAGCTGGAGGCATAAGGGATAATAGCGTTAAAAAGTTCAGAGTTATGAGTTCGGAGTTTGGAGTAAAAAGTTCAAAGTTTAAGGTTCAAGGCTAAAAACAGGTTGTACACGTAGGGGCAGACCCGCGTGTCTGCCCGGTGTTTGCTATTGTGGTAAAAGCTGTATTTGTAAAACTACTATGAAAAAAAATTTGCGAAAACTGGCTGACGAGCACGGCACTCCCCTGTTCATCATCGATCACGATACGATACGGAAGAACTACCGCCTGTTCAAAAAGCATCTGCCGCGGGTGCAGGCCTATTATGCGGTCAAGGCCAATTCGAACCAGGAGATCATCAAGACCCTGTTTGACGAGGGCGCCAGCTTCGACGTGGCATCGTATAACGAGTTCATGCAGGTCTATAAGTACATCAGGCACTTCGATCCCAAGGCCAAGGATTTTTACATCTGGGACAAGATTATTTTTTCCAACACCATCAAGGACCGGCAGACCCTGCAGAAAATAAAAAAATACCGGCCCCTGGTTACCTACGACAACAAAGAAGAGCTGAAAAAGATCCGGGAGCATTGCCCCACGGCCGGCCTTGTGCTGCGGCTGAAAGTGCCCGACATAGGCTCACAGGTCGAGATGAGCTCGAAATTCGGCATCGAGCCGGGCGAGGCAATAAGCCTGATCAAGCAGTCCTTCGACGCGGGGCTCGTGGTGGAGGGATTAAGCTTTCACGTGGGCAGCCAGTGCACCAATTTCGACAATTATACGGCGGCGCTTGAAATTGCCGCGGCCATATTTAATGATGCAAGGAAACTGGGTTATCCCTTGAAGATCGTCGATATAGGCGGCGGATTTCCCGTGGCGTATGACGCAGACGTGCCAAAGCTGGAGAGGCTCGCCCGCATCATCAATGCCGAATGCTCACGGCATTTTCCATCTGATGTCGAGCTGATAGCCGAGCCGGGCCGGTTCATGGTGGCCAATGCCGCAACGCTTGTGTCGGAGATCATCGGCAAGGCAAAGCGCGACGGCAAGGTTTTCTACCATATAAATGACGGCGTCTACCACACCTTCTCCGGCGTGGTGTATGACCACTGGATACCCAACTTCCACGCGTTCAAAAAAGGCAAACCCGAAATCTGCGCCGTGGTGGGGCCCACCTGCGACAGCTTCGACAAAATAAGCCTGGCCGAAGAGCTGCCCGGCGACCTGAAAATAGGCGACTATCTCTACACCCTCAATATCGGCGCCTACAGCATAGCCTCGTCGACGAAATTTAACGGATTTGACGGCGCGCGCATACTGCACCTGAATAAAATGTAGGCAGCCAGTCCCCTTTGGGGCTCTCCAGCAAATTCCATACTAGAGCATTTAACAAAATACTGTACCCTTTTTGCCATTTCGGGCGTAGCGAGAAATCTTAGCCTTTTATGCTGCGGCAATGCCTAAGATCTCTCCCTTCGGTCGAGATGACAGACAACTAAAAACGGCTACATGTTTTAGATAAATGCTCTATACACACAGACGACGGTTTGAACCGGGGTGCGTGGTTCAGAGTTTTTTAAAAAATCCCGCACTTTTTTTTCGGTGTTTCGATATTTTCCCATACGGTTATGAATGCTTGTGAGAGTTGATACTGTGCAGGCTGAGCGGATAGCAGAAGTTGTAAGGGGCGTTTTTTTGCCGGGCATCCATGCGTATCACGGTTGTCCCGGAAGCCTGCCGTGCAGACGGAAGGGCATTACAGGCTTTTAATATCCCGAAGATTGAGCTGAACGAGCTTCTGGCCATTGTAGCTGTTGAATTGCGGTACAAAGGCCAGGCGGATTGCCGCATTGCTCAGACTGTAGCGTGTCCCCATATTGAAGCCGATAGCGTCGAAGAACTGGCCGTCCTCCTTTATTTTCAGCTTCAGGTGGCCATTGCCCACAACCATGGAGCTGTAGGATTGTATTTCGCGGGTGGAAAAAACGGGCTCGGCATTGCCGGGGCCGAACGGCGCAAGCGATTCTATCTGTTCGAGCAGAGCGGGGGAAAGCTCACCCAGAGGGATCTCGGCGTCGATGGCCAGCATGGGTTGGAAGTCGCCGGATGCGAACTGCTCGCGCACAATGGCATTGAATGCCTGCATGAACGGGTACATGTTGTCCATATGAACCGTCAGGCCGGCCGCGTCGCGGTGGCCTCCGAATGCCTTGAGCAATGAGGAGCATTTTTTTATGGCGCCATAGAGGTCAAAGCCTTTGACCGTGCGGGCCGATCCTTTGCCTTCGCCGCTTTTTTCATCAATGGCGAAGAGGATGGCAGGGCGGCTGAATTCTTCGCTCAGGCGCGAAGCGCACAGGCCGATGACGCCGGGATGCCAGCCCGGAGAGGACAGGATGAGCGAATCGGGAAGCTCAGCATTTTTTTTGACCATATTTCTGGCTTCGGAAAGTATGCTGCGCTCGCGCTGCTGGCGCCTCGTATTCTCTTCATCGATTTTGCGGGCCATGGCCATGGCTTCATCGTCATTATCGGTACGCAGCAGCTGCACGGACAGTTCAGCCTCAGCCATGCGGCCTGCGGCATTGAGACGGGGTGCAAGACGGAAGCCGATCATATTTGCTGCAACAGGCCCGTCGGGCATTCCGCACACGCTTTTAAGAGCCTTTATGCCGGGCCGGCATCCCTGCCCCAGTATTTCAAGCCCGTTGCGGACGAAAATACGGTTTTCGTCAAGCATGGGCACCATATCGGCAATGGTTCCCAAGGCCACAAGATCAAGATAGTTCTTGAGATTGGGCTCCAGGCCGTTTTGCCAGAATCCCCGATCGCGAAGCTTGGCGCGCAGGGCCATCACCAGGTTGAACGCCACGCCCACGCCCGCGAGTCCCTTGAAGGGAAACGGGCAGCCGCTCTGTTTCGGGTTTATGATGGCATAGGCCTCGGGCAGCCGGTCGGGGGGCTCATGGTGGTCGGTGACGATAACATCAATGCCATGGGCCCGGGCGCAAGCCACCTCATCAAAGGCTGAAACGCCGCAGTCGACCGTGATGATAAGCGACACGCCGTCTGCATGCAGTTTTTTTACCGTGGCTATGCTCATGCCATAGCCTTCCGTCAGACGGCTCGGGATATGAAATGCTACCTGCGCCCCGGCGCTTTCCAGAAAAAGCAGCATAACGGTTGTGGCGGTTATGCCGTCGACATCATAGTCACCGCAGATGCAGATTTTTTCTTTTTTGGCCAGAGCAGCGGCAATGCGCTCTGTTGCCCGGTCCATATCTTTCATGAGCAGGGGGGAGTGCAGGTCTGTCAGGCGCGCAGAAAGAAAGGATTGAGCCGCTTCGGGCGTTTCAATGCCGCGGTTGATCAGCACCTGCGCGACAAGCGGTGAGATATTGAGGCAGCTGGACAGGGCCAGGCCCAGATCATGCCGCAGTTCACGCATGTCCCATCGTTTTTCCGGTGTTTTGCTGGTTTCAGCCATGAAAAATATTTATTTTAATATTTTTATTAAATTTTAAATTAAAACAAAGCGGAAAGGTGCAAGCAAAAAGCAATTGCTTTGTTTGAGCCGCTTTGGCAGAATGAACTATAACAGGTTTTCATCCTTTAAGGAAAGGTAAATGTATGCAAACCACAACAGCGCCGTCCTGGCAGGCCCTTGCATATCACGCACAGGAGCTGAAAAACACAACCATGAAAGAACTTTTTGCCTGCGACGGGCAACGTTTTGAGACGATGAGCATCGAGGCTGCGGGCATATTGTGTGATTTTTCAAAAAACCTGATGACGGAGAAAACCCTTGACCTGCTGCTCCAGCTTGCCCGTGAAGTGCGATCTTGCAGGCTGGATCGAGCGGATGTTTTCAGGAGAACACATCAACAGCACCGAGAATCGTCCTGTGCTGCACACTGCCCTGCGCAAGCGCTCGAAAAGCGCCCTGCTGGTAGACGGACAAGATGTAATGCCGGGAGTGCAGAGCGTGCTTGCGAAAATACGCAGCTTTTCAGAAGCTGTGCGCAGCGGCGCCTGGACAGGCCATACGGGAAGGCCCATTACCGATATCGTTAATATCGGTATCGGTGGATCGAATCTAGGTCCTGCCATGGTCACCGAGGCACTCACGCCCTATGGCAGGCGCGATCTTGCCATGCATTTTGTATCCAATATCGACGGCACGCATATGGCTGAAACCCTGCGCCGGCTGAATCCCGAGACCGTGCTGTTCATTGTGGCCTCCAAGACATTCACCACCCTTGAAACCATGACAAATGCGCATACGGCGCGGCGGTGGCTTGTGGAGAAAACCGGCAATGAGGCTGCGGTAGCCCGGCATTTCGTTGCTGTTTCCACCAACAGCGCCGAGGTGGCCCGGTTCGGCATTGATACGGAGAATATGTTTGAGTTCTGGGACTGGGTGGGCGGCAGGTATTCGGTCTGGTCTGCTATCGGGCTGCCGGTGGCGCTTGCCGTGGGCATGGATAATTTCGAGCAGTTACTGGCCGGGGCCTATGCCATGGACTGCCACTTCCGCGAAGCCGACCTGCGGCAAAACATTCCCGTTATTCTTGCCCTCACGGGCATTCTCTACAGTAATTTTTTCGGCTGCGATACCCATGCCATACTGCCCTATGACCAGTACCTGCGTCGGCTGCCGGCCTATATTCAGCAGCTCGACATGGAGTCAAACGGCAAAAGCGTGACGCGCGACGGCGGCCCTGTTGCATGCTCTACGGGCCCGATCATCTGGGGCGAGCCCGGCACCGACGGCCAGCATGCTTTTTATCAGCTCCTGCACCAGGGCACCAGGATCGTGCCCTGCGATTTTCTTGCCCCTGCCGTGTCGCATAATCCCCTTGGCGGGCACCATGCCATGCTGCTGTCGAATTTTTTCGCCCAGACCGAGGCGCTCATGAACGGCAAGACCAGTGAGCAGGTGCGCGCCGAGCTTGCAGCTCAGGGGATGGCCGAAGAGCAGATAGACCGGCTTGCCCCCCACCGCGTTTTTGAAGGCAACAGGCCCAGCAATTCCATCATGTTTCAAAAGCTCGATCCCCATACGCTGGGAGCGCTGATCGCCATGTATGAGCACAAGGTTTTCGTGCAGGGCATCATCTGGGGCATTTGCTCGTTTGATCAGTGGGGCGTGCAGCTGGGGAAGGAGCTTGCCACAAACATTTTTCCCGAGCTTGCCGGCGACGGGCCCGTCACCACCCACGATTCCTCCACCAACGGGCTGATCGGGTATTATAAAAAGCACCGGCGGCTATAATCAGAAGTGCCTGTTTCAATCGCAGGGGCCGCACCGCGCACCGATTTTAATAGAGCCATTGAAATGGTGCGCAATGCGCCCCCTTGGTTTGTTCCCTTACGGCCTGCCGGCCCTGTTTGACATGCTTGTTGTTCTTCTGCTATAGTTTGATGTATAAAAAGAAATCTTTGGAGAAGAGAATCATGCAAAAACTTCTTGTAAAAGATGAAGCAGTGTCGTTGCTGAAATCAGGAGTTGCCCTGAAAGAAAAAATCCTTGCTGCAAAAGCTGAAAATTATGCAGGCAGGCTCAAGGCATTTGAGAAAAAGCATGGAATGAAAAGCAGGGATTTTATACTTAAATTCAGGAATGGGAAATTGGGTGATGCAGAGGAATGGTTCGACTGGCTTTTTGTTTATGAGGCCTATACTAAGATAAACGGACAAAAAAAGATTCTTAAAAGCCTCTCGCTATGATCCAAAAATATTTTGCTAAAGTACAAAAGCGGATAGCAAGTCTCAAATGGCTCATTGAGCGGGAAGCAGTTGAAATCGAATATGATGAAGATGCTGATGTCGGTATGATCGGCGGCACCCTTCAGTTTAAGGATGGCTCAGCACTGCACTTTAAAGAGATGTTTTTTGCCAGCCAGAGAGAGTATCGCTTCCATTTCATGGATCGGCATCATAAGCTCATCCGCCGGTGGGATTCTGCGCCCCATCATCGGGAGCTAAAAACTTTTCCTCACCACATCCACACGTCTGCCGGTGTTGCCGAATCAAGAGAAGTTACCCTCATTGAAATTCTTGAAACAGTTACAGCCAACATTATTGAAGCCCTGGATAAGTAGAAGTAAAGCCCCCGACCGGAAGCCGGAGTCAACAGGTAGCGGTTTGATACGCTTGGCGCAGGGTTCATGGTTTGTGTGATTTGTCTACAGCGTCCCCATGTGTCCACCCATATCTTCGCTGAACCTATGCATGGCATACAGTATCGCTGAGTATGGTTGCAGGCAGTTGTCAAAAATGATAAAATATTAAAATGAGTGATTACACTTAAACAAGAATAGTGAAAGGGGTTTCCCGTGCTCAACGAGATTAAAGTTACTTTATCCCGACAAGAAATTATTGGCGCCGTAAAGTCAATGAACAAAAAAGACAGGGATGATTTTCTGGAAGAACTGCTCGCCGCAACCTCCCCCGAGTACTTGAAAAGCATCAAGGAGGCCCGGGCGGATTATAAGGCGGGCCGTGTTACAACGCATGATGAGGTGTTCGGGCATTGAGCTATCGGCTGGTCTATACGCAGAAAGCCGTCAGAGACATTGCCCGGTTTGATGCCGCTGTGAAAAAGCGTCTTGGCGCAACCCTCCTTCGTTTTACAGACAACCTACTCCAATACGCCGAACGGTTGACTAATTCGGAACTTGGCGGCTACCGTTTCCGCATCGGTGATTATCGCGTGATTTTTGACATGGAGGGCAATGATATTGTCGTTCTTCGCGTGGGGCACCGCAAAGAAATCTATAAAAGAAAAATAGGTCCTCCTTTTTATTTTAAGGTTGAGCAGAGCGTCGCAGGCTCTCCCATCAGATCGCTTGATGCCCTGCATATTGCCTCGGCGCTGATATTTCAGGAAGCTATGCGGATTTCCCTCCCCTTTGTCACCTCCGACCGCAGGCAGCTTGAAACAGCCCACGGGCAGGGGTTCAAGACAGTCTTTGTTGAATGACAAAGGCGGCCACCCGGGGGTCGCTTATTTCTCCTTCACCTGATACAGGGCATCTTTATACACCATCAGCCATCACCTTCTTTGCCCTGAATTTTTATATCAGGGAAAAGAAAGTCAAAAATCTGGTCAAAAGGTTGCCTGTCTTCGTTCCATAAAATCCTCCTTGTACGGCCATGCGTCTATTTAGCGCTCCGCCCATCAAAAGGGATGGCGCAACAATTCCCCCTTTAGCAAAGGGGGTTGGGGGGATTTGTTCACGGCGTTAAATAAATCCCCCTGTATCCCCCTTTTCCAAAGGGGGAAATAAAAAGCAAACTGATTAACAGTATACAACGTCAATATGCCAACGGTTGTCATCGAAGTCGATTATACTCTTAAATAGTTAAATGAAAACCTTTATGGAAAGAAGATGACATGATCGAGACAATCGGCGTGGTAGGTTCTATCATCATCTGCGCCAGCGCCATTCCGCAGGTGATAAAGACCTACAGAACACGGCAGGCTCAGGATTTGAGCATTGCCTACCTTATGACGCTCATGATTGGGCTGGCGCTCCTGCAAGCATATTGCCTGCATGTGGGGGATTTGATTTTCATCATCGGCAACAGCTGTTCGCTGCTTATGACCGGACTGCTTATTTATTTCTGGTTTGCTTTTAAAGGGCAGTCTGCAAAACCAATTTGTCCGGATGGAATGACTGAAAAGCTTACATTTTCAAAAAATCAGCGACCGTAACAATAGAAATGCCCTTGTGCTTTTTTAATTTGAGGAGGTGCGAATCACCGCTGACAATGCAGGCTGCTTTACCGTCGAGGGCAAGGTTGATGAATAGATTATCGGTTGGGTCGGCAGTGATCGGTGCGTCGCGAGATATGATAGGTATGCTGTGTCCGATATTATGGATATCCTGAACTATGTTATGAACCACAAAGACTTCAAGCTGAAATTTTAAAGAAAGCACCCTAATGAGTTCATCAAGTAATTCCCGGCAATAAAGCAATCTGTGTTTTTTGTTTCTTACCTGGCGGAGGGCATCACGGGCCTTGCCGTTCCAGAGATACCCGGAAATAAACACAGTAGTGTCAAAGACAACTGTTATTTTATCTGCGTGCTCTGACTTCATGCACTATCTTTTCAATCTGTTTCGTGCTGAGGGGAGCAATCTTTTTGTTTTTTACCACTGTATCCATAAAACTGAAAATGTCCTTCGCCTGGTCTGTTGCGGGAATCACGATGACCTCAACCCTGCTGCCCGGCTTGAACGGAAGAGATTTCAGGCTGATGCTTTTGTCTTTTTCAACTTCCATGATTTTTTTTATAGCCTGCATTGTTTAAGCCCTCAAAAATGTCGCTGTGAAACAGTTTCTATTTTTTAACAAAAGATAAAAATTCGTCATGCTCGATCTCATAATACACGCTGGTTTTTGCTTTGCAAACATATTTTCTAATACAAAACAACAGCATGCAGGCCGAAAGAATCAGCCGCGGCAGGATATTGCTCCAGTTTACGGCAACAATGGCAATGAATCGTCATTCTGAACATGATAAAGCCCCAGTGATTTTAACAGAATGGCTGCCCGGATCATGCTCCGCCCCTTTTTCTTTGACTGAAACATGCAATTGGTATACTTTCAATCTCATAATCCGAATCAACAAAAACCTCACTATAAACAATACTGCAGGGCCTGCTCGCATGCCGGCCTGCATCCTGAAGGGCCTGCCATGACCGAGCGAAAAAAACTCTATCTTATTGACGTGAGCGGATATTATTACCGGGCTTTTTTTGCCCTGCCCCCGCTGTCGACCTCCGAGGGCCTGCCCACCAATGCCATCTACGGCTTTACGACCATGCTGCAGAAGCTGCTCAAGGAGCAGAAGCCCGACTATCTGGCGGCGGTGCTCGACTGCCCCGAGCCCACATTCCGGCACGAGGTCTATCAGGACTACAAGGCCCACCGCCCGAAAATGCCCGATGAGCTTTCAGCACAGATTCCCCACATGAAGGATGTCATTGCGGCCTTCAGCATCGCATCGGTTGCGAAGCCGGGCTTTGAGGCCGACGACGTGATCGGCACCATGGCGCGGCAGGCAGAAGCCGCCGGCCTGGACGTGGTGATCATTTCCGGCGACAAGGACATGTGCCAGCTCGTGAGCGACCGCATCACGCTGCTTGACACCATGCGCGGCACCGTGACCGGCGCGGAGAAGGTGCAGGAGAAATACGGCGTGCCGCCTGAAAAAATAATCGAGATATTCAGCCTCATGGGCGACAAGAGCGACAATGTGCCCGGCGTGCCCGGCATCGGCGAGAAGACCGCAGCAGAGCTTATCAAAGCCTATGGCACACTTGACGGCGTATATGCAAACCTTGATGCCATCACCAAGAAAAAAGCAAAAGAGGCCCTTGCTGCCAACCGCGAGAAAGCCTATTTGAGCCGCCAGCTGGTGACCATAGACACGGCCGTGCCCCTTGACATTTCATGGAGCGACTGCCAGTTGCCGCAGCCCGATGAGGAGGCCCTGCGGGGCCTGTATAAAAAATTTGAATTTAAAAAGCTGCTTGAATCGCGTTGCCGCTGCCCCCCTGTCAACCAAGAACTACCACATGCTCACCAGCGCTGCCGATATCGACGCCCTCATTGCGCGGCTGCGCAGCTGCCCGTCCTTTGCCCTTGATTTTGAGACAAACTCCATAGATGCCATGCGCGCAGACATAGTGGGCATTTCTTTTTCCGTGCAGGACCATGAAGCCTACTATATACCGGTCGGCCATCAGGGGCTTGCCGGCCAGCCGGACCTGGGCCGGCTGCTAGCTAAGCTGCGGCCCCTGCTTGAGGACGGGGCGCCAAAAAAAGTCGGGCACAATATTAAATATGAATACATCATTTTCAAGCGCTACGGCATAGAGCTGCGGGGCATAGCCTGCGACACCATGGTGGCCTCCTATGTGATCAATCCGTCAAAATACCGGCACAATCTTGACGACGTGGCCCTTGATCAGCTCGACCACCGCATGATCTCGTTTAAGGATGTGGCAGGCTCGGGCAAAAGCATGATCACCTTTGACCAGGTGCCGATCGACAAGGCTGTTGAGTATGCCTGCGAGGATTCCGATATCACGCTCATGCTTGCGGCTAAGCTGCTGCCGCAGCTGAAAACCGCAGAGGCTGAAAAACTTTTTTATGATCTGGAAATGCCGCTGGTCACCGTGCTTGCGCAGATGGAGATGGTAGGCGTGAAAGTTGATATGGAGCATTTGCGCGGCCTCTCCGATGAATTCGGCTTAAAAATCGCCGGCATCGAGAAAAATATTTACGAAATCGCGGGCTGCGAGTTCAATATCAATTCCCCGAAGCAGCTCGGCGAGGTGCTGTTTGAAAAGCTCGGGCTTCCCGTACAGAAAAAAACCAAGACCGGCTACGCCACCGATGTCGAGACCTTAAACGAGCTGGGCCATCTGCATCCGCTGCCCGAGCAGGTGCTGGCATACCGCAGCATTGCAAAGCTGAAATCAACCTATATAGACAATATGCCCGATCTGGTAAACCCGGCCACCGGGCCGCATCCACACCTCCTATAACCAGACCGTCACAGCCACGGGCCGGCTGAGCAGCTCCGAGCCGAATCTGCAGAACATACCCATTCGCACCGATGAAGGCTGCCGCATACGCGAGGCTTTTGTCAGCGATCCGGGCTGGAAGATACTGTCTGCCGACTACTCACAGATAGAGCTTCGGATACTGGCGCACATGTCCGGTGACAAGACCCTGTGCGAGTCCTTCCGCAAGGATGAGGATATTCATACCCGCACGGCCTCGGAGATTCTGGGCGTCACGCCCGAACTGGTCACCCCCACCATGCGCCGCGACGCAAAGGTGATAAACTTCGGCATCATCTACGGCATGAGCTCATTTGGCCTGAGCAAGGCCCTGGGCATCGACGGCCGCACGGCTCAGGCCTATATCGACGATTATTTCCGCAAGTACCGCGGCGTGCGCGACTATCTCGACGGCGTGCTGGAGGCTGCCCGCAAAGACGGCTATGTGACAACGCTTATGAACCGGCGGCGCTACCTGCCCGAGATAACCGCAACCAATGGCGCCGTGCGCAAGTTTGCCGAGCGCACAGCCATAAATGCCCCCATTCAGGGCACGGCCGCAGACCTTATAAAAATGGCCATGCTGCATATGGGCCCGGCCCTTGAGAGGGAGCAGCCTGCAGGCGCGCATGATCATGCAGGTGCATGACGAGCTGGTGTTTGAAGCGCCCGAGGCGGAGATGGAAAAGCTTGCCGCCCTTGTGCGCACCGTCATGGAAGGCGTTGTGGAGCTGTCCGTGCCCCTGAAGGTCGATGTGAACTGGGGCAATAACTGGCGCGAAGCGCATTGATGTTTTTATGCCACCTCACCCCCAGCCCTTTCCCCCATAAAGTGTATAGACCGGGGACATGGGCGGAGAGGGGGAAAGACAATGGTAACAGCCGGTTAGGCAAAACGTAGCGTGCCCAACAATATTGCAATCAATTAAATGAAAGCTGGGCACACTTAATTTTGCCCAGCCTTTAATGCCACCTCACCCCGACCCTCTCCCCCATGCGAGCCTGTGTCGCAATTGATTTATTAATGTCATTTCGAATCCGCCGCAGGCGGTGAGTCCGCAAGTTGCGCCACTGCGCATCAATCTTAAGCCCTTGATTTTACTTACTACAAAGATCTCTCCCGGAGCCTGCCCTGAGCAAAGCCGAAGGGGTCGAGATGACAGCAAAGTTAATTGCAACACAGTCTCAGGGGGAGAAGGGCAGGATGAGGGGGCTTTGACAGTCAATAATGCACGAGCGCTTCGAAAGCGTATGACCGATGCCGAACAACTGCTCTGGCGAAACCTGCGCAGTCGCAACATGAGCGGCCTGAAGTTTCGACGCCAGCATTGCATCGAACAATATATTGCCGATTTGCCAGTGTCGTAGGACTAGTTGTTGAAATAGTTGAATTACTTACAAGAAAATGGGGTCTCTTTTGCGATGCACAAGCCAAAATTCTTAGCGGCGCACCGGTTCAAATCTCTTCAACGTCCGGGATTGCAGCGGTTTCAGAATCGGCAAACGGAGTGAAGCGCCCGTCCATGAGATAACGGGGCTGCACGTTGGCAAGAGCCTTTATCATGCTTGAGCGGATATTGGGAATTTCGCGGGCGAGAGATGCTATGAGGTTTTTCATCCGCTTGCGGTTCATATCAAAGCTGCCGCTCTCGGGGCAGGCGCATGAGACCGTGGGGAAGCGGTTCTCAGCGGCAAACTGTGCGATGGCCGTTTCCTCAACATACACAAAGGGCCGGATGACCGTCTGCACGCCGTTGTCGGCAAGCATGCGGGGGCTCATGGCCGCAAGCGTGCCCACGAAGAACTGGTTTAAAAGCAGCGTTTCTATGAAGTCGTCGAGATGATGGCCGAGGGCAAGCTTGTTGCAGCCAAGCTCCTGAGCTGCCGTGTAGAGACATCCGCGCCGCAGCCGCGCGCAGAAGGAGCAGTATGACGTACCCGGGATTGCGCTTGGCCTCAACAATCCGGTAGATGTCTGTTTTCACCATCCGGTATTCAAACCCGCAGGACTTCAGGTGCTCCTCTATCACGTCGGTGCGATAGCCGGGATAGCCCGCGTCAATGTTGACGGCCACAAGGCTGTACTTTACCGGAGCACGCCGCCGCAGCGTATCAAGCATGTGCAGAAGGCTGTAGGAGTCCTTGCCGCCTGAAATGCCAATGGCAATCCTGTCGCCGTCGCTTACAAGATTGAAGTCACCGATGGCTTGGCCGGTGAGTTTTTTTACAGAGTAGTAAAGCTTGTTTCTGATGAGCGGCATGGAAGCACCCTGTCCCGTAGATAGTAGTTAATACTGTTTATGGTCTTTAAAAAAGCAGCCAGGAGTCAGAATTCAGTAGCCAGAATACAGAATGGGAAAAAGATATAATTTACAGGCGAATGTTCTTAATTTCTGATTCTTGCTGGATCCTGACTGCTGGATTCTGACTTCTTCTTTATCCCCCCCATAGATTTCAGCGAGGAGGCATATTTCTCCGGCAGCGCAAGACAGGCTTTGCCTTCATCGGTCTTGCCGCGCTTGATGCAGCCTGCCCCGTAGACGGCGCATTTTTTTTCCAGCTCTGCCAGTGCA
>CAWDSQ010000020.1:0-310757 GCA_963804955.1 uncultured delta proteobacterium | reverse complement strand
TTGAACCGAACAGAGCAAGATTGGGCAGTTTCTGATTTTTTGCGTATTTGAGCTGCAGTTCCGATGCACGGATGCCCAGCTGGGCCTGCTTTAAATCCGGCCGATTCTCAAAGGCTGTTTTGACGCACTCGTCAACAGATGGTTTAATGTTGATGACATTGGGCAGGTCCGAGGGCACGATTTGAACATCCCAGTACTCTTTCTGGTCATAGAGATTGAGAGCGGCCTTCAGATAGTCCTCAGCTGCCTGCACCGCGGCCTGCGCAACGATGACCTCCTGTTTGCGCTGGGCAACATTGGCGTCTGCCTGATGAATTTCTATGGGCGCCAGCGCCCCGGCTTCGATGCGAATCCCGAATTCGCGCTGCAGTTCCTCAGCCTGCTTAAGGGAGTCCTGCTTGGCCAGTAAATCCTGATTCCTGTAATAGAGATCCCAGTAAAAGGCCTCGATCTGATACATGACATTCATAACCTGATCGCGGAACTCGTATTCCGATGTCTGGTAGTTTAAATTAGCGATTTTTATGAATGTTTCATTGATGCCGATGCCGAAATCCTTCAGCAGCGGCTGGGTAAGCGACAAGGCGAGAGTATTTTTGAACTGCGGCTTCAGTCCCTGAAAGCTTGTGTCTGTCAGATATTCTTCATTGGTCGTTTTCAGTTCCGCCTGGGTTCCCGTCAGAAATTTTTTCTGCAGTTTACCTTCCCAGTTGTGCCGTTCCTCCTTGACCACCGGGCTGGAAGTGCTGCCCAGGGCGTTGCCGGTTTGCGTCACACTGCGGTTTTTTTGATATTGCGTGCTGAGCAGCGTGTCGAACTTTCCTTTTTCAAGCTGTATGCCTGTTTCGGTAATGCCGGGCGTATAGCTTGCAAACTGTATGTTTAGGTTGTTTTTCAGACCCAGCAGCAGGACGCTTTTTAGCGGCATTTCAACCCTATTGCCTTTAATGGCAAGGGCCGGGTCAGGTATGCGCCATTATCCTGTAACGGCTCCAGCGCCAGACAGGGAACTGTGTTTGAGTAAAATAAGCAAACCACGAAGGCAATCGTACTCATCAAGCTAAGAAAATTTTTCATGCCGTTTCCCATTCTCTGATTTGTGTGCAATTAGATAGTACACTAAAGCTTTTATTTAGCAACTTTTTTTTTGGGCTTTTACGTCATTTTTAAATAAATATTTATATTAAAAATTAAAATTTTAATATAAGCTATACAGAATCAATTACTCTCGAACGATAAAATTACTATTAAGGTTTGTGTCTAATATAATTCAGGAAATGAAAGCTGTGCATGCGGTCAATGCTGCATACGCAATAACATAAATACTTCTCATCGAACAAGCTCATAAAAAAAGCCGGAACGAAAAAGCATTTTTTAACTGGTTGAACCGTTTCGTAAGAGAAGCCGACAGATTCATTCAGTGCGTTGTTTTCTTTCAGTTACGAATTTTGCTTCAAAAAGAATATCCCCTTAAAACGCACGTTTCATTTGATCTGCATAATATATAATAACCTTTTCGATAGTTGCAGCCTGAACTGTAGAAAAATTTATATCAATGGTTTGCAGGGATTTAGATTTATATTGATTTGTAACAGCGAGCATACATTTTTTTTAGGGGAAAGCAAGTTGGATTTAGTTGTAGTAAAGTTTTTTAAAAAGCATTTCCAAGAAGGCGTGTTTGGTTCTCGGCGGGGCAGCATCAGGTGCTAATTTTGCTTGTAGACGCAGAGCATCGAACACCTCAAGCGCCAGGGGCTTACACAAGCCTGCCGTTTGTAAGAGCCTGTCATCGGAGAACACCGTGTGAGGGTCCCCTTCACGGGCAAGTTGGCCATTATGCATAACAAGGATTCTGTCGGCCCACTGCCAGGCAAGCTCAACATCATGGGTTGAGAGCAGAATGGTGGTTCCCCTTCTGTTGAGCTTGTCGAAAAGATCCAGCAGTTCCTGCTGATGCCGTGGATCGACGCAGGCAGTCGGCTCATCGATGATCAAGACCTCAGGGTTCATGACCAGGGCTCCGGCAATCGCGACGCGCTTTTTTTCTCCATGACTGAGAAAATGGGTGGGTTTATTCCGTAAATGTTCAATGTCAACAGTCTGGAGGGCTGCCTCGACCCGCCGCAGTACTTCATCGTTCGGCAGCCCCAGATTCAAGGCTCCGAATGATATGTCCTGGTATACCCGCGCGGAAAAAAGCTGGGTGTCAGGCTCCTGGAAAACAATCTGAACTTTGCTGCGCAGGTTCCGCAGGGAGCGGCGGTCATACAGAAGGGGTGTGCCGTTCAACAGAATGGCGCCGCGGGTGGGCCTGAAAATGCCGTTAAAGTGCAGAAACAGAGTTGTTTTGCCGGCGCCGTTTGCGCCGAGAACGGCAATTTTTTCCCCCCGCCTGATGCCTGTTGCTACAGCACTGAGGGCGGTTGTGCCGTCAGGATAGGCATAGCTGACGTTCAGGGCTTCAAGAATAAAGGGCTGGTTCATGGTCGGATCACCTGAAAAAGCCGCATGCCGCGATGATAATCACAGCAAGTAACACGGCTATGCAATTTTTTTTTGAAATCGGCCATGGGGCATGCATAACACGTATCGGTCCGTCGCCACAGCGGCTGTCAAAGGCCTGCTGCATCAGACGTGCGTTTACAAGCGAACGTATGATACTTGCTGCTGCAAGTGTTCCCAAAGACCGGTAGGCTGTTTTTACTGTTGCATATCCCAGGCGTGAAGACTGCGCCGCAATGATTGTTTCAGCAGCACCGGCAAGTATGAAGATGCAGCGGTAGGTTAAATCAAGCAGGTCTATGAGCAGCCCCGGCAGCCGCAGGCGGGCAAGCAACCAGGTGATATCTGCAACAGGGGTTGTCAAACAGATAAAGAGCAGACATGCCGCCGCACCCAGGCCGCGGCAGGCAATAATAATAGCTGTATGCATGCCCTGAGAGCTTATAGCTATATAGCCGGCATGATCAGGAGAAATATCTATTATCACAGCTCCAGCCCCCGCGCAGAGAAAAACAAGGGGCGTGAGCAGCAGTTTGCCGTAGACCGAGGGCGGAATGCCCGCCTTGAATATGGTCAGACTGCACATGAAACAAAAAATGATGCATGATACCGGAATGACCGCAGGCGTTGCCAGATTCAGGCACAGCAGAGCCGCCGCAAGCAGGCATTTTTCAGCCGGGTGTATTTTTGCAAGCGAGTTTGTGTAGGCCCAGGTGTCAGGAGCGATCATTGTCCGAATTCTTTTTGCGGTTTCTGCGCGAGCCGAGATAGTAGCCTATGAATCCTGCTCCAAGGGCTGCCTGCAGGGTAAACAGCAGGTTTTCCACTTCGCTGCTCGGCGGCTTCCACAGCGAATGGAACCAGGGTGCGTAATCGGGCCGAAGCCGGGTTATGGCCTGTTCGGCAAGGTTATCGGCGCCTACGAATTCAGCTCCTGATTGTATGAGAAATGGCGCAACGGCAAGCGCCACTGCAAGAAGCAGAAATACGATGTTTTGCAGCCCCGTTCGACTTGCCTTCATTTCAGGCCTCCTTCCGGCTGAAAACAGACAGGGGCCCGAGTTCTCCAGCGCTGTAGGCCGACAGAACATTAAAGACCACGACCGTAAGCAACCCTTCGCTTATGGCAAGAGGCAGCTGCGTTACAGCGAAAATACCGGCAAATTTTATAAATGAGACCATGATGCCGCCATGCTCTGCCGGGAAAGCAGCAGCAAGCTGCAGCGATGCGACGATATAGGTGCAAAGATCCCCCAGGCAGGCGCTCAGGAATACGCAGAGCCATTGCCGCATATGCAGCCTGCGCGTAATGCCATAGAGGCCTGCAGCAATCATGGGGCCGCAAACGGCCATGGAAAAAATGTTGGCCCCGAGCGTTGTAATGCCGCCATGGGCAAGCAGCAACGCCTGAAACAGCAAAGCTATGGAGCCCATGACCGCCATGGGCAGCGCGCCAAACAGTATGGCGCCGAGGCCGGTTCCTGTCGGGTGCGAACAGCTTCCCGTGACCGATGGCAGTTTAAGCGCCGAGAGAACGAATATAAATGCTCCGGCAAAGGCAAGCAGCATTTTGGCCTCCGGCCGGTCCCGAATGATCTTTTTTATTTTAAAAAATCCTGTAATCAGAAAAGGAGCAGCCGCGAGCCACCAGAAAAGGCACCAGCCGGGCGGCAGAAAGCCCTCCATGATATGCATGGCAAAGGCCTGATCCGGCAGTGCCAGCAGTAGCAACATGAGTAAAAATGCGGTGGCCCTCAGGGCTGTTTTTTGCATCAACGGCTCCTTTGTGTCATAAAAAAATCCCCCTGCCTGGTCAGTGCCAGACAGGGGGATGCCGTTTTTCATCCATCCTAACAGGCGGCGCAACCCTACCACGGGTAATGCGCCTGGTATGTTTCGGGCAGGTCTTCTGGCTTCCGGATCATCCTCCAGCCGCGCCTTCCCATTCGATCGAACAGTGGCATACGTTGTGCGGCCTTCGTTCCCGGTTACAGCGGCGGGTCCGCGACGGACTTTCACCGTCTTCCCTATTAAACCGTTTCCGGTTCCCGTAACGTTGAAGAGTATAGCTCAAATAGAATGGATTTGAAATACAAATTTTTGACGACAGACAATGCGCATCTGTGATACGTCTGCTATCATAAAATTTGCACATTGTATAAACCATCAGAAAGGATGCTCCCATGAGAAAGTTGTTTTTGCTGCTCTTCCTTATATTTTTTACCGGATGCTGTATCACATGCTTTAGAGCCGGATCCTCTTTTGACGAGCCCCTTGCACTCGGCGACATCGTGAAAGAGCTTGACGCAGCATCTGCCGTTATTCAAAGCGATATGGAGCTCGCAGCCGGTGGGATTGCCGCCTCAGGAGCTGATACGACGCGTGTCAGGGCGCTATTGAACGACCTGTATAAAAAGCATCACTATGCCGCAGACCTGGCATTTATCGATACTAGGGGTGTCATCCGTTTTGTGGAACCGGCGTATTACAGAACATTGGAGGGTAAGGATATTTCCGGTCAGGCGCATATAATAAAGATGCTTGCTGATAAAAAGCCCGGCATGTCTGAAGCTTTCATGACAGTTGAAGGATTTTATGCGGTTTCTGTGCAGTACCCCGTAATTGATAAAGGAGATTGTCTTGGTTCGATCAGTATGCTTCTAAGGCCGGAGTCGCTCCTGAAAAGCATCGTTGAGCAAAGAATTTCAGGTGTGCCGGTTGACATCTGGGCAATGGAACCGGCAGGCAGAATAATCTATGACCCCGATGCCGAGGAGATTGGACGCAATGTTTTCAGTGATGATCTTTATAAGCCTTTTCCCGGCCTTCTTGCTGCGGCGCGAGCCATAGCAGATTCACCCGATGGATCGGCGTCATATGATTTTTTAGGCAAGGGGCTCAAGGAGAGCGTGAAAAAATATGCCTACTGGAAGACTATCGCGATTTGTGGTACGCCGTGGCGTATTGTTTTGACTAAAGCTGAGAAAGAGGGCGTCAACGGCAAAAAGACTCTTGAAGAGCTGGGCCTGAAAAGTCTGAATGAGGCGTTCCGCGAATTTGTCGCCCTTGATGAAATGCAGGATGCCATTGCCCGCAATGACCGAAAGTATCTCGGCGCTCTTGTTTCAAGAGTTCTATGTTAATAATCCAGGCCTGTACAGCGTTCAGTGGGTTGATGAAAAATGCGTGACCCTTTTTGGCTTTCCGCCCGGGAACAGCTTAAGTAATTATAAATTTGATTCAGTCCGCGATGCACCGCAGAGCGTTTTTATGCAGGCCGTTCAGCAGGGCAGGGAGGCATTTGTAGAAACTCCGCTCATGGAAGGCAATATCGGCCAGTTGCTCCTGTGCCCGGTTAAACCAAAAGGCAGATACCGGGGCATGGTTTATTATGTCCGCATAAAGCCCTGATTGAATAGGTACTATTTAATTTATTGTAAAGGCGGTCTGAAGGCCGCCTTTTTTTTGTATTCAGGAACATGTCGTACATGGGATATGTGCTTGCTTACAGGGAAAAAATCGTTTGTGGGCAGCGCTGATCTTTTTGCTTTTCGGCCGATTCTCTGTTATCAAGATGAAATACCAGATACCCTTAACAATTCAGGAACATAGCCATGAGCATGACCAGGATACTCAGCGTCCTTGCCTCCGCCATAGTGCTTACACTGCTCATCGGACCGACAGTGTCCCGGTTCCCTCAGGCAAGCTGCGCAACAGGACTGCAGGGCTGGCAGGTGCTGAGCGACGACGACTACATAAAGGGCAAGCCGTATTTTCTTGATGGCGTCACCTTTCAATGGGACTATTTCATGGTTCATGACGATGGTTTTACCGGCAGTATCGGGTACGTGGTTGCCGATCCGCGTCAGCACCTGGCCGGCCTCATGCCCTCGGGCGGCAATGTTGCAATATCCGGCACATTTCCCGCAACCGGTGAGATCGCCGACTATGTCAATTTCGGCGTTGGGACCTGGACCGGACCCGGCGCACAGGGCTATGTTGCATCCGCCGATATTCGTGAGTTTCATGGAGAAAAAGGAGTTTATTACGGCCATATTATTCCTGTTGCAGACAATGAAACGCTGATACTGAAAGGCCGGACCGAGAGGTTCGAGTGGGAACTTGCCGTGAGCCAGGACTGGCCGGAGCGCTGCTATGCAGCCTATGAGCAAGCATTTTCAACCGTGACCGGCTATGATGCGGGCAACTTCGCCTATATTCCTCTGCAGCACTGGAGCGTTGATATGACCTGGCTGCGAACCAGAGTGCGGGGCTATATCCGCAATCTTGTGACGGGGATGACCGTGCCTATCGACGGCCATGGCTACCGGGAGCAGGCCTGGGGTCCCTGGGCGTTCAACTTCAGCGGCTGGGACTTTGCCGTTGTTTCCGACAATGCCACGAAGGTCCAGTGGGCGCTCCAGAGCTATCATGATTCGGCGGTCATGGATTACCTTGATGTGAGTTTTTACGATGGCGGCAACCTCAAAGCTGTGCGGTTTACCGGCGCGGCAGGCGAACTGGGATGGTATCACACGGCCTGGCACTATGACCAGCAGGCGCGCCAGTGCATGCCGCGTGACATGACCGTCATTGCCCGCAACAGTCAGTATACGGTTGAGGCCTTCGTCGACATCGGAGACAATCAGGTTCCCATGCTTTCTGATTTAACGCCCATTACCTCCCAGTATGTCATCATGTGCCGCTTCCCCGTCATTACGGGAACCATCAAGCGCATCGGCAGCGGCGAGCCTGTCGCCTCATTTGCCGGACAGGGCGGCGGTGAATTTTCTATTGCCCGAAGGCCTTCGGGCGATGACTCCCAAAGCGCTGAGTCCTGCGCCGTATGGGGTGGCAGGTTTACCATGCCGCCGCCGTTCGGATGTGTTGATAATGACAATGACGGCTATGGCTATGCGGGCGGCCCGGGCTGCGCCCATCCCGAGCGTGACTGCGACGACACGAACCCGTCGGTTCATCCGGGCAGCCGGGAGCAGATGGGCAATAAGATCGATGACAACTGCGACGGCAAAATCGACGGCAAAGTTGAAAAACTCTGGCAGAAGCTTTTCAGGATGATATTTCTGTATGCGTTTCTTCAGTATATCTTTTGATAAAAAAATTGAAGCTGTTTGATCGAAACCACCCTGCTAATATGTTTTTTTGAACCTTAGAAGGGGAATGGCGCAGCAGCTGATTTTTAACATTCTTTGGATGATCACGCCCGGGGGTTTTCAACGCGGTTCATGAATTCAGCGATTGCGGTATTGAAGGCCTCCGTTGCCTCAACCATGAGCACATGCCCGGCATTTTCAATAACCTGAAAAGAGGCATTGGGGAGCATGCAGGCAAGCTGCTCGGGCAATGCACGCGGAGTGATGAAATCGGCGCTTCCCCAGAGCACCAGGGTCTGCGTCTGCACAGATGAAATCCAGGCCGTGCTGTCAAAGCAGCCGGCTGCAAGCAGATCGGCATGCAGCAGAGGTCCGCTCACCCTTTTGAGCATGTCATATCCCTGCCGTATTGACGCGGGAATTGCCTCGCTGTCAAGGCTTTCCACATCCACACCCTGTTCATGCAGTTCACGATAGGCGCTGGAGAGTTTGAAAGCAGTGCCCGTGGCGATGAGTATAAGGCCTTTGAGCTTTTCGGGGTACAGCCGTGCATATTCCTGAGCTATTGCCCCGCCGAAGGAGTGGCCCATCAAAAAGAACGTATCAAGCTCAAGAGCCCTCGCAAAGCGGTCGAGCCATAGGGCATAGGCTTCTGAGCTCTCAAGCGCCGGGCCTTCATTTTCTCCGTGACCGGGAAGATCAGGCGCGATGATCCGGAACTGTTTACTGAGGCGGCTTACCTGGTAGCCCCACACCACGCTGTCTGCACCCGAGCCGTGCAGGCACACGGCCGCGGGCGTGTCGTCAGATGCCCGTTTAGACATACGATAGTGAATTTTGTAATCATCAACGGTTATGGTCGGCATTGTGCTTGTATTCGATAGGAGTGTTCAGGTTTATAGTTGCCGCTAAACTGCATTTTACCTGTTTGCTATACCTTTTTTCCTTCTTAAAAACAAGTCTGTGAGGCATAAGCTCAAAAGGGTTTGCCGAAATTCGGGAGCAGGTAGAGCCATGCACGTACTCCTGTCACTGCCTGTATAGGGCATTATTTTGTCTGCTTACATGGGGCACATGGGTGGATAATCGTTTGTGCATACCAATATTAAAATTAATTAGGTTAATGAAATCGTTACTCTTGTTAGCTGCTACATTCCTATGCTATATTGATTACATATAGATCCTGCCTCTTCTAAAAATTCCTATATATAAAATTTTTTTCTGTGAAAGGGGGATTTTATGAATCGTATTTTTCGCGTTTTTTCATTAACCCTGTCACTGGCGCTCCTGGCAAGTTTCGCGGTATTCTTTTTAGCGCCGCATCAAGCCGCAGCAGCCGGCCCCTGCAAGGTTGGCATTTATGGCGCAAACACTTTAGACAGATTAGAGGATGTCCAGAGCAAACTGGAGGGCACCGGCCTGTTTACCCAGGTGGATGTTCACGATGTAAGATCCTACACTCCGACCCTGGCAGAACTGCAGCAATACAGCGCTGTGCTTGTGTTCAGTAATTATACCTTCAGTAACAACACTGCACTGGGCGATGTGCTGGCAGACTATGCAGATGCCGGCGGCGGCGTTGTAGTGGCTACCTTTTCGTTCAATATTGGCAACCTTGGCGGGCGGATCGTAAGTGGCGGCTACCTGCCTTTTACACAGAATGCTAAGAGTTCTGGAACACCGCTCACGTTGATTCCGGACGTGCCGGCCCATCCCATCCTGGCAGGCGTCAGCTCCTTCGACGGAGGTTCAGATAGTTTCCATGAAACAATCTCCCTGACTGCCGGTGCGTTCCAGGTCGCGCATTGGAGCAACGACGTTCCGCTGGTGGCCACAAAACAGCCGACCAGCGGAAAAATCGTGGGCCTGAACTTTTATCCACCCTCCAGCGATGCCAATCCGACCTTATGGACTGCCTCAACGGATGGCGCACGGCTGATGGGCAACGCACTGGCCTGGGCGGGAAATTGCATCACAGCAGACACCAGCGGTGTGGTTGGCATTTATGGCGCCGCCATTTCAGGCTTTTTAACGGATGTCCAAAGTAAAATTAACGGCACCGGCTTGTTTACCCGGGTGGATATTCACGATGCAGGAGCTTACACTCCAAGCCAGGGAGAACTGCAGCAATATAGCGCCGTGTTTGTGTTCAGTGATCTTGGTTTTTCCGACAGCACTTTAATGGGCGATGTGCTGGCAAACTATGCAGATGCCGGAAGAGGCGTTGTAGTGGCTGCTTTTTCGTACTTGACTGGTTGGCCGTGTGAACTTAAGGGGCGGATCATAAGCGGCGGCTATTTGCCTTTTACGACAGGCTCGTATACCTTCGGAACACCGCTTACATTGATCTCGGACGCGGGCACCCATCCCATCCTGGCGGGCGTCAGTTCCTTCGACGGAGGGTCAAGTAGTTACCATAATGTCATCACACTAACTGCCAGCGCGACCCAGGTGGCGCATTGGAGCAACGACGTTCCGCTGGTGGCCACAAAAAAACCGACCACCGGGAAAATCGTGGGCCTGAACTTTTTCCCGCCCTCCAGCGATGCCCAGGCGGACTGCTGGGCTGCCACAACAGATGGCGCCCGGCTGATGGGCAACTCGCTGCCCTGGGCGGCCTGTATTGATAATGACAATGACACGTATGGACAAGGATGTGCTGCGGGGCCGGACTGCGATGATAATAATTCCGCAATTCACAACCCGATTCCCTATTACCGCGATGCAGATGGCGACGGGTACGGCTTTGCCGACAATGCCTCGGAGTTTTGCTTTCTGACGCCGCCTGCAGGCTATGCAGATAACAGCAGTGGCTTTGACGTTGATGATACGGATGCCTTTTATACCGACATCTTACCGACATGCGCTGTAAAAATTATACCCGGAGTTCTTGGCCGGCTTATCGGCGACAAAGAGAGAACCAGAACCCTGCTGGTCATTGGCGCGAGGGGCACGGAATTTGGCGATAACGCCGACTATCACGTGGGAGTCTGATGCCATTGAGGTTTTAAGCGCACGAGTGTTTTTCAAGCGGTTCATGTTCATGCGGGCGACGTTCAACGGCGACCCGCTTGAGTGGCAGGAATACCGCGTGCTTATCGGCGGCTGCGAAGGCGCGATCAGATGGGCGAGATGAGAGCAGGCAGGGTCCGCTGACGCCTTATATCTGATCCCATAACAGAACATGCCCCGTTTATCTTTTATCAGGGTGAACGGGGGGGGCATCAAAAAGCAACGGGTCCAATGCCATGCATTGGACCCGTTGCTTATTGATGTAAAAGCGCATTATTTTGGTGCATATGCAACATTGCAATAACGGCTGTCACGGGTTCCACAAATACATGAACCGCACGGGCAGGTAGGACATGAAATCGTTTTCGCCGAAATTGAAGATGCTGAAGCTGGTCTGTGAGTAGATATTGTTTTTATAAGTAAACGGGCGGCGATAGGTGATGATGCGCGCCTCTTTCAAGATCGGTTTCCTTCTTTGGTGATATCAATGGCATCATCAAGATAGCCGATATCATCTATAAGCTGGGCATCAAGGGCCTGTTTTGCCGTAAAGACCCGTCCGTCGGCAAGGGGCTTTACCTCATCAAGAGACAGCTCTTTGCCTGCCCTGCACGACAGCATCCATAAACTGCTGGTGCAGGGAATCGATGATATCTTGGATGATCTTACGTTCCTCGGCCGTCATGGGTCTGAAGGGGGAGAGAATGTCCTTCATATCACCTGCCTTGATGGTATCATCCTGCACACCCAGTTTGTCCATAAGGCCCTTAACATTAAATTTCATCGCAATTACGCCGATGCTGCCCGTAACCGTCGTGGGGTGGGCAACGATCGTATCCGCTGCGCAGGCGATATAGTAGCCGCCGGAGGCTGCAATATCCATAAGCGATGCGGTGACATAGCATTTTATTTTTCTCCTTGAACTTCAGGATTTCCTTGTAGATGATATCGCTTGCCGTAACCGTGCCGCCGGGGCTGTTTATTTTAAGTATGATGGCCTTGATGCGGTCATCCTCGGCAGCCTGTGTCAGCTCCTCCTTGACGCGGGCTACCATATCTGGTCCGGCATTCAAGATCGGCGAATGATCGTTTCTTTTCTGAGGAGATGACGCCTGAAATATCGATGAGCAGTATCTTGTCGCGGCCTTCGCCTTCAAGCACCTTTTCCTCCAGGGGCTGCGTTCTTTGCGATAGCGGTATTGAAATAAACGCGCATCCCTGAATCGTGCAGACAGCAAGCAGGCATATAAACATAGTTCGAAGATTCATGGCAGGGCTCCCCTTTGATTAATAGTCGCAGTAAAAATTGTTAAATTTTCAACAAACATAAATTTTTTTGCAGTAAAGGTCAAGCAATCACTGCAAAGAATTCCGGAATGCCGGAAAACAGCCTTGAGCAAAAAGACAATCATTGTTATACTGACAAGATTCAGGGTACAGGGAGCACGGGGATAAGGACAGGAAGCACTATGGAAAAAAGTGAAAGCTGGGTAATCGACATAGACCGGATCGGCTATAATGAGGCTTTCGAGCTGCAGAAAAAGCTGGTTGATGCCCGCGGCAGGGATGAAATAAAAGATACGTTTATACTCCTGCAGCACTCGCCGGTATTTACGGCAAACCGTGAGGCCACATTTAAAAATATACTAGCGCCGCAGGAGCTGCTTGCCGAGCAGGGCATTGAAGTGTGTAAAACCGACCGCGGCGGCGATGTAACCTATCACGGGCCGGGCCAGATCACCGGCTACATTATTCTTGATCTGAAGCAGCACGGCAAGGATTTACATGCCTATATCCGCAATGTCGAGCAGCTGCTCATCAATACCCTTGCCGAGTACGGCATTGATTCAGGACGCGACCCCAAACACCCCGGCGTCTGGGTCGGCAGTGAAAAAATTGCCGCCATCGGCATAGCGGTGAAAAGCGGCTGGATAACCATGCACGGATTTGCGCTGAACGTGCATCCCAATATGAATCATTATAAAATGATTATTGCCTGCGGCATTGTGGACAAGGGCGTTACCTGCATGAACACGGTGCTGGGGCGCGAGGTTGATATCAATGAGGTAAAACAGCGATTGGTCAAGCAGTATGCGCTGATTTTTTCTGCTGAGCCGAAGGCGATTACAATGGAGGATCTGCCGTGGTCATAACAAAAAAGCCTGAATGGATACGCGTCAAGGGCGTTGACGAGCGCGTTTTGAACGAAATGAAAGCTCTGCTTGACCGCTATCACCTGCACACGGTCTGCGAAAGCGCCGTTTGCCCCAACATGGGCAGCTGCTTTAAGGCTGGCACTGCAACATTCATGATTCTCGGGAATATCTGCACCCGAAACTGCGCGTTCTGCGGTGTTGAAACCGGCAAACCGCTTGAGCCCGACCCGGATGAGCCTGAAAATGTTGCGCGCGCCTCACGGGACCTTAATCTTAAGCATGTGGTCATTACATCGGTCACACGCGATGATCTGCCCGACGGCGGGGCAGGGCAGTTTGCAAAAACCATTGCTGCCATTAACCGCATACTGCCCGAGGCCACAACGGATGTCCTTATCCCCGATCTGAAGGCATCAATTGAGAATTTAAAAATAGTTATTGATGCCAGGCCCGATATCCTGGCGCATAATCTTGAAACCGTGCCGCGCCTGTATCTCACGATGCGGCAGGGCGCCAGCTATGAGAATTCTCTGCAGGTGCTTGCAAACTCTAAAAAGCTCAATCCGCAAGTCTGCACGAAATCCGGAATTATGCTGGGTGTGGGCGAGAAGCGCGATGAGGTTGTCGGTGTAATGCGCGATCTGCGCAGCGTTGACTGTGATTTTTTAACGCTGGGGCAGTATCTGCGGCCGGCTGCTGAAAATCTCGAAGTCACGGAGTTCATCACGCCGGAGGCCTTTGAAGAGTACCGGGTGCTGGGCTATGAGATGGGCTTTCGCTATGTGGCTTCATCGCCCTTTGTCCGCAGTTCATTTCATGCTGAGGAGGCCCTCAAAGCCATCGGGCATGGCCATACACCTTCAAACTGAGCATTTTCATAGCGAGCTCCCGGACTCCGGGAGCTTTTTTTACGGTAAAATCTCAAAACATCTTTATTCCGCTCTCAGCATACTGCACAGGTAATGTTCCGGTTTAATTATGTCTTTTCAAACCAGGCAGGAAAGCCATCAAGGGCATGCTTCAATGTTACCCAACTTGACTGGCTTTTAACAGAATCATGGAAAATCCTTGTATTAATTCTTGCCCCGGCCAGCCTGTTCAGGAACACAAAGCGTCGCAAGGGCGGTGCGAATGAATGTGCCGTATCACACAAAAAACCGGTTTTATGAGCACGTAGCCCGACGCAAGCGGCGTGCCACTGAGCAGGCTGGCGCCAGCTAAAAAAGTCAGTCAAGTTGAGAATGTTAGTTTAGTTCTTTTTATAAACTCCCTCGCGCATTAGTCCTGTGAGCAGAATGATATTAGTCAATATATTACAATAATGAAATGGTGCTTTACAAAAATGTAATAATATGGCTAGCCAAGCACCATCTGCTCCTACTGAACTGCTTCTGCTTTTGTTCGTCTCTTTAAAAAATACCCTATTTATCAATTGGTTACCGGTTTTGTTTTATCATGGCATTGCTTTTGCAAATTAATATTTGAAATAAACTTATTAGTTAAGAGCGCCACTCGCACACATTTAAGCCCAAGAGATCAGCCATTATGAAACCAGAAGACGAGTTCAGAACTATTGCCGGCGGGATTAAAATTATTGGAAGTGCTGCTGAAAAAGACATGTACAGTCATGATATTGGCGATGTGCCGCATATTATGACACAGACTTTTTTTCAAACGCAGCCTGATTTTGTCGTCCAGCCGCAGAGCATAGATGAAATACAGAAGGTGCTTGCCTTTGCCCATGAAAGGAAAATACCCGTTATTGCGCGCGGCGCTGCTTCATGGGGTTTTGGCGGCGTTATTCCCACGCGGGGCGGCATTGTTGTCGACCTTTCGCCGCTGCGCAAAATCCTTGTGCTCGATAAAGCACACAAGACCGTGACGGTTGAGGCGGGCGCCAGGTGGAGCGACATCGACATACTGGCTAAAAAAGACGACCTGTGCCTGATGACCTATCCTTCCAGCAAGTTCTCCACCGTTGCCGGCTGGATCGCCACCGGCGGCTACGGCATCAACAGCTACCGCTACGGACATATTTCTAAACAGATCCAGTCCATGACCGTGGTCACCCCGGCCGGAGAGGTGAAAAAGCTGACGCCCGCTGACCGGGAATTCGATTTTTTCGTCTCCAGGGAGGGCCAGTTCGGTATAATTGCCGAAGTGACCCTCAAGCTTCGCGAACTGCCGAAAAACTCCTATGCCCATATTTTTTATTTCGCAACCGACAAGGATGCCTTTGATTTCATAGCCCAGGCAGCCAGGCAGAAAACAGCTGCCAATGTGATCAGATTCATCGACGCGAATCACCTGCGTGAAACCAATGAAATAATGCATGCCAATGTCTTCAAGGAAGAGGCTGGCGTGCTGGTCGAATTTTCAAATACCGCTGAGGAACAGCAGTTTCTAGACCTTATCAGGCAATTCGGCACCTATGAGCAATCTCCTGCCTATGCCGCCTCATACTTGTGGAACGAGCGGCTGTTCGGCATGAAGGCAAAACGACTGGGCCCGACGCTGCTGGCAAGCGAAGTTGTCCTGCCCATAGCTGATGCCGCGGCCTTCATTGATAAGGCTAAAACACTCGGGGGGTATTACGGGACCGAGATCTGTATTGATTCCTATATCCTGGACCGGACCCGCGCCCTTATCATGACGACATTTCTCTGCGACTCACGGAAACTCAAGTACATGATCCACATGCCGCTTGTTTCCATGCTCACGCAGGCCGCCGTTTCCATGGGCGCCAAGCCCTACGGCCTGGGGATTTGGAATGCCGCTTTCGTCAACCATTTGTTTAGTACCGAGCAGCAGGCTGAAATACGGGCTTACAAAGTAAAGACCGACCCGAACGGCATCATGAACCCTGGCAAGCACCTTCGGGTTGGGTCGAAGTTCATGAACATTCCGGCACTGCTGTTCCACCCCATGGTGTTCGGGCTTTCCATGAGCCTGCTTATTCTGCTGTCGCCGATAATCGGTCCGGTCGCGACCATGCTTTTCGGCAAGGACAAGAAGCTCGACTCCCTTGATCTTGAGCTCAGTACGCATGCCTGCGCCAAGTGCGGCAACTGCATGGCCGTGTGCCCGGCCTACCTGGTCCTGAAAAACGAGGCCGTCAGCGGCAAGGGTAAAATTGAACTTGCCAAAAAGCTCATTGCCGGGCAGCCCGTTACTGCCGAGGAGGCGGCAAACGCCTATATGTGCATGCACTGCCGGGCCTGCGAGGAAATCTGCCAAACCAACCTCGACCTGATGACGCTCTGGGATGCACTGGAGCGCCGGCTTGAAGTCAATTTCGCCAGGCCGGATGAAAAAATCAAGGAATTTTTAAAAACCATAGATGCCAGCAAGGAATACTGGGACATGGTCGAGCGCAATTCATAAGAAGGAGGGGCGTATGGCCATACGCCCCTACAAATGATCCTAATCCTATTGAATGTAGTGCGTATGCCGAAAAAATATCACATTGAAATCAACCCCACGCCCCTGGACGTGAAACTCGTAGCCAAGTTCAAAATCACCCGGGGTGAAAACTGCATCAACTGCGGCAAGTGCACCAAGGTGTGCATCTATGAAGCGCACAAGCGCTCGGAGGCAGATATCCGCAAGCTCGCCGACCCGTACACCGTGGTATGCAAAAATTGCTTTCGCTGCATCCAGGAATGCCCTCGCGGCGCCCTGGTGAAATCCCTTGAGCCCGAGTTTCAGGCCCTGGGCGGGCCGTACTGGAAGCCCGACATGTTCCTTTCCATCTGGAAGCAGGCCGAAGACGGCAAGGTGCCCGTATCGGGCGCCGGGTACCGCGGCCCTTTTACGGGCCCGGGGTTCGACGGCATGTGGACCGACATGTCCGAGATCGTCCGGCCAACGCGCGACGGCATTCACGGCCGCGAATATATCAGCACCGCCGTGGAACTGGGCAGGAAGCTCAACCATCTGGAGTTCGACGGCTCGGGCGCTCTTGTGTCGAAGATTTTCGACGTTGTCGATGTGCCAATTCCGATTATTTTCGACATACTCTCATCGGATCCCATCGGGCCCACCGTCAAGCAAGCGATCGTTACGGCAGCCAAAGATATCGGCTCCCTGGCTATGTTACCGGCAGAGCTTATTACCGATGATGTGCGCACGTACATGATGCATATCATACCGCTGATGAGCGCTGAGCAGGTCCTGTCCCATGCCGAGCTTATCAGGCATGCCCGGGTCATCGCCCTCGAGTACAGCGATGCCCTGGTGAAAAATTTCGCAAGCATTCGCGAATCGGTTAAAAACCTGTCCCCGGCGCTGGTCATCGTGCGCATCCCCGCCGCCTCCGGTATAGAGGAGCGGGTGGTTGAGCTTGTCCGCGCAGGCGTTGAGATCGTGCAGATCGCCGCCGATTATTGCGGCATGGAAGTACAGGGTGACCGTTATATCAAGGATGTTATCCAGGCGGTTCACCTGAGGCTGGTCGATGAGCGGGTGCGTGATGAAATCTCGATAATCGCCTCTGGCGGCATCGCCATGGCCGAGCACGTGCCCAAGGCCTGTATATGCGGCGCAGACCTGACCGCGGTAGGGCTGCCATTGCTCATCGCCCTGGGAGCGCTTGTGTACCAGCAGCCGGAAAAGAAAATAATCATGCCCGAGGGAATCGACAACATACCTCTAGCCGTCGCGCGGCAGCGCATCGTGAACCTCATGGGCGCCTGGCACTCGCAGATTCTTGAAATGATGGGAGCGATGGGCATCCGTGAGGCCAGGCGACTGCGGGGCGAAACGGGTAGAGCCATATTTTTTGATGAAATTGATAAGGACATTTTCGGTAAACTTTTTCAGAAGCAGGAAGCGGCAAACGTATGAAACCAGACAGCGTCGTCATAAAACCAATGCCATCGCGGTTCAAGCACCAGGTGCCCAAGTACAAGGTCACCCGGTCTGATGCCTGTATCAATTGCGGCATGTGCGCGAAAAGCTGCCCCTACGGCGTGCACGAGCGAATCGAGGGGCACAACAGAATGCGGCCTCCCATCGACTATAAATGCATCGGCTACGAGTGCCGCAAAAACGATGAGTTTTACTGCGTGTACCGGTGCCCGCGCAAGGCCCTGAGCCTGTCCCTCAATCCCATGTACGACGCCCTGGGCGACTGCCGCTGGACCTCGGACATGATCGTTGCGACCTGGATTATGGCCGAAACCGGCTATCCGCCCGAGCGCACGGACCTGGGGTACAACCTCGGCAATTCCGGCGGCGGCTTCGACAAGCTGCGCCTGAAGTTCCCGGAAAATCCGCCCAGGGTGAATCGCGAGGAAATCTCGACGGCCATACGCCTGAACCGCAGGGCTGACGGCCGAGCCGATGTGCTGATCTCGACGCCCGTCTATGGCGGCGGCATGTCCTTCGGCTCGGTGAGCCTTGCGACGATGCTGTCAAAGGCGCGCAATGCAAAAATATGGAACACCTTCACCTGCACCGGCGAAGGCGGGTATCCGGAAATGCTGTATCCCTATGATGATAATGTGATCACCCAGGTCGCCACTGGCCTTTTCGGCGTGCGCGAGGAAACGATCCAGCGCGTCAAGATCGTGGAATTCAAGTATGCCCAGGGAGCTAAGCCGGGCCTTGGCGGGCATCTGCTCGGGACAAAAAATACCGAAAGCGTCGCCCGGATGCGCGAGGCCGTGAAGGGCACGCCCCTGTTTTCGCCTTTTCCCTTCCACTCGGTCTACTCCATCGAGGACCACAAAAAGCATATCGACTGGATCAAGGAAATGAACCCGCGGGCACTCGTATCGGTAAAGGTTTCAACGCCCAATGACGTCGACATGGTAGCCGTCGGGTCCTATTATGCCGGCGCCCACATCATCCACATCGACGGCGGCTACGGCGGAACGGGCGCGGCGCCCGATATCGCGAAAAAGAATATCGCCATGCCCATCGAATACGCTATCCCGAAGGTGCACAATTTCCTGAGGGACGAAGGCGCTCGGGATGTGGTGACACTGATCGCTTCGGGCGGCATACGCACGGCCCATGACCTGGCAAAAGCGATCTGCCTGGGGGCCGACGGCGCCGTTATCGGCACCGCAGAAATGGTCGCTCTTGAGTGCGTGCGCTGCGGCAACTGCGAATCGGGCCGGGGCTGCGCCCGCGGCATCGCCTCGACGGACTCGGAGCTTGCGGACCTGTTCAATGACGAATGGGCCACACAGCGCCTCACCAACCTTTACCATGCCTGGAACTACCAGCTCGTCGACATATTGCAGCGCATGGGCATGAAAAGCGTAACCGAGCTGGTGGGCCGGACCGACCTGCTCGAGCATGTTGATTACAGCTAAATATGATTAATGGTAGGGGCGGTTCGCAACCGCCCCTACAGTGAAATTTCAATCGGAGTTCTTATAATGAACAGAGCAGAACAAATTCTTGAATCCCGCACCGAGCTGTGCAGCCAGGTGCCCCCGCTTGCCCAGAACACCGAAGAGGAAGGCGGCTGCGGTGTTACCGGTTTCATCAGCTCCATCCCCGTGACGGGAAAAAATATTTTTGAACCCTCGGTACAGATGCACAACCGGGGCAACGGCAAGGGCGGAGGTATAGCTGCCGTCGGCTTCATCCCCGAAGCGCTGGGCGTGTCACAGCAGGTGCTTGAAGACGACTATATGCTGCACATAGCTCTGCTTGTCGAGTCAGCTGCCGCTGAAATCGAACAGCAGTTCATCTTCCCCTGCTTCACCATCGATAAATCGGAAAAGCTGGCGCGCATCGACGACTACCGCAGCATCGGCCTTGATGTGAAGCCGCCCGAGATCATGCGGTATTTTGTCCGGGTCAAAGCGGACGTGCTCGACGGCTTTATCCGGGACAATGGCCTTACAGCCCTCGACCGACGCGATGCCGAAGACGAGTTCGTGTACCGCAACAGCTTTAAAATCAACACAAAATATTATGCCTCCCTGGGCGAGAAAAAAGCCTTCGTCATGTCCCATGGCCGCAACATGATGATACTTAAAATTGTGGGCTATGCTGAAAATGTGGTGAAGTATTACAAGCTCGAGGAGTTCAAGGCCCATGCATGGATCGCCCATCAGCGCTACCCGACCCGCGGCCGCGTGTGGCATCCCGGCGGCTGCCATCCCTTCAGCGCCCTCAACGAGGCCCTGGTGCACAATGGGGACTTTGCCAACTATCAGTCAGTGAGCGAATATCTGAAACAACGCAATTATATTCCTCTGTTTCTCACCGATACCGAAGAGGCGGCGCTTATGCTCGACCTGTGGAGCCGCGTGTACAAGTATCCGCTCGAGTACCTGATTGAGGCACTGGCGCCCACATCGGAGATGGATTTCGACCTGCTTCCGGCTGAAAAGCAGAAGCTGTACAAGGCCATTCAGACGCACCATGTGAATGCCTCGCCCGACGGCCCGTGGTTTTTCATTATTGCCCGGAACAATATTGCAGATAAAGCCTTGCAGCTTATCGGCATCACCGACACAGCCATGCTGCGGCCGCAGGTATTTGCCCTGCAGGAGAGCGGCGAGGTGCAGATCGGCCTCATCTGTTCGGAAAAGCAGGCCATTGACGCAACGCTGATATCCCTTGAGCGCGAGGATTCACGGTTCCGGCCCATTGCCGACAAGTACTGGAATGCACGAGGCGGCAGCTATACAGACGGAGGTTCTTTTATTTTTAGCCTTGTTGACAATGGCAACGGCGGCAAAAAGCTCATCTGCACAGACAAGTTCGGGAAGGTGATCACGACCCCTCGGGACCAGCAGATATGCTCAGTGCCCTCAAAGTCACTCGATGCAGACGTGCAGAACGCGGCAGCCAAGCTTGCCCCCCTGTTTCAGTCAGGCGCCGATGCGGCAGCTGCAGGCGTGTTTGCCTTTATCCGGGACGGGCTCAAAACATTTACCCCTGAGGCTTTCACCTGCGCAATCAAGGCCATCGAGCAGCTCGCGGCTCAGAGCGATGCCAATAAGACCATCGCCATCGAGGCACTCACCAAGCTTGGTGACCGGCGCTTCGATACGGGCGCGGTCAAGCGGGCATCGGTGCTGCATGTGCTGAAAGCGAGCCTCGACGGGATTTTTGCCGCAACGGCGAACATTACGGAAACATCGGGCTCGAAATACAGCCATATCGATTTTGAAACCCGCGCGAGCCTGCGAGCGCCGCTGAAGGAAGATGCGGTGCTGGTCATCGATGCCGAAAAATTCGAGCCCGAAGGAGATATGTGCGACGCCGTCCTGATTGTGGCGGCCTACAAGCTCGGGTGGCGGCGCTTTATCGTCTACAAGTACCGCGGCCAGCGTTTTACGGGCTGCGGCTTCGGTGCGGCAACCGAAGGCGTGCGCATCGATGTGTACGGAGCATCGGGTGATTATCTCGCGTCAGGCATCGACGGCATGGAAATTCAGGTGCACGGCAATGCCCAGGACCAGCTCTGCCAGATCATGAAAGCCGGCAAGCTCGTCGTGCACGGCGATGTGGGCCAGACCTTCATGTACGGCGCCAAGGGCGGCGCGGCCTATGTCCTGGGCAATGCTGCGGGCAGGCCGCTCATCAATGCCGTGGGCAAGCCCCGGGTGGTCATCAACGGTACGGCCCTGGACTATCTGGCAGAATCCTTCATGGCCGGCGATCCTCTCAATGGCGGCGGTTTTGTAGTGCTTAATGGCATCGGCTTTGATGATGCCGACGGCAGCATCAAAGAATACGACTCGCCATACCCGGGCTCAAATATATTTTCACTTGCTTCAGGCGGTGCGATCTATGTACGAGATCCGCACAGGAAACTTGTTGACGAGCAGCTCAATGGCGGTGAATACACCGATATGACCGATGCCGATTGGAGCCTTATTTTGCCGTATCTTCAGGAGAATGAAAATCTTTTCGGCATTAGCCTCGACAGGCTGCTGACCGTTGACGGCACAAAAAAAACACCTGCTGACGTATACCGAAAAATATGGCCGAAAAAGGCTTCCGCACCCGCTAAAAACGACGCCGGGCTGGGAGAAACCTGCGCGTGTAACTAACTTTATTTTTTTAAAAAATTCATCAAAGCGGACAGCGCAGTGAGCGTATGTCCGCTTTTTTTTGAATGTATCAGCTTTCGAGATTCTCTAAGCGGACAGCCAATAAGTGTAGTCCACATTTTGTTTTATCCGATTTTACCTATTTACACGGATATTCATTGGTATCTGATTTTTGAGCAGTTCAATTTCTTCGTCGGTCACGCGCAGGAGTTTGTTTGTTGGTGTAATGCAAAGAGTATTCACGGGCAAGCTTTTCAAGGTCCACTTTAGTGGTGTAAACATGAAAAGATCCAGTCTAACACCTTTGACTTTTTGGCATCTTGGAGCCTGCTGTAGGCGGAATCCTCCAATATGGCCGGCCTTCGGTAATGAAAGTGCGCTGATAAAAAAGCGCCGGGTTTTGGTATTCCGCCGTTGCCGTGCCGTCATGCACGCGCGACAGATCGGCTGCAAACTCCGCTTGCTGAAATGTGCCTTTCAGCACGTCTTCATGAGGAATTGCAATTTCCCGCCAGGGTTTGAGACTCATATTATCGCTCCTCGTAAATCCGTTTATACAAAGGCCCTTTAGCCCTTATCGTCTTTTTCTTTTTAAGGGACTTGCCCTGTGACTTGCCCTGCTTTGCGACGAATGGTTGTCTGTCATTTCGACCGAAGGGAGAAATCTTACCCCCACTGCTAATTAGCACAGGCCCAAGATTTCTCAGTCGCTCTGCTCCTTAGAAATGACAAAAATATCGGCCTTTATCTAATGATTTCTACAGCCGAGCGATGATCTCCCTCTGCAGCAGGGCAAAGGCTTCTGATGCGTCATATTTCGTTTTTGCAGGCAGCAAGGGCTTCAGGTCACTCAAAAACCCTGCATGCTTCATTTTATCCTGCATGTTTGCTTCATAGGTCCGTGCATCAATTGTTTGACCTTCAGCAGCCATGTACTGTTTAAACAGTGTGACAATCTGCACAGCATCCGCACCACCTTCGGTGAGCCCCAGCCATACATCAAACAGATCGCGGCCTTTGCGCCGCTGGTAGAGCGCCCGCAGTTTTGTTGCCAGAAGCTCCTCAAGGGTAAATGTTGAAATATTACAGCTTCCACTGAACCAACGACCTGTAACGGCAAAAGGCATCAGTTGCAGCCCCTGAAAAGCAACATGCTCGCGCGTATTTATCTCAACCTTCAAGCGTATCGGCACCACAGGCGGCCCTTCTGATTCCATCCGGTAGGTTAGTGTGGCCCCTTCTTCTGTCTGTTTCCGCTTTGGCGTTCCCAAAAAGCCGTTGAGCACTGCCTGTAGACTATCGAGCACAGCACCTATTGGGCCAGCCTTGCTCTGCACAAGGTCAATATCTTCAGAGTACCGCCGTGCCGGTTTAAAATAGAGCTTATGCAAAGCAGTACCGCCGCGAAAGGCAAGCTTCCCTGCAAGTGTTTCGTCGGCAAAGATGGCAACCAGCGCCCGGCTAATAATAAGATCCTGCTCGACCTGAGCATCGGCAACCCACGGCGCATGCTGTCGCCATGCCACAATGTCGGCCTTCGGGATCACAGGTCGCCCTCTACCGTGGTATTAATGAGCAGCGACCACCGTTCATCTTTCTGCGCACCCTTTACTGCAAGAGATGGTTCAAGCCTTGCCGGCAGCGGATTTTGCCCTGATACCCACGCAGCAAGCTTTTGCGTCTTGTTTTTAAAGCCAGCCTTTTCAAGCAGCCACCCTAACCGCTGGGCATACGCAAGATTATTTTCAGCTTTCGCCGCAGCTGCCAGTTTGTCGGCATCCAGCACCTCCCCAAGCTCTTGGATAAACGGTAAGCACCCGGTCAAGCCCGCCAATTTGCCGTGCATAGCAAACAAGGTCAACAGCCGTAGCCTCCGGGGTGGAGACCGTCATAAAACCGGTTTGCACCTTAACCTGAGAAGTAGAACGTGCTCTCAAAAGTTCTTTTTAGTAAAAAAGCGAATTGCAAGATTTTCGACCTCGATTTTTCTTACTACAGCGGTCGTTATCACCTGAAACTCCTGCGGCTGCTGATGGGCTGCGCCATGCAGGTTTGCTGCGCTGAGAAGGCCGACGTAGTATGGCTTTTTAAGATAACTCATCAGGTCGGCAATAAACCATTCAGGAGGGAGCATGCCGGTGGCGGCATATTCAAGGGGGATGATACTATAGAAACCGCTGTACAGCCGGGCTATTCTTTTCTTTTTTCCAAGCCTCAGTGATGCATTATCAAAAGCGGCTTTGGATGCTTGTAGTTCATTAATGGCCTGCTCACTGGTAAAGAAATATCGGCCCTGTGACTGCTGAGAGTCAATCCAGGTCGACAGAGCAGGAAATGGTTCTTTAGCTTTGTAGTTTAGCATGGCCTCGCTCTTAGGTTATCGTTTGCAAAAATGGCATCTATTTTGCTTTAAAGTATTTTGCATGTTGATATAAAACATTTATAAACCGACACATACAATTGAGGTTTTTATGGGCCAGGATTCGGAGCATGGGCTTTATGATCCGCAGTTCGAACATGACAGCTGCGGTGTAGGCTTCATCGTCAATGTGGACGGTGAACCAGCGCATGATATCGTTACCGGCGGATTGACGATTTTAAAGAACCTCGTACATCGTGGAGCGGTCGGCGGCGATCTGAAAACCGGCGATGGCGCAGGCATGCTCATTCAGCTTCCTCATTTCTTCTTCAGGAAAACGGCAAAGGCTCTGGGCTTTAGCCTTCCGGATCCCGGTTCCTACGGCGCAGGTTTTTTGTTTCTGTCTCAAAACATTGATACCAGGCAAAAAATGCTGGCTGCCGTCGAATCTGTTGTGCAGCAGGAAGGTGGTCTTGTGCTGGGATGGCGCGATGTTCCCGTGAGCCCGGACTGCCTTGGCGAAATCGCCCTTGCCTCCATGCCCCACATGAAGCAGTTTTTTGTTCAGTTTGGTGAACTCGCTGGCGATAATCTGGAGCGAAAGCTGTATGTAGTGCGCAAATGCATTGAACAGGAGGCTGCTCGTCTTAAGCTGCCGCTGGAGGAATTCTACATTCCGTCTTTGTCCTGCCGTACCATCACGTATAAGGGCATGTTTGACGCCCCCCGGCTCGAGCAGTTTTACTGTGATTTTGCCGAGCGTGATTTCGACAGCGCATTTGCCGTGGTACATCAGCGCTACAGCACCAATACCTTTCCATCCTGGCCCCTTGCCCAGCCCCTGAGGTATCTGGCTCATAACGGCGAGATCAATACCCTTCGGGGCAATATCAACAAGATGAAGGCGCGTGAAAAAACACTGGCATCGCCAGTGTTCGGCGATGATATAGCAAAGCTTTTCCCGATCATCATGCCGGGCGGCAGTGACTCAGCCATGTTTGATAATACCTATGAACTGCTTGTAGCCGGCGGCAGAAGTCCGGAGCATGCCATGATGATGATGATTCCCGAGGCTTTCGGACCGGCCATTCATATGAGTACAGACAAGCGGGCTTTTTATGAATATCATGCAGCCATTATGGAGCCCTGGGACGGCCCGGCTGCAATGGCATTCACTGACGGGTTTAAGGTGGGGGCAATAGTTGACCGGAACGGGTTGCGCCCTGCCCGCTATATTGTGACCAGGCAGGGCAGGGTTATTATGGCTTCAGAAGTGGGGGTTGTGCCTGTTGAACCGGCTGATGTTCTTGAAAAAGGCCGGCTTGCGCCGGGCAAAATGCTCATTGTCGATACGGTGCATAAGCGCGTCATCAAGGACAATGAGATCAAGGCATCGGTATGCCGCCATAAACCCTACCGGCGCTGGCTGGAGCAGAATCAGATAGAGCTGAAAGGTTTTTTTCAGGTGCCGGGAATGGTGCAGGTAGAGGAGAAAAAGTCGCTGGCTACGCAGCAGCGTGCTTTCGGCTATACCCTTGAAGAAATTGACAAAATTTTAACCCCTATGGTTGAAACCTCCCAGGAGCCGGTCGGCTCCATGGGCAATGACGAAGCTCTGGCCGTGCTTTCCGACCGGCCGCAGCTTCTGTATAAATATTTCAAGCAGCTTTTCGCGCAGGTTACCAATCCGCCTATTGACCCCTACCGGGAAAATCTTGTCATGTCTGTCATGGCATTCACCGGCCGCGAGCGCAACCTTCTGGCAGAAACGCCCGGGCACTGCCACCAGATAAAGCTTCTCTATCCCGTGCTCACCAATGAGGACATGGAGAAGCTGCGGTACTGCGAGATACCTGATTTTAAAGTTGAAGAAGTTTCCATGCTGTTTGCCGTGGATGAGGGGAAGCAGGGCATGGCAGACGCCATCAGAGCCATGTGCTCTCGGGCTGAGCTTGCCATCGACCAGGGCGCTTCACTTGTGCTCCTTTCCGATCGCTGGATCGACTGCAAGCAGATGGCGGTGCCGGCCCTGCTTGCAACCTCTGCCGTGCATCATCATCTTGTGCGGGCGGGCAAACGGCATCTTGCCGGCCTCGTTATCGAAACAGCCGAGGCGCGCGATGTCATGCACTTTGCAACCCTCGTGGGTTTCGGCGCAAGCGCCGTGTGCCCGTATCTGGCATATAAGATTATTGCGTCCCTGCAAAACGATAATAAACTGCCCCAGGGCTTGACGATGCCGCAGGCTATCGAAAACTACATTACAGCACTTAAAAAAGGCCTCCTTAAAATTATGTCCAAGATGGGTATCTCCACGATCCGCAGCTATAAAAGCGCACAGCTGTTTGAATCCGTGGGCCTGAACAAAGCATGTGTTGATACCTTTTTCCCCGGCACTTTTTCACGCGTGGGTGGCATCGGGCTGGAGGAGATAGCCCGCGAAACCCTGCAGCGCCATAGCGAAGCCTTTGCACTGCATGAAAGTCCGGAGCGTGAAGCGCTGCCGTCAGGGGGGAGCTACCACTTCCGAAAATTTTCTGAAAAACACCTGCTCACCGCTGAATCAATCGCCAATATCCAGTGGTCTGTCAGGGATGGCCGGTATGACCTGTATAAGAAATATGCCTCATGCGTGAACAACCATGCTGAAAATCTATGCACGCTGCGCGGCCTTTTCAAGTTTAAAAAAGGCACACCCGTACCTCTTGATGAGGTTGAGCCCGTGGACTCGATTGTTAAACGGTTTGTGTCATCGGCCATGTCTCTGGGTTCCATCAGCCCGGAGGCCCATGAGACAATAGCCATTGCCATGAACCGCCTGGGCAGCCAGAGCAATTCAGGTGAGGGCGGCGAAGATGAGAGCAGGTATCAGCCAAGGGCCGACGGCGACCTGTCCATGAGCGCCGTAAAGCAGGTTGCATCAGCGCGATTTGGCGTAACCAGCAATTATCTGGCCCATGCACGCGAGCTTCAGATCAAAATGGCACAGGGCGCCAAGCCGGGTGAAGGCGGCCAGCTGCCGGGCCATAAGGTAACTGAAGGTATAGCCAAAGTCAGGCATGCAACGCCAGGCGTTATGCTCATTTCACCGCCGCCGCATCATGACATATACTCCATCGAAGATCTTGCGCAGCTGATCTATGATCTGAAGAATGCCAATCCTCAGGCGCGCGTGTCTGTTAAACTTGTGTCAGAAGCGGGAGTCGGCACCATAGCTGCCGGGGTGGCCAAAGGCAAGGCCGATATGGTTCTCATCAGCGGCCATGACGGCGGTACGGGCGCATCGCCTATCTCATCCATCAAATATGTCGGCATGCCCTGGGAAATAGGACTTGCCGAGGCGCAGCAGACACTGCTGCTCAATAAGCTGCGCAACAGGATACGCCTGCAGGTCGACGGCCAGCTCCGAACGGGCCGCGACGTGGTCATCGGTGCGCTTCTTGGAGCTGAAGAATTCGGCTTCGGCACTATCGTTCTGGTGACCATGGGCTGCATCATGGCGCGCAAATGCCATCTTGATGCCTGTCCGGTCGGCGTTGCCTCGCAGGACCCCGAGCTGCGCAGACGCTTCAGGGGCAAACCCGAGCATCTGATGAATTTTATGCGCTTTGTTGCTCAGGACACGCGTGAAATTATGTCGCTTTTGGGATTCCGCACTGTCGATGATATGGTTGGTCGCGTCGACATGCTGGATGTTAATGATGCCTTGATGCACTGGAAAACCCGCGGCCTTGATTTTTCAGGCATTTTTCATCAGCCGGAGCTTGCCGCAGGACGCAGCCTGCGCTGCACCCGGAGCCAGCAGCACGATTTCTCCCAGTGTCTTGATTTTGCCATCATTGAAAAGGCGCGGCAGGCGCTGGATGAGCGCCAGCCGGTTCAAATTCTTATGGACATTCGCAACCGCAACCGGACAGCCGGTGCGATGCTGAGCTATGAGGTGTCAAAACGGTATGGCTCAGCCGGACTGCCGGATGACACTATCTGGGCAAAGTTCAACGGTTCGGCAGGGCAGAGTTTCGGGGCCTTTCTTGCCCCCGGCATCACCTTTGAACTTGAAGGGGATGCAAACGATTATTTCGGAAAGGGCCTTTCAGGGGGCCGCATCATTGTGTATCCGCCTGAAAATTCTACATTCCGGCCGCAGAACAATATCATCGCGGGAAATGTAAATCTGTTCGGCGCAACAGGCGGTGAGGTTTTTATACATGGGCAGGCCGGCGAGCGTTTTGCCGTGCGCAACAGCGGCGCCGTTGCGGTGGTAGAAGGTGTGGGTGATCATGGTTGCGAGTATATGACCGGCGGCCGTGTTATCATCCTCGGCCCTACCGGCATCAATTTCGCGGCTGGCATGAGCGGCGGCATAGCCTATGTGCTTGACACCAATCAGCTGTTCGACACCCGCTGCAACCTTGAAATGGTTGATCTGAGTCCCATCGATGATGATCAGGAAGCTGCCTATCTCTACACCATGATCAAGCGGCATGCCGGCTATACAGGCAGCGTATATGCCGAAGGCATTTTAAAGGACTGGGCTGAGTTGCTGCCGTATTTTGTGAAGGTCATGCCCATGGATTACCGCAAAGCCCTGGAGCGTATCAGGCAGCAGCAGACCCGGGATTCTGAACATGTCGTCATGACCGAGGAGGTTTTCAGGTAATGGGAAAGATCAGAGGCTTTCTTGAGTATTCGCGCGTAACTACCACCGTATCGTCCGGTGCCTGAACGGCTTAAAGACTACAGTGAAGTCGCAACGCGCCTGCCGGACGAGGCGGTGCAGCAGCAGGCCGCACGGTGCATAGACTGCGGAGTTCCGTTTTGTCATGCCATGGGATGCCCGCTCTACAACCTTATTCCCGAATGGAATGATTCTGTCTACCGTGGTCAGTGGCGAGATGCTCTGCAGCGCCTTGAAATGACCAATAATTTTCCTGAAATTACAGGGCGTGTATGTCCGGCGCCCTGTGAGGCAGCCTGCACCCTTGCCATCAACGAAGGCCCCGTGACCATACGGCTCAATGAACTTGCAATTATTGAGCGCGGCTTTGCCGAAAACGCGGTGCTTCCGGCGCCACCGCCCTTCAAAACCGGCCGCCGCGTTGCCATCGTCGGTTCAGGCCCTGCGGGACTGGCTGCCGCTCAGCAGCTTGCGCGTCTGGGCCACGATGTTGTCGTCTGGGAGAAATCGAAGAGTCCCGGCGGCCTTTTGCGCTACGGCATACCCAGTTTTAAGCTTGAAAAATGGGTGCTCGACCGCAGGCTTGAACAGATGGCTGCCGAAGGAGTCCAGTTTGAAACCGGTGTGCATGTTGGTGAAGACATTTCAGCAGCCTATCTGCGAAGATCTTTTGACGCCATTCTCATCACCTGCGGCGCCGAAGTTCCTCGCGATCTTTCGGTGCCGGGCCGTGAGCTTGCGGGGATCCACTGTGCTATGGATTTCCTTGCATACTCCAACCAGACAGTTGAGGGTGAAGCTCCTGCAGGCAACGGCATTACCGCATGCGGCAAATCCGTGCTTGTGATCGGCGGAGGCGATACAGGCTCCGACTGCGTCGGGACGGCAAACCGGCAGGGTGCCCGCGACGTTCATCAGTTCGAACTTCTGCCCATGCCGCGTGAATGGAGCGAGCAGTGGAACCCTGAGTGGCCCTACTGGCCGCGTATTGTAAGAAAAAGCTCGTCGCACGAGGAAGGCTGCCAGCTTCAGTGGTCGGTCTTGACAAAGCGCTTCGAAGGAAATGGTGGAAGTAATTTCCAAGGTAATCGCAACACGAGTTGGATGGAAAGATATTAATGGACGGCAGGTATTTGAAGAAGTGCCTGGCTCGGATTTTTCTCTTGATGTCGATCTTGTCATACTTGCCATGGGATTTACCGGCATAGTTCATGGAAAATTGATTTATGAGCTTGGCGTTCAGCTCTCCTCTTCCGGAACCATTGCCGTGGATGACAGATATATGAGTTCCGTGCCTGGCGTGTTTGCCGCAGGCGATGCGGTAACAGGGCCATCGCTTGTTGTGCGCGCCATCTGGCAGGGCAGGCAGGCTGCTCAGTGCCTTCATGAGGCTGTTATGGCAAGGCCGGCGAAGGGATAGGCCCTGTCTGGCCTGTGGCGTGACAGTATGGATACAGGAACGAAAGTAATGTGAAATTAAAGTTTTAATATTAAGTTATTACATGAATATAAAATTAAAAGTTAAACTATTTTATAAGTTATGTATTGTCTTCAGACCTTTTTATGAGCAGAATAGATGAAAGCATCACTCTATCCGACAACCGGCATTAAAGGGCTTGACGCCATTATCGACCATCTCAGGCTTGGCGATAATGTGGTCTGGCAAGTCGACAATATCGATGACTATGCCGGCTTTGTAATGCCGTTTGTTCAACGGGCCATCGAAGAAAAGAAAAAACTCATTTATGTTCAGTTCGCCCGGCACCGTGAACTCGTAGCACCCACGGCGGCAGTAACCCGCTACGAACTTGATGCCAGGCTCGGGCTTTGAGTCGTTTTCAACGCAGGTGCATGGCATAATTGCCCGCGAAGGTATCGGCGCCTATTATGTTTTTGACTGCCTGTCTGATCTGCTTTCGGCCTGGGCAACGGATTTGATGATCGGCAATTTTTTCAGGATCACCTGCCCGTATCTTTTTCAGCTTGACACCATTGCCTATTTCGGCCTCATCCGCAGCCGGCATTCCTACAAAACCGTAGCCCGCATCAGGGAAACCACCCAGCTTTTGATGGATGTTTACAATACCGGTACCGACACCTATGTGCATCCGCTGAAGGTGCTCGGCAGGTATTCGCCGACCATGTTTTTACCGCATAAAAAAACAGACGAATCTTTCATACCGGTTACCAGCAGCATGGATCTGGCGAAACTCACTTCTTATATAACCGGTAAAAGCACTATTCAGACAAGAAGAAATCTTGATTCCTGGGACCGGCTGTTTATGGAAGTTCAGGATCTGCTGCGACGCCACAGCCAGGACGCTGATAAGGATAAGGCTTTGGAGCTGCTGTGCTCGGTCATGATTGGCCGTGAGCAGCGCATTCTGGATCTTGCGAAAAAAACGCTCATCGCTGCAGGATCTGCTTGCCATCAAAGAGCGTACTATCGGCACCGGTTATATCGGCGGAAAGGCAGCCGGCATGCTCATAGCCCGCAAAATTCTTCTACCTGGACAGCTCACGCGACTGGCGGGCTCTGCTTGAGCCCCATGATTCTTTTTTTATCGGCTCCGATGTTTTTTATACCTATATCGTGTCAAACGGCTGGTGGCCGCTGCTGATGGAGCACAAGACACCTGAAGGCTATTTTAAGGCAGCCGGAATTTTAAAGGACAAGATGCTTGAGGGGTCTTTCCCTGAAGAAATTGAAGACCAGTTCTGGGAACTGATCGAGTATTTCGGCCAGGCGCCGATAATCATACGCTCCAGCAGCCTTCTTGAGGATGCTTTCGGCAATGCTTTTGCCGGAAAATACGAAAGCCTGTTCTGCGTCAATCAGGGCTCGCCCGAGCAGCGCTTCAAGCGCTTTAAAGATTATGTACGGCAGGTGTTTGCAAGCACCATGGGCGAGGATGCCCTGAGCTATAGAAAGCAGCGCGGCCTTGCCGAGCACGATGAGCAGATGGCGCTTCTTGTGCAGCGGGTTTCCGGCTCCCATCATAACGGGTATTTCTTTCCTGATCTGGCGGGCGTGGGCATTTCTTATAATGCTTTTGTCTGGAAGCCGGATATGGACCCTAAAGCCGGCATGCTGCGGCTGGTGCTGGGGCTGGGGACCCGAGCGGTCAACCGCGTGGAAAATGATTATCCCCGGATAGTACCGCTTGACAACCCGCTTTTGCGGCCCCATGCAGGCCTGAGCGATGCCAGAAAATACTCACAGCGCTATGTTGATGTTCTGAATGTTATGCAAAACGAGCTTGAAACAGTTCCTCTCGATACCGTAGTCGAGAGCGCTGTGGAAATTGATTTTGAGCGGTTCGGCATGCGCGACAGCCATGCGGCTGAGCGGTTGCGGGAACGCGGCATTTTTGATAAAGATGCCTGGCTGCTGACATTTGATCCACTTCTTGCCGATAGCCTGTTTCCCGCGGTCATGCGTGATATGCTGAAAAAGCTTGAGGATACCTATAGCTATCCGGTTGATACGGAATTTACCGTCAATTTCGACCGCAGTGGGCAGTTTCATATAAATTTAGTTCAGTGCCGGCCACTCCAGACAAAGGGAATACAGGCCCGCGTAAGCATACCGGACAACGTACAACCTGAAAAAGTTTTATTTTCATCGAACGGCAATTTTATGGGCAGCAATGTCATGCTGCCGATCAGCCGCGTGATTTATGTCGATCCGGAAGGCTACAGCGGGCTTCCCATCTCTGAGAAATATACTATTGCCCGGCTTATCGGCAGACTTAACCGACAGATTGAAGATAAAAGCAGCACGCATGTCATGCTGATGGGGCCTGGCAGGTGGGGCACTTCAACACCGGCCCTTGGCGTGCCTGTCAGGTTTGCAGAGATTAATAATATTTCGGTGATGGTCGAGATTGAGTACAGGGGAGAGATGCTCATGCCAGAGCTGTCCTTTGGAACCCATTTTTTTCAGGACCTGGTTGAAACCGATATTTTTTATGCAGCGCTGTTTCTCAAAAATGAACAGGCTGCATTGAACACCGCCTGGATGGAAGGCATGGAAAACCTGCTTGCGCGCCTGCTCCCGGAGAGCGCTCAATATGAACATATTGTCCGGGTCTTTGATACGGACTCAAGAAAACTCTGCCTCATGTCCGATATTCACACGCAAAAGCTGCTCTGCATAAGCCCCCATGCGACTGATGAATAAACCGCCGCACCGTACGTATTGCCAATGACAGTGCTCAGGCAGGGGCGGGCGAGGCAGACAACCCGCCTGCTGGCAGTTTAACGCCTGTGGGGGCATTATTTATATTTTTTTGTTTCAATGCCAAGGCTGATAATGCGGTAGTGCAGAATGCGCTGCGTGGTCTGCAGATAGCGGGCCGTGGAGGCAACATTGCCGCGGTGCTTTTTCAGCGCATCGACAATCAGCTCCCGCTCGTAGGAGCTCACCAGTGTTGTCAGCGGTGCTCCATCAACCGGCAGCAGGGCCGTATTGGTTTCATCGGATGTCTGGAGCGACGGCGGCAGGCAGTAGCTGTGAATGACGTCGTCTGAACTGGTGAGGATGGAGCGTTCTATGCAGTTTTCAAGCTCCCGGACATTACCCGGCCAGTGATAGGCCATCATCATGTTGATGGCAGGGGTTGATATCCGCTTTATGGTCTTGCCGTAGACCTCATTGTATTTTTGCAGAAAATGATCGGCAAGCAGAATGATATCGGAGCGGCGCTCGCGAAGCGGCGGCATGTAGATGGGAAACACGTTGAGCCGGTAAAAAAGATCGTCGCGGAATTTTCCGCTCTCAATGGCCTGCTCAAGGTTTGCCGCAGTAGCGGCGATAATGCGGATGTTGACCCTGATACTTTCAGTTCCGCCAACGCGTTCGAATATTTTTTCCTGCAGTACCCGCAGCAGGCGAACCTGTACGGCCGGGGATATATCGCCGATTTCATCAAGAAAAAGAGTGCCGCCATTTGCCAGCTCAAAGCGGCCCTTGCGTTGCTGCATGGCGCCGGTGAACGAGCCTTTTTCATGGCCGAACAGCTCGCTTTCTATGAGGTTTTCAGGAAGGGCCGCGCAGTTGACCGCAATAAAGGGATTGTTGCGGCGGGAGCTTGAAAAGTGAATCGCACGGGCAATCATTTCCTTGCCCGTGCCGGACTCGCCCCGGACAAGAACGGTGGCAGTGCTGTCGGCGACCTGGGCGATCTGGAGATATATCTGCTGCATGACGCTGCAGCGTCCGACGATATGGTTGGGCTGGTAGAGCTCTCCAAGCTGTTGCCGCAGCTGACGGTTTTCCGCCATCAGGTTTTCCCTCTCGGCAACCTGCTCGCGTATCTGGGCGACGGCTTCTGCAAGAATGTCTGCGACCAGGGACAGAAAGTTCAGGTCGCTGCGCAGAATGTTCAGATCATCCTTGGGCCGGTCGATACTGATGGTTCCGATGACCTCGTGATTATGCAGGACCGGCACGCAAAGAAATGCCATGGGCACATCTTTTTTGCGCGATCTTGTCTTGTTCAGAAAATAGGGATCCGTAGTGAAGTCTTCAATAAGAGCGGATTTTTTTGTCTGCGCCACACGGCCTATTATGCCTTCTCCGAGTTTGTACTTGCCGCGTTTTTTTTCTTCTGCAGAAAGGCCTTTTGATGCTTCAATAACTAAGACGTCGGTATCCGGCACGCGCAGAGTAAGTATACCCCGCGACATGCCCATTTCCGTGTCCATGATGCCCAGTGCATCTTCAAGCAGGGCTGAAATATTATTCTGATGAAATGTGGCGTGTGAAATTTTTGCAAGAATTGCCAGCTGTTTTGCGGAGCGTGCGTTGATTGTATTTATACTTTCGGGTTCTTTTTGTTTCATATGAAAAGCTGCTATGGTTTATTATTTTTTTTCTAAAAACAAATTTGTGATTCACTAGGCAGTATAGTAACAATAATGTAAGTATTTTGTCAATTTAAATGGCAGGAAGAAGGTTTTTTTTGTTTAGAATAAATCGCAACTTATTAATTTTTGATGCTATAACAATAACTTAGTTTATAACGCCTGTTTAGTGCAGGCGGAGCTGGTAAGCCTCTCGATGGTTTGGCACCGTTCTTGTAATTAAATTTAGCTAACAAAGGAAAATTAAAAAAATAAGTACTTGAGCAAAGAGTGCTTTACAGAACGAAGTAAAATTATTTATAACAGCTATACCTATGTAAGGAGATTTTCTAAATGAATACTTTTGACTGTACCAAGTTGTTCGCAGAAGATGTGTTTACCATAAAAACCATGCGCAACTATCTGTCTGTACATGCCTATGATTCCATCATGGATACAATAATCCGCAGGGCATCACTTGATCCGAAGATTGCCGATGAAGTTGCCGATGCCATGAAGACCTGGGCCATGGAAAAAGGGGCGACCCATTTTACACACTGGTTTCAGCCTTTGACGGGAACAACTGCAGAAAAGCATGATGCTTTTATCGACCCGGATAGAGAAGGCGGCTGCGTGATGCATTTTTCCGGCAAGGAGCTCATACAGGGCGAACCCGACGCCTCAAGTTTTCCTTCAGGGGGGCTTCGTACAACCTTTGAAGCACGGGGGTATACGGCTTGGGATCCCACAAGCCCCGCTTTTATAAAACGCGGTGCAAAAGGATCGACCCTGTGTATCCCGACGGTTTTTTGTTCCTATAGCGGTGAAGCGCTTGATGAAAAAGCGCCGTTGCTGCGTTCGATGGACGTGCTGTCAAAGCAGGTATGCAGGCTTGCAAAGTTGTTCGGCATGGATGTCGATGGCGGCACACGCACCTATCCGACCCTGGGACCGGAGCAGGAATACTTTCTGATTGACAAGCAGTTCTATGAGAGCCGTCTTGATCTCATGCAGACCGGCCGTACCTTGTTTGGCCGCCAGCCTGCCAAGCATCAACAGATGGAAGATCATTATTTCGGACCCATCAAACCGCGGATTATGGCTTTTATGGAAGATCTGGACCGCGAGCTCTGGCGCCTGGGGATTCCTTCAAAGACACGGCATAATGAAGTGTGCCCTGCGCAGTTTGAAATTGCGCCGGTCTTTGAGGAGCTGAGCATTGCTGTTGATCACAATATGCAGACCATGGAAGTGCTGCGCAATGTTGCCGATGAGCACGGTTTGGTATGCCTGCTGCATGAAAAGCCTTTTGCCGGAGTAAACGGTTCGGGCAAGCACAATAACTGGTCCCTTGTCGACCCGACCGGCCGCAACTGGCTGACCCCGGGTGATACTCCCCATGCAAATGCAGAGTTTCTCACCATGATCTGCATTCTTATGAAAGCCGTTGACACCAATGCAGCGCTTCTTCGGGCGGCTGTGGCTTCGGCTGGCAATGATCACCGGCTTGGGGCTAATGAGGCTCCTCCGGCCATCATTTCAATTTTTCTTGGAGATCAGCTCTATGATGTGATCGAGCAGATAGAGAAAGGCAAGGCGAAAAGCTCGAAAAACGGCGGCGTGATTAAGATCGGGGTTACCTCTCTGCCGCAGTTTCCGCGTGATGCAACTGACCGTAACCGCACTTCGCCCTTTGCCTTCACCGGCAACAAGTTCGAGTTCCGCGCAGTCGGCTCGAGCCACAACTGCTCTGCAGCCAATACCGTTCTCAATACGATCGTCGCCGATGCAATCAATGAAGTGTGCAGCGAGCTTGAAGCGGCAGTCAAAGCCAGAAAGAATTTCAATGAAACCCTGCAGGGCATACTGCAGAAAATAGTTAAGAAGCATAAGCGCATTCTTTTCAATGGCGACAATTATACTGCCGAGTGGCGCAGGGAAGCTGCCCGGCGCGGCCTGCCCAACATTATGACGACGCCGGAAGCGCTGAAGGCTTTTGCTGCTCCAGCAACCGTGAAGCTGTTTGAAAAGCACGGCGTGCTCACAAAAAGGGAGCTTGAGTCACGATATAACGCCCTGCTTGAAAATTATGAAAAGACCATCATTCTTGAGGCGAACTGCTCGGTTACCATTGCCCGCACCATGATTGTTCCGGCAGCGGTAACATATGTGAGGGAGCTTGCTTCGGCAATTGCCGATATCTCAAAGATGATGAAAGCCGTGAAGATCAATGAAAGCAGGGATCTTTTGAAAGCTGTGACGGAACAGATTGAATCAACCCTCAAGGGCTGCAAAGCTGTGGAGGCCGCAGTCAAAACAGGCCATCCCGTAAAGATACTGCCTGCCATGGCAAAGCTGCGGGCAGCTGTAGATGATCTCGAAGGTCTGCTGCCCCGGGATCAGTGGCCGCTTGCCACCTATGCGGAAATGATGTTCATCAACTAATCCTTTCAGCGGGAGGCCCCCCTCCCGCTTTTTTTTGTTTTTTTCAGTTTGTAAGGTTATTACGGCATCTTAAAGCATTTTATTAAATATGCACTAGAAAGGTCTGCAATGAAGCCAAAATTTATTTTTGTAACAGGCGGCGTACTATCGGCACTGGGCAAAGGCATTGCCGCGGCTTCTATGGGGGCACTGCTGGAGGCCCGTGGGCTCAAAGTCACTTTTTTGAAGTTTGATCCCTATATAAATGTCGATCCCGGCACCATGAATCCGTTTCAGCATGGTGAAGTTTTTGTAACCGATGAGGGCAATGAAACAGACCTTGATCTGGGGCATTACGAGCGCTTCACTTTTGCCCGAATGGGTTCAAAGAACAATTATACGACAGGCCAGATTTACGAGCGCGTGATCGGCAAGGAGCGCAAGGGTGAATATCTGGGCGCCACCGTTCAGGTCATTCCCCATATCACCAATGAGATCAAAGATAAAATATGGCTTGTAGCCCAGGGTGTTGATATTGCCATAATCGAAATCGGCGGAACGGTTGGCGATATTGAATCACTTCCTTTTCTTGAGGCTATCAGACAGTTTAAAAATGATGCAGGCCGGGAAAACGTTCTCTATGTTCATTTGACCTATGTTCCCTTTTTAGGAGCTGCTGGTCAGCTCAAGACCAAGCCCACGCAGCACAGCACAAAGGAATTGCTGCAGATAGGCATTCAGCCCGATATTCTGCTGTGCCGGTCTGACCGGCTTCTGCCCCATGATATCAAGGATAAGATCGCTCTGTTCTGCAATCTTTCACGGGACGCGGTCATAACGGCAAAAGATGTCGATTCAATCTATGAGGTGCCGCTGCTGCTTCACCAGGAGGGACTTGATGAAAAAATTATTGAGCTTCTCAATATCTGGACCCGTGCGCCGCATCTTGAGTCGTGGGAAGGGATGCTTCAAAAATTAAAAAAGCCTGATCATGCGACAACTATTGCCATTGTGGGCAAGTATATAGACCTTGAAGATTCATACAAAAGTCTAAACGAAGCTCTCATTCACGGGGGCATTGCCAACAGTGCACGCGTTCACCTGAAGTTTGTCGATTCCGAAACCATAACCGCAGAAAATGTTGCCGACATACTGGATGATGCAAACGGCGTTTTGGTGCCCGGCGGTTTTGGAGACCGCGGCATTCCCGGAAAACTTGAGGCCATCCGGTATGCCCGTGAGCAGAAAAAGCCGTATTTCGGCATCTGTCTGGGCATGCAGCTGTGCGTCATTGAATTTGCCCGTAATGTCTGCGGCATTAAGGATGCCGACAGCACGGAGTTCAATAAGGATACCCCGAGCCCGATTATTTTTCTTTTGAAAGAGTGGTTTGATTATCAGAAACAGACAAAGCAGGTGCGGGATGAGCAGTTTTGCTACGGAGCAACCATGCGGCTCGGAGCCTTTCCCTGCGGTCTTATAAGCCCTTCAAAGGCATTTGAAGCCTACAAGATAAAAAAAATATCAGAGCGGCACCGGCATCGTTATGAATTCAATAATACCTTTCTGGATGTGCTTGAAAAAAACGGCATGAGGATTACCGGCATGTGCCCCGATGCCGAACTTGTGGAGATTGTCGAGATACCTGATCATCCATGGTTTCTTGGCTGCCAGTTTCATCCTGAATTCAAATCGCGGCCGCATGACCCTCATCCTCTGTTTTCGGCATTTATTGCCGCTGCGCTCAAAAATTGAGCAGGTTGTACACAGTGGTTGATCTGTGCGGTGCTGCACAAAAGGGTTGTCCCGTGGACAGTCAGACCTTTATGTGTGTATAAAGTATAAATTGCATTTTTTAATTATATGCTGTTTGCAGACATGTGTTTGCAGCGGCAAAGCGGGTATATATGGGAAGTGAACTGAAGGAATTTTGCGGACTTTTCGGTGTCTACGGTGTTGCGGAAGCAGCCCCGCTTATCTACCAGGGGCTTTTTGCTCTTGCAGCACCGCGGGCAGGAGGGCGCGGGAATCGTCGTCAGCGATGGCGAGAAGATAAAGTCGGCCAAGGGCCTTGGTCTTGTAGGGGAAGTTTTCTCGAAGCAGCCGATCAGTGATCTAAACGGCAAAATTGGCATCGGCCATGTGCGCTATTCCACAACCGGTTCCACGCGAATCCAGAATGTGCAGCCCCTTGTTGCCGAGTGCGCAGACGGAATCTGGGCTATCGCCCATAACGGTAACCTGGTCAATGCCAATAAGCTGCGCAGAATGTATCAGGAATCAGGTTCTATTTTTCAGACCAGTACGGACAGCGAGGTTCTGGTGCACATTCTTGCCGATCCCATGTACCGCAACCGGCCCCGCAGGGTTGAGCGCGCACTTGGTGAGCTCAAAGGCGCTTTTTCTTTTCTTTTAATGACTAAAGACAGCATTATGGCTGCACGCGATCCGCTGGGCTTCAGGCCCCTGTCAATCGGTAAACTGGGAGAAGCCTTTATATTCACCAGTGAGACCTGCGCGCTGCCTCTGATCGGTGCTACCTATATGCGCGACGTGCTGCCCGGCGAGATAGTCACCGTGAATTCATCCGGGCTCACAAGCAACATGTTCTGCGAAAAGCGCGAGCACTATGGCCAGTGTATTTTTGAGCACATATATTTTGCCCATCCGGATAGCCATGTTTTTGGCAAAAATGTCCATGAGGTGCGCATGGCCTATGGCAGGCAGTCTTGCGCAGGAGCATCCCGTTGATGCCGATATGGTCATACCCATACCCGACAGCGGAAATTCTGCAGCACTCGGGTATTCACGTGCAAGCGGCATACCGCTTGATTTCGGCTTTATACGCAACCACTATGTTGGCCGCACATTCATCATGCCCGAGGATAAGCAGAGAAAGTCCTCTGCCGACATGAAGCTTGCAGTGCTGCCGGATGTGATCAAGGGCAAGCGCATTATTGCTGTGGATGACTCCATCGTGCGCGGCAATACCATGGCAAAACGTATCAGAATGCTGCGCGATGCTGGAGCCAAAGAGGTGCATGTGCGCATATCATGCCCCCCTATCAAGCATCCCTGCTTTTATGGTATAGACTTCCCGACTTCTGAAGAGCTGGTGGCTGCAACCCGAACAGTTGAAGAAATCAGACAGCTCATGGGTGCGGATACTCTCGGGTATTTGAGCCTTGAAGGGATACTGTCGCCATTTGATAATCCGCAGGATTTCTGCACGGCCTGCTTTAGCGGTGCCTATCCGGTTGCAATCGAGAGCTTTGAAGGTAAGAAATCTATGGAAAAACATAGTTGAATTGGTTCAATTAGTTTGATGAGTTACATTGGTTGAACTGATTGGATTGTTTGAGATTGGGTTAAAGTATTTAACCAATAAAACCAATTGAACAAATAAAACAAATTAAACAATTTATTATGCCCAAAAGAACAGACATAAAGAAGATTATGCTTATCGGCTCCGGCCCGATTGTCATCGGTCAAGCCTGCGAATTCGACTATTCGGGCGTTCAGGCCTGCAAGGCACTGAAAGAGGAAGGCTTTGAGGTGGTGCTGGTAAACTCCAATCCCGCCACCATCATGACCGATCCCGAATTTGCCGACCGTACCTATATCGAACCACTGCATGTCGACATTCTGGTAGAAATTATCCGAAGAGAGCGGCCTGATGCGCTGCTGCCGACCCTTGGCGGACAGACGGCCTTAAATCTTGCCCTTGAGCTGCACAGAAAAAAAATTCTGCAGCGCTACAATGTTGAAATGATCGGCGCAAAGGCCGAATCAATCGAAAAGGCCGAAGATCGTAATCTATTCAAAAATGCCATGCTCAAGATCGGGCTTGATGTTCCACGAAGCGATTCAGCCCATACTATTGAAGAGGCCCGAAAAGTACGCGAAGAGATCGGCTCCTATCCGCTCATCATTCGGCCTGGCTTTACCATGGGAGGCACGGGCGGGGGCATAGCCTATAATGATGCTGAGTTTGAAGAGATTGCAGCTCGTGGTCTTTTCTACAGCCCAACCTCCGAGATACTGATAGAAGAGTCGGTGCTTGGCTGGAAAGAGTACGAGCTTGAGGTGATGCGCGACAAAAACGACAATGCCGTCATCGTCTGCTCGATTGAAAATTTGGATCCCATGGGCATTCATACCGGCGACAGCATAACCGTTGCGCCGGCCCAGACCCTTACCGACCGCGAGTATCAGATCATGCGCGACAAGTCTCTTGACGTGCTCCGGGAGATCGGCGTCGAGACCGGCGGTTCAAATGTCCAGTGGGCCGTGAATCCCCAAAATGGCCGCTTGATCATCATCGAGATGAACCCGCGCGTGTCGCGCTCTTCTGCACTCGCCTCAAAAGCCACTGGCTTTCCCATTGCAAAGATAGCTGCAAAGCTCGCCATCGGCTACACGCTTGATGAAATACTCAATGACATCACGCGCGAAACACCGGCCTGCTTCGAACCGACTATCGACTATGTGGTAACCAAGATACCTCGTTTTGCATTTGAGAAATTCGCCGCTGCAGATGATACTCTCGGCACGCAGATGAAATCCGTAGGCGAGGCCATGGGCATCGGCAAGACCTTCAAGCAGTCATTTCAGAAGGCCCTTCGTTCACTTGAGCTTGGCAGGTCAGGCTTCGGCGCTGATGGTAAAGACGGGCACTTCGAGTCACTGCCGCACGACGCACTGAATGATGCCCTTGTGCGGCCCACGGCAAACCGCCTGTTCTATATCCGGGCAGCATTTAAACGCGGCTGGAATATTGAAACCGTACATCGCCGTACCGGCATCGACCCGTGGTTTCTGCGGCAAATCGAGGAGCTGGTGTGTTTTGAGCAGGAGATACAGTCGGCAGGGAATCTTGAGAAATTAAAAAAGGACAGGCCCCTGTTTGAGCAGATCAAGGAAATGGGTTATTCCGACCGGCAGATAGCCTTTCTTTTAGAGACTACTGAAGATGCTGTACGCGCGGCGCGTTATGAAATGCGCCTGCTGCCGGTATATGGAATTGTTGATACCTGCGCAGCTGAGTTTAAGGCCTATACGCCTTATTTCTACTCGACCTATGGCGGACTTGACGAAAGCATGCCCTCTGATCGCAGAAAAGTAATGATCCTTGGCAGCGGGCCCAACCGTATCGGTCAGGGCATTGAATTTGACTATTGCTGCGTCCATGCCTCATTTGCCCTGCGCGATGCGGGCTTTGAGACCATCATGGTCAACTGCAACCCGGAAACCGTTTCTACCGATTATGATACCAGCGATAAGCTGTATTTTGAGCCGCTTACGCTTGAAGACATACTCCATATTTATCAGCGTGAGCAATGCTGGGGCGCTATCGTGCAGTTCGGCGGCCAGACACCGCTCAACCTTGCAAAGGATCTTGAGAAAAACGGCGTCAATATCATCGGCACCAAACCCGCCAGCATCGAGGCGGCAGAAGACCGTGACTTTTTCCAGAAGCTTGCCACACGCTTAAATATCAAACAGCCTGTTAACGGAATTGCACGAAGCCTTGCCGAGGCTGAAACAATAGCAGAGCGTATTGGTTTTCCTGTGCTGCTGCGCCCCTCTTTTGTTCTTGGCGGCAGAGCCATGGTGATTGTGTATGATATGGATGGCCTGCGGCAGTATATGGCCGAGGCTGTGCAGGTGTCGGATAAGCGGCCTGTGCTCATTGATGATTATCTTGAAAACGCCGTTGAGGTCGATGTCGACTGCATTTCAGACGGCGAAACATCGTTGCTTGGCGCTATCATGGAGCATGTGGAACTTGCCGGTGTTCACTCCGGCGACAGCGCCTGCATCATCCCTGCGCCGCATCTTACTGAACAAACAAAAAATACTATTCGCGACTATACTTTCAAGATGGCAAAAGAGCTCAATGTAATGGGCCTTATGAACGTGCAGTATGCAGTGAAAGACGACGTTGTGTATGTGCTTGAAGTAAATCCCCGGGCATCGCGCACCGTGCCCTTTGTGAGCAAAACCATCGGCGTACCTCTGGCAAAGCTTGCAGCCCTTGTCATGGTCGGCAATACGCTCAAAGACATGGGATTCACCAAAGAAGTTGTGCCCAGGTATTATTCGGTTAAAGAAGCAGTCTTCCCGTTTGTGAAATTTCCGGGTATCGACGTGCTGCTCTCGCCCGAGATGAAATCAACCGGCGAGGTTATGGGCATTGATTCATCCCACGGCATGGCATTTCTTAAAAGCCAGATTGCAGCCGGCAATGCTCTGCCTGGTACGGGAAATGTTTTTGTCAGCGTCCGCGATTCCGACAAGCAGTCGATTGTGCCGCTTGTCAAACAGCTTCAGCAGCTCGGATTCAGCATCTATGCCACGCAGGGGACCAGCACCGTGCTGCGCGATAATGGCGTCAACAGTAATGCCATGTTCCGCGTGTCCGATGGCAGACCCAATGTTATCGATCTGGTTGAAGAAAAGAATGTCAGCTGGATCATAAATACGCCCTCAACCGGCGCCAGCCCCAAGTTTGACGAAGTAAAGATACAGGGCCCATGCCGTGCTGCGCGGCATACCGATTACGACAACGCTCGACGGCCTGCGCGCCGCCATTCAGGGCCTTGAGAGCCTCAGCACTTTCAGCCAGATGGAGGTGTGCAGCCTTCAGGAATATCACCGCCACGCGCCGAAGATTAAGATCGTGAAGCGGGAGAGGTAGAAAAGAAATACTGTGTGGGCTAAGACATGAATTAAAATGGTGAACCCATCCGCGCACGGTGAGTTTCGCTGCGCTGCATCAACACTAAAAAATCAAAATATTTAATTGAATACTATCATGGATACAAAATACAACTGGAAAGAAAAGCGGGAGAAGAGGGCGTTTTTGGCCCTTGCCGACGGCACAGTCTATCGGGGCCACTCGGTCGGAGCTTTGAAAGACTCTTTGGGCGAAGTTGTTTTCAACACGGGCATGACGGGCTACCAGGAAATACTCTCCGACCCATCCTACAGCGGCCAGATCGTCACCATGACCTATACCGAGATGGGCAACTACGGAGTGTCCATGCAGGACATGGAATCCCGCACCTGCTTCGCCAACGGCTTCATTGTACACCATATGAATGAGCCCAGCAGCTGGCGCAGTGAACAGTCTTTGCGTGATTTCCTCATAAGGAACAGTATTCCTGCTATTGCCGGCATCGACACACGGGCGCTTACCAGCAAGCTGCGCGATGCAGGAACGCTGCGGGGCTATATTTCCGTTGAACAGAAGGTTGGTGTGGAGGAGGCGATAAAAAAGGCCAAAGAGTGGATAGGCCTAGACGGGCAGGATTATGCATGCCGTGTCTCCTGTGCAGCGCCCTATGAATGGGACCCTGATGGCAAACTGACCGATACCTGGGGGATAGCTGCAGAGTTGCCGCCTGCTGATTTAAAGATCGTGGCCTATGACTTTGGCATTAAGTGGAATATACTGCGGCGCATGCGCCTTGCGGGCATGAATGTTACCGTTGTGCCGGCGCAAACTCCTGCAGACAAGGTGCTCGCCATGAAGCCCGATGGCGTATTCTATTCAAATGGCCCGGCTGATCCTGCTGCTGTTACCTATGCTATTGATACTATGAAAACTATGATAGGCAAAATTCCTGTCATGGGTATTTGCCTTGGTCATCAGATAATGGGAATTGCATTGGGCGGGAAAACATACCGTCTGAAATTCGGCCATCACGGCTGCAATCAGCCGGTGAAGGATTTGAAAACCGGCAAAGTTGAAATAACCTCGCAGAATCACAATTTTGCCGTTGATATCAATTCTCTGGATCGCTCAAAAATAGAGGTGACGCATATCAACCTGAACGATCAGACTACAGAAGGCATAGAGCACAAAACTGAGCCCATGTTTTCTATTCAGTATCATCCCGAAGCCGCGCCGGGCCCGCATGATTCGTCGTATTTGTTCGGCAGGTTCCGGGAACTGATAGCTAAAGGCTTTAAGTCTATGTATTTATTTGAGTTGAACTGTGTTCTGCAATAGTCACTGGATCGTTATACGAATAATCTTGCTAAAATCCTTGAGTCTGATCAGATGCAGCATTCGTACTTTCAAAGAGTCCTACTTGCGGATGCACTATCCTGACTCGATTCCCACGAGAAATCACTCCCATGGTGTATCAAGAGATACTGGACCGCAAGGAACGTCAATGGAAGTGGCAATTTGAAATAGAAATGCTGGAAAAACTAAGTGAATTATATCCTCTATACTGCAATTTTAAAGGGACGGATGCGGTGCATCCGCCCTTTGTTTTATTCTGCACTTAAACTTCGCAGCAACTCGCCTGAGTGAATCTTGTGCTGCACAAAAGCCATGCTCATGCGCAGGCGCAGTGAAGCTAGAGGCTCAATTTCATCAATCAGGCTATCGATGCGATTTAATGTATCTTCAGAAAGAGCTGCTGAGCATGTTCCGTAGCGGCATGCTGACAGGCGCTGCAGGATATCGGCAAGTAATTCCCGTGCTTCATCACGCAAAGTATCGTTATTTTCAAGCAGCGATGTCAGTTCGTGTGCATGCATATAATAGAGAATGATAAACAGGCGGCCGTTGATTGTGGGGGCAAGTCGAGTGTCTCTGAACTCCCGCAGGGCGGAAAGTGACTGACGGTCATCTCCCAGTATTTGTGCAGCCGGGCAGGGGAATCTTCTGACAGTTGTAGTTGTTGTTGAGCCACCCGTTATTGTAGTTGTGGTACCGTGGAGTGTCGTGGTGGAAGTCTCCGTCCGGGCCGCTCCAGCCCGCAAGCGCGCCCACAGCCACCAGGCAGCCCGGCCTTTCAGAACGCAGTTGAGATTTGCCTGTGTCGGGCTGTCTGAGTGGGCGCAGCCCGTGCAGCCGCTGTAGCCTGTTGTGCCGGTCGTGAGTTTTGTCAGTTCATGAGTCGGGTTTGCCGCAATCCACTCAACAGCCCAGTTGCCGCCGGTGTAATTAAGATTATCATACATGTCTTTATCCCAGAAGTACGTGCCGTCGGGGTTGTAGGCTTCGATATCGGCAAAATCAAACAGTATCCGGTCATGGGTTGCACAGTGATTTCGAATAAGCTGATTATTGTAGTGGACGGAATTGGGAGTAATGTATCTAAACCCTGGCCTTCGGCATGGCCGGTCATGAAAACAAATTTTTTAGCCGGATACTGAGCGATAAGAATTTCCATATTATCGACATAGCGCTGGGCATCATGACCGTTGATGCTGCACCATGACCAGACGATGACATTGATATGGCTGTTTGCCGGGTTGTTGAGCAGCGTGCGAGTTGCGGTTACCCAGGGGGTTACCCCACACGTCGATAGTGTCTCCCGTGCTAAATCATCGCAGCCGCGGAATGCCGTAATCATCAAGATCAAGCGTGCCTGCCGTGCCCTCATCGGTCCAGCTGTATTTTGTTCCGATAGTCCGGATAGCTTTGCAGTGCATTCATGCCGGTAATGAGCTGGCTGCCGTGGGAGGTGTGCTGATAGGCGATATGAAGGTTTGATTTTGCCTGTGTAATCTACTGGTCGGGAATTTTGGACAGATCCGTGGATGTATGATCTATGAGAATTGAAGCGGCAGCGAAATTGCCGAAGGGAAATGTCCAGACAAAAGCGCAGATTGAGCAAAATATAAAAAAAATATTTTTCATGCTGTTCTCCTCATGTAATGGTTTCAGTCTTTTTATAGTGAAATCACAATTGAAACTTGCTTTTCAGCTTATACAGCAGCCACTGTTTTATTGTATCCGTCCACGGGTTTTTTTAAGCTGAGCAATGCCCGTCCGGTATGTTTGCAGATATTCTGCAATTACTTCATAGACGCGAAAATTGGGGATTTTTTCATGCTGCACGACCCAGGCGCAGAACTTTTCCAACTCCGGCTCCCTGCTGTTTTTGATTATGAACAATTTAAGTGCGGCAGATGTAATTTCCGCTGTGGCGAACGGTGCTTGTGAAAAAGTTTTTTATCAACAAGGCCAGATCAATATCTGCAAGCTCCCGCTGAAGAAAAGCTGCTCTATCCGGCAGCAATGAGCTCAATGATTCCTGAGAAACAATTCCTTCATGCTGACGGGCGCAGGCGGACACAGTGGTGTAAACCGCTTCAAGCATATCCTGCTAATCCGGCTATGAAACGTTCATCATCCGCTGCCTGCTGCGTGCAATGGATGGCCGCATCACTTCCAATTGTCGGGCCGCAGTCAAGGTTGAAGGTTTTTTCTGCAATCCTGATGGTCTCCAAACCGAGCTTTAAAAAAAGATGCGGAACATAGGCCGGAGAGTGCTGTGTTTCAAGGTCACGGCCTACCGCATCCATTTCCTCCTCAATGCTCCCCCGGGGAACTTTTATCAGCATAAGCATGCGCGCACCTTTCTTTAAGTTTAGCATGAAAAAGTATTTTCATGATAGTAGTGTAAAAGAAAAAGTAAAGATTAAAGAAAAATTGGCTTGATATTTTTTTTAGATTGGATATTGATTAGTACATAATTCGAGCGCACTATCATCAGATGGTTGACGTTGAAATAGTTATTCGTAAAATAATTTTACGCACAGGACATCCATAGTTGATTTTTTAGAACGGAACGAGTAGAGTAGGAACCGGAAATTCACACGAAGGTGGTCCATGGATATACCCAAAGCACTGCAGACCTTGCGGGGCTACATGCATGTTAAGCCGACAACAGCCCCTGGCGATCTTATTCTTGTGGGGATGCCATCAGGAGTTTTTTACGGTTTGGTTGAGAGTATTGAGCCTGATGACAAAAAAAACTGGTATCAACTTAAGTTTAAACTTCTTAATTCTGCCCCCCGTTGAAATAACCTGGATATTGCGCATACCTCAGATGAGCGGTGATATATTTACCATAAACGGTGCTGAGCATTTTGTTGTTGCCGTTGATGTTTTGGCCGGCGCCCCGACCCGTGAAAAGAATGCGGTTAATGAAGGTTCCGGCAGACCTGTGCGCAGAAAATTGGCGCTTATTAAAGGCGGCGGAGCTGCTTGACCGCACCGGATCCGGGCTTTTTCCTGCCGCATCTCCAGCTGTACCGCAGGGCATGGCAGAACGAACATCAGCCGCATGGTGAGACTATCGCCCATACCACCATTTCAGTTGACCTGGACACCGTTTTTTTTTATTGTATGCGGCCGCACACAATATCGCCTCTCATTGCCCTGTTTTTTTCAGGGATAAGACTAGATGAAGCATTTCGCAATTACTCCGGACAATATCAGTAAAGATCAGTTGGTTGCACGATTGCCCGAAATTCAGAATCGAGGTGCCACACATCTCTATCTTCGCCTGTCAGGTTCAAGCCGGGATATCCGTCTGCTGATTGATGCTGCAGTCGTTTGCCGGCATCGTTCCTATCGTTCCCTATACAGTCTACAAGCGTGACAAGCCGGGCAACTGCGGCGTGCATTTTAAAAGCAATGAATTAAACCTTCTTGATCAGCGGCTGGCTCCACAGCAACCGAGTCGATAACGGTTTCAACACATAGCAAGGTTGAAGCGCGGTTTGCCTTGAATGCAGGGGCGGATTATGTCTATGTTTCGCCCGTTTATGAGCCCCTGTCCAAGCATGATGAAAGGCCGCTCTTCCCGCATGCTGATCTGCGCAAGCTTATTGCCCTGCATGGAGAGAGAATAGTTCTTTTGGGAGGCATGACAGCTGAGCGCATAAAGACGCTTGCAGAGGATTTCAGATGCGATTTTTCCGCTGCCGGAATCACATTTTTTTTCAATGGCAGCGGCGGGTAATGCAGCTGTGAAAGTATATATAAACGGCAGTCAGTGTGATATCGCCGGCAGTCCGCTTGTCGGTCATGTGCTGCAGCAGTATTGCCCATCAGCCGATGTCGTGATTGTCAATAGTATGCCGGTTTCCGACATGTCGACGGCGATCTGCGAAGGCGATCACGTGTCCTTTTTTAAAAAAGGCAATCTGTCTGAACAGCACGAGCTTGAAGCGCTCATTCTTGCACGGCAGCCCGAAGCTATTACCAGCCGGCTGAAGGCAGCCTGTGTGGGCATAGCGGGCGCAGGCGGCCTTGGCAGCGTGGTTGCCGAAAACCTTGCCCGCAGCGGTGTCGGAAAGCTGGTTATTGCTGATTTTGATGTTGTTGAACCTTCAAATCTTAATCGTCAGAGGTATTGTCTGGCGCAGCTCGGCCTGCCTAAGGTGCAGGCGCTTGCCGATAACATTCGAAGCTTCAACCCTTTTGTAACCGTTGTCGCACACCAGGAGCGCATAACATTTGATAATGCCGGCGATCTTTTTCGCGGTTGCGCCATTGTGGCGGAATGTCTTGACAGCGCTTCGGAAAAAGCGTCCATAGTATCAGGCTTTCTTAAACATGTGCCGCAGGCAAAAATTGTAGCTGCATCGGGTCTTGCCGGCATTGGAGATGGTGCTAGTATCTCAGTGCGTAAAATTTTCAGCAGAGTGTATCTTGTCGGTGATTTGGTCAGCGACATGGCCGACGGCAATGGCCTTTTTGCATCCCGAGTCGGGATTGCCGCCTCCATGCAGTCTCATGTAATAATACGGCTTCTTGCGGGAGAAGAAATATGAAAATTCAGGTTAACGGACAGGAGCACATTCTTGCTCAGCCACTTGAACAATATCGGTCAGGTGCTTGATTATTTCAATGTTCCCTGGGTGCGCGCCGCTGTTGAACTCAATGATGATGTCGTTGACCCTGGATTGTTTGATAAGACCCCGGTGTGCGATGGGGATAAAATTGAAATAGTATCTTTTGTTGGAGGTGGTTGAAGTGAAGCCGCTTATTATTGCCGGTCGACAGCTGAAGTCGAGACTTTTTGTTGGAACGGGCAAGTACCCGTCGCCACGGGTTCTGGCAGAATCTCTTGATGCTTCAGGTTGCGAACTTGTTACCGTGGCGCTCCGCCGTGTGAATTTTTCAGAGCCTGATCCCACGCTTTCGGCAATCGATTTCAGCAAATATTTGGTTGTTCCCAATACATCAGGCGCCAAAAACGCCGATGAGGCTGTGCGGCTTGCCCGCCTTTCGCGGGCAGCATCAGGCCTTACCTGGATAAAGCTCGAGGTAACGCCGGACCCGGTGTATCTGCTGCCGGACCCGGTCGATACGCTGAAAGCTGCTGAGATTCTGGTAAAAGAAGGCTTTATCGTTCTACCCTATATGCATGCCGATCCGACACTGGCTAAGCGGCTTGAAGAAGTCGGCTGCGCAGCGGTTATGCCCCTGGGATCGCCTATCGGCTCAGCCCGGGGAATTAAAACTGAAGAGTTTATAAAAATTATTATTGAGCAGGCCACGGTGCCGGTGGTTGTCGATGCGGGACTCGGCCTTCCCTCGCATGCCGCACAGGCTATTGAAATGGGCGCCGATGCAGTGCTCGTTAATACCGCGATTGCCGTTGCGCAGGATCCGGTCAAAATGTCCCATGCATTCAGGCTTGCTGTGGAGAGCGCAATTGCAGCACTTGATGCCGGCCCGATAGACCAGCAGGAGCGGCATCTGCCTCAAGCCCGCTTAACCGGTTTTCTGGAATAAAGTATGTCATTTCTAGAAACCTTGCCGCGCTTGATCTTGAGCAGTTGAAACACCGGATCTATGCCGTTACCGAGCAGGGATGTACAGCGGGTTCTTGCTAAAAGCAATCTGACCGTTGATGATTTTCCCGTGCTTGATATCCCCGGCTGCGGCTTCGCAGTCTTGAGCGCATGGCAGCTCTGTCCCGAAAAATCACCCGCCTTCGTTTTGGCTCGGGTAATGAAGCTTTATGCCCCGCTGTATGTATCCAATGAATGCGTCAATGCCTGCCTCTATTGCGGATTTAATGTTCACAACAAGCTTGCCCGCGTGACCCTCTCAAGAGACGAAGTCCTTCGGGAGGCGGAGGCTATTCACCGGCTGGGGTTCCGGCATCTGCTGCTGGTGTCCGGAGAAGCACAGAACAAAGTGACTCTTGACTATCTTGACGGATATTGTGCGTGAGCTGACGCAGCTGTTTGCCGGTATTTCAATTGAAATCTATCCCATGGACAGTGAGTCATACCGTGCCCTGGCCGCGGCCGGTGTTACCGGCATTGCCATTTATCAGGAAACCTATGATCGCGCAATCTATAAAACCCTGCATGCAGGCCCAAAGGCTGATTATGACTATCGCCTTGCCGCCATTGAGCGGGCAGGGCAGGCAGGCTTGCGTGATCTTGGGATTGGCGCCCTCATGGGCCTTACTGATTTCAGGGTTGATATGACCTGCGTTGCCCTTCATGCCGCCTATCTGATGAAACAGTTCTGGAAATCGCAGATTTCCATATCATTTCCGCGCATTCGTGCTGCAGCCGGTTCGTTTATCCCTTCCTATCTGGTTTCCGACAGGGAACTGGCCCAGACCGTGTTTGCCCTTCGCGCATGGTCCTGCCTGATGCCGATCTTGTGCTTTCAACCCGGGAGAGGGCGGCATTTCGTGACGGCATGGCCGATGTCGGCATAACGCGCATGAGCGCGGGTTCAAAAACCAACCCCGGCGGCTACAGCCTTGAGGAGGACTCTCTCGAACAGTTTCAGATAGCCGACAATCGAACGCCTGCGGAAGTTGCAGCCATGCTTGCAGGCAAAAATCTTGAGCCTGTGTGGAAGGATTTTGACCGGTCATTTCTGTTTGAATAAATAAATCACTACCCAGCCTGTACTGTCAATTATTTTATCTTTACCGTGAAAAATCTTGACACACTAAAGCATCTCCATTATACCGTTTATGTAACTAATTATCCGTGCGCAAAATAAAAAAAATTTTTTACTTTTAGAAACCCTAACTTTAAGGAGAGGATTGATGCTAGCTAGAATCAAAAACTTCTTCAAACCGATGTGGCGAACCATTTGGATAGCTCTGGCAGGTCAGGGGGTATTCCTGATTTCGGTCTTCACCATGTCGCCGCTTCGCATGTGGGAAAATCCTGTTGTCAACTATAATCTGTATTATGTTCCGATACTTGCGCTAATACTTGGCTGCGCTTTTTTACCGCTGCTGCATTGAAGAGAATGAGGCTAAAGGCTATCTGTACGGCTTTTTTGCAGCTATGTTTGCCTGGCCGCTGATTGGCGAGGTGTCCAATATACCTGTTGATAAAGGCACTATTACCCAGTTCAGCGATTTTAACATTAAAGCCCTTGGGGCTTATTTTTATGTTCTTTCCGGCTGGGCTTTGCTGCATATCATGTGGCGAACCGGCGCTCTGAAAAAATCCGTCTGCGTTTTTTTCATGACCTTCCTGTCCATCTGGAGCTTTGAGCTTTACATGGACAATTATTCAAGCATGTCCAGTGACAAGTTTCTCTACATCGGCGGCTTGCTTGCAATTGCTATTCTTGCACTCCTGGCAGTTTGCCTGACATATGCTTGGAACCTGTTTAAGGTACAGAAAGCCGATTAAGGCAATACTGGGTGTCCTGATCATCCTTGGCCTTGCCGGTTCGACACTTATAAATTTCCGGGATGTACTTGCCTTTGCTGACCCGCTGCAGAAAATGGCCGGCATGAGCACCATGGTGCTGATGGGATCACTCATTGCAACCTATATGATATTGCGTGCAGCCAAGAAAACGGAGTCACTTGAAAGAAAAACGATACTGGGCTGCATTTTTTATATTGTTTTCGCGCTTATTCTTATGAGCGGCCAGTGGAAAGAGCCGCAGACTTTTTATGTAAAATATGAAGCAGCCCACCTTGGCCACGAAATTGAAGAACTGAAAGCAAGACCAGGCTAATCTCGAGCGGTTGTTTGACTATATGGCTGCCAAGCGGATGCTCAAGGCGAGTGATTTTAAGTATATGTACGACCACGGGATTTTACCCATGGCCAAGCTCAAGAAACTTGTAAACTTTGGCATGGTTGACGGCAAGGGCCTTGAGTTTTTAGCTACCCGCGGCCTTATTACCGTAGATGAGTTCCAGGCCGTGCTTGACCGCAGTATGCTCTCTGAAGCAGATCTTAAGCCCCTGCGCGATATGGGCATTGCTAAGAAAAATGAAAACGGCAGATATGTACTGTATCGTCAGTATTTGAAAATGGTCAAAAAAGAAGACTAACTCACGCATATATAACTTAGTCAATAAGGAGAGCGTATATGGCAGAGATACTGGAAGAAAGATATATTACTCCACTTGCCAAATGGGCCCGTATTCTGGAAATTTTTATTCCGGGGTATATGTTCGGCAAAGCCTGGGGCATAGCAAATGTACAGACCGTGGACCTCTATCGCGCAATATTTCCATCTTTTCTCATCAATATGGCCGAGAAGATGAAAGGCCTTATGGTGACCGACAGCGCCGCACTTGAGCGCCTGTTTTCGACCTGCTCAGGCGCTCTGGTCGGCTTTCTGGTTATACTTATTCTTGGCGCAGTCATGCACCTTGTGCTGGGCGACCGCAAATATATCGATTCCCTCAGGTTTACATCGATTACCCTGATTCCCCTTGCAGTCATGAACGGCACGCTGTCGCATGTTACCAATACGCTGCTTGAGACCCTCGGCGGAGGTGAGACAATAGAGTCCCTCACCAAAAGCGCTGTTGATTCTCCCCGTGGCCAGATACAGATGTTTTGTGTCTTTTATATGCTGGCGCTCTGGATGTTCGCAAAGCGCACAGGGGTTATCGGCAAGCGGCGTTATTTTGTACTGTTGGTTGGCATCGGCTTTCTTGCTGCTTATTTTGCCTGTGGCCTCGGCATCACGCAAATGGAAGCTGCTGAAATTCTGCCTAAAATGATGGCCGCACACGGTAAACACTAAAGGAGGTGAGATGCCATGATGATTGCTAAAGACAGCTTTGTAAGAATAAATAAGTGGGCACTTTTTTCAGCCATTTTTCTCTATCTCATCGGCGTGTTCACACCACTGAAATATCTGCAGCCGGGCCTCCTGTTTGCTTTTTTTGCCGGCTTTTTTTGTCTCTTTCACAAAGATTATTTTACCCCGAAACCAAGTCTTGCCGGTCATGTGTGGATGCTGCCGCTTGGCGTAACCCTTTTTACCGCCGCTACTCCGCTTCAAGCAGGCGATGGTAATCCTTTGCTGTTTTTGCTTTCACTGCTGACCTGTCTGGTCCCCTGTCTCGTATTAATCACCGGCTCGTCCGAAGAGAAGCCGCCCAGAAAGCCGCGCCTGAAAGCCGTTACCATCCGCACATTCGTTCAGTGCAGTATCTTTATGATCTGGGCATCGGTTACATCATTTTGTTTTATCAAAGGCACACGGCCCGACATGCTGTTCTGGGCCATGTTTCATGTGACCACAGTGGCGCTCTTTCCGGTATTTTTCGGCCGCGTAATCTGCGGCTGGATTTGCCCCAATGCAACTTTGCAGGACGCCCTTTATAAAAATATGACATTCAAACGGCCTATTGAGAATCTGCCGAAAGCAATTGATTCACAAAGCAGCACTGCCTGCATGAATATCAGCGGCAAGGCTGATGTCCGGGCTCCCCTGTTCCCGGCAACGCTGCTGCTGTCCTGGTTTCCCATGTTTTTTGCAGAAACCGTATGGGATCTTACCGGTGTTGCCTGGTATCCGATTGCCTTTATGTATGGTCTTATTTATACTGTCCCTCGTATTTAAGTGGCGCAAGATGTGCACGCATTTTTGCTGGCTTTCATCATACCGCGGCATCAACTGCCATAACAGCCTGTGGCGCATTCGCTATAACCGTTCAAAGTGCAAAAACTGCAAGGTCTGCCAGGCAGAAAAGGCCTGTCCGTTCTATATTGACATTCGCAATCAGGACAATGAAATGCCGGCAACCTGCTGCCTCTGCTTCAGCTGCATGGAAGCCTGCCCCTTTGAGGGGGTTATAACCTATAAGCGTGACCCTGCTGAAAAAGCCCGGCTAAAAGTCGAATCAAAGACCGGCATACCTGATGCGCCTAAAGCTGCCTAGGCCTGGCCGCACAATGTGCCGCGATGCAGAGTCCAATTGATAAAGATAGAAAAGCTGGGTACAGACATGCCTGTACCCAGCCTTTTTTTGTATACCTTTTTGAATACTAATTATGGAAGGAGCTGTGGCCATGAAAATTTTAGGCATCTGCGGCAGTCATCGGGAGGAGAGCAACACGAATAAGCTTGTAAAGAAAGTCGCCGAGGCATCAGGCTGCGACTTTGAGCTTATCTATCTCGGCAAGCTCGATATCAAACCATGTTCGGGCTGCGGCGCCTGCATGATGAACGAGGGACAGTGCTCTATTCGTGATGATATGGATCAGGTGTATGAGCAACTTCTGCAGTCCGACGGGCTTATCATAGGCGGCCCAACATATTTTTTTGATTTAAACGGTGCGACGAAGGATTTTATAGACCGCACCATGGCAATTTTTTACCGCAGTCAGGGGCCTGCATATCATCCCGACATGCCATGGCTTGGCGACAGGCCACATGCCGGCAAGCCTGCCGTAATTATTACTACGGTTGCAGGTTCGGGGCACCAACGAACAATTGAGACCCTGAAATTTGCCTTCGATGACTGCTCAAAAATGAAAATCGTGGCGCAGCTTGCCGAAGTTGTTGGCATGAACGATATAGATGATATGCCCGATGTGCTCAAGCGGGCTGAAGAGGCAGGAAAAAAACTCGGGGCTGCGCTTGAGGCATAAACAAAGAACGATTCAAATTTAAGCCGGGCTGCGATGAAGATCATCAGCCCGGCTTTTAGTCTGTCAGCTCGCCGTATATCACCGGATGTCGTAAAAAACATCAAGAGCACGCTCGATTCCGCTCTGGCGGCCGAAGAATATGCTATTTATCTGGTTTTGTACATTGTGTAATGCTGTCATGCATGGTCTTATGACGAATTTTTATTGTTCCAGAAATTTTTGTATCGCCGAGGCAACTTCATTTGGCTTTTCCTCCTGTACCATGTGTCCTGCGTCATCAATGACAGCAAGCTGAGAGCCCTTTATTTCCTTATGAAGCCGTTCGGCATCAGTCACGGGTACGATCCTGTCATATCGGCCCCACACAAGTAGTGTCGGCGTCTGCAGCCTGACGCTGATATCTTCATACCTGATAGAAGCAAACTTGTTCATGCTGGCCACAACAGCAGCCGCGCCCGGTGTACCGGCGGGCTTAAGATAATTGTTTACCAGCTCATTAGTAATCATTGACTGGTTGAAATATGAATTTTGAAGGCTCCTTGTCCGAGCGCCTTTAGTATAAAATAACCTCGCGGTTATAACATCAAAAGGGAAAAAGAAATATTTTAAAAACTGAGGTGGGCCGCCATGATAGATTCCGGCATCAATCAGGACGAGCCTCCGGATTTTTTCAGGCGATTGCATTGCTGCGAGCGCGGTAATGACTCCTCCCATGGAATGACCAACAATCGTTGGCTGCTGCAGCTTGAGTTTTTCTATAAAAGCGATGATCAGCTGCCCTTGATCAGCAAGGGAATAGCCGCCGTCGGCAGGTTTGTCAGAAAGACCGAAGCCCAGCAGATCAACAGCATAAACCTCATACTGCTGAGCCAGCAGTGGTATAACATTCCTCCATGTATACGTTGAGCCTGCAAAGCCATGCACGAGAATTACAGGCTTACCAGTGCCTTTTTTTTCATAATGCAGCATTCTCCCGCTTACATTGATGAACTGACTGTGTTTCCCCGCAAGTTCCTGCACGGGAATTGATTTTTGCGGGATGAGCGCATAGATGATGCAGCAGGCATACAGAGCGGCAAGAACGATAAAAATGTTTCTTATAATTTTCATGGCAGCCTTACTTTTTTGTACTATGTTATAAGAAAACCCTGTACTTCAATACTCCAAGAAAATGTATCAGCCAGGGCACCAGAAAGCTGTTGGATTTTTTGTAGCAGTAACCATGAATAAGTCCGATGAAGGTAAAAAGTCCTACAAATGCAAATTTGAGTGCGCCGGGCTGAGACCATGCTGTCCAGACAGTCAGATAATAGATCCCGTACATGAGCGATGAGATGATGACCGGCGTCCAGAATGTCTTGAAAACAGAAGACAGGGCTGTTATGAGGTAGGCTCTGAAAAAAAGTTCTGTTGCCAGTGCATGCATGCAGGCAAGCAGCAGCGCCGACACAAAGCGGGGGTCGAACCCGCCTTTGTTGCCGAAACCCATAGCTATGCCAAGAGGAACGGCAATCAGAAACCACTTGAAGGATATTTTCCAGCCATAGGTTTCTGCACCCCTGCCGCCGGCAATGCGCGGCAGCAGCAGCGCACCTGTCAGCAAAAGCCCCCGTCGAACATACATCCATACCGATGCCGGGTCATGCTCGCTTTCTGCCGGTCCCCAGCCCATGCAGATGCTTGCCCAGAAGGAAATGGTGAGCAAAACCGCCCATGAGCAAGTGGCAATAATAAGTGTATTTTTTTGATTTCATCCGATGAACACAATAACTTAATTTTATGATTGTAACTTATTCAAATTTGAACTAAAAATCAAATTGTTTATTCATAACTTTTTATTTAGATGCAGCCTACCGCTTGGCCTACTGACATATTTTTAAAACAGATGCTATGGAAAAGACTGATGAGTTCTTCCGGCTCCCGATTGATGATGTGCTCGATCTGCACACTTTTCAGCCTGCCGATTGCAGATATCTGGTGCCTGACTATCTTGCGGCATGCCGGGAAAAAGGTATTTTGCAGGTCAGGATTATACATGGCAAAGGCAGGGGCGTATTGCGGCAGACCGTTCATCGTGTGCTTTGCCGCCTGCCTGAGGTGATTGATTTTTATCAGGCCTCTGATGATGCAGGCGGATGGGGTGCCACAATTGTTATTCTTGAATCATTGCCTCTGCCGGAGCAGTTGGCCTGCTCTGAGGATTGAATGACCTTTCATATGAAAATCATCTATATTGCAAAAAAAAATTTTGGAATTCATAACAAATTACTGTTTCAAGATGCCTGAGGCGTGCTTTTCTCTTTCTTCTTAAAATACATTCTGCTATACATAAAGTACACTCTATCAACTTACAGGATGACGCACCACTATGGAAAAAAAGTTTACATATAAGGATTCGGGTGTTGATATCAATGCGGCTGACCGTTTTGTGCAGTCACTGAAAACTCTTGTGAAGCCCACATTCCGGCATGAAGTTCTTGCCGGTATCGGCGGTTTCGGCAGCCTCTTTGCATTGAACCATCAGAAGTATAAAGAGCCCGTGCTTGTTGCCTCCACTGATGGTGTCGGCACCAAGCTGAAAGTGGCATTCATGATGAATAAGCACGACACCGTCGGCATTGATCTTGTCGCCATGTGCGTCAATGATATCATCGTGCAGGGAGCCGAGCCTTTGTTCATGCTTGACTATATTTCCATGGGCAAGATCAATAATGATATTCTTGTAGACCTTGTTAAAGGAATGGTGGAAGGCTGCAAGGATTCCGGCTGCGCCCTGGTTGGCGGAGAGACGGCCGAGATGCCGTCATTTTATCCCAACGGTGAATACGACTTAGCCGGCTTTGTGGTAGGCGTTGTTGATAAAGACAAAGTGATTGACGGATCTACAATTACCGTCGGCGACAAGATTATCGGCATTGCCTCCAGCGGTGTACACAGCAATGGCCTCTCCCTTGCCCGCACTATTATGTTTGATAATCTGCATCTCAAGATTACTGATTATGTGCAGGAGCTTGGCTGCACAGTCGGTGAGGAACTTATAAAGCCTACGCGCATTTATGTAAAAGCGGTGCTCAACCTCATGCGCGATTTTAAGCTCAAAGGCATCGCCCATATTACAGGAGGCGGCCTGGTCGACAATATCGCCCGTATTCTTCCCGCAGGGTGCCTTGCCCATCTCAGGCCCGGTTCATGGCCGGTCCCGCCGATTTTTTATTTCCTGAAAGACAGGGGCAATGTTGAAGAAGAAGAGATGATGCGTACGTTTAATAATGGGATCGGCCTCGTGCTGGTGGTTCCTGCGGCACAGGAGGAAGATGTCCTGCAGCGGCTCAAGGCCATGCAGCAGAATGCCTATACCATCGGCGAGATAGAAAGCAAAGAGCGGCGCCGGAAAAGCGTTACGTTTACGCACCTTTCTTAAGAACGGCTATTACGGTCATGCCGGCTGTTACTGCTTCACCTTTTTTTACATTGATTGCTGAATCGATTGGGCAGAAAATATTTACACGGGAGCCGAAGCGAATCATATTTATGCGTTCACCCTGCGTTATTTTCTCGTTGAGCTGCTTATAGAAGACAATCCGCCGCGCAATCAGGCCGGCTATAAACTTCACTGAAATTCGGACATTTCCGTCCTTTCCTTTTATTCCTGCAAAAATGCTTTCATTTTCCTCAGAAGCCTTGTCTTTGAATGCCGAGATGAATTTTCCTGGATTATAGTGCAGCAATTCCACAGTGCCATCCATGGGTGCACGGTTGACATGCACATTGAAAACCGACATGAAAATGCTCACCCGTTTAGCACGTGGTCTTGAGATATACCGGTTCATCCATTTCCGCGATATCGATAATAGTGCCGTCGGCAGGCGAGAGCAGAAGTTCGGGGGCAGTGGGGATTATGCGTTCCGGGTCGCGGAAAAAATAGAGTGAAAAGAAAAAGAAAAAAATGCCGAGCCCTCCCAGAATTCGGAAAAGGGTCTGGCCGGGGCCTGAGGTGAATGAAGAAATGAGAATAAAAAAGGCTGCGATTATGGCGATGGCTCCGATGACCGGATACCCCGCACGTGCTATGATGGACATGCTGGACGATCCTTTCTATTTTTTGAACAGATGATCTATTGCTTCCTGAACTGACTCAACCCCGATAAGCTTCATTTTTGATGAGCCAGGCTGGCCCTTCATATTTTTTTTAGGCAGTATGCACTGTGAAAAGCCCAGCCGCTCGGCTTCCTTGATGCGCGGCGCAATCTGGCTTATTGCGCGCACTTCGCCGGTCAGGCCAACCTCACCGCAGACGACCGTCCTGCCCGGCATGGGCTTTTCAAGCTTGCTTGAGACGATAGACGTGATGATTCCAAGATCAACTCCCGGCTCATTCAGCCTGATACCGCCGGCGACATTAAGAAAAATATCCTGATTAAACAGCGTCATGCCGAGCTTTTTTTCAAGCACGGCGACAAGCACTGATGTGCGGTTCTGATCAATGCCGATTGCAGTGCGCCGTGGCATGGCAAGCGGTGTGGGCGCGGTCAGTGCCTGCACCTCGACAAGAATCGGCCTCGTGCCTTCGATGCTCGGCACTACGGTCGATCCTGGAGCATGTTCAGGCCGCTCAGAGATGAAAAGCTCCGACGGGCTGGCAACCTCCATGAGGCCGGCAGAACCCATTTCGAACACACCTATTTCGTCGGTTGAGCCGAAGCGGTTTTTTACAGCTCTGAGAATGCGGTAGGCGTGCCCCCTGTCTCCTTCAAAGTAAAGAACCGTGTCGACCATATGTTCAAGCACGCGGGGGCCCGCTATTGCTCCCTCCTTGGTCACATGGCCGACCAGGAAAGTAGCTGTTTCACTTTGCTTTGCAAGGCTGATAATCCTCGCCGATGTCTCCCTCAGCTGGCTGACGCTTCCCGGCGCAGATTCAAGCTCACCGGTGTAGATGGTCTGCACTGAGTCGATAACAAGAATCTCGGGCTTGAATTCCCTGATATGCTCGATAATGGTTTCAAGGGCTGTTTCAGTAAGAATGAAAAGGTTCTCAGGCAGTGAGCCCAGGCGCTCGGCGCGCATCCTCAGCTGCCTCAGCGATTCTTCACCCGACACGTACAGAGCTTTTATGCCGCGGCAGGCAAGGCTTGTGAGAGCCTGCAGCACCAGGGTCGATTTCCCTATGCCCGGATCTCCGCCGATGAGAATGACCGCGCCCCGTACCAGCCCCCCGCCCAGCACGCGGTCCAGTTCTCCGATGCCGGTTGGAATTCTGTCATCATTGTGCTGTGCTGATTGTGTGCAGCGAAACCGGTCCCTGCCGGGGGCCTGCATCAAATTCGAATTGCGCGCGTTTTGAAGGCGTTTTTTGCAGCTCTTCATAGAAGGTGTTCCACTGGTCGCAGTCCGGGCATTTGCCCAGCCATTTGGGTGATTGAAAGCCGCAGAACGAACAGGTGAATATATTTTTTAGTTTTGACATATTACGATGCGCCGATGCTCTGTAAATGTTGACGGATTCTAGCATGTGGCACCATAGTGTCAATAGCTTATAGATGCATTATCAGAATAATGACTTTGAGATTTTCACTTAACCTGAATTTTCTTATTCCACACAAACATCTGCTTCGCGGGATGCATAGACCGGCGCACCGGGCTCCATGCCAAGACCGGACATTTCATCGATCACCTCCAGCATCTCCTGTTGCGTTGCAGCACCAAAAGCTCTTATGCGAAGGGGTTTGATATTCAGAAATGCTTTTGAATACCAGGAAAAAAATTTACGGAAAAGTTTTGTACCGAGCGATTCTCCATGAAATGCGCAGCACAGGTCAAGATGATGCTGCATAACAGCGATTATATCTGCAGGTCCGGGCCGGTCTGGTGAAGGTTTCCCTGCTAAAAATAAATTTGTTTCATGGAAAAGCCACGGGTTCCCGAGGGCGCCGCGAGCGATCGCGACTCCGTCGCAGCCGGTTTCATCCAGCATCTTTTTGATAAGCCGCGGTGAAAAAGCGTCGCCGCTGCCGATAACGGGAATCGAAAGTGCTTTTTTAACCTCCCGAATCGATTCATACTGTACCCTGCCGCGGTATTCCTGTGCCCGTGTTCTGCCATGAATAAAAACTGCGCTCGCGCCTGCATCCTGGGCGTACAAAGCGGCCTCGCAGGCATTGCGGCTGAAGTTGTCCCAGCCGGCCCTCAGCTTGACCGTTACCGGTAAGCCCGTCCGGCATACCAGCACTTTAACCAGCTCGTATATTTTTTTTGGCTCCTTCATTAGACAGGAACCTTCGCCCTTGCGCACAACCTTGGGAACAGGGCAGGCCGCATTAAGATCGAGGATATCAAAAGGGAAGTCAGCGAGTGTATCGACTGCACGGGCAAGCATTTCGGGGTCGGCGCCAAGGAGTTGCACGCCAAGGGGCCGGTCAGCGGCTTCTGTTAGAAGCATTTTTTCGGTTTTGTGATTGGTCCAGGCCAGGGCACGTGCGCTTATCATGGAGGTAAAGGCAAGCTCGCAGCCGAAACTCCGGTTTAGCATGCGCAGGGGCAGGTCGGTAATGCCCGCCAGGGGGGCGAGCACCAGTGGAGAACTGAGATGGACGGAGCCTATTGTCAGCATGTGCTGGCAGTTTTCGCACTTTTTTTTTGGGGGATATTTTGAATTTTGCATATCTTTATCGAATAAGCTTTGCATGGATTTTTAAATACATTATTTATAACGATATTGGCACTGTATGAATGCCGGCATTCTTGTATGGGTTCCTATTTCATGTTCAGGCGCAATAAACAATAGTTTTTTTGGCGAAGGTACCACGAAGTCCTCGAAAGCGTGCTGTTCTACCTATAACCAATTTTGTCACCAGCACATTATTTATCAATTCGCTGATGGTCAATGTTGGAAACCTGCAAATTTACCTAGTACGCTAAACTATTTAATAGTATATTATAATATAAATATTATAGTAGTGGCAAAAAAATATTTTTTTGAAAAAGTTATTTTTTTCGTGTTTCCATCAACATAGACAATAATATTTCATTCTGGGGCGGACCTGGCGTACCGGAACCGGCCCGTCTTTATAGTGTTGTTACTGTATAAAACCTTGACATATATGGGGGTTTTAGCTTATAAATATACGATTATTTTTCACTACTACGATATACATCCGGACCGCGCAATAGTAGATGAGGTGTCAAACCGGGTGTATCGACATACACACAGGTATGACTTCGCCAGGGCTCTGGCGGAGTAGTCTTTTCCCTACAGTTTATTTTTTTGACACAGGAGGAATGTATGAGCAGTATGCAAAGGTTTTTAACGGCCCTGACAAAATTCAGGGCAGGCGCCGTGGCGGCGCTGCTGACGCTTGCCGCACCCGCCATGTCGTGGGCAAGTGAAGCGGATCTGGCGATTCCCGAACTTGCTTCCGGGCAGCAGACACTATTATATATTGGTTTGGGTGTTTGCATTCTGGGCATGATTTTTGGCTATTTCATGTATGCAAAGGTCAAGAATATGCCGGCTCACAAGTCGATGCTCGATGTTGCGGAGATTATTTTTCAGACCTGCCAGACCTATCTGCTGCAGCAGGGCAAGCTTCTTGCAATTCTTGAAATTTTTATCGGCGCCTGCATCGTGTATTACTTCGGCGTACTGCAGAAAATGCATACAAGCGGGGTGCTGCTGATTCTGTTCTGGTCGATCATCGGTATTCTCGGGTCCTACGGTGTTGCATGGTTCGGAATCCGCATGAACACCCTTGCCAACAGCCGCATGGCATTTGCCTCTCTTGAAGGCAAGCCCATCAAGCTGCTTGATATCCCCTTGACGGCAGGCATGAGCATTGGCGTGCTGCTTGTCTGCGTTGAGCTTATCATGATGCTCATTATTCTGCTTATGGTGCCCCGTGAATATGCCGGCGCATCATTTGTCGGTTTTGCCATCGGCGAGTCGCTGGGCGCCAGCGCCCTGCGTATCTGCGGCGGTATCTTTACCAAGATCGCCGATATCGGCTCTGATCTTATGAAGGTTTTCTTTACAATCAAGGAAGACGATCCGCGCAACCCCGGCGTTATTGCCGACTGCACGGGCGACAATGCCGGCGACAGCGTTGGCCCTACGGCAGATGGTTTCGAAACCTACGGCGTGACGGGTGTTGCCCTCATCACCTTCATCGTTCTTGCTGTAGGCGATGTGAGCAATCAGATGCTGCTGCTGACCTGGATTTTCGTCATGCGCATCCTGATGATTCTTACCTCCATCGGCTCCTACTACATCAACAAATTGTTTACCGGTTCGGCTGAAGCCAACAAGAAGTATGACTTTGAAAAGCCCCTGACGTCCCTTGTCTGGATTACTTCGATTATTTCAATCGTAGTTACCTTTATTGTCAGCAAAATAATGCTCGGCAAGCTTGCTGATCCGCAGTTGTGGCTCTGGCTTTCAATTATCATCAGCTGCGGTACCCTTGCAGCAGCTGTTATCCCTGAGCTGGTCAAGGCATTTACCAGTTCAAGCTCACGGCATTGCCAGGAATGCGTTACCGCTGCCCGCGAAGGCGGTGCTTCCCTTGATATTCTTTCCGGTCTTGTAGCCGGTAATTTCAGCGCTTTCTGGCTCGGCATGGCCATAACCGCCCTGATGGGCATAGCCTACTGGGCTAGCACGCATGGCCTTGATGCCTATATGACATACTCATCCATTTTTGCTTTCGGCCTTGTTGCCTTCGGCATGCTCGGCATGGGCCCGGTGACCATCGCTGTTGACAGCTATGGCCCGGTTACGGACAATGCTCAGTCAATCTACGAGCTGTCTCTTATCGAGTCAATTCCCAATGTTGAGAAAGAAATCGAAAAGGATTTCGGCTTCAAGCCTAATATGGATACGGCCAAGCAGTTTCTTGAGGAAAATGACAGCGCCGGCAATACCTTCAAGGCAACGGCAAAGCCCGTGCTCATTGGCACGGCAGTTGTGGGCGCAACGACAATGATCTTCTCCCTGATCCTGCTGCTGAAGAAGTCTCTTGGCTTTGAGCCGGAATTAATCCTTAACCTGCTCAATCCTTACTCACTGCTTGGTTTCCTGTGCGGCGGCGCAGTCATTTACTGGTTTACCGGCGCTTCCATGCAGGCCGTGACCACCGGCGCCTACCGCGCTGTTATGTATATCAAGAACAATATCAAGCTTGATGAAGGCGCAAACCTGTCTGCTTCAACTGAAAGCTCCAAGGAAGTCGTAAAAATCTGCACGCAGTATGCGCAGAAGGGCATGTTCAATATCTTTATTGCGATTTTCTGCTTTGCCCTTGCCTTTGCCTTCTACTCATCACCGTCTGAGGTTGCTGCAAATGCGACGCTGGCACAGAAGATTCAGGCCTCGCTGGCCTGCTGCTTTTTTATCAGCTATCTGATCGCTATTGCCGTTTTCGGCCTTTTTCAGGCTATTTTTATGGCCAATGCCGGCGGCTGCTGGGACAATGCAAAGAAGGTAGTTGAAGTCGATCTGAAGGAAAAGGGTACGGATCTGCATGCGGCTGCCGTTATCGGCGATACCGTAGGCGATCCCTACAAAGATACATCCTCCGTTGCTCTGAACCCGATTATCAAGTTCACCACCCTGTTCGGACTGCTGGCAATGGAAATGGCCCTTCAAATGAAAGGCAGCGGTACGGCCATCCTGGGATCAATCTTCCTTGTCATAGCCCTTGATTTTTGTGTACCGTTCATTCTACAATATGCGGATTCCTGTTGAAAAGTAAAACGACAGGGCCATAATTTATAAAAAGGGGCGCGTTTTTCGCGCTCCTTTTTTTATTGCCTTGCCTCATTAAAGGCTGATGTGTTACAAGAAAAATTAATATGTTTGCTCTTTTTATAGCCTTTATATTTTTAGTTTTGCTATTGTTGCTTTAGTGCGCAGCAACTTTTTTAATACAACAGCAGATCATTCTGCAGGATTCATTTTGCTGAATTAAGGTTATTATTTCTAGTATTACCTGGAGATGTGTCATGAATAGAAATACGGTACTGGGTTTATTCGCTGCGGCAGCTGCACTATGGTTGTGCTTCGACACAGGATCGCTGCACGGTGCCGGGCGTACGGAGGATGTCTACGACTCGCTGAAAACATTTTCCGATGTGCTTACCCTTGTGCAGACTAATTTTGTCGATGAGATTGATCCAAAAAAACTCATTCAGGATGCCCTGCAGGGCATGGTTTCGCGTCTTGATCCGCATTCCTCGTATATGCCCCCTGATGTCTACAAGGAAATGCAGGTCGAAACAAAAGGCAGTTTTGGTGGCGTAGGCATTGAAATTACGGTCAAGGACGATGTATTGACCGTTGTCGCCCCAATTGAGGACAGCCCCGCATTCAATGCCGGCATTAAAACCGGTGACAAAATTGTTAAAATTGAAAATGAATCTACGAAAAATATGACCCTGCTGGATGCAGTAAAAAAAATGCGCGGCAAGCCGGGCAGCATGCTGCATGTTTCAATCATGCGCGATGGTTTCAAGGATCCACAGGTATTTACGCTGAAGCGCGACATCATCAAAATTAAATGCGTGAAGTTCAAAAAGCTTGACGACCGGTACTTCTGCATTCGCATTTCACAGTTTCAGGAAACCACGGCAGAAGAGTTCAGGAAAGCCCTGAAAAACATCAGGGCACAGGAGCCTTCTTTAAAGGGACTAGTTCTTGATATGCGCGGCAATCCCGGCGGGCTGCTTGATCAGGCTGTCAAGATTGCCGATGAGTTCATTGAAGAAGGGCTTATCGTATATACCGAAGGGCGAACTGAGAGTCAGCGGATGCAGTTTGCTGCCAAAAAAGATATGTCCGCCATCACCTGTCCTGTCGTCGTCCTTGTCAACAGCGGAAGCGCCAGCGCCTCTGAAATTGTCGCCGGCGCACTTCAGGACCATAATAAAGCCATACTTGTCGGCACACAGACTTTCGGCAAGGGAACTGTTCAGACTATTTATCCTCTCAGCGATGGTTCCGGCCTGCGCATCACGACGTCAAAATATTTCACCCCCAGCCATCGCTCTATACAGGAAAAGGGTATTACTCCGGACGTAACGGTAGAAGATACTCTTGATATTTTTTCCCCTGCTGACAAGCACAGCAAAACGTTTCGGGAAAAAGATCTGGTGAGTCAGTTTAAAGACGGCGAAACTGACGAGAGCCTGACTCAGCAGAAAGATCAGGTGCTGGAGGAAGCAGGGAAGGGGGCAGCCACAGCTATTCAGCCGGAAAAGAAAGATAATAAAGATAAAATCGATAAGCCCATGGATACTGCCCTCTCGATTTTAAAAAACTGGGAGACATTTAGAAAATCTCTCGGAAAAAACGCTGCCTGACCGGGCATTGGGTGCATTGGGATCCTGTGTAGCGGAAGGTTACACAGTGCTGCTGCCCCAACGTTTGTAGAGCTTATGGTCGATGCTGAAAAGATCCAGCGCTTTGCCGATCGATTGGTTGACAATGTCATCAATTGATGCAGGCCTGTGGTAAAAGGCAGGAACCGGCGGCAGTAGTATCCCTCCCATTCTGGTAACCTGAGCCATATTGTCTATATGTGTCAAATGCAGCGGCGTTTCGCGAAACAGCAGAACCAGCCTGCGCCGCTCCTTTAGTACGACGTCGGCAGCACGGTTGAGGAGTGTATCGCCAAAGCCTTGGGCGATGGCAGCAAGCGTTTTTGCGCTGCACGGGGCGATGATCATACCATCGGTAAAAAATGATCCGCTGGCTATGGGAGCCGCAAGCTCGTGAACTTCATAGTAGTGGTCTGCAAGGGCAATCGCCTGATCAAGAGCACCGGCTGCAATTTCATCCCGCAGGAGTGCTTTGCCTGTCTGGCTGATTGTCAGAAATATTTCGATTGAGCCTGTATGTTTCAGTGCCTCAAGCAGCCGAAGTCCGTAGATGGCGCCGCTGGCTCCTGAAATCCCCACGATAATCTTTTTGTTCATAGTCATGTCCCAATCATTTTTATTACGAGCGCACACAGTTTGTCGACATTTTTCATTATAGCTGCAATGTCGGCAGTTGAGGCATTGTCAATATGGATACCCGCAACGGCAATTGTTTTTTTGTCGCATGCCGCTGCTATTTTTTCCGCACAGCAGCGCGCAACGGCTTCGTCCTTATGCCCGGTAAAATTGTAGACGGATGATGTTGAGCTGCGGTGTTCGGGGTTCGTAATTCCCGGCCGGGGCTGTGTTATGGACACAGACCCGATATGGGGCATGATTCCGCCCCAGATCGACAGCAGGATATCATTTCCAAGGATTTGTACTGCAGCATGCACACGGTGTCTGCCTTTGCCGGCTGATAACGCTGCGGGCAGTTTGTTTTTTTGATTGGACATTTCAGCCGCCTGCAATGGGGGGGAAGACGCTCAGCGTATCGCCGTCATGCAGCTCGTCGCAAGCGGATTTTTGGATGCCGTTTATGAGAATGATTTTGGGGATGTCCTCCGGTATCCGGAATGATGCAAGGACATCCTGCACCGTTGCAGTTTCCTGAAGGGCAACTTCACAGGCGCCGTTGAGGTGATTTTTCATATGATCGCGAAGTGTCGCGAAAAGTTTTAGGGTTATTTTCATGGTTTAGTCAGCAGAACTGTTGTTTTTATTGCCAGTTATGGATGTAAAGTGCTTTCTGCATATCACAGCAGCCTCTGTATGTTTTAAAAAGCCCAACGCCGCTCCGGATTCCGCCATACATAACCTTGCTGTTTAAAAGAGAACTGGCAAGGATGGTGCTCTATCGGCTGTACAGCCCAACCTTGCTCCAGAGAAAAACCTCTTGAGTTTTGCCTGTTTTTGGTATACATAATTAATATAAAAAGAAAAAAATAATAAATTATTTTATATTATTTTACAAGCTTATTGTTCTCCTTCAGTATTTTAAAACACCTACTATGGTTTTAATGTACGCTGAGGGTAAAATCAATATATATCTTAATTAACAGCTATGGAAAAGATACTGATAACAGGTGCTACCGGTTTTGTAGGTGCAGCACTGGTCAGGCAGCTGCTGCTGCAGGGCAGAAATATACGCATAACAGTGCGCTCAGAAAGCGTCCATAAAAACATCAGTGGACTGCCCCTTGAGCATGTGCAGGCAGATATCAGAAGCCGCGATGATCTCAATCGGGCCATGGATGGCTGCTCTCAGGTATATCATGTTGCCGGCCTGTACCGGAGCTGGATGCGCGACTATGATATGCTGCGGCAGATTAATGTTGAAGGCACGCGCAATGTGCTTGAAGCAGCACGTGCTGCCGGTGTGAAAAAAATTGTCCATACAAGCTCCATAGCAGCGCTTGGCATGACCGCTGACGGCAGCCCTGCAGATGAAAATACCGCCTTTAACCTCCAGCATTTAATGCTGCCCTATGAGCAGTCAAAATACGAGGCCGAGCTTGTGGTTCGAGAGTATCTCAACAAGGGGCTTCCTGTGGTCATTGTCCGGCCGGCTCTGGTAATGGGTCCCGGAGACTTCTACCCGACTCCATCGGGGAAGATTGTCCTTGATATGCTTCACGGCAGAGTGCCGTGTTATTTTGACGGCGGCATCGATATTGTGGATGTTGATGATGTTGCGGCAGGCCATATTCTTGCCATGGAACATGCTGAGCCCGGCGAAACTTTCAATCTGGGGTGCCAGGGCAATTTTACTGCCATGGGGGATCTGTTCAGGCTTATTGCACGCATAGGCGGAGTTCATGCGCCATTTTTAAAAATGCCCGTGTCTTTAACTCTGGGTTATGCCCGAACACTTACCTTGCATAGCCGATTATATAACTCATCGCGAGCCGCTTGCCACACCTGCCAATATCCGCATACTGGCCCTTAAGCGCCGGGTGGATTTTTCAAAAGCTGTGCGCGTACTGGGCATACCACAGACCAGGCTTCACGATGTTGTAGCCCGTACCATCGACTGGTATAAAAAAGAAGGATATGCATAAATGGCAACAAAGAAGATTAGTCTGCAAAAGGACTCTGACTGTATAACGCCGCTGCATCTGCTGCAGCTTGACGCCCTTGCAGGCTGAAGAACATATTCAACCGGCTTGCCCAGGAGCAGCAAATTCATCTTGTGCTTGCTGCGCCCTGGCAGAAGCGCCGTGATATTATCATGCTGGCTGAAAATGCCCGCGGCCTTGTACAGGCTCTGCCGCCGCAGGAAATACACATGACCGTGCTGCAGTGCGGCGTCGAGGACTCCCTGCAGCTGATCTCCCTGACCAGCCATGAGCAGCTTCGGTTTCTGTTTGATATGGAATGCTGGAGAAAAGACAGCCTGAATGCAGCTTCGATTGCACGCTGGTACGGTATTCTTGCAAAATGCAATGAACAGAAAGTCCTCGACTGGTTCGAGAAGGCCGATGAGGAGTTTCTGGTCGCATCGCTTAAAAAAGCTTCTAAAAGTTAAGAAAATTCAGCAGGATACCGATATTTCCGAAGAATATCCTGATATGCCTGCAGCGACGCTTGACGGCATCTATTTTTTTATATTTCTCGAGAAGGATGCATACGGTTCTATAATGCCCATTTTTAATGCCCTGTACCAGCACGACCGTGGAAGGTTCTACTCCCTTGCCGAAGGAATCATCTGGGACAGTCCGCCCGAAGTTGAGGATGCAGCCTATGCCTGGAAAACCAGACGCCTTGCCGAATACGGTTTTCCCGAATTTGATGAGGCTTTTTCAATTTATCAGATACTGCCAGACAGGGAGCTGCAGCAAATTGCACAATCAATACGACATGACACCTCTGCGCAGAGCCAGTCCGGAGCTGTTTTGCCCCGGTATGTTTTCTCGTGTGATGATATGCCCCGGTTTTTTGTGACAGCGCTGGGACTCATTGATAACATCCGATGTCAGTGAGCGGATACAGCGGGCAGTGATTAGCACTAGCCAATAAAATTATAGTCGCCGATGCTCTTGATGTGCAGACTTCAGAGGATACGCAGCGGGCGTCTGTTGAAGGCTTCTGGTTGTATCAGTATCGCCCTTGAATCTTTTAGCTCCGGCAATGCCATGACGGCACAGGCATACCTTGAACAGGTGCATCCTGAAACGCTTTTTCGTGCCGGCATAAGTATCATCATGAAAGTGCGCAAAGAGTTTCTTGGCACATGTCTGGCATATCAGCGACAGGCTGCTTATGGAGTCCTTTATGGGATCTCCCCTTGGGCGAAACCCTGCACGGTCTTTCCATGCAGCGGCCCATGATCTATGAGGGGCTTCTCAATAAGAAACAGCTCCAGTACCGTGCTTTTATGACCCTTCAAGACGTGCAGGCTGCACGCGAGGCCTCCTTATGTGCCGCGCTGTCGACAATCTGCTGTTTGTTCAGTGGGCTATTGATCCCGACTGGATTATGACCGGTTTTATTGCTACAACAACGCTTTTAGAGCCTGTGCAGCTTCGTGCCGAGGCCGTGTTTCTTACCGTGCTTGCCCGCTATATGCCTGACCGGTAAAACAAGGCTTGAGGCGCTTTCAGAGGCTGAAACCTGCGGTTTATTGATGCCGCGTTTGAACAAAAGTGCAGATGGCGGCTTCTGTCTCAGGAACTCATTGCGCAACGATACGCTTGCCTGGCTTGCATCGTTTTATGATGGCAGCATGCCGCCGGCTCTGGAATCATTCACCCAGGTCCGTGCTTGACCGCTTTGAAGAGACATTTTCTTCTCTTGCAGCGCAAAAAACCATTGAGCAACGCTATGTTGATAAGCTACTATTTAAAAGAGGTCTCATAAACCGGTTATGCATACTGCCGGACATGGCGGATGCAGGCCACTGTTCATTAAACCATAGAAAGGAAGGTTTGTATGTCGGATAAAAAGAAAATGATTCCCAGTATCGCAGCAGCCCTTCAGGTAGCTTTTTATGCATCGCATCTGGTTCCTGAGTATAAGAATCTGACTTTTGAAGAGCGTACGAAAAAAGTGGAGGAGGACTATTTCATGGTTCTTAAAATCGCCGATGTGATTTTTGAGCAGGCGCGTCATGAAAAGCTGCCGCCCGATCAGAAACGAATTATCAGCAAATACATTTAAACAAATTCTTTTTAACCATGTATGAGCGGGGGCGGCTCCATGCCGCCCCCTGCCTGCAATGAGACGCTGGGCGTGTTTTCAAATTTCCTCTACTTTATAGTCGTCTTTTCCCTTTTTTCATTCTCTGAAATCAGCGCAGTGCCTGTTCTTCCACCGTCAGATATTTTTGGCTGCGTGCTGATTTCATATGTTCTGTTTTATATGCTCGCAAAGTGGCTTTTTGCACGTCTGGAAAAAGCATATACGGCAGGCAGGCATACCACGATTTCAAACCTCCATGGCAGTCTGATAAACCGCTGCACGATTATCGCAGTTATTGCTTATGCTGTTTTTATCTATGTGCTGGACATCAAGACAGCTTTCACCGCAGTATCCATTTTGTCGCAGAGCGATTTTCTTCAAAGTTTTATTGCGGTCATGCTGTTTTTTGTGTTTCTCGTCATTATCTGGATATGCGCTTTTCCTTCGTACAGGCTTTTTTTTAACACCGGGTCGACCCTGAGGGGCTATGTTCTTTCACATGTAGGTTCAACAGCGCGATTATTGCACCATGGATCATATTTTCACTGGTTATTGACTCTTTAAAACTCCTGCCGCCCCCCGTAGCCACCATGTTCACCGGGAGACTCGCTTGGCGCGTATGTGTTCATGGTGTGTTTGTTTATTGCCATGGGTATTTTTTTTCCGCCGCTTCTTGTCACGGATGTGGGGGTGCAAGTCCATTGACCATGGTTTTGTTCGCAGCCGGCTGACTCAGTTTTGCAAAAAGGCCCATTTTTCATATGCTGATATTCTGGAATGGAATCTGTTTGACGGCAAGCTCATAACTGCCGGAGTCCTGGGGTTTGTTCCAAGATTTCGCTATCTGCTTATAAGCCCGGCTCTGCTTGACCTGCTTGATGAACAGGAGCTGGAGGCCGTGGTTGCGCATGAAATCGGTCATGTGAAACGGCATCATATGCTCTTTTATCTCCTGTTTGTTCTGGGGTATTCTTTTTTCGCCTATATTTTTTTCTCGATCATTTTTTATTTCCTTCTGTCTCAGGATTTTATTTTTAACCTTGCCATAACTGCTGAAGGCAGGACCGGCCCGGCAGTATCGTTCCTCGGCATACTGATTCTTCTTGGTTTTTCTACTTGTTTATTTCCGGCTGCTTTTCGGCCTTTTTTCGCGTAACTTTGAACGGCAGGCCGATGGCTATTCCTGCATGTACACAGGATCAGGTAATGGCATTATTCAATCGCTGGAAAAAATTGCTTTTGCCGGTTCTCAAAGCCGCAGCGCCCCCAACTGGCACCATTTCACCATACAGGAGCGCATTGATTACATGCGCCGCTGCACTGCAGACAGCAGTCTTATTAAAAAGCATGATCTCCGGGTAAAACGACTGATTGCAGCATATTGCGCAGTTCTTCTGCTGACTGCCGGTACGCTATTCCTGTCAAACGGTTCGTTGATGGGTGATTCGGAACTTTCGGTGCTGCAAAAAATAACCGAGCGGCGCATTATGTCACGAACCGGATAACCCGCAGCTTTATTTTCTGCTGGGAAATATTTATTTTGAAATAGATGACTTTGGCCGCGCTGAAAGCGCCTATCTTACTGCTCTCAAGCTTGCGCCCGATAATGCTGAAGCACTCAATAATCTTGCCTGGCTGTATGCAACCTCAAAGAATCCCGACTGGCGCAACGCCTCAAAAGCTCTCCTGTTTGCCCGAAAGGCCGCAGAGCTTGATCCTAAACCGCATATCCTTGATACCCTTGCAGAGAGCTATTTTATTAATGGTGATTTTCGGCAGGCCCTTGAAACAATAGAAGAGGCCCTTTCGCTGCAGCCGACCGACAGGTCGTATTTTGAAAAACAGCGCAGTAAATTTAAGGCGCATATTGAGGCGAAGACGCTGATCAATCCGACGACAACGATGCATCCGGCCAAGATGCTGCGGGGGTTGCGATTTAGGGGCTCAAAAGAGCAGTATTGGTTTTTGAATACTCTTTTTCGGTTTAACGGTGTGCGCCGCGCACGAGGCAAAGACACACAGGACTATGAGTGTTTTATTTAAAGCATTTTCAAGCACAGGTGCTGGCGACAGTTACCCGGCAGCGCTGCTAATCGAATATCTTTTTGAGCCATCTGAAAGCAGGATTCAGGCTTTTTTTAATAAGTTCTTGTCTTAGTAGTTCCCCGGCAGGCTTGCCCTGTTCCATGACATTTTCAATTTTTCCGAAATCAAGCATCCTGACATCGTACAGCTCGGGGCATATATAAATATCTGGTTTGAGCCGCTTCATTTTTTCATTGAGCACGGCTGTCTGCATGATTTCGAAAGTGCCCATAACCGATTCAAGGGCATTGGGAACTGTGTGCTTTTCCGGAATTCTAACTTTGCTGACATTCACCGCTATGGTTAAGTCGACACTGCCCAGGAGCAGATCATAAGGCACCATGTTTACGGTTCCGCCGTCGACCAGCACATGGCCCCCAAGCACGACTTGTGAAAATACGCCGGGAACAGCCATGCTGGCCTGAAGTGCAGGCAGCAGGGGGCCTTTTTTAAAAACAACTTCCTTTCCCGTCCAGAAATCTCCTGCAACAGCCAGCAGGGGAACCTGTAAATCTTCAAACCTGCGCGCTTTTATTTCGCTGAACAGATACTCGATGAAACCCTGCGCATTGATAAGTCCGCCGCGTGAAAAATTTGCCTTAAAAACAGATGCCCACTTCAGCAGGTTTGCTTTTTTCCCGATTACATCCCGCAAGCTGTCATTGCGAAGGATGACATGGCCCAGGACTTTTTCCCTGATCTGCCTACCGGGCATGCCTGAGGCATAGAGGGCGCCTACAATTGCCCCCATGCTTGTACCGGCAATCAATTTGGGTTTTATGCCCATTTCGTCGAGCATTTCAAGCACCGGTATATGGGCAAGGGCGCGCACACCGCCGCCGCCCAGGGCTATTCCTATGTTCATAACAGATATCTCAAATACAAATTTACGTGATGCTGGTACATCTTTACTGAGTGTAATTACTTTTTGTATGCGAAGGTCCAGCCGGATTTCTACATTATGCGATCTAATTTGGCCGGTGTGCGACCCAGATGGTGTGTCGCCCTCCCTTGCCGCCTCCACGCGCGCTGACGGTTTTTTTCTGTACATCGAATCCTGCCTTTCGGAGCCTGTTGCTAAAAGAGCTGTCGGGCGCAGCTGACCACACGGTCAAAATCCCTTGAGTACGCAAGGCCATGTAGATAACCGACAGGCCGATATCGCTGTACAGCCAGTCATTGCTTTTCTGCGTCATGCTGTCGGGGCTGTTGTCAACATCAAGCATCACAGCATTAAAGCCGCCCTGTTCGTTTTTGAGCAGTATGCACACATCGTGCTCCTGCACATCAACGCGGGAATCCTCCAGCGGATGGCCGGCCAGATGTCCAAAAATAGCTGCGGTTCCACTGAACCACGGCCGGCACCAGTTCGGCAACGATCACCGTAGCGTCCTCCCGCAGTATTGACAGAGCAGCGGCAAGCGTATATCCGAGTCCGAGCCCCCCGATAAGCACCCTGGCTTTGGGAATGCAGGCAATGGGCTTACAGGCAAGTTCTGCAAGCACATCCTCAGAGCCGTGCATGCGGCTGTTCATAAGTTCTTTTCCATTATACGAGATAAAAAAGTCATCGCCACGCTGGTACAGCTGCAGCTCGCCGGCTTTATCCGGGGTCTGTGCTCTGCCAAGTAGTTTCCTGGGTATCATAGAGGCCTCAGTGAGTTTGAACCATCGGGGGTGGACTGCATGGATGATTAAAATGCGTTACTTTACATACATGCTTAGCATATCAAAATGAGTTTTAGAATTCAATCTAACATGTCGGTCACGATATTTTTTATTATAAATGAATCGATCCTTGGAATGTTTGAAAACTTACAGGTTGACATGCCTGCCTGCGATATATAAGAGTATGAGATGTCAGAGCTGCATGCCCATGAACTCGACTTTATTTGTTGCTGCAATACGAGGAGCAGTGCAATGGTACGAACCCGAGAGCAAAAGCATTCAGGCACAGCAACCGGAGCAGTCCAATATATAACAGCCGATGGATATCGACGCCTCGAAGAAGAGGCCAACTATTTATGGACAGTAAAACGGCCACAGGTTGTAAGCGCACTGGCTGATGCAGCAGCAGAAGGAGACCGGTCTGAAAATGCGGAATATCTGTACCGCAAGCGTCAGGTTGCAGAAATTGACCGGCGGCTCCGGTTTCTTGGCAAAAGGATGGATGCTGTTACCATGGTGACGGAAAAGCCCAGGGCAGACGGCCGGATTTACTTTGGCTGTTATGTGACTGTTGAGGATGAAGAAGGCCAGACAAAGCGGTACCGCATCGTTGGAGCTGACGAGTGGGACAGTAAGCGAGCAGAAATCAGCATGGAATCGCCCATGGGAAAAGCCCTGCTCGGCAAAAGACTGGAGGATGAAGTTCTGGTGCGCCGCCCCCTTGGCGATATTTATCTGACAATAGTAGACGTATCTGTTGATCCTTAAACACAGGCACCCTTATTTGTGCTGCAATCCGGCTGCTGCTGCCGTGATTTATTTGCAGCAGAAGCCCCCGCATGTGCATCAGCGGGAATTATATTTTAGGTAAATGACGGCAGCTGTGGTATAATACACTAAACTTTATGACAGGCCGTTGAAAAAGACCCCCAGTTCTGATCCTATCGGAACCGTGCATATCAATTGACGCTGCAACGTACAGTGTAGCCACGCCTCACTACTTCGGATGTGTGCGCCTGCATCAGGAGCTTTTCTCTCTGTCATCCTTTTTTTGATCGTTATGATTACCATGCAGGACCGTGCGCATAGAGGCTGCATACAAACATTATAATCCGGAGCACTGTTTTGATCTCTACATTCAATCTTGCCATTCAGTTCGGGGAAAAGCCCCTGTTTGAGCATATCTCTGTAAAGTTCGGCGAAGGCAATCGCTATGGCCTTATAGGCGCCAATGGCTGCGGTAAGTCGACGCTCATGAAGATACTCGGCGGCGACATGGAACCGACTGTCGGCACAGTTTCTGTTGATCCCCATGAACGTGTCGGCAAGCTAAGACAGGACCAGTTTGCCTTTGAGGATTGTACGGTTATGGATACCGTCATTATGGGGCATACCGGGCTGTGGCTGGTGAAACAGGAGCGCGACCGTATCTACGGCCTTGCTGAAATGAGTGACGAAGACGGCATGAAAGTAGCCGAACTCGAAGCCGAGTTTTCCGAAATGGGCGGGTATAATGCAGAGTCCGATGCCGGCGAGCTGCTGCTTGGCGTCGGCATACCCCTTGAGCAGCACAACGGACTTATGCGCGCCGTAGCGCCGGGCTGGAAGCTGCGCGTGCTGCTGGCCCAGGCTCTGTTTGCCGACCCGGATATCATGCTGCTGGACGAGCCTACCAATAACCTTGATATTAATACCATCCGCTGGCTGGAAAGCATTCTCAATGCGCGCAACAGCACGATGATCATTATCTCGCATGACCGCCATTTTTTGAACAGCGTCTGCACGCATATGGCTGACCTGGACTACGGTGAACTCCGCGTCTACCCGGGAAATTACGATGAGTACATGACCGCCGCCAGCCAGGCCAGGGAGCGGCTTACTGTCCAGCAATGCCAAGAAAAAGGCGCAGATAGCCGAACTGCGCACTTTTGTGAGCCGATTTTCAGCCAATGCCTCCAAGGCGAAGCAGGCAACTTCGCGCGCACGGCAGATAGAGAAGATTAAGCTGGAAGATATAAAGCCGTCAAGCCGGGTCAGCCCGTTTATCCGCTTTGAGCAGGAAAAAAAGCTTTTTCGTCTGGTAGTCGAGATTACGGGTCTGAGCAAAGGCTATGACGGCGTACCGCTGTTTAAGGGCCTCAACCTGATGATCAAGGCCGGGGAGCGTATCGCCGTTATCGGCCCCAATGGTATCGGCAAAACAACGCTGCTGCGCTGCCTCGTCGGTGATCTGCTACCGGATGCGGGCGCTGTTAAATGGTCTGAAAATGCCAATATCGGCTATTTTGCACAGGACCATGCCGCAGACTTCGCCTCCGAGATGACGCTTGTTGACTGGCTTAACCAGTGGAAGCCGGCTGGCCAGGATGAGCAGGTGCTGCGCAGCACTTTGGGGCGTCTCCTGTTTCCTAAAGATGATATTTATAAATCGGTTAATATTATTTCCGGCGGAGAGCAGGGGCGCCTGCTGTTCGGCAAACTGATTCTCCAGCAGCCCAATGTCATGGTGATGGATGAGCCCACCAACCACATGGACATGGAATCCATAGAGGCCCTCAATTATGCGCTGGAAAATTATCCCGGCACACTTGTTTTTGTAAGCCATGACCGGGAATTTGTTTCATCCGTTGCAACGCGCATCATCGAGCTGAAGCCCGATGGTATCACCGACTTCACCGGCGACTATGAAAATTATCTTCAAAGTCAGGGCGTTGAATAAATATTTTTTTGTAGCGCGCTGTACGAGTTATTTTTGACTTGACTGGAATTCTTACCCCGTCTTATAGTAGTGTATAAGAGTGCGCTGGTCCTGCCTCAGTATGTATCAATGTTTCAATGGCGGCATCATTCAGTAAAATGCTTAGTGCAGGGTTGAGGTTTATATTGACAAAGCTCCCCCAATTCATTCAAAGTAATTTCGAGAAAATTTTTATTCTCGTCAGCATATTTGCAGCCTCGTTTATTACCTATTTCGTCCCCAACAACATTTCATTTCTTAATTTCTTTTTTCTTCCGATCATTTTGGCCGGATATTATGTGGGGATACGCCTGTCTGTTCCGGGAGCCGTGTTTTGTCTCGGAGTCGTTCTGTTTCATGCAGCTGTCTCCCCTGAACAGTATCAGCCTCCCCAGGATGTTGAGCAGGTTGTTGCTTTTGTTCTTACCTGGGGATGTTTCCTTGTGCTTGCCGGAGCATTGGTCGGGAAGCAGCAGGAGAAAATTATACATGAGCGCGAAGGCCTCAAGCGTTTGAATATTGAAGTATGTGAAGCATATGAAAAACTGAAAAAAGCGCGGGCAGAAACCGTCATCGGAATGGCAAAACTCAGCGAGTGCCGTGACCGCCAAACCGGCCAGCACCTTGAGCGGGTCAGCGAGGTATGCCGCATTATCGCTGGTGAACTTCGCCGAACGCCGCCTCTTGACTCCTATATCACCGATGAGTATGTTGATGACCTCGTGCTGTCCTCAGTGCTTCATGATATCGGTAAAGTTGGTATCCCCGATATTATTCTTTTAAAGCCGGGTGGCTTTAACGCCCGAGGAATTTGAAACCATGAAAATTCATACAGCGGTTGGAGGTGATGCGCTGACAGCAATTGAGGAGCGAATGGAAGGGCGGTCATTTTTTACACTGGGCAAGCAGATAGCCTACTGCCACCATGAGCGCTGGGACGGCACAGGATATCCCCGTGGCCTCAGCGGCGACAACATCCCGCTTTCAGCGCGCATAGTCGCTGTTGCCGATGCCTATGACGCCATTACCTCAGACCGGATTTACCGGGCTGGCAAGACCCATGATGATGCTCGTCGTATCATTAAACAGAACAGGGGTACACAATTTGATCCCCGCATTGTCGATGCTTTTGTCGCCTGCGATAGCCAGCTATTGCTTCTTAAGAATAATGGCCATTCCCACACTCTAACGATTCTTTAAAGGTATTGGATTAAATTTTATTGTGGTTGCCTCTGCCAGTGTTGCAGCTTTAGCTGTACATTCATTCTTTTAATATCCTTCCGGCCTTTTAATTCATCAAAATACAGCTTATGTACCCATTGTTTTATATGCGGTACACTTTTACCTTTTATGCTCCATATACGACCGTCAAGGGAAAAATTATTCAGCCTGGCGGTAACTATTTGTCTCTGCATGTGTTAGTAAAAATATAGTGTTTAAAATTGGTGTTTTTTTGCTTAATTTATCAGAAGGAGGTTACGTATGAAGAAAAATGTTTTTTTATTCTGTGCCATGCTTGTCAGTTTTTCATTTCTCATAAACTCATCGGCTTTTGCCCTTGGTGAAGCCCAGCCGCAAAAAAGGGGCATTATGGGCAGGCACTGCATATCCCGATGGGAAATGATTAAGTTTATAAAAAATATTGATATAACCGACGAACAGAAAGATGCACTGAAGGCATTAAAAGAAGAGACCGACAATAAGACGGAAGCTCTGGCAACGCAGATAATTGATGTTCAGAATCAACTGACTGATACATTTTTGGCCGCAGAAATTGACAATGCAACGGCAGAGTCACAAATTGATGCCATGCTGGTTCTACAGACGCAAATAGCAGACATCATTCTTCATGCCGAGCTGACGGCTGTTCAGTTACTTACCGCAGATCAGCGAGCCTTGATTCTTGATATGGTCAATCAATTGCGGGAATGTGCTGATTCGCATCACGGATGGATGGGTATCAAAAAGCCAGCTTATTTCTCACTGCTCATGCCTGAAAAAGCTTTATAAATTTTTTTTAAAGCAGTACGGGGGATGCTGTATAGCGGCATCCCCCCTTTTTCATTCCCTTCGCCTGTATCAAACCGCAAGGCTGCTTTACAATCCCATTAAAACCCTTTTTCCCTCCAAATTAGTTGATTTATAAACCCATGGCCTATGGCCGTGCGACCCAAAAAGCTTCTGAGCGTTTCGGGGGAAAAGAATGCTTAATAATTAATTGCCCTTTTATAGCTGTGCCCCCTCCCGGATAGATTCTGCAGAACTCGGGAGGTTAAAGGTCAAAAAAAATGAATCAGGCTTACCCCCTCGCCTCAATCCTCTCCCTCTTTTCAGGGGCGAGGAAGCATTGTTGTGTGAGCAGTACATGAGCGCCGATATGCGAACTCCTTCTCCCCTTAAAAGGGGAGAAGGTCGGGATGAGGGGAAGTGTGTTATGCACCCTTTGAGGGCTCATTACTTATAGAACGACCCAGATAGTGGCTACATTTCCGTATCCAAATCCCTTGCTATGTGCTCATTTTGATTAAATTAAAACGATAATAGTTGATCATTTTGAGCTATTATTTTCGCTTAAGCACTGTATGCAGCCTGAGTAACTTTAAATTTTTATTTAATTTTCCAGTACTTTGTTTGTCGTTTGCAGCACGATTTAACTTTTAAAAAACAATCAAAATTTGTTTAAAGAATAAAATTAATTAATATTTATTTACTTTTAATTTTTTTTTCAAGTTAACCAAATTTTTTTTGGCACGTAAGTTGTAATGTTTATCTATTAAATTTTGTTGAGCATGTATGTGTTCATGGTGTCTGTTTAAATGATCGTAAAGTGATCGACAAATTTTTTACATTCTAAATACCAGTTGTGGTGTGGGATCATGGGTATAGGGTCAAAAAATAAATAAAAGTAATAAAGTTTATTTTTTTTATAAACTTTAAATTATTTCAAGGGAGGGTGAATTGAATAAAGCAGCTTTTATTATTTTAATAGTAATTTTGTTTGCTGTAACAGTTGTGCACGATATTTTTGCGCAGTCAACCGCATATGTTGGACGCAGATTCTTTCAGTCGGCAGTAAGGGCGCTATTCTTCAAGGCTCTGACGATGCCGATGGTGATGGTATTTCCGATGCCGTTGATAATTGTCTGTACAAATACAATCCTCAGCAGCTTGATGCTGATGGTGATAACATTGGCGATGTGTGCGATGTCACACCCGGCTGCGGACTTTTCCCCGGCTGCGGACTGCCTGCCTGTGAGTATCTTGATACAGACGGCGACGGGATTCAAGATTATCTTGATAACTGCCCGAGCTTAGCCAACCCCTTGCAGCTTGACGCCGATGGCGATGGCATAGGAGATGTATGCGATACAACCGCCGGCTGCGGAGGCTGCGGACTGCCTGCCTGTGAGTATCTTGATACAGACGGCGACGGTATTTCTGATGCGGAAGATAACTGTCCTGAATCAATACTTACAGAAACTATAATTATAGACAGCTGCAATAGCGGGGTTCTTAATGTGATTTTTGAAGGTGGCTGCACGATGAGCGACCTTATAGCACAGTGTTCTGTTGAGGCAAAAAATCACGGGCAATTTGTCAGCTGTGTCGCCCATCTTACCAATGAGTGGAAAAGTGCCGGTTATATCAGCGGAGCGGAAAAAGGTGCGATTCAGAGCTGTGCGGCAAAATAAAATAAAGGCAGTGGTGTTCTCAGGCAGAGTGGTTTATAGAAAAAGTTGCGGGCACTGCAGAGCTTTCAGGCTATACCGGCGACAACGGGCCTGCTACGGCGTGCAGGTTTGATAAGCCGAGGGGGGTAACAGTGGACCCTGCCGGAAATATCTATATTTCCGATAACTATAATCACGCAATTCGAAAAGTTACTGCAGGTGCCACGATCACCGCCTTTGCAGGCACGGGCAGCTCAGGCTATGGCGGTGATGGCGCGGCAGCTACGGAAGCAGAACTGCGGTATCCTTTAGGCACAGCTGTAGACAGCAGCGGCAATCTCTACATTGCCGATACGAATAATCACTGTATTCGGAAAGTCGCAGCCAACGGCACCATTACCACTGTTGCCGGCACGGGCGATTCAGGGTATTCAGGAGATAACGGGCCTGCAACAGGAGCTGAACTCTACTATCCTGCGGGTGTCGTCGTTGACAGAACCGGTGCATTCTATATTGCAGACAGGTATAATCATCGCATTCGTCGGCTATGTATACGATGCAGAACCAGGGTGCGGCGGGAGCGGTCAGCCGGTGTGTGAGACTGCGTGCATGCCGTAACAAATAATTCGTAGCACAGAAGCGCAGCACAGCCTGCGATACTTTGCAAAAAAAGTCCGGAGAGTTAGGCCGTACATACTGGCATAACATCTTCCGGACTTTTTTATTCTCAGGGCTGATTCAATACAGCATCAGCAACGCTTTACTTGCTTTTTTCAGCAGCTTTGCAGCATCGGTGTCCGAGAAATTCATGGCGATGGTCCGCACCCTCAACATTGATAAGAGCTGCATCAATTGATGTCAACAGGTAGCTCTGGTCTGCCATGAACACTTCCTTCGCACTCCGGCTTGACCACTCATACACATTGCCGCCCATGTCGTAAATGCCCAGATCATTCACGCAATTCTCATAGAGGCCTGAGGGCACGGCGGCATTGTCCATGGAGCCATAGGTATTGCAGTAATCCCTGCCGTCTGACCTTGCCCTCGGTGCCATAGGGAAATCGCAGCTTTTTATTGCCATAATAGGCCGCTTCCCACTGCTCGGGGGTGCACAGTTCCTTGCCCTGTTTATTGCACTCGGCGCAGGCTTCCTTCCAGGTTGTGCGCAGCAGCGGATAGTAGCCGTAGTGATTGGGGAACTCGTATTTATCGATATAAAAATTGCCGTTGGGCACGAAGACCATCTCGTCTTTTGGCGGCGACTGATTGTCGACTTTTATGGGTTCGGATATCAGGGCTGCGCCTGCCGATTTCGCGTCAGCCGGCGTGGCGCGCAGGCGGTACGTGCCGGCAGACTGGCCGATATCCTTCTCGGATTCCCAGACACAGACATAATGATTTTGCTCCCGGTTTGTTTTAAGCTTTGCAAGCTTATTCATCTTGCCGCCTGGTGCAGCGGAGCTTGTCAGCATGCCGGACTGCGAGTACACGGTTGCGGGGCTCCAGGGGCCGCCATCCTGCTGGTATTCAAATGTGACTGCATTGTCATCGCCATCCCGGTCGCGCAGGGCGAACATCACGGGAATATGATAGACGCTGTCTTTGGCTTTGAGGTAGACCAGTTCCGGGACCGTGTAGGCCAATCTTTACGCTGAGAACAGCCTGGCCCTGCCCGCTGAGATTTGTGCTGGTGGTTCCGGTAACAGGGAAGGTATAGTTGCCGGGCTTTGGTATTTTTCGGAATGGTAATCTCACAGGTAAAAACGCCGTCATTTTTCTGCGCATCGCCGTGAGTGCCGTCGTCAAACATGTCCTGCATTGCGCCGCCAATCTCAGACAGGTCGATACGGGCCTGTGCAAACGTTCCGGCATTGCCGACAAGATACGGCATGGCGGTCGCCTTGACCGGCATGGAGCCGTCATTGCCTGTAGAGGGAGGCGTGAAACGGGCATAAATAAGAAGAGCATCTTTTTTCGGCGCTTCGCCCTGGGTGACCGTGATCTGCCGTGACGCAACGGTAAAGCCGCGGTCGTCCGACGCCGAGATAACGCTGGTGCCCGGTGCAACTGCTTTAAAATACCCGGTGACCGGGTCTATCGTGGCAATGGCCGGATTAGAAGAGGTCCACTTTGACGGCTGCATGCCTTCGGTCAGCCTCAGGAGATCCACCGTGTTGACCGCTGCTGTCTGAAAGGTCGGCACTATTTCAGGAAACGAGCTTTGAAAAACTTTGAAGCCGGTTTGATTGTTGTTGACGCCGAGATACAGTCTGCCATTATAGCCGACCATGGTTGATATATTAAAGTTATCAGTGTTGCCGAAGTTTTCGGGAGTGGGGCTGTTTTTGCCGATAAGTTTCGTCCAGGTGCGCTCGTCATATTCCCACAGCTCAAATTTCCCATAGCACATTAGAGGCAACAGCATACAGCTTGTCTTTGCATGACGCCATGGTATAGATGCTTGGCATGGTTGTGGACAAGGTTTTGTCTGCTTTTGTCCAGTCTCTTGCCGTCAAAGGACCATAATTCCCCCGGCTGGCCGCTCCCGAATGCCCAGAGCCCGACATACAGTTTTTTATTGAACTCAAACAGGGCCAGCGGTTCCATGCCTGGCCGGCCTTTGTTTAATTCTCCAAAACCTTCAAGCCCCCGGTTTCGCTTTTCCCACTGCTGCCCGTCAAAAGACCATATCTCGCAGCCCGAGTCAGGGCCCCGGTATTCAAAGTCTTTCCAGACGGCAACATAGAGCTTTTCCGTACCGTCAGCGCTTGAGATGGTCATTGAGGGTATGGCCTCATTTTCTTTGTCGCCAAGCCCGGGCATGCTCACAAGCTCCCAGTTGCCCTGTTCGTCGCCGGCCCATACCTCAATCGGTTTGGTTGTCACCTGATCCCAGAGACCAACATATACGCGCCCTTTGTAATAAGCTACTCCCATAACCAAATTGCTGAGGAAACTACCGAAGGGGCCCTTGTGCAAGCAGCGCCAGTTTGCGCCGTCATACTCCCAGACCTCACCGCCGCTCTTATTGCTGGTGCCGGCATACAGTTTTTTATCGGTTGCAAACAGGTTGGTAATGGCCGTATTGGCTGGATTTCCGAATCCGTTTTTCGCGGTCTGCACCCAGGTTTTTTCATCATAGGACATGACACGGCGCCGTCATTGCGGTTGGCTGCGCCCACATACAGCTTGCCCTGAAACACCGCCATAGTCTGGCGCTCAAGCCCGCCGGTAGTGTGCTGATTGCCAAAACCGTTTTCGTTTATCTGCTCAAAAAAAGATGCCGATGCATCCTGTGTGAATATGTGCAGGGAGAGCAGGCAGTAGAAACAACAAATGAAAACAGAATTTTCCCTTCGTACTTTCATTCGCACTCCTTTATGAGGTTCATATGTAAGACAGAGAAAATTAATATATCAGGTTAGGAGCCATTTTTAACATATTTATATTAGCATGCCTATGTTTTTCTTGACTCAAGTTTGAGCGTTTCAAGGTCATGAACCGTAAAAGACGGCGACCTGCACGGAAGCAGGGAATTGTTATGAAAGAGAGGTTCCCTGTCAATAGGGAAGGGGGAGCAGGCGACTGCTTTATCCCAGAAGGCTGTTCCCGGTATGGGCGAGTATTCGGAGATATAAGGCCTCAGGCCGTGATTTTTCACAAATGCAATACTATCATGAACGCTTTGCACGCTTTGCCCGGGAAGGCCGGCAAGGATGTAGGCGCCCACCTCACGGGCTGTATATCCGGCATTTTTCAGCGCCTGAGCCGCGCGGGTGAAATCATCTCGCGAGGCTTTGCTGCCCGTAACAATTTGCATATTTTCATCAGCCGATTCCAGGCCAAGTCGCAGCGTTTTAACACCCGCCCTCTGCATAAGACAGGCAATGCGCTCATCTATATTGCGCACATGCAGCCCGTTGGGCACATGGAACCGTACCGGCAAGCTGCGCTCTATGACTGATGCAAGCAGGGGCACAATATGCGTATCTGAATGTATGAGCAGGGCATCATCATACAATGCAAAATCGGTTGTGCCATACCGAACATGCCAGTATTCGATTTCATCGGCCACGTTTCGAGCCTCGCGCTGGATGAAATCAGGGTATAAAAGCCCTGATGCGCAGTAAGGGCAGCGAAGCGGGCATCCGCGTGATGTCAGAAGGGGTATGACTTTTTTAGAGCTCATAAGCTCGCAGGCCAGGCGGGGCGCTGCATAATCGGCAGCGGGCTGAAGCGGTTTATGGATAATGGCTTCAAGAGTTTTTACGGCAGAGTTATCAAAGGGGCCCGGCATAATATGGTCAGCACCTGTGTATGTTCCCGCATGATCAGAGCAGAGTGTTGCATAGACCCCGCCGGCCAGCACCGGAACGTCAGGGAAAATATTTTTAATGATTTGTATGCAGTCCGTGACTCCCGGATACCAGTAAGTCATCATTGTTCCGACAAGCACGGCATCGGGCCTCGGCAGGCTTTCAAGCTCGCGCTGAAATACCCCGGGATACATACCATAGCGGCTGTAGTTTCTCGGAATTGCGCTCAGGCATTCGGGCTTGGGTATGATCTGCTTGAAAAAACGGCCCTGGCCGAATTCTCGGTATTGCAGCGAGGCGGCATCGGCAAATTTTTTCATGGCGGGGTGATGTGTGTCGAGGCAATCGATCAGGTGAATCCCGCAGCCGCTTTTTTTCAACAGCGACGCAATAGAGAGCAGCCCCACGGGCCTTATCCACAGGTCATAGGCGGCAAAGTCGTAAATCCAGGGATTTACCAGCAATAGAAAAGGAGCTGCCATGAAAATCTAATATTTCTGGTATACTGAGTGCATAAAAAGAGTATAATCTTAAGTGCCGCTAGTGTACCCTGTGCCTTGCCTGTACGCAAGAGTTGACATCGCCATGAAAGGATTTTTTTTGTGAATGTACTGGTTGTAGGAGCAGGAGCTATGGGCTCGGTGTTCGGCGGTTTTCTTGCTGATGCCGGTCACAGGGTTGTTATGACAGCCCGCAGGGCTCATGCCGATGCAATACATGAAAAGGGGCTTTTAATCGACGGTATCTGGGGGGAGCGAAGGGTTGGCTCTATGAGCGTCTATACAGCCCTTGCCGATATTCCTGAACAGTGTTTTTTTGATGCTGTTCTGCTGTCGGTAAAGTCCTATGACACAGATTCGGCCCTGAGTGAACTGGTGAGGGTTTTCCCTGATCCCCCGCCTGTCGTGTCGCTGCAAAACGGCCTCGGCAATGTGGAAAAGATTGCCGGGTGTATCGGAAAAGAGAAGACCATCGGCGGCCGAATGATATTCGGCGTAGAGTTTGTCGAACCAGGGCCATGTAACGGTGACGGTTGCTGCCGACGCTACCAAGCTTGGCGGTCTTCCGGGCGGCATCGATCAGGCCTTCGTCGCCCGGCTTGCGCAGGCAATGACTGCAGCGGGCATACCGGTGGATGCAGTTCCCGACATTGAGCGGTATATCTGGGGCAAAGTGCTGTATAACTGCGCCCTTAACGCCCTTGCAACCATCATGAATGTGCATTACGGCAGGCTTCTTGACAGTGATAGCACAAAAGAGATTATGACGCATATCGTTGAAGAGATTTTTACTGTTGCTTCGGCCAGGAATGTTGTTCTTGGCTGGGAAAAGCCAGATGACTATTGCCGGGAGCTTTTTGACATACTCATACCCCGCACATTCGAGCACCATCCATCCATGCTGCAGGACATGCGCCGGGGCAAAAAAACAGAAATCGACTCGCTCAACGGTGCAGTGGTGGCCATGGGGGCCGAGCTCTCCATCGATATGCCCTATAACTGGACCATAACCCAGCTGATCAAAGCCAGGGAACTGCTATGAAAAACAGCGCATCAAATCAACTGCTCCTTGACGGGTTCTATAACTATATGGTTGCAGAGCGCAGGCTAGCCCCCAATACGGTAGAATCCTATGCCCGTGATCTTGACCGGTATCTCGCATGTATCGGTCAGGGGAATGCGCTGCAGCTCAAGCTGTGCACGCGATCAGATATTACCCGTTTTCTAAGCCTTCAGCAGGCACACGGGCTTTCGGCACGGTCTCTTGCACGGATGCTTTCGAGCATTAAAACTTTTTATAACTATCTGGTCATCGAAGGAGTTTTAAAACAAAATCCCTTTCAGGATGTTTTAACGCCGCACCTTGAAAAGAGACTGCCTGTGGTTATGACACGCGAAGAAGTCGAAGCTCTTATCAAAGCTCCTGATACTGATTCGCCCCTGGGCCTGCGTGACCGGGCATTTTTTGAAGTGCTGTATGCAACGGGGCTCCGCGTGTCGGAGCTTATCGGACTCAGGATGGACAATCTTAATTTTGACACCGGTTTTGTGATCGTCATGGGCAAGGGTTCAAAGCAGCGAGTCGTGCCGCTGGGTGAGGTGGCCATCCACTGGCTGCGCAGCTACCTGACGCAGGTGCGACCTGTTTTGATAAAGCGCAGCGTCAACTCCTCTGTTTTTGTCAACCGAGAGGGCACGCCTATGAGCCGGCAGGGATTCTGGAAGCTGATAAAAAAATACTGCCAGTGCGCGGGTATCGCAAAAAAGATATCCCCCCATACGCTGCGCCATTCCTTTGCCACCCATATTCTTGAAGGCGGCGCCGACCTGCGTTCCGTGCAGGTTATGCTGGGGCATGCCGATATAGACACTACACAGATATATACGCATGTTGCAAATACTACCTTGAAAAAAATTCATGATACCTATCATCCGCGGGGTTGAACGGAACACGAAAAAACGAGATGGCATGGAAATAATTACAACTCATATCAACGCCGATTTTGACGCTCTCGGGTCGATGATTGCCGCCAGGAAGCTCTACCCGGAGGCGGTACTGGCGTTTCCCGGCGGTCAGGAAAAAACCATTCGTAATTTTCTCGTCAATTCCGCCATGTACATGCTGGATATTGAAAAAGCCAGCAGGATATCCCTTGAGAAGGTAACCCGGCTTATACTTGTAGATATACGGCAGGCAAGCCGTTTAGGCAAATTTACGCCCCTGTGCAGCAGGGAGGGGGTCGATATCCATATCTACGACCATCACCCTCCGGCGACGGACGATGTAAAAGGCTCCCTTGAGGTGGTGCTCCCCTATGGTGCAACCACGACCATTATGTGTATGATTCTGCAGGAACGGCAGATTGACATTACGCCTGATGAGGCAACAGTCATGATGCTCGGCATTTACGAAGATACGGGCAGCCTGACCTTCAGCTCAACAACGCAGGAGGATTTTAAAGCGGCAGCCTATCTGCTGTCACAGGGCGCAAATCTCAATATCGTTGCCGATATGGTGATCAAGGATCTGACCGCAGACCAGGTATCAGTGCTCAATGACCTTATTGAAAACGCCTCTGTGCACAGCTTCAAAGGTGTTGACGTGATGATTACCCGGGCCCAGTCTTCCGGGTATGTGGGTGATTTTGCTGTGCTGGTGCATAAGCTCAAGAACATGGAAAACGTTAATGTTCTATTTGCCCTTGCCAATATGGATGACCGTATTTATATCGTAGGCCGCAGCCGCATACAGGAGGTGAATGCTGCCGAGGTGCTTGCCGTTTTCGGCGGCGGAGGACATGCCACAGCCGCATCAGCCACCGTGCATGACATGACTCTCACGCAGGTCGAACAGAAGCTGATCAGCGTTATTCAGCAGTACATCCGGCCCGTAAAAATCGCCCGCGATTTCATGGTATCCCCGGTAAAAACCATTGAACTGAGCGAAACTCTTGATACGGCCACCAGTCTACTGACACGCTACAATATCAACGTGGTTCCCGTGACCGACAGAGGGCGGATCGTGGGGCTTATTTCACGGCAGATTTTAGATAAAGCCCGGCATCACGGGCTCAAGGGAGTGCCCGTGGGTGAATATATGACTTCTGAATTCGCCACCGTTAGAGGAACAACGCCCATTAATGAGATCAAGCAGCATATCATTCACGGAAATCAGCGGTTCCTGCCGGTAGTTGATAGAGGAAAGATCAAAGGCGCTATAACGCGCACTGACCTGCTGAGAGTACTGCATGTCGATCAGCATGATGAAAGCGGCGAGTTTGAGATTCGGCAGGCCGCTGCAAGAAAAACCTCAGTCAAGAGTATGCTGGTTGAACGGCTGCCGCGGCATCTTCTGCAACTGTTGCGCGACGTTGGGCGCTGCGCCGACACTATGGGCTATCATGCCTATGCCGTTGGAGGTTTCGTCAGGGATATCTTTCTGCATGTCGAAAATCTTGATGTCGATATTGTCATCGAGGGCGATGGCATACAGTTTGCCCGTGCTTTTGCAGCCGAGCATGGCACACGCGTAAAAGTTTTCAAAAAGTTTGGAACAGCTGTCATCTATTTGAAAAACAAAGAAAAACTGGATGTGGCGTCGGCCCGGCTGGAGTATTATGAAAAGCCTGCAGCTCTTCCCAAGGTTGAGTGGAGTTCCATCAAGCTTGACCTGTACCGTCGCGATTTCACGATTAATACACTGGCCATCCGGCTCAACCCTCGCGTTTTCGGTGATTTTATAGATTTTTTTGGCGCGCGCCGCGATCTCAAAGAACGATCGATCAGAGTCCTGCATAACCTGAGCTTTGTCGAGGACCCTTCACGCATCTTCCGCGCCATCAGGTTCGAGCAGCGCTTTGACTTCCATCTGAGCAAGCTCAGCCGAAGTCTTATAGATAATGCCGTTAAAATGGACTTTCTAAAAAGCCTGAGCGGCAAGCGAATGTTTACGGAACTGACGCTTTTGCTGAGCGAGGAAAAAGCATTGCACATGGTGCGCCGCATGCACGAGCTTGGTGTTTTGAAATATATTCATGCCGACATTGTATTTGATGCTCCCATACGGCAGCTTTTTAAAAATATCAGCGACGTACTGTCATGGTATGACCTTCTTTATCTTGACAATACTGCTGAAAAATGGTTTGTTTTTCTACTTGGCTTGCTTGACCGGGTGAAGCCCGTTGACAGTGAAGCCGTCTGCCGGTACTTCGACATAAGCAAAAAGTACAGAGATGCCATTATCACCGCCAAGACAACCGGCAATGATATTCTGTACCGTTTAGCACAGAAACGGCAGCCTTCACATGCCGAAATATACGGCTTGCTGAACGCTGTACCCCTGGAAGTTTGCCTGTACCTGATGGCCAAGACAACGCGGCCATCGACCAAAAGGTTTTTTTCGCTGTTCTTTACCCAGCTCAGGGGCGTGAAGCTGCATATCACGGGCAATGACCTCATAAAGCTGGGCATTCCACCGGGCAGGATATATACGAAGATACTGGACAGCCTGCTTGAAGCGGCACTCAACGGAAAAGTTGCGGGACGCGAGGAAGAGCTACGGTTTATCAGAAAAAAGTTTGTTCACGAGTTACCCCGCCCGGCCACGAAGCCCGGCTGAAAAATTTTCAAAGGTTCAGCATATGAAAATCATGGCATTTGTCGGCAGTCCACGCAAAGGGTCAAATGTTGACTGCCTTATAGATAAAGTTATCGAAGGCGCCTGCAGCAGGGCCTGCGCTTCCGTGGAAAAAGTTTATCTTTATGAAGCAAATATTAAAAGCTGCACAGGATGCCTTGCCTGTACTGCTTTTAAAGGCTCCCAGGCGTGCCCGCTTAAGGACGACATGGCCGGTATTCTCGAGCGCATGACGCAGGCCGACGGCTTTATTTTCGGCACGCCCAATCATGTGCACTCCATGTCGGCAGGGCTTGTGAATCTCTTCTGCCGCATGCAGCCCCTCATTAAAATGGAGATTGTCAGGGACAGCTCCGGAGCAATCATCGACGCGCATTCCACAACAGCCATCAAAGGGAAGCGGGCGGTCATAGTTGTCAGCCAGGGCGATTTCAGCTTTACGCAGTCGGCGCTCATATTCCGGGCGCTTGACTCAAATGCACGGGACTTTCAGCTTAAAAAGGTTGCTGAGGTTTTCAGCGCTGGCAATCTTGAACGCGCGGCCGTTAAAGATAAACCGGCTGATCTGCAGGCGGCATTTGCCGCAGGCGTTAAGCTGTCAGGTATCTGACCAGTATTTCAAGAGTAGAGGTTTTATACACGTTATGGAAATGCTCTTAATGATTCCCGTGCTTCTATTTTCAGTAATTGCCCATGAGGTAGCGCACGGCTATATTGCCTATCTCTGCGGCGACAATACGGCAAAATACCAGGGCAGGCTCACATTTAACCCGATTCCGCATATCGACATGTTCGGCACGATTATATTTCCCGCTCTGCTGCTCATCACCAGCGCACCGATACTTATCGGCTGGGCAAAGCCGGTGCCCGTTAACCCGCACAATTTTCGCAATCCACGGCGCGATGACCTGCTCGTATCCCTTGCCGGCATTGCCACCAATCTAGCCCTGGCCGTGCTCTGCACAGTCCTCTACGGCGTTTATATGAATATATTTCCGGCATCAACAAATGATGCCATGGTTATTATGCTCAAATTCGGAATTCAGATCAATGTGGTTCTTGCAGTTTTTAACCTTATGCCCATACCCCCCCTTGACGGTTCCTGGGTTCTGTATCATATGCTGCCGGCCGCTCTGGCTGAGGCGTATAAAAAGCTTTTCCCCTACGGTTTTATACTACTGATACTGCTTTTAATGACCGGCGTCATCAATGCCGTTATGATGCCTGCCAGCCGGTTGATAATGATTTTTCTGCGGGAAATTCTGCAGACAATCGTCAATGTGTGAAAGAGTATGGACTACAATGTAAAGCTTGAAAATTTTGAAGGGCCGCTTGATCTGCTGCTCTACCTCGTGCGCAAGAATGAAATAGATATCGAGAAGATTTCTATTGTCACCATAACTTCGCAGTACATGGAGTACCTCGAGCTGATGAAGGCTCTCAACCTTGATATTGCCGGCGAGTTCCTGGTGATGGCTGCCACGCTGCTGTATCTTAAATCCCGTGCGCTGCTGCCGGCCTGCGATGATGATGCTGATTCCGAGGAGGCACTGAACACGCTGGAAGACCTTAAGCGCCAGTTGCTTGAATACCAGCAGTATAAAGACGCGGCACAGCACCTTCGCGACCAGAATATTTTGGAAAAAGATGTTTTTACCCGCGCCTGCATTATTGAGCCCACCGTAGATGATGCCCCGGCATTCAGAGAGGCAAGCATTTTTGACCTGCTTGAGGCCCTTAAAAAAGTCATTGAACGCACGGGCGCTAAAGACGATGTAATGGCTCTCACCATGGAGCATATGTCGGTAAAGGACAGGATCAACCAGATTCTCCTGCGGCTTGAAGGCCTGACCGGCGGCATTGAGTTTGCGGCCCTGTTTGATACAGCACCTGACAGACTTGAAGTTATAACTACTTTTCTGGCCATTCTTGAGCTCATCAAGATGCAGGCGCTGAAAGTGTACCAGAACGTCAATTTCAGCACCTTGTACGTGTATGCGGTGACCGATGACGAAATGCCGGTGGAGCCGCCTTTAGAAGAACAGATACAGGAGTAACGACAAAGCTATGACGCGAGATGAATTGATGCCCATTATTGATGCTCTGATTTTTGCCTCTGATACCCCTTTAAGCATCCAGAAAATCAAGCAGTTTCTGGACGAGGACGGAGGCGATGCCAGCACTCTCAAGCAGATCAGAGAGGCCATAGACGATATCAACCAGGAGAATAAAATTCAGCGACGCGGCTTTTTTCTGCAGGAGATTGCCGGCGGCTACCAGTTTAGAACTCGACCCAATTACGCCGCATGGGTAAAAAAGCTCAAGCAGGCCAAGCCCTTTCGCCTGACGCAGCCGACGCTTGAAACTCTTGCCATTATTGCCTATCGCCAGCCTGTTATCAGGGCTGAAGTCGAAAAGATCAGGGGCGTTGACAGCGGCGGCGTCATCAAGTCGCTGCTCGAACGCGGCCTCATAAAAATTGTCGGACGTAAAAATATTGCCGGCAGACCTTTTCTGCTGGGCACATCCAGCCGCTTTCTTGAAGTGTTCGGACTTGAGAAGCTTGCTGATATGCCGTCGCTCAAAGAATTTGAAAGCCTTGACGACGGGCAGCTGCCGTCGCTTTTGCGAGAAAAAATCGGTGAGGAATTTCCTTTGGAAGATGATGCTGACGGCGATGCCCCTGTCGAGTCGCAGACGGCAACCGATGAAGAGCTGCTGCGTGCCGCGCTGTCCGTAGCCGAAGAGACCGGTGAAACAGTGCCTGACGACGTTATTGCTCCCGGCGATGAATTTGTAAACGATGCAGCAGAGCAGTGCACTGCTGCAGGACCGGCAGCAGGGCCAGAGGAGGACCAAAGCCAATGAAAGAGCGACTCCAAAAGATACTTGCCCGGGCCGGCATTACGTCGCGCCGCAAGGCTGAAGAAATGATACTTGAAGGCCGCGTGAGCGTTAACGGTGGCGTGGTGCTTGAGCTTGGCACCAAAGCTGATGCCGGACATGATGTCATTGAGCTTGACGGTATGGCCATTGGAGCCGCGGAAAACAAGATATATCTGATGCTCAATAAGCCGCCGGGCTATATAACGTCGGTTGAAGACCCGCAAGGCCGACCCACGGTCATGGGCCTGGTGAGCGGCATTGCCGAGCGCATCGTACCGGTGGGGCGTCTCGACTACGAGACCGAGGGGCTATTGGTCATGACCAATGACGGTGATTTTTCCCAGATGCTGCAGCATCCTCGTTTTGAAATTGAGCGCTGCTACCGGGTCAAGGTGAAGGGAGTCCCCGTCCCGCATTGTGCTTGATAAGCTCAGGGCTGGTGTTTTTATCGACACTGTCAAGACAAACAAATGCAAAATCAAAGTGCTGTCAAAACTTGACAAGAATTCATGGCTTGAGGTAAGGCTCAAGGAAGGCAGAAACCGGCAGATACGAAAAATGTTTGAAGCTGTCGGGCATCAGGCTATACGCATTATTCGCACGGAATTCGGTCCGCTTGAGCTGGGAGCGCTGCCGGTCGGAGCGCACCGTTTTCTGAATAAAATAGAAATAGAGTCGATCAAGGCCCTTGAAAAAGCGCCTGCAAAAACACCCCCAAAAAAACCGCTTCAAAAGCCTGTCCGGAAGCTTCACAGGTCAAAAGACACATAATATCCATACCTCCCCCGCTGCACCAGCAGCACGATGGAATCCCCGGACATGTGCTGCGGAAACTGATGCTTGAAGTCGGCCGTGTTTTTGATTTCGCGGCCCTGCATTTGCAGAATGATGTCGCCCGGCCTGAGTCCTTTCCTGCCTGCCTGGCCGTTTTGATTAATTTTGGAGATAACAATCCCCTCGTCAGAAGCAAGGCCGTAGCGGCGGGCTATCTGGCCGTTGTTGTCTATAGTATCAAAACCGAGGCTTTTAGCAATGATTGCCTCGATGTGGCCGGCGGGAATTTCTGCGGCCTTCACCGTGGCCTGGCTGACTGACCCTTTTCTGTAAAATTCAATTTTAACTGCCGCATCGGCAGTATACAGACCAAGCAGCCGTTTGTAGATAGAAGGTGATTTGACTTTCTGATCGCCGATTGACAGTATGATATCACCCTCGGCAAGGCCGCTGCGGGCCGCAGGGCTGCCGGTTATGACCTCTGCTGCTATAACGCCATATGCCCCCGTATAACCGAGCTGCTCTGCAGCCGGCCGGGTAAGGCCCTTGACCGTGAGGCCGATCCAGGCAGGCCGAACCTCTCCGTACCGCAGCAGATCATCAACAATGCGCCGTGCGGTATTAACGGGTATGGCAAACCCGATACCCTGGGCCTCTCCATAAATGGCGGTATTAATGCCCACAAGTTCACCGTTGATGTTCAGCAGCGGCCCCCCGCTATTGCCTGGATTGATGGACGCATCAGTCTGAATAAAGTCTTCATATATCTGGTCGTTCTCCCTGATTGTTCTGTGCAGGGCGCTGATCACGCCCGTTGTAACGGTATGGCTGAAGCCAAACGGATTGCCGATGGCGATGACGGTCTCGCCGATAAGGATTGCGTCTGAATCGCCAGGAGGAACGGGCTTGAACGTTTCAGATGAATCAATTTTCAGAACAGCAAGGTCGGACTTCCGGTCGGCTCCCACCAGTACAGCTTTGTATTCCTTATCATCATCAGTTGTTACAGATATGGCTGATGCTTTTTCAATGACATGCCAATTAGTCAGCACATAGCCGCGCGCTTCGATAATTACGCCTGATCCAAGGTGCGTGCGCACAGACTCTTTCATGGGATAGCGATCATCCATAAAGTTTTCGAAAAAACGATCAAAAAAAGGATCGCTCCTCCTGTTGCTGAACGGATTGTCACGCTCATATACCTGCTCATGGGTGCTGATACTGACAACAGCTGATTTAGTGTTTTCAACAGCTTTGACGACCGGCGTGCGCCGCAGGTCATCAACGAAGCCTTGTGACTGATGATGGGGCAGGAAGTACATGGAAGCGGCCAGCAAAACGGCCATTAAATTTCTCATAAGCACGGTCCTTAAGACACGGTGGTTGGGGTTGTTAAGACAGGAGGCAGGGTATAGTACGTGATAAGCCGTGCTGGTTTTATACCATAGCCTGTCTTTGCCAGTTTGTATTAAAGTAGACCATAGCCGAAGTCTATCTGTCAAGACTTTGGCTCTACAGCTTCTGTGTACGAAAGTACACAATCATTATGACTGGGACAGCATATGTACTTATTGAACAAATATGGGTAGCGCATACATACAAAAAAATGCATCTTAAAGCCTGTGGATACTCGTAGAGGTAAAACATGGAACTGCCGATTATTCTTCGGTCAACAAGGGCAACAGCACTTTATTTATATAGAATTAATTCTAAAAAGTGTTAGAATATATAGATGAAACTATAAAAACAGTATGCCTTCAATGTTTTACAAAATGAATCAGTGCCCATGACAAAAATCGACCTGCTCATCATTGAAGATAACCGTGTCCTGCGCGAAGGCCTTGCAGCCATGCTTAAGGGCTGCACAGATATAAAAATACTTGCCGCGGCAGGGTCTGCACAGGCTGCTCTAAAGGTGCTCCAGCAAAAGCCGCAGGTAATCATCCTGAACAGGGGGTTGCAAAAACAAAGCTGCCTGCTGGTGCTTAAAAAGATAAGGGAAGAATCCCCGAACACCGGGCTGATCGTCATGGACCTGATGCCGGGTCAAACTGACGTTATGGAATTCGTTCAGGCAGGGGTCACCGGATTTATTTTGAGCAATGCGTCCTTTGAAGATTTTATCATGACAATACGGGCTGTGGCCAGGGGCGAAAAAGTTCTCCCTGACCCCCTGACAACCTCTCTTTTCTCGCAAATCGTAGAAAATGCCGTCAAGGCGGGGAAAATTTCTTTGTTTAAAAAATCCGTAAAAATGACCGCACGAGAGCAGCAGGTTATTGCACTGATCGGGCAGGGCCTGAGCAACAAGGAAATTGCCCAAAATCTTAACCTTGCCACCTTTACGGTCAAGAGCCATGTGCACAACATTCTTGAAAAGCTTGCGCTGCACTCCCGCCTGCAGGTAGCCGCCTATTCCCACAGCCAAAAAGACTTCAGCAGCGCATCCCAAGACTGATACATGAGAGTACCGCCGCCGCATTTTTCTCTATGGTACAGCCGGTATTAGTCATAGTATTGATTAAATTTTTCATACCACCCCCCTCCAAGGATCTAGCTCTTTTTTAGTTCTCGTGGTCGATTTTATTTCCTTGGCTATATCCCTATACTCTTTAACAAAGACAGAGTGCTGCCTGCATGCATAACCATATGCGGGTTTTGAAACGAGGTGCACCGATGAAAGAGATCAGGGTTCTGATTATTGAAGATAACGCGCTTCTGAGGGAAGGTATTGCATCCCTGCTCAGCGGGCAGCCAGATATGAAAGTCATACAAGCTGCAGCAGACTTTGAACATGCTGCATCCGCATTGCGCGATTGCAAGGGTGTTGTTGTCCTGCTGGATGTAAGCCTGACGCATGAAAACAGCCTGCACGTGACAGAATCACTGAGCAGGGAAACCTCGGGGGCCGTAATCATCGTTATGGACGCCCTTCCCGTGCAGAATGAAATCGACGAGTTTATACGGGCTGGCGCTGGAGGTTTTGTCAATAAGGACACAACCCTTGAAGATTTTCTGAAGGTAATCAGGGCCGTGGCGGGGGGTGCGAGGGTTATCCCCGACCGGCTCCCAGGTTCGCTTTTTTCCCGCATTGTTGAACATGCTGCAAAAAGCGGTACATTCCGGATGGATAAGGCATCGGTGAAAATAAGCGGGATTGAGCGTAAAATTATCGAGCTTGTCGGTGAAGGAATGAACAACCTGGATATTGCACGGAAACTGAAGATAAGCCAGAGCGAGGTACAGCGGCATACTGACGGCATTATGAACAAGCTGGCCCTGCGAAAAGTTTTACTCTCAGGTTCTCCATAGTGAGACAACCTGGTAACAAAAGTAGTTGTGCTGCTCATGAAAGTGTACATTATCACGAAAGGGTCAGCTGACCACGCAAGCTCGCATATACACCAAGGACGGAAATGGGCCGGGCACAAAACTGTATGCAGCCCGGTAAACATGCATTTTTAGATAAAGGATAACATTATGGATAAAGTCATACATGACCAAATCGAAGGGACGCGGGCAGGGCTAACCCAGAATAATTCTGTTACTGCTGGCGGAGGTATGCAAAAAGAATATCGAACAGAAAAAACAATGTGCAAGGTAACATTCAAACTGCAGCACGCCGCTGCTCCCGATGCGCAAAGCGTTACCCTGGCCGGTGATTTTAACAACTGGGACAGGCGGGCAAATCCCTTGCGGAGGCTTAAAAGCGGCACCTGGTTTCTTACGCAGGTGCTTGAGGCAGGAAAGAATTACCAATTCAGGTATTGTATCGATGAATCACGCTGGGAAAATGACGTGCTAGCCGACAGGTACGAGAAAAGCCTTTTTGACAGCAGAGACAGCTCGGTTGTCATGGTTTGATAGAGACGTTCAGCACAATGAGGAGTAACCTGCAACAGGGTAAGCTTGTTTGTAGAAAATAATACAAAAAAATCGATTTCTTATCTGTGGTGCGAAAAGGAGGTTAAAGCTATGAACATACTGCTTATTTACCCTTTGATTCCGGATACGTTCTGGTCTTTTTCGTACGCCTTGAGCTTCATCGGTAAAAAATCGGCATTTCCACCACTTGGCCTGCTGACCGTTGCAGCAATGCTTCCGCAGCAGTGGGAGAGGCGCCTTGTGGATCTTAATGTTGAGACCCTTAAAGATGCTGATATTGCATGGGCAGACATGGCATTTATCGGAGGCATGGCTGTGCAACGAAAATCGGCCGACCATACCATCGCCAGGTGCAGGGCTGCTGGTCTTAAAGTAGTTGCCGGCGGCCCGCTGTTTACCGCTGAACCTGATGCATGCGGGGAGGTGGATCACCTCGTTCTCGATGAAGCTGAACTGACTCTTCCCTGCTTTCTGTCGGACCTTGAAAAAGGGGAGCCTAAAAAAGTATACCGTGCCTCGGGTTTTTGCAATCTTCATGATACTCCGCCCCCTTTGTGGAATCTGGTAAACATGAAAAGATATGCATCCATGAGCATTCAGTTTTCCAGGGGTTGCCCGTACAACTGCGAATTTTGCAATGTCACAGCTCTGCTGGGCCATCAGCCCCGCATGAAAACATCCCGGCAGATCATTACGGAGCTTGACCGCATGTATGCTGCTGGCTGGCGTGGCAGCATTTTTTTTGTTGACGATAATTTTATCGCAAATAAACAAAGCCTCAAAGCCGAGCTGCTTCCTGCTCTGATACAGTGGCGAAAGGATAAGCGTGGATGCGTCTTTTTTACTGAAGCATCCATTAATCTGGCGGATGACCAGGAACTGATGGATATGATGTTCCAGGCCGGCTTTGATTCCGTTTTTATCGGCATCGAGTCGCCGGATGAAGCCAGCCTGGCGGAATGTCATAAAATTCAGAACAGCAACAGGAATCTGCTTCAAAGTGTTAAAAAAATTCATCTCGCAGGGCTGCAGGTTATGGGCGGTTTTATAGTCGGTTTTGACTGCGATACGCCGTCTATTTTTCAGCGTCAGATCGATTTTATTCAAAAAAGCGGAATCGTAACCGCAATGGTCGGCATGCTGCAGGCGCCACCTGGAACGAGGCTGTTTGACCGCCTTCGCAAGGAGCACCGGCTAATCGGCGCTGGCTCCGGAGATAATGTGGACGGGACAACCAATATCATACCACTGATGGGTCTGGACAGTCTGGTCGAGGGGTACCGTTCAATCATGAAGCATATCTATGCCCCCAATAATTACTATCGCCGGACCAGAAATTTTTTAAAAGAAGTCAGAGAGCCAAGGTATTCATTGCCGATGAATTTTCAGCGGTCGCTTGCATTCGTACGTGCAGGAATCAGGCTCGGTGTTCTAGGCAAAGAGCGCTTTCAGTACTGGCGATTGCTGCTCTGGATCATGATTTGCAAGCCCAAGCTGCTGCCACTGGCAATTACCCTGGCAATCTACGGTTATCACTACCGAAGGATATGCCAAATGTATATTTTTTGATACCTATCGCAGACTGTATTTAAACTCGAGCTGTTAGTGAACGGCCTAAACGTACTATTATGAGAGGAGCCTGTTTCCATGCCATCAGTTATTAAATATTATGAGGGAATTGATTCGGTTGCCGTCATAGGCAACTATGTGCCACGCCAGTGCGGTATCGCTACTTTCACAACTGATCTTGTTGAGGCTGTAACGGCGGAGGCTCCTGATATCAACTGCTGGGCGGCAGCCATAAATGATAAGCCCGAAGGGTATCCCTATCCGGAAAAGGTGCGTTTTGAGGTCAATCAGAACAAGCTGACCGATTACAATACCGTTGCGGAATTTATCAATATCAGCCAGACAGATATTGTCTGCGTACAGCATGAGTACGGCATTTACGGCGGGCCAGCCGGCAGCCATCTTTTGAAACTGCTCGGTGAGCTTCGCATGCCGGTTGTTACGACGCTTCATACTGTTCTCAAAAATCCAGCTCCTGAATATCTTGCAGTTATGCGCAGCCTGGCAGACCTGTCCGATAAACTCGTCGTGATGAGCCGCAAAGCCATTGGCTTTCTCCAGGAAATCTATGGTGTTCCGGAAGAAAAAATTGCTTTTATCCACCACGGCATCCCTGATACGCCGTTTATGGATCCCAATTATTACAAAGACCAGTTCGCCCTGGAAGGCAGAAAGGTGCTGCTCACCTTCGGGCTGCTTTCGCCAAATAAAGGCATTGAAATTATGCTGCAGGCGCTTCCTGCGATTATAAAAAAACATCCTGATGTCGTCTATATCATTCTGGGGGCAACACACCCCCATATTTTGAAGTCACATGGGGATGCATACCGCATCAGCCTTCAACAGCTTGTGCGCAAGCTGAATATCAGTGAACATGTCATTTTTCAAAATCGTTTTGTCGAGATGAAGGAATTATGTGAGTTTCTTGGCACTGCCGATATTTATGTAACCCCCTATCTTGATGAGGCTCAGATAACTTCCGGAACGCTGGCCTATGCCATGGGAACCGGCAAAGCAATCGTTTCCACCCCGTACTGGTATGCGGTCGAGATGCTTGCCGAAGGCCGGGGAAGAATTGTTCCATTTAACAATCCTGATGCCATGGCGGAACAAATCATAGACCTTATTGATAACGATACAATTCGTCACTTGATCCGTAAAAAAGCCTATACATTCAGCCGCGAGGCAACATGGAAAGAGGTCGCCCGAAAATATCTTGAGGTTTTCAGTGAGGTGAGGCTCAAGAGGGCCAGTCACCCGCGCCCCAGGCATACGTATGTTGAAAATATCAAATCTATCACAAAATTCGAACTGCCGGAGCCGAAGCTCGATCATCTGAAAGCCCTTACCGACGACACCGGTATTTTGCAGCATGCCACTCAGACCATCCCCGACCGTATTCATGGCTATTGTACAGATGATAATGCCCGGGCGCTTATGGTAGCCTCCATGGGCAGCAAATACATGCTTGCCGACAGCAAATTCTTTGACTCCCTCAGCAACCAGTATCTCAGCTTTCTGCTGTATGCCTTCAATGAGGAAAACGGGCGTTTTCGAAATTTTATGAGTTATTCGCGTCAGTGGCTGGATGAGGTAGGATCAGAGGATTCTCATGGAAGGGCGCTCTGGGGCCTGGGCAAGACTGTTGCTTTTCTCGATAATCCCGGTCAACTGGCAATGAGCACAAAACTCTTCAACCAGGCGCTGAAAGCCCTGGAATTTTTTAAATCACCACGGGCGATTGCTTTTGCCCTCGTGGGCGTGCATGCCTATCTGCAAAAATTTTCAGGCGACAGCGAAGTTCGCCGCATCAGGGATATCCTTGCCGTTCGGTTATTCGATCAGTTTCAAAACAATGCAACTGAAGATTGGCCATGGCTTGAAAATACTTTAAACTATGCCAATGGAAAGCTGCCGCATGCCCTGTTGCTGTCAGGGCAGTGGATGCACCGCAGCGATATGATCGATATGGGGCTTAGAAGCCTCAAATGGCTGCTTGCTATCCAGACTGAAGACGGCCACTTTGTGCCCATCGGCAGCAACGGGTGGTATGAAAAAGGCGGGGCAAGGGCACGCTTTGACCAGCAGCCGATAGAGCCTAATTCAATGATTGATGCCTGTATCGAAGCCTTTAACATCACCAGCGATACAATATGGATTGACAGTGCGGTCATGTGTTTTAACTGGTTTCTGGGGCAGAACGACCTTAATATGCCGCTTTATGACGCTAAAACCGGCGGCTGCCGAGACGGCCTGATGGCTGACGGCATCAATCAAAATGAAGGCGCCGAATCGACAATTGAATGGCTGCTTGCACTGATGACACTGCAAAAGCTTTATGCTGATGAGATTTTAAAACAATCGTCGCGGACTGTCGCTTAATCTAATAAATTGCCACTATGAAACGGGATGTTTTTACTGCTGTCACGGGGTTATGAATCGGAAGAACCATAAATTTTTATAAAAAGGGATTGACCACGGAAAGAGGATGGCCACATCTTCCTATCTTACATATATATTTATTTTGATGTTTTCACAGATGAAGTATAATGCTGACTTCTTGAAGGGCCCGGACCACTGCGGGTCCTTTTTCCTTAATTATTCCGAGTGACCACATACGACTTCCGGCTATGAATATTCGCTGCATAAAAAATACTCTTGCCGCCCTGGTGCTGTGCCTTCTGTGTGCCTGCAGCAATACACGCCTGGCCTACAACTATCTGGACTGGATCATTACCTGGAATCTTAATGAATACCTTAGCCTGAACAGCCGGCAGGATGATGTTTATGAACAAAGGCTGAAAGCACTGCTGCAGTGGCATCGCTCGGAACAGCTGGTTCGTTACAGCCGTTTTGCAGATCGACTGCAACGGGATTTGCCCGGACCGCTCAACATTGCAATGCTGCAGGAGCACTCCGACCGCCTCAAACAGTTCTGGCGCGATATTATGATACGGGCCGCACCTGATTGCGCAGGGCTGCTGCTTTTGCTTGACAGGGACCAGCGCCGGTCCTTTTATGCAGCGGTTGAAAAAAAACAGAAGGAGCTTGAAAAAAAGTTTCTGAACGAAAAGCCGGTCCAACGTACAACACGACATTTTGATCAGGCGGAAAAGCCGCTCAAGCGTTTTGTCGGGCGGCTGACTATAGCTCAAAAGGCTATCCTTGAGCGATGGGCTGAATCCCTTGTTCCGCTGCAGAATCTGTGGCTTGAAAACCGCCGCATTTGGCAAAAAAGACTTCAGGAAGTTCTTGAAGGAAATGAACCTGAGGCTGAAAAAAGGAAGCTGCTGGAGCGATTGTTTGTCGAGCCGGAGCATCTGTGGACACCGGCATATCGAAATGCCATCCACCAGAATGAAACGGCAACACTTTCCATGCTTGTTGACCTGCTGGGCAGCCTGACTGAAAAGCAGCAGCAGCATATGCAGACAGCACTGAAAACCCTCAAAGCAGATTGCATCATTTTATCAAAGCAATAAATTCATGCTGCATGTGCAATGAGCTTTGCAACACAGAGGGGAAGGGGTTCTCTTTACCTGTAGCGCTGCCTGGAAGACCCCGGAGATCAGTTCTGCTGTGTCACCCGAAACTCCACCCTGTCATCAGGATCAGGATTGTTTTCGTTTTTTAGCAGTATCTTTACTGGTGTCGGCCAGGAAGTGCACTATGAGAAAACCGGGCAGGCTGAGAAAGCCTGCCAGTGACCACACGGCGCGCCGATTTTTTGCCAAAGCGTAAAAGTAGAGGCCGAAGCAGAGTATGCCTGTACCGATGAGAAGAAGGAGCGCTCCGGCCCATGCCGGGTTCAGATCATCTGTGGCCGGCCTGCTTGAAAAAACGCCCGCAAGGCCCAGAACCTGTGTGATGATTCCTGCAACGCTCCAGACAAGAGCCCGCGCTTTATAATGCTTTATCATAGCAAAAGTTCTATGGTCAGCGTGCTGCTACAGCTCCTTAAAACCCCAAAACGGGTAATCAAGCGCATATTCCGAAACCATGCCGGGGTTGTTTTCACGGCTCGCAACCAGCCACAGGGTGTTTTTGCGCTCCTGCGTTGACATAGGATCAAGCAGATCCCAGTTGGGCTGCAGAATAATGGCATTGTCGGCACTGTATTCTATGTCGCCTGATTCCTTAAATAAGCCCATATCCGGCTTTTGGTTATAGCTGTTTTCGACGCCACGGGATAATTCCGAAATAACTAAAAATGCTACATTCTGCTCATCGCGTATGGTCTCCATTTGCCGAAGCCACTCATCTATACCGGTGCGCCGCTCAGACAGATTTTTGAAGGGCAGCTTATGGAGGCTGTCTATGACGACAAGGCATGTATCAAGCCGTGTCTCATGCTTTATGAAATCGACCTGGCGGCGCATTATGTCCGGGCTCAACTTCCGGTCCGTTACAACCCGGAAATAGTTGAGCATTTTTTTTAATTCATCATGGGCAATGTTTAGCCGTTCATCGGCATCGGCTTCATGACTGGCTTTTCTCAGCTCTTCTTCTGAAAGCCTGCTTAAGCGGCAGAGGGTTCTCTGATAAATTTTTTGGCGGCCGTTTTCAAAGTCATAATAAATGACCGGCATACTTTGTCTGGCCGCTTCTGTGGAAAGCTGCATAAAAAAACAGGATTTGCCCGCTTTAGGTTGACCGCCCATGATATTGATGCCGCGAAGGCCGTTTAAGGCAAGATCAAGCTTGGCAAAACCAGTCGGCACGCCCAACAGGCTTTTACCTATATTTTTCTCAAGTCCGTCTAAAAAATCAATATGCTCCCGTTCAGGGGAAGAAAACGGCGAAAAGGCCCGGGAGCTCTTTATCATATTCTCGACTTCCTTGCCGAAGTCAGAGCCTTTCTCTTTGGCCAGTTGTAGCAAGTGATAGTCGCGTTTCAGATTGGCCGGCCATTTGAGTATGCGCACCTTGAACCCGAGGCCTGTTGCAAGAATCTGGGCTGAGGCGAGTGCTTCAGGAGAATTTTTAAGTACAATAAGTACATGTTTCAGATGCACGAACCGCTGCGGGTCCAGGGCTTCAAGCGCCGCTATACTGGGCACGGCAATGCACGGGTAGCCGAGCTCCTTCAGGGTGAGGAGATTTTTTTCGCCGTCGGTGATAAAAATTGCGCCGTCTTCGCAGCGATCAATTTCTTCGGCATTAAAAATTTGAAATTCCGGACCGTAAAATTTTTCATCGCCCATCCAGAAATTATCCGCATCATTGGAAGGCAGAATGCAGCGTGCGGCATAACAATTGGCGTCTTCGAGAAAATAGGGATAAATGAAATAACGTCCGTTAAATCCGATTCTCACTTCATCTACAGCCCCTTTTGATACGCCGAAAAGTGCAAAGTAATCATACTGGGGTTTTGACAACAGGCTTTGATTTTTTCTAATGTCGGGGTTTAAATTTTTGGATGGAAAAACAATACTGCGCACATAGGGCGTTCGGTCGGGGTCATAGCCCGGCACCAGCTTGGGGTCAAGGTGGAGCAGCCGGCCAAAATGCGGTGCATATCCTCCCGGCCTGCATCTATTGAGGCACCTGAAATAGCCGTAAAAAAAACTTTCCGGGTCAAGGTCAACGATCAGCTGTCCTGCTGCCGCATTTTCTGAAGGAGAGCAAAAAGGGCACGGCGCCTGCAATTGATAGCCTTCAAACTGTGCAGCTTTAAGATGGTGAAGATAAAATTGTTTGATATGCTCGGCTGAATTCATAAAAATCCTCTCCTGGAATATACTATGCTCATAACGGAAAGCACCCGGCAGAGTCCTCTAAAAAGCCTGTCTATAGACAATTCACTGTACCGCATGAGCGGACAGTACGCTTATTCCTGTTCTTTTGCAAGAGCGGGCCCGTATCGCGAAAAAGGGCAGGGGATACCAGCATGAGGTGCAGTCTCTGTCTACGACACTGCACAGGATTTTAAAAGACTCATCAGGCAGAATTTCCGAAAATAAAATTCCCGCATACATTACATTACCGCGTTTCTGTGTTCGTTTGACTGCTCCCTTCAGTCGCAGCTGCTGAAATGTTATGGGCGCTATTATATCAAGTAAAATGACATCTCCTTCTTCAAGCTTTTCTTTTTGGGGAAAGAGGGCTCCGGCGCCATTCCGGCTTAAATTAACAACAGTGCATCCCATGAATTTCAAACTTTTGTCCTGTATGAAATACCGGGCAATAAGCTCGACTTTTTCGCGCTGGTATAGACGACGGTTATAGGGTGTATTCTCGAACATATTGAAACCAGACTTCGAAAGAAGTATATGATACTGTATACCGGATTAAAAATTATTTTTAAATAAAATTCGCTAAAAAAAACGAACAGCATTATTACAGTACTGTATGATGGTTGTATCGGCCCGTGAGAACAGTGTGTTTTTAGTAAAGTAACAGGCACAGACGAAATTTTAAAGCAGCTGGAGCCTCTGCCGCATGATCTCAGAGACTGCTTGTCGGAAAGAATTTTACATGCTAGCTTTTATAATGAAATTATTACTATTTATTCCACATTAACCACATAAGCTGAAAGGATAACCATGAATAAAACGGCCCTGACTTTACGTATTGCTTGCATCCTTTTTTATTCAGCAGCACTTACTGCCTGCAGCGATGAAAAAACAGTGTCGACTTCTCAAGGGAACGTAGCCGTACAGGAAACATCAAAAGGCGTTCAGGTTACAAGCAAAGATGGTTCCATGAGCATGGAAGGGGATGATAAAACCGGCCATATCAAGGTGAAAAACCAGGATGGCAAGAACATCGAGATGACCTATGCCAGCGACAAACTGGTCGAGGGGTTTCCTGAGGATATTCCAATTTTCGCCCCGGCAAAAGTCAAGATGAGCCAGGTTATGTCCGGACAGCATGCCGTTGCAACGCTCAGCGCCACATCCGGCACAGATACTGTTCAAGCATTTTACAAGTCAGCCCTGCCGCAAAAAGGCTGGAACATTGAAAATGAAATGACCATGAACGGCATGATTATGCTTCAGGGTAAAAAAGCCGAGACGAGCCTTACGATACAGATTTCAAGGCAGGGTGATGAAACCACCTTCACCATTGCAAAAGCGGGTGAGGATAAATAATACCGCAACCCGGCAGACAAAACACAGAAAGGGCAGGGGACGTACTTTACCGAAAAAACAGCCGGGGGGACGTTCTTGCCTGAAAAAGATTAAACTGACTGCTTTTTTAGCCTCGTCTGCACCGCGGGTTTTACCAGGGCATGTAGCTGCTTTGGCAAAATTTGCTGTGCTCGTCTGGCGCTTCTGCTTAATCCCTGATATATATTTACATGATGTATCCATGATTCCAGAATTTCAGGAAGGAATTTGTATATGCAGTTCAAGAAAGCGCCTTTCATTCTTTCATTCATTTATTTTGTCTTTTTATCGTCTTCAGCCTATGCGCTTATGCTGGGTCTGAGCACAGAAAAGCTCACTCAGGATGCAGAGCTGATTGTTACGGGCAATGTTGAGGATACCTCATCACAATGGACTCCTGATAAAAAATCCATAATGACAACAGCTGTTATCAGCATTAAGGAAATCATCAAGGGCAAAACCGTTGAAAAAAAAATACAGGTTATGTATCCGGGCGGAGAGGTTGGCGACATAGGCATGATGGTTACAGACGAATCGCCTCTACGCAAGGGTGAACGGGTACTGCTGTATCTTGCCACGGAAAACAAGTTCAGCGGCGGGTCTGCATATAGAATTTCAGGCAGGGCACAGGGCAAATATACAATCGGAGACGACCTGATTGCCCGAAAACAGGGCTTTAGCGCTGCAGACGGTGATGAGCACGTGGACAATAATATACAAGTAGAAACATTGATTGAAAAAATAAGGACCTATGTTGATGAAAAATAAACGGCCTCTTCAGACTGCCGCCGTCCTGGGCGCGTTGATGGTGCTGATTCTGTGCTTCCAGAGCAGGCAGGCATATGGGTATGCCGTCTCGAAAACCAATGGTGGTGCGGAAATTTACTGGTCGACCTCGAGCGCCGGCTTTTATATAAATACGTCCGGCTTTCCTTCCGGCAGCCTGCAGGCTATTCAGGCTGCTATAAAGACATGGACAGATGTTTCGACTTCCAATTTCAGTTTTATCTACCGGGGTGGCCTCACAGCCACTGCCTACGGGGAAAATGACGGAATAAATCTGATATGCTTTGGCTCCTTTGGAGCAGGATATGAGAGCACACTGGCCGTCAATACGTTCTGGTACACCGCATCAGGTCAGTTGCTGGACAGTGATATAAAGTTTAATGAGAATTTTGACCTGGGCATCGGACGGGTCGACAAGTGGCTTATGACATTCAGAGCATCGGGCTTCATGAACTGGGGCATGCACTCTCATTGGAGGACCTCTATGACCCAAGCCAGACATCCATGGCAATGTACTATCGCTTCAGCCCGGGACAGATAAAACGCTCGCTTACTCTGGATGACAAGAACGGCATAAGCTATCTTTACAGCGGAGGCTCTGGCACATCGACAACAACGACTGTTTCTTCTTCCACAACTACGATAATCATTTCAATAGTATGCCCTGCTGAAACAGTGCTTGGGCAGGACAATCCTGATCTTGCAAGCCTGCGGACCTTTCGCGATGGTCACCTTGCCCGCAGCTGCAGTCGGGCGACGACTTACACAAATTTATTACAATAATGCTGAAAGTATCGATGCAGCACTTGACCGCAGTCCTGCCATGCAGGCCATTGCACGGAAATATTTAGAAATCATTGCCCGGCTTGCAAGAAAGATGGAATGAGCCTGCAGCAATTAATTTTGAAGAAAAGGGCAGGGCACGGTACACAGTTCTGCCCTTTTTTGTAGTCGACATTAACCCACAATGCCCCATATGCCCCCTTCCTAAGAAGAAACAGTTCTGCACCACGTAATGTTTTATTTAGCAGATGCACTTTTGCTCATCAGATACCAAGCTGCAATCGCTTACGAATAATAATCAGTGGCAGTGTTCATTGTGAGTAATTTTTCATGTTAAAAAATACTCATTTTGAATGCCATAAGTTTTAATTTTCTAGCCTATACTGAACAAATAATTCATTTAATTTAAATAATTTATCAAAATATAATGAGCCTTACAAGAGATCATACTAATAAAAAACAAGAATTTTCAGATTATTGAAGCAAACTTCTAATGTATATTCTAAGCATTTTTGTAAAGCAAATGGAACGGTGTTTTTGTTGGCACAGTATGTGTAAACAAACTAAAACATCACATAAAAAAATGTGGTCAATGAATGACAGATATAGTTTTGAAAAGTCAATAACCCTCTGCATAACAAGTGGCTTGATTTCGCTTTGAAAGGTCGCAAGCAAAAAAACACAGTGTTTGAGTTGCTTTCTTTAAGAACTATCGCCATAGGTCGGTTCCTGATGACATTAAACTGTATTTTTCTGTGTTTAAGGACAACTCTAACTATTAACTGTAATAGAATTTAACAGAGGAATTATGCACTACAGAAGATCGATAGTCTGTTTCTCATTAGTGATTTTATGTATTTCTATTCTCATCAGCCTTTGCCGGGCATTGGGGGGATTTTACCTATACGGAATCCGATGGGGCTATAACAATAACCGGCTACAGCTGTCCTGACGGTGCTGCAGTCATTCCAGATTTGATTGATGACAAGCCGGTTGTACGCATTGGCTACCAGGCATTTTTTAACTGCGCCGGCTTGACCAGCGTTACCATTCCAGGCAGCGTTACTGCCATTGATCAAAGGTCCTTTTATGGCTGCGTCGGATTAACCAGTGTTGTCATTCCAGACAGCGTTAGAAATATTGGACATCATGCTTTTTACGGCTGCACAGGTTTGTCATCTTCTACCTGTCCGTTCCCCTGGCTCCCTGGTTATTGTGCACCGGTTTGAGTAATACCTTATTTTGATAAACTACATCCCGATTATCCTCGAGTTGATATTATCACTTTCAGAGTGTATGCCTGCCCGGCACGCACTGCCGTCTGTATAATTTTATTCAGGAAAGACGAGCAGCTGTGCTACAATCCTTACAATCTAACTGTATAAGCAATCACGTTCAGGTAAAACAGTATGCAGGTACGTTATCACGTTGCCGCATCCATCATAGCGTCTGCTGCCACGTATGCCTTATCAGATTCGGCAATCATGGCAGCAGTTACACTTTTTTCGGGCATATTCATCGATGCCGACCACCTTATCGACTATGTCATCATGCATCGGCCACCCTACAACATGCAGCGGTTTTTCGATACGTATTACAACAGCAAACTGACCCATGTTTTTCTTGTGTTGCACTCGTGGGATTTAATATTGATCATAGCCCTTATTGCGGTGGCATCAAACTGGGAGCCGGTTACAACCGGGCTGCTTATCGGCATGGGACACCATTTACTGCTTGACCAGATTTTTAATCATCCCTATCCAATGGGGTATTTTCTAACCTTTCGAATATTTTGCCGTCTTTCCTATCCTCGGTGTTTTCGCCCTCAGTCAAACACATTAAACAATAAAAAAAACCCCTGATTGCTCAGAGGCTTTTGCACGCATGCAGATTTTTGTTGCATGGTAAAATTCGGCGCCGCCCATTAAATAAAAATCTTGACCAGCTTTAAATTTTCCCGCGATTTTGCCGTATCGCTCATATTTAATAATTAAGTCTGAGACGATTAAGCAAGTAAAAATAGAATATTACAAATAAAACCTTAACTTTTTTCTCATTCTGTACCAGTTCCCCTGAGACTGCCGATAGTTGCCGCCGGCATATACACAATCAGCCAGTAGGCTAATCAAGTTTCTGCAGAGTATCCATGAAGCCCAATCGCGTCTGTTCAGGCAGATTTTTATTTTCTAAAGCCATCCGGTACACGCCACGAGCTTCTTTAATTTTTTTTTGCTTTATAAAAATTTCAGCAAGCAGCGCATATGTTTCGGGATGAGAAACTTTTTTATCAACCATTTTTTTTAATACGGCAACAGCAAGTTCAGGTTTGCCCTGCCGGTTCAGATAATAAGCATAGGTATAGGCATATTTCGGATCATCGGGCTCGAACCCATGTGCCCTGCGGCACCACTCAAGTGAGTTTTTCGGTTTTTCATCGGCGAACATGACTGCAAGATTGTAATAAGCAGCTGCATTGGACGGGTCATTCTTGAGGGCCTTACGAAATGCAGTCTCTGCTTCAACAGTACGCTTTTGTTCGACAAGCAGCATACCCAGCGTGACATGTGCCTGCGCATTGTCAGGTGAGGTTTTAAGCGCTTTACGGAGGGTTTGTTCAGCCTCTTGCTGCTGTCCGAGATAATAATACGCCATGGCGCTGTTTATCAAAGCCTGAGTGCTCTCCGGCTGGAGCCTGAGGGAATACTCATACATTGAAAGAGCACGTTTGATGTCGCGGCGTTCGAGATAAAGATTGCCAAGGTTATAATACGACTGTGCATCATCGGGCCGGGCCGAGAGCATGCCGATAAATTCTAAAAACGCTTTTTCAAACCTGGGCCTGTATTCGGGCAAAAGGCTTTGTGAAGAGAGCACCGCAAGAATACTCACTGCGCGGATGCGCACAAGTGCATACTTGTCATTCATTGCATTGAACAGGACTGAGGCTGTCTCGCCCATAGGTGAACCAATGAGTGAACCGGCTGCGGCGGAGCGAACCAGTGGCGACGGATCGTTTTTGAGGCTGTTAATGAATACCGGCCATTTTCGTGTGTCTTTACAGTCGCGAAGCAGACGGATGAGAGATGCTGCGGCAATTTCCTCCCTTTTCGGATTTTCAATAAACGAAAGCATCTCCGGAAGCCGGGACCAGTCGCTGCTGCGTGCAGCGCGTATGAGCATTGCGGATTTAAGATACGGCTCCTGATAGTCATTCTTGAACCACTTTCGAACATGCACGTCGGCCCAGGCCATGTCTTTTTTATCGTGGCAGAGCGTGCATGCATTAGCAGATTTGTATGTCTGCGCTACAGCAGGCATAGGGGGCCGCATTGAATGATCGGTCTGCTCAATGCCTCGCAGTTGAATCATGGGCATGTGACATGACGTGCACACGCTGCCGGGGCTTTTTGCCTTGTGATGCGTGTGTTCGGCAGCATGCTCTACACGTTCCTTGTGACAGGGCAGGCAGGCATTATTTGCCGCAACAGGCTCTGTGAAACGATACGATCCGCTGCCGCTATGGCAGTGCAGGCACTGCAGTTGCCCTGACTGAACGCATGGGCTCATTCTCCACTGCGAATAAACATGATTGCTGCCGAAACTCCTGCCGTCGGGAAAAAAAGCCGGGTTTTCAAGCCCTTTCAGATCAAAAAAATCATAAAAAGGCCTGCCTGTCTCGTATGATGCCGTAAGTGGAATTGATGAAGCATGGCATGATGCGCAGATTGAATTGATTTGATCGGCTGATGCATTTTTGAAGGATATAATTTTTAGATCATCAGGCGCCTGCCCGGTTGGTGCTGCTCGGCACACCCGGACATGGTCATCGACCGGACCGTGGCAGGAGCGACAGGTAATGCCGCGCTCGTCGCCAAGGGGCTGGTAGGTATCGGTCTTATTATTATAATATGAAGTCTGGCTGCCGATATGGCATGAGAAGCAGGTTGTATTGAAAATGTATGCGCGGCTTTTCCAATCAGCCTGGCCGGATGCCTGAGGCATGCCATGAGGAAGCGATGCCGCTGAATTGTCAAACCATTTTTTTTCATTAATATTATACGCAATCGGCAGAATCTGCATCCTGCCTTTTTCAAAGGGGGTCAAAAAAATAAGCATGTTTTTGCCGCCCAGCATGAATGCTATTCTGTAATGCGACTGACTGCTGTCGCTTCGTTCCTCAATCCATGCGTCCTGTTCATTTGAGAGAAACCTGTAGCGAAATGAACCTATGGCGATTTCATCAGCCTGCGGTGTCAGCAGGCCTGCTGAAAGTACCGGGGTATATTCCAGAAGCGATTGCCCGTGACGATTCGATTGCCAGGCCTGGCAGTACGTCGGATGGCATTCCATACAGGCTGCTACCGATGAAGATGCTTCAGCCTGAAAGCCCGGGGATGGCGCAAAGAACATGCAAGCAAAAATGACTGCTGTTAATTTAAAAAAAATTTTTGTCATGGACAATTCTCCTTGTTAAAACTCCTCTGTGCCGGGATATACTATTTCGCTTTTCAAATGACAAGATGAAACGTAAAAGAGCCGGTCCAAACCGAACCGGCTCTCCTGATATCATAGTGGTCGGGAAGGCGGGATTCGAACCCGCGGCCTCATGCTCCCGAAGCATGCGCGCTAACCAGGCTGCGCTACTCCCCGAATGCACTGTTGTGTATTTGTTACACTATTGTTCTGTTTTTGTCCAGTAAAAACAGGCTGTTTTGAAATTATTGCTGATGAGGCTCCATATATGGAGGCATCTCAGCTGCATTTTTTTGTTTGGTCTCTATTTTTTAGAATCAGTGTTTTTAAATCGGCTGAAGGCGTCTGGGCCTCGAACAGAATTTCATGCTTATTGACAAAATGTATGCAGCTTAGAGCCCGAGTTTATTTTTGAAGTATGCATAGGTCGCCTTAAATCCTTCTTCAAACCCGACTTTCGGCTCCCATCCCAGAAATTTTTGCGCTTTGGTTATGTCAGGCTGGCGTACTTTCGGATCATCCTGGGGCAGGGGCAAATGGCGTATACTGAGATTAATGCCGGCAATTTTTTGCACTTCCTGCGCAAACTCCAGAATAGTCATTTCATGGGGATTACCGATATTGACCGGCTCATGCTCATTGTCAGATATAAGAAGCCGGTAAATGCCATCAACAAGATCGGAGACAAAACAGAAGCTGCGTGTCTGCTGACCATCGCCGAAAATGGTTAAATCCTCATTTTTCAATGCCTGTGACATGAAGGCGGGAACAACACGGCCGTCATTTAAACGCATGCGCGGTCCATAGGTATTAAAAATGCGGACAATTTTTGTATCTACGCCGTGATAGCGGTGATAGGCCATTGTCATAGCCTCTGCAAAACGTTTAGCCTCATCATAAACGCCACGAGGGCCAATGGGATTGACATTGCCGAAGTAGGTCTCAGGCTGCGGGTGAATAAGAGGATCTCCATAGCACTCCGAAGTTGATGCCAGCAGAAAGCGGGATTTTTTTGCTTTTGCCAGGCCCAGTGCTTTATGCGTTCCCAGAGAGCCGACCTTCAGGGTCTGTATCGGTAGTTGTAGATAGTCTATGGGACTTGCTGGTGAGGCAAAATGAAGTATATTGTCAACACGGCCTTCAACATACATATACTCAGTCACATCATGCTTTATAAATTTGAATCGCTCGTGGCCAATAAGATGGGCAATATTGTCCATATTCCCGGTAATGAGGTTATCCATGCAGATAACAAAATGCCCTTCCTTGAGCAAACGGTCTGACAGGTGGCTGCCAAGAAAACCGGCGCCTCCGGTAACAAGTGTGTGAATCATGGCTAAGGTCTTTCTAGAAATTGAGAAGGGTTTAGATGCATGATTGGTGATTTTATTACTGGAAATTTACTGACGATCAACATACCAGCGTTTGTAAAAATCAAGGTATTCTCCGGTTTTTATGCGCTGCCACCAGGGCTTATTGGCAAGATACCACTCAATGGTTTTTTGCATGCCGGCAGCAAAATCATAGCGCTGTGACCAGCCCAGCTCGGAGTTGATTTTCGAGCAGTCTATGGCATACCGGCGATCGTGGCCCGGACGGTCCTTCACATGCTGAATCAGGGTGGCAGGCTTTGAAAGGGCCTTAAGAATTGTACCGGTGATTTCCGTATTCGTTTTTTCGCAATTACCCCCGATATTATAGACTTCACCAAAGCGGCCTCTGTGCAGCACAGAATCGATTCCCGAGCAGTGGTCTTCAACATAAATCCAGTCCCGAACATTGAGTCCGTCGCCGTAGAGGGGCAGCGGTTTATCGGCCAGGGCGTTGGTAATAAACAAAGGAATCAGTTTTTCAGGAAACTGATAGGGTCCGTAGTTATTGGAACATCGCGTTGTGAGCACCGGAAGACCGAATGTTTCAAAATATGCACGCACCAGCAGATCGGCTCCTGCCTTGCTTGCTGAATACGGGCTGTTGGGAGAAATAGGTGTGGATTCGGAAAAAAATCCTGTGGGTCCGAGAGAGCCGTATACTTCATCTGTTGATATCTGCATGTATCGCTTGACCTTATGCCGCAGTGCAGCGTCCAGAAGCGCTTGAGTGCCCAGAACATTGGTCTCCAGAAAGATGCGGGCATTATCGATACTTCTGTCCACATGGGATTCAGCTGCAAAATTAATTATTGCGTCAATCCCCTGGCGCAATATGCCGTCGATACACTGAACGTCAGCAATATTCCCCCTGATAAAACGGTAACGGCCTTTGCCGATTCCGGTCTCAACGTCGCTCAGGTTTTCAAGATTGCCCGCATAGGTAAGAATGTCAAGATTGACAATTTCATAATCAGCATATTTTTCGAGCATATACCGTATAAAATTCGAACCGATAAAACCAGCCCCGCCGGTGACAAGCAGCTTCATGTAATCCTCCTTGTAAATTGTAAATTTGAACAAATCAATCTACATAAAAAATGCGTGCCCAGTCAAGTAATTATTTTAAAAACCTTATGAATTTCACTCGATGCAGTAAAGACTCAGGACGGGCGCAAAGTTATTATTAAATAGACAGTGTATGTCAATCATGTTAAAAAATCTTACCAGACATAGTAAATAGCACTTCAGCGGGCCCATGAAACATATAGGGATCATAGCAAAAAAACGCATTGAGGCGCTTGATCTCATTCGACAAGTAGTTGATCATTTGGCCGGGCAGGGATATGACGTACTCATTGACCAAAACCTCCCGCATATTGATCAGAGGTGCCAGCTTGTTCCGCCGGAATTGATGCCGCAACAGGTTGATTTAATCATAGTATTTGGTGGCGATGGAACGCTTCTGAGTGTCGCTCGATTCGATCAAATAGAAATGGTTCCTGTGCTTGCTGTCAATCTTGGCAGCCTGGGGTTTCTGACTGAAATCGGCGCTGATGAGATACCCGCAGTCCTTGATAAAGTCCTGGCGAGTGACTATTCTTTAGATAAACGCATGATGCTTGAAGCCACGCTCATTAAAAATGGCGATGAGCGGGGCCCGACTTTTCAGGCCCTCAATGACGTCGTAGTGAATAAGGGCGCACTCGCGCGCATGATGGATCTTGATACCTATGTAAATGATCTCTATCTTAACCGCTTCAAAGCAGACGGCCTTATTATCTGTACGCCAACGGGGTCTACAGGATACTCGCTGTCTGCCGGCGGACCAATAGTCTATCCATCTCTTAATCTGTTCAGCATTACGCCTATTTGCCCGCATACGTTGACAAATAGACCGTTGATTATTTCGGATGAGAGCATTATCAGGATTGAGCTTATGTCTGAAAGCGAAGATGTTTTCCTCACTGTTGACGGTCAGGTAGGAGTACGCATCGAGAGGCATGACCGGGTCATCGTACGCAAATCGGAAAAAACGCTTTCTCTTGTAAAAACTCCTTTTCGCAGTTATTTTGAAATACTTAAAAAGAAACTTAAATGGGGAGAACGTTAGCGGGACTAGTATGCTTCTGGATCTTTTTATAAAAGATTTTGCCATAATTGAATCACTCCACGTTTCATTTGCCGCTGGACTCACCATGATTACCGGCGAGACAGGTGCTGGCAAATCAATACTGGTCGGTGCGCTGTCCCTGCTCATGGGCGGCAGAGCGTCTGCAGATATGATTCGATCAGGCAGCGATGAAGCTGTCGTGGAGGCAATGTTCGACATTACGTATAGTCCGGAACTGCGGGACATGCTCGCCTCATATGAACTCGATCCGGCCGGAGATCAGCTGCTGATCCGCCGCATCATCACCCGGACCGGCAAAAACCGCATCATGATAGGCGAACGCCTCGCGACGATACAGATGCTCACCCAGCTTTCGGGAATGCTCGTTGATATTTCCGGACAATATTCCCAGCAGCTTCTTCTGCAGGCAGAAAAGCATATTGATCTGCTTGACGCCTATGGTGGTCTGTTGCCCCTGAGAGCTCGATACCAGCAGGAGTATATGCGGTATCAGACTCTTGCTGCTGAGCTGCATTCGCTCACCATGCATCGCCAGACAGCTGAACGGCGCAGGGAGCTTATGGCATTTCAGCATGATGAAATCAGCCGTGCGCAGCTGTCGTCTGCTGAGGAAGAATCACTTGTGCAGGAGCGCACAATCGTTGCAAGTGCGCAAATGCTGTATGAGAAGACCTACGGCGTCTATACTGCGCTTTACGAAGATCAGCAATCCTGCCTTGGCATGCTCAAGAGACTTTCCCATGAACTTCGGGAAGCAGCTGCAATCGATCCTTCTCTGACAGCTACCTACGATGCGCTTGAATCAAATCTTCTGGGCATCGAAGACACGGCATTGTCGCTTCGCGGCTATGCCGATAAAATCACCATGGACCCGGCCCGGCTCGATCAAATTGAAACAAGGCTTGATGAGCTGTATCGGCTGAAAAAGAAATACGCCAAAACAATTCCGGAAATTATTCTCTATCTTGATGAAATCCGCATAGAACTTGAGAGCATTGACGAAAGCAGCAATCGCATGGATGAACTGAGCCGCGAACTGCTCCGTCATTCCGATCAACTATGGATTCTTGCCGCAGAGCTTTCAGCTGCGCGCGCTAAGGCATCACAGACTCTCAGAAAAAAGGTTGAGGCCGAGCTGGCTTCAATCGGCATGAAAAAAGTTTCTTTTACTGTCCAAATTAAAAATGCTGTGCGTCCGAAGGCTGATCATCCAGACAATGCCTGTGCCGGACTCATGCCCCTGGGCATGGATACGGTTGAATTTTTTATCTCACCCAATCAGGGCGAAGATCCAAAACCGCTGTCGCGCATTGCTTCAGGAGGTGAAATATCCCGTATTGTGCTTGCTTTAAAGAAAATAATAGCCGCCAACTATAAAGTCCCGACACTGCTTTTCGATGAGGTCGATGCAGGCATTGGCGGTGCAGTTGCTGAATCGGTCGGCATAAAGCTCAAGGAAATATCGGCATCCCATCAGGTGCTGTGCATTACCCATCTACCGCAAATTGCCTGTTTCGGCTCCCAGCACTTAAGCGTCCAGAAATGTGCCAAAAACGGACGAACGGTCACCAGCGTTGTGCAGCTTGATGGCGATGGCAGGGTCAGCGAACTGTCACGAATGCTCGGCGGCATGAAAATTTCTGAAGCAACGCGCAAACATGCACATGAGATGCTGTCTGTTGCGCAGCAGTCAGTAGGAATGCGAGGTCACTCATGATACGCAAAGCCTGTATTAATGATGTACGGTCAATGCACGGCATTCTGACGCACTATGCTGCCAGGGGCTTGCTTCTCGGCAGATCTCTGAGCGATTTGTATGCCCAGCTCAGAGATTTCATCATTGTCGAAGATGATGAGACCCGTGCTGTCGTCGGTACATGCAGCCTGCGCATATGTTGGGAGGATATTGCAGAGATACGTTCTCTTGCTGTCCGTGAAGATTACCACGGAAGAGATCTGGGCCGGAAAATGGTAGAAACCTGCATTAAGGAATCACGGGACCTTGGATTGAAAAAATTATTCGTCTTGACCTATGTACCGGCTTTTTTTGAAAAACTGGGTTTTAGCCTGGTTGACAAATCGGTTTTACCCCATAAGGTATGGGGTGACTGCATCAAATGCGTTAAATTTCCGGATTGTGATGAAGAGGCTTTGATTTTGGAACTCTAGCCCGCATCATGTGCCGCTCGTCATAAACTGTTGGATCATTCTTCAGCTATTTCAGCATATACCCCGGCTGTGCGTATGGTTGCACCTGAGCAGCTTTATAATCACCGGCCTCCGCGTGCGCATCAATCCTCACTGCCTGTCTGCTTTTCCGTCTCGATAAAGGTATCAGTGTACAGATAACGGTCAAAAAGCTTATTGTAACTGGTCCATTTTGTCTCTGAATTCTTTTCTTTCTTTATCAGTTCATTACATACGAACATTTTCGCATCAAGGTCATCAAGATAGCTCAACAGCAGTGCCTCTGGGGTTTTAGGCCTTTTAGGTGATCCGAATTCATATTGGCCGTGATGACTAAGCAAAAGGTGCCGAACAACAAGAGCAAGATCCTCGGGAAATTCAGATAGCTGCTTTATGGCATCAGTAACAATATCGACACCGAGTGTTATATGGCCTATCAGACGGCCTTTATCGGTATAGGAAAAATTTTTTTCATAGGCGAGTTCATATATTTTCCCGATATCATGCAGTATAGCGCCTGTCAGAAGCAGTTCTGTATTAAGGTTGGGGTACAGGGGGGCAACCGTACGTGCAAGCCGTGTAACATTTGCTGTGTGTTCAATGAGCCCCCCCAGGTAGTCATGATGAATGCTTTTTGCAGCAGGTGCGGCTTTAAATGCTGTTACGATATCATCCCTGCTGAAAATAAGTTCCAGCAGTCTGCTCAGATGCGGGTTAGAAAAACTACGGCAGATGCGGAGCAGTTCTGCAAAAAGCTCATCAGAATTACTTTTAGAGGCCGGCAGCAGTTCCCTGAGCAGTTCTTCAGTGGACGGAAATTTTTCAATGCTGGCGATATTTAGCTGGAGTGTTCCCTGATACATAACTGAAAACGCTTTCAAGGTTACACAATCGCCCTGAGAAAATCGCGCGCCGAGTTTTTCGGCATTGTCCCATATACGGGCCTTAACTTCACCTGTTTTATCGGTAAGGTTGAGAGCAATATATTGCTTGCCGTTTTTAGTCATGCCATTGTTTTTATCTTTTACCAAAAACAGTCCTTCCACCTGTGTGTTTTCAGTTATCTCAGACACATAGATTTTTTTTGATTCAATAGAAGGCATGAGCAGTCCTTTCATATGCCGCGGCTGGTTATGACAGCATCGGAATTATTGTATCCATGGTTTTCATATCCGTATCCGTCCCGGATCCGAAGAGAATAAGACCGGCAGCCTTAAATAGCGGATCATTGATTTCAGCAGGAGCTGCTTCCTGAACAGTTGCCGCATGATGAATGATTGAGCGCATGTCGGCAAGCCGTATTTTGGCAAGTGGTTTGGCGGGTATAAAGCAGCTTTTAGGTTTTATCGATTCTATAAGCATTCCGTGAATAATCATCGACTCGATCAATTCCTGCACGATATGGGGAGGAATTTTCAGTTCGATAGCAATTTTTTTAAGAGATACGGGCTTTGCCTGTTTAAAAAAATCTTTAACAATAAAAAGAAAAACAACCAGTGTATACAGCTCTCTCGTGAAGCCCTGCAGCACAGGAGCTTTATATGAGTTGGCATAGAAGCGGCGGTTTTGATGCATGAAGGTCAATTCTGCGCCGAATAGAAAAAGTATCCAGCATAAAAATATCCATAAAAGGAACAGGGGAATTGCTGCGAGGGACCCGAAAATTTTAGGATAATAGAAAAAGAAATGCGATGTGTACATTGAAAATGCAATGCCTGAAATTTTCCACAGCGTTGCAGCACATACACCGCCAAATACTGCAGATGAAAAACTGACCGGTGTGCCCGGCATCAGGAAATAGATGGTTGTAAATGCGCTCCAGATTAGTATAGAGGACAGCAGCGTGATGCCGTAGACGCTGACATAAGCCTCAATAATTTTTAAAGGAATATAGGCCTGCAGGTTAACGAATATAAAAAGAGACAATGCAATTAAAACAGGCCCTATGGTAAGCAGAGCCCAATAAATTGCGGCACGGGAAAGGGTGGAAGGTTTTTTTTGAATCAGCCATATTTCATTCAGTACATATTCTATTTCAAACAGGAGCAGAAAAACCGAAACGATAAGAAGCGATGCGCTAAAAATACCAATGGTGCTGAAATCGATATTGTTGACCAGGTCATTGAGAATGGTTATGACCTTTTCCTGCGCCCAGGGTGCAAGCGTCTTATAAATATAGGGCTGAACCATGTTTTTAATATCAGCAAGGCTGCCGAAGACATTAAAAACAAAAAACAGAACGCTTAACAAGGGGATCAGGGAAAATATGGTTGTATAGGTCAGAGATGCGGCCCAGAGCAGGCGCTTTTCCGTATAGAATCGCTGCATCGAATACATCACAATTTTAAAAAATATGAAAAGCTGTGTCATGATAGTCCAGTAGCGGCATTAAATTTTCGCAAGTAGTATCTGCCTGATTGCCATGCCTGCAAGGCCGATCAAGCGCCAACGCCCATGCAGCATGGCGAAGTACATACCTGTGCTGATAGTGACGGTGCTGTTTTTATGCTGGTGGCGGCTATTTCAGTCTCAGGGAATTATCGTCATCAGTGGGGTTGTTTTGTTTAGATTTATCAGCCGGCTGCGTGCTTTTATCCTGAACATCATCAATTTTAATGCGCAGGCGCAGGTCATTTGCGCTGTCTGCATAGGCAATGGCGTTCTCGTATGAAATTTTCCCTTCTTTAAAAAGGTCGAACAAAGACTTATCAAAAGTCTGCATTCCCTCGGCCGGCGATTCCTGCATTGCTTCTTTGAGCACATCGATTTTTCTTTTCATAATCAAATCCTTGACACGGGGCGTATCAATAAGGATCTCCATTGCGGCAACCCGTTTACCCTCAACAGTTGGAATAAGCCGCTGTGAAATGAATGCGCGCATGTTCAGTGAAAGCTGAAAATATAACTGCGCATGTTTTTCAGGAGGAAAAAAATTCATAATGCGCTCTATGGCCTGATTGGCATTATTGGCATGCAGGGTTGACAGGCATAAATGGCCGGTTTCAGAAAAGGTTATAGCTGATTCCATTGTTTCCCTGTCGCGTATTTCTCCGATCAATATGACATCAGGGGCCTGACGCAGCGTGTTTTTTAGAGCTTCAGCATAGCTGTATGTGTCAATCCCGATTTCACGTTGACTGACAATGCATTTGCGGTGCGGATAGAGAAACTCAATAGGATCTTCAACCGTAACGATATGCCCTGTTGTCATGCTGCTCCGGTGCTCAATCATGGCGGCAAGGGTGGTTGATTTACCGGTACCGGTACCTCCCACGATCAGCACGAGACCTCGCTTGGTCAGGCAGATATCTTTCAATACTGGCGGCAAGCGCAGATCATCAAGCGTGTCTATTTCAAGCTTGATCCGCCTGAAAACAAGGCCGACAAAGCTTTTCTGACGAAAGATATTTACTCGAAAACGTCCGAGTTCCGGGTAATACAGGCCTAAATTCATTTCCAGTGTTTCAGAAAAAATCGCCTTTTGCCTCTCGGTCAAAAGCGATTGGGCTATATCCTCTGTTTGATGTGACGCGAGTTTTGAATCGCCATAGGGCCGGGTAAGCCCTTCGATCCTGAACATGGGCGGAGCATCAACCGTCAGATACAGATCGGATGCCTTCACTTTATCCATAATTATCAATAATTCTTTGATTGTCATGTAAAGATCCCCTGATATGGTACTTGGTTGCTAAACAAAAAAACTCAATCAAGAATTTGCCGGGATTTCAGACGCATTGCTTAATCCAATCGATACATAAAGATAGCTCGTTCAGGCATTGATTAGGAAATAAGCGTTTCATCCAGTATGCCTTCTGCCTCTTCGGGGGAAATGATTTTACGGCTGATCAGGTCCTTCAGCGCAGCGTCCATTGTCTGCATGCCGAATTTCTGGCCAGTCTGCATAACTGAGGGTATCTGAGATATTTTGCTTTCACGAATGAGATTTCTAATGGCGGTCGTTCCGATCATGACTTCGACTGCTGCAATACGCCCCGTGCCGTCACGGCGCTTGAACAGCCGCTGGGAAATAACAGCTTGCAGGGATTCGGAAAACTGCGTCCGTACCTGTTCCTGCTGATCTGTGGGGAAAACGTCAATAATACGATCTATTGTTTTAGCAGCGCCGGTTGTATGCAGTGTCGCAAAAACCAGATGGCCGGTTTCAGCAGCGGTAAGGGCCAGCTGGATTGTTTCAAGATCGCGCATTTCACCAACAAGAATAACATCAGGATCTTCACGAAGCGCGCTTCTGAGCGCATTGGCAAAGCTGTGGGTATGGGCCAGCAGTTCTCGCTGATTTATCAAACAATTGATCGATGTGTGGATAAATTCGATAGGGTCTTCAATAGTAATGATATGCTCTTTGCGATCATTATTTATATGATTGATGATAGCTGCAAGCGTTGTCGATTTTCCGCTGCCCGTGGGGCCGGTTACAAGTACAAGGCCCCTGCGGTTCTTCGCAATCTGGCGGCAGACCCGGGGAAGATTGAGTTCTTCAAATGTATGTATTTTGCTCGGAATCGACCGGAAAACAGCCGCACCGCCACGCTGCTGAAAAAAACAGTTGACGCGAAATCTGCCATATTCACCCAGGGCAATAGAAAAATCCAGCTCTTTTGTTTCCTCAAGGGTTTTGCGCTGCCTGTCATTGAGTATGTCATATATCAGCTTATGCACCTGTTCGGCTGTCAGGGCCGGTGTCTCCAACTTGCGCAGTTCGCCATGAATGCGCAGCATGGGCGGCTCTCCGGCGCTTAAATGCAGATCAGAGGCTTTTTGGTTAACAGCAAATATGAGCAGTTCAGATGCATCCATAATAGCTCCATTATATATAAGTGTTTAAGTGTTTTTAAAGTTTACTTATTTATAGTGAATATGCAATAGAAATTTCCGAAAAAAACCTCCTGATTAATCATCCATTGTTTTTAAGCATAAGTTTTGATACTATAAAAAGTCAAATTAATTTTACAGCCCGTGATTCTCAATGCAAAGTGAAAACATGCGGAATATACAGCCTCAGGAAGAAATAAACCTGCAGCAGCTTCAAAATGACCTTGGTTATCAGTTCAAAAACAGAGAGCTTTTGCTGGAGGCTTTAACGCACAAATCATATGCCAATGAAATGCAGCTTGTAAATACATGGGGTAATGAGCGTCTGGAGTTTATCGGTGATGCAGTTTTGGGGCTTATTGTCAGCCATATTCTTATGGAACGGGCAAAAAACTGCTCAGAAGGCAAACTTTCAAATATGCGGGCCGCCATAGTCAATGAAGATGTGCTGGCCGGCCTTGCCCGTTCATTTTGCCTCGGTATATGCATTTTTTTAAGCAAAGGAGAGAATGAATGCGGAGGCCGCGAAAAAAAATCCATATTGGCCAATGTGTATGAAGCGCTCATTGCCGCAATTTATTATGATAGCAATTTTGCAACAGTCTTCAGCCTTATCGAAAGGCATTGTTCGGCGCTGCTTGATGAAGTCGTTCAAAAAGGCTACTTTCGTGATTTTAAAAGCAGGCTCCAGGAATTTGCGCAGCGGTCGTTCAATGCCGTTCCACGGTATGTGGTGACGATGGAAGACGGACCTGATCACGGAAAATATTTTGAGTCGCAGGTCATTATAGGAAATTGCGCCTATGAAAAAGGGCAGGGCGGCAGTAAAAAGGCATCGGAGCAGGATGCTGCCGAAAAAACATTAACTGTCCTGCAGGGTAAAGAATCATGAAAACGAAGCCTGTTGTTGCAATCGTCGGCAGACCGAATGTCGGCAAATCAACTTTGTTTAATACACTTGCGAAAAAAAATATAGCCATTGTCGACGATCTTGCAGGCGTTACCAGAGACAGAAATTACGTTGACATACTCTGGGAGGAATACGCGTTCACGCTGGTCGATACCGGGGGTTTTGATCCTGATGTTGATGATGAACTCGCACTGCTTGTTCAGGAACATGCCCGCCTGGCCGTTGAAGAGGCCGACATAATCATTTTTCTCATGGATGGCAAACAGGGGCTTCTCCATAACGATATAGAAATAACACGAATACTTCAGAAATCCCGAAAGCCAGTCATTTATGCCGTTAATAAAGTTGAAAAAACAATCGATGAACAAAACAGCGTTGATTTCTATCGCCTTGGCGTCGAGCACGTGGTGCCTGTTTCGGCAAAAAACCGGCTTGGCATACAGGATTTAATGACTGCAGTCTGCGCCTATGCAGCCCCTGGCCAGGAATCTGCCGCCGGAGAAGATGAGACCATCGTTTCAATTATCGGCAGGCCCAATGTGGGAAAATCATCGCTTGTCAATAAGCTGGTCGGCTACAAAAAGCATATGGTGAGCAGTATTGCCGGTACGACGCGCGACCCCATTGATACCCTGATCAAATATAACCAGAAAACTATACGCTTTATCGATACGGCAGGCATTCGCAAAAAGAGCCGTATGAGCTACAGTCTTGAGAAATATACTGCTCTCCAGGCATTGCGAAGCATCAACCGGTCATCAATTTGTATTTTAATGCTTGATGCAGCGCAGGGCGTCACCACGCAGGATGCAAAACTGGCTGCCGAGATTTATGACCGCAAGCGTGCCTGCATCATACTGATAAATAAATGGGACCTCATTGAAAAAGAGACCAAAACGCATGAAGCTTTCGTGAATGCTGTTCGGTCCGATTTGTCATTTATTGATTTCGCCCCGATTGTAACTGTTTCTGCAGTTACGGGCTTGCGGGTCAGAAAGCTGTTTGATCTGATTGAAACTCTGGGGGCCGGCTATTCCCGCAGAGTCGCTACGAGTGAGGTCAATAGAGGTGTTCAGCAGATTTATGATCAGAATCCGCCGCCGCGCGGGCCATCGCACAGAACGCGCATATATTATTCTTCTCAGGTTGCTACTGCTCCGCCTACGTTTAAAATATTCACCAATCACACGGAGGCTTTTCAGCCATCCTACCTGCGCTATTTTGAAAGAGCGGTTCGTGAACGTTTCAATTTTGAGGGTCTTCCAATACGGATTGAAATAGCACCCCGTGCAAAAAAAGAAAAATCTTAGCAGGATGCTTTCTTTGCATGCGCAATAAGAGCCTGCAATCCAAGCAGGTAGCTCTGTTCCCTGAAGCCTGAAATGACCCCGAGGGCTACGCCTGAAATATAGGAGTGCTGCCTGAAATCCTCTCTGCAGTAGATATTTGACAAATGGACTTCAACCACAGGGATTCCCGCCGCAAGTATTGCATCACGAAGCGCTATGCTGGTATGCGTGTAGGCGCCGGGGTTAATAATAATACCATCAAAAACCCCAATGGCCTTATGCACGGCATCGACGAGCTCTCCCTCGGCGTTTGACTGGTAAAAGCTAATTTCAATGCGTTCTTTTTGAGCTGCCTCCTGCAGCAGCGCGTTAATATTGCCGAGGGTCAGGCTGCCGTAGTGATCAGGCTCACGCCTGCCGAGAAGATTTAAATTGGGGCCATGGAGCACAAGTATGTTCATGATGTATACCTCTTAGAGACTGCATTCATTAACCAGCAGTTCATGCAGCTCCTGAGCTGCTGTAGCGCGCATAAAAACAGTACCGATTTCTTTAATGAAAACCATTTTTAAAGCATCCGCCATCTTTTTTTTATCTTTTAAAATAGCTTTGATATAGGCTGCGGCTGAAAAACGGGGCAGGGCCGTGGGAAGCCCGATATTCTGGAGCAGAGCGATTATCCGCTCGGCATCGCTGTTTTTGCAAAATCCAAGTTTGCATGACATATGCGCAGTTGCTGCCATGCCTATGGATACGGCTTCACCATGGGTGTAGGTCGCATAGCCGGTCAGCGTTTCAATGGCATGACCGATGGTATGCCCGAAATTTAGAAATGCGCGTATACCCTGCTCAGTTTCATCAAGTGCGGTTATTGTGGCCTTAATCCTGCAGCACGCTTCAATAACGGTTTGAAGCACCGCCATATCAGCTCCGGCAATTCCTGCTGCGGTATGTTCAAGGTAATCAAAAAATTTTGCATCATGAATGACAGCTGTTTTTACAACCTCTGCTGCGCCTGACTGCAATTGCCTGGCTGGAAGGGTTTTCAGCACGTGAGGATCAATTAAAACCATAAGCGGCTGATGAAATGCTCCGACAAGATTTTTGCCTTCAGCAAGATTGACTCCTGTTTTACCGCCGACGCTGCTGTCAACCTGCGCAAGCAGCGTTGTGGGTATTTGAATAAAAGGCACGCCACGCATATAGGTAGCGGCGGCAAAGCCGGTCATATCTCCTATAACGCCGCCTCCAAGGGCTATGAGCAGCGATTGCCGGTCAAGGCCTGCTGCGAGCATTGAGGAATAGATGTGCATCAGGTGGTCGTGAGTTTTGAATTGCTCTCCGTCGGGAAGTTCTATGACAGCCGTTTTAATGCCGGAATGTGTAAGTGCTGCCGACAGCCGGGCAGCATAGAGCGGTGCGACAGTCGTATTGGTGACTATGGCAGTGGTTGCTTGAGGGCGCAGTCCGGCTATACAGGAGCCAGCCTTATCAAGGAGCTGTTCTTCTATTAAAATATCATAGCTTCGCTGGCCAAGATCGACGGTGACAGTATTCATAGCTAAAATCTAGCGATATGGGAGGTATAGGCTTTGTAATTTTTTGTAATTTCCCGCATGCTGTCGGCGCCGAATTTCTCCAGCATGATTTTAGCAAGCTCCATGGCAACCATTGCCTCGCCTATGACGGCGGCCGATGGAACCCGGCAGATATCGGAGCGCTCCACAGCGGCTTTAACAGTTTTTTTTGTAATAATGTCCACCGAATGCAGCGGGCTGTAGAGTGTTGCGATGGGTTTCATGGCCGCCCTGATTATAATGGGCTCACCATTTGATATGCCGCCTTCAATGCCGCCTGCATTATTGGTTTTTCTGAAAAAACCTCTGTTTTTATCATGAAAAATTTCATCATGAACACGGGAGCCGCTTATACGGGCAGTTTCAAAGCCAAGGCCTATTTCCACCCCTTTAATCGCCTGTATGCTCATGACAGCCTGCGCCAGCCTGCCGTCAAGGCGTGTATCCCACTGCGAGTAGCTTCCCAGCCCTACGGGCAGCCCTGTTGCTACAACCTCGAAAACGCCGCCTAAAGAGTCGCCTTTCCGCCTGCATGCATCAATGCGCTTTTTAATTTTTTTTTCAGTTTCGGGGCAGACACAGCGGAGGTCTGATTTTTCAGCCAGGAGGAATCTTGTTTTCAGATCAAGAGCAGAACAGGGAATTCTGATGCCGCCGATTTCTGTCACATAACTGCTTATCTGAATGCCGAATGCTGAAAGAAAAGTCCGGCATACGGCGCCGACAGCCACACGTGTTGTTGTTTCCCGGGCGCTGGCCCTCTCCAGTATATTGCGTATATCCTTGTGGTCATATTTCAGCGCTCCCGGCAGATCGGCATGTCCGGGCCGGGGTTCAGTTATAGGAGTTGCTGAACAATCCCGGACAGCCGCAGCAGACATTGTCTGCTGCCAGTTGGGCCAGTCAAGATTATGTATAAGCAAAGAAACGGGGGTCCCGAGCGTTTTGGCAAAACGGACACCCGAAATGATTTCAACCCTGTCTTTTTCAATTTCCATGCGCTTGCCCCGGCCATAGCCGATCTGACGCCGGGCAAGGTCATGATTGATTGCTTCAGCCGTAAGTTTAAGCCCTGAGGGAACACCATCAATGACAGCAGTCAGGGCCGGTCCATGTGATTCACCTGCAGTTAAAAAGCGCAGCATTTTGGTCCTTTATGTTAATAGTTTTCAAAATTTGTAGCACAGAAAAATCAAGAGGGCAAATGTAAATGCAAAGAGGCACAAGCTTGTTTCACTTGTGCCTCTTGCATCACCAGAAAGTCCTGGTTACAATCACTGATTTGTATTTATGAAAAAATTTACCGGCGAATTCGTGATGCATGCCGACAGGCCAGGCCGGACAACCCAGACGCGCACGACCCGCAGAGTGAGAACAGGAACCTTTGCGGTTATATAAAACGGTGACCAGCTTGTCCACAGTAGCCTTGACCCATGATGCAGGATCATTTGTTCCGAAATACACGCCGGGAGTAACGCTTGTTGTTGTGCCGTCATAGAGCGTAACAGCTACCGTTGACGTGTCGTCGAGCAGCAGGGGTAGTGCCGAAGAATGATCCAATTATGTTTACGGTTGAGTCGGTCGTTCCCCAAAAGGGTATGGTGATAAAGGTCTTTGTACACAATGAGTAGACTTTGAAGTTTACTTTTCTGACGCTGTCTGTTGTGATAATAACATTTTTTGAAGCAGGAGATATTGTGTTGAACTCAGTTTGTTCGGGTATTACCGTAAATGATCCCGACTCAAGACCGGTAAACGTATATGAACCGTCGAGGCCTGATATGGCTGTATACGTAGCTCCGGTTATGTCATTTACCAGGATTACACCAATGCCGGATTCTGGAAAACCGAGTAAATTGGTCATCTTCCCGGAAATCGAGAAGCCGCCGATTGCAGTGAAAACAAGACTCCCGACATCATTTAAGCCTGTCATGGTGACTTTTTTTGATGAAGGCTCGAAACCGTAGCCGTCTTTGAACGGCTCTACAATATACTTGCCGGCCGCCACGCCCATGAAAATAAAGAATCCCTGGTCTCCGACATCAACTGTTGCAACAAGAGTTCGGGGTTTGTTTCTATTGAAAATTTTCGACCAGAAGGTTTCGTCATCCCTGTAGAGATTGACCACAAAACCGTCAAAAGAAGTATCATCGCCAGACAGTTTCAGGGTTCCGGATATGGTACTGCCGGTTGCGCCGTAAAAATTCTGGTCAAGCACGCTGGCGCTATCAATTACTACAGTCCGGTTCGTGGGTGAAAATTTGTATAAATTGCGTGCAGGTTTGACTATATATGTGCCATCTGCAAGGCCGGTAAAAGAGTACTGGCCCTGTGGATTGGTGGTCCGTGTGTCAGTAAATGAAGTTCCGCTTGTTATTGTTACCGTAACATCCGCAATGCCATTGTCAGGATCATCCAGGGGCTTTGTGGCATCAATGACTTTTCCCGAAACCTGATAGCCAAGTGTACCGGCAAAAGTCGCAATCGGAAAAACTGTACCTTCAGGGTCGGCGGATGTAATGACCTGATCAATCGATGGGGGATCAAAACCCCAGCCCGGCCGGGAAGGTGTTAAAGTTGTGGTGCCATAACCTATGCCGGTAAACGTATAATTTCCGTCGGCATCAGTTTGCGTGCTGTTGTCTGAGTAAATAACATCACCCAGTGCGTTTTTCGTGACAAGTTTGATTGCAACTTGAGACAATCCTGTGTTGTCGACAGCAGAGGCAACTTTTCCCTGAAGAGTAAAACTGAGTGAGGCGGTAAAATTGAGGCTTTGATCTATTGTTTTCAGCGTAACCGGAGCATCTGACGGGTTGAAAACATAATTATTTAATTGCGGAATAACCTGGTACTGCCCGCTGTCCAGGCCCGGCGTTACATAATAGCCCGTAGCATCGGTATAGACTGTCGTAATAATTCCTGTTTGAGTATTTGTTAACGGTTACTTTTACACCGTTCAGCGGATCGCCGTTACTTAGTTTTATTGTTCCATATATTGACGGCCCGTCAAAAAAAGCATACAGCGTGCCGTTATTCGCCCCGACATAGATGGAATGCTTTGCATCATTATCAATAGCAGGTGATGATTTAATTTCTACGACATTCCCGAATTGGTCAGTCAGCGGCGAACCGTTTGCAGGAAACTGCCATTTGATTAAGGAATCCCCTTCTGAGCAGGAAGCGCAAAAACAGAAAAACTGACCGCCGTTGGTGCCGAAATAGACATCAAGCTTAGCGTCAATGGCAGGGGATGATTCTATTCTTGCGCCGACATCGATAACAAGTCCGTTGTACAAATTGCCGCTGGGTAAATATCGGGCAAATTGTGTTCCCTCGCCGATAACATAGGAGTTATCAGTAAAAACCGCCGGCGTCGACCATATTTCGCCGGTATAGGCTTTGCCGAAAGTGGAGCCGGTTTGAGAGACAAGAATATCAGTGCAGGTGGTATTATCAACCGGATAATTGAGTGCCGCATTATAAGGCACCAACGTATCAGAGACAGCCCAGGTCTGGCCATCGAGCACTTCAAGTACACTATCCGTACAAAAACTTCCATAGGTCTGCTTTAAAAAAGGAACGAGATAGTCGCCGTTTGAATATATAACCGGAGAGGCAGTCATACCACCGGGAGGGCAAAAACTGGGGAAATTGGTCAGCTCGATTCCTGTGTTTCTATCTACGGTGAAAAAAGTGGGCGCCTTGTAAAAATTAATGATCGGAATAACATCGCAGGTTACCGATGCCGGTACATTTTCACCATCATAATAGGTGTAAAACCGGTCCTGGGGCTCCTGGCTGCCGAACAGAACACGTGAGGTTGCAGTGTCTATGGCAGGTGTCGTGAAAATGGAGCTGTAATTTTCCAGGCTCCGCCATTTAAGCGTACCGTTTGTATTCAGGGCATACACATGGCCGTCATTTGACGGAAAAACAATAGATCCATCAGTATCAATGGTAATGGATCCCTGAATGCCGCCGCCGGTATCATATGTCCAGAGGGGAACCCATGTTGAGGGTATATCCGGGTTAATGGTGTTTGTATCAAAAGCGTATACTCTGCCTGCGGGCGCCATATTGCCAACATAGACGACACCATTCTGGCCAATGGCAGGGGAGGAAAATTCTATAGCGCCATTGGTTTTATATTTCCATGCAAGTGAGCCGTCTATGCGATTGATGGCATAGAAAGTTCCTTCAGTCGAGCCGATATATACTTTTCCGTTGTTATCAAGAATTGGGGATGATTTAAAATTTCCAGGTGCTTCAAAAGCCCACTTTGCTTTGCCGGTTGTAGTGCCTGAATTTAAATTCGTAAATCCGGTGTTTTTTAAATCATTATGTTTTTTAGGCCAGGGAGATGTCGTAGACAGCTGCGCCCAGGCGCTTGAGCTAAAAAAAACAAGTGCTGCAATGATGAAAAAAAATCGTTTCGACATTGGAAAACTCCCCTTTAAACCCCCGGTTTAACATCTTTAATCGGCATTCCCGGCTCTTCATAAGGAGCCTTGCTGCTGTAGTCCTCTGCTTCCTTAAAGAAGTCATCCATTAATTGTTTAATACCACTTTTGACTGCATTGTCAAACATGGTCTTGGGATGTGTTTCATCATAGGCGAAGTTGCTTTTGGGTGTATATTCTATCTCGGCTCTGTTCGTCCAGAGCACGTCACCATTAAGGGCATTCTGAGCATATAAGCGCACCTGCACGACAGCTGACCGCTTGGCCTTTTTGGGATGCTGTGAAGCCATCCAGCCGGAAAATGTGCCCAGGGCAAGGCCGGCTGCGCCATGCGTGTGAATTTGCCCAGGCTTTTTCGCCGATTGCATAACCCGCTGCACCGCCGACCGCCATGTTTTCAATGTTTTCCAGATCATTTTCATAGCCGTAGGCATTGGTAGAACCGTAGAGAATATCTTTGACTGAATCGAGAGCAACAGGGATAACACCGCGATAGAGAGGGTTGAGGGTGCCGATATCCTTGTAGCCGTAGTCGATAATTCTTCCCCGTATAATTAACATCAACACCTAATTTGTCGCCGAGTTCTATAATTTTTTCTTTGGACAGGCCGACTGTAACGCCCTGAATCACCGGGGACGCTTCAATTTTGTTTTTCTTATTTTTACCGGTAAAATCGATTATTCTTAAAATTTCATCGATCATATCAGGTGAGTGTTCGGAGCCGGTCACTTCATATTCGGGGGTGCTTATTTTTTTATTCTCAGTATCTTTTGACTCAACAGTTCCCTCAATAAGATACTTATCCTCATCAATCGGGCGAATCACCTTTTCATCAACCAGGAGCGTGTTGACATCCTCCTGCACAGCGACCGTGATCCCGTGAGTGGTGAACTGGTCGGTGATCGCCTCGGTGATTTTTATATTGCCTCCCCAGCAATCCTTAACAAGATGGCACTGCTGGTATGAATAGTCGGCAAACGGAAATATAGCCACATTGCGAATGCCCGCAAGAACCACGGTATTATCAGCGGGAATAAATCTGACATTTGATGTTGCCGTTGGCGTGATTGTTGTCTGTGTCGTGGCGCCGCTGCAGCCGAAGCAAACGCTGCCGAGTATAGCTAAGCATACTGATAGTAAAGATTTATGATTCATTGTAGCCTCCAAAATATATAATTTACCCTTTTTTATCAATGACATCTACTGTAGCTTTTTTTGGCGAATCAACAACGGTGACCGTTATAAAAACAAGCATTTCCGTCAGAGTATCTTCCTCCCGTACACTCCTGAAAGCCCAGCCAATGATGGGGAGATCGCCGAAAAAAGGAACCTTTTTTATGTTTTTGGATTTTGTTGTTTCATAGATACCTCCTATGACAACAGTTTTGCCGCTTTCAACAAGCAGGTCTGTTTTTATTTGACGAACATCAATACCGGGCTCATTACCGGTCCCTGTTTGAGCTGATTTCTGATCTTTTTTGACATCAACGTTTATTGCTATGGTATCGGCCGATGTTATTTTCGGCTTCACTTTCATTTCAAGGACCGCATCCTTGAACTCTGTTGATGTGACGCCGTTTTCATTCAATTTCAGATATGGCAGCTGAACGCCCTGCTTAATGGAAGCTTCTTTATTATCAAGCGTAAGCAGGCGCGGGTTAGAGAGAATTTTCAGCTTATCATCATTCTCTGCGGCCGTGAGCGTGGCATCGAGAGCGTATTTGTCGGCAACAATATAGCCGACATTGATTGCACCATTCGCAACGCCAAGCAAATTCACAACGTTGCCTCCGCCGGCAGCGCCTGTAATCGGTATATCGGCATTGCCGCCATGTCCATTGTACGTACCGCCCCAGGCAATACCCAAATCTCTTACAAAGCTCGGCGCAGACTGAACGACCCTGCTCTCGATCATGACCTGCCTGGTTGGTATATCCTGTTCATCTATTATCTTTTCGATTTTTGCGACAACGGAAGGAATATCGGAAACCGTTAATTTATTGGTAAGCTCGAAAAAATTGACGCTGCCCCTGTTTGGCGTCAGTACATTCATCTGCTTTATAAAAGCGGAAAGATTGCTCGCCTGAGCATAGCTTATGGGGAACGTTTTAATAATCGTGTCTTCTGCCTGCTCATGAGATCTCTTGGCCTGCGATCGATCATCATTGAATTTTTTGATTTGTTCAACCAGATCTATGCGGGTATATTGCGAGGTGACGGTTTTATCGAGGCCGTTATTTATAAGGACGATATCTAAAGCTTCATCACAGGGAATATTTTCAAGCTTTAAAGTTACTTTGCCGGCAACTCTTTCGCCAATCGTCATATTGATTCCGCCAATATCCCCCAGCAAACGCAGCACATTTTTTAAATCCGCATCCTTGAAATCAAGCGATATTTTTTCACCGGTATAAACAGTCTCACCAATTGCCGGCTTTCTGGATTCAGGAGCTGTTTTTGCCATTGCAGCGGGCTCCGCTGCCGGCTCAATTTTTTCTGCTGCAGGCATTTTTGCGTTTTTTCTGCCAGCTTCAATTGCCTCTGGTCCAAGAGCAACTAATAAATAAAGATCAGACTGTCGAATTTCATACTCGGGAACTGAATGGCCCTGAATGTCAAAAACAATTTTTAAATTATTTTCTCTTTGGCCAATTCTTATTTTCTTCAATTGATTTTCATTTATATTGACATATCCAGGAATTATTTTGTTGCGCGCGTTTTCCAATTCCACAACAAGCCGCGCAGGGTTGACCAGTTTGTATGAGGTAAATCGCGGAATCGAATTTTGCAGCTGCAGCCTGATTAAATTGCTTTCTCCGACATTTTCATTATTTGCATCCAAAAGCAGCGCAACTGCTGATGCTGAAGCGGGCTGATCCGCTATAACATTCTGATTTGAGCGGTTTTTTCTGATATTCACTACTATAGTGCTGTCATCACTTTGAGCGGCATAGGTTACCAGGCTTTTCAAGACAATTTCGACCCGCAGATACTTCAGATCTTTATCAGTTATCAAAGATGTTCTAATAGAGCTGACCAAGCCACTCTCAGGGCTGAACTCCTTTATGGGCTCATCATTGGAGATATCTGGTATGTCGATTATTATGCGATCAGGCTTTGATAATTTGAAATGCGTATAGTTGGGTTTTTTTGTAGCATTGATAATGATATCGGTGCCTTCCTTACCCTCAGACACACGGATATCAGTAATTTTATTCTGCAATGACGCCTGGATTTCGGGCTGGGTTGCAGATCCGTTGTCACCTCCAATTTCCTGAGAAGAAATTGGAGGGGCCTGCTCGTCCATAATATCTTTTTTGGATGAGCAGCCAAGAGTGAGTACTAGAATTAAAATAAAAATATAAATGTAGTGGGAACCAATATTGTATTTCATGCTGACCTCAACCTATTTTTTTCTTAGAGTTAAAGTATTTATTTTTTTTTCATTATTTTTCTGATCTATTTCTTTATTTTCTTCAACTATAACACTATTGTGTAATATTTTTTTTATAACACCTGATTTTCTTCCAATTTGCATTCCTTCTGTAACTTTATAGCCGTTCATGGCCGGGTCCTCAAGCAGTGCGCAAAACCCGGTTGGAGTTGCTATGACTGCAACAAGGTTAAAATCATCAACATCAAGTTTTTGCAGTGGCGTAATAGGGATATCAGATGCTTTAGACTCGGTTTTTTGCGGAATTTCCTCTGGTGCTTCAGATATCATTGGGACAAAGGGGTCCACTTTCCCGTTGGGATTGTACGTATAAAATTCTTTTACAGACTGCGTAGTCTGAGCCATTACTTGTGTCTTGATTTCTTTTTCAGCACCTTTTTTGCTGATTTCCTTCTTTGTTTTAGAAGGAGGTGGTGCAGATTCCTGAGCTTTATCTGAGCAGGCAATCAGGCAAAGCATGGCCGTTGAAGCAATAAAAAACAAGAAACCTGCAAATAAATTACTTCTTCTTTTTGTCTTTTTTAAGTTTTTTTCCAGCATCAGGTTCCCCTGTTTTTTCTATGAATTTAAATGTCGTCGCATTAAAAGATCCCTCAAGCACTATTGATGCGGTACTTTTTGTTTGTTTTGTCTGTTTTCTTAAAATTTGCAAATCTTCAATATTAATGATCCTGGGCAATTTTGAAAGTTTATCAAAGAATACCCCTATTTGAGGATATCTGCCTGTTACTTTCATTTGAACAGGTATCTGAGCATAAAAATCCATTGAAACTTCGGGCTTTGGTTGAAACAAAATTATCTCAAGGCCTGCTTCCTGTGCGTTCGTTGAAATACTTGTAATAAGATTTGGAATTTCCCGGGCATTGGGCAGCATTTTGAGAGCATCTTCAAAAGCCGACTGAAGCATTTTTAATTCCTGCTGAAATCTTGGTAAATTTGCAAGTATGCTTTGCTGCTCATTATATTTTGTCTGGAGCTTGAGCATCTCTTCTTTTAGGCTTTTATAATAATCTCTCTGAGGAATAAAAACATAATACACAAAGCCTGCAATCATCGCAGCCAGCAGTAATAAGAGCATAACGATTTTTTGTGAATTAGGCAGTTTAATTATTTTATTGAGAGCTGTGTTTGGCATAATAGGCCTCAACCTGTCTTCTCAGGTGTATTTGATGTTTTGCAGGTAATAATAAATAGTTTAAGAGGAGCATTTTTTCCCGTCTTAGCCTTACCAGCTGCTTCCATGGTAATAGATTTGAGATCAACATTGCTGATATAGAGTGATTTTTCCAAATTGATCATGTAATTGGATACCGCAATATTATCAATCGCTTTTCCCTCCAGTATAAGATCGGCCCCCTTCTGCTTGATAGCTGTAAGCCATAGATTGCCTGGAACTGCCATAGCCAGTTCGTCCATTAAATGTACGGGGCCATCTTTGCCTTTTGTAAGATTGGTAATTACATCCATTTTTTTTGTAAGAACTTCCTTTTTGCTTTTAAAGGAATCAATCTCCTTCATTTGCAGTGTACAGGCTTCAATTTTAGTTTTAATTTGCACTATTTCATCTTCTTGTGCGCTGATTTGTGAACTGTTTATAAGCCATACAACAGCCATTATGATGATCAGCAGAACAATAGGCACCGCGCCGGCAATTGCCTGGCGCATAATTATTTCATTCTTTCGTTCGGTTCGATAGGGTATTAAATTAATTTTAATCATCGTCTATCAGTCCCCTAATTTTCTTAAAGCCAAACCCACACCGATTGCAGCAATTGGTGCAATCTCTTGCAGGTAGTCCGCATCAAAAACTTTCTTATCATATTTTACTGATTGAAACGGATCTATAATCTGTACCTGGGCTGTAATTTTTTCTTGTAATATATCTTTAAGGCTGTGTATTTTTGCTGTCCCCCCACTCAAGTAAATATGACTTATCTCAACAAGCGACTGTCCGGCAAAAAATTCAATTGTGCGCTGTATTTCTCGTGCTATTGAAGTAACTGTTTTTCTGATCGTTTGTTCTAAAAGATCCCTGTCGACACCTTCTATAATCTCTCCGGTTTTCAGCAGTTCGGCCTCTTCGAAGCTCACAAAAAGCTCCTTTTGTATTTCCTCAGTGATTAAATTCCCGCCCATAGGGGCGTCTCTATTAAATATAGAAGAATTATCTTTTATTATATTTATATTGGTAATAGTGGCTCCGATATCAACCAAAGCACAAATATCTTCTGTATCATGAGTGTAATTAATATTAAACATATTTTCCATTGCAAAAACATCAATATCTATTATTTTAGTCTTGATGCTTGCTGCAGAGAGTGCATCAAGATAATCCTGAACATTTGCTTTCTTTGCAGCCACAAGCATGACATCCATTTTATCCGGATTTTCTTCACTCACACCGAGTATTTGAAAATCTATATTCACTTCATCCAGATCAAAAGGAATAAACTGTTCAGCCTCACTCTCAATTAACGGCTCAAGTTCATCTTCAGTCATTATGGGAAGGTTTATTTTTTTAATAATTACATTGTTCCCGGATACTGAGACAGCTGCATTTTTATTTGAAATTTTAAGGGAGGAAAAAAGTGATTTAATTGTCTGAACGAGGGGGTCAGCATTAATAATTACACCATTATTGATTGTTTCTCTGGGGATTTTTGCTACCCCGATATTTTTTAGCGTATATTTACCCTTGTTTTCCTCAATTTCTACTACCTTAACCGTACTGGTTCCAATATCTAGGCCGATTAAATTTTTTTCTGCAAAAAGGCTTAACATGGTATCCTCATAAATTTTATTAACTATTTCTTTTTTTCCGGCCTATAAATGAGTTCATCTTCCCGTGCAAGTCCCAATTCATTTCTGGAAATTTCTTCCAGATAACGCAAATTATTTTTTAAATTTATTATTTCCAACTTCAATTTTTCATTTTCCTTCTTTAATTTACTATTATTTTTATCTATTTCATGAAGCTCTTCCTGCAAACCAACCATGTGCAAAAAGCCTCGTTTGCCTGAAATAGTCAATGCTATGACAAGCACAAGAAGCAAAATAAAGAACGTGTTTATGACAAATCTTTTCATCGGCAAAAGGAATTTTATGTTGAGTTTTTTTTTAAAAAATTATTTTTGATTTATTATTGTTTTCGGACTTTTTCCAAATACATAAAGCTTATTAGAGTTTAAAAAAAATATTTAATAAATATTGCATTATATTTATTAAATAAATACCCAAAAGCAGGCTGCAAGCAGCGAGGTGTGAAGGATGGAATGAAAAAAAATTATTAATAATTAAATAAAAATTATTGCATAAATATAAAAATAAGCCCTGAATAGTGTGATAATATTCAGGGCTTATTCATGTTTAAGTGTATGTTAGCGCTGGATAATCAATGCATGTCCCATTCCGCCTCCGATACACAGCGAGGCAACGCCCAACTTCGCATCGATGCGCTTCATTTGATAGAGCATTGTTGTTAGAATGCGAGCACCACTTGCGCCAATCGGATGGCCGATAGAAATAGCTCCTCCGTTATGGTTTACTTTTGCCGGATCGATTCCGAGTTCTTTTATGCAGATAATGGCCTGTGAAGCAAATGCTTCATTCAGTTCCCAGTAATCGATATCGCCCACTTTCAGGCCCGCCTTTTCGAGAGCTTTTTTCACCGCAGGAATCGGCCCCATGCCCATAAAAGCAGGGTCAACACCACCCGATGCATAAGAAATAACCGTGCCCATGATTGTTTTGCCGAGCTCTTTGGCTTTCTCTTCCGACATGACTACAAAGGCTGCTGCACCATCGTTAATACCTGATGCATTACCTGCGGTCACTGTTCCGCCGTTCTTTTTGAAGGCGGGTGACAGCTTGGCAAGTTTTTCAATCGTTGTGCCCAGGGACGGATATTCATCGGTATCGAAAATTAAAGGGTCTCCTTTTCGCTGGGGAATTGTAACCGGGACAATTTCGTCCTTAAACAGGCCACTCTTAATGGCTTTTTCGGACTTGTTTTCACTTTGCAGTGAAAATTGATCCTGTTCTTCCCGCGAGATATTGTATTTTTCAGCGATATTTTCCGCTGTCATGCCCATGTGATAGTCGTTGGACTTTTCCCATACGCCATCATAGACCATGCAGTCGATGAGCTGGGCATTGTTCATACGCGCGCCCCAGCGTGCAGACGGTATCGCATAGGGGGTCGCGCTCATATTTTCCTGGCCGCCAGCAATAACAATCTCATTGTCGCCAGCCCGTATGCTCTGCGCGGCCAGCGCAACGGATTTAAGGCCGGACGCGCATACTTTATTAATAGTAAAAGCGGGCACTTCCTTTGGAATGCCTGCATCTAACAATGCCTGGCGTGCTGGATTCTGGCCCTGAGCGGTTGTCAAAACATGGCCGAAAATAAGCTCATCTACCTGTTCCGGCTTGATGGCTGCACGCTGAATAACTTCCCTGATTACAAGCGAGCCGAGCTTATATGCCGGCATGTCCTTGAGGGTTCCACCAAATTTTCCGACCGGGGTTCTTGCAGCGCTAACGATCACAGCTTTCTTCATTTCTTCTATCTCCTTAATTAAAATAGTAGGTATTGAACAAAAAACATCTTATCGACGGCATAAAAAAAGTCAAGCCAATAGTAACTGACAATATGGCATTATGGCCTGCATTTTCTACTTTATTCTGGATTTTAACTTTTGATTGTGCCATACATTGAAACTCAAAAACCTGAACCTCAAACGTTTTTAAGGAGGCCATTATGAGTGACGAAACAACCCTGACTGAAGCTAATTTTGATACTGAAGTTCTCAAGTCTGCAGTGCCCGTACTTGTTGACTTTTGGGCCGAATGGTGCGGACCATGCCGTATGCTTGCTCCGATTATTGATGAACTTGCAGGCGAGTTCAAAGGCCAGGCGAAAGTGGGAAAACTGAATGTTGATAATAATCCCGCTATCGCAGAGCGTTACGGCATTCGCGGCATTCCGACGCTGATTCTTTTTAAAAACGGCGCTATAGTTGAACAGATAGTCGGCGTTCAATCGAAAGAAGCACTGAAAAACAAGCTGGCGCAAGTGGTTTGACGGCTGTAAAGTCAAAAAATATGCTGTGCTTTAGCTGCCCTCTTCTGAGTGCCATCGCCTGTGGCGATTGTGTCTCAGAAGACAATACCCCCTGACTTGAATGCAATTGCTGTTGCACGCTGCTGTGTTGAGTCTGTCTGAGTAGATGCAGGGTAATCGCTGACGATACTCAAGGATTGCCCTGTTTTTTTTTGTGAAATAGCCCGTATAATTCTAGTGCGCTACACCTATGCTTTATAACCATGCAATTGACTATTTGTTCAGCCTGCAGAAATTCGGCATAAAGCTCGGGCTTGCGAATATTACTAAACTCCTGTCGCTGCTGGATAATCCGCATAGATCGCTCAACTGCATTCATGTTGCAGGCACGAATGGCAAAGGATCAACCTGCGCTTTTCTCCAGTCAATTTTCAAACATGCCGGATATAAAGCAGGGCTGTACACCTCGCCGCACCTTATTGATTACACCGAACGCATCAGAATTAATGATGCCTGCATACCGCGCAAAGCTGTGTCTGAGCTTACCGCTGAAATCAAAAAAATCTGCGAAAATAATGGATTGCATACTGTCACGTTTTTCGAATTCACTACAGCCATGGCGTTTTATTATTTCAAACTCCGTCAGGCCGATCCTGTCATTATTGAAACAGGAATGGGGGGTAGATATGATGCCACGAACAGTATTGCTCCCCGGCTCTCGATCATTACTTCAATAAGCATGGAACATGAAAAATATCTCGGGAAATCCATCGAAGCTATTGCCCGTGAAAAGGCCGGAATCATCAAACCGGGCATACCGCTGGTGTGCGCTGTGCGCAGCTCTGTTGCAAAGAAGCTATTCATCAGGAGCTGCCACGATGCAGGCGCACCTTTGCTGATGAAGGGCAGGGATTTTAAGGTTGTTAAACACGCACGGGACATATTCAGTTTTACGGGGCTGCATACTAGCCTGAAAAATATGCACTGCGGCCTATCGGGCGATCATCAGCTGAGCAATGCCGCACTTGCCATTGCCGGTGCGCTGTCTATGCGCTCACACGGGTATCGATTCGATGATACAGATCTTCGCGCCGGTATCGAAAATGTTCAATGGCCAGGTAGACTGGAACAGCTCCGGACATGCCCTGTTGTAATAGCAGATGGCGCTCATAATCCGGAGGGTTGGCGAATGCTTAAAAAAGCACTTTCCGTCTACCCGAAATATAAAAAGCGCATTTTTATCCTTGGCGCGATGGAAGACAAAGCTATCGATACAATGCTTAAAATCTTGACTACCGATGCCTATGCAATTATAGTGTGCAGACCGAAAATCGACCGTGCTGCCGGCAGGGAAACAATCGAAAAATTTATTAGCTTTTCTGACAGGAAAAGGGTATTTTGGTTTGAAAACTCAGTCCTGGCCTATAAAAAAGCTCTAAGTCTTGCCGGCGAAAATGATCTCGTTTTCATAACCGGATCACTTTTTCTTGTTGGTGAACTTCGTGAAATAATTTTGAATAAAACGCCGTGCGCGTCAGGCCGTATAGCATTGTAAAAATAGGAAAAAAAATGAAAAAACTTGCAGCGTATTGTTGTGCAACAATTCTTTTTTTGGTTATTTCCTCAGGCGGGGCAGCAGCCGCCACTAAACTCTTCGGCCCGGAAAAGTCAGATAATGATACTCTTCCAATCAATATTAAAGCTGTACAGCTCAGCTATGACAATAAGGGAGAAAACCTCACAGCCAAAGGCAATGTTGAAATCGAGCAGGGCAGCCGGCTCCTGAAAGCTGATTATGTTAAAATTAATATTGAAACAAAGGATACGGAAGCCAAAGGTCACGTTGAGCTGAATGAAAACGGCGATATTCTGTCCTGCGATTCCTTCAACATTAATCTTGATACCCAGATGGGCCATGTTGAAAATGCGGTTCTTTTTGTTAAGCAGGACAATTTACACATTACCGGTAAGGATATTTCAAAGCTCGGAGCCAATACCTATGAGATCAAGCAGGGCACCATTACGACCTGCGATTCAGAGGCTCCTCCCTGGCGCATTGATGCCAAGAAAATTAATGTCACGATAGACGGCTACGCAACGGTTGAGGGTAGTGTGTTTCGAATAAAAAAAATCCCGGTCGCCTATCTGCCTTTTGCTGTTGTTCCGGTTAAGACAACCCGCCAGAGCGGATTTTTGTTTCCTGAAATCTCCCAGTCATCCCGCAAGGGAGTTGAAGTCAACAACTCTTTTTACTGGGCCATGTCAGAAAATACCGATTCCACCATATGGCTGGATGCTGCGTCAAAAAAAGGCCTTGGAACCGGCCTCGAATACCGATTTAAGCTAAAGGAGGACTCCTGGGGGAAAGTGAACGGGTATTTCGCTGATGAAAGCAGCAACTATTTTGACGACGAATACAGCGACCCCCAGAGCCGAAAGCAGCGAGCGCGGTTATCTCAATTTTGAAGGTGAACATTATTTCAATCAGGATGCGTATGTCAAGGCGCAGGGTTCATATGTTACGGACAGGGAGTTTTATGATGATTACAGACAGGAGGTTCGGCGTTCAAAAACCGAAATTGAAGATAAAGTAAACATAGGCTCCAAGGCGTATGATGAATCACTCATTTTTTTCAACAAGAACTGGGAATCCAGCAACCTGCTTCTTAAAACAGAGTACTATAGAAATTTGAACAATTCCGACCGCTCCATTTCACAACCTCTGCCTCAGGTTGCCTTCTCTACCATGCGGCTGCCTCTGGCCAGCTCACCGCTTTTTTACCAGTTTGATACGGCATACGACTATTTTTACCGGCAGGAAGGCACCAAGGGCAATCGCTTTGATATGTATCCTAAGATTTCCCTGCCACTGTGTCGTGATGGATGGCTGAAGCTTGATACGGAAGTCGGTGTGCGTGCTGTATCATACCAGGGGTTAAAAAACGATGACGGGGCCAATGATTCTGTCGTTTTCCCAACGGTTGATTCAAAGCTGTCTGCGGATTTTGTCCGCGTCTTTTCCATTGACGGTAAAGTTCTGCAAAAAATGCGGCATACGATATCACCGACGCTTTTCTATCAATATACCGCCAATGACGACCAGGACGAAACCCCGTATTTCGATGTTCCTGAAAATTTCTACAGGGTTCACCGCGTTGGCTATTATCTCAAAAATCGTATTGCAGGCCTCTTCAACACGCCAACAGGGGACTATGAGGAAGACGAACTGGGCTATTTCCTGATCGGTCAATCGTACAATATTATTCATCCCAATGATATATTGTATACTGAGGGTGACCCCGATAAAAGCTATTCCGATGTTTTTGCAGATCTTCGGATAAATCTTGCCCGATCGTTATATTTCCGTACAAAGACGGCATATATGCACTCCGAGGACCGGCTCCGCTACTACAAAGCATTACTGACCTGGAGCAATCAGTTTGATGAGTACTTTGACGTCGGCTATGTCTATGAATGGCAGCGTTACGAAGGGTATCGGCTCCGCGGACGATTCAAACTGCTGACGCCGCTGTTCGCCTTTTTTTCCGTGCGCTATAATAACAATCGTGATGACAAGCTTGACTCAGAGGTTGGATTTGACTATTTTTCACAGTGCTGGGGAAGCCAGTTATCAATTGAAACCCGTGGCGCTAGTAACGGCAGAAAATCCGAGACTATATTTAATTACAAATTCTACCTTAAAGGTCTTGGAAACTCACCCAAAGCATCCGGGTATTAAAAGGGATGAATGCAAAAGTCTATTTTGCCGATCTGCGAGCCAAGCCTGCCCGTACTATGTCGGATAAAATACGCGCATTGCTGGTTCAGGCCGGCATCACTTCTGTCGTTCACGAAAACAATCTGACCGCAGTTAAATTGCATTTTGGAGAAAAAGGGAATTCCGCTTTTATCCGTCCGATCTTTATACGGGACATCATCGATTCCATTACAGCCCTCGGCGCCAAACCTTTTTTGACTGATACCAATACTCTTTATCGGGGGGAACGCAGTGAGGCCGTGTCTCATGTGGCCATTGCACTTGTTCATGGTTTTAATTTTACCGCTATGGCTGCACCTGTTGTCATTGCCGACGGGCTGCGCGGCACAGATGAAACGCGCGTTGCCATACAGGCTAAACACTTCAAGGAGGTGCTGATCGGTTCGGCAATAACCAATGCCGATGCCCTGGTATGTGTAACTCATTTTAAAGGCCATGAGTTGTCCGGGTTTGGCGGTGCATTAAAAAATCTCGGCATGGGCTGCGCATCGCGAGAGGGAAAAATGAAGCAGCATACCGATATCAGTCCGGCCATAGAACGGAAAGAATGCACGGGCTGCGGCCGGTGTATGGATCAATGTCCGGTTCAGGCTATTGGCTACAGAAGAAAAAAAGCCCTTATCAATACCGTTGCCTGCATCGGCTGCGCCAAATGTATAACCGTTTGCCCGCAGGGAGCCGTTAAAATCAGCTGGAACGAAAACAACCGTCTTTTTCAGGAAAAAATGGTTGAATATGCTCTGGGAGTTTCGATAAATAAAAATATGCTGTTTATTAATTTCCTGACTGATATCAGCCCGCAATGCGACTGTTACGGGCATTCTGATCTGAGTATTGTTCCCGATATCGGCATTCTTGCATCTACTGACCCTGTTGCAATTGATCAGGCATCAGCAGATCTTGTAAATAGTCAACAGGGCACTGCGAATTCAGCTTTAATGAAAAACCACAAGCCCGATCAGGATAAGTTTCGAGGTCTCTATCCCTCTGTTGACTGGGAAGTGCAGCTTGAGTATGCCGAGCAGCTGCAAATTGGGACGAGACGCTACAGGCTTATACACGTATCCTGATTAGCTGCGCGCAAGATTCATGGATGGTATGCATGGCTACTGAACAGACCGGCAGAGTTCTGGTAATAGACGATAACGCAGTCATAAAACGCCTGGCAAGCATGCTGCTGACCAAGAAAGGGCATTCTGTTGAAACTGCTACCAGCGGCTTAGAAGGTATTGAATCCGCTAAATCATTCAAACCGCATGTCATTCTCCTTGATGTCATGATGCCTGAAATAGACGGGTATGAAGTCTGCCGCTGCTTGAAGGCCGAGGTTGAAACTAAAGATATTCCCATAATCATGGTTACCAGCAGGGCTGAAATCGTTGATAAAGTAAAGGGGCTTGAACTCGGCGCTGCCGATTATATACAAAAGCCCTATGATCATGAAGAGCTGCAGGCCCGCGTGGCGACGCAGATAAAAATGAAAACTCTCTGGGATGAGCTCCAGGAGAAAAATAAGCTCCTTGAAGAGCTGGTTAAAAAAGACGGCCTTACCAATTTATATAATCACCGGTATTTTCATGATCGCATCGTTGAAGAGTTCAGCAGGTCTAAAAGGTACGGGCTTGCCCTCAGCTGCGTCTTGATGGATATAGATTTTTTTAAAAAAATCAATGACACCTACGGGCATCAGGCAGGCGATGAAATACTGAAAAAACTTGCAGAAATAATTTTAGCCAGCATCCGGGATGTTGACGTAGCCGCTCGCTACGGAGGTGAGGAGTTTGCCCTTATTTTGCCGCACACAACGATTGAAAATGCTGCTACATTCAGTGAACGGCTGCGAAGAAGTGTAGATGAAACCGATTTTCAATTTGAGGGAAACAGTATAAAGGTAACCGTGAGCCTGGGCGTTGCCTCTCTTCCGGAAAACAGACCACAAACACATACAGATATAATACGTTTTGCCGACGAAGCTCTCTACAGCGCAAAAAATGCCGGAAGAAACCGGGTTGAACTGTACCGTGGTTGATACAGCGGCAGGCAGTAAAATCATTCCTTCGATTCAAGCAGCTCTGAAAAGTCCTCTTCGCTGAGAATCCTGACACCAAGCTTTCGTGCTTTCTCAAGCTTTGAGCCCGCATCCTCACCAGCTACGACATAATCGGTTTTTGCTGAAACGCTGGATGAAGCCCTGCCGCTCCTCTGTCGTACCAATTCTTCAGCCTGAGTTCTGGAATAGTGCTGCAGTGAACCGGTAAAGACAAATATTTTTCCTGCAAAAGCAGGATCGGGCATCACGGCAGCCTGCGCTGGATGCAGAACGACGCCGGCTTCATGCAGCCTTTTAAAAAAAAGCCTGTTTGACTCTGAACTGAAAAAGGCTTTTATGCTTTCAGAAACCTCGACTCCTATTTCATGAATTTTCAGTAAATCATCCTGAGTGGCGCTTGCCAGGGCTTCAATGCTTTGAAAATGCCGGGCGAGAATCTGTGCAGTATGTTCGCCAACATGCCGAATACCAACTGCAAACAGTACCTTTTCGAGCCCCGCTTTTTTGCTTTTTTCCAGCGCAGCGATGATATTTTCAACCGATTTTTTTGCCATGCGCTCAAGGCTGAGCCATGTTTCATACGGCAGAGTATAAAGATCAGCTGCTGACCGGACAAGATTTCTGGTGATGACCTGGTCTATGAGCTTTTCCCCCAAGCCCTCAATATTCATGGCTCTGCGCGAAGCAAAATGCTCCAGTGCGCCCTTCAGTACGGCAGGACAGGCTGCATTGATGCAGCGGGTGGCTGCCTCGCCCGCAATGCGGACTGCTTTTTCACCACATGCGGGACACTCGGCCGGCATGCTGAATGAAATTTGATTTCCCGTGCGCAGCTCCGGCAAAGACTGCACTATTTCAGGAATTACATCTCCTGCCCGCTGGACAATAACGGTATCACCTATTCGTATGTCTTTGCGCTCAACTTCATCCTGATTGTGAAGTGTTGCCCGCTGTATTTCAACACCGGCAACGTGTACCGGCTGGAGTACGGCAACGGGAGTGAGAACGCCGGTCCGACCGACCTGCACCAGTATATCTTTAACTGTTGTTTGCGCCTGCTGGGGCTTGAATTTATACGCGATGGCCCAGCGGGGATTGCGGGATATCTCGCCCAGACGCGACTGCAGCAGCATGCTGTTTACCTTGATGACTGCGCCGTCAATCTCATAGGGCAGCACATTTCGCAGGCTTTCCAGTTCAGAACACGATCTCAAAGCCTCATGAATCCCCGAGCAGGTCTTAATCAGAGGATTGGTTTTAAGGCCGTGCCTTTTTAAAGCTGCAAGAAGCTCAATCTGCGTGTTGAACTGTAATCCTTCAGCGCGGCCGATGCTGTAGAAATAAATGTCGAGCTGACGACCGGCTGTTATGCGTGGATCCAGCTGCCGGACAGAGCCGGCAGCAGAATTTCTCGGGTTGGCAAAACAGGGGTCGCCATTTTCCTCCCGCTGGGCGTTTAATCGCTCAAATTCTTTTTTATCCATAAAGACCTCGCCGCGCACTTCAAGCAGGGCAGGGGCCGGTAAGTCGTTTTCCCGAAAAAGCGCGAGAGGAATTGCCCTGATTGTTCTAAGGTTCTGCGTGATGTTTTCTCCTGTTCTGCCATCCCCGCGGGTTGACCCAACAACAAATGTGCCGTTTTCATAGACAAGCTCTACGGCAAGCCCGTCAAGTTTGGGCTCAACCACATAGTCCACATCCAGGCCGGTTTCAAGCAGGCGCTTGACGCGAGCATCAAAATCCAGCAGCTCTGATTCATTCATGGCATTGGCAAGGCTCAGCATAGGAACTGCATGCTCGACTGAACTGAATACCTCTGAAGGCTGTGCGCCGACACGCTGGGTAGGGGAGTCAGGCGTGACAAGATCGGGATTCTCTGCTTCAAGCTGCTCAAGCTCTCGGAGGAGCCTGTCATACTGCGCATCGCCAATTTCCGGATCGTCCTGCACATAATACCGGTAATTATGATACTGCAGCTGCGAGCGTAGCTTGAAAATTTTTTCCTGAACATTCATAGCAATTCGTCACGTGCTTTTTTTTATGGCTTGTGTCCGACGTGCAGTTCAGTGCCGCCCTGATCGTCGTTTTCAACCCCGCCGAGTCCGTCCATAATTAAAAATACTATTTTTGAATTTCCGGCGCTAAACAGTTCTTCAAACTTTCTGTTTTTTATGGCATGCCCTTTTTAAAATATAAAACGGGGGATTTGCGTGCCGCAGTCATTTCGACACATAAATACCCCGCGACACGTTTCATAGCCTGATGGACAGGTGCTGCTTACTTTAAGCCAAGATTGTAAAATGATGCCATCTGCAGATACTGCGCCGTATCACCGAGCATTTCTTCAATCCTGATCAGCTGATTATATTTGGCAATTCGATCAGTGCGAGAGGCCGAGCCGGTCTTGATCTGGCCGGTATTGCAGGCAACAACCAGATCGGCAATGGTCGTATCTTCTGTTTCACCGGAACGATGGGAAATAACAGCAGTGTAGTTTGCCTTTTTAGCCATTTCAATGGCGTCAAGGGTCTCAGTCACTGTTCCGATCTGATTGAGTTTAATAAGAATGGAATTAGCAATACCTTTTTGTATTCCCTGCTTGAGCAGTTTGGTGTTGGTAACGAAAAGATCGTCACCGACTATTTGAATTTTTTTACCAAGCCGTTTCGTCATTGCTTCCCAGCCATCCCAGTCGTTTTCATCAAGCCCGTCTTCAATGGAAATAATCGGATACCGGCTGACCAGGCCCTCATAATAGTCAATCAGCTCTGCGGAGGATTTTTCAGGCTTTGCTTCTGCTGCAAGAATATACTTGCCGTCTTTAAAAAATGAGCTGGCAGCGCTGTCAAGAGCGAGCATGATCTGCTTGCCGGGTTCATAACCGGCATTTTCAATGGCCTGCATTATGCACTGCAGGGCCTCTTCATTTGATTTCAGATCAGGGGCAAAGCCGCCTTCATCACCGACTGCGGTATTGAGCTTGCGGCTTTTGAGCACGTTTTTCAGATTGTGAAAAACTTCAGCGCCCATGCGGATGGCTTCGGCAAAGCACTGCGCACCAACGGGCATGATCATGAATTCCTGAATATCCACATTATTATCGGCATGAGCACCGCCGTTTAAAATATTCATCATGGGCACGGGCAGCACTTTAGCGTTTGCCCCGCCAATATAACGGTACAGCGGGATATTGAGTTCCACAGCCGCTGCCTTGGCAACTGCCATGGATACACCAAGAATTGCATTTGCGCCGAGATTCTTTTTTGTATCGGTGGCATCAAGCTCAAGCATTGTTTTATCGATCAAAATCTGATCAAGAGCTTCCATGCCGAGCAGCTCAGGCTGAATTTTCTCATTGACGTTTTTGACCGCCTGCATGACACCCTTGCCCAGATACCGGCTTGTATCGTTGTCACGCAGTTCCAAAGCTTCACGTTCCCCTGTTGAGGCCCCTGACGGCACTGCAGCTCTGCCGATAACTCCCGATTCGAGAACAACATCAACTTCAACGGTAGGGTTTCCCCTGGAATCAAGAATTTCGCGTGCATGAATCTGCTCTATCCTGCTCATGACATCTCCTTTGGTCAATAAGTTTGTATGACTGTATTCCACTAACCCTCAACGGGGTCAATTTACTTTTCCTTAACGAATAGGACCATGAGAGCAGTACCTTTCGTGTTTACTGCATGTATTTCGAAGCCATAAACGGGTGTCAAGCTGGTAAAAAAACAGGAAACCGAAACGCCGTATATGATCACCGAAAAGCAAAAGGGCAGGGGCTATAAAGGATGCATGCCTTTTAAACAAAGCACAGCAGCACAAAAAATTTCCCTGTGCGCACGGTGCGTCCCTGCTGACTATAAAATAAACACAGCGGCGGCAACAACCGTCGTATAGCCTTTCTGTCCGACAATTGCAGACTGGGTTATTTCAGTAGATCGGTATATCTTATTGCTGATGCGATAGACTTCCTTTTTTTCATCCCAGCTTTTGTCCTCATCGAATTCTATGCCCAGGGTTGTAGCAAGCATGGCTGCAGCCATATCTTCCGCATAATCGCCTGCCAGTTTTTCAGTAATGCCGAAAGCGTGAAATTCCGAAAGATATCCATATCCGGTTTTGTCGGCAGGGATAGCGCATCCAACTGAAGACACAATAAGCCGATGAGGTTCATTGCTTGCGCATTTACTGATAACGGTAAAATTAATCGCGCCGGGTGAAAGACGTGTCAGGCCGAGTGATTTTGAAATAATTTTACATTCGGGGGGCAAAATACTGGATACAGGTACGAGATTCTGTTTCTCAATACCTGCATCGCGCAGCGCCAGTTCGAATGACCTCAGTTCATCTTTATGGGTGCCGGCACCTTTGGTAAAAAAAACTTCTCGCGGCACAAGTACATTTTTCAATGAGCAAACTCCTTTCACTAAAACAGGGGTATTAAAATGTTGTTTGCATAGAGGGAGAATCAGTCAATTCTGTTTGCTACGTATGAATGTTAACTTCCCCGATGATCAACAACACGCACCGCTTTACCGGGTACGCGCGGCAGCGTCCCCTCAGCCATAAAGTTAAATGTATCCACATGAAAGCCAAGCATGTCGTAGATTTGCATATCGATTTTCTCGCGCACTGCTGAGCTGACCTCTTTGTGCGTTTCGATCATGACCGTGAGGACATCCCTGCCTTTAGGATTTTCGAGGACGATCTGGTAATGGCTTGCAAGTTCCTCATGCTGCATAAGAACGCTTTCAAGCTGAGTGGGATAAAAGTTGACCCCTTTTATCTTGAGCATATCATCATTGCGGCCTTTGAGGCGCTGAATACGCAAAGATGTTCTGCCGCAGGCGCATGTTTCGCGTGAAATGACAGACGTAATGTCACGTGTTCGGTAGCGTATGAGCGGCAGGCCTTCGCGATTCAGGGTTGTTACAATCATTTCGCCTTCCTGGCCATCAGGCACGGGAATCCCGGTATCCGGATCGATGATTTCAACCAGATAATCATCCTCCCAGACATGAATGCCGTTATGCGCCTTGCAGTCGATGCCAAGCCCCACACCTCCGGTTTCAGTCATGCCGATAATATCGAATGTCTCAATACCCATATGCGCTTCAATGCGCTTGCGGATTTCATCGCTCCAGACTTCGGATCCGAAAATTCCGATTTTCAGCCCTGTATCCCGGAAGTTGAAGCCTTCTTTTTCCGCAACCTCTATGAGTCGCAAGGGATAGGATGCAATTGCTGCAATGGCGGTAACGTTGAAATCATTTAAAAATTTCAGCTGCAAAAGCGTTCTGCCTGCGCCGATTGGTATAACCATGGCTCCGAGCGCCTCAGCCCCGTAATGAAAGCCGAAACCGCCGTTGAATAAACCGAAGGATGGCGTGATTTGTATGACATCACCGGGCGTAAGACCGGCTGCTGCGTAGCAGCGAGCCATGATGGAGCCCCACTGGCGCAGGTCATTGCGAGTCATGGGATTAATGATGGGGGTTCCGGTGGTGCCCGAGCTCATATGCATGCGAAGAAACGAGGACTTTTCTGCGCAGCTATATTTAAATGGATAGCCGTCGCGCAGGTCATCCTTGGTCATGAGTGGAAATTTTTTGATATCCTCCAGCGAGCCGACATCATCTGCCCGCAGGCGGTGAATTTTGTCAAAATAAAAGGGATTAGTTGTCTCTATCCGCTTGAGGGTTTCCTTAAGGCGGTCTAGCTGCAGTTTTTGCAGAGCAGGCTGGGGTAATTGTTCAAATTCGGGCTGAAACATGGCTATGGATACTCTCCTGGAGGGTTAGTTGGTTCCTGTTTGAAATCCTTCAGTAAATGCCTTAAGGTTTAAATCAAGCGCTTTGGCCGGGCTAATCTGCTGTAATATTTTATAAAGGTGCGCATACGTGAACGGAAAATCAGGGTGCGCGCAGGCAAAACCGAGCAGCACCAGATTGGTCACCACAGGGGAGCCGAGCAGTCGGGCGATTTTTTCTGCGCAAATGGCGTTCGGCCTGCGGGCTAAAGAATTTATGTACATGCGGGCATCCTTTTTCATAAGATGCCTGTTAAAGGGTTCTTCACTCTCGTTCACTGCAATCAGGATGTCCCCTTTCCCTGAAGGGATAAGGGGTGAGAGGTAGTTACCGATGCGAACATGGGAGGTAACGGATCCGCCACGCATAGCCATGCCGTGGGTTTCAGAAGAAATGACATTACTGCCCTGTAAAATGGCTGCTTCGTCCAGCAGCCGCGTGAGGAATAGAATACCCTGTCCTCCACGGCCGCAGATGACAATTTGAGCATCAAGTTGTTTTTTTTTTGTCATACGTTTTTTTCTTCCACCTTTATTGCATGCACAGGGCAGACATGTGCACAGACTCCACATCCATTGCAGAACGCTGTATTGATGATAACCTTGCCGTTTTCCAGCACAAGAGCAGGGCACTCGAAGTTTGTTATGCAGTATTGACAACCGGTACAATCATCGCTCACCACGACGGAAAATGTTTTCTGTGGCTTTGAACCAACCAGGCATGGATGCTTTGAGATGATGACTGCAATTCCGCCGTCTTTTTTTCTTGTATATAAATCGGCATCCCTGAGTGCGGAAATGATTTGCTGAACATCATAAGAATCAATGTTTTTAATATAGGTTACGCCGCACCCGTCAAGCAGTTTCTCCAACTGAATGCCGGTGGTTGACGTACCATCAGCGCGGACACCTGTTGCAGCTGTAGGCTGATTTCCCGTCATTGCAGTAGTGCTGTTGTCAAGAATGACAAGAATAAAGCGTGCTCCGTTGTAAACAGCATTGATAAGCGCGGTAATGCCGGAATGTATAAAGGTTGAGTCGCCAATGGTTGCGACAATTGATGTTTCTTCTCTGCCGGATGATTTAAAAGAGTGATAAAAACCTGCGGCCTGATTGATAGAAGCACCCATGCACAGGCAGGTGTCCACTGCTCCGAGGTTTATTCCAAGAGTATAGCAGCCGATATCCCCGGGATAAATCGCTTTAGGAAGGGCTTTTTTAATAGCAAAATACGTGGCACGGTGCGGGCATCCCGGACATAACGACGGCCGCTGGCCGCCCGCTTTGGCGGGCTTTACAGAGGGCAGGGGCAGGTTGAAAAATGTACGTATGACAGGATTGATAATGTCCGGCGTTATTTCTCCTTCGGATGGAACATGCCCGCTCAACCTGCCGGTAACATGTCTGCGGTCATGGATTTGCAGTTCAATAACAGGATATGTTTCTTCAATAACAAGAATTTTCTTAAACTTCGCTGTAATAGATTTTAAAAAACTCTCCGGCAGGGGAAATGGCATAGAAACTTTACATAGAGCTACTTTATCAAGCAGATTGTAATCAGTTAAAAAGTCAAGGACATATGAGAATGCCACGCCGGATGATAGTATGCAACTTTTGGCAGTGTTGTTACTGCCGGGATAAAAAGAAGGCTGGAATACTTTTTCATCAGCAATTGAACACAGCTTTTTATTCAAATCTTTATGAAGTTTATAGCGAAATTTAGGAGTTGCAGCCCAGCGCTCAGGGTCTTTTAAAAAAAAAGCCTTACGGTTCATGTTCACGGATTTTCCAGGGGCAACATTCTGGCGGGCGTGGCAAACCCGCGTTGTCGGGCGCAGCATCACGGGGATTGCATATTTTTCAGAAATTGTATAGGCCTCAGAAATCATGTCATGTGCTTCACGCGGAGAGGATGGATCAAGGACCGGAATTTTTGCAAGCATTGCGACAAAGCGGCTATCCTGTTCTGTTTGAGAACTGTGGGGCCCGGGATCATCTGCGGAAACGAGAAGAAAACCGCCCACAACGCCTGTGTAGGCTGAGCTCATAAGAGGGTCAAGTGCAACATTAAGTCCAACCTGCTTCATTGATACAGCAGATCTGCAGCCGGAATAGCTATTGGCAAGGGCGACTTCAAAAGCTGCTTTTTCATTGACCGACCACTCAATATGCATCTTGCTGCCATATGCGGCTCTGTATCGGGCAATGGAAGTTAAAATTTCAGATGCGGGAGTACCGGGATATGAGCAGGCCATGCTGCAGCCGTTTTCAATGATGCCGAGGGCAATTGCCTCGTTTCCCATCAGGACAGTTTCTTTTTTTCTTTTTTGTATCATAATAATTAGCAGGTATAATAAAAAATAACTTTTTTTAAGAGAGTAACAGGCAATTTTTATAATACAAATCCTGTGAATAATCAATATGTGAAACGCTGGCAGAGTCAAATTTTAGGCGCTTCGCAGTATTGTTAATCTATTCAAGCACTCCAGCAGCCGGATTGTGCACAAGCCTACAGCCTTTGTGAAAAAAAACACCCGCAGGGGTTTGAAAAACGGTGAGGAAACAAAGGCAAGCGTATTCGTGGACTTATGTTAACATGGATGCTTAATGTCTGATAATATATATTATGTAAACCAAACTAGGCCAATCCCAGCATAGCTTCAGGAATCAATTTTAGATCCAAAACAGTATCTGCCGCTCCAAGCTGAATTGCTTCCCTGGGCATTCCAAAAACAACGCAGGATTTTTCATCCTGTGCAATTGTTGCGGCGCCGGCCTGTTTCATTTTTAGAAGTCCTTCAGCACCATCAGAACCCATGCCCGTCAATAGTATGCCAACAGCATTGCTCCCGGCATACTTTGCAACTGAATTAAACAAAACTTCAACCGAAGGTCTTTGTCGCTTGACAAGCGGACCGGTTTTGACTTCAACATAATAGTTCGCACCCGATCTGCGCAGAATCATATGCTGATTTCCGGGCGCAATGAGTGCCCTGCCCGGGATAACCCGGTCACCGTCTTCTGCTTCCTTAACAGTAATTATTGACAGCTCGTTCAGGCGATCCGCAAAGCTTTTTGTAAATTTTTCCGGCATATGCTGAACAATAACTATTCCGGGGGCGTAGGCGGGCATTGAAGTCAGTATATATTCAAGGGCCAGCGTGCCCCCGGTTGACGCGCCTATAGCATATACTTTATTGGTTGTCTTGGTGAGTGAAAGTTTAGCCGGAGTACGGGGTGTTGTGCTCCATATGTTTTGCATGGTTCGAACATTTACGCGGGCAGCAGCTTTTATCTTATCAATAAGGCTGAGCGACATGTCCCCGACACTGTATGAAGGCCCGGGTTTGCACATGACATCGACAGCCCCCTCATGCAATGCTTCAAGAGCAAGATCACTGCCTCTTTTGGTCAATGATGATACGACAATAACCGGAAGCGGATAATGTTTCATCAGCTTTCTTAAAAAAGTGACACCGTCCATGCGGGGCATTTCGATATCAAGAGTAACAACATCCGGCTGCAGCTTTACTATCATATCTCTTGCCACATACGGATCCGGTGCCGTACCGATAATTTTCAGCTCGGGATCAAGCGAAAGCTCCTTTGTAAAAATAGTGCGGACAACGGCTGAATCATCAACAATTAAGACTTTAATAGGCATCGCAGTCATTCATCAAAATGAACTTTCAGTATAACCGGATTTTCTTCAATGGCAAAGGCGATCGTATCCTGCTGATTGAGCATCTCCAGCCATTGCTTTCTGTTGACGTTTGAAATCTCAGGGGGATGCAGGTCAAATGTCTCAATATCAGTAAAAAGCGCCGGCAGCATTCTACCGCACAGCGTATTGAGCAATTCCTTGAGGGCGTCTTCAGCTATATCACTCTCGATGGCATCATCTTCATCCAACCCTAATATATTGTATACAAGGGCCGGGGAAAGCTGCCTGGGGACAATAATATCCACAGCACCCCCGTGATGTCCGGAAAAAACCATTGTGGCTTTCAGAAAATCTTCATCTGAATTTTGCACATCGGTTTTATCCAGTTCATCACAAAACATGAACGCCAGCTGTTCCAAAACGTCAAAACATATTTTCTTGACAACTTCCTGCCAATCAGCTCGCATCATAATCACCCATGACCTCTCTGACAACATTTCGTAAAACTTCGGGCGTGATAGGCTTGCGGAGAAACGCCCGAACACCTTTTTTAAACAGCTCCTCAATACGTGTTTTACTGCCCTCTGTTGAGCATATTAAAACAGGTATTTTCTGAATCAGTTTCTCCTGAGCCATCATATCAAGCATTTCAAGACCGTTCATGACCGGCATATTCAGATCGGCAAAAACAAGGTCAATCCAGTGTTCACGCATGGCGGTCAGTCCTTCCAGACCATTGGAAGCCTCAAATATATCGCCAACCGGGATACCTGAAATTTCGAGGGTTTTTTTTATGACAGATCGTATGATCTTTGAATCATCAACAATAAGAATATTATACGCCATGCTGCATGCCTCCTAATATGGGCAAATTGTTTTTACATTTCCACCAGCACGCGGGCATAAAAATTATATGTCAGCGTGCAAACGCCAAAATCCAGTCTAGCAGGGGAATTACAGCTCTTTCTCCTTCCCATCGGATTTTACTATCACTCTGCCGGTTGCCACAGTAACGGAAACAGTTCGTGACTGATCACCCCCGATATCCTCTTTATCGATAAGTATATTATTTTTCCAGAGAAGTTTTCTGAGTATGGTGAAATTGCGCTCCCCGATCTTAAAAAAACCTTTTTCATCAAGCATGGAAGAGCATCCGACCGCCTTGACGATGATACGTTTTTTTTCAGCACCTTTCTTATAGGCTTCATTAAACAGCAGAGGAATGCCGGTATCGACAAACATGCAGGGTGCTGTTTTTGCCTTAAGAGGATCTATTTTAGAAAGCGGCAACATGCTGTGCAAAAGCCCTGCAACCTGCGCAACAGGATCATAGATAACCACACCAAGGCAGGAACCCAGGGAATAGGTAATCAGCACATCGTCTTTCGTGCTGGACACCTTCATGTCTGAAATGCCGACAACAAGAGAATTCACAGGCACATCCGGTGCTCAGGTTATTGTTTTTGATAAACAGATGGTTCAAGACATCGAAGTTCGGTTTTTATTGCTGTAAGGCCCTCTGCGTGCCCCGTTAGCAAATAGCCTGCAGGGTTCAGCAGCCGATAAATTTCATCAACAAGACGCGCACGGACACTGTTATCAAAATAAATCATCACATTGCGGCAAAAAACAATATCAAGACGGCCGGTCATAGGAAATGGCGGCTGTGAAAGATTAAGCCTGCGGAATACGATCATGTTTTTTAATGGATCGCAGACTCGATAGACAACGTCATTATTCTGTTTCTGGCGTACAAAGAAGCGCATTTTGTATGACTCGGATACACCATCAAGGGACGAACTGGAATAAAGGCCATTCTGCGCCCGTGACAGTGCGCTTGTAGATATATCTGTGGCAAGTATGCGCATGTCTATATTTCGGCCGCCGGCTGCTTCAAGCAGCGTCATAGCAATAGAGTACGGCTCTTCTCCAGTCGATGCAGCTGCACACCATATGCGTATTCGGCTTTTGCCTGCTGCAAGCCAGTGGTCGACATTTTTTGCAAGAAACTCAAAATGGGACGGTTCACGAAAAAAACTGGTGACATTTGTCGAAATGACATCAAGAAAATGTGTTATTTCATTGCCGCTATCCTCGTGCAGCAAAAACTGCAGGTACTGCTGATGGGTTTCAAGCCCAATAGCGCGCAATCTTTTTGCAATTCGTGCAGAGACCATGGCTTCTTTCGTGTCATTGAGTGCAATGCCGCTGTTTGCATAAATAATTTCACGAAACTTGTTAAACGTTTGATGGTCCATGCTTCAATGCTTGATCATGATTGACTGGTCAATGAAACTTCCGCACCAACTTTTGGCAATGTTAAAATCTCTGCTGTCGTTAAAACCCTTTCGATATTGAGAAGAATCTTGACTCCGCCTTTTATTTTTGCGATGCCCTGTATAAAATCAGTACTGACAGCAGCACCGAATATGGGGGTATCCTCTATATCTTCTATATCAATATCAAGAACTTCAGACACACTGTCTACGATAATGCCCATCAGCAGTGAATTGTCCTCAAACAGCATATCGACAACAATGATGCAGGTTTGCTCAGTGTCATCAATCGTTGCCATGCCGAACTTTTTGCGCAGGTCAATGACGGGGATAACTTTGCCGCGAAGATTAACAACGCCGCGAATAAAATCCGGAGTGCGTGGAACCCTTGTTATATCCATTATTCCGATTATTTCTCTCACTTTCAGTATTCCCAGACCGTACTGTTCAGATCCGAGATTAAAAGTGAGATACTTTTCCGCCCTGGAAGTCTTACCGCTTTTATTGTCAGGTATGCTCTTCGTCATGATTGTGTACCCCATTTTTATGTTTGTATCACGAACATGAAAAAAATTTTTGCCCGGTTATGAAAAGCTGTGGATCCCTGTTCCGTCTGGACGACCATAGTTCTGACATGCAAACGTACAACCTGCCGGCTATCTGATAGTGTGACTGCCGGACATAGCAAGTTTAACAATGCCCGCGACATCAATAATTATGCCGACACGGCCGTCTGAAAGTATGGAGCCCCCGGAAACACCCGGTAAGCCCTTCATTGTCGCCCCCATGCTTTTAATGACGATTGATTGCTGACCAAGCAGTTCATCCACAAGAATACCGGCCATTTTGCCGCTGTCTTCAACCACAATCACGATTCCTTCAGCAGGGTCCTGTCGGGCATCAGCTATGTTGAAAAGAGTGCCCAGGCGAAATAAAGGAATAATGTTGTCTCGAATTGTTATCATTTCTCCACGATTAACAAGAGAGGTAATGCTGTCATGTTCGGGGCGTACGGCTTCAACAATAGAAAGTGTTGGTATAATATACCGCTCAGAGCCGATACGCACGAGCATCCCGTCTATTATGGCCAGCGTGAGCGGAAGTCGCAGAGTGAAGGTAGTGCCGACACCTGGCTCCGACACGATATCAATATTTCCTCGCAGGTCATCCATTGCCCGCTTAACAACATCCATCCCGACACCGCGGCCGGAAACTTCAGTGAGTTTGCGTGCGGTTGAGAATCCTGGCAGCAATATAAAGTTAAAAATTTCACGGTCGCTCAGAGACTGACCATCACGAGTGAGCCCCCGCTCTTTTGCTTTTTGAAAAATGGAGTGCTTGTCGAGGCCATTCCCGTCATCTTTGACTTCAATATAGATATTGCCGCCCTTATGATATGCATTCAGTTCAATTTTACCGATCTCACTTTTACTGGCTGCAGCGCGCATGGAAGAAGATGATTCAATGCCATGATCGACAGAATTGCGGACAAGATGTATCAGCGGATCGCCGATACGGTCAACAACGCTTTTATCAAGCATCGCATCCTCACCGGATGAGATGAATTCAATCTTTTTATCGCTTTTTTTCGCGAGATCACGCACGACACGGGCCATTTTTTGAAATGTGGCCTTTACCGGTATCATGCGCAATGACATGGCAAGCTGCTGCAGTTCACGGGTAATTTTATCCATCTGTGAAATATTTTGAAGCAGCATCGAAGAAGCCAAAGAAGTAAGGCTTGGATCCTGCCTGATCATGGACTCAATAATCACCATCTCACCGATAGCATCAATCAGCTTGTCAAGCCTTTCAGAATCGACTTTAATGGATTCGCGTATTTTAAGAGATGCGTGCATGCCAGTATTCAGCATGACTTCATCCGGATTTTCCTGCTGATCCGCAGCTTCGGCATTCAGGTTAAAAAAAGAGTCGTGACGGCCTTTTTGAATATGTGTATGTGCCGCTTGCTGCTCCCTGTCTGGACGTGCTTGAGCCGTCTGCTGCTGTGGGCCATGACTGACATCGGTTGACTGTATCAGCTGGCTGCCCGCAGCAACAGACTGTATGCGATGGATCAAAGGTTCCAGTGTCGGCGACGAAGGATATGATGATGAGCCCGATGTTATGGCATTGTGGATTGTCTGTATCAGCCTCTTCATTTCATCAACGGATTCGAAAATAATATCAATCCTGCCGCCAGACAACTGAAACTCGCCTTTGCGAGCCCGGTCAAGAATATTTTCGGTCATGTGTGCCAGCCTTGATATATCATCAAGGGCCAGAAAACCTGCGGCGCCTTTTATGGTATGAAATACTCTAAAAACCGCATTCAAATTCTCCTGGTCTGCCGGGTCATTTTCAAGTACGAGAAGCCTGTGATCAATTGTATCTAAATGCTCCTGAACCTCCGCTGCAAAATCAGAAAGAAGATCGACATCCATATGGACAAGCTGCAGGGCCGTTCGCTCTGTTGCAGTATCAACAGGCGAGTTTATACGGTGTATCCGCACCAGACGAATCGGAAAGTGTCCGTGCGCGAAGTCGAAGACGGCATATCATCAACAAGCTCAGGGTTAATCACATATTCCTGTCCCTGGTGCGAAGTTTTGACATTGGTCTGCCGGTGCAGGTATCATACGCGGTCATGTAAACCCGCAGTGGTTCGGGAACATCAGGAAGCATGCGCGCTGTTTTTAAACAATCAAAGGCATATTTGAGCCAGTCAATGACCAGAAAAAGTTTATCAATTGAGACCTCTGTGGGCTGAGAATCAAACAAATCTTCAACCCCATGGCACAAATGAGCAATGTTCGCTATCTCAAATACGGCTGATTCACTCTTCATCGTGTGAAAAATGCGGCGAACATCATCAAGCACGTCCTTATTGAAGGATTTTTCCAGTGAAAGAATGTTTCCCTCGGCCTTATCGAGGATGGAGCCCTGCTCATTTAAAAAATCAACAAACATGCTTTCATCAATGGTAAGAGGCAATATGAAATTCTGCAATGTGCTGTCAGGTGATTGTGCATCAACAGTGGTCAGGCCTCTTTTTTCGCAGGCCTGCTGTGACTGTTCCACAGGAGGATGGCCTGCAGCGCACCCTTCCCTGCCGTGCATAGTTATTCGCTTTGAAAAAATAATTCTTCAGGAAACTGCACATGGTCAGCAATACTGCCGGAGCGGGTGAGCTGCTGAAGACATGAAACCGTAGCATTGAGAATATTCAAAAGTTTATTTCGGTCGGTTCCCTCATTAAGAATAGCGTCTTTTATAAGAACTATGGCAGCAGACACAGGCTTTACAGCCACATCACAGCCACAATCAGCGACAATCTGCAGGAGAGTCTGGAAGCAGGTAATCAGCTTGCCGAGATCCTGTAGATTGTTGAGATCTGCTGTAATGAGTTCTTCCGCTACAGCGTCAAGCTCCCTGGTGATTTTTTCAGACATCATAGCCATTATATCCGGAGCACAATCATCAATAGTCGTTGTTTATGAAAGGCCTCAGGGAAAAATCTTTTCGATTTTCGTCTGAAGCACTTCCGGTGTAAAAGGCTTGACGATATAATCGTTAACACCGGCCTGTGCTGCCTGCACGACATTTTCCTTTTCAGCCTCTGCTGTGATGATCAGTACAGGAATATTTTTAAAATTATTCGCTGCGCGGATTTTTTTTAAAAGATCAATGCCTGTCATTTTAGGCATGTTCCAGTCAGTAATAACAAAATCAAATTCGGATTCCTTGAGCTTTTCCAGAGCAACATCCCCATCCTCAGCTTCTTCCACATTATTGAATCCCAGCTGCCTTAAATAATTTCGTATGATGCGTCGCATAGTCTGAAAATCATCGACGACCAGTATTTTCATATTCGTATTTGCGGGCATAGGGCTACTCCTTTAGATGATTATTGGTTGGCAATTTATTTTTATTATCTGGACGCAGGATTTTGCATTTTATCATTGTATGTTTTTATACAATTATTATGTTTAATATTTAAAGCAAAAAAATTTCATTCCCACCTCATTAGTAACAAGAAACACACACATAGTAGAATAAATCCGTATTTACGGATCTACAATTTGTTACGGTCATACTATTTATATACTATTTTAAAAAGAAATAAAACAATTTCATAACATTAAATTATCACAAAAGTTAAAAACAATGTGGGCCGCTGATTAAGTCAACAAAACAAACCTCCATCAAAAGCAGGCATACAGACAGACAGTGATGTGCACCCTCCGAACGCTGCACTGCGTTGCAGTATGATGCTTGCATTCAGCATGCCTATGCTTTAAGCTTGTCAAAAACAATAATTCTCTATATATAACCGCCACTGTGCTGGTGTTTTTCATATAAAAAAGCCCTGGCGGAGCTGCAACACTGAATTGATTTTGAAATAATGCCAGGATCAGGAATAATGAAAAAACGTTTTTATATCAAAACATTCGGCTGTCAGATGAACGAGTATGAATCATTGCGTATATGCAAACTGCTCGAAGAAGACGGCTATGCTGCTGCCTCAACCTATGAAGATGCTTCAATAATCATACTGAACACCTGTACGGTGCGGCAAAAAGCTGAAGATAAAATATACAGCGAGCTGGGGAGAATAAAAAAATACAAAAAAACAAATCCTGATATTTTGATTGGTGTTGGCGGTTGTCTGGCGCAACAGGAAGGTGAAAAACTTCTTAAAAAATTCCCGTATGTTGATTTTGTATTCGGCACGAAGGCTCTTCCCCGTTTGCTGCAGCTTATAAACAATGCGCGAAAGGCCACCAGAGTTGCAGACATTGCCATGGAGACCACACGCCAGTTTTATGCAGATCATCGCTATATGCCGCAACCCGGTCAAATAAGCGCTTATGTTACGATCATGCAGGGTTGCGACAACTTTTGCTCCTACTGCATCGTTCCCCATGTCCGTGGGCAGAGAGTGGAGCAGACCAGCTGATGAAATTATTGAGCGAAGTTCAGAGTCTTGTAAATGGAGGCGTTCGCGAAGTCACCCTGCTTGGCCAGAACGTCAACTCCTACGGGAAAAATCTAATCCCAAAGACAACATTTACAGAATTATTACAGCAGCTCGATACAATCAAAGGCCTTGAACGCATTCGATTTACAACATCTCATCCCAAAGACTTATCACCTGAGCTGATAGAATCCTTCGGATATATCCAAAAACTGTGCGAACATATTCACCTGCCCATGCAGTCCGGATCTGACCGGATACTGCAGCATATGAACAGGCAGTACACCCGGCAAACCTACCTTGAAAAAATTATACTTCTTCGCACAGTGGCGCCCCAAATAAGCATTACATCCGATATTATTGTCGGCTATCCCGGCGAAACAGATGCTGAATTCGAAGAAACCGCTTCACTAATTGATGAAATTAAGTTTGATGATCTTTTTATTTTTCATTATACTGACCGCAAAGGAACTAAGGCAGCGGAAATGCCCGATACTATCCCCTACCCTGTCAAAATAGATCGCCTTAAAAGACTCAATGAAAGGCAACGAACCATCAGCCTGAAAAAAAACAGTGCCTATGTGGGTACAGTTGTCGAGGTGCTTTTTGAGGAGCAGAGCAAAAAAGGAAACGGTTGCATTGCCGGTCGTACAAGATCCTGTAAAGTCGTCAACTGCATGGGGCCTGAAATGATGATTGGCAAAAAAGGCATGGTGCTGATTGAAAAAGCTAATATACATTCATTGACTGGAAAACTTATTTAAAGAGGGACAGACATGATAGACCTTCATACGCATACCCTGTTTAGTGATGGTGAGCTTGTTCCTTCAGAGCTTGTTCGACGGGCTGAAGTTATCGGCTATACGGCAATTGCCCTCACCGATCACGCCGACATCTCGAACCTTGATTTCATCATCCCGCGGATCAGAGAGGCATGCGCAAAAATTAATGAAAAAAAGGGGCTTATCGCAGTGCCCGGTATCGAGTTAACGCATGTGCATCCCGATGATATCGCCGAACTTGCCCGGAAAGCACGCTCACTGGGGGCGCGTATCATTGTCGTGCATGGTGAAACCATCGTTGAGCCGGTCATGCCCGGCACCAATAGAAAAGCTCTGGAATCCGATATCGACATACTGGCGCATCCGGGTCTTATCAGCGACGAAGACGCCGAGCTTGCAGCCCGCAATGGCATTTGCCTGGAAATTTCAGCCAGGAAGGGGCACTGCCTTTCAAACGGACATGTGGCAAAGACCGCCCTCAAATATGGTGCGCAGCTCATATTAAATACGGATACGCATGCCCCTGATGATCTTATTTCTCTTGAACGAGCGAAAATGACTGCTCAGGGTGCGGGCCTCAGCGAAGATGATTTCAGCAGGATGCTCGATAGCAGCAGAGCGCTGGTCAAAAAAGCGATGGGTATATAGTGGCGCGGCTTTACCTGATCGACAGGTTGTAGCCGCAAGCATGGAGAAGGAGAATCAGCAAACCTACAGCGATTCGGTACCAGCCAAACACCTTGAATCCGTGTTTCGTCAGATAGGCAATAAAGCTTTTAATGGCAAGCATAGCCACGACAAAAGCCACAGCATTGCCAAGCAGCAATATCCCGATAGTCTCGCTCGTGATAGTTTGATAGCTTTTTAAAAGCTTGTACGCTGAAGCGGCAAACATGGTGGGCACAGCAAGGAAAAAAGAAAACTCGGCAGCGGTGGTCCGGTCGAGTTTCTGCGACATGCCGCCGATGATAGTTGCTGCCGACCGGGAGACGCCCGGAATCATGGCAATGCACTGAAAGAAACCAATAATCAGGGCCTTTTTGCTTGTTATGCTTTGGTCTTGTGAGGGGGTGCGAAACCACCGGTCAACAAAAAGCAGAATTATTCCGCCCGCGAGCATAGTCACCGCTACGACCACAACACTTTCAAGAAGGGCGTCAATGTAGTCATGCAGCAGAAAACCGATCACAGCAGCCGGGATAAAAGCAATAAACAGCTTTATATAAAAATCCAGGGATTGAAAGAACTTTCTCCAGTAAAGCGCAACGACTGATAAAATAGCTCCGAACTGAATATTGACGATGAAGGTCTTGGTGAAATCCGTATTTTTCAGGCCAAGAATTCTCTCGGCAATGATCATATGACCGGTAGATGAAATGGGAAGAAATTCAGTAATACCCTCCACTATGGCAATAATAACAGCATCAAGCGGTGACATTGAATGTATGCGCTAACCCTTCTAATCTAGCGATGGAGCAGTATCGGAATTGTTGATTTTCTGATTATATACGCAGCTGTGCTGCCGAGAATCAGGTCATGAAGCCTTCCGTGCGAAAAAGCTCCCATGATGATAAGGTCGATAGCATGCGGTCGGCAAAGGACAAAATCTCTTTGGGTGCATCACCCTGAAGCCATACGCCCTCATAGGTTAAGGAATACGGGGCTGTAATTTCTGCGATTTCAGCAGCAAGCGCCCTGCCCTTTTCTTCATCCTGAGCAACATAAATAATTTTTATATTCTGGCAGGTAGCGCCAAAAAAAGCACAGGCGCATTTAAGCGCGTTTGAAGATTCAATGCTGCCATCATAGGCGATAAGGATATTCTGAAACTGGCGGTACGTGCCGGGCGTCACAAGCACAGGTACGGGTGACTTTCGAACGACGGATTCGGTCGTTGAACCCAAAAGCCCGGATGACCACTGTTCATGCTCTCCATGCTGTGAAATAACAACCAGTTCTGCTTTGCGTGCCTCATCGGCTATAATATTGGCGATAATGCCCGTCATTTTTTTTGTTTTTGCTGATCAGGCCTTTTTCAGCACATCGATTTCTAAACATATCAAGTATGGTATCGGCGCGATCATCAAGTATCTGCTGAAAACGCGGCAGATAATTCTGAATCGGGCTAAAACCCAGGGAGCCTGAGATATCGCTGAGCAAAGGTCCCTCAAGGGATCGAATATCAATAACATTAAGGCCTGTAATTTCGGCATCAAAATAAGCTGCCAGGGCAACACCGTATTCAAGGGCCGTCGCGCTGTTGGATGATCCGTCCGTAGGTATAAGAATTCTTTTTATCATAGTGGTCCCCCATGGTTGTGTGACGTCTTACCTATAAATTTTGCACAAGAGGATGCGTATTGTAAACATAGAAATGTAAAAACTAGGGAAAAATCTTACCGGGATTAAGTATCATGTCCGGGATCAAAAGCAGCTTTGATGCGTCTGCTCAGATCGATCTCATCAGATGATAGTGCAAGACTCAAATAATCCTTGCGCAGGCATCCGATACCATGTTCTCCGGTTATAGTACCGCCAAAATCAAGAGCGCGGCGATATATTGCACGCTTAATATCCGGCAGCATTTTTTTCCATTCATCATAGGCAATAGCATCTTTTAAAACATCGATATGAACATTGCCGTCGCCGGCATGGCCGAACATCACTGAGCGCAAAGCTTTATTTTGAAAATACGCTTTAAGATCTTTGACAAACTGCGGGATTCTGGCGCGCGGCACAACGCAATCCTCCGCAGCAAAAACACTGCTTTCTGCCTGAATAGACTCACGAATTGAACGCCGGGCTTTCCAAAGACGCTCTTTTTGCGATTGCGATTGTGCGATAAACATCTTATCTGCATCAATCCTGCACAGCCTCAACAATGGTCTGAAGATCGGACAGGACCTGATCTTCAGTATTCCCGTCAATCTGAATCAGCAGATGAGCACCGGCGTCAACGCAGGGAATTGTTGTTTGAATATGTTTTGACACCAGTCTGATAGCATCCTGCTCCATAAACTCAAGCGTTGCCGGAATAACACGGTTGCATCAAAATGGCATACACGGCATCAATGGCCTGTTCAAGGCTGTCAAACGGCAGCAGGACATCCAGTGTAACCTTTGGAGCAGGAATAAGCTTGAGATAAATTTTTGTAATAACTGCAAGCGTTCCTTCAGATCCAATCAGAATCCCGGCTAAATTGTAACCCGTAGCATTTTTTACTATCTTGCCGCCGGTCTGCATTAAAGCTGCCGTCAGGCAAAACAAACTCGAGGCCGAGCATATAATCTTTTGTAGTGCCGTATTTTACGGCCCGTGGTCCCCCGGCCCCTTCAGCCACATTGCCGCCGATTGAGCAGGTCTCAAGACTGGCAGGATCCGGCGGATACATCAAACCCTGTTCAAGTGCCGCCTTTTGTATGTCTCCGGTAATAGCTCCGGGCTCAACAACCGCAACCATATTATCCCGGTCAATCTCAAGTATGCGATTGAATTTTTCAAGGCTGAGAACAACTCCCTTCATAACAGGCAGCGCGCCTCCGGTCACCCCGGTGCCTGCGCCGCGCGGAGTTACAGGAATTTTATGCTCACTGCAAATTTTGAGCGTTATGCTGACATCATGAACATTTTCAGCCCGAACAAGAATATCCGGAGCAGCAGCCATATCAGGGGTTTCATCCCGGCTGTAACTCTCAAGAATATCTGCATCCATGATAACCTTATGCGGATCAAGATTTTCCTGCAGCAGCTTATAAATCTGATTAATCATAACAGCTCCTCATCAAAGTTGCCAGAACCATAGCACATAACAGCCGCGCATGCAAAATCCTTCATTGCCTAAACCCTTGAAATACAATTAATTGTGCTGATGAATTAATGCAATAACTATATCTTGTGCTTTCTCGCATTTTTTACTTTACATGGTTTTTTTTATCTGCTAAAGTTAATAAAAATATAAAATCAGCCAATATTTTCATAATTTATAAGATAAATCAAATAATTACCAACATAACCTGAGGTTTTGCATGCAGGTAAAAGAGCTTGAAATTGCAGGATTTAAGTCGTTTGTCGAGCGCGTCAAACTGAATTTCAAACCTGGAATCACTGCGCTTGTAGGGCCAAACGGCTGCGGCAAAAGCAATATCATGGATGCTATTCGCTGGATCATGGGCGAACATAATGCGCGACATTTGCGTGGCTCCAAGATGGAAGATTTAATTTTCAACGGAAGTGAAACCCGCAAGTCAACAGGTTTGGCCGAAGTTTCCATGGTGCTCTCCAATGCTAATGGCAATGGCAATGGAAATGGTAATGGCCATGAACATACAGCATCAGTTCTCGGCGGAGTTACGGAAATAATGCTCACACGCCGACTGCATCGCTCCGGGGAAAGTGAATATTTTATCAATAAGGTGCCCTGCCGTCTTAAAGACATCGTTGAGGTTTTTCTTGATTCCGGTGTCGGCACAAAATCATATTCCATCATGGAGCAGGGGAAAGTCGATTTTATTCTGAGCCTGAAGCCTGATGAAAGACGCATTCTCATTGAGGAAGCCGCCGGCATTTCCAAGTACCGGACACGCAAAAAAGAAGCCCTCTCCAAGATGGAGTCGACAAAAAACAATCTCGCGCGCATAAAAGATATACTAAATGAAATTCAAATCCAGATGCGCGGCCTTGATCTGCAGGTAAAAAGGCTCAAGCGGCATCGCAATATCCGGGAGGAAATACGCCAGATCGAACTTCAGCTTGCCGCTCGCCGGCTGCGCTGCGCTCAAACAGGCACAGGCGGAGCTTCAGAGCAGCCTTGTTATGCTGCAGGATGAAGAAACACAGCTGTCAACGCAGCGCGATTCCTCTGAGGCTGTACTTCAGGAAAACAAGCTCAATCTTACAGAATTAAACAACAAAATCAAGCAGGTCCAGGAAGATTATTATAACGCTAAAGAAAAAACCCAGCGCGAAGAAAATGCTCTGGCGCTCAATGAAAAAGAGCTGCAGACCATCCAGGAACAGATTCAAAAAATACATGCAACAATCGAGTCTCTCGAAAATGAATTTGCCTCTACGGATACTGAACGCAGCGCAAGCAGCCACGCTGAAGCCGAGCTGCATGAACGAATCAAGGCTCTTGAAAGCAGCTTTGAATCCTCTTCGGAATCCCTGTCCGTAGCAAAACACCGACAGCGTGACGTTCAGAACTCAATCGAACATGAGAACAGACAGTACTTTGACATTGAAGCAGACCCGTGCTGAAATCAAAAACAGCATTGCGATGACACAACCGCCTTCATGAAGAGCTCACCCTGCGCATACAAAAATTTGAACTTGATAATGAGACTGCGCTGCGCACGCTCGTCTGGCCGTAGAGGAAAAAAAGTCCGTACTTGAGCGACAGGGAAATGAGCTGGGTGCTCTTCGCACACAGCAGGATGAAAAAATAATCACCAACCGCGAAAAAACCGCCAGTATTGCAGAGGCACTTGCACCGCAAGGAAGCTGAAGTTAATGATATGCGCGACCGGTGCAGCTCCGTACATGCCAAGCTTCAGTCTCTTCAGGAGCTGCAAAAAAATCTTGAGGGCTATAATGCCGGCGTCCGCACCGTCATGGCAGGAGCTGAAACATCTGACAAAAAACTGCCGGGCATTATCTGTCTGCTTGCCGATGTGCTGGAAACATCATCTCAGCATGAATGCGCCGTTAGAGGCCGCCCTTGACAGAATGCTCCAGGCAATTGTCATCGATACGCCTCAGGACGCAGTAGAGGCCATAGAGTATCTGCGCAGCTGCAGCGGTGGAAGAGTTTCGTTTATTGCACGCACCGCACAAAAACCACCGGTAGATATTCCGTGCTGGCGCCGCATCACTTCTTTCGGTTGTAAAAATCAAGAAAGGATTTGAAGATATTGTCGACGAGCTTCTCGGAGATGTTTTGTTGACCGATACGCTGTCTTCAGCACTTGCAATCTGGCAAACCATGAACCGTAAGGTTATCATTGTTACCTCTGAGGGAGATGTCATTGATGCCAAGGGCATACTGACCGGCGGCAGCGGTGATGGCGTCGGCGCCGGCATACTTAAAAGAAACCGTGAAATACGGGAATTCACCGCTGGAGCTGGCAAGTACGCGAATCAAGCCTTGCTCTATTACGGGACGAAAAAGATGAGCTTGCCGAAAAGCTCCAGATAGCGCCGGCAGGAGTTTGAAACTCTAGCCGCTGAAAAGCAGCGTCTTGATATTTCACTTGTTGAAGTTGAAAAAAACATAGAGCATGCAGAGCATGAGCTAACGCAGGAACAGAGAAAAATGGAGACACTTTCACAGGAATTGTCGTCATGCCGCAGCGCCCTTGACAGGCCATGAGCATGAACTTGCAGCATTGCAGGAAAAAGAAATTGCTCTGCAGGAAGCTGAAGAGCAAAAGATGCAGGCAATAACCGGCCTCCAGACGCTGGTGAAAGAGCTTGACTGCCGAAGTTGAATCTTCCGAAACCAGCCATACCGACACACGAATTGCCCTTGCTTCAGCACAGAAAGAACTTGAAAGCGTCCGGGCGCAATTGCAGCGGCTTGATTTTCAAAAGCAGCAGGCACAGGAAAAGATTTCTCAATTACAGACAGAGAGCGAATCCTTGCTCCTGAAATCCCATAGCCTCGTTGAAAGTATCGCTGCTGCAAAAGAGCGCATTCATGAATTCATCGATCAGAACCGGCAGATGGAAACCGCCCTTGAATCAGCTTCGAGAGTCTTCACAAGCGCTTGAAGATTCAGTGATTGAATCACGAAGCTCACTATGAAAGATCTGCAGCGCCGCTGGGAGGACATTGGCCCCAGAATTCACGAAATTGAACGGGACCATGCCGCCAACGAAATGCATCTTGAATATCTTGCAAAAGAAGTTTATGACAAATACGCTCTGCCCATGGAGGAACTTCCTCAGCCCCTTGACGATGACGCTTTCAGTGAGCATGAAACACAAAGCCGGCTTGAAGAACTGCAAAAACGACTGTCCAGTATCGGCGATGTCAATCTTGGAGCAGCACGCGAGTATGAAGAGCTGGAACAGCGCTATCAGCATCTGATGTCTCAAGAACAGGATCTTCTGCAGGCTATTGATTCTCTGCAGAAAGTAATAACTAAAATAAACAAAATTACCCGGCAAAAATTCTTCGATACGTACACGACGATCAATGACCATTTTAAAGAGCTTTTCCCCCTGCTTTTTAACGGTGGAAAGGCCTATATGCAGCTCACCAATGAAAATGACCTGCTTGAAACAGGTATTGAGGTGTTCGCACAGCCGCCCGGTAAAAAGCTGCAGAGCCTTGATCTGCTGTCCGGTGGCGAGCGCGCACTGACGGTCATTGCTCTCATGTTTTCCATCTTTCTTACCAAACCAACGCCATTCTGTCTCATGGACGAAATCGACGCACCGCTTGATGATTCAAATATCGGCCGATTTATAACGCATTTAAAAAGAATGGCTGAAAAGTCTCAATTCATCATCATCACCCATAACAAACTTTCCATGCAGGCAGCCAATTCACTCTATGGCGTAACCATGGAGGAACGCGGCGTATCTAAAATCGTATCTGTCGAACTGAACTGAGACGGGCATGGAAGCAAAAACCGGGACTTTTGGATTTTTTAAAAAGCTCAAAGAGGGTTTGTCGAAAACCCATCAGGCTGTAACCCGCCGCATTGAAGAACTCACCCTTGGCAAAAGAGAAATAAGCAGGGAGCTTCTTGACAATCTTGAAGACATACTCATTACCTCTGACCTTGGAGTTGCAACTGTTGACACGCTCATGCAAAAAATAAAATGGCGTGTCGAACGGAAGGAGCTTCAGGATGCCGACAAGCTCACAGAGGTGCTCAAAGAGGGTATTTACGAGATTTTAGCTGCCCATGAACAGCCGCTCGTAATTACTTCAGACAGAAAGCCGTATGTCATTCTAACCGTCGGCGTCAATGGTACCGGAAAAACAACAACCATTGCCAAAATGGCCAATATTTTTAAAACAAAAGGTCACTCTGTCATGCTTGCCGCTGCCGATACTTTCCGCGCAGCTGCTATTGACCAGCTTGAGATATGGGGTGAACGTGTCGGCTGCAGAGTTATCAAACACAAACACGGCGCTGACCCGTCGGCGGTAGCTTTTGATGCTTTGAAATCAGCACAGTCAAAAAATACCGATATTCTTATTATAGATACGGCGGGCAGGCTCCATACAAAGGCCCCGCTCATGGATGAAATAAAAAAAGTTCAGCGCATCATAAGCCGTGAGCTGCCCGGTGCTCCTCATGAAACAATCCTGGTTCTTGATGCAACAACCGGCCAGAACGCCATCTCACAGGCGAAGCTTTTTAAGGAAGCAATTGAAATTTCCGGAATTGTGCTGACGAAACTCGACGGCACGGCAAAAGGCGGTGTGATTGTCGGCATTTCCGAGACATTGGGCATACCGGTTCGATTTATCGGCGTCGGGGAGCAAATAGACGACCTGAGAGAGTTCAATGCGCGCGATTTTGTCGATGCTTTATTTGAAGATTAAATAAAGATCGATCAGGCTGCCAAATGTAATTAAAATCCACGCTCCGGCACATGCCAGCGACACTATGGTGACCGGGATACCAATTCGGGCATGATCCCGCCAGCTTATTTTTACCTGCAGACTCCTGGCCTGTTCAACAACAATAATGTTTGCGATGCTGCCGATAATGAAAAGATTGCCGGCAAAGGTGCTGACAAGCGCTAAAATAGTTCCGGCAGAAGGATACGTCGCAGCAGGCAGCAGCAACATGACAGCCGGCACATTGGAAACAAGATTTGACAGCACCAGGGTCAGTCCGAAAAGCCATGCCGGATGCTCGATGTGAATTCCCCATGCTGCAAGATGGTCTATGAATAAATGCAAGACTCCTGAGGTGGCAAGAACCTTATTGACTATGAAAAGACCGGCAAAAAGAACCAGCAGCTGCCAGTCGACAAGCCCCAGCATCTGCCGCGATGCCATCCTGCGGCTTGTCAGAAGAATCGCCGCAGCGGCGAGAGCGACAATTTCGCGCGGAAAGGGCAAAAAAAGAAACGCCATGACAGCACTGGACAAAACAAAAAGGCCTTTGCAGGTCTGCCAGTAATTTATATCGCTCGTGTCTATTTTGGGAACAGGAGTTACTCTGCGCCAGTCATTCCGGTATCTCGCGCATATAACCATCCATGTAATCAGGAGACCCGCGAGAACCGGCACTGCAGCTTCAAGCAGATACCAGGAAAACGATATGTCAAGGGCCTGCCCGATCAGCATGTTCTGCGGGTTGCCGATAAGAGTCGCCGCAGACCCGATATTTGATGCGCAGGCAAGCCCCAGCAGATAGGGCACCGGGTTTAGCGACCGGCGGGCACAGCCCTCAATAAGCACCGGAGTCATTGCAAGACAGACGATATCATTTGCAAGCACTGCCGACAGCGCCCCGGCAATAATAATAAGCACCCCCAGCAAACTCTCAGGCTGGATCTGGAATCGCGCAAGCCTTCGTGTAATCCATGCATAGAACCCCCCGAGTCGAAACTGGGCAGATATGACCATGAGTCCGAGCAGCAGCGCCATGGTTGAAACATCAACAGCGTCCCAGGCATCTTGTGGACTGATATGGCCTGTTGCCAGAAAAGCAATTGCTCCAAGCAGTGCTATCCCTGTTCGATCAAGGGCAAGGCCGGGTATTTCTCCGAGAAGCATCCCTGCATAGACAATGATAAAAATAATTAAAACTGTCGCATCCATTGACCAATTCTAGTATAAAGAAAGACGAAAGAAAACAGCTTTATATGATAGCACATCTATCTTCAATACAGCAGAGATTCCCTGAACAGTCAGCCACGCATCCGTATCCAGTAATTTATTTTGGCGGTTAGCAATGCGGCGCCTTGCTTCAATAGATATCGGTTCACAGACAATCCGGCTTTTAGTGGCTGATGTCTCACCAGACGGCCGGCTCTTACCAGTCCTGAGAAATCACGCTATCATACGGTCGGGTGAAGACATGCTCGACACCGGCACGCTTAAAGATGAATCTATTGCACGTGCGGTTGCCTGCATAGCGCATTTCACACAACAGGCACTCAAGCTTCAGCCGGCTGGCATTTATGCAGTAGCAACTGCCTGCGTGCGCGCTGCCGGAAACAAAGCTGTGTTTCTGAATGAGGTCTACAATCAGACGGGCGTAATGCCCACTGTGCTCACCGGGCAGGAAGAAGCCCTTGTAGCATTGGCTGGTGTTAAATCCAGCATCACCTCCATGCCGGAATGCTGCAAAAAATCAAATCCTGAGCTTTGTGAGTACTGATAAGATTTTTTTTAATGAGAAAATAAGTTAAAAAAAACGTTACACTCTTGACTTGTTCTCTTATTGTGAATTATACTTTTCAACAAATCGACAGAGGACTTATCATGAAAATTTCGATAGTTATACCTGCATACCGTGAGTCCGGCATCATCGGAACAGTCATAACATCAATTTCCCGCCTGCTGCCCGATGCTGAGATCATTGTTGTCGACGACGGATCAGATGATGGAACCGGTGAGGCTGCCCGCCGTGCCGGCGCACTGGTCTATTCACATCCGTATAATATAGGAAATGGCGCAGCGGTTAAAACCGGGCATCAGAATGGCAACAGGTGATCTGGTTGTCCTTCTTGATGGAGACGGGCAGCATAATCCTGAAGACATACCGCGGCTGCTTGCAGAGGCCGAAAAAAATGATATGGTTGTCGGCGCACGTGATTCAAGGACTCATGCGAATTTTTTTCGAAAATGCGCTAATTCATTTTACAATTTTCTGGCAAGCTTTATAACCAAAAGAAAGGTGATGGATCTCACCTCAGGATTTCGTGTCGTACACAGAAAAACCGCCATGCGCTATCTGTATCTGCTGCCCAATACATTTTCATACCCGACGACCATTACACTGTCCTATTTGCACAGCGGACGGTCTATTTGCTATATTCCCATACAGGCTGCAAAACGAACCGGCAAAAGCAAAATACGGCCCCTCACTGATGGCTTCCAATTCCTTTTGATCATTATTAAAATAACCACCCTGTATTCACCCATGCTCGTTTTTCTTCCCATGAGTCTGCTTTTTATGCTCATGGGTCTTTTTAACTACTGTTATACCTATGTGCTGACCCAGCGATTTACAAACATGTCTGCTCTGCTGCTGATCAGTTCTGTTATGATCTTCATGCTGGGGCTCATTAGCGAACAAATAACGCAGCTGCGCTATGACCGCGTCGAAAATAACAATTAAGGACAGCTTAATGGCCCGTAAAAAACCTCAAAAAATCATAAAAAAAGAACCCGAAAGGCAAAAAATTCAGCTCCAGCAGCCTGTTTTTACTGCACAGGTACGCGCTGCGATAGACAGAGCGGAAAAATTTATTTCCCCGTATATTCTTTTGTGTGAAATTCTTGCTGTTATATGCCTTATTTGCGCGGGCATTTTTTTCAGGATGGAGGATATCTCTGATTGGAAAAAATCAGAATCGCGTACTTTTTTTGAAGGTCAGCCTCTGCACACCACATTTGACGCATATTTCTATCTCAGTCTTGCACAAGATCTCATTGACGACACCTACTATCCAACTGATGAAAAACGGGGTGTGCCCGATTGCCCGCCCCGTCCATCACCTCCTCCTCTTATCTCTGTAATGGCCGCACAAATAACAAAATTGTCCTCCTGGTCGCTCAGCTGGGTTGGTGCAGTCCTGCCGGCCGTACTGGGAGCACTGCTTGCTCTGCCTCTCTATCTGCTTGGAAAAAACTACAGCGGAGGCGTGGCCGGTTTTTCCGGCGCACTATTGGCCCTGCTCTATCCATTTTATATCTTCAGAAGCGGTTTTGGCCGCTTTGACACAGACTGCCTGAATGTAACTTTCATACTGGCATCCGCTTATCTTTTTCTTCCGTTTTGCACTGATTACGTCATGGAAAAGATATATCTATGTCGGTCTTGCTGTCATAAATTACGGCTTATTTCTCTGGTGGTGGGATCAAACACCGGCTGTTGTATCTGCAATCACGTTTCTTCCGTTTGCAGTTGCCCTTGTTTTCTATTACCGGCCATCAAAAAAAGAAGCCTGCATTTTCGGCGGCATCATTGGATGTGCTGTTTTGACTGTTATGGCTTTCAAGGGCCCGGGTATTTTTATTGATACGATCAAAGGCATTTTCATTCAATTTCTCTACATATCAAAGGATGCCAGCGGTGATTTTCCCAATATCGGTGTTACCATAAGCGAACAATCCATACCTCCTCTTGCGACTATCATTGACTACACAACCGGCTCAATACCCAGCTTCATTTTTGCCTGCGCAGGGATAGCCTGTCTTTTTTACAGAAATTTCAAAGGATCTCTCTTTATTGGATCCCTTACCATTCTGTCTGTTTTGGCGTTCACCTATGCAAACCGGTTCATTATTTTTCTTGTGCCCTCTGCTGGGACTCGGGACCGGATATCTTTTAGGCGAATTATGGAAATTAAAAAAACGTTTCCTGCCGCTGCTGATTATTTGCCCTTTGCTGCTTGTTTATTTGTGCCTGGCCGCTGTACCACGAAAATGCCACGAATGCTCAATTGCCGAAGCTGACCAGCGCCACAGTTGCAGGCATGGATGCCGCACTTCACAAAACACCCAAAGATGCAGTTATCTGGGCATGGTGGGATAATGGCTATGCCCTGACCTATTTTGCGCGCAGGGCAACCATTAACGATGGATCTATTCATAGCGGTGAACGCACCTACTTTAATGCACTCCCGCTGGCTTTTACTGATTTCAGGCTTTCGGCAAATTTTATGCAGTTTTATGTCGCCCGGGGCATGCATGGCATCAATGAATTTCATAAGGCAACCGGCAAAGATAAAAACACCGCCATGGAACTGATAAAAAAAATACTGGCTGCAGGCCCCGCTGATGCACGGGCAATAATTGATGAACTAAAACTCAAAAAATCGCGCTACCGACAACAACAGATGACTGGCTTACTTTTTTCTTCCCGCTCGATCAGCGTCCGGTTTATTTGTTTCTTGATATGCTCCTTCCCGGATCGCCTACTGGTGGTACTGGTTTGGCACGTGGGATTTTGATAAAAAGGAAGGCATCCATCCCTACTACCAGATATTTACAGGCCTGCAACATGCAAAATGACACTATTACCGGCGGCAAGGGGCTGAACATCAATGTGCTCACCGGAGACATACAGGCCGATGGGCAGTCTTTTCAGCTTTCTCAATTGGGCATACAGACAAACAAAGAATTCAACTGAAAAAAAATATACTGCAAAAAGCAAATACTGTTTTGATTATATTGAACCGGGCCGCTTTGGCGTGCTGATGGATGAAAACATCGCTCAAACCGTTTTCAACAAATTATACATACGTCGCAAGTTCGACAGGAATTATTTTAAACCGGTACAAATTTCAGGCATGATTTACCAATTATGGGAAGTAAAAAGCGACGTGTTTATTCCTGAACAGAATAAAAAATAAATTGTAGTAGGCGACAGGGGCCGATAATTGCAGTCCCAAGCCGCATTGTCAGCACAGTGATGACATATAAATCTCGAAACCATACTATTACTAAAGCACTGTCATGCTGCAAAAAAAACAGGATCGCGAAACGCTTACCTTGATTGAGGAAGCGACACATATCGCAGAAAAGCTGAAAATAAAAAAAATTCTCGTTGTGTGCGAGAGCCTTGCTGTGTGGAAAGCTGTTCTTCCTGTTTACACAAAAAATCAATTTATTATTGTTATACCTTCAAAAAGACTTGCCGAAAACATTACCGTTGAAACATTTATTTGCGACTTCAACAGCGTTACCAGAAGCGACAGACTGCAATACATTCTGCGCTCAATCATTGAATCAGGCAAAGTAAAGCAGGATGAACGAATCCTGTGTGTCTACAGCCTTTCAGGGCGCAGACTGCTTGACACAATGCGTATTGTGTGGATTGAACGATTTTACGGTCCTCATAACACATCATGATCTGAAACGCATAGGCAGGCATGTACCCGTTGAACTGCTTTTGCAACTAGTCAATCTTGCCATTGAAATTGCTCAGGAGGGACGCGAGGGCGCACCTGTCGGCACACTTTTTGTTGTGGGTGATACTGAAAAAGTTCTGGAATTGTCAAAGCCGATGATTTTTAACCCGTTTCGCGGATATCCCGAAGATGAGCGTAAAATTACCGACCAGAAAGTACAGGAAAGCGTAAAGGAGCTTTCACGCATTGATGGAGCTTTTATAGTAAAAGAAAATGGCGTCGTTCATGCCGCCGGCATGTATCTTTTTCCCGATGCAGATAAAATAACGCCTATAAAAGGGCTGGGCGCCCGACATGCCGCAGCATCTGCAATTTCAGAAAATACCAATGCCATAGCCGTCACAGTATCTGAATCAACAGGAACAGTCAGAATTTTCAGCTGCGGCAAACCCATAAAAACGATCCGCACGTATCGACCTTACACAAAAAAACGCAGCTGACACGCGATTGTTCTGCCGGTCTATTGCCCAATAAATAATCCTTATTCAGCACGTTGGATGCATGAAGGCACATGCCCCAGGCTGTAACATGGAAAGAAACCCTGCATAGTGCACTGATTTTACCATCATAGAATGCGTGATATAATTTTTTATATTCCCCGTTTCCGGAGTTGATACATGCCGCAGCAAAACCGTTTCCTCATAGCACTCGATCTTGATGGCACATCAGTGTCATATTCTCCTCGTCTTGAAATGGACAGTGCGCTTATGCAGTACCTTGCCTCAGTTCGCAGCTTCAGGCATCGCAATGGGTTATGAATTCAGACCGTTATACCGATACCATGGCAGACATAGCATCACTGCTGCCTGCGGAGCAAAAACCACTGGCTCTTTTAAGCTGCCAGCGGTTCATACATCTGCGTGACGGCGATGATACCTACCTTCCTGTAGAGGCATGGAATGCTGGAGCAGACAAAGCGGCATACGGAACTTTGGAAAAAAATCAGGCCGCTTTTCCCCCAATGGCGCTCAGAGGTTGAATCACAATTTACAATACTGGATTGCGTAGTGAACGATCTGGTCTTTGCCTACAGGGTTTCACCTGACCAGACACCCGCTCTTCGCGAAGTCATGCAGCAGTTTATAACAGGCGCAGCCTGATGCGCAAATTTCCGGGAACCAGGAATGGACATTCATTCTGCATGCATCATTTTCAAAAGCAAAAGTACTGAAAAAATGTGCTGAACTATTGAACATACCATCAGATCGTGTCATTGCCATTGGAGACGGCATCAATGATATTACCATGCTCAACGGCGCAGTAACAAAATTCGTAGGCTGCCCGGCCAATGCCTCTCCAGAGGTCATACAGGCAGTCAGGAATGCAGGCGGCATTGTCTCAGATGCGCATGAAGCGGCAGGAGCACTTGATATTATTCAGGCGATTTTTGAGACACTTCTTTAAGAGCATGTTTGAGATATCTTGTCTCGGCACAAGAATCTCATGTTTTACAGGTTCTGCGACCTTGTTTACCCAGGTGCAGTTTTGAATCATTTCATGCTTTTAAAAATGCTCCGGGACATTAGCCCCCTGCCCTGTTTCATTCCAGAAATGTGCAAGCCGGCTTTCAGATGTCCTTGTCCGGATGGAAAGCATGGTCGAGCGCCTGCAGGTTGAGGGCCTTGAGCTCTGATTCGGTAAACCCCAATTTCGTAACAGCCTCAACATATTCCCCGCTGAGGGTAATATCAGAAATAGCAGGATCATCAGTGTTAATGCTGACAGGTACGCCGGCCTCCATAAGGCGGCGAATTGGATGGGCTTCCACTGACGTGACAACCCCGGTATGAACATTGCTGGTAAGGCATAGCTCAAGAAGTATCCGCCTTTCGCGCAGCAAGGCCATGATTGAAGAATCTTCAACAGAACGCACGCCATGACCGATGCGGTCAGCTTTAAAGTCGATCACAGCTTCCCGCACATTTTCAGGGCCGCATGCCTCTCCGGCATGTATGGTAAGATGAAGGCCCTGAATTTTTAGCCAGTGCAAAAAGATCGCAAAATGGCTTTGCTGAATTGACAGCCTCATCACCTGCAATATCAAGACCGTAAAAAAATCCCGGTTTGAGCCGGGATACATAACGAACGGTATTTTCTGCCAGTTCAAGTCCAAAATCCCGGCTGATGGTAAGTATGGGTATGACAATAATGTTGAAATCATCAGAAGACTTTTTGGATGGCCCCGCTTATCCACTCAATGACATCACTTTCCCTGAACCTGTTCAAACCGGCAAAATGAGCTCGGGCTGTAACGAAGTTCAAGATACTTCACCGTATCAAGGGCTGCATCCATGACAGCCCTATAGGCAGCGTCTTCGATTGCTTCCCGGCATGGATAAAACCCCCGGTAGACTTTAAATTTTTGAAAAAAAGCTGGAAAGCCCGGTGATTCTGCATGCATCTGTATATATGGCCGCAGTTCTTCAACCGTGCAGGCAGGCAATGTACCACCGTATTTTGCGGCAATGTGCACAAGCGTTTCTGCTGAAATGCTGCCTTCCAGATGGCGGTGCAGATCAACTTTCGGGAAAGCTTTCATCCGCTGAAATAGTTCTTTCATATCCATGGTTTTGAAATATAATTGGAATACTGTTATTAGACAAGTTTTTATATTTCATCATCGGAGAACACAATGAATATACGTTTCCTTCCCGCTGCGAAACTGACGCCTGTGCTTCTTATGAGCATGATAGTGCTGCTGCTTGCAGGCTGTTCGTCAAATGACTCTCCACCCTATTTTACGGCACTGGTAACCAATGTTTACAAGGAGCAGACCACGATTGAACATTTTTCACTTCTTTATTCATGGGAGGAACGGGGAGAGACGCCGTTTCTTAAACCTTACAGTCTCACTGCAAAAGAAGTGATAGTCGAAGTCATGACGCCTTTACAGGAAGATCCCAGCCGGGTGACCGTCACGACGCAGCGCTTTCCATTTGAAGAAGTAGATGAAATTGAAATAGAGCTTACCCCTGCCGGCAAACAAATCATTATCCGCACAAAAGACGGACGCAGGATCACAGCTACCACAAATTTTCCTGCAATTCTCAAAAAAGACCCGGCGTCCGGCTTTGCAGATATGAAAATGTTCGTGCAGGGCAAAAACAGCGCAGCGGGCAGCACAACTCGACTATAAACTTGAATTTTCATTCGTTAAAAAAATTTCTTTCATCAAAAGAACCGACCGGTGATGCTCTGGTTTTTACAGCAGCCTTTTATAGCTGTTGTCCTGGCATACTGCGCAGGCATTACAGCCGCTCATGCTGATTGCCTGCAGGTAAACATAGTGTATGCCGGCGCAGGAATACTCCTGATCAGTCTGGCTGCATCACTGCTATTTAAATCATTCCGTGCTGCAGGCATTTGTGTCTCCTGCCTTTTTTTTTGTATCGGCTTTTACAGCCTGTATGCCAAAATCCATCCCGACCCTGCGGGCACCTCTGTTCTGCGCTATGTTGATGAGGGAAGTCGGACAGTTGAAGCCGTTGTAACTGAACCGCCATCGGAAACGCTGAATCGAACCAAGCTCACACTGGCTGTACGGGCAATTCATGGCCGCGATGAATCAATTGCAGTAAAGGGCAATCTGCTGCTCAGCATTAAAGACTGCGGCAGGAGATTCAGCTATGGAGACCGGATCAGGTTTTCATCGACACTGCATATTCCGAGAAATTTTTCAAACCCGGGCGGCTTCGATTATATACGGCATCTTGCCTATAAAAGCATTTACGCAACAGCATTTCTTGAAAGCGACCAGTCTATAACTCTGATCCGAGAAGGTGAAGGCAATAGATTCCTGGTTTTTATCGAATCTATCCGCAACAGGATTCGCAGAATGCATCTACAGCTCAACGCAATCCCCGTCACGGGATATTCTTCTTGCGCTGATTATCGGGGAACAGGGGACCATTCCGGAACACATCAGGGACCGGTTCTCAGCGCTCGGCATAACACATATTCTTTCCATATCGGGTTTGCATGTCAGTATTTTTGCACTTCTGGCATATGGAATTATATTTAATCTCTTGAAACTGTATCCCCGGCTGCTGCTGTATATTCCCGCAAAAAAAATTGCCGTTTTTCATGTCGATATTCCCAGTCCTGGGGTACTGCATGATTGCCGGGATGGCCACACCGGCTACACGATCGGGACTTATGGTTGTGTGCTATCTGCTTACCCTGCTGCTGGACCGGCCGCAGCACATGCTGCACACATTATTTGTTGCAGCTTTTGTTATTACTTGCTGTTTCGCCGCAGTCACTTTTTGAAATTTCATTTCAGCTCTCGTTTCTTGCTGTTTTTTGCCTGATCATTCTTGTTCCCGCATGGAAACAGCTTATTGACAAAAAAAGAATCTGATCCTTTCAAAAAAACATCACCGCTGCGGGCAAAACTAGCCGCTTATACAGGTGATTCTCTGCTGTCATCAGCTGCTGCAATGCTGGGAACAGCTCCGATTGTGGCATTCTATTTTCACACATTCGCACCTTCAGGTTTTATTACAAACCTGGTCATGGTGCCCCTTGCAGGATTTCTCCTTGTGCCGCTGGGGCTTGCTGCTGCAATGATGGTTTTTATCTGGCAGCCCGGAGCTGCACTGCTTTTTAAAGCTGCCGGCACTCTGCACTGATTTTTTTCTCTCTCTTTCTGATATATTCTATGCCGCGCTTGGTGATGGCATTACCGTTGCCGACTCCACTGTTCTGGGAGGTGGTATTTTTTTACGGTTTGCTTATCCTGTCGGCTGTATGCCGTACAAAGAAGCAGTGGATACTGTATGGCTGTGGACTGTTTGGTTTTTTTGGGTGCAGAATGTGCTCAAGCGCTTTATGCCAACCGGCCTGATGATAGTCTGTCTGTTACATTTCTTGATGTCGGCGCAGGAGACTGCGCTGTCATAACAATTGCCCAATAAAGAGGTGATGCTTATCGATGGCGGCGGACTTATGGATGACAGCTTCGATATGGGTAAAGCAGTCATTGCCCCCTACCTGTATTCACGTGGCATAAAAAAAGTTGATTATATTGTTTTAACCCATCCCCACCGGGACCATGTCGGCGGCCTGCCCTACATAGCCAGAAAATTTGCTACGGACGAATTATGGCATAATGGTCGAAAATTCATTTCTGGAGCCCTATCAGGCACTGATGGAAACGGCATTGACTAAACAAAGCCGCCATTATTGCCTGCAAGAGAGATACGGAAAAGCGCACAATCGGCACAGTGACTATTACTGTTCTTAATCCTTACAGATGATACCCTGAACATGCTCGATGAAGACCAGGGCGCAACCAACAATAATTCCTTAGTGCTTAAAGATATCCTACGGTGAAGTGAGTTTTCTGTTTGCCGCTGATATTTTAAAAGAACAGGAATCAAAACTCATACAGGCCGGGGTTGATCTTTCAGCAACAGTACTTAAGGTCCCTCATCATGGCGGGCAGAGCTCATGCAGTGAGGCATTTCTCAAGGCCGTACAGCCCTCTGTTGCCATTGTCAGCGGCAGATCGTTCGGAAAACGGCAGACACCGCACCCGGATGTTAAAAAACGATTAGAGACAGTTAAATATCAACACCTATGTAACTGAACAGTGCGGCGCCATCACCATTAAAACCGATGGCAAAAAACTGGACATAACAACAGCACAAACAAGCTTCCACCTTTTAATATAATACGACTTTTTCCGGCCACTTCTCCGACATGCTGATCCTGCCGTCATGAGAAACGAGCAGTGCTGAGGTTCCCGGCAGGCTGTCTATCAGCTTTTTGCCTTTCTCCGGGCCCAGCACAAAGATCGTCGTGTCGATAGCAGTCGCTTTCAAGACCTGTGGCAGCAATTACCGATACCGACTGCATGCGCTCGACGGGTTTGCCCGTGTGCGGGTCGATAATGTGGCCTAGCCGTTTTTCGTTTTTCATGTAAAAACGCTCATAATCGCCGGAGGTAGAAATTGAGGCGTTCACAAGAGGCACAAAGGTCATAAAATCATCTTCTTTGCGAGGATGGCGCACGGCAACTTTCCAGAACGAGCCATCGGGCTTGCGGCCGATGGTGCAATAGTGCCGCCTGCCGCTACAAGGGCGCTGTTGAATGCCATATTTTTTCAGCACAGCTATGGCCCGGTCTGCGCAGTAGCCTTTTGAGATCGATCCCATATCAATCCACATGCCCGCTTTTTGCAAGACGGGCGCTGTACAGCGATTTGCCGCTAACCGTTTGCGGAAGAAGCTGCAGCGCGCGGTAATCGACAAGCGCTTTGGCCGCGTTAATCTGTGCCGCATCAGGCACTGCACCTTCAAGCCCCGGCTGTTCCTGTGCAAAGCCCCACAACTTCAAAAGCGGACCGATGGTGACATCATGCGCACCACCGGAAAGTTTACCGAATCTTAATGGCTGCCTGCAGAATCTCCGCAGTCTCAGAGCTCACCGGCACAGCCGCACCGCCGGCATTTCTGTTGATGGCTGAGATCTCGCTTGAATTGTCATAGTTGTTCAGGAGCCTGTTTACCCGCTCCATTTCATTAAAGGCGGCGGCAATAGCTGCACTGGCATTATCGCCATATGCCTTAATTTCGACGAATGTATGCAGCAATTGCCGTTGTTCAGTAACAAATGTTGAATTATCGGCACTGACACAAGCTGCACCAGAAAAAACCTAAAACTAATACTTAGAAAAAAAATAGAAGTGCCTGATTTAGCTATAAAAAAAACTTTTAATAATATCTTTCATTTGATCTCCAATACTGCAACAAATTCTTTTGTGCTTCCAGTCAAGTATGCTATGTTGGGTTCTATCATAAATAGCCAGAGGCGAAAAGAACAAATGGCCGGCACCTATTTTGTTGCAGATGTTCACTTGAACATCAACAATACAGATCAAAAAGGATTTGTTTAGTTCATTTCTCGACAATGTGAGCCGGCGGAAGCCTGTATATTATCGGCGACCTGTTTGATTTCTGGGCCAATAATAAAACCGTTTATACCGCACATGCATGGGTTTTTGAAAAATTGCATGCGCTAATAAGCAGGGGCTGCACGGTTGGGCTGCTGATTGGAAACCGTGATTTTCTTCTGCGCAAAAAAATGGTTGAGCGCTTTGGCATACGCTATCTTGGTGAAGAGGCTGCGGTCGATATTGACGGCAAAAACTTTTTTCTAGCCCATGGGCATACGCTTTGTTTATCAGACACGCAGTTTCTGCAGTACAGGGCCCGAATGTGGCCTTTGTTTAAAATGGCTGACAGGGTGCTTCCCGGATGCATTGAAAATTATCTGGCAGGCAAATTCATGCTGCAAAGCAAAAAAGTTATACAGGCCCAGGACCCGTCCCGATTTTGTTTCACCCGAAATGCAATTGAAAAAAAATTCAATGACGGCATCGACTATGTCATCTGCGGCCATACGCACCAGCCGGAAACTTTTCAATCCGGAGCTCATGTCTTTCATGCACTGCCGGCATGGGATGACAATTCAGGATATTATCTGCACTATGAACATGAGGTGTTTACATTAAAGCACTTTCAATCGGCCTGAATATCCATGTGATTGACACAGGATATCGATTACCACCGACAACCATACACTCAACGGGTCTTCACATTTTTTATTATCTATTGCAGGCGCCCTCCCCTTCATCCCTCCCATCAAGTGAGGGAAAAAACAGACTCCCTGGTCTCTTGTGGGAGAGATTTAGATGAGTAGTCTGCAAATTTAAATATTATATGTCTAAACCAGCATAGCACAGGGCACAGCAATGGATTTCATAGTAAAAAATGATCTTGAGTTCGCACAATTCAAAAACCTGTCGGGCTTTCCTGAACTTTTTCACGCCGTAACCACGCGTTCAGGAGGAGTAAGCCCTGAGCCTTTCAGCAGTCTGAATCTCGGCGGTAATACAGGCGATAGTGCAGTAAATGTGCAAGAAAATTACGGGCGTCTGTCCCGGGTCATGGGCTTTGATCTTCAAACGGTGGTCAGTTCGCATCAGGTGCATGGAACCGAAATAGCCCTTATAACTGATGCTCCGGCACGATCAAAACCCTTCCCTGCAGCCCATGTGCTTGATGGCTATGACGGTTTCATAACCGCTGTGCCGAACATACCGCTCCTGGTGCGAGTGGCGGATTGCGTACCGGTCATCTTATATGAACCGGACAGACATGCGCTTGCTGTCGTACATGCCGGGTGGAAAGGAACGGCCGGTGGCATTGCGGCTAAAGCAGCTGGGCTTATGGTGCAAAACTACCAGTGCGATATAAAAAAAATACGGGCCGGTATCGGCCCGTCAATCGGCCCCTGCTGCTATGAGGTGAGGAAAGATGTGGCTGAATGCTTTCAAAAAGCTGCGGGAAATAAGCGGTTCCTCATGCCTGAAGCAGCAGACACTATATTTTCTCTTGATCTGCAGGAGGCAAACAGGCAGCAGCTTATTGAGTCAGGTCTTGCGCCCGGGCACATCGAGTTGTCCTGGCTCTGCACAGCCTGCAATTTAAACCTCTTCTTTTCTCACCGTGGAGAAAAGGGAAAAACGGGAAGGTTTGCTCTTATTGCGGGCCTTCGCTGTTGAGATAACCCGATTGAGCACCGTGCTTATCCGCGGCCGGACTTGTATAATGGTGTCAGACTGAGCAAGACGTAAAACTTTTTTCGGATAATCGATAGTAAAATGCAGCCCTCTGCTTTCTTTTCTCCTGAGGGCGGAGGCAATGATAAGGCCTGCCACTGTTGCAATGTTTCGAAGCTCGATCAAATCAGAAGTAATGATGGAATTCCAGTAATATTCGGTTATTTCCTTCTGCAGCATCTGAATCCTGGCCCATGCCCGTTCAAGACGTTTTGTCGTGCGGACAATGCCGACATAATTCCACATCAAGCGCCGGATTTCATCCCAATTGTGGGAAATAACGACCAGATCTTCAATATCAAGGGCATTGCCGGAATCCCAGGGGGGAATAGCCACCCTGGGATACGTGCGCCGGTGGACCTGCTGTATGGACTTGATTGCGGCACGATGTGAAAAAACAAGCGCTTCAAGCAGCGAATTGCTCGCCAGGCGGTTTGCCCCGTGCAGTCCCGTGCAGGCAACCTCGCCTGCGGCAAAAAGACCGCTGATATTTGTTTCGCCATACTCATCCGTCAGGACTCCGCCGCAGATATAATGGGCGGCAGGCACAACGGGAATGGGCTGTGCAGTCATATCAAGACCGAAACTCAGGCATTTTTTATACAGATTGGGGAAACGCCCCTTAATAAAGCTGGAACGGCGGTGTGTAATATCCAGATAGACACAGTCATCGCCGCTTTTCTTAAGCTCCGCATCAATGGCGCGCGCCACAATGTCACGCGGAGCAAGATCTTTAAGCTCATGGTATTTCGCCATGAACGGCGTGCCGTCACGCAGGCGCAGAATGGCTCCTTCTCCCCGTACCGCCTCAGAAATGAGAAAATTTTTCGCGTCGGCATGATAGAGGCAGGTTGGATGAAACTGTATAAACTCCATATTGGCAATGCGGGCTCCTGCCCGGTAGGCTGCAGCAAGTCCGTCTCCGGTGGATATATCCGGGTTTGTCGTATACAGATAGGTCTTTCCTGCCCCGCCTGTTGCAAGAAGCGTTACCTTTGAAACAAATGTGTTCACCTGCCCCGTGATCCGGTCAAGAACATAGGCCCCATAGCATACATTCTTCGGGATGTTTTTCTGCCCGAGTTTTTTTGCCGTTATGAGGTCTATGCAGATATTGTTTTCATATATTTGAATGCCTGGATTATCCTGTATTTTCTGCAGCAGAATTTTTTCAATTTCCTGGCCGGTAAGGTCTTTTACATGCAGTATCCTTCGCCGGGAATGACCGCCCTCTCTGCCAAGGTCGAATTCAGATGATCTGTTTTTTTTGCTGCGCGAAAAAGGCACGCCCCAGTTGAGCAAATCGCGAATCCGTTCAGGACCTTCTGTGACAACAATACGGACGATATCAGTCTTGCACAAACCATCCCCTGCTGTTATAGTGTCGTCAAAATGGAAATCAGGGGAATCATCGGCATCAACCACTGCTGCAATACCGCCCTGAGCATAATTGGTGTTTGACTCCTTCTTATCTTTTTTAGTGATAATGGCAACGCTTCCATAGGCGCAGATTTTCAGTGCATAGCTGAGTCCGGCAATGCCTGATCCGATGATGAGAAAATCCGTTTTAATTTCCATTGTACTAGCTCGTTTAAGTGATTAAAGCAGCATACCTGCATAGAATTTTACTTCCGTGCAGGTAAAAACACAACAGGTAATATGGTGTATGATTATACTGGGCATAGAAACTTCATGCGATGAAACAGCGGCAGCCATCGTCAGGGATGACCGTGAAATACTTTCAAACGTTATTTCAACGCAAATCGACTATCACAAAAAATACGGCGGCATTGTTCCTGAAATAGCATCTCGCAAACATCAGGAAAACATAATCCCTGTAATCCGTGAGGCTCTGGACAGAGCGCATATGGGGCTTGCTGACATTGATGGCATAGCCGTTACCCAGGGGCCGGGCCTTATCGGCTCTTTGCTTGTGGGCATCAATGCGGCTAAAGCAATCGCCTATGCGCAGCATATTCCGCTGGTTGGCGTTAATCATCTTGAAGGGCATATACTGGCGCCACATCTTGAACATTCCATTCCGTTGCCCAATATCACCGTGGTCGTCTCCGGGGGCCATACCAATATCTATTATATGGAAAAAGCAGGCTCCTACAGGCTTCTTGGAAAAACGCGCGATGACGCAGCAGGTGAGGCGTATGATAAAGTCGCAAAACTGCTGGGGCTCGGATATCCGGGGGGCTTAGTCATCGACACCCTTGCCCGCAGCGGCAACCCTGATGCTGTTGTTTTTCCCCGCCCCATGCTGCATGACCAAAATTATGATTTCAGTTTCAGCGGCCTTAAAACGGCTGTTTTGTATCATGTAAAAAATAATTTTCCCGGGGGTGTTCCTGAAAGCGCTTTACCTGATCTTGCAGCTTCTTTTCAGGAAGCAGTCGTCGATCTGATTGTCGCAAAAACGCTCAGGGCATGCATCGAAAACAAAGTCAAAGCCGTAACGCTGACCGGCGGCGTTGCTGCAAACTCCCGCCTTCGCATTCACGTGCAGCAGCAGGCGCAGATAAAGGGTATTGCAGTGTATCTGCCTTCGACCATTCTCTGCACCGATAATGCTGCAATGATAGCCAAAGCAGGATCTTTAAAACTCTCTGCTGAACTGCCTTTTCCGTATGAAATGAATGCCATATCCCGATGGCCGCTCTGATACTATCCTTCTTGACAATTGGCACCGACAATGCTTTATTATAAATAACCTTATTTTAAAGAATATGACACAATTCATTACTCTAAAAAATTTGTGTTTTGTGTAAATTTAATAGGGGGAACATATGTCAGACACGCGAAAAACCAAAAGCGAACTGATTACCGAGCTGAATGCACTGCGCAAAAGGATTGCAAAGCTGGAGATTTCGCAGAAGCCCTGTGCAGACAAAAAATCAGCACTGTCCACAACCTCAGGCACACGGGGAAACCGCGTGCCGCTTAGAGCTGCTATTGAGTGTATTGGCGCTTTTGATCTTATCAAGGCAAAAGCAGTTAATGTGTCGGGAACCGGTATCAGCTTCAAAACATCCGGCGATCTGCCTTTTGAGATGCGCTATAAACAGAACGGGGAAACCGTGAGCCGCACGGCGCATCTTATCTGGGTAAAACACACAGAAAAAGGCGGCTACAACTTCGGACTTCAATTCGTCGATGAAAAAACACTACCCCAGTTTTAAATCAACAGGAACACGCAGTGTTTGAGTTGCTTCTGCACGAAATCCGGCGCCACAGATGATGGTTTTCGTGAAGACACAAATAAAAGCCGAAGAACATGGGCTTTTCCACAATAAAATCACCCTTCACGTTTAGTTCAAACGCATCGTACACAAACATTTTTTCAACGCAATAAACCAGTATGCGGCCGGTTTATGCCCCGGCACTGCCATGCAGAGCCCCGATTATGAACAAAAAAGAACACTCTCCTGATGAACAAAAACTGACACTGACCATTGAAAAGCTTGTCCATGGCGGCGCAGGCCTTGCCCGCATGAACGGCAAAACATGCTTTGTTGAGGGGGTTCTACCAGGCGAAACTGTCCTGGCGCGCATTGATGAGAATCGGAACCAGTATCTTAAAGCTACTCTGCTGGATATTCTTGAAGCATCGCCTGAAAGGACAGTCCCCCCCTGTCCTCTTGCCGGCCTGTGCGGAGGCTGCCAGTGGCAGCATATCGGCTATCCTCAGCAGCTGGACTATAAAGCGGCTACTTTAAAAGACTGCCTTGTCAGAATCGGAAAATTGTATGACTGCGAAGTATCCCCACCTGCCCCCTCCCCTCTTCAAACCCGCTACCGCAGCCGTGCAGCACTGAAAATTGATGGTCGAAAAAACCCGGCCATAGGTTTCTATCAAACAAAAACTCATACCTTAGTCCGGATTACCGACTGCCTGCTGCTTGAGCCCGAGCTCATACAGGCACTGGAAATCTGCCGCCAGCTTCTGCGTCACAACCGGCAGGAAACAGCGGGCTATACCGAGCTGCAGCTTCTTGCCGTTAAAAACACCACGGCAGTCCTGAGCCTGTGGCTGGACCGGAAAAATAGAAAAAAAAAAAAGCTGGTCATAAATACCGCCTCCGGTACGGCCGGAGAGCAGCAATCGCCACTAACAGAGTCTGTTGAAGGGCTGATGTTTCTGCGGGACACTGAAATTTTCTACCAGGTCAACAGGCAGCAGAACCTTGCCATGATACGTCAGGTTCTAAAATTTATGGAGCCGGTAGCCGGCAGCGACATTCTTGATTTATTTTGCGGCTGCGGCAATTTCAGCCTGTTCCTTGCAAAAAACAGCGCGACAATAACCGGCATTGATTCAAATAAAGCCGCCATCATTGAGGCGCGGAATAATGCGCGCCTCAATGATATCGAAAATGTGCAATTTCATGCCGCCAATATTGATGATCTGGGTGAAAACGGTTTAGCAAAAAACTATGCCGGCATTCTTATTAATCCGCCCAGAGGCGGCTGCGAAGCGCGAACCCTGCATCTGCTGGCAGAAAAGAGCCCTTCCGTCATAGTCTATGTTTCATGCGACCCGTCTACGCTTGCACGCGATTTGCGCGTGCTGGTCGACAGGGGCTACACCATTGATGCAATTCAGCCTTTTGATATGTTTCCGCACACTTTTCATGTAGAAACAATAGTCAAACTGTCAAAATAGCTCAGGGGGTGACCTGCGGTGAAGGAAGCATGCTTTTACGAAAAAATTGAGAATGCAAAAGTCCGCTGCCGGTTATGCCCGCATAACTGCCTGATCACGGAAAACAGCACCGGCATCTGCGGTGTTCGTCAAAACCGGGGGGGGATGCTGTACAGTCTTGTCTACGATAAAGTTATTGCCGAGCATATCGATCCCATAGAAAAAAAGCCTCTCTACCATTTTATGCCCGGGTCACGTTCTTATTCGATAGCAACAGCAGGGTGCAATTTTACCTGCAGACATTGCCAGAACGCCGACATTTCACAACTGCCCGGTCACGGCGCTGCTATTGCCGGACGTCAGCGAAACCCGGAGGACATCGCAGCGGCAGCAATCGAATCAGGCTGCGCATCGATAGCCTGCACCTATACCGAGCCCACAATTTATTTTGAACTTGCTTTTGATACTGCCAAATGCGCAGCTGAAAAAGGGGTCAAAAATGTCTTCGTTTCAAACGGCTATATAAATCCTGAGCCGCTTGCAGCCATAAGCCCATACCTGCATGCCGCCAATATAGATTTGAAAGGCTCTACGGAAAATTTCTATCATACGGTTTGCGGCGCAAAACTTCAGCCGGTACTCGATACGATACAGCTGTATAAAAAGCTCGGCATATGGATTGAAATAACAACGCTTGTCATACCGGGCCTCAATGACACGCCCGGCATGCTTGCCTGGATTGCCTCTTTTATTGCCGGCGTCGGCGTCGATATACCCTGGCATGTAACAGCATTTCACCCCACGCACCTCATGACGGACAAGCCCCCCACGCCCGTTCGAACGCTGGTGCTGGCCCGCGATATCGGCTTAAAGGCGGGACTCAGATATGTGTACACCGGCAATATCCCGGGCATAGAAGGCGAAAACACCTGCTGCCCTTCCTGCGGTGCGGCAGTTATTAAGCGATCAGGATTCAGCATCACCCACTACGGACTTCAAAATGGACACTGCCCTCAGTGCCACTGCCGGTGTGATGGCGTCTTTTCATAAAAAAAGCCCGCTGCCGGAAGTACCAGCAGCGGGCTTTAACGTTTCAGTGCATGTCAGCTCAGGGCCTGTGCCGATACGCTCCAGCGCTTTCTCAACATTTTCATATGAATTAAAAGCGCTGAGGCGAATATAGCTCTCGCCGCATTTCCCGAAACCGGAGCCCGGCGTACAGACAACCCCTGCCTTTTCAAGCAAGAGATCAAACAGCGCCCATGAATCCATTGTGCTCTTAATCCAGATATACGGGGCATTCCTGCCGCCCGTGCAGGTAAAACCAAGCGCCGTCATCCGGTCGACAATCAGAGCGGCATTTTTAAGATAATAATCAGTAAGCTCAGCGCACTGGCTCTGGCCTTCCGGGGTATACACGGCTTCAGCAGCCCGCTGCACAGGATATGAAACACCGTTAAACTTGGTGGTCTGGCGCCTCAGCCACAGAGGGTGCAGTGCAACAGGAGAACCCTGCGTATCAAAAACGCGGCATTTTTTAGGTATGACCGTAAATGCGCACCGCGTTCCGGTAAACCCGGCGCTTTTGGAAAGGCTTCTGAACTCGATGGCAACATCCTCCGCCCCTTCTATTTCAAAAATACTATGGGGCAGTGATGCATCCCTGATGAAGCACTCATAGGCTGCATCAAATAAAATCAGGGCTTTGTGCTTGCAGGCAAAGTCGACCCACAGTTTCAATTGCTCCCGGGTTGCCGTGGCTCCGGTCGGATTGTTCGGAAAGCACAGATAGATAAGATCGACAGGGTTGTCAGGAAGAGCGGGAACAAACCCGTTGGCTGCAGTAGACTCGAGATAGACAAGCCCTCCATAACGGCCTTCCCTGTTCTCGCCGGTGCGCCCCGCCATAACATTGGTATCAACATACACCGGATAGACCGGGTCAGGTATGGCAATTGTTATATCGCCGGCAAACAGCTCCTGAATATTTCCCGTGTCGCATTTAGCGCCGTCGCTTATAAATATTTCATCAGCTTCTATATTAATGCCGCGCGCCTGAAAGTCGACCTGCGCAATCTTCTGCCGTAAAAAATCATATCCCTGCTCAGGGCCATAGCCGCGGAAAGTGGCATCCGATCCCATTTCGTCTACAGCACGGTGAAAGGCCTCAATACAGACCGACGGCAGCGCCCTGGTCACATCACCTATGCCGAGGCGAATAATTTCACGGTGTGGATTATCTTTCGAAAACCCGGCTACCCTTCTGGCAATATCAGAAAACAGATATGAAGCTTTCAATTTAGCATAATGCTCATTTGCTCGAATCATGGGATCATCCTCTGAAAGTTTGGTAGTAAGTCAAAACGACATAGCAGATCATGCTCTGCATGTCAAACATGTTCAAGATGCGGCGCAGGTAAAGAATTTTCAAAAGATGCACTCGCGGCGGGGTTATGGTTTGTCGGGAAGGGGCAAACAGTCTGGTGAAATGTACGGCTAGACAGCACCAAACATTTTCATGATATCATCTATTTCACTCTGAGAATTTATTGTCACTTTGCTGACATGAAAATCAGCCATGCAGGCATCAATTCTTTTTTCGATTGCAGGAACAAGAGCCTCAACATCTTTGACCTTGTCGATGGTGAGAAAATACATGCTCAGATCCGTAACAATAATAAAAATTGCGCTCACGATATTTTTAATTGAGTATCCGGTACAGTCCGTACATCGCTGGGCCATGATAGACGTTTTATGAGAAACAGGGGCGTACATGTCGAAACCGATCGATGCCATACCGCCTATGAGACGGTGAAACTTCTGAACGCATTGATCGAACTCAGCAGCTTCCTTTTCATTTGGTATGTCAACCAGACGCAGCCCGGCTGCAAGGGCGCCGATCTCGGCAAGCAGCTGCCTTGATTCATCATAAAAAAGTTCGAAAAACAGACTTACTGACATGCGCTGCCTTATAAAAAAGTTACAGCTTCCCTACTAGCTATTAAGTATATGCTGTAATGCCCTTTTTGGCAATATGTTCCAGCACCCCGCACAGCAGCAGCCAGAACTTTTCAACACTGGAAATGAGAACTTTTTCCGCAGGCGAATGGCAGTCTGCTATGTCAGGGCCAAATGACAGCATATCCATGCCGCTGCATTTTTGCCCGATAATGCCGCACTCAAGGCCGGCATGGGTTGCCTCCAGCAGAGGCTTCGAGCCGAAAAGTTTTTCATGAACCGTTTCGACACAGTGCAGCACCGGCGAGTTCAGGCGGGGTTCCCAGCCGGGATAGGGCGTTTCCCGGCAGCAGATGCCTCCTGCCAGCCCGGCAATAGCCTGTATCTGGTCAGTCACCCTGTCCAGTCCGGGTATATGAGAAGATCTCGGCATGAGATCAATGTCAAGCGATGAACCATGAAGGGCTGCAGAGGCAAGATTGCAGGAGGTTTCAACAAGTCCGGGAATATCCATGCTCATGGCAAGAACGCCGTTCGGGAGCCCGTTGAGCAGATCAAGTATGCGGGAGAAATGGCTGCAGGAAACAGCCTGATGCTGAGGTTCAATTTCATCAAAGCTCATCATCATGGCGGGTTCCTGCGGGCAGCCGCGTGCAAGAACGCCGTATGCAGCATTCAGTCGTGAACGAACTTCCTCAATCTGTTCTTTTGGCAGGCACAGAACTGCCGCTGCTTCCCGCGGTATCGCATTATGCTTATCACCGCCTGCCATGGCGCACAGAGATATATCCATAGTCCTTACTGTATTGAGCAGGCAGGCGAGCAGCTTTACGGCATTGCCCCTGTTTTCATGAATATTAAGGCCGGAATGTCCGCCCCGCAGACCGGAAATCCGCAACCGCAACAGCTGCATGCCGAGCAGGAACCGGCTCAAAGGAAATCGGCAGCCGCACAGCTAACTCTTCCCCCGCCCGCACAGCCTATGCATACGGCGCCTGTTTTTTCTGAGTCGAGGTTCAGTAAAATTCTGCCGCTGAGCCATGAAGGATCAAAATCCATGGCGCCCTTCAAGCCGCGCTCTTCATCAGCAGTCAAAAGAATTTCCAGGGGCCCGTGCACAATGACGGGTGAAAAAGCCGCTGCCAGAGCAGCAGCCATGCCAATGCCATTATCAGCCCCGAGTGTTGTGCCTTTTGCCCTGATCCACCCGGTATCCCGAACAAGCTGTATGCCGGAGCGCAGGAAGTCGAAGTCAATATTTTCGTTTTTTTCACAGACCATATCAAGATGCCCCTGCAGCACAACAACAGGAGCATTTTCGCAGCCGGTAGCCGGGGGTACATACAGGCAGACATTGCCGGCGCTGTCCCGCCTGCAGACATATCCCGCCTGACCTGCAAGGCTGCACACATAGTCTGCCAGCGCCGCTTCATTGCCCGACCCATGGGGAATGCCGGCAATCGCCGCAAAATAACGCCACAGCAGCTCCGGATGCAGACCGTCGAGGGCTGATGGCATGCTGTGTATTATTCATAAGATATTCCTGATTCAAAGCCAATTAAGTTTAGAGCATTTAACTAACCATCAGAGCCTGTATAAACATTTTAAAATGACCATTATCCGTTCGCCCTGAGCATGTCGAAGGGTTAAACGGTTCAATGCCGGCAAAATAAAGATACATGCTCTTATGGTGATCTATGCTTCCGCTCAAAAAGCAAACGGGCACTTGGCTTAAAAGCCCAAGTGCCCGTTTACTGGTGGTCCCAACGGGAATCGAACCCGTGTTTTCGGCGTGAGAGGCCGACGTCCTAGGCCGCTAGACGATGGGACCTGTATGGTATGGCTGGGGGACAAGGATTCGAACCTTGATAACCAGATTCAGAGTCTGGCGTACTGCCGTTGTACGATCCCCCAGCAGGGCTTTTACATGTGCCGGAGTATTAAAATAGAATAAAATAACTTTCATGAGACGTCAAGTGCAAATTTGCTGAGGCTAAAAAAATAATGAATTTCAGCATATTGCAGCTGATGCGCCCTTTCGCCAAAATGATTTTGACATCTGGATGGTCTTTCCTTATAATCGATTAATTTAACCGCTTATGCTGAAGAAAGGTATGTAGAGAGAATGTCATCACCCAAAGACGCTCAGCGGAATGAAACCGGCACTGAGGATACTAAAAGCATAATCTCAAGCATGCTCGACACCGCCGTTGCAGAGGCGCTGAAAGAGCAGCAGTTTGACTCCTTTTACCAAAAAACAGCAGAAGCGCTTAAGGCTGCTGACGAGTACTGTGCTCCCGTTATAACGCGAAGAATCCTCCGCGCCGGCTACAAAGAGAAGGAAATTCTCCTCCAGATTTTAAAACATTTCAAGGGAGTTGAGCATATCGGCTTTCTTCAGGATATCCTCGGCCGCGAGGTCATAACCGCGCGCATGGGGCGCATCATCCTGGATATTTTCAATAAAAGCGACATTATTCTCGAATCGGGCATCTCCAGCAGGCTGCTTGATCTGGACGCGCTTTCGCAAAAAATAAATCACAGCGTTCAGTCAGGAAATATTGAAGCAGTCACTTATAGAGCTTTTCATTTCCCGCCCCGCCAGAGAGCAGGAGGGCATTATGGTGGAGCTCATCGAAGAAGCAGGCCCTGCATTCGCCATTTTTCTTGCGCGCCTGTTTGATATCGATAAGGCTGTCGGCCATGCCATGCTCAGGCTTGCAGCGTCAGAGCCGACGCTGCAGTCATATGCCCTGCTTGCGGAGCTGTATGAAAAAACCGGCAATAAGGAAATTCTGAAAACCGCAAAAAAAATAGCTCATATTTTAAAGCAGCAGGGCATCGATGTGACTGCTGCTGAAAAAAAGAAGCCCCAGGAAGCCATTTTTAAAACAGCCGATCTGCCGGAGCCCCGGGCCTTTGCCACAATGATTGATGCCGAGGGCTTCAGGCTGATTTTCATGCTCAAGCCCATATCGCAGCACGAGATAAAAATTTTCAATATCATGCTCAGCCAGGAAACAGGCATAGCCGATATAGAGGCTATTACATCGCTGCGCCGCGAAGCGCAGAAGCTGATAAAAAATCTTTTTTCCGACAAAAAAATTGAATTCACCGAAATACCAGCCGACAAAGCCGCGTATCTCGTGCAGGAGGCGGCGGCCCTCACCGAGCGGCAAGCCGGCAGCGTGTCGCCCAATATGGTGCAATGGAGAACACTGTTCAGCGATATATTGCCGGCGGACTCACTGCCGCCCATCTACCAGGTGTACAGCCCGGCTGATATACAGGCGGATACCGCGCTGCTTCAAGAGTCTGAAAAACTTCTTGAAACAAACCGAAATACCGTTCTGGTTTATTGTTACCGACAGCGCCCGCAGCATGTGGCAGCGGTTCAGGCAGGCCGGTGAAGACACTGCGCCTGATGCTGCTGTGAACGATGAGGCCAGCGAAACGGAACTGATTAAAAAAACGGCTGATGATTTTTTTACGCAGGAGCGCCTGAAAAAATTCCGCAGGCGGCTTGAAGAGCTTGCCTATATTTTTCATGTAAAGGGTGACACGGACCATGCAAAAATCGCATTTGCCCAGGCCCTTGGCCTTGAATCTCTGGATATGAAACCCTCTGAAAACAGCTTTTGCAGCTCCGTAATCCGGACAGGCATTGCCTATTTTAAATCATATGCCGCCAAAAAAGCAGGCGGTTCTCCCTCGTGACCCAAACTCAGCATATTTTACCGGTACATGTCTATGGAACCCCAGATACCAAAAGGCTTTAGAGATTTTCTTCCGGAGCGCATGCGCCTGCGCAAGCGGCTCATGGCGAAAATGACCGATGTTTTCGAGCGCTTCGGATTTGAGCCCCTTGACACGCCCTGCCTTGAATACGCAGAAACGCTGCTCGGAAAGTACGGCGAGGAAGGCGACCGCCTCATTTATAAATTTCAGGACCGCGGCGAGCGCATGGTCGCCCTGCGCTATGATCTGACGATACCGCTTTCCCGGGTTGTTGCCATGCACCCGGAAATTATCAAGCCCTTCAAGCGCTATCACATAGCGCCTGTCTGGCGCGCTGACAAGCCCCAGAAAGGCCGCTTCCGCGAATTCTATCAGTGCGACATAGACATTATCGGCACCACGAGCATGTATGCCGACGGCGAGCTGCTGGTCATTACCTATACGGTACTCAAAGAGCTCGGATTCAAAAATTTCATTATCCGCATCAACAACCGCAAAATCCTCAATGCCTTTGCCGTCAACAACGGCATACCTGAAGACAAGCTCCCGGACTTTCTCCGCTCTCTGGACAAGCTTGATAAAACGGGGCTTGAGGGGGTTTTTGCGGAACTCACGGAAAAGGGACTTTTAAGCGACCGGCTCCGCTCAAGCCTCGCGTCCCTGACTTCAGAAGGCGATGCGGCTGACCATGAGACATGCCTGCTCTGCTTGACGGGCTTGTGCAGGGGCATGCACTCGGGCAGGAAGGTTTAGCTGAGCTGCGCATTATTCATGAAACGCTCAAGGGCCATGATGTTGACCCTGCCTGCTACCGGTTTGACTTTACCCTTGCCCGGGGCCTTGATTATTATACCGGCCCTATTTTTGAAACCATCGTTACCGAGCCGAAAATAGGCAGCATCACCGGCGGCGGCCGCTATGACAACCTTATCGGCCTTTTTTCAAAAGAAACCTTCCCTGCTACGGGCACCTCCTTCGGTCTTGAGCGCCTGATCACCATCATGGAGGAGCTCGGCTCGGCAGAGGCAAAGCAACCTGCTCACGCAGGTGCTTATAACCCAGTTTGACCGGGAGCTCATGCCCCGCAATCTCCAGATAGCACGCATGCTGCGCGATGCCGGCATAAATACGGAGGTGTATTTCAGCCCAGATAAGCTGAAAAAACAGCTCACCTATGCATCGCACAAGGCCATACCTTTTGTCGCGATACTGGGCCCGGATGAAGACCGTGCAGGCAAAATAACAGTTAAAAATATGACAGCCGGCACGCAGGAGACACTCCTGCAAACAGATCTCGCAGCATGGCTGCATGCGCAGCTCCGCAAGCCATGAATTACGAAGGCCGGATTATCCGCCCCCCCAGCGAAGCAGACAGCCTGATCCTGCAGGTAACCGTCGGCTGCTCGCATAACAGGTGCACGTTTTGCCCCGCCTTCAAAGACAAAAAATTCCGCATAAAACCGCTTGAAGATATCAAGCGCGATATACAGCAGGCACTCAAGACTTATGGCGCACAAACCGTGCGCCGTGTATTCCTGTGCGATGGAGATCCCCTCATCATACCTCAGGAAAAATTGATCGATATCCTTGATGCCCTTAACTGTGCCTTCCCCCGGCTCCAGCGCATCGGGATATACGGCAATGCAAAAAGCGTTTTGAGAAAATCAAACGATGATCTTGCCGAGCTGAAAAAACGCAGGCTCGGCATCGTCTATCTGGGCCTTGAATCCGGCGACCCGGTAACGCTTGTGCGCATTCATAAAGGCGCCGCCGTCGATCAAATGGTCGAGGCTGCTTTAAAAATCCGGCAGGCAGGCATAAAGCTCAATGTGACCGTGCTGCTGGGAATAGGCGGAACAGAGCGCGGCAGCGTCCATGCCGTTGAAACCATGCGTGTTCTCAACCGCATGAAACCCAATCATATAGGGGCCCTTACCCTCATGGTCGTGCCGGGCACGCCGCTGTATGATGAGATGAAAAAAGGCGATTTTGTGCTGCCCGACAAGTTTGAGCTTGTGCGTGAGCTGCGCGATATGATTGCTGAGTCGGAGCTTGAGAATTGCCTGTTTTTCTCAAACCACGCATCAAACTACTTTCCCGTGCAGGCCCGGCTGCCCAAAGACAAAGAAACCATTTTGCAACAACTCGATTTTGTGCTATCTTCCCGAAGCGATAAGCACTTGCGCAAGGAATTCATGCGCGGTCTCTGAAAGACCACAGTCAAATAAAAAAAAATCAGCGGAAGGGTGGCCGAGCGGTTGAAGGCGGCGGTCTCGAAAACCGTTGTCCCGTGTTAAACGGGACCGAGGGTTCGAATCCCTCCTCTTCCGCCAAACAGCTTACTCAGGCTCAGTCCTGCATAAAAAAAGCCGCCTTGCATACAGGCGGCTTTTTTTATGTTGTAACGTGCAGGCACCTGCCCCGTTTGTTCCTTCGCGCAGTTACGGCTTCTGCATGCGCGCTTTTTCAATCTCCTCCACCATACGCACACCCATAGTGAATGTCTCCTGCATCTTTTCTTTATACCGCTGCTCATCCACATTATGGATATAGCCCACATAGAGCTGGCTCACCACGTCTATCTCCTCGACCATGAAGTGTCCGGACATAACGTCAAAGCACGGCTCGGCAATGGCTGAATATTCATCAGAAGCATCGCCGGTTGCTATAAGAACAGCCTTTTTTTTGAAACCCTGCGGGACCCGAACCTCAGGTATTTTGCCATGCAGGCCTTTCTGTTTTTTATACATGGGGAAACGCCGCTCGATAAAGGCTTTCATGATGGAAGTCACGGTGAAATCATACACCGGGCATGCCATGACAAAGCCGTCTGCAGCCAGATACTGCTCAAGGATGCCGGCCATATCGTCCTTGAGGGGGCAGATGCCGATGGGCAGCTCATGGTTATTATACACGCAGCTGTGGCACCCGGTGCAGTGCTTGATGGTGCAGGACACAAGGTTAATCTGCTGTACCTCTGCGCCGCGGCTTGCTGCTCCCTGCAATGCGCTTGCGGCAAACTGCGAACACAGGCCCTTCGTGCGCGGGCTTCCCATAAATGCCAGTATTTTTAAACACATGGTTACCTCTATCTCTCAGTAAGTTATTGTACTGCCGCCTGCGACAGCATAGAACGGCTCATAAGGGATCAGGGTGTGTGGGAACCCTTGATTATGAAACCGCCCGATTTCTGGTCGCGCTCAAGCTCGAGAATGCCTTTTGCTTCGGCCTGCTCCAGCAGTTCGCCGAAGGATTTAAAGCCGTAATAGGATTCGCTGAAGCCGGGCTTGCGCCGCTTGAGGGCCTGCTTGATCATGGAGCCCCATATCTTGTCCTCCGCCCCGCGCTCCTCCAGAAGCGCCTCATAGGTCTCGACGATCATGTCCCAGGCCTCCTGCTTCTTGTCGTCAGAGCTGCGCGGCTGCCTTGCTTTTTGCAGCCCGCGCCGGCTTTTGCCCGGCCTTGTGCAGCCGGGGCCTTTGGCGACGGGCTTTTTGCGCCGGGCAAGGTCGTCGTAATAAATGAACTCATCGCAATTGGCAATCAGCAGGTCGGATGTCGAGTTCTTGACGCCTACGCCGATGACGGTCTTGTTGTTCTCGCGCAGTTTGCTCACCAGGGGGGAGAAGTCGGAGTCGCCGCTGATGATCACGAAGGTATCAACATGCGCCTTGGTATAGCACAGGTCAAGGGCGTCGACGACCATGCGTATGTCGGCGGAGTTTTTGCCGGACTGCCGCACATGCGGTATCTCGATCAGCTCAAAAGACGCCTCGTGCATGGCGGCCTTGAAATCCTGGTAGCGGGCCCAGTCGCAGTAGGCCTTCTTGACAACGATATTTCCTTTCAGCAGGAGCCGCTCCAGCACCCGTGAAATATTGAACTGGTCATACTGCGAGTCACGGACGCCCAGGGCAACATTTTCAAAGTCGCAGAAAACGGCCATGATCTTTGTATCGGCGCTCTGTGGCATTGGCATATCTCCCTATATGGTGAATAAAAAATTACAACAGCCCTTGCCGTGCTTAAAAACTCAGGGGGATTCTATGACTGCTGGTCAGGGGAGTCAACAATAAAGGCAGTGTATGTTTATTAAAATACAAGAAACAACACATAAAGGATCAGTAAATTTATGTCATCCTCTTGTTGCTTCTGTTCAATAATGCGCCTTGCCACGCAAGGTCACTTTGAAGTTGTATTCATACCGGAATATACGGATAATCAGAAGCTGTATCATCACTCACCTATACGGTAACTTCACGGATCTCAAAATGGCGGAACATTCATGTATGTATAAGCTTCCCCGGCAAATCGAAGCGCAGCACCCCGGCACTACTATCCTGTCTGTGCTGCAGTCGCGCACCAGAAAGCTCAGGGAGGGCGGCACACTCGATGTGCCGGTCCTTGATTTTTCCGCACCTCTTAAAAATGCCCTGCTTGCCGCACGCCGCAGCGGCCGCATCGTCCGGGGCCTTGAGACAGCAGCCGCAATACTTGACCATGGAGGGCCATGGCATTGACCTGCTCAATCAGCATACGGCCCAGGGCCAGCGCATCTCGAGGGTGGTGCTTCTGTCCGACGACGGCTCCACTAATTTTTACCGCACTGTTGACCGGCTTCTGGAAAAGCATGCTCCCCGCGTTCTGGGATGCGTGGTTGAGGCTGACAGCTTCCATCTGGGCAGCCTGCTGTTTGGTCCGGAACACAGCTGCCAGGCTGGTGCTGGTGAGCCATAAGGATGATGTTTCACGGCTGCTGCTTGCACTCATGCATCAGAGCTGATATGCGGCATGTTGAGAAACTTCATTGTTCGTGTTTTGATGTTAAGCTCAGTATATCTTCTATGGTAATGACGTGCGCCGGGATGATAACAACAGTCTGATTAGAATTACTTATTTACTTATAAATAGACCCTGCCCTTTACTCTCGTCGAGTCCCGGCTGTCATTCTGCCCCGCAAGGCAGTCCTTGAAATGTCATGGGTCTTGCAACTTAATTTCCAGTGGTAATAAAAAAAGCGTTTTTTATGACCATCATACAGCAGGAGAGAATGTCATGCATAATTTCCACCGCATCACAGCATGTGTTTTCGTGTTTTTTTCTTTTTGTATCACTTTCATGCACCCGCCCTGTTGATCCCGATAAAGGTGAAATACGAATTTACTATGAAAATCCCATGGGCTGCGACGAGGTATCAGGGGTCATACAGCTGAAAGCTTCAGTCCGGGGAGATGGTGCGCCTGTTCCGGCTGCCATGCAGTACCGGATCTGGACGGACAATGAGTCCGCGGCTTTCAGTTTTACAGGCTATCCGCCCGATTATAAAGCCCGGTTCGATACAACATCCATCCGGGACGGCTTTGTCTTCTACAATGCCGTGCCGCTTGATGCTGAAGGCAATCCGATCGACATAAAAGCCGCGCCCTACAATGCCAAAGGCATAATCCCCACGTTCAAGGGATTCATGATACGCAATCGGGAAATCGACCTTTCAAAGCCCCTGATCGTGATGGGAGCACCTCTTGAGCCCGATACTGGAGAGCTGGACGAGAACAGCCTGGAGGAGCAGCTGACGGCCCATCTCACGTTCGGCGCAAGCCTTATGACGCATCTGCGCAGCCTCGGCTTCATTCCCGGTTTTTGCTTTGAAGACCAGACAACAGTTGTGCTCGACCCGCTCAACCCGTCGACCCGTAGCGAGGATATCCCGCAAAATCCCGTTGACCTGACGGCACAGCCTGTTGGCGGCCCGGTGAGCTGGAATCCGGGGACCCTCTGCTCTACAACCCCGTTTTTTGAAAAACCTGCTCCAAACGGCATTCCCGATATATGGGAATTCACGGCCCTTGATAACATCATGATCTATAAAAGCCTTGGACCGGTTGACTCACAGCCCGACGCCATCAATTTCTTCAGTGAAACTGTTGAAGGTTTTGCAGACCGGTACAATCTCATCGGCGACTGGTTCAGCATGTTCGAATTTGAAAGGCCTGTAGCCTATGAAGAACCTGAAGACATTCTCGAGGAAAAGCTTGAAAATCATATAAAAAACGGGGCGACATCCGTTTTCGTCTATGACTTCTACAATAAAGCCAATGAGTTTGAAATGTCTTCAGGCTCCTGGCCACACTTTCAGCAGGCCCTTGATAAAGCAAACAAAAAACTCGGCACCGCAGTCCGGCTCGGCGCCATTTCCACGAACAGGTTCCAGTTGATGGACTACAGGGATTTCTACCGCTCGCTGTTCCTCAGCGTCCGGCAGCTGGTAGACTCCCTGGCCATACCCGCCGGCAAAAAAATCGGCATTATCCTGGCCGCACATGGCAGCAGCACAACCAACAGGCTCTACGATGTTTCCAATATCGTCAACAACCCCATTCGCAATTCTCGGATAAACGCCTATTTTGCTCTGCGGAAGCGGCAGATTCATGCCTCATCTCCGCCCTGCCTGATCAGGTATTCTGAATATGCCAACACAGCCGAAGACGGGCTGCCGGGCGTGGGCGAGCAGGTCAGAGACTGGATAGACGAGGGGTATGATTACATAATCATTTCCCCCATGGAGTGGAACTGGGCTAGCAGAGACTGCTGGCTGGAGCTGCGCAAAAACGCTGTCGAGCTTCTTGACCTTGATACCGGCACGCAGGAGCAGATCTATGTCAGGGACGCTCGACAACAGAAGCACCGTTCAAATAGGCTCGACAATGCTCGTGATCGGAGAAACCATATTCGACCAGAAAAGCGAAAATCCCGATGCATACAATGCGCTCAAAAAAGCTGTATCACTGCTTCTTGAAGACAGGCTGAAGGACATAACATCTTTAAGGAACTGAACCCGGCTCACGACCAAAAGCGTGTTACAGATTAAAGCGGTTTGAACGCAAAGGCAGTCAGTGTCATACTCACCTTTGTTCTCTGCCCCTGCTCACCAAACTCAAGAGCTATTTCATGCACCTTCTGCAGGGAGGGCGTGGCAGGCAGGCAGATTTCAATTGATTCTTCCTTCTCACCTGTCTTTTTTATTTCAACAAATAACTCTACCGGTATCGATTTCAAGGGCCTTTGTCGCCGGGTGCTGCCGCTTACAGGTGATGCGGGCTATTTTTGACAGCAGTGGCAGAACGGTAGCGCAGGCGCAGCATGCCGCCTGAAATATTTATGCCCTGCTCCTGCATCGCGGAAAAGACCATCCCCCCGGCATCCTTGAAATCGGCTTCAAAAATGCCGCCGGCGCCGTCTTTCCTGAATGCCACGGGGCTTCCGTCAGCGGTCCAGGCAACAGGCTGCGTGCTCATGTTCAGGATATCGACTATCCGGGCCTGTCTTATACAGCCTGCTCAGCGCAGCAGTCAGGCCTTTCATATCAAGATACCGGCGCATGTTTGCATCGGCTGTTCCCAGCGCGGCAAGTATGAGCGACAGCGTATGCGTTGTGGTCTGGCAGCGCACAGGCGCTTTGTTCCTGGTATTGTAGCCCTCCCACGGGCCGTGGTCGGTGAGCAGCGTTGAAATAACAGACCAGTTTGTCGAAAGAAATGCTTCCAGCTTCTCCGGCGCCAGTGCGTAGCCGACGCCCAGCGTGTAGAGTGACGGGGCATAGGTAATAAGCTCCCTGTTTGTTACAGCAACTTCAGGGATTCCTATGTACCCGGTATATTCAACACCATTGCCTGAATAGGCCTCGGATAAAAATCCCGGAAGCCCGTTGCGGCGCGAGTAGTCAAGCTCGATGTCGACAAGCCGCTCCAGGCAGGCCCTCCAGCCGGGGCTCTCGCATCTCTCCCATAAAGAGATTAAAACCCAAGCAGCTGAAAGGCCGAACCGTCCCAGGCGCAGAGGCCGTAGATGACAGTACCTTTTGCGTCGTGGTATGGTTTTATTTTGAAGCCTGCATTCAGTATCGATTCCAGAGGCAGGCCGTACCGCAGGACGGAAAAAATCCACGGCCCGCGAAATTCGTTTATCAGATAGTTCATGCGTCCGGTGACCCAGTTGCCGGTTCCGTCATCCCAGCCCAGATACCGGTTTTTGCCTGCGTCCCAACCGAAGGTAAGTGTGCCTGATTTCTCATCATACAGGCTGCGGTACCCACCGGCCTGCGCTTCTATGAAAAGTTCCATCTCAGCCCTGAGCCTGACAGCCTGCGGGTTGTCTTTGATGCCGGGACTTAACAATGCGCCAATGGATTTTGCCAGCGCGGCTGTCAGGTTCACATTGTCGCCGAACACAACAGTCACAGCCCGGGCATCAAGAATGCGCATGATAGCCGCTTTTGTCTTCTCATCGGCAAAAGGCGCAAGGTGTCCGGTAAAATGCGCAGAGCCGTACTGCCCGGTTCTTATAACGCGGCCGACAAGGCCGCCCCGTTCAGAACGCAATCCAGCCCTTTTCCTGCAGGGCCTGCCAGATCGTGCCGCCTGTCTTGTCTCCGAAGGCGTCAATAAACTTCTGCCGGTCAACCGTTTCCTCCAGAGGCCCTTTCCTTGTGCCCCCTTCAAGATCAAGAAAATTTACCAGAAGCCCCTTTGCCGCAACCCGCGGATTGCGCTGATCTTCGCGCAGGCTCTTTACAGCATTCTCAAGGCTTGCGAGAGCATCCTGCCGTGAAAGATACGGGTTATCGGCATATCCTGCCGCGATATTTGCAAGCAGCTCAATCCATGACCCGATGGCAGTCAGCTGGGTGAAGGATCGAAGGTACAACCCTTTTTCAGGCTCCTGGTTCCAGCCCTCATAGGGGTATCCCGAGGCCGGATCGATTATGCCGGTCTGCGGCCGCACATAGAGAAGCAGTTCTCAACAAGCTTGCGCATATGCCCGCCATTGTCCCGCATGAGCGGAAAATTGAAAGCACCGGCAGGGTCTTGCTGCGGAGTTCCCGCCTGCGCCGGTTTGACAACAGTGCCTGAAAGCATAATGGCCATATATAAAAATATGGAAACTGTAATAAGATCAGATCGACTCATAATAAAACGTATAATGCAAAGCATGTTTTCCAGCGTAAGCCCTTATTTCGACAGTCCGGATAATGAATACCACTAGTGGGAAATTTATCTTTTTTTCAACTCAAGGACAACTGAAAAAAACGGGCCGATGGCTGTACAATCAGAAAAGCATCGGCCCGCCAAGCATCTGTACTGTTTGTTTCAGGCAATACCCCAGGGGTTGATAAAATTAATTTTATTTATCACTTTTTTTACGCCCGGTATTTCACCGGCCGCATGTTCGCATACATCAACATCGTTCCAACTTATTACGCCGCCATTCAGTGTCACCACGCCGTCTTCAACCGAGGCATCAAGGTAGGGTGAGGATATTCTTTTTTTACAACGTAATGTTTTTCATCACCTCCTGGCCAAGGCAGAAATCGTCAAGCTTGTGCAGTGTAGCTTCACGGTATGCGGCAATTCTTCCGAGAAAAGCGCGTCCTCAATGAGCTCAACAGCCTTGTCAACCGAAAGACTGGCAGTGTTAATAACCAGGTCATACAGCTCCGGCGCATCGCAGTCGATATCGAAGAAAAAATGATGGAATCCCTGACGATTTTCGTCATTGTGGCGCACCTGCATTTCCGCTTCACCCCGGCTGCAGTTGAGCCTGGCCTGCAACCGCTGTATGCGAAGCTCAAGCGGCGCAACCACACTGACTTTCAAAATTCCGGCAACCCGCCCCAGCAGAAACTGCCCGCCCCTGCCAACAATGATGCAATTGTCTTGCCGTGCAAATTTGTAAACAACCGTCTGCAGAGCATGAATATACATAAACCTGTCCATGACGATGGAATCCCAGAATTTCGGCTTCTTTTCATCGTACTTTTCAATGTCAGTTATGCCCTGCTCAGTCATCATGGGCAGCAGTACCTCCTTATCAAGAAGGCTGTAGGAGAGCACTTCCGCCAGTTTTTGGGCGATCCAGGTACCCTGACTGCCAAATTGTCTGGAAATTGTTATAATAGCCATACCACACCTCCTGTATAAAAAAGGTTAAGTATAGTGCCCCTCTCACTATAAAATATAGCTGAGCAGTGGTGAAATGCAACAAGCGAAAAGGGGGTTACGGGCAGGTGTTGCGCCTATTTTAAACATGAAATTTAAGTGCGCTAAGGAGCCCGGGGCTGCGTTTAGTGATTACTCTACTGGGTTATCTGTTGTCTGCTGAACTGCTAAAAAAAGACGGCATATCGCACATAATGGTACATTTAAGTTGTTTCGTCATGCCGGACTTAATCCGGCATCCAGCCGGCTTTTTTTCTGGATTCCGTCTTTCGACGGAATGGCGGCATGCGCGCAATAATTGCTGGTTCTTCACGCAAACCGTTCGCCAATACAGGCGGCGAGGAGCTTTGCCTGAAATTCCTTAACCTGTGCAGAGCCTTCTTCCGGTGCCCATGGCGCAAAAACGAGGGAGGTTTCGGGATCATAAGGCCCCTGCTTCACCTCGAAAAAAACAGACTGTTCCGCCATGGATATCCAGGTATGGCAAACGTTGGATGGAATTTCCAGGGCAAATATGTCCGTATTCGCGCCAATGGAAACCCGCCCGGTGACGACGCCTGCGTCATCAAAAAAAAGTATGTCAAAAAGGCCTCGAATGACGATGGCAAACTCGCATTTCCCCAGATGCCGGTGAGGCCGGAAATAGGTCGAGGGTGCGGCTGCGATAAACAATCGCTGCACGGGGTCGGATAAGGATTCGTGAATATTGTAATTAGTCCGCAGCCTCGGCGATTTCTCTGCTGTATCGATTAAACCGTCTATCATTCGGGATGTTATCAGCTTCATTGTCCTTGCTCCATCAGAAAATTAATTCAGTACATATGCCGGGTAAGATTTGTATCAAAAACAACAGCAATGTCAATAACCGCAAATATCTGGATATAGGTATGATAATTTGTTATGCATAGGGCTGTGAATATCCAGCACCGACGACTGAAAAATTTTAATAAAAGCTGCCGATGACCCGCCCTGAATATCCAATACTTCAAAAGAACAGCCACTGGATAGTGCTGGCCTATATGTAAGCGTTGACCAGGTTTCCTTAATGCTATTTCAATAAATGAGGGATGGATTATGGGCAAAAAACTTGTAGATGCTTTAGAAACTATCCTGGTTAAGTATCCACTGAAAATTCCCGGCAAGCAAATCTATTCCGGAAACAATGCCCCACCCCGATTCGTCCTTCTCAGCAGAGAAATACCCGTTGCAGGCGGTTCATCAGATCATCTTTTTGTGGATCAGAACGGGATAGCAACTTTTGTTGAAGCGAAATTGTTGCAAAATCCCGAATCAGGTCATGAAGCAATCGGTCGGATTATAGAATATGCGGCCAATGCTTTTGAATGTTGTGGTGATGGAAAAGCAAAACAAAGAGCAATTGAGTTTTGGAACAACAGGGGTAAAAACCTGGACGATGTTATTATAGAGGAATTCGGCGCAGAAGATTTTGACAATGCTGCTTTTTGGACGACGGTTGAAGAAAACCTGCGCAATGGCGCCATACGTCTTATTATTGCAACTGATGAACTGAGACCTGAAGTCAGCAAAATGATCGAATATCTTAACAAAGAACTGCGAAACGCAGAAATACTTGCCTTGGAGCTGAAAAGTTACGGGAAAATTCTCAAGATTTACCGCTAGCAGCAGGCTTATCAGGACAAACACAATTAACGCTTGATAAAAAAAATCCTGTCAAAACAAAATGGACACAGGAGAAGCTGAAAACAGCTTATGCAGATTATGAAAATGAGAACTTAGGCCTGCAATTGCAAAAAGTTCTTGATTGGGCTGCTGCAAAAGGGGTTTTCATGCAGGCAGCCGCTTTTAACCCTACTTTCGGGGTTCAGGGAAAAAACGGGTATCGTATATTTTCCTTTTTTGCAGACGGATCTCTGTATTGTTTTTTTAATAAAAAACATTACCCCGGTGCATCCAGCGAAAGAGACCTTTTGGTCGAGCAATTAAAGGCTGTACAGTTACTGGAGTATAGTTTTGATACTGAAGATGTTTCCTCGGGGCAAATTTTAACAAAAAAACTACAGGAGATCAGCGATGATGAGCTTGAGCAATTACTGAACATACTCATCAAATATTGCGTCTAAATCTGAATACGTTTACGATAGGTCACAAAAGTTCCACTGACGGGCATGCTTTCGCAAAAAAAAGCCGGTGGCTACCACACCACCGGCCGCACCATGCTGCCCTGCCCTCCCGGCAGTATTACCTGCGCACCTCAGAGGGGTATTGATTTACTCATGGATAACCCTTAGCTGCCAGCAACTAATAAAAAGTCGCTGTTACCTTTAATACCGCTTTATGCCCTGCACCGGCTGTCGAGCCGGAACATCCCTCTTCTGCGGGAGGCATGCTACATAAACCCGAGCTGATTGATATGCACCGGGTTGCACAGGTTCTCGTCGGAATCTGCCGCCCGGCCGCAGTTGGCGCAAATGTACTTCGGGTTCAGGATCATCTGCTTAATGGCCTCGAATTTTTTCTCCGCCGCTAACTCGCAGATATGCTTTTTGTGATCGCCCGTGCATTTCTGATCCGCCATTGCTCGTTCCTCCATTTAGGGTTTAGGTAATCAGACGGGAATACAGCTAGCTCCTGAAAATTTAATATATTCCATGCGGGGCAAATGCAAGATAAAATATGCGGATTATTCACTGCCGGTTTAGAGGGGCATGCCTCAATCTGCTTGTGAAAAAAATATATTAATAACTTTCTCATTCCGGCTTGCCCGGAATCTTTTTTTTGGGTGCAGAGTGTAAATGAGTTTTAGTTTGTGCGCTTTGTCAATAACGTACCCTGGTTGGCACTTAACGATACACTTCGTCATGGCTGCCGATGTCGAGCAAAATGAGCTGCTTTTCAACCAGCGCAACGGTGAGAGTAATACGGTAGCTGTAGGTAAGGCTGCATGCATAGCAGCCTTCGAGCCGGCCCTTCAGGGGATGCAGCTTCAGGTGCGGCGCAAAGGGGTCTTTCTGCAGGTCGAAAATAACTTTCTTGAAGCGTTCTGTAAGATCCGGATGGCGCTTGAAAAACACCCGCGCCTGCCGCAAAAACCGTTCCGGAGTAACAATGCAGTACACTAATCTGCTGCCCCTGCTTCAATGGCTTTCAGCAGCTCTCCGGCGGTTTTGAATTTTTTAACCTTCCCGGCTTTTACCTCCCCAAGCGCCGCCTTCACGCGTCCGTAATGAGCCTCCTCTTCAGCCGCAATCAGCGACTGGTAGCGTTCTTCGCTCATCACCACGTACTGCGGCTGGTTGTTTCTGATGACATGCACATCGCCCCTGTCGATAGCGTCATCCACGGCTGCAATGCCCCTTCGCTTTATTTCCTGTGCCGGTATGGTATTCATATGCGCATACTTTAAAACCTTATTGAGTACTTATTTAAGTACCATACAAGATGTTTGTTTGCAAGCTTCTTCTATTAGCTTCAAAAACCTGTGCCTGTCACCTTTTTTTAAACCCGGGTTGGGTGACCGAATCGAAAGACGTGCCCCGCTCCGCGCAATGTAGCTGATGGAATTGAGAGTTATTTCCCGATAAACCGACAAAATTTTACAAGTCACTATTGAAAAAATATTGATTATGGGTGGAACATCGATAGGATTTTTAGGAATGGTGGGATGTTATGAAATGATAATTTTAGTCGGGGGTGGCTAAATTTCTTTTAAAGTTACTCGAGGTAATCCTTTGGCTTCCCCCACGCTATCAGTCTTTTCGTCCTGGCTGCGAGCTTTTTCTGCTTTTTATCCTCTGTATCAAACAGCTTTGTCTGCTGCGGCTTGTTTTTCAAAACATGATCCCATTTGGTTTCGAACTCCGCGTTGAGCAGTTTTTGATAGGAAAGAACAGAGATATCTACTTTGTGAATTTTTTTCATTTTGAGCAGCCGGGACAATATATCACAGGTTACAAAAGGCAGCGGGATGCTGGAATCGATTATCTTTTTTGCGCGGCAGGCAGCGCAGAGAATAGAGGCTATATGCTCAGGCTGCTTTATTTCAACAACATGCAGGTCATCTACCGACGAGCAGGCTGAACAGTGCGGAAACAGGCTTGCGGGTTCGGGGTCATCGGGGAAATCGAGTTTGAGCTGGAGTTTTGGCTGTTTGCTCTCGGCATCGCCGGGTACGGGCTCATGCGTATAGGCATCGCCCACGCGGTATAAATCAAGCAGCAGGGCCCGGGGGAAGGTTGCGCCCTTTTTAATGCCTGCAGCCGCCAGTTTCCGGTAGCCTTCCGGTTTTAAATGGAAGGTTGCCACGGCTTTGCCGATCATGGTGAGGATGTAATATTCATTTCTGTTTTTGTACTTATGGAGCACAGGCATAGGTGGAACTCCATGAGAAAAAAAAGAATTCAGGAAGTCAGTAGTCAGAAGCGTTCAGAAGTAAAAAAATTAGCTAAATGCACCGCAGAGGCGCAAAGAGCACAGAGTGCATGAGATTTTATTTTTCGCCGGAGATGGCGAAAAATAAATGTCGTCTGCATTTTTTCAATATCACTCTGTGACTCAAGCGCAGCGACTGGTGCCATGCTATTCAGCAATAATCAGCCACCTCACCCCTGCCCTCTCCCCCATTCATGGCGGAGAGGGAGGAAAACACATCAAACAAGAATGAGTAACGCAATCTGCCCCTACGGGAGAACGGGCATATCGCCATATGACACTACGAGATAACCCTCATAATATTCTCAAGGGCAAAAAAAGAAAAAACTGAGCCCCCCCTAATCAGCTCGTGCTCCAGTGCTTCTGCCAGTATTCAAATTCATAGGGCCACATGTCCTTATGCTCACTAACCAGCCAGCGCATAATTTCAAAAGACTGCTCCCGCTCATCGGTTTGCTCGGGGAAACGCTTCCTGGTTTCAATGGCATCTGCGAGCCTGGCGCCGAGATCGCGGGCCTCTTTGAGCACGTCCGGCGCCTGGGCGGGATCGTCAAGCACGCCTCCGCCGGTTGACCACACTGCCTACTTTCCAGCAGCCGATGCTGCCAATGACATGCATCAGATATTCTTCCGTCATCTGGCACATGGGGCCGCCTGAGGCCACGACGCCGGCGCCGTATTTCCCGTGCAGCGCCTGGGTGTGGAACATGCTGAAGCAGCGGTCCAAAAGCGCTTTCATCTGGGCGCTGACACTGGATATATAGTTGGGGCTGGCAAGCACTATGCCGTCAGCCGCTATCAGGGCAGCCTGTATCTTCGGGTAATCATCCTCGATAACGCAGGTGCCGACCCGCTGACAGGTGCGGCAGCTTGTGCAGGGTTTGACAGTGAGCTGGCCTAGTTCAAACAGCGTAACCGCTGCGCCTGCTTCACGAGCGCCATCAATCAGGGCCGCACAGCAGACGGCCTGTGCAGCCCTTCGCCCCGGATGGGGCTTCCGTTTACGGCAACTATGTTCATGGGGTACTCCTTATATAGAAATACAGTGGTTCGGCATTCACTAGTCAGAGTTCAGAGTTAGATTCAGAATCCAGAAGTCAGAATTCAGAATTAAAAAACACCCATTGAACCAATCCAACCAATTGAACTAATTCAACCAATCAAACTAATTCAACTATTCAACTAATTCCACATTTTTTTTCCTTTAGGCACACTGCCCACCACAGCCTTTAGAATTCCTTCGCACTGGTTTTTGCGCTCTTCGCACTCTGCCATGCCGGAAACCAGATTATTGACAAAACGGATCAGGGCTTTTGAAAGATCAAGCTTGTAGAATTCCGGCAGGTTCATGAGCGCTGTATAGACGCGCTGCTCCTCTTCAACATCAAGATCAAAGGTGAGAGTAATTTCTTTCTGCTGCATGGGGCAACTCCTGTTCAAAGTTCAAGGTTGAAAATTTAAGAATCAAGCAGGGCAGATGGGATATATTAAAAAGTAAAATGATTGTATGTCAAATAGAAAGAATGGCAAGTGTAATTTTTAGCATGCTATTTGTTCGATTTTTTGAAAGCCCCAGAACCCTTCCAGGTTTTTCTCATGCAGTACTTGATCCGGCATCAGTCTGCTTTTTTCTGAATTCCGGCTTTCGCCGGAATGAGGGTATGCTAGGTCTGCGACCTGGGGAATATGCCCTGCCCGCCTCTGATTGCTTGATTTTTTAGTTCAATGGGGGTCCACCTGCTAGAGTAAAAGCAATGATGGATCTGAAAACGCAATGCCGCTCTCGTCAACTTTAACGGCAATCAGAGTGCTTGTTTTTGCCAGGGTGAATGTTCTTTCGACAATGCTGCCCAAATGAGGATCAAATTCTATTATGCCGGTGAAGCGCATTTCAGCATCAGCATACATTTCAAAATGGCTGCCATCGTCAAACTCAAAATACAGATTGTGTAAACGGTTCGTAGCCCGGCTGCGGTTCACAGTAACAAATCTTTTTAATTTTTTTACCTGCCAACTGAGGCAAATATTTTAAAATCTCATCTATTCTCATATCCTGCTTTCGCCTGTAAGGCACTGGTTTTTATAAGTCATCTTGTTTAGCCATGCGTCTGCCGGCAATCTATCAGTCTCCGATAATTTCCAAGCCCTCGCCATAGGGGTTATTGGGGCTGTCTGTGCGGTACGGGCTGCCCGGGCCATACGGGTTGTTGATGCTCTCGGATGAATAGGGGCTGCCGTAGCGGCCATAGGGGTTTGAAACAGATTCCGGGTCATAGGGATTGCTGGAAAGCCTGCCGCGATAGTTGCCACGGCTGTCATAAAGCCGGGGCGCGTCGGAAGCATAAGGATTGCTGGCAGACTTTGAGCTGTAAGGGCTGCCGTATATGCCGTAAGGATTGTTGATACTTTTTGAACTGTAGGGGCTTCCGGCCTCACTGTAGGGGTTTGAGGTTGAGTCATGGCCGTAGGGGTTTGCACTGTAGTTGCCCAGAGGCTCACCAGCCCGGGCTGTTGTAATAAACAGCATGGCGATACCCGTTATAGTTATGAACAACTTCTTCATGGTATGCTCCTTTCTGTTGTTTGTACCTGAACAATAGCCGCGACTTTTGTCATATAAGGTCAAAAAGAGAAAAAAAAATTGATGCTGTTAATTTTAATGATATTCACTTATGCAGGGGCTTATGGCGAGAATATGCTGTTCTGGAAGACTTAAAACAAAAGACTAAAATTTAAAAAAATAAAGCAATTACGGAGCATTAAAAAACTTTTCTAATAATGTTATAGAGGTTTTTTATCAATAGGTTTAAGTCAACAGCGACGGACAGAATCCGGAATGAAATGACTGGATGACGAAATAACTTTTATACCCCGCTGCCTGCGGCGGGGTGTTTATTATTTTCCATGTCGAAGTTTGACTCCTGAATTCCGGATTCTTTCTTCTGGTTTAATAAATTCGCAAACCCTTTCCCGGCCATGTGTTTAAATATATATTTCGAGTTTCCTGATGATGCTGCCCTGTTTTTTTTGCTTCTGAGTATGTTTCACATGATATACTTTAAACAGATGCGCAGGGGATGCATGGTCGTGAAAAAATATGCTGCTAACATTTTATCTATGCTGCTTCTGCCGATACTGCTCCGCGTGCAGTGCACCGGAATAACACGGTGCTGGCGCTGACGGACAACGATCTGGCCTATCTTGACAATCTCACCTCGAACGCTGCAGGCAGCAATGCAGAGAGTGAAGATGAATACATGCCGGCCCCGGCCTATGATGACCCCTGGTACCTCAGCCGGCTGCGGCGCTTCCCTTCATTCTACTATGATCCCTACTATCCCGATTACTATCCGTATGCCGCCCCGTACTATGGAACATACGGCTATCCCTGGCGTTATTACGATGATGACGATCATCATGACCTGAGGCACAGGCGCCACGGCCGTTCCGGCGGCGATCTGGCGGACACACTTGAGAATATGCGTGACCGGCGGCTGGACCGCCGGGAAAATTTCCAGAATTTTATGCATGAGCGCAGGGAAAATCGGCAGGAACGTTTTGAGAACATCCGGGACACTATTCAGGATATTTTTTCGCGCGAGCGCAGCTTTCAGAGGAGGGGCAGCCAGCGGAATGATTTCGGCAGGGGCTTCCCCCAGCGGGAGAATCGCGGCATGGGCTCTGGGGGACATACCCCAGGCAATTGGTTCAGGGGCGGCAGGCGCTAAAGAGGGCGAGGAGTGAAGCATCCCTGCTTTAGAACTGCCGGCGGCATGTAGTGAAAAAAAAGGCAGGCCTCACAGCCTGCCTTTTATGCCTTGAAACATTTTTATTTGGGCATTTCAGCGGCAGGCATCATTTTGGATTTGCCTTCATCGACTTTGTCCTTGGCCTTATCCATAATGCTCTTGTCGCCCTCTTTGTCCTTGGGTTTTTTTTCATCGGCCTTCTTGCAGATCATGTCGCAAGTTTTAGCATTGAGCACGCCAGAGGGCATTTTCATATCCATTTCTTTTTTCTGAAATTCCTTTACAGCAGCGCGTGTTTCCGGGTTCATCTTGCCGGTGGCTTCGCCCTTGTAATAGTCAAGGCTCGTAAGGCCTTCCTGGGCCTGCTTGATCTTGTCGGCCTTGTCGATCTCCTGCTCTTCTGCGAAACATAGCCCGGCAAAACCCAGCGCGATGACAAGGCTCAACAGTGAAACAGCTAATCTTTTCATGACCTGCTCCCTTCACTTGAATAATTGTTGTGCAGGCTGCGGATAAATTCACGACTGCAGCCTGCTGTTAAAAAAACAGAAATGGCGATGAGACAGAGCTATACAGTAAAAGTATAGGAACAGGTTATAAAATAGCAATACACTAATGGCAAATCATATAGATTGCGGCCGGGAAATGGGTTTTGGTTTGCAAGTTAATCCCACTGACATTTCATGCACCTTGAACCAGCATTTTTCCGTACAAGCACGAGTGTAGTGTTTTATATGTGCAGAATCCGTCTTATGTTTAAAATTATCTTGACACAAAAAACATGATCGGATATATATGAACTGACCAGTCAGTTCTATCAAAAAAAAGGTCTACCATGGATGATTCAAAACGGGATAGAAAAGAGGATATTTTTGAGGCTGCCGTACAGTGCTTCAATGAAAAAGGCTATTATGAAACAGCCATGGATACGATTGCCGCTAAGGCTAAAATCAGCAAGGGCGGTATTTATTACCATTTCAAATCCAAAAAAGAGCTTTTTCAGGAACTGTTCAAGTATCGCGTTTACAGATATACCAACTATCTGAAAAATTACACGGCGGATATAGCCAACCCGGAGGAGCGTCTGCAGGTTTTCATAAATAAAGCCGGTAATATCCAGAAAGAAAATGCCGATTTTTTCAAATTCTGCATTGAGTTTCTTTCTTATGGCGTGCGTGATTCCGAGATACGCGACATGATGACTGCTTTTTACAAGGAATCAGTCGGCACATTTAAAAGTTATGTCGAAGAAGGCATACGCAAGGGTATTTTTAAACCCCATGATGCCGAGAAGACAGCCCTGGCGATCTATTTTCTCTTTATGGGGGCATTTTTCACGTATTTTTCAGTCAATGTGGAATATGACCTGATTGAACAGCACTCTTTTCAACTGAACAATATTTTTAAAACTCTCAAGGAATAGTGCTGAAACAGGGGGCCGCAACCCCCTTTTTTTCAACATAATGGTACACTGACCGGTCGTCTAAATCTTTTACTGCCGGAAAAGGACAATGCTTTAATTTTCAAAGACTTTTTTTAAGACAAATTACTATACTGACCAGTCGGCAAACAATAGGAGGGTTTTATGATCACAACAGAAATATTTCACTACGGTACAAACAAGTATTTTAATGAAATCCAGACAGGGATCGATGAAGGAAAAAACGCCGAAGAGCGGCTGAAAATTTTTGTCGACCGGGCAATTTCAATCATCGGCGAGCATAGCGACTTTTTCAAAATCTATATCGAATTTCTGGCCAAAGAAGCCGAGCGTGTTGAAGCAAAGGAAATGATTACTTCTTTTTACGACAAATACATAAGCACGCTGGCCGGTATAATTCGTCAGGGCATCAAAGAGGGCTCCTTCCGTCAGGTTAACGCCGAGAAACTGGCGAGGGCAATTTATTTTCTTTCAATCGGGGTTATTTTTACGCGGTTTGTCATGAAGGTTGAATTTGATCTTGCGGATCAAAATCACTTTCAGATCAACAGCATTGTGGATTCCATCAAAAAAAACGCTTAACGGATAATTCTATCAGGAGGAATGCATAATGGGGCTTCCACAAGGAGCTTATCAGGCGCTTGCCGATGCGCTTGGCGCTGAAAACATCTGCGACGATCCGGCTGTAACTTCAGGCTACAGCTATATGTGGCTGATCTACAGCACTCATGCCCAGTCAGGCCGCTACCGGCCCGCAGCTGTTGTGCTGCCGCGCAGTACGCAGGATGTGCAGACTATCATTAAAATCGCCAACCGGTATAAGTTCAATTACATTCCGGTCGGCACCAATCTGCTGCCGCCGACCATACCGGCCCGGGCCGATACGATTATCATAGACCCCAAACGGATGGACAGCATTGTCGAAATCGACACGCAGAACATGTATGCCGTGGTGGAACCGTATGTGACCTATGCCCAGCTGCAGGCTGAGGCCATGAAACACGGTTTGACCATCACGATAGCAGAGGCCGGCGCCCAGGTATCTGTCGTGGCTAACAATATGTTTCAGGGCATGGGCGGCACAGGGCATAAATTCGGCTATAACCGCGGCGTGCTGGGATGCGACTGGGTGCTGCCAAACGGAGATATTCTGCATATAGGTTCGCGCAGCAATGCCGGGTGCGGACTGGTTCTGGGGCGACTGCGCAGGCATGAACCTGAAAGGTCTGCTGCGGGCAGATTCAGGCCACTGCGGCGGCATGGGCATGGTTACCCGCATGGCGGTAAAACTGTTTCCCTATCCAGGGCCCTCAGTCCTTTCCGGTCAAGGGTGCAAACCCGAACTTTGAAGTCGATTTCCCCAAAGACCGCTTCAAGCTCAATCTTATCAAGTTTCCCGACCGCAAGAAACTGATCGAAGCGATGTATGAAGTCGGCCACGCCGAAATAGCAGCAGCCGTTCATGAAGAGCCGGCCACCATGGTGCTCTCGGGCGCATCTCCCTCGGTTGAGTATTTCTGGAAAAAATACCCGGACTTCATGAAGCAGTGGCGCAATGTGCTCTCCGTAACCCTTATCGGATTCTCCTCTTCCCGCCAGATAGCCTATGAGCAGAAGGTGCTTGACGCAATCGTTAAAGAGCTCGGCGGAAGCATATATAGAAGAGGGCTCGGAGCTGTGGAGCATCGGCCAGGACAATATCGGCGAGCAGATTCGAACGGGTCTGTCAAACCGGTTGTTCCGCATTGCAGGTGACTTTTTCGTCATCGGCGGCTTCGGCTTTGATTCCATCGACCAAAGCTACAAAATGAGCGAAGACTATATGTGGCCCCTCATTGAACAGGGCCAGAAAAAGGGGCACTTCGTGCCTGACGACACGCATAATGACTGGCTGAACTCCTATCAGCTGGGGCACTACTCAGAGACCGAACCCCTTATTTATTTCGAGCACGATCTTGACGCCGGCGCAAGCTTCATTAACAGCTATGCCCAGACCGTTGTAGAAGCGGTGAAGCGCAGGATGTGCACCACCTGGCCTTTGGGTCCCATGAATTATATCGCCGGCCCGACCATGTGTAACTACCATGAACTGGTTCTCAACATTAAGAAGGCTGTTGATCCGAGGCTGACCTCGAACCCCGATTACCCGGTGCCGCAGGAGCCGCCCAAAGGCTAATGCGTATTAAGGGACCATGGATTTACCGAATTAAAGAGCCACTTTTAAAACAGACTCTGCCTTCGAAACTTTATGTAATGCGATACAGCCTATACACACTCCTTACAAGCTTACTCTTTCTTTGCGGGAGAGGGTCAGGGTGAGGGGTATTTAAAATATGCAGACTGAAGAAAGATCTCTCCCTTTGGTCGAGATGACACATACCAGCAGTTTTACTTGATTCAGGAGGTCACATGGCAGATACCGTGCTTGCAAAAGTTGATTATTTAAAGCCCCTGGAAGATAAACCGTACGACCAGGTTATAAGAGAGCGGCAGCACTACTCCGCTGAGCAGAAAGCCCGTCTGGAAGAAATACTTGGCCCGGAGCAGGTGTGCGCAGACCCTGCGGCCCTCGACGCGCTCAGCCGGGACAAAAGCCTTGAAGAGGCCGGCAGGCCCTGCTTTGTCCTGAAGCCTGATAATCTTGAAAGGCTCTGCGCTCTGGTCAAATACGCCAATGAAGCATCCCTTCCCCTGACCCCGCTCAGCTCGGGCACCCATACTTATGGAAACGCTCTGGTACGCATGGGCGGCGCGGCGGTCGACCTGTCGGGCTGGCGGCAGATACAAAAAATCGATCACAGAAACCGCAGCGCCCGCATACAGCCCGGCGTCACCTATGGCCAGCTGCAGGAAGCCCTTGCCAAAGAAAATCTCCGGGCTTTATTTCCGCTTCTGCCCCGCAGGGATCAGTCCGTGCTCACGTCTAATCTTGAGGCGCAGCCCAAGCTCATCCCCGAGTTTAATTACAGCGAGCCCGTTTACACTATGGAGATCGTCATGCCGTCGGGCGATATCTTCCGCACGGGCACAGCAGCCCTCGGGCCGCCCGAGCTGAACAACTCAGACATGGTAGGCCCCTGGGGACCCGGCTTTGACTGGAACAGGCTGTATACCCGTTCACAGGGCACTCTTGGCATAGTCAACCTGGATGAATATCATGGCAGAACCCCTGCCCTCCCGGCAGAAACTTTTTTTCACGGCATCTGATAATCTGGACGCACTGGTTGATTTTACCTACAGGGTTCAGCGCAAGTGGCTTGGCTATGAATGCTTTATCCTGAACCGCACGGCACTGGCGCTTATACTTGCGCAGAGCATGCCCGAGGATTATGAGCGTCTTAAAAAGCGGCTGCCCGCCTATGTGCAGATTTTCTGCATCGGGGGGCTTCGCCGTTTGCCCGATGAGCGCATTGCCTGGCAGGAGGCTGATTTTCTTGAAACAGCCCGCGAATGCGGTCTCGCGCCGCAGCCGGGCATCAGCCAGGCGCCCCGTGCAGCCGCTTTTTTTGAGTCAGAACCTGCTTCGGTGCTGGGATGGCGATGTGTACTGGAAGGATCGCCTGAAAGGGGCAAGCTCGGATATTTTCTTCATCACCACCATGAACCGCGCTTCGAAGTTTGTCGATGCCATGCACCAGGAAGCGATAAAGAGCTCTGTGGCAACCGACGACATGGGCATCTATTTACAGCCGATTGAAAACGGCCGGGTCTGCCATCTTGAATTTATGCTGCCCTATGACCCGTCAGACCGTGATGACTGCGCACGCATGCGGCAGGTACACGGCAGCGCAAGCCGCCGCATGTACGGGCTTGGAGCGCTGTTTACCCGGGCCTATGGCCCCTGGGCCGAAATGATCGCAAGCGGCAACGCCGTGCAGTTTCAGACGGCAAAAATGGTCAAGGACGTGCTTGACCCGAAAAACATAATGAATCCCGGAAAGCTCGGCCTTTAGGATTTACGATTGCTGATTGAAAATCCAAAAATCCCAAACCGATTCAGATGAATAACTAAATACAAGCGGCTGTTTTGGATATTTGCTTTGTACTGCATCCAAACTCCGCAATCCAAAATCTAAAATGGAGAGAACCAATGAGTCTTGAAAAATACCGCTGGGACCTGGTTAACTGTGAGCGCTGCTCCATGTGCAAATGGGTGCACCCATGGAGTATCAAAAGCAAAGAGCGGGCCCGGATCTGCCCGTCGATGCAGAAATACAAATTTGACGCTTACTCAGCCCAGGGCCGCTTTGATCTTGCCCGGGCGCTTTTGGAAGGCGAGGTGGAAATGACGGACAAAGCCGCCGAGGTCATCTACACCTGCACCCTGTGCGGCGGATGTGACGTGACCTGCAAGTTCACCCGCGACATGGAGCCCCTTGAAATTCTGCAGGAGCTGCGTGCACTTGCCGTTGCCAAGGGCAAAGGCCCCCTGCCCGGCCATATGCCTGCGGTTGACAGCATTCGCCAGAACAACAATCCCTGGCTCCAGCCCCGCTCGCGGCGCGGTCACTGGGCGCGTAAAATGAAGGTGAAAGACATCAGCAAAGAAAAGGCCGAGGTTCTGTATTTTGCCGGCTGCACGTATTCCTACAATGCCAATATGCAGGAGGTGTCCCGCGCGACACTCGGTATTCTTCAGAATGCGGGCATTGATGTCGGGCATTCTCGGAAACAATGAGGCCTGCTGCGCCAGCCCGGTGCTGAAGGTGGGCATGGTAGACATGTTTCGCGAACATGCAGGCCGACAATATTCAAATGTTCAATGACCTGGGCATCAAGACCGTCGTGACCTCATGCGCAGGATGCTACGGAGTTTTAAGAAGCCAGTACCCCGGAGTCGGCAAAATGAATTTTGAGGTAAAGCACAGCTCCGAGTATCTCGATCAGCTTATACAGGAAGGACGGCTGAAGTTTACGAAAGAAGTGCCGATGCGTGTCACCTGGCATGACCCCTGCCATTTGGGCCGCGGCAGCGAGCCGCAGGACCTGTGGGAAGGCGTGCGCGTGAAGTGGGGCCTCTCAGAGCCGCCGCGGGAGCGCAATTACGGAGCACAAGGCGTATTCGATGCACCGCGCAATGTGCTGAAAGCCATACCGGGTGTTGAACTTGTGGAAATGGAGCGCATCCGGGAATTTTCATGGTGCTGCGGCGCCGGCGGCGGAGTGCGCTCGGCATTTCCGGAATTTGCACTTGAAACAGCGCGCGAGCGCATTGAGGAGGCTGAATCAACCGGAGCCGAAGCGCTGGTCACCTCCTGCCCCTGGTGTGAGTCGAATCTCGGGGATTCCATCAACGCTATCGGCAGCCCGCTGAAAATGCTGAGTCTGGTTGATTTGGTTAACAGGGCGATCTAACAACCCTTGCTGTACAGATAAAAAAGACTTTTTTTAAGCAGCATTTCACAATGACCTGTTCAAGGTTATTTTAACCGATACGGGTTTAGTTATCTGGTGCTTCTGACGAAATTGACGCCCGCAGAGTACGGGATCTATTTTCGACTGGATTTTTCAACCTGTCAGTACTCAGCACTGCAGAAAAAAAATTGCCATAGTACATAAAACTGAAAACATAAACCGAAATAAGGAGTTCATCGTAATGAAGAAGGTTATGTATACAGCATTGTTTTCCGGCATTGCAGCTGTTCTCATGTTCGGGAGCTTTTCTTTCGCTGCCGCAGCATGACAGAAAAAGGCGGCAAAGCCCAAACAGATCGACGCCGCTGCAAGCGGCCTGAGCGACAATCATCCCGAAATACCGCAGGGTGTTTCCTGCAATGACTGCCATGAGGTAAAGCTGGATGCAAAGACAACCGCAACGCAGGCCTGGCTGCATGGGGCCTATCTTAAGTATGCCGCAGGTCAGGGCGTCATGCCGCAGGACCGGCTTAAGGCTGAAATCGGAAAACTCATGGGCGGCAAAAAACAGCAAAAGAACCTGTGTGCTGGGCACCAGCCTCAATAATGTGCCGCTTACCACCACAGCCGATTTCGCCTTTGATCCTGACACCATGACACTGTACGGACTGCATGAAAAAGGCACCACGAAGCTTTTGCACATAAAACAGAATCCAAAGGTGAGCCTCAACTGGCATGAAGAATTCAAAACATGGGGTACGGTGCTGTGCGCACAGTTTATCGGCACTGCTGAACTTATTGATGGATCAAACCCTGAATTCGAAAAAGTCCTGGTAGAAATTTATCCCTACGAGGAGCTTGCAAAAAAAATGAAAATCGAACCGCAGCAGGCCCGTGAAATGATCAAAAAAGGCATGCTTCTGAGCAAAATAACCGTCAACCAGGTTACGGTCAACAGCTCGGCTTTTGAAAAAGACGGCATGCGCAAATATCAGCGCTGGATGCGAAAGTAATTAAAAAAATCGTACAGGAGGCAGTATGAATGCAGCTGTTATCGTCAGCGCTTGCAGAACACCGATAGGCGATTTTCTGGGATCAATGAAAGAGATTCACCCACGGGAGCTCGGTCGTATCGTCGGCGCTGAGGCGATGCAGCGGGCGGGCATCAACGCCTGAACAGGTCGATGAGCTTGTCTGCGGCAATGTCATTCAGGCAGGCGTTGGCGGCAATATCGGCAGGCAGATACAGGCCGAACTCGGCATACCCTGGGAAAGCCCGGCCTGCACGGTCAATCAGCTGTGCGCTTCCTCAATGCGCGCCCTTGAAATCGCCTCCCGCAATATCATGCTTGGAGAAACAGATGTGTGCCTTGTGGTGGGTGTCGAAAACATGAGCATGGCCCCCTATCTTCTGCAGAAGGCCCGCACAGGGTACCGCATGGGACCGGCTACAATTGAAGACGCCATGCTTCTGGATGCGCTGGTCTGCTCGATTGAGCACTGCCACATGGGTGTAACGGCTGAAAACGTGGCTGCCCGCTTTGGCATCAGCAGGCAGGTGCAGGACGAGCTTGCCGTGCTTGAGCCATGCCCGGTCATGCGCAGCCATCAAGGCCGGAACCTTTAAAGCCGAAACCGTGCCGGTCGAGGTTAAGCAGAAAAAAGGCACCTATTGTGTTTGACACTGACGAACATCCCCGGGCGGACACCTCGCTTGAAACACTGGCAAACCTCAAAACAATTTTCAAAAAAGACGGAACGGTGACGGCAGGCAATGCCTCCGGCGTCAATGACGGCGCAGCAGCCATGGTGCTTATGAGCGAGCAGAAAGCCCGCGATCTGGGCCTGCAAATCACAGGCCCGCGTACGTGCAACGGCAAGCGTGGGCGTTGAGCCTTCGGTCATGGGCATCGGCCCTGCCTATGCCATTCCGCGGGTGCTGCAAAAAGCCGGGCTTGTCGTTTGCCGATATCGGCTACTGGGAAGTAAATGAAGCTTTTGCCGCCCAGTTTCTGGGCGTGGAGCACCTGCTTGCAAAAGAACACGGCTACAAGCTTAACATGGATATCGTCAACCGCAACGGCTCGGGCATATCCCTTGGGCATCCCGTCGGGTGCTCGGGCCTTCGGGTGCTGGTGACGCTGCTGCATGAAATGGAGCGCATGGGCGCGGCCCTCGGCTGCGCTTCCCTGTGCGCCGGCGGCGGCCCGGCCATGGCAACGGTTGCTGGAATTGATGAAGTAAAATTACGAAAAAATTCAGGAAGGGTATTTTATGACATATGACGTGGCAATCGTAGGAGCGGGTCCCGGTGGTCTTCACGCGGCAAAATGGGCGGCAAAAAAGGGTCTGAAAGTAGCGCTGATCGAAAAACGGAAAGATATCAGCAAGATAACCCGCTATTGCAGCGAGCATATCATCCTTGATGAAAACTATAACGGCGACACGATTATTGTTGAGCCGGGCCGGCCCATGGAAGGGCCCAACCGCATGGTGCCGTCAAACCCGGATAATAAGATCAGATCTGAAAAATTCGGCTGGGAAATAACCTACAACGGGCCGCTGTGCCCCTGCCTTGATAAATATTATTATTCTGCTGATCTCAAGCATAATGCCCATTACGCCTGGCCCGACAAGAAACCCATTGCCTGGAAATACGACAAGGGCGGCCTGCAGCAGCAGTTGCTTGATGAAGTCCTTGCTCTTGGTGTTGATTATATGAACAACACGATCTGCTATGAGGCAAAGGATGGCCCCGACAGAGGTAACGCTGAAATGCGTGAGCGAAGGCAAGCGCTTCAGGCTTCAGGCCAAAAAGCTCATCGCGGCCGACGGCGCCAGCGCGCAGATTGCCCAGTCCCTCGGGATGAATGAAGGTCGCATGTATTTTACCTCAGCTCCGGTTGTGGCGCTGTATATGTCAGGGGTGAAAAATTACAGCCCCAATGAATGGGTCGGATTCTGGGGGCAGTGTTATGGTTCCGCCTTTGCGCCGCTTCTGGGCACGGGCCCGGCGGGTCATTTCGACTGGGCCGATCTGATTCTTGTGGGATCCCTTGAAAAAAAGCCCCTGGAGCTGTTTGATTATTTTACCAAAGAGAGCCCTGTTGCCTGGATGTTTGAAAACGCAAAAGTCGAGCGCATGCACAGCTGCACCACCAAGGCCTTTGCGCCCATGAAGACACCCTATCGGGGCAACTGCCTGATGATTGGCGATGCCGCGGCATTCGTCGAGGTGCAGGCCCAGGGTGCGCTCAACTGCGGCTACTGGGCAGCAGATGCCGTTGCAAAAGAGCTTGAGGGTAAGCCCGGGTTTGCCGAATACGGCAAAACCTGGCTTGAAACTTTTGAGTTCAACGATGACGGCATGATGCAGGTTACAACCGGCTATGCCCTTATCCCGTATTATACGGACGAGGAGGTCGTGTTCCTGTTTTCGCTGCTTGACGATGTGGTCCTGAACGGCAGCTGGAGCCAGTATGACTCACCGCGCATGATGTGGGCTGCAATCCACAAACACGATGAGCGCATTCAAAGAGAGCGGCCTGAAATCTGGGATAAAATTCAAGAAGCAGCAGTCGCGCACCCTGGGTGATTAGAGCATTTATCTAACTGCTGTAGCAGATGTATCATTTAATATCCACCGCAGGCCGACAAAAATTTTACCATCTTCACTATCGTTCAAGCATACGATCTTTCCCTGCGGTCGGGATCGGCACCTCCGCGCGCACAATTACCTCGGTGCGCGGGCTGAATATGCAGGGAATTGCTGAAATTTTCACCGAGGATCAGGCGGAGCTCAACTATGCGCTGAAGCTCTTCAAGCCCATGCTTGACGATTTTGAGCAGCGCACCGGCGCGCCGGTTGTGTTCCCTTTGGGCATGGTGCGGGTTATCAGGACAACCCCACTGCAGAAGGTATATTTTCATTATATGAAAGGTATCGCCCATGAATGTTGGGATGCCCACTAAGTAAAAACAGTGAATAATAATGGCAAAATCAGCCTTATGCCTCACAGCATGGTATAAACAACAATGCCCTGCCCTTAACCAGAACGTTCGGCGGTCAACCGGTATTCGACAATGGCAACAGGGCTCTTTATTAATACTAAAAAATGGGGGGGATGGCAGTCGATTTTGTGACTCTCTGCATGGAATCAATGTTTTTTTTCCAACCATAAACCTTTAGGAAGGAGAATGAAATGAAAAACAGCTGGCAGTACATGTTCAGAGTTTGGATGCTTGGAGCGCTCCTGCTGTATCTGGCCCCGGCGCTTGCAGGAGCACAAACTGTAATCGGCACTGCATACACGCCTGATGAACTGGCAAAAGTCAGGGAATGGGAAAAAACCTGGGCTGGGAAAAAAGTAGATAAAGCAACTATCGATCAGGTTGCGGCTTATATGCCCGACTCCTATGTGGGAATTATAAAAGAACCTGAAAAGTGGGGCGCCCCTCCGGAGGGGTTTTTCTTTGCTATCGTCGCCTACCAGCCTGTACCTGAAACCAAAGGGTTTTCTGATGCAACAAGGAAGTATGCGTCAACAGTCAAAAAAAATCAGGACGGTACGATAACCAACTATGCTGAAATAGCCGGGCGTCCATTTCCTGAGCCGGCGGACGGCATGGAAGCAGCCTATAATTTTGAGTTCAACAATCATGGAGATACCTGTAAATATCGACGCTACAGTCCATCGATCAATCCTACAGCAAAAAACGATCGCATTGCAGATCAGGAGTACACTGAATACTTTTTCATTCACCGTACTGAAAAAGAACCCCTCCCTGCAGTCGCCGAAAATCCGAAAGGAATGCATCGGGCATATTTCCTCCATATGTTCAAACCTGCTGAGTTTTTAAATACACGCATGTTCAATATCAGATACATTGATCCGAAAATGGAAGATGATGCATATCTTTGGTACAGCCAGTTCAGGCGGATTAGAAGAATGTCGACGGCCCAACGTACCGATGCAATTGACGGTTCAGATATAATCTATGATGATGAATACCTGTGGGATGGCCAGTTAACCAGAAACAAATACACACTAAAAGGTAAAAAAGACCTCCTCTGCAGCAGGCACACTGACATGAAAGCAACGACGCGTATCCCCGGACAGGCCCTCTCAAACGGTTTGACGCTTGAACGATGCAACACGCTTGTTATTGATGTCATCAGCAAGGATCCCAATTATGTTTACAGCAAGCGTGTCTGGTACCTTGATCCCGAAACAGCTATAATTCTCTGGACGGAAATTTATGATTCCAACGGCAAATTCTGGAAGTGCTTCATGAATAACACCTGCCCACTGCCGACAAAGACCGGTCAAATAAAACCGTTCATTGTGGCCACACAATTTGAAGAGTTTCAACGGACCCATTCAGGCTTAAGTGATCAGGAATATTTTTACAAGCCGGCGATTACCATAGATGTTCCTGCGGATATGTTCACAGTCGGGAATTTGCAAAAAACGTATTAACCAGGGTTACACCATAAAAACAGCCCGCTGAAAAAAATCGGGCTGTTTTTATTTACTGCACGCATCATTTTTATGATTTAAAAAAATGGCTTTATGGCAAGCCTTTTCAATTCATCCTTCAATGATGCAACAGGGCTAATTTTATCCGGGGCTTTTTGACGGATTTTTTCTACAACCTGTTCAATACCCGCTGTATAAAATGGTGATATTTTGGAGTGTTTGCTGCCCAGACAGAATGATGCAGTATCACTGCGGATAATGGCAGCGCCGGTTGCCTCTTCGATCAGTACCTGCGAGATGGCGGAATAATTCATCTGCGCAATTGTCTGATCCTTACAGCGCAGGGCAATGCTGGTTTCATCAAGAATCAGAGAGGTACTCAGCGCTTTTTTCAGCTTGCCGAATTTTATCAGGAAAAAAGGAATGGCGTAAATATACAGTACGATAAAGTTCCATATAAAAAATGTCCGTGCCGCCCCGGTGTGGTGCGAAAGGGTAATAATGCCGTTGGCGCCCATGACAAGCAAAAAAAGCTTTAAAAACATCAGATAATACATGAGTTCAGGATTTCTCAGCCCGAAACGGCATTCTATAATGCCTCCGCCTGCAGGATCTGAAGGAGAAAACACAGTTTGAAATTTTTTCCAGGAAAACCACCAGCCGAAAAGAGAAACAATAAAAAGTATGCCGTAATTAAAAAACTTGTGGAATGCAGAACCCTCCTTGCCGGGAGAATCACCGGTAATATCAAGGCTTAAAAAATACAGCAGTGAATAAAAAATAAACCACCCCATAAAAAGGAAAAATATTTTACCCTTCTTCATACACATGCTCCTTTTAGAAATATATTCTCATTATTTCATAGTAAGCTCAAAGAGTACAGATAAGTCAATCTATAAACATAACATATCGATTGAATTGACAGTCATGTCGGTTAAAGACCATACAAGCGACTGCCCTTCGTTGCAGGTGAAGCTCTACTTGCTTAAACAATAACTGGATGAGACGCATGATTAAAATATAGTTTTACACTAAAAACCAAGAACGCCTGGAGTATATGCCCCAGGCGCCCTTGGTTTTTTAGACTTTACAAGCAGCTTTTACGGCTTCAGCTTGTAAATAAATATGGAGCCTGATGACGAGTTTTTCTCCACACTGGTATCGTATATTACTTGTACGATCTCAAGCGTGCCGTCGCCGTCAATATCCACAATCTTGGCATCACCCGGCATGCAGGCTGTGTCTTTATAGATCGCCGCCCGCAAAAACTGCAGTTTGCCTGCTGATCTGCCCAGGGATTCATAGTAGTACACTGCTCCCTTGCCGTCACCGGGCACAACCAGGTCAAGGTAGCCATCTCCGCTTATATCCGCAGCTCTCACCATGCCCGGTGAGCCCTGGCTGTAGGGTCCGCCCGGACGATCAACTGCATAGACATCATTGGCAACCGCTACCGGATCAGTCGGGTCAAGATTCGGGTCGCCACGGTCAATCGTGATCGGCTTCCAGTTGGCCGTTATCTTGGGATCATCAGGAATGCCCAGATAGTACACCCCCGATGGCCAGATCCTGTGGTTGAGCGGATCGCCGGGAACATTGTTCGGCTTGTAATCCTGATGGTTGTGAGTTGTATCTATCAGCTCTATTTTCCCATCATTATCGATATCGCCTGAAATAACCTCCATGTTTTTGCCCAGGGGGTTTTGCGATGTGTACCAGTTGTCAATCGTATAGCGGTTCCAGGGCTGCGTTACCGCACCAGCCGTTCCCGGATTCTCAAACCAGATCAGGCTGTCGCCGCGGATAGTACCCTGCTTTACCACAAGCGTACCCGGACTTTGAATGTAGAACTGCGGCCCTGCAACGTCCAGGTCTCCGTCTCCATCTATATCCATCATTTCAAACAAAAATCCGGCGCCGTCACCTATAGTATAAGGGCCTGAATAAGCTGTGGGGCTGGTTTCCGGGCTGCCCTCTTTTTTCCACCATTCCGTCCACACATACTGGTCAGACGTATTCTGCCAGTTGTACATGCACACTTTTGTGGTGACAAAGTCTTCCAGCCCATCGCCGTCTATATCAAGAAAGCGCGCCCGGTGATAGGATGACCAGCCGATCTGTGTTGCGTCTCCCCGGAAAATGGTCTTTATTTCCCAGTTAAGCTTGCTGGTAATATCGCCGCCCTTGTTTTCCAGATAATAGATGCCTGCCGGGAAGTGGGTAAACCAGCCGGCAAGAAAATTATCCAGAACCATAATATCAAAATCACCGTCCTCATCCATATCCCGCAGCACCATCTCATTGGGGAAGCCAAGAAGGCCCGTCGTCCCAACCGGATAAATAATAGATTGTGTCCAGCTGTCAAGGTCTGCGCCCTGCGTGTACACTGCAACAGCACCGTCGGATGTGGTGAAATTGTTATCCAGCCCGCCACCGGATGTGCTCAGGATATCCTGCCTGCCGTCACCGTCAATATCTCCAATGGTCAGATAGGATGCCCCGATGAACCCGGGCACATTGGGCAGCTGCGGCAGGGGCGTCCTGATGCCGGTCACCGTATAACGATCGAACTTGCCGGCTATAGACTGGCTTGCTGTTACGACTACTTCAGGGTCCTTTGCGCACCCCCCCTCACAGGCCGGCTGGTCCGCAGCCCCCGCAGCCGGGAGCTGTATCGCACACATCGCCGATGCCGTCGCTATCGGCATCAAGCTGCTGGGTATTGCAGCTGCTCGGGCAGTTATCAATCTCATCAGCCCAATTGTCAAGGTCCGCATCAACCTGACCCTCACAGGCAACCACACCACAGCCGCCGCAGCCGGGGGTGGTGTCGCATAGATCTCCTATGCCATCATCATCGGCATCAAGCTGCTGGGGATTTGCAATGGCGGGGCAGTTGTCAATCGCATCGTCAATGCCGTCACCATCACTGTCTGCGGCCCATGAAACCCCATACCCCATCACTATGCATAAAAAAGAAGCTGCTACCGCCAAGAATCTGAGTTTTTTTCTAATCTCGGTTTTTCTCATAAGTCCCGTACTCCTTTAGAAAAAATTATTTTGTGTCCATACAACTTTTTACGATTGAAAAGACAATCACACCCTCCTTTTCTAAGCATACCTTTTTAAAAAAGGTCGCTTGAAACAGTAACTATTTAGTCATTCAACACACTTTTTTCAGGTAAAATTTTTTCATGATTTATGCACGGTGCTCCTTACCTTTTGAATACGCTGAGTGCCGAGTATCCCGGATAGGTGGAAACATTCTGTCCAGAATATAATCACGGACTCTGAGCGGCAATAAATTTATAAGCAGATACAGAGTAAGTACCCCTGTGTCGATTAAAACACACTTAAACCTGTTCATCGTACGCACGCTGTTCTCACTAGCAGCATCGCTTTTTACCTGCACCTTACAGAACTGTTTAAATTGCATTTTTAAAGGGTCAAAACGTCCATGTGCAGCAATAAATTTTTCAGTGTTCTGCCGCACACCGGCTGCCGTAAACTAAAAAATAATATCAAAAACCTTATGCGTTTTTTCCTCCCCGAAAGCATCGATCATAAATGGGTAGCCGGGGTCATTGCCCTTCATAAGAGTGCGTGTTGCAGCCCGCTTTTTTGCGTAATGCTCAAGATCAGCGGCCTTTTCCACGGGCCCGGCCTTTTGCCAGAGCTTTATATACGCCTTAATATAGGCATCCGTGATCTGCGGGACGAGAGGAATTCCCTCTTCCTTAATATTTGCAATAAGGCTGTACGGCGACAGGGTATAGATGGTTTTTGACGGCAGCACTACGTCTTTATTGAGTGACCGTATCCCCGAGCACGCTCAAGGGCGTCTGCTTTCAGCTCGTTGACTCCTTCAATGTAGGTATCTGCATAGTCCTGATAGAGAACCGGGTCCATCAGGGGAACGAAATCAAAGATAGGAACGTTCATGACATAGGGGACTATGGTCAGATTGCCCCAGAGAATGGGGAAATTGTGCTTTTCATCGGGCCATGCCATAACGGTGGCCTCAACCACTTCGGTTTCGAAGATGTTTATCGTGCACAGAACAATTTTTTCAAACTTGTCGGCCTTGAAAAGCTCGATATCGACAGAGCCACCCTCGGTTTTTATATGCTGCAGCTGTGGATCAAGAGCAACGGGCTGCAGGGGCAGCAGCGCTTCAAGACTTTTTTTTGCCTCTGCTGCAAACTGTAGTATTTCTGCCATGGCTGTTCTCCTTATCTAAATTGTTTAACCTTCATTGATCATGATGCTGCACAACCCGGTTGCGCCCACATCAGGGCTCGATGATGGAAATGGCCGTCGCCCCCAGCTCCTTGCCCAGGTATTTGTTCAGCGATCCGGCGCCGGGGTCGTTTTCTTTGTATATTGCCCGGATGTTTTTTCTCCGCTCATGCACGAGTTTCATGTACGGAGAATTGGGGTCCTGCGGCTCTGCCTTTTTCCATATTTCGATCCAGGCCTTCAGGTAATCACAGGCGCAGTTGGCAAGCATTTCAATGTTCTCTTTGGTTTTTTCTATGGAGCCGGTGATGATATAGGGGGAATGGATGGACCGCACCCAGTGGAACACGCTGTTTTTCAGACCGGGTATGGACATGGTGTAGTTCATGTACAGTTCTTCGAGTGGCTCATACAGATATTTGTTCAGATAGTCGTTATTCCTTCCCGGATCATCGCCGGGCATAAGATCGCAGATAAAGAATATATGCTCTTCTGACTCATCCCAGTCCATTACAAAATAGGGGATATCATATTCTTTGGACGGCGTCAGGACCATCACATCCGCGGTCATAATCCCGAAGAAAAGCGAGCTTGATATGCCCAGCTTATCGATTTTGTCCGCCGTATAGGCCCGGTAATAGGAGGGCTCGTTATCGATTTCGAAATTATTGAGGCTCGTGATATCCTGCCCCTCGAAGGTGAATATCTGCTTCGGGCTGACCACCTGTATCATTTCCGTCAGTTTATCAAGGATGGGGTAGAACTTGGCCCGCGCGCTTTCCGTGGCTCCCGCTGTGCCCGTTTTTAACGTTGCTTTCGCTTTGGCGCCGGCGCCAACTTTAATGGTAATGGCTTTTTCAGGACATGCACGCTCGCAGGTTCCGCACTCAAGGCATTTTTCCGGGTCCGTCATAATGCACAGCCCGTCCTGAATCTCCAGAATCTTCATGGGACAGGCATCAATACAAATCCCGCAGCCAATGCAAAGATCTTCATCCACCTTAAAAATTGATGCTGCATTTTCATTAGTCATGTGTAACATCGCCTCCTGATATATAAATTTATTAATTCAGATTGCTCTAGCAATGAGCAGCAACTGCAAACACATTTTATGGGCACCGGGTAATCCTGAAGCAGCATTCGCTGTCACCTGCCGGCATGTGTTTCATCCTTTCCCAGTGTGCGACTTTATATTTCTCGCCTAAGGTGCAATCCATGTCGCAGATAAGAGAACAGGGGTCAGGCAATTTATACTTTCTCGTCGCCTCAAGATGCGGGCATTTTTCCAGATGCTCATACCAGGCAACAGATCCCTTTTCTTCCACCTTTTCAACCCACAGCTTCCAGCCCATTGCCGGGAACATGTCTATTTCGGCCATCAGGATATCGCCAATATCTTTATCCTTGAAGCGGCTTGAGCGTTGCTTGAAACCTTCCTCATAGATTTTTTCATATATCCTTTTTCCTTCATCTGCTCCGTACGCGGAAACAAGAGATTGAAAAAGCATCGGTAATTTCAGCGCGGTCATTTCAATCAGCATATCCCGCTGTTTTTCCCAGGGGATCTCTTTTCCAAAAGCTTTCGTCATGATACTCTCCGTAATAAATTACGTGACAGTATTACCAACACCAGTCTATGCCGCCATCAACGCTTAAGTTTTGAGCGGTAATATAGGCTGCATCATCGGATGCCAGAAAGGCAATGGCCAGGCGATATCACCTGCCGTACCGCAACGGGGTATAAGCAGCTGGCCGCTTGCAATCGACTGCTCTACCAGCCAGTCGGCAAAAGAATCTTTTTCCATCATCATCTCTTTTTCGACACCGTTATATATTTCGGTTGCAACAATCCCCGGCGCAACACAATTTACCCGTATGCCCATGGGCGCAAGGCATTTTGCAAGTGTTTTAGTAAACATGATGATTGCAGCTTTTGAAGAAGCGTACGCCCCCGACATGCCTTTCGCGCTGCGCGCTACAATTGATCCCAGGGTCACGATTGATCCCTTGATATCATTATCCATCATATTCTGAGCGCATGCTTTGCAGAAAAAAAATGACCCCCTGGTATTTATGTCATACACGCGGTCCCACTCCTCAACGGTAATATCAAGGGCTGAAGACTGCGTTTCGCTGATACCCGCGTTTGACACAGCGACATCTATCGGCCCAAAAACGTCAGCTGCTTTTTTTATGAGTTCATTTATTGAATCCGGATCAGCCACATCAACAGGAATATAGACAGCGGTTCCACCGGATTCAGTAATTTGTTTCGCAACTGCCTCACCGCATTCCCGGTTCCTGTCGGCAATAACCACCCTGCCCCCTTCGTCAGCAAATCGGTGAGCAACACCTTTGCCGATGCCGGCTGCCGCACCTGTAATAATAATATGCTTATTTATAAATCTTTTTGCGCTTTGTTCCATTTGTATCTCCTTATATTAGTTGCGCCGCACACAGTTGGCTATGCAACTAATTATGCAATATAATATTAACCTGTTTATAAGATTTTCATAAACTTTACGCAGTACATCCTTGCAAATCTGAATATGCTCAGGGGGAATATCTTTTATTGCGCATAGTCCGTTTGCAATGCCCAGCGGTATCAGTTCCTGTTCCAAATCTTTACCTTTCGTGGTTAGATAAATACGTTTTTGTCTTCGATCTATTTTGTCAGGTACACGCACAATAATGTTGCGCTTCTCAAGTCCGTCTATTTGCCGCGTCAATGTTGTTTTATCTTTACACATACCATCAGCAAGCTGCTGCTGAAACTGGCCGTTTTCTTTCCAAAGCAGCAGCAGAATCATCCACTGTTCAACCGTTATATCGTAATTGGCTTTTGTAAAAACATTCTGCAAGCGGCAGAACTGGGCTCTTGCTGTCTTGTCCAGGAGATAAGATAATGAATCATTGGGATTAAATTCTGCTGTATAGTCCATGGATCAGATAGCCAGGCTAATTCTTTTGTAGTTATTATTGGTATTCTAGAAAATAACAGAAATGTAAGCCATCAGACAAAGTCCAATATAAAAATCAAAATTAGTTGAACTTACAACTATTAATTAGACTATTGAATTTGTCTTGTCAATCGGAAATTTTCAACTTCTGTAAATATCAACGTGCGAAATCTCCTGCAAACTTGACAGCAGAAAAGAAATCGTGTACGTAGCAGAATACATATTGGCTTTGAAGCCAAATTCAATTTTATTGTGCACTAGTAGAAGGGAAACCTAAAATGACGCTCAGTGAAACACTGTACACGGTTGCCTATTGCTTCTTTATCACGGAGCGGCTTGGTCGTATCGCGACAATGGCAGCCATTTTTCTGTGCTAATAATGAGTTGGGCAGTGCTGCTTGATTTCCTGGTAGAGCATGCTGCCGATGATGGGAGTCACGGCCCTAAAGATGAACCTGCCGGGAACAAACAGCGTGATTGTTTTTGCCATCGTGATCGGCTTTGTCGTGTGGCTGCTGTTTCCTGCAGCCCTCCTGCTGCGCAGAGCCCGCCGTATAGCAGCCTATCACAGCATTATTACGGTAACTCAGGTCGCCTGGTTCATCGACCATATAGCCTTTCTGTTCGGTATGTATAAATTCCCTCTGCTTCCATCAGGTGCATGACATATTCAATAAGGAGACTGCCATGGTGTATGACATTGCAATAATCGGAGCGGGCCCTGCGGGGCTGATGGCGGCAAAAACCGCCGCTGAACTGGGATTGAAAACAGTGTTGCTTGAAAAGCGACAGGATGTATCGCTCATCACCCGTGCCTGCTGCGAACAGCTCATTATGGACAAAGACTTTCAGGGCGACACGGTCCGACTTAAAGCTGGCAAAATTGTATCACTCAACAACGGCTTCTGTGTCGACTACGGAGGCCCGACTGTCGATGTCACCGATAAGTATTTCATCTCCCCTGCCGGCAGGACCATTCATTTTGCCTATCCGGACAAAAGCCCCATTGTAATCAAAATCGACAAGGGACTCATGCTCCGGAACCTGTGGGATGCAGCTGCTGCTTCGGGTGCTGAATTGCGGTCCGGCACGCATGTAACCGGCGCTGTTGACCGCGGTGATATGGTTGCGCTTTTCATAACCAGCGCAGGGGAACAAAACGTGATCAATGCCCGCAAGCTTATTATTGCCGACGGCGTCAATTCCCGGATTGCTGAGCGCATGGGAATAAACAGCAATCGCCAATGCTTTGCTTCTGCTCTGTGCGTCATCTATTTTCTGAAAGGCGTTGCCGGTTTTGAACCCAGCGCCCTGAAGACGTATTTCGGTCGTACCTACTGCGGTCTTGCACCGCTTACGCTCAACACGGCCCTTGATGATGCCGACACCGCCTGCCTGGTCGTTATCGGCAACAAAAACAGCCCGCCGGAAAAAATGTTTCAGGATATCGCACATAAAGGCGCTCTTTCCCCGTCGCTTCGGAATGCACGGGTTATAAAAAAAACCGGCTGCGCTGCACGGGCCTACTCATCCCTGAAAGTGCCGCATGCAGGCAATGTTCTCGTGATCGGCGATGCAGCAGCCTATGTCGAAGTCGAGATGCAGGGCGCCCTTGCCTGCGGCTTTCGTGCAGCAGGCGCTGTTGCCGATGAGCTTGAGGGACGGGGCGGATTTAGCCAGTACACTGCATGGTGGCAGAAGTCCTTCGAGTTTAATGGAGATGACTACCTGCAGGTTGCGCAGGGATTCGCCCTGGTGCCCACCTACACCGATGAAGAGCTTGACTATCTGTTCGGACTCATAGAAGATGAGATTCTTGAAGGCACCTACAACCAGTACAAATCTCCGCGGCTCATGTGGAATGCTATTCTTAAACATGAGCAGCTGATCCGGTCTGAGCGGCCTGAACTGCATGAAAAAATAAACAGCCGCACCAAAACAAGCCTGAGCGATATGCTGTAAGGCAGAGGAGTATATCGATTGACCGAACAGGATAAAAAGACGCGAATCCTCAACGCGGCGATGAAAATTTTCGCCTGTAAAGGCTACCAGTACACCACCATCGCCGAAATCGCGAAAGAGGCAGGCGTCTCGAAAGGCCTTGTGCATGTCTGTTTTGAAAACAAGCTCGACATACTGCTGGATGTCATTCTTTTCTTTATTGAAAGCGTCAATGATCTGATCAATCAAAAGCTCGCCCGGTGCTCAACACCGGTTGAGCGGCTCCATGCCGTATTTGCAGCCCTCATGGAGCTTATGTCACAAAGCAACAAGAATCTCTACTGGGGGCATATCCTCAAAGAAGTTCTGCCCGATACTGAGAAAGATGAAGGATGAAAATCTGCAAAAAAAATATGCGCTGATTATTGGAGGCGCCCGGCCAGCTGCAGCTGACCCTCGACGACCTTATTGCCGACGGGCAGCGACAGGGTCTTATCGAGTCAGCGCTTAAGCCTCAGGTCATACGGCAGATCATCGGCGGTTCAAGCCAGATGCTGTACCAGGGCCTGATACTTGAAAGCCATGGCAGGCGCGTCATGGGCTATACCGAAGAGGATGTGCGCCTTGGCATCAAAGCTTTAATCGACAAATTTGTTATCAAATAACCGTGAAAGGACAGACGTCATGACGGAAGCCTTATCTGGTGAGTTCAAAAAACAATTGAATGAAATCGTCGGCGAGCAGTACGTGACCGACGACCCGGTGACGCGATTCACCTATACCCGCGATGCAAGCCTTTTCGGCGGAACAGAATCCGCGCTGGTTGTGCGGCCGGGCTCAACCGCTGAGGTGTCGCGCATTGCAGCCCTGTGCAATCGGCACCGCGTGCCCATCGTGACCCGCGGCGGCGGGGCTACTATTTACGGCCAGCCCAAGGGCGACCCGGACCGTACCGTGCTGCTGGACATGACGCGCATGGACCGGGTTCTCGATGTTAATGCACAGAGCATGACCGTCACGGCCGAAGCAGGCATTATCTTAGGCAAAATGGTGCATGCCTGCAAAAAGAATGGTTTTTATATGTGGTCGCCTTTTGCGCCTTTGCATATGGTATCACTTGGCGGATGGATATCAGGCGTTGCAGGCGCAGCGGGTCTCTGGACCGATATCGTGAGCATCACCGTGGTGCTTGCCGATGGCACCATTGTGCAAACCGGCGGCGGGCCCGGCACCAATGTGCACCAGACCCTTGCCTACAACCGTAATCTGGGCGGACCGGATTTTGCCGGAATGTTCATCGGCGATGGCGGCTCCTTCGGCATCAAAACCCAGGCAACCATCCGCATGACGAAGCACCCGGCCAAGCTGCGGGCTGGCATTTTCGCTTTTGATGCAATCGAGCCTGCGCTTGAGCTCGTGCGGCTCCACGTTGAACGCCGCCCTGTGCTTCGCTTTGATCCCGGTGCTTGTTTTCGGCGCCGGGGCAATGAAAAATTTTATGGGTGATACCGACGAGGTAGCGCCCTTTACCGTGCAGGCTATGATACAGGGCCACGAGGAGGCCGAGGTTGAAGCACGGCTTGCCACCATCAACAGCCTTGCCGATCAGTGCGGGGCGCAGCGCAACTTCATGCTCGACGCCATGGCTGAAGCCATGGGAACGCCGACGGGCGAGGACAGCGAAATGGACTGGATGGCCATTTTCAACAGCTTCGGCGTTCCGGCATGGCTGCCCTTCAACCTGCCGCGGCAGGGCTTTGCGGAAGTATATAACAAGCTGATCGCCTGGCGCAATGAAAGGCTGAAAGAAGCAGAAAAACTGGGCCTTCGCGTGCGCACAACCTGGGAGTTTTTCACCGCTTCTGACCCAAGCACCATCGTCGGTGAAATCGACGTTTTCTTTGCCGATGTTGACAATCCGGCTGCCATCGCCTTTGCCCGCACGTTAATGGCTGATTTTCAGAAATACGCCCACAGCCTTGGATCAATTGATGTCTACAATCAGGGATTTATGTCAGACCTGAACGCTTCGTGCTGGTCCCCCGGCTTCAAGAGCCTGTTTGAGGCTGTCAAAGGAGTTGTTGACCCTCATGGCATTCTCAATCCCGGCCAGTGGACAGGCAGTTATTTAAACGAAAAGGAGGACAGCAATGGCTGAGAATACATTCCGTGAGCTTGACCGTGTTCGCAGGTATATATACAGCTGCCGCACCTGCGGCGTATGCAGGTACAAGGTTACCGGCAAAGTTCCCTATGTCTGCCCCGTGAAAAAGGCTACCCCGGGATTTGAAAATTTTTCCTCCCGCGGCAAAATCATGCTGGCGCAGGCCCTGCTTGAAGGAAGCCTCCAGCCCACTGAGGGTCTGGCCCGGGCTGCCTACAGCTGCACCCTCTGCGGCAACTGCATGACCCAGTGCGGCGCCACTGATCAGGACACGGGCAAGCCCCTTGTCGACAATACGGCCGTGGTCGAGGCACTGCGGGCTGACCTGCTGCGGGAATGTCCCGATCTTGTGGATGAGGCCTATCGCCGCGTGCTTGAGCAAACCCGCCAGTACGGCAATCCCTGGGGCATGCCGCGTTCGGCTCGGGGCAAATGGGCAAAGGGACTCAAGCTCAAAGATGCGCAGAAAGATAAGTCGGATGTTCTGCTTTTTGTCGGCTGCACCATGAGCCTCAATCCGGAGCTCGCTGAGCGGGCGAAAAAAGCTGCTGCCGTGCTGCAAGGCGGCAGGCGTCGACTTCGGTATACTGGGTGGCTGCGGAACCCTGCTGCGGCAGTGTGCAGAAGCGTATCGGCGACACGGATCTTGCTGCAGACATGATTAAAAACAATATTAATCTGCTTAATGGCCTTGGCTGCACAGCAATAGTCACGCTCTGCGCCGGATGCTGCACTATGCTGAAAACTGAGTATGCAAAGACCGATGAAAAACTTGCGCCGAAAGTGTATCATCTGGTTGAATATCTGGCACGGCTTGTAAAGGATAAAAAGATTGCCTTCACCAAAGAGCAGCATATGACTGTGGCCTATCATGATCCCTGCCACCTGGGACGGCATCTGGGCGTTTTTAACCCGCCACGGGATATACTAAAAGCCATACCCGGCATAACGCTTGTCGAGCGGCCGGCAACCAGGGAGAACACCATCTGCTGCGGCGCCGGCGGCGGCATGCGCCTGTTTGAAGCCGGCGCATTGGCAGCCGATATGGGCCGGGAGGCCCTTGATGCTGCACGGAGTGCGGGAGCTCAGGCCCTTGCATCTGCCTGCCCGTTCTGCGAAACAAATCTCGCAGCAGCGGCTCAGGGGATGGACAACCCGATGCCGGTATACGATATTATCGATCTGGTGTATGATGCGGCTGGATTATAAAATTAAAAATCATAAAGGAGCATCTCATGAATAGAAGCGCACAAAGATTTACCGGCAAACATGTCATAATCACCGGCGGCGGCACAGGCATAGGCCGGGGCACAGCGCACCGTTTTGCCGATGAAGGTGCAAAAGTTGTCATTGCAAACCGCAACAGGGAAAACGGCGAAAAGGTCGCAGCCGAAATAATGGAAAAGGGCGGCACGGCCTGCTATATTTCCTGCGACGTGGCCATCCCCGAATCAATTGACGCGCTGGTGAAGCAGGCCGTTGCGACCTACGGCCCGATTCATGTCGCCGTGTCAAATGCCGGCATAAACGAGAAGCAGCCCTCGGCCTTTGATCTCACCGTGGATGAGTGGGACCGCGTCATGAATGTGAACGCGCGCGGCTCGCTTTTATTCTGCCGCGCCTGCGCCAATAACATGATAGAAAACGGCATCCGCGGCTCCATCGTCACGGTTTCCTCGGCCATGGCCCGGGGCATAAAAACAGAAACCGGCGCGTATCCGGCTTCCAAGGCCGCGGTTGTCATGTTCACCAAGAACCTTGCCAAGTGCTTTGCGCCCATGGGCATACGGGTCAACTGCGTGTCGCCCGGCGTTGTAGCCACGGAAATCTGGCACAAGATTGAGGATGCCATGATGGCCGAGCGCGATACGTTTATCGACTGGATCATAGAGGAGTCGGTCAAAAACGGGCAGTTGCTCATCCCTCGCAAGGGCGAGCCCGAAGAGGTGGCATCGGCGATTGCTTTTCTGGCATCCGATGAAGCCTCCTATATAACTGCCCAGAACCTGAGCGTCGACGGCGGCACTGACTGGTGCTGGTGAGAAAGAAATCGGCAGGGTAAAAAGTTTATCGGAGAAAACTGCATACATACCCTGTATACTGTGCTGTGACTCGATTTGTTACAAGTTGGTAGCGGCTGTGCCGGGCAGAAAGAGCAGCTTTGCTCTTTCAGCTCAAACGGATTAAATCCTGCTCCGCCTTATGCTGTTTTTTTTGCGAAAAATCCCAGCCAGAAGAAGCCAAGAACCCCGGCAAGCAGGGATGCAAGCAGAATCCCTGATTTTGCCATGTGCAGCCCTTCGGGGTTTCCGGGAAAGGAAAGTTCGGCTACAAAAATCGACATCGTAAACCCGATCCCTCCCAGCAGGCCTACGCCGGCCAGGTGTTGCAGGTTTATTCCCTGCGACAGAGAACCTATCCCCAGCCGCAGCGCAAGCCATGCCGAGCCGGTTATGCCTATAAATTTCCCGAGCACAAGACCGCACATCACCCCAAGGGATATCGGGCTGGACAGGACGCTTGCAAGGGAACTCATGTCAATTCTGATGCCTGCATTTGCAAAAGCAAAAAGGGGAATGACGCACAGGGCCACAGGCAGGTGCAGAGCATCCTCCATGCGCTGCAGGGGAGCCTCCGCAAGGTCTATTTCCTGATTGAGCCCGCGAAGGACGGTATGCTGCTCAATGTTTGTCAGAATGCTCTCTCGGGGACGGCTGCATGCCTCGAATCTCCGGACAAGAGTCTTGACGCGGTCTGCAAAAAGGAATGTTTTATACCGTGCCTTTGAAGGAATGCAGAAAGCAACCAGCACACCTGCTATGGTAGAATGGATGCCGGAGTAAAAAAGGGCAAACCACAGACAGATGCCTGCAACCAGATACGGGAGGCTTTTGCGAACGCCGCTCCGGTTGAAGGTGATCAGCACAAAAAGAATTGCATGCGGCAATGCCCAGGGCCGGAATATTGATTTTTTCCGTATAAAAGACCGCAATGACGACAACCGCGCCAAGGTCGTCAACAATAGCCAGCGATACCAGAAAAATCATCAAAGCCTGCGGGACGCGGTTGCCGAGCAAAACCAGCGCTCCGACGCAAAAGGCAATATCCGTTGCCATGGGTATGCCCCACCCCCGCGACCACGGCTCAGTCTGGTTGAACAGGAAATAGATAAGAGCGGGCACAACCATACCGCCTATGGCGGCTATAATGGGCAGCGCCGCCTGGCGTGGCGCGGACAGCTCGCCGACAAGCACCTCGCGTTTTATTTCAAGGCCGACGACAAAGAAAAAAAAGGCCATGAGCCCTTCGTTTATCCAGTGCACAAGTGATCGCTCGAGCGACCAGCTCCCGAGGGTGATGGACAGAGGCATATGAATAAGATGCTCATAGCCTTCCCTGAGCGGCGAGTTTTCAACAGCCAGCGCAAGCACCGACACGGCCATGAGCATAATGCCGCTTGTTGTCTGCCGGTGAATGAACTCCTCAAACGGAGTGATCAACCGCTCGAGCTTTTGCTCCCAGGGGTAAAAGAATTGATTTTTAACGGGATTTTTTTCGGAAAGCATACTCTTCCGGCTGTGTAGTATGACTCATCGAGTCAGTAATAACAAATTGCTTTGGGATGGGCAAACTATACAATGGGGGCGATTGAGTGTCAAAGCAAATAGGCGGCGCAGGGTTTGAACTGTGTGGTCATGACATGTGAAAATATCAGTCGCTACGCAGCTGAAAAGCGCAACCAAGAGAAAGGGGGAAACAAACGCTGTTTGCTTCCCCGTTTTTTATTACCGCAGGACATGATTACTTTGAAGACTCTGGTTCGGTGTTCATTTTTCAATTAACACCTGTTTGATGAGTCGCGACCTGATGCCACCAACTCTACGTTGGAGACGGGTCGCAATCTCTTCAATTGTTAGTTGTTCCTTCTGGAACTGGGAGCGCAAGACATCATCTTCTTCAGGGGTCCATTTCGCGTAAGCGCGAGGATATATATCCCGGAGTTTCTCTCGGCGTTTAGCTTTCGGTAGGGTTACTGCAGTTATTTTAAACATACTATGATATAAAAATTGGGCTTTATCATATTCGCTATTGTCATGAAATAATTTTGCAAAGTCTTTCAAAGTATCAAAAATATCAGGGTGCTCCAAGAAAGCTAACGCCTTGTATGTAGCCCAGTTAAGATGGTTTTTGAATTTGTAAGAGTTATCGGAAGGTTCCGATGTTAATGCGGATATGAATATTTTTATTATTTTAATACAATATTCAGCCACATTTTTATCGTATTCATTGAGCTCCTCATCTTTACAATACCAACCTTCAGAATCCAAATTTTCATATCCCAAATTTTGATAACACCAATACTTTTGCATCGCATTTTCTGCGGGCCAATTCTCATAATTTTCGCTCAATAAAATTTCTGTTCGAGCATGGTTTTCAAAGTCTAGGATTTCGTTTGAGGTAAATAGGGGACGTCCATGAAAATATGAATAACTTTCATTTTAACAACTTGCAGTTTAATTCTATTGGCGATTTTTTCCCCTCGTCGGCTGGCATGTACTATCGCCGACTGCGTTAAACCATATCGCTTTGCCAACGCTACCCCTGGCATACCCAATTCCCGCACCGCCCAGTAAATTGCAAGACTGCGGGCTTCCACCCTGTGCCTCTCGCGCCCCCGCTTCCGCACTTCTTCTGCCGATATTCCCAGCACCTCTGCAACCCGATGCTCCACTTTTTCAATATCATAACCCCTGCGCTTCAACTCATATGCCTGGCTGAATTTTTCCTCTGCCCGGGCTAGCACCTGCTCCACAAACTCACCTTCCCCCAGTATCCGCACATCACCCTTTACCCGGTCCTGCCCTTTTAACCGCAGCTTCTTTACCGCTTCCCAGCCCCCCATGCTCCGGATCAAGCCACCCCCTACCAGCTCCGGCCGCCTGCCCTGTTCAATACCCTGGGCTACATACTGCTCATACTGCTCCCGTGCCCGCTGCATCCTCTTACCGAACAACTCAAGCACATAGCCTGTCTGCTGCCAGCTGTACGTCTTCTCCCCCATCAGAGCGCTGTGGCCACTATATGCATAGCTCTTCAGCTCCTTCCATAGTCTTTACAATTCCGGCACGCAATGGATTTAAATGGATGTAGCGCACCAACTCCTGTAAATATATATCCTCCTGACAAATAATGGATTTATACCGGTTCTGAAACAACTGCCCGTGCCGGCTATACCGCCGATTGAAATACCCGGCATACCCCGTCAGTAGTCTTCTCATAAGTGTTGCCAGGCTCACATCACCGGTTCGCAGCAACAGGTGCACATGATTGTCCATCAGCGCCCAGGCATAACAGCTCGTCTGGCTCGCCTGAAAGCAATTGCCCCAGTCGCTGGACAAACCAATCCTTATCAGCAGCACCGCGAAAAATGCTTCTGCGCTCTATTCCCCGGAATATTACATGATGCAATACCCCGGCTGCGTCTAATCTGGCTACTCGTGGCATACTGTCCCCTTATTACTCACTGCTTATACTTGTCAATTCATTTATTCATGGACGTCCCCTATTGTTACCATGGACGTCCCCTATTGTTACCCCATGGCGGTTGATGTGGCAGAACCCATGGCGTTTGTCGCCGTGATGGTATAGGTGGTTGTATTATTGGGCGTTACTGTAGCGAAACTGTTGCACCCTACTGCATTATTGCCGGGGTCTATGACACAACAGCAGTAAAAAACCTGCACGTGCTGTCACCAGCTTACAAAGGAGGCTTTTCAAGGCTAAACATTTCATGTTTCATTCATTTCGGGTTCAATACCCCGCGGCTTGCCGTGCAACCTGTCATCAGGCGAAAGTCGGAATCCAGATAAAAAGCAGACTGGATGCCGAAATAACTTCAATACCCCGCTGCTGGTGGGGTGATTCATTCCCCTACTTGTTAATGGTAAAGGCCACCGGGATTGAGCCGTCAAGCGGTGGCCAGGGCGCATCGACTATCCCTGAGAGCGCACCATCGGGTGTCACCATCGCACTTGCCCGCCAATCATGTGATCGAATCTGTCGGAAGGTCACTGAGGGTGTATTGTAAAATGCACCCGCTTCATCCTCCTGATTGACGGCACTGTCAATTGACGAATAACTTGTAAGAGGAAAATCGCTGGCCGCAGGATCAGTACAGGGATAGGAAGCTGTTGTACTTTTATTTATGGTGATCGCAATAGACGGCTCATCTGTCAGGAATATGATTCTGCTGTAACTGCCCTCGGGTTGCGGGTTAATGACAACATCATACTCCTCATCCAGCCCGTCTGTAAGATAGCGCCCAAAAGCAAGTCTGGTTTTGAGTTCAAACGGGTATATGCATGGTGCGCACTGCGTATAATCAACCTCGGAGCCGGAACAATCATCGAAATAGCTGCTGCGTGCCGTTGCATTATCTATAATCTCCTGCGTTGTACGCACTATGCCGCTGACATACAACCGATCCGTTGCATTATACTCGACATAATGCGTCGGCTCGGACAGGTCTTTCATACCTACAGCAATGGCAGTGCCTTCTTCATTGCCCAGGGTTCCCTGATACACCACCTGCACATACAGGTCGGTAATGCCCGCAGGGATGGGGGAAAGCGAAAAGTCAAATTCAAACTCTTCACCATCACCGCTGGTCGGCAAAGAATTAATATCCTTTGGAGCAGATACAGAGTATGAAAATTTAGAATCACGGGAAGCATCGGTCGGCGGGTCTTTTGACAAGTCGGGATTATACGGGTCTGTATCTGTTCGCAGCCGGTATTTTGCTACAGCGACAAGAGTGCCGCCACCTATTTCTTCAAATGTGCCATTGGTCTGCGATGCATTTTTAACTTTTGCCTGAATGTAATGAAACACCTTATAGGGTTGACTGCCGTCTAGTATTGAATACACAAACCGTGAAGGTTGGGATATCTCAAGCTTGCCACGGAAAAAATAATGCAGTAAATCAGCAGAATACCCTATAGCATAGGGCAGAAGTTTGTTGGCATAATCCCTGTACACATTATCATCAAAAACCGGCAGATTATATGCCCAACCCTCCGGCGGAACCGGAGTTAAAGCATAGTCACACAGTAAAGGCCTGTTTGCCAGCCGGTAGCCGGTATCACCATCTGCAATTTTTTTATAGTATTGCCGCAAAACCTGCCGGAAGGGGTCGCGAGGGTCTGTGATGGTATCATTATCTACCTCAACGCTGGTGGTTATGGAAGGATATGGATAGCCAGTAAAAATGGTATCAGGACTGAGGAAATTAGCATTCGTGTATTCTGCAAGTCCAATTCCCTGAACCATTGTAATATCCGGATTCGGATTACTGCCCTCGTACTGATTGGTATCAAAAAGATTTGCTATGGGCACCGGAGCGCTGCTGATAAATTTGCTGTCCAAAAGCAATAAATCCCAGTCAAAGGAATGCGGCGTATACGAGCCAATATTAACATGCGCCGTGCCGCCAGTACTTCCTTTTACCCATTCTTCATATTCTGAGGGGTTGTGAAAATCATTTCTGGCATGCTCCGGCACAGACATGTCCTGCACAAGGTGCATGAGCTGACCAAGACCCCTGAAGGTTTCAGCAAAACTTACATCTCTTGCAGCATTGTCTTCTTCAATTAAAGCATCGTAATAGTACTGCCTGACATCAAACCATGAATAATACCCCCCATACCATTGCTGACCTATACCCTCCTGTGTCCAGAACACCGCAGACTCCTTCCCGGCCCACCCCTGTTCGTTGAATGGATCGTGAAAATGATACATCGCCCGCACTGGCACGAGTGTCATAAGCCAGTAAGGATTATCTTCTTTAACTCCACCGTCTGAGAGCCAATCTTGTACCGTTTTATTATCACTATTCATCATTTTAGTATCATTTCCCTTTGGCATATCTAATTGGTTTCTTAAAAAAGAACCTAACGAAAATCCATTGATAGTTGCTCCAGCTATATGATCGTTGATTTTTTTGTGAGAATCTACATTCAAAGCAAAACAGAACACAGGAAAGCTAATAAACACTCCTGCAACTATAAATAGTATCTTTTTCATAATAGATCCTTTTAACTTTTTTTTAATTGTTAATCACCAAATAGGCTTTTTTCTTTCCTCATTTATTGCCCCATTTAAAAGAGGCAAATCTTTTGGGCCAAAATCATACACATACCCACTCACTAATGCATTTCTTCTTTCTTCTTTTGTCTTTAACCTTGGCAGTTCCGCCTCTCCGAAGGTAAAGGTGATGGTTGCACCTTCTTTCGAAAGTGTTATTTTTTCTCCATACGTGCGTTCTTGTGAAAACAGCCAGGAAGGGCCGCAGTACATAATACCCCGATATTGAATCGGGAAAATATTAAACGTATACAAATTGTCAAAACTCCCATACCCTGGCTTATAAATAATGAAGTCAGTATCACCCTCATAATCAAACGGGTGGATGATCCCAATATAAGAAGGTATAGAAAATTCCCCGTTTTTATCCGTTAAGGTTTCCCTCACATGTATTATTGACCCGGAGCACCCCCCCGGGCCAAGACAGAACCAGGGTGAAGTCCCGTATATCGCCACCACTACCACCCCCTCTAGCGGCTCCTTGGTCTCATTGTCAACCAGCCTGCCTTTGAACGCGGGTTTGTAATAAAACAACCAGCTCTTTTCATATACCAGTGAGCATAAACCAACGAGAATCATTACCCCCAGCAGGATAGCTGTCAGTTTTAGTTTTAACCTTTTCATATGGGCACCACTGTAATGGTTGAATGTTTAGAATGCCTTTATCTTCCAGATTCCGTTTTTGTCTTTTACAAACACCAGATAATACGAAAACTCGTTCCCGCTTCTGAATATCCGGATATCATATTGCGCTTTGCTGTTCTGCATATCCAATAATTGTATATTACTTAAATCCTGTGCGATTTGAGGAAGCTGTGAAAAAAGGGCTGTAAAAGCCTCCGTATAACCTTCTTTTGTAGAATTATCAAACCAACTTATCGCATTATTTATATTACTCTGTGACAATGCGGCTTTCATCCCCTCCCATTTTTCTTTCAGCTTCGCATCCAACGCGGTGCGGTTATCAGCCATGATAGCCATGGTGTCGGTATGGAGTATCTGCGTGCCGTTGTCCAGGGTTTCATTGTCCTCTGCGGTAATATAATACAGCCCCGGTTCGGCTACGCGGCGCTTGAACTCCATGATTGTGGCATTATCACCCATGTTATCAACTGCGCCCGGGCCTGTATAGCTGAAAGCATATGTCGTGCCGGCATAGGTTTTGGTCAGATTCATCGTAAACTCAAGCGGCGTTATGCCCGAGGATGGGCTGCCAGTTAGGGTTATATGGTTACCTGCTGTGCTTGCGCGCACATTGATCGCGTCTGTTGCATTGTCTCCGGAATCATTTACGGCAAAGGCGGTTATGCTGTTATTGTCTCCTTCCTGCAGGGGCACATGATTTGCCGCAAACTCGGTGCCGTACACATGCGCCACCACACCGTTTACCGTTACCCCGATATCGCTGCCGGTAAATCCCTCCACCGACCCCTGCACCAGCGTGTCGGGCCGGTTGATACGTTCATTATCTGCCGGATAGGTTATCTGCACGGAGCGGGGCACAATAACAATTACCATGGCGGTTGCTGTAGCAGAACCCATGGCGTTTGTCGCCGTGATGGTATAGGTGGTTGTATTATTGGGCGTTACTGTAGCGAAACTGTTGCACCCCACGGCAGTATTGCCGGGGTCGATGACACAGGAGTCAGCATCGGTTGAGGTCCAGGTAAGTGTTGTTGACTGTCCCCGCGCAATTGTTTCCGGTAAAGCGGCTAAAGTTACTGTGGGCGCGGGCTGGGCTACGATAACGATAACGCTTACCGGGTCTGATTCGCCACCCGGCCCGGTTGCCGTAATAGTGTAGGTGGTGGTTTCAGCAGGTGCTACCTGTATCGAGCCATGGTGATCAACCGTACCGATACCCGGCGCTATGGCGCAGGACAGTGCGTCGGTTGAGATCCAGGCACAGGGTTGCGGTAGCTCCAGGGGCAATACTTGCCGGTGTTGAACTGAGCGTTACGGTTGGTTTTACCGGGTGTATGACATACACCGTAACGCTGTCGGCTGCCGTACCGGCCGGCCCGGTAGCATACATGATGTAAGTAGTCGTTTCTGTTGGGCTGACAGTGATTGAGCCCGAGTTTGCTACAACGCCAATACCGGGTTGCAGCACACACTCTCCAGCATAATACGAATTCCATGAAAGAGTTACTGATGAGCCGATGAGAATAGTGGTTTCAGACGCGGGACAAGTATACTTGTGTTTGCGGAATAATATAATTGATCGTAAAATATATAGTAACTGTCTGGCCATACGTATCGGTAGCGGTTATGGTGAGAATATTTACCCCCGCATGAAGCACAAGGTCACACAAAAAGATAGTTGCCATGCTGGCTACTTGTTGCCCATTGATGGCGACGTCCGCATCATTGCTGGCTGTGCCCATCAGGGTAACAAACGGTGACGTAACCGTGTCGCCATCATCCGGCTGGACAATAGTAATGGTTAATGCCGGGGCTACAGCCAGCTGCAAATTCACCGTGGTTGAAGAGCCGGCGGTTATCACCGCCTGTTTGTATTGGCCAATATACCCGCTCTTGCTGAACCTGGTGGTGATCGAGCCGGCAGGCACATCGGAAAATGCATAAAAACCCAGCTCATTGGTCATTGTCTGGTGGACGGCGCCGCCGGCATCGGTAGCTCTTACCGTAACACCCGGCAGGGCCAGGCCGGTTTGGCTGTCGGTAACCGTTCCGGCAAGCGACCCTTTTGTGACAACCGTTACCTGAATATGAACGGTTGCGGTTTGATTAAGCGTATCCGTGGCGGTTGCGGTTATGGTGTTAACCCCCTCGGCAAGCGTAATCGCCGCGCTGAAGGTGTTGTTGCTGACGGGCTGCTTCGACTCCATTGACCGTTACCTGGGCAGGGCACGAGACAAGGCCGGTAACGGTGATGGATGCCGATGTTATAGTGGCGCCATCGCCGGGCGATGTGATGGCAACGGTCAGTGATGCGCTCGTTTGTTCCATCTGAACGGCAATAGTATGTGTAGCTCCGGCCGTGATGGCGCCTGAAACGGTTTTCGGCAGATAGCCATCCTTGAGGCCGGTAAGGGTGTAACTGCCGTGCATGATGCCGGAGAACACAAACGACCCGTCAGCGCCGCTGACCGCCGTATATGAAATGCCGGAGGAAATGACGGACAGGATAACACCGCAGCGACAGGCCGGTGGCGGCGTCACGCGCGGTTCCCTGCAGCACCGTGCCCGATGATGGCAGCGAAAGCCTGCAGATGCGGTTATTATAGGAGTCTGCAACAAAGACATTTCCTGCGTCGTCTACGGCAACATCAGTAGGCCTGTTAAGCGGAGCCTCAGTTGCGAAGCCGTCTTCCGTATCTGCTGCCTGCGCACCGGTGCCCGCAATGGTACTGATAATACCGCTCGAAGCCGGTAACTTTGCGGATCGTATGGTGCATGGTGTCCGCAATGTACATATTACCGGCAGCATCAACGGCAACACCATTGGGTTCGTTGAGAGAGACCCGGTGCTTGTCGCCGGTAACCCATCACCGCTTTCACTGTTGGGAGGTATATCGATAGTCACGTTGAAGATCCCATATAAATATAATGTCCGGCCGCATCCTGTGTAAAAAAATCCTCCTGGCTTTTCTGACGGATACAGAGATTGGCGGGGTCGGCTGACATAGACGCTTGTTCAAAGCATCAACCGCCAAGCCTATTGGCCTCGTAAGTTCACAAGTATTCATGAACCGTTTGCCGACAACCACTTCCTGCAAATTCTGAAATAATTCTTGTTGCTCATCGACCTTGAGCACCCGCGCCTCATCGCACATCCCATAGTAACACGATATGTAGATATTGCCGTTTGAATCAAGAGGCGACTCTTACGGGATTGGCAAGGGGGCTGAGGGTTGCGCTACTGCCCGGGGACGCAAGCCCCGAAAACACCGTTGCCGGCAACTGTTGTAATGATAGGGGGATTTGCAGTATCAACCATGCGAATACGGCTGTTTCCGCTGTCTCGCAATATAGATATTGCCGGAGACGTCTACTGCAACTCCGGTAGGCTTGTTAAGCTGCGCTGAAAGGGCCGGTATGCCGTCATCGTTATATCCTGCTGTGCCGGCGCCTGCAACCGTAATAAGGGTTGGGTTAAGTCATGAGGATCTATTTTATGGACCCTGTGGCCATTGCCATTGGCAATATAAGCAACGCCCTCCGTATTCGACAGCTATACTTGCAGGTTGAAAACCAGATCACTTATTGTTTCAATAAAATAGGGGATTTGACCGGCTGTAACGGTTATGCCGGCCTGTACCGGCCGGCCATAGGTATCCGTGGCGGTTGCGGTAATTGAGTTGATGCCCTCACTGACAGGAATACTTGCCGTGAACAAGCTGCCGGAAATAAATGCCCGCACACCGTTAACATCAACCTGCACAGCGTTAAACAGAGGCCGGCAACGGTAAAGAGCTGTTAAACCGACTGTGGCATTCTCAACTGGCGACAGTATGGCTATGACAGGCAGCGGCCCCATGGAAGCTGTGCAATCGGTTTCACAGGGCGTCTGGCCGCATCCACTGCCGCAATTGGGCGAAGCATCACACACATCGCCGGCACCGTCACTGTCTGTATCCTTCTGTAAAAAATTACACAGGTTCCGGGCAGTTGTCACAGGCATCCCCCACGCCTTCATAATCCGAGTCCGCTGTGCGGGTTTTGCAACTGCAGGGCAATTGTCACAGACATCGCCAAAACCGTCAACATCGCTGTCCTGCTGATCCGGATCTGATGCTGTCGGGCAGCTGTCGCACACTTCACCCACCCCGTCAGAGTCGAGTCCTGCTGAGAGGTGTTGGCACTGCCGGGGCAATTATCAGCATTGTTGCTGATGCCGTCTTTATCAAAATCAAAAGTTGAGCAATCATGCACACAAGGTGTTTGCTCGCGCAGCCGCCGCAACCGGGTGTCGTGTCGCACACATCGCCTGTGCCGTCAGAGTCAACATCAAACTGAAGCGGATTGCAGGTGTCCGGGCAGTTGTCGCATGCATTCCCACGCCGTCATAGTCCCTGTCCTGCTGTTCCGGATTTACGGCAGAAGGGCAATTGCCGCAAAGATCAAAAAGGCCGTCGCCATCAGTATCTCCACCATCAATCAAACCGTCGCAATTATCATCAATGCCATTGCGGATTTCCGTGGCCGCCCGGATGGACAGCGGCGTTGTTGTCGTCACAACTGGGCCCGCGCTGCAATTATGGCCATAGGTGTCGCCATCGTTGTCAACACAAGAACACGTATCTTCGATCTGGCCATCGCAGTCGTCATCGATGCCGTTGCACGCTTCCGTGGCGCCCGGATGGACCGCGGCGTTGCTGTCGTCACAGTCGGGGCCAGCCTGCGGTAACGGCCATAGCGTATACGCCATCGTTGTCAACGCAGGCACAGGTCTCATCAATCTGGCCATTGCAATCATCGTCAATTCCGTTGCACAGCTCCGTTGCCACCGGATATACCGAAGCGCTGGTGTCATCGCAATCGGTGGAGTCTGCCACATGCCCCTCTGGCTGGCTAATTGCTGCCATCGTCTCAGCTGCATTGCCATAACCGTCACCGTCCGCATCCCTATACCACGTCGCGCAGCCTTCAGAAAACTCCCCGTTACAGTTATCATCAAGGCCGTTGTAGCATATTTCCGGTGCGCCGGGATGTCCTGATGCATCGTTGTCATTGCAGTCAACTGCAAAACATTCTGATCCAACTCCATAGCCGTCGCCATCGTTGTCGATGCACCCATGATACATGCGCCAGATAACACTGTTACCGGAATCAGCGATGAGTATACCCCCCTGGCTATCAAGAGCAACCGAATCAGGAAAAAAGAATGGGGCCAATGCCGGACCATTATAGTTGATATCACTGACCAGGCCTCCACCCGCAACAGTGTTGATTTTTTTTGTTATTGCGTCGACTTTTAGAATACGCTGATTACCGACATCCCCAATGTAGATATTGTTAGTATTATCAACTGCAACGCTGGAAGGATTATTCAGCATTGCCGCTGCTGCCGTCCCGTTATCGCCAAGGCCATCATCGGGTGTGCCACCCCCTGCAATCGTCGTAATAGACTGTGTCAGCGCATCAACTTTGCGTACACGTTTGTCATCCCAGTCTGCAATATACATATTTCCGTCGCTGTCAAAGGCCAGGCCAGTGGGCCCATAAAGCGCTGCAGCCGTAGCTGAACCGCCATCACCGCGTCCGTCGGGAGGCGTTCCGCCCCCCGCCACAGTGCTGATTGTTTCATGTTCGTCAACTTTACGCACACAGCCGCAGCCGTAATCTGCGATATATATATTATCATAATTGTCTAAAGCGATACTCCAGGGACCAGACAGAAGGGCATTTGTGGCCGGGCCTGTATAATTACAGTCCTCACTGGTGCCTCCACCCGCAACAAGGCCGATAGTACCTGTTGCAGCATCGACTTTAAAAATCATCCTGCTGCCTGAGTCTGCAATATAAATATTGTTCCAGAGGTCGACAGCAATGCCGGAAGGATAATTAAGCATGAAATCAGTTGCCTGCAACGGTATAATCACTATTATTATACATACCGCCGCCAGCAACCGTTGTAATCGTTCCATTGTATGCAACTTTGCGGATTCTATTGTTAGCCCAATCTGCAATATAAGAAGCGTCCGAACTGTCAACGGCAATACTGAATGGATTACGAAACGCTGCCTCAGTAGCTTGTAAACCATCGCCAGTATAATCATACTGCCCATTGCCCGCTACCCTGTTAATCAACCAGCTCTGATGTTATGGCTGCCTGATTAAAGTGAACATGCAGCGTATATGCGCCAACGCTATCGGAAGCAGAAAGCCGTACTGCAATGTAATATGTGCCTGCTGGAACGTTTTTGTTGATTGCAAAATTATAATTTTGTGCTTCAGCCAAATTATTATTTTGCGCAAAAATATGATCATTGGAATCAGTGCAGCCTGCATCCAACAAAAAACCAAAAGTATCGGCAGATCCTGTTGTATACACACTCAGTGCTCCAAACGCCGGCACCTGCACTACAAAGTAATCATAATCACCACCATAATTTATTGCACCGCTTATCGTGGCATTGACAGACACCGGTTGCGCAGTGTTACAAGCATTCCCGAAATCATCAACGTTGCTGAAATTGTGGTAGTGGTGTGCTGCTATCCGGCACGTATAGTCGTTGTCTGCGCATTAGCCAGATTAGCACAAACATGAAAACCAGAAATAGTGTACCTGTTGTAAAAAATTTTTTCACCAATGTCGACTTCATGGATTGCACCTTAAAAAATTTCCACCTATCATCAGTTAATTTTGAAACAGCCGAAACATGACAGCATGCCATTAGCTATGCAGAAAAAACTTTAAAACTTTCGTCGTTTCCACATCATGCTATTTAGCTCTGCATAATGAACAGACGGAACAACGGATTACGCTTATCTTGAATCAAATGAGAAGATAGATGGTAAATGGACTGGTGTTTCGGCATGTTGTTTCCCCTCCCCTCCTGCCCCTTAAAAGTTCTATCCGAAAATAAAAATAAACGTCTGTAAAAAGTTAGCTAACGTGAACTTAACCATCTAGCTTAAAATTAGCTATCATAGAAAAAATGGAAAAGCTATGAGTACAAATACTCAATTTTTCAGATTTAATACTGGTTTATTGCCAGTATTTATCAAAAAAAAATGATTTTTTTTAAATTAGAACGTATTTGGTTCTCTAAAATACAGATTTGATTGCTGGAATTTTAAGAAGTATACAAAGGAGGTAAGAGCTATTTTTTCTGTATCCTGTATGGACAGTTTATTATCTCGATCAAAAGGCGGACAGGAGAAACTGTTTGAGGGGAAATACACAAACCACGTGAAGCTGAGCACGGGGAAATAAGGCAGGAATTCGTTTTATAAATACATATCCAGTATGCGGCGGCTGTGGGTGCTCATCTTTTGCCAGTCGGGGATAAGATACCTGATGCCGTTGACATCCTTCATGAGTATCCGGTTGCCGGACAGGCGGTAAATATCCTCCGTATCAACGGTAATATCCGTCTCGCCCCGGTCGGTCTTTATGAAAAGACGAACATGATCGCCAAAGGGCATTGACCGTTTGATATGCGTGATAAGAGGCGTAAACATGCAGCGGTTCTGCTCCTCCTGGAGCATGCGCCTTAGTTCAGGGGGTATGGTTTCGATGTTCTCGATGCAGAAAAGCTCTTTTGCCTGCCTGTCGCAGATAGACAGCCACCCGTCGGGGTCCGTAATGGGAAACATGCGCACCGGCAGCACATCCGTGTACTGGGTGCCCTCATCGTCGGTGAGAACCAGCATGCCCTGGCTATTGCGAAAACCTGCAATAATGGTTTTAGCTGAACTACGCATACTGCTCTTCCTCCTCGAGCCCGTTTTTTTCATCTCCGGCCTTGAGCTGATGAACGGCTGACAGATACATCTCGGCATTTGTCCGGTGAAACCGGGCATAGGTCAGGCTCGTGCTCAGAAGCTCCGTGTGCCCGCCGACACCGGTTATTGTGCCTTCCTCAAGCACCACAATCCGGTCGGCGCGCTTCAGGGTGCTGAGGCGGTGGGCAACGGCAAGCGTTGTTCGGCCTTCGATTAAATTTTCAAGGGCCTGCTGAATTTCCTTTTCCGTTTCCACGTCGACCGATGAGGTGGCCTCGTCGAGTATCAAAATCGACGGGTTAATGAGAATGGCCCGGGCTATGCTGATGCGCTGCCTCTCGCCGCCTGAAAGAAGCTGTCCGCGCTCGCCGACCAGCGTGTCATAGGCGTCGGGCAGGCGTATAATGAAATCATGGGCGCATGCCGCACGCGCTGCCTCTATGATTTCGGCGCGGGAGGCATCAGGCTTGCCATAGGCAATGTTCTCAGCGATGGTGCCGTAAAAAAGGAACGGGTCCTGCAGCACGATGCCGATATTTTTGCGGTACCCGGCAATGGACATATCACGAATATCGGTATCATCGACAATGACCGCGCCCTCGCACACGTCATAAAAACGGCACACCAGGTTGACGAGCGTGGTTTTACCTGATCCGCTCGGCCCCACAAAGCCGATCATCTCACCGGGCATTAATGGTCAGGTTGACATTTTTCAGCACATCCCGCTTGCCATAGGAAAAACCGACATTTTTAAATTCTATTTTCCCCTGCACCTTGCCCGGAATGACGGGGTTGGCAACCTCAACAATACGGGGCTCGATGTCGATAACGTCAAAAATGCGCTTGGCGCTTGCCGCGGTGCGCTGGAAGGCAGACACCATGCGAATCATGGACTCAAGGCGGGCGTAAAATTTGCTGATATAGGCAACAAAGGCCGTCAGTACGCCGACCGTGATCTGATTTTTAAATATCATCCACACGGCAAATCCCCAGATGATCAGCACGCCCAAATCAGTCAGGAGCGTGACCATGGGGCCGAAAAAAGACCAGACCCGGTTGACGCGGTCATTGGCCCGCAGGACGAGCCGGTTTGCTTCCTTGAACCGCTCGGTTTCCCGATCCTCCTGAGCAAATGCCTTGACCACCCTGACGCCGGGTATGGCGTCGGCAAGAACGCTGGTCATGTCAGCCCAGGCGCGGCTTCCTTTGGAAAACCCGCGCCGCAGGGTTTTACGCACCCGGTGGGTAAGCCAGGCAATAAACGGAAACGGGCAGAGGGTAACAATGGCAAGCAGGGGATTTATATACAAAAGTATGCCGGCGGTCATAATGATCATGAGTATATCGGCTGCCAGATCAAGCACGTAGACCGACAGAAAAAAACAAATCCGGTCCGTGTCCGTGCTGACGCGGGAAATCAAATCACCGGTTCGCTTTTCGCTAAAAAAGTCAAGCGACAGCCTGTGCAAATGCGTATAAATGGTATTGCGCAATTGAGCGCTGACACGCTCGCTCACCCGCGCCAGCACAAAAGTACGCGCCCAGCCAAGCAGCCATGCAAAAAAAGCCGCTCCCCCGAGACCGGCCAGCAATAAAACAACACGGCCCTCATCAATGGGCTTGCCGTTCTGAAAGGGGATGAGAACCTTGTCGATCAGGGGCATGGTAATATAGGGCGGTATAAGGCCCGCTCCGGTGCAGGCGACACTCAGCAGGAAACTCAGCAGGAAAAATCCGGCCCAGGGCCGGGCAAAACTCACAATCCGGCCCAGATACCGCATCGTTGATGTTGAGGTGATTTCGGCAGGCGCCTCAGGTGCCGCATCGGAGGCAGGCTCCTGCAGGCCGGCAGCAGGCTCGCGATCCGGCTGATCGGCAGCTGGTTTGGCAGCCAGGGAGTTTACTGTTTTGACGAATGCGCAGGCATCGGCATGTTTGCCGACGGTATAATGCCAGCGTGCGAGCAGGCGCTGAGGGCATCTGAGCTCAATTTCCCCGACTCCGGTATAGGCCTGGGCCGTTGCGGTGAGATCAGGGCTCAGTTCGAAAACTTCATCCGGAACGCCTTCGGGCTGAGCCGGGCTCTGCGCAGTTTGCCCGGACAGGCTCCCCGCAGGCAGCTCTTTGTGCAGCAGCCGGCGGTTGGTAAGAACAAGGGCGAACGGGCGGTAACAAAGGTTGCCGTCAAGATCATGGGCGAAGTACGCCTGCTGCACTTCTTCACTGCCGGCATATGCTGTAGGGCTATGTTCAAGCAAGGAGCCACTCGTGTCGTTAAAGTTTCTGTCAGCCGGGCGCAGGAGCATCAGGCATGTGCCGCTGCTGCCGGCAGCGGTATTTCAAAAGGAAAGTACTTGCGCATATAATCGACTGTTTCATCAACTTCATCGGCCTGTATGAGCAGCAGGCTTCCTGTGGCAAGAGTGCTCATGGCGGCATCGATGGCATTAAGCGAACCGAATATTTCACTGACTTCCTTGGTCCGGGGTGACCCCGCAAGACCCTGCCTGAACAGCCGTATGATGTCACCTTTCTGCCGCCCCCGCAAATAATGGTCCTCATACAGGATAACAGAGTCAAAGGCCTCGCCCAGCAGCTTTCCCTGCAGGATGATATCGCAGTCGCGGCGGTCTCCGGCTGTAGAATAGATGGCCACGCGCCGCTTATGGTCGTAATTGTCCAGTGCCGCGATAATTGCTTCAAGGGATGAAGGATTATGGCCGTAATCGACGATGATGGTTGAGCCGTTTCTGCTTACGACATTGAACCTGCCCGGAAGATTGATGAAATTGGCAATAAATGTTTCGGCTGCCGTCAGTATTTTCTCAAACGGCAGCCCGAGGGCCCAGGCGGCGCCGATTGACGCAAGCACGTTCTCAACCTGAAACCGTATCGTGCCCCGGTGGGTCAAAGGTATCATGTCAAGCATGGCAAAGTGAACCTCCTGTGCCCCATCGGCAAGGATGATCATGTGATCGCGGACAAACAGTGCCCTGCCGCCTTTGGCGCAGTGCTCTTCTGACAACAGGGTTGTCGCCGTTTAAGGCAAAGAAACAGACCGACCCCCGGCAATGCTCCGCCATATCAGCGACAAGGGGATCCTGCGCGTTGAGAACGGCTGTGCCGTGCTTTGAAACAGATTCAACAACAGTGCGCTTCACCACCGCCAGCTTGTCAAGGGTATTGATATCATTCTGATCCAGATGATCGCCGCCTTCGATATTAGTGACAACGGCGACATCGCACCTGTCAAAGCCGAGACCTTCACGGATAATGCCGCCCCGCGCGGTTTCCAGCACTGCTGCATCAATAAAGGGGTTCAGAAGCAGGCTTTTGGCGCTCTGAGGGCCGCTGCAATCCCCTTTTTCGATGCGCCTGCCATCAACATAAATGCCGTCGCTGCAGACCATGCCGGCCTGAAAGCCCGCGCTTTTCAAAATATGGGCTATAAATCGGGTCGTTGTGGTTTTGCCGTTGACACCGGTTACGGCCACAAGCGGTATGCGGCCTGTTTCTCCCTCAGGAAAAAGCATATCAACTATCGCTTTTCCCACAGGCTGGCTCTGACCTTCAGACGGCGCTATATGCATGCGCAGCCCGGGTGCTGCGTTTACTTCGATCACTTTGCCTCCCTGCTCATCAAGGGGGATGCTTATATCCTCAGCAACAATATCAACACCCGCAATATCAAGCCCCACACACTTGGCTGCGCCGACGGCAAAGGAGGCATTCAGAGGGTGGACGGAATCGGTAACATCAATGGCTGTTCCGCCTGTGCTCAGATTCGCGTTTCGGCGGATAAGCACGCTTGCCCCTTCAGGCGGCACTGAGTCGGGCGTGAGGCCCTGGGCTTTGAGAACGGCAAGGGAGACCGTATCAAGGGGTATTTTGCTGAGGGTAAGGGCATGGTGGTCACCGCGGCGTGGATTGGTGTTTTCCTGCGCAACCAGTTCAGCAACCGTATGAATGCCGTCGCCTGCAACCTGGGCCGGTATGCGGCATGCTGCTGCAACAAGATGGCTGCCAACCACAAGGAAACGAAAATCCCTGCCCCGCACATTCTCTTCCACCAGCACGTCCCTGCTTTCTTTCGAAGCTGCATCATAGGCAGCTTTAACCTGTTCTTCGCGTGCTTAAATTTACAGCAACACCCCTGCCCTGATTGCCGTCAGCCGGCTTGACAGTCACCGGAAAGCCTATGTCCTGCGCCTCAGCCCATGCATCATCCCGGCTGTGAACAATGCTGCCGTAGGGTACCGGCACACCGGCTGACTTGAGTATCATTTTTGTCAGCTCTTTATCCTGGGCTATTTCTTCTGCTATAGCTCCCGTGCGGTCTGTTTCTGCGGCCATGATGCGGCGCTGCTTTGCGCCAAAGCCGAACTGCACGAGGCTTGCGTCATTGAGGCGCCGGACAGGAATGCCCCTCTCGCGCGCGGCATCGACAATTGCCCTGGTGCTGGGGCCAAGACAGACATCGCCGGCAAGATCTTTGAGACGGGCTATGTGACCCGCACAATCAAACTGCGTATTGTGAACAGCAGACAGACAAAAATCCCAGGCAACGGCAAGGCACTCACGTGCCAGGCGTTCATTTTCATACTCAATGGCAACTTTGTAGACGCCACCCTCATCAGTTTCGCGTGCTTTGCCGTATCCGACATCGGTTCCCGCAAGAGTCTGCAGCTCAAGGGTTACATGCTCAAGCACATGGCCGAGATAGGTTCCCTCTTCAAGGCGCTGAAAAAATCCGCCGCGCACACCACGGCCGCAACGGTGCTCGATAAGCGAGGGGAGGCCTTCCATGACTCTTTGATTGAATCCGGGAATCATACTGGACGGACTGTCCTTGAATTCCTCAAGGTCAACAAGAACTTCAAGAACAGTAAAATTTGCCCATATATTAGGCCCACGCAAAGCCCGCACGGAACGAATCTTCATTCTCTTCTCTCCAGATGAAGCTTTAAGGGTTACAATTCCTATTCAGCCTGATGTTACATTCGCAGGCAGATATCACAAAATCTTCGTATTTTAATCCTATTTTGGAGTTTGACAAGAATAATTTTCAAAATTTAAAAAAATATAATTGCCGGTTCTTTATGTGGTGCTCAAGAAACATATACAAGCATGGAATTGAGTAAAAAATATAATACGCTCCATATACCTGTATGCGGCACCGGTACAAAAAGCATCAAACTGGTATTTGATACGCTGACGGTGTCTGTAAGGAATTGAAAAGTTTAAGCGGTAGGCTGTTATAACCAATGTGCAAACTGCCCAAAGGCTGAATTTGCTTTACAATCAATGGATGTATACCTGTGGGCAAGCAGCCGTTTTTAGTTTTGAGCATCTCATGGCGGCCACAAAAAAAGCACTTAACCTGGTATCGGCTAAGTGCTTCATGTATATGGTGAGTCGCCCGGGACTCGGACCCGGGACCTACGGATTAAAAGTCCGGTGCTCTACCAACTGAGCTAGCGACTCATATAATCTTGTAATTTATTCTTATAACAAAAAATGGTCTTGATTTACAATTGTAAAATCAATTGGTGACAGAAAACGGGTCGATCAGTGTAATGATCTGATCACGCCTGTACCCCACGGATACCATGCTTATGGGAGTTTCAGTCTTCTGCTCGATATAGCTTATATACCGTTTTGCAGCCTCGGGAAGCTGCTCATAGCGGGTAACACCGGTCAAATCATCCTCCCAGCCTTCAAGTTCATCATAGACCGGTGTGCATTTTTCAAGCACGGCAAGATCAGACGGAAAACCGGCGATAGTTCTGCCATCACAGGTATAGCCGGTGCAGACTTTGATCGTTTTCAGGCCGCTGAGAACATCAAGCTTGGTAATCAGCAGATGGCGTGATGCTGTTCATGCGAATGGCATGCTGAACCACTGCAAGATCAAGCCAGCCGCAGCGCCGCGGCCGGCCTGTCGTTGCACCGTATTCATCTCCTTTGTCGCGAAGCTTCTCGCCAAGGTCGTTCTCCTGTTCGGTTGGAAACGGGCCTTCACCGACGCGCGTGGTATAGGCTTTGACAATACCCACAATTACATCAAGATGACGGGGCCCTACCCCGCTGCCGATGGCGGCATTTGCAGAAGCCGTATTTGATGAAGTAACAAAAGGATAGGTGCCGTGATCGACGTCGAGCATGGCGCCCTGAGCCCCTTCAAAAAGAACCTTTTTGCGGGCAGCCAGCGCATCATGCAGAAAAAGAGCTGCATTGCCGACATAGCTGCTGAGCCGTTTGCGAAAGGCTGTAAAAACAGGGAAAATAGCATCGCAGCTTATCTCAGCCTCGCCCAGATAATTTTTCAGATAAAAATTTTTCTCTTTAAGGTTCTGATTGAGCTTGGCAAGAAAGACCTCATCATTGAAAATATCGGCAAGCCGTATGCCGTTGCGGCCGACCTTATCTTCATAGGCAGGGCCTATGCCGCGTCCGGTAGTGCCGATTTTGCCCTCGCCTTTCATCTTCTCGCGGGCAACATCGATAAGCTTGTGATAGGGCATTATCAGATGAGCGTTTTCGCTGATATGCAGCACGGAATCATCCGAAAAATACCCCTGTGCTTTCACTTCATCAATCTCTTTGATGAGTGATTCGGCGTCCAGAACAACGCCGTTGCCGATCACGCACTGCTTGCCCTGATGAAGTATTCCTGAGGGTACCTGATGCAGGATGGTCTTTTTATCGCCCACAACGACGGTGTGGCCGGCATTCGGGCCGCCCTGAAAGCGAACGATGACGTCGGCATGCTCGGTCAGCAGATCAACGATCTTGCCTTTGCCCTCATCACCCCACTGGGTCCCAATGATGACAACATTTGACATATGACGCATCTTTCCTGATTTATTACGTTTTTCCTGCCTTGTTTCCAAAAAAAAACCGCTATACTTACAGGAGGGGTATTTTGGATATCTGGCCGGATTATTTGAAGACAAAAAAATGGTGGCGAGGCACAGAATCGAACTGTGGACACGAGGATTTTCAGTCCTCTGCTCTACCGACTGAGCTACCTCGCCACCGGTATTGGCTGCAAAAGAGTTCTTATACTTAAGGCAGTTGCGCTCATAAGTCAAGCGATTTTTAGCATGTTTTTTCCGGATGCCGGCAGAGAAAGTCTCGTGCAGACAGGTGCGATTTTACTTGTACTGTGGCTTGTCCTGATGGTAATCAGTTTCAAATGAAATTAGTTTTGTACAAGGAGTTGCTATGGCCCGCCACTATTCACCCCTTTTGCTCTGGCTGCTGATTGTATGCGCCTTGTTCGCCGGGCGCCCGGCACCGGCATACTGCTCTGAAATCGTTGTGCTTACCATCAACGATCCTATTACGCCGGTCATATCAGAGTATATTATTCGTGAAATAACAGCTGCCGAAAAGTCGCGGGCGGAATGCCTGGTAGTGCAGCTTGATACGCCCGGCGGTCTTGATCTTGCCATGCGGGACATAATAAAAAAAATACTCTCATCGGAAGTGCCGGTCATTGTCTACGTTACCCCATCAGGGGCTCGGGCAGCGTCGGCCGGAGCCATAATAACCCTTGCAGCTCATGTGGCAGCCATGTCGCCCGGCACAAATATCGGCGCAGCACATCCGGTCAGTATCGGCTTTGGTGAGCAGAATAAGGAAATGTCTTCAAAGGCAGAAAATGACTCGGCGGCGTATGCTGAAAGCATTGCTGAAAAACGCAAGCGCAATAAGCAATGGGCAGTCAAAGCCGTCCGCGAAAGCCTGTCCGCCAGTGAAACGGACGCTCTCAAAGAGCATGTCATCGATCTTATTGCAACCGACACGCGGGCTCTGGTTGCCGCCATCGACGGACGCGAGGTTGAAACGCCGGCAGGCCCGCGCAGGCTTAAAACAAAAAATGCGCAGCTGACTGAACGGGCAATGGGCATTCGTGAAATTGTTCTGAAATCCCTTGCCGATCCGACTATTGCGTATATCCTGCTGCTCATCGGCCTTGCAGGCCTTTATTTTGAACTGTCAACCCCCGGGGCCATACTGCCCGGCGCGCTTGGCGGTATCTCTCTTCTGCTTGCCTTTTATTCATTGCAGACACTGTCGGCTAATTATGCGGGGCTTCTGCTCATACTACTGGGCGTCATTCTCTTCATAGCCGAGATCAAGGTGACGAGCTACGGCCTGCTGTCCATAGGCGGGATAATCGCCGTGGTGCTCGGCTCTCTCATGCTGTTTGACTCATCCGTGCCCTATCTGCGCATTTCATGGAGCGTCATCATTTCCTCGTCTCTGCTCATATGGGCTTTTTTTGTCATAGTTGTCGGACTTGTGGTTAAAGCACAGCGCCGCAAGACGCAGACCGGTCTTCAGGGCCTTATCGGCACACCCTGCGAAGTCATGGTCGCAATCAACCCGCAGGGCAAGGTTTTCGTGCATGGTGAGTACTGGAACGCGCAAAGCACTATGCCGCTCAGAAAGGGAGAACAGGCAATAATCACACGGGTGGACGGCATGAATCTGACCGTTATGCCGCTGCCTGAACACATAAACCCTGAATAAGCAAAAGGAGGCATCATGTTCAATATGACTTTTTTTATCATCGTGCTGGTGGTTATGTTTCTGGCAAGCGCCATAAAAATTCTCAATGAATATGAGCGGGGCGTTATTTTCCGCCTTGGCCGCCTCATAGGAAGCAAGGGTCCCGGACTGATAATTCTTATTCCGGTTGTCGACAAGATGCAGAAAGTGAGCCTTCGGCTCGTCACCCTTGATGTGCCCCCTCAGGATATCATTACGAAAGACAATGTCTCGGTGAAAGTAAACGCCGTTGTGTATTTCAGAGTGGTGATTCCGGAGAAGGCTATTGTGGAAGTTGAAAACTTTCTGTATGCAACATCACAGCTTGCGCAAACAACGCTTCGCAGCGTCTGTGGAGAGGCTGAGCTTGATGATCTGCTGTCTGAACGGGAAAAGCTCAATATGAAGCTGCAGGAAATACTTGACCGGAGGACCGATCCCTGGGGCATCAAGGTCACCAATGTGGAAATCAAGCATATAGATCTGCCCGATGAGATGAAGCGAGCCATGGCTAAGCAGGCCGAGGCCGAGCGCGAGCGCCGGGCCAAGGTCATTCATGCCGAAGGCGAAGCCCAGGCTGCGGTAAAACTTGCTGAGGCCGCTGTGGTCATGTCAAACCCTGTGGCTCTCCAGCTCAGATACCTTCAGACCCTGACGGAGGTTGCTACGGAAAACAACTCGACCACCATTTTCCCCCTGCCCATGGAGCTTATAAAACCGTTTCTGCAGCTGGCTGATAAAAAAGATGCATAGGGCGGAATGAGTGCGGCTGCGGTGGAATTGAATACCGCAGCCTGTGCGTGGTACAAGCAGGAACAATTGCTCCCCAGGGGGCGTCTCATCAGAATACGGTGTTTTTTGGTATTACCACGATGCCTGCATCAGAAATCGTGCCCTTCTGTGCGTCCTTTTTCGGGTTAAAGCCGATTTCCGTGCCGTCGCTGATTTTAACGCCCTTATCGATGATGGCGCGCCTGATTCTGCAGTTTTTTCCGATTCTCACATTATCCAGCAGTATCGAGTCATGTATTTCCGAGTATTCGCCAACGTGAATATTGGGAGACAGAATTGAATGCTCGACATGAGCCCGGTTAATAAGGCAGCCCCGCGATATGATGGAATTGATCATCACGCCGTACAGCTGGCCGTCCTTCTGTTCAAAGCCGCACACCTTTGCCTGTGCCGACTGCTTCTCCGAGCTGAAGATGGGCCAGCTGTTGTCGAAAAGATTTGACTGCGGGCGTTCTTCCAGCAAATCCATGTTCGCTTCATAGTAGGCCTCTATAGTTCCCACATCGCGCCAGTAGCCGGCCTGCCGTGTATCGCGGTCGCAGAAAGAATAGGTAAACACGCGGTCTGTTTTCAGCATGGCGGGAATCACATTTTTTCCGAAGTCATGCTGCGAATCAGGTTTGCGGGCATTTTCAATCAGGCGCTTGACCAGCACATCGGTATTGAAAATATAAATCCCCATATTGATCAGTATTGAATCCGGTTTGCCGGGAACAGTTGTCGGCTTTACCGGCTTTTCCTGAAAACCTTTTACCTGGCCCGTTTTGGTCGTCTGCACAACGCCGAATTCTTTGGAAAACTGCTTGTCCATCTCCATGGTGGCGATGGTCAGGTCGGCCTTCTTGCGTATATGCTGCTCAACCATTTCGCGATAATCCATTTTGTAGATATGGTCGCCGGACAGCACCATGACAAGATCGGGCTTTTCCTGCTGCAGGGTATAAAAATTCTGGTAGATGGCATCCGCGGTTCCCTTATACCAGTTTTCATTGACGCGCTGCTGCGCGTGAATGATGTAAACGAATTCGCCAAAGCGGCCATTGAGAGCGTTCCATGCCCGCTGTATGTGACGGTCAAGGGACAGGGACTTATACTGGGTCATTATATAGATTTTTCTGATATCAGAGTTGATGCAGTTGCTTATGGTGAAATCTATGATACGGTAGGCGCCGCCAAAAGGCACCGATGGTTTTGCGCGGTCGCGTGTCAGCGGATAGAGCCTTTCGCCCTTGCCGCCCGCGAGAATCATGGCCAGAATTTTTTTCATTTTTTATGCTTTTTCTTTTCCAGGACTTCCCGAATGGTGGATTTGAGAGAATCCAGGTCGTAGGACTTAACCACATAGGCATCAGCAGCCCAGCTCATAAAATCATCCTTGTACGTGGAATATGCCGAATTAATAATAATTGGAATATTTTTATTTATTTCAATAATCTTGCCGATTGCTTCAAGGCCGTCCATGCGCGGCATGCGTATATCCAGAATGATAAGGTCAGGAGCATGCTCTTTGACCATCTCCAGACATTCCTTGCCATCGCGGGCAAGAACTATCTGATAGCCTTCATCAAGCAGTTCCTGTTCATACAGAAAGCGTATATTTTCCTCGTCGTCGACTACGAGCAGTTTAGCTGACATGGCAGTGCACGAATATCAATTGATTTTTTTTAAATTGAATGTCTGAAAAGCTACTATTTCCAAAATAAAATATCAAGAAAAAATAACAAAAACTTTTTAAATGATTGCAGCAAACAATCAGGCTCCATCGGTCTGTATCTGCTTTACTGCGGCATGCCAAGCTCTTCAATGCTCATGGAGGTCGCCCCCGGCGGGAGATTCATGTTGAAGCGTTCAATGGCAATCGGGTCAAAGCTTATCGACTCAAATTCAAGAGTGATATCTGTATTAGTAGTGTAGTGATGAATATTAATTTTTAAAGGGAAAAGACGGCCGTTAAAATTCTGAAAATCGGAGAATGCGTATTCGTATACGGGTGATTTATTCTCATAAAGTTTATACCCGGTAATACTGCCTGTTGCAGGGTCAATCCATATGAGCTGTTTTGCTCCTTCACATGCAATAATAAAATAGTACTGATTTTTATCCTGACTGCAGGTAATCTTCTTACGAGTGCAGTCGACAAGAGGCGGTTCTCCCAAAAATGACAGAATGACTTCCCGGAGTTCGAGCCGCATGCCAATTATACGCTGTAAATTTTCAACAGTGGTTTTTCCGCTATAGAAAGCATTGCTTTCAATGGCGTAGATGGACATAGACTTGCTGTCAGCGGTAAAAAACAGGGCCGGCCTGCTCAAAAAACCCAGGGTTTCGATTCGGATCATGTCGGGCCTTCTGACGAAAAAAACATTGCGTGATGTCGAAGTTTTCCCGTCCGTGGAAATTTTGAGCTTTGCATATCCCGATACGTCGTTTACAGCATGCGACTTTTTGATAGCTTTCCTGAAAATAGCCGGCAGGATCTTTAAGAACGGGAAGGGGCTTTTGGCGCGCTGGCAGCACTGCGCAGCCGCTGCAAAAAAACCTAATAAAATAAACAGGTATATGGATCTATTTATTTGAAATTTCATTTATTTTAGCCTTCAAATATTCTTTTGCCGGATCAAGTTCAAGAGCCTGTTTAAACATATGCCGGGCCCGTTCAAATTGATTGTTAGACAGGTAGGCAAAACCAAGATGCTCTGCAATGATTGCATCCTTGGGCGCTAAAAGCACCGCTTTTTCAAGCGCAGCTATTGCTTCATCGATTCGGCCCTGCTTAAAATAAACCCAGCCAAGGCTGTCTATGATATAGCCGTCCTCAGGCTTCAGCTTGAGGGCTTTTTTAATCAGCTTTTCAGACTCATCCAGATGTATCCCTCTGTCAGCCCATGAATAGCCGATAAAGTTGTAGGGCTTCTGCATTATTCTTGTTATTCTGCAGAACCTCCTGCATGACGCGTATGCTTTCATCGAAGCGTTTTGCCTTATCATACAGAACACCAAGATAAAAAAGCAGATTCTCATTGCCGGGCTCAACGGCAAGACCTTCCTTAAGGGCAGCGATGCCTTCGTCTATCTTCAAGTCTTTTTCATAGAGCGAAGCAAGAAAATGATAGAGGTCGGCATCATCTTCCCTGCGTGGCAATTGCTTCACGAACAACCTGGCGCGCACGCTCTCTTTCACCTTCTTCATCCAGTATAAACCCCATATGCAGCCGTGCCTGCGCATAAAATTTTGAATCAGGAGCAACGGCAGAAAATGCCAGCCGCGCCTCATGATTGCGTTTGAGACGCTCCAGGGCTATGCCGTGATAATACTGCAGCCTGTCGTTGCCCGGATTTTTTTCAACTGCAGCGGCAAAGGACTGCTCTGCATTGTTCCACTGTTCAAGGTCATAATAAATAAGGCCGATTTTTGTTTCAAGCTCTGCTGCAAACTCCGGATTGGCATCACGAATATACAGATAGTTTTCAAGGGCTTCCTGAAGCCGGTCCTGCTTTAAATAAAGAAAAGCAAGCTTATCCCGTGCCTGGTAATTCTCAGAGTTGAGCTCAACTACCTTCTGCAGCGTTTCTATCGCCTGTACAACATTCCCGTCAGCTTCATACTGCAAAGCCAGATTTATAAGCGCGGGTTCAAATGCCGGATCTATATCCAGTGCCCGGAGATAGCATGTGCGGGCTTTACCGATTTTGCCGATATCCATGTAAATATTGCCAAGAAAAAACCAGGCCGAGGAAGAGCGTTCATTTACCTTGAGCAGCTTTTTTATCGTTGCAATAGCATCGTCATGGCGTTTCTGCTGCTGCAGGAGCATGGCAAGGGTAAAATATGCTTCCTCATCGGCCGGATCAAGAGAGAAAATTGTTTTCGTATTGGCTGGATTGCATCTTCAGCACGGTTTTGCGCTACATAAATGCGTATGAGCATATAATACGCATCTATGTCTGCCGGATCAATCACAGCCGCCTTTTCAGCCCAGACAGCGGCTTTTTCAAAATCACCGCTCAATGCATACATCTGAGCCAGTCTGGAGATGCAGATAGGAGGAATTGTTGTCATATTCAAGTGCTGACTCAAATTCCTTTCTGGCACAGTCCCAGTTCTGCTGGCCCATGCAGGACTGGGCAGCAAGAAAATGATAATAAACCTGTGGAGGGAACATCGTTTTGTTATCCGGTACGGCGGACCTTTTTGCCCCGTTCGAGGGAAGCAGCAACGAAACTGAACAGGCGGCAAGTGCGCTGCATAGTACGACAGCACATAAGGTTTTCAAAAAAACACTACTGCTTTTCATGTATAATATCCGATTGTATGGTGACAGCGCTCCCCCACTCCCATGCGCCAGGCTGTACGTCGATATGCGCGGCATCGCCGAGAAACAGGATAAGCATTCTATCCGGATTGAGCCATGTATCGGCCACACGCTTCAGATCATGCATGGACACAGAACGGATTTTCTCCGGGGCTGTGCTGATAAAGTCAGGAGGCAGGCCGTCATATTCGAGCTGCATCTGCTGAGCTGCAATCTGGGCGCTTGAGGTAAAGGAAAAAATAAAGTTATTGAGAATCGATTCCTTTGCCCATTGAAGTTCTTCTTCAGTCAGTTCGCCCTTTTTTGATAGTGTCGAGAATCTGCATCATAAGCGAAGCTGCACGATGGGTCGAGTCTGCTTTTGTCATGCAGTAGGCGCCAAAGACGCCGTAACCTCTGTCCCCGCGGTAAAAGCTGCCTACGCTGTAGGCAAGGCCCTGCGCGGTGCGCACCTGAGAAAAAAGACGGGACGTGAAACCGCCGCTGCCGATGATAAAATCAAGCACCTGAAAGGCGAAATAGTCCGGATGGTTTTTGGGCGGTGCAAAGTGCCCCATCACAATGGTCGACTGCGAAAGCTGCTTTTGCAGATGATAAAGCTGCATTGCCTTAAGCGGCATGCGGGGAGGGAATGCCGGGCACTGAATCCGAGGATCGCGGGCAGGAGCCAAACTCCTTTCTTATATGAGCAAGCATACTGTCGCGGCTGAAATCGCCGGAAATTGCAAGCATGATATTTTCCGGGTGAAAAAATTTCCGGTGAAAGGCAACAATATCCTCTCTTTTTATGCTTTGCACAGAAGCAGATCGTCGGCAGTATGCCGCGGGGATTGCCTGCATACATGAGTTTTTTAAACTCCCTGAAAGCCAGACTCTGGGGGTTATCGGGCAGCTGCCTGAGCCCCTGGCACATGGTAGTGCGGGCATATTTCAAACTTATCTTTTTCAAACACCGGCTGCATGAGAATCCCGGAAAAAATGGAAAATGCTTTTTCAAAATCCTCCTTGAGCACAGACAGAGAAGCCGAGCCCTGCTCCAGATCCGATGCCGACACCCAGCTGTGCGCTCATTGCCTCAAGCCGGCGGTCCACCTCATCGGCAGTCATATGCAGCGTACCGCCTGTTCGCATCGCTGCACCGGTAAGGGCGGCAAGTCCGGCCAGTTCAGCCGGTTCATATATCGAGCCGGTCCGCAATGAGGCGGTAATGTTTATAAGCGGCAGTTCATGGTCTTCAAGCAGATAGACAATCATGCCGTTTTGAAGTTCAATGCGCTCGGGAGCCGGCGCTTTAAAAACAATCGGCTGAAAGCCGTCAGACTGCAGGAGATGATCTTTAGAGGCAGTCAGCGAGCATGCGCAGAGCATAACAAGCAGCAGCAATACAGCAGAATGGTGATCTATTCATTGTTTGTGTCTTTCACAAGTGTCGCAACGGTCCTGTTGCGCGGAACAAGATATTTTTTTGCCGCAGTTTGAATTTCATCTGAAGAAATGCCCTCAATAACCGCAAGGCTTTTTTCAACATAGCGCCAGTCATTGCACACGATCTGGTAGTAGGACAGAGTGTGGCTGAATTCCTGATTGGAGTTCAAGATTGCGAAAAAATCTGCGAGAAACTGTTTTTTGACCTTTGCGAGTTCTTCCGGCGGTATCGGGGTCGCGCAGCAAGCCTGTCGATCTCGGCATATATGGCTTTTTCAAGCTCTGGGCATGCCACGCCTTTGAGCGGAACCGCCCTGAATGATAAAAAGGTTGGGGAAACGAGCGCCCGGGAAAACCATTGGAAGTATCAACCGATGCTGCTATTTTCTTATGTAGCACCAGAGATTGTATACAGCCGCGATGTTCTGCCGTTTGAAAGCAGAGCATCGATCAGGTCAAAAACATAATCATCTCGTACGGGAAACGTAGGCTTGTGAAAGCCTATAAGCACCTGGGGCTCGGCATCAAAACGAACCTCGATGCGGCGCTCGCCCATCTGCTCGGGCTCCTGCGAGACAAACGGCTCATCTACCGCGCCGGGCTAGGAATATGGGCAAAATACTGCTCAAAAAGCTTTTTGGTCTGTTCAATATCAATGTCTCCCACAACTGCCACAACAGCATTTGCCAGGGAGTAGCGATTTTTGAAAAACTCCTCGCATACGGACCGCGGCAGAAACTGAATGTCTGACTTCCAGCCGATAATGGGCCGCCCATAGGGATGGGCTTGAAACGCTGCCGATAAAAGCTGTGTTGAAAGCAGGCGATCCGGTTTGGTTTCGTAGCTCTGCCTCATCTCCTCGATAACGACATCGCGCTCGGCATAGTACTGGCGAAACACCGGATGCTCGAAACCGCTCCGACTCAAGACGCATCCAGAGTTCAAGCCGGTTTGACGGCAGGCTAACCGTATAGGTGGTTATGTCATAACCCGTGCCGGCATTCATGCCTTCGGCGCCGTTGCGTGTATAGATTGTATCAAATTCATTTTCTATAATAAGGGCATTTTCCTGATCCTGCAGCTATTTTTAAATCATCTGCAAGACGTGCAATCCTGTCGGCGTCCCCGGCACTGCCCTTGCGCCGCTCGGCATCGAGCTGAATTGCAACCTCATCGATACGGGCAAGCAGCTTCTGCTCGGCTTTGAAATCTCGCGTGCCGATCGTTCTTGTGCCCTTAAACAGCATATGCTCAAGCAAATGCGCCACCCCTGTGGTGCCGCTTTTTTCATCAACCGCACCGGTTTTAAAACCCATGGCAAAAGAAATTGTCGGCGAGGTATGACGCTCCAGCAGGAGGACCTTCAATCCATTTGCAAGCTCAAACGTGCTGAACCTTGTCGCCAATACCGAGAGCAAACGCAGCATGGCCGGGCAGCCAGCAGCGCAAGGCACATAAAAACCACGGCATGGAAGCGCTTTAAAATAATCATTATTGTTCCTTGAATGGAGTAAAAAAATAGGTTTATATAAAACAGCTCACTGTATCACATAACAAATCCTGCTGACGCAGGCAACACAAAACAGGGAAAAGCCCGTGCATTTTATGAAAAAGCATCTGCCAGCCATTATTGCAGCACTGTCGGCAGCTTTATTTATCATCGGCATCATCATGGGGCAGCACAACATGATCATGAGCTATTCCATCGTGGTATGCCTGAGCTGCATAGGGATAGGATAAGCATGAAAGCCTGGCAGCGCATATCTCAGTTTGCAAGTGTGGTGCTGTACAACTGCTATTTCTACGGCTTCTACCTGCGCAGCATCTACCAGGGCAGTTTCAAGCTTGCTCCATGCCCGGGCCTCAACTGCCATTCCTGCCCGTCGGCCCTGTTCACATGCCCTGTGGGCGCACTGCAAATGCTTACGGCATACGGCACCTACCACATACCCTTTTATGTGCTCGGTTTTCTCGGCATGATCGGCACAGCCGCGGGGCGCATTGTCTGCGGCTGGGCATGCCCCTTCGGGCTCCTGCAGGACCTGCTGAATAAAATACCTTCTCCCAAACTGCATATCCCGCAGATACTCACATGGCTGCGCTACGCGATTCTTGTGGTTGTGGTCTTCGGTGTTGCCTGGATAACAGGCGAGCCGTGGTTCTGCAAGTTCTGCCCTGCAGGCACGCTTGAGGCAGGCATTCCGCTCACATCGCTTAATTCCGACCTCAGGGAAATGACCGGCATGCTGTTTAATGTTAAACTTGGCATTCTTGCAGCCTTTATCATTCTTTTTGTTCTCTGCAAACGCCCCTTCTGCCGTACGGTCTGCCCGCTTGGAGCCATCTATGGCCTATTTAATAAAGTTAGCATACTTCGGCCGCAGGTTGACCATGAAAAATGCATACACTGCGATGCCTGCCTGCGGGATTGCCCTGTTGAGATTAAGGCATATGAAAACAATGCCTGCCAATCAACAAGCTGTATACGCTGCTACCGCTGTCTGAAATGCCCTACCGGCGCTGTTTCAATCAGAGAAAAATTCATCAACTAGTGAAATCACCTGAAAGTATTCATTGACTGACTACCATGGTTGGATCCAGCGCCTGGGTTCAGGATGTTGGATACGCAGCGCACAACGTGCTTGCGCTGATCATGGGCAAAATGCTGGTGCGAAGGTTACGGCTCAACACAGTGCGGACATTTTTCTTATTTCTCTACCCGGATAACTGTGCTTTAATGCTCAGTATGGGCATTCTGCGCGCAAACTGTTTTTGGATAGCTGTTTTATGCAATAAAAAAATTCTTGTAGCCATGAGCGGCGGTGTTGATTCATCGGTTGCCGCACTGAAGCTTAAAAACTGCCGGCTCATGACGTGGCTGGTGTCACCATGTGCCTCCAGGATGTCATACGGCAGAATCACTGGCGCATCATGCAGTGCGAACCGCGCCGTTGATGACGCACGGCGTGTCTGCCGAGCACCTGGGCATCAAGCATTTTGTTTTTGATTTCTCCGCTCCACCTGCAAAAACATGTAATCGATGCTTTGTGGCCGAGTACCGCAGGGGCCGAACGCCCAACCCCTGCGTGCAGTGCAACAGATATGTCAAATTCGGCCTGCTTTTTGATAAAGCCGGCGAACTTGGCTTCGACATGTTTGCAACCGGCCATTATGCCGCCACCGTCGTACCATAACGGTCGTACTGTTCTGAGAAAGGCCAAAGATCCGCGCAAAGACCAGTCGTATTTTCTCTATGCCGTCAACAACAATGTGCTTGACCGGATTGTCTTCCCCCTTGGAGATTCTACAAAAGACGAAACCCGCAGGATTGCCCGCGATGCAGCACTGCCGGTTGCTGAAAAGGCAGACAGCCAGGACATCTGTTTTATTCCGGACGGCAAGTACCGGGAGTTTCTTATGCAGCATGCACTGGACATTCAGCCCGGCGATATTGTCGACTTGAGCGGAAAAAAAATCGGTGTTCATAAAGGCATACCCTTCTACACCATCGGTCAGCGCGGCGGGCTTGGCATAGCGGCGCCCGAGCCCCTGTATGTCATTGCAATTGATGCGGAAAAGAATCGCATCATTGCCGGAAATAAAAAGCATGTCAGCTCGCGTCGTCTTCGTGCAAACAGCATCATCATGCATTACACATCGCTTCCGGATCGCGCCCTTGCAAAAATACGCTATGCCCATAAGCCGGCAGCATGCAGTTTCTCTGTTTCCGGCGATATCCTGAATGTTCTTTTTGACGAATTACAGGATGCCATTACACCGGGTCAGTCCGTTGTACTCTATGATGAGGATAGTGTCATTGGCGGCGGCATAATAAACGAGGTTTTGCATGAACGACTAAACAGAAAGAATTGACAACTCAGGGGCAATACTTAAGGAATGAACAGTGTTCTTGTGGCATTCTCGGGCGGCGTCGACAGCACGCTGCTGCTGAAAACTGCTGTGGATATCCTGGGTAAAAAAAATGTGCTTGCTGTCTGCGCAGTGTCGGAGGTCATGACACGCGAAGAGCAAAAGCAGATGAAAGCGCTGGCCGCTCTGATCGGCGCGCGCCTCATGATCATGAAGGCGGTGAAATGCAGAACCCGCGCTTTCTCAAAAACGAAAAACGCCGCTGTTACTGGTGCAAACGCGACAGATTTCTGGAGCTGAAAAAAATCGCCCGCCGTGAAGGGCTGCAGTTTTGTCATTGAAGGCAGCAATGCAGATGATCTGGGCGACTACCGCCCCGGCATGCAGGCGGTGACTGAGCTCGGCATCAGAAGCCCGCTGCTTGAAGCCGGCCTCACAAAAAAAGAGATCCGCATGCTTTCCCGCCGATCAGGGCTGCCGACATGGGACAAACCTGCCGCAGCATGTCTTGCCTCGCGCATTCCTTACGGCACGCGGATAGATGAGCCGCTGCTGAAACGCATTGCATCGGCGGAACAGCTGCTGCATAAAGCAGGATTTACGCAGGTGCGCGTCCGTCATCACGGAAATATTGCCCGCATTGAAGTCCCATCCGGAGAAATTAAACGCCTGCTTGACCCTGAACTCAAAAACCGCATATCAAAAGCCTTTCGCAGGCTCGGCTGGCAGTATATTGCCGTTGACCTGGAAGGCTACTCCACGGGAAGCCTGAACCGCTGCATTGAGAACGTCTGAAATCTGCCTGCCGCTACATGCGCAGCCCGCTCGAGCGCCTCATCAGCATATCCTCTGGAGAAACGCCTGATTTTACTAAAAACATCATATGTGCTTGCAACTTGCTGTAAAATACCATAAAATGTCCAGAATTTTTAGGCCGTTCTTGCGGGCTTTACCTGTGCTCACGCATCACGTGGGCGCACCCTCACATAATACTTTTATAGGGAGGAACACATGAAAAAATTCGCTTTGCTTTCGGGTCTCTTTCTGACTGTCATTTCTGTTTGTCTGTATCACACGGACGTGCTTGCTGCCTCTGATGCAGCGCCGGTCAAGCTCACGTACAGCATTTTCTTTCCGCCGGCACACGGCCAGGCAGAGGCTGGCATCGCCTGGGCAAAAGAGATTGAAAAGCGCTCCGCCGGCCGAATCAAAATCGACGTATTTGCCGGCGGCACCCTGACCGCAGCTCCCGAGGTGTATGACGGCGTGGTAAACGGGATATCCGATATCGGCATGTCATGCTTTGCCTATACCCGCGGTCGCTTCCCGATCATGGAAGCGCTTGATCTGCCGATGGGCTACCCTTCAGGCAAAGTCGCGACCCTTGTCGCCAATGGCTATTATAAAGCAATGAAGCCCCAGGCTCTGGACGAGGTTAAGGTACTGTACCTGCATGCCCATGGGCCTGGCCTGCTGCACACCAAAAAGCCCGTTAAAAAAATGGAAGACCTGAAAGGCATGAAAATCCGCTCAACCGGCTTCAGCGCAAAAGTGGTCGAAGCACTGGGTGCTCGCCCGTTGCCATGCCCCAGGGTGAAACCTATGAAGCCCTTGCAGAAGGGCGTTGTTGACGGCACATTCACCCCGATTGAAACCCTGAAAGGCTGGAAGCAGGCGGAAGTTGTCAAGTACACGGTCGACTGCCCTGATATCGGCTACACGACGGCAATGTTTGTTGTAATGAATCTTAAAAAATGGAATGCGCTGCCCGATGATATAAAAAAGATTTTTGACGACACCAGCGCAGAATGGATAGCAAAGCACGGTGAGGCCTGGGACCGTCTTGACAAAGAAGGCAAAGAATTTGCTCTCAGCTTGAAAAATGAAATCACTGCCCTTCCGGGAGCAGAAAACCAGCGCTGGGTCACGGCTGTTGCACCCGTTATCGACAGCTTCAAGAAAAACGCCAATGAAAAAGGCCTTCCCGGCGACAAGGCAATCGCCGAAATTCAGCGGCTCTTGAAGGAAAACGGCAAGAAATAATCCGCTATTCATACTGTCCGGGCTGCGGCGCTTGTGCCTGCAGCCCTGCGTATTATACGGGAATACTGGTTTCATCATGTATCGCATTGAAAAAACCATTACGGCCACGGCAGTAAAGGCAAACTGGATAGCGGCTGCAGCCCTTATTATCATGATGCTGCTCACGACCCTTGATGTTATCCTGCGCCTGTTCAAAAGCTCTGTTCCCGGGACCTATGAAATAATAGGCCTGCTGGGGGCGGTGGTGACTTCATTTTCCCTGGGTTACACTTCGGTTGAAAAAGGCCATATAGCGGTCGACTTTCTGGTCATGCGCTTTTCGCCGAAAGCCCAGGCTCTGATCGGCTCTGCAAATGCGATACTTGCAACCGTTCTGTTTGGCATCATCACCTGGCAGTCGCTGCTCTATGGTATGGATTTACTGAAAAAAGGGCAGGTATCGCCGACCATTCAGATTCCCATTTATCCCTTTGTCTTCGGCATTGCCGCCGGCTGTGGACATTTTAACCCTTGTGCTGATGGTGGAATTTCTGCACGGACTGCGCTGCTTCCGCGACCTGAAGAATTCCTGATACCCTGGTATACACGTAAGGAACAGTATGTCGCCAACCATCATCGGACTTATCGGTATTATAGCCCTTTCCGTTTTTATCTTCTCCCGCTTGCCCATCGGCTTTGTGATGGCCATAATCGGGGTAACCGGCTTCGCGTCCATTGTGAACTGGGATGCGGCTCTGAACCTTCTTGCCAAAGATATTTTTTCGACGTTCAACTCCTACAGTCTCACGGTTGTTCCCCTTTTTGTGCTGATGGGCCAGCTTGCCTTTCATTCCGGGCTCAGCAGCCGCCTGTATGATGCCGCCTATAAATTCATCGGCCATCTTCCCGGCGGACTTGCCATAGCTACGGTCGGCGCCTGCTCGCTGTTTGCCGCCATCTGCGGCTCGACCAATGCAACCGCCGCAACCATGGGCGCAACCGCGCTTCCCGAAATGAAGCGCTACAATTATAAGCCCGAGCTTGCTACGGGCGTTGTCGCCTCCGGCGGCAGCCTGGGCATTCTGATTCCGCCCAGTGTTATTTTTATTCTGTACGGCATCATGACCGAGCAGTCTATCGGCAGGCTTTTCATGGCAGGCGTTGTACCGGGCATACTGCTCTCTATTCTTTTTGCCCTGACCATACTCATCTGGGCAACGCTGCGGCCCGAGATCGGCCCTCCCGGCCCCCGTGCCTCCTGGCGGGAAAGAATCGTCTCTCTTGCCGGAACGGTTGAAACCCTGCTGCTGTTTCTGGGGGTTATGGGCGGGATGTTTGCCGGCATTTTCACCCCGACCGAAGGGGGCGCAATCGGCGCGGCAGGATCACTCCTGTTTGCGGTTATGCGCCGCTCGATAAGCTGGAAGGGCTTTGTGCAGGCGCTCAATGAAACAACGCGCATTTCCTGCATGATTACTGGTCATTGTGGCGGGAGCTACCGTGTTCGGCCATTTTCTGGCTATATCCCGTATTCCCTATGATATAGCCGGCTGGATAACAGGCCTTAATCTGCCTGCAGCGGTCGTTATGCTGCTGATAATTTTAATGTATCTGATCGGCGGCTGCTTTGTTGATGCGCTGGCGCTGATCATGCTGACCGTGCCGATTTTTTATCCGGTCGTTATCGGGCTGGGCTTTGATCCGGTATGGTTCGGGGTGATTATCGTCCTGGTAACACAGATGGGGGTCATAACGCCTCCCGTCGGAGCCAATGTCTATGTCGTGAGCGGGGTTGCCCGCGATGTGCCCCTTGAAGTTATTTTCAAGGGCTGCGTGCCGTTTCTGATCGCGATTATCTTCGAAACGGTGCTTCTGGTTTTTTTTCCGCAGCTTGCCCTGTGGCTGCCCACGCTGCTGCACTGAAACGTCCTGCCATGTCCTTACCGTGCTTTTCTTTTAATCGAAAACCGTGAGTACGCAGCGGCATATCGAACGAAGGATGAGATCTTCGACTGATGCGTGATTGGCGTTTTGGTATGTCCCGGAGTCATTGGTAAAAAGCCCGCAGGAATTTCGTCACACTCTTATCAGCGAAGGCCTTGCTGAAAAAAAAACAGCCTCCCCTGAAAAAGGAAGGCTGTATGGTGCGGAGATAAGATTATACTGCCAAGCGCGGCTTAGTATTTCATGTAATGAAACGGCTCGATATCAGCCAGGGCCTGAGAAGAAAGAATATCAAACCTGGCTTTTTTCAGCAGCTCCTGTACGCGGGCCGTATCGGATACCTCAAGCACAAACACCGCCTGCACCCGGCTCTCAATGACAAAACCGTAAGCGTTTTCAATATTGATCTTCTCGGTGGCCAGATACTGAACAAGCTTATCAAGCCCGCCGGGCTGATCGGCAATAAGTATCGCCACAACTTCCCTGAGCTCTGCATCAATCCCTTCACGGGTAAGCGCTTTTTTGGCGCGCTCCGGATCATCCACAATAAGATTAAAAAAACCCCGTTCGCCAAATGATGAAATGGTGGTTGCCCGAATGCTGATTTTTTCATGGGCAAGCACTGCGGTTACACGGGCAAGCATTCCCGGCTTGTTGTCTGCGGGTATTCTCAGCTGATAGGCTTTCATGGGCGTAATCCTCTGCTGCATGAATGAAAACAAGGGTTGACTGTCAATGCCTGTAACTATAAAAGTGAAACGTGGCCGTGTCAAGGCAATAGTCCGTTTGACGCTCAAGGCCGTCCGGATGTGTATGTGAACCATCTACAGCTTTCCCGGCGGGAGTATCGATCGTGTCCAGGGGTACATGACGGGTACAAACACCGTCCTGAGCGCCGATGCCGCATTCGTCCATTGTACTGGACGCGTCCTTTCGCCTTTTCACTTATGGGCATGCGCATTTTGGGAGAAATCAGGTCAAAAATCTTCCCTGTTCATATAAACGTACATCCGTAAGCGATACTGCTCCCGCATACCGCTTTCACGGATTGCACTGCTGTTTGAGATGAGCGGGACGCAGCACCACTTCACTCGATGCAAGCATGGAAATCCAGTTGATTTTCTTTATTAATTTCTGATTTCGTGCTTGGCTACTGCAATAAAAATTGATTGCTTTACAATTTAACTACTGGTATTTTATAGCACTGATAATAAATTGAATTTTTTCTACAAGCATGAAAAAGAAAGACCACCTTACTATAATCATACAGCCGGACTGGAGAACCTCGGGCAAGTCAGTCCGCACGACCACCACGATAGAAATACCCACCCGTATTTTTTGCTATCTGGCAATAGCCTTTGGTTTGCTGGTCATATTCGGCATCAACGGCAGCGATACGATAACCAAAAATATAATTCTGCATAAAAAAACCCGTCTTCTTGAAACATCACTGTCACATCTGCGCCTCTATTGAAAAACGAGTCGATAACATGCGCCGGGAAGAGAGTATATTGCGAAGCTTTGTGGGTTTTGAAGACAGCGGCAGCACTGCTGACCCGGCAGAGCGAATGGGTCAGGGCGGATCGACAATAACGAAGAATATTAAACCGGAAAAATTCGTTCTGCAAACAGAGATTGCCGAGTATGAGCCGGAAAAACCACTTCATGTGCGTGTCAGCGATCTTCGAGAAAACATGCATGACTTGACCGGTTATATTGCCAAAAAAAATAAAAAGCTCAATTACCTGCCCAGCATAATGCCGGTTAAAAATTCCGATCTCTGGATCACATCAAACTTCGGCTGGCGCAGAAGCCCTTTTACCGGCATGCGTGAACTCCATAACGGGCTGGATATTTCCGGAAAAAGGGGTTCTCCTATCATCGCTACAGCCGACGGCACGGTTGAAAGTGCTGTTTTCGACAAATATTTTGGCAATATCGTCACCATTCGACATGAAGGCCGCTACAAAACCGCCTATGGCCATATGATGAAAATGGCGGTCAAAGAAGGACAAAAAGTGACCAGGGGACAGACTGTCGGCTATATGGGTTCTACCGGATTGTCGACAGGCTATCATCTTCATTATATCGTCACTGTCAACGGCAAGGATGTCAACCCCTACGACTACATTCTCAATCGCACAGAGGTCGCCTTTGCACCCAGTGATGACCTGACTGCAACAAACTGACCACGGCGCCACCCTGAATCGAAACAGCATGGGGGGAAACCATGAAACACCATACGCAAGTCGGAGTCGATCTCGGCCTGACCGATCAGGAAAAAAAATACCTGCATCGCATTGCCCGCAGCGTTATTGAATCCAGAACCACCGGAACATCGCAGCCTGCCTTCGAAGCACCAACGCAGACGCTTCAGGAAAAACGCGGCGCCTTTGTGTCGCTGCACAGTAAGGGGCAACTCAGGGGATGCATCGGTTATGTCCATGCGGTAAAACCGCTGTATGAAACGATTCAGGATATGGCCGTTGCCGCAGCCTTTCAGGATCCCCGTTTCCCGCCGCTGCAGGCAGATGAGCTCGGAGAGCTTGAAATAGAACTATCCGTGCTGACACCCATGCGCGAAATAACCGATATCAGCGAAATTGAAATTGGCAAGCACGGTCTTCTGCTCATTCAGGGAAACTATTCCGGCCTCCTTCTGCCGCAGGTTGCAACCGAATACGGCTGGAGCCGGGACGAATTTCTTGGACATACCTGCCTGAAGGCCGGGCTTCCCGCGGCTGCATGGAAAGATAAAAATACAAAAATTTTTGTCTTTTCAGCCGACATTTTTTAATACAAGTTCAGCCCGCTATGATACTATGTACCCTGTTTTGCAATAAAGCAGGGTTTTTTTTTATGAACATGAAAAAAACAATCTGCATTTTCCTATTTATTTTTGAAACATGCACCCTGCATGCGCAGGATAATAATTCCTCCGCATCCTATGGCGACCGTCTTGTCGTCGGCACAATCGGCGAGCCGAGTGTTTTGATACCCATGCTTGCCAGCGACAGCGCCTCGCATGATGTGAGCGGCCTGTGCTACAACGGCCTGGTCAAGTACGACACTGATTTGACAGTTATCGGCGATCTTGCAAAATCCTGGGAGGTATCGCCTGATGGCCTGATCATAACATTCCATCTTCGCCATGACGTTCAGTGGGAGGACGGCGCGCCCTTTACAGCAGCGGATGTCGAATTCGGCTTCAAGACTATAACAAATCCAGAAACACCGACAGCCTATGCCGAAGATTTCAGGCAGGTTGTTAAATTTGAACTGCTTGACACCTATACTTTTCGCGTCACGTATGAAAAGCCGTTTGCTCCTGCCCTCTCAAGCTGGGGCAATATGACCGTGCTGCCCCGTCATCTGCTGGCAGGCAAAGACATCACCAAAAACGAACTCACGCGCAAACCTGTCGGGCTGGGGCCATTCATATTCAAGGAGTGGGTCTCCGGTGAAAAAATTGTGCTGGAGGCAAACAAGAGCTACTTTGATGGCCGGCCGTATCTGGATTCCTATATCTACCGTTTCATTCCTGATGCCGCAACTCTTTTTCTCGAACTGCAGTCCGGCTCTATTGATCTCATGAGCCTCACGCCGTTGCAGTACACGCGACAGACCGACACGGCATATTTCAAAAAAAATTTCCAGAAGTTCAAGTATCCGCTTTTTACCTATGTCTACCTTGCATTCAATTTTCAGCATCCCTGGTTCCGCGAAAAGCGGGTTCGGCAGGCCATTGCCTATGCAATCAATAAAAAAGAAATTATCGACGGTGTGCTGCTTGGCCTTGGAGAGCCGGCAACCGGCCCCTATGTACCCAACACCTGGCCCTACAACCCTCATGTTAAAAAATATGATTTCAACCCCGATGAGGCTAAGCGGATGCTTGCCGAGGCAGGCTGGCGCGACAGCGATGGTGACGGACTGCTCGACCGCGACGGCATGCCTTTTGAGTTTACCGTGCTTGTCGGCATGGGCAATCCCGTTCGCCTCAACAGCGCTGCTATTATCCAGTGGCGGCTTGAACAGATCGGAATCAGGATGAACATTCGCGTGCTTGAATGGTCGACCCTCATCAATGAATTCATTGATAAAAAGCGTTTTGAAGCTATTATTCTCGGATGGAGCATCGGGCTGGACCCGGATCAGTATGATATCTGGCACAGCAGCAAGACCCATGAAAAAGAGCTCAATTTCATCTCCTATCAGAACCCTGAAGTCGACGCTCTGCTTGAACAGGGCCGCCGCACCTTCGATATAGGCGAGCGCAAAAAAATTTACGGCCGCATGCAGGAAGTTCTGGCAGAAGATGCGCCGTATGTCTTTCTGTATGTACCGTATTCACTGCCGATTGTCAGCTCCCGGTTTCAAAATATTAAACCATCGCCTATCGGGATCAGCTACAATATCAACACATGGTATGTGCCGAAAAAACTGCAAAAAAACAGCCTTATACCCTGACGAGCCATGATTGTTTATTTAGCAAAACGTCTGCTTTCCATGATACCCGTGGTGATTGGGGTTACGCTCATCTCGTTTCTGATCATTCATCTTGCCCCCGGCAAGCCGACAGATGTGATGACCGAGCTCAACCCGAAGATTACGCCCGAGGCGCGTGAACGGCTGGTCAAATACTACGGACTTGACAAGCCGGTACTGGTTCAGTATGGCCTGTGGCTCAAGCGCATCGCGCTGCTTGATTTCGGAAACTCCTTCTCAACCGACTCGCGGCCAGTCATCGACAAAATATGGGACAAAAAAGTTCCCGTTGCAGACCGCAGACTTTCTATTACGCTGACTATTAATATTCTCTCTTTGCTGCTCATAATAGCAATAGCAATCCCCGTTGGTGTCTACTCGGCAACGCGGCCCTACTCTGTTGGCGACAGAATTACGACCGTGCTCGTATTTATCGGTTTTGCAACTCCCACGTTCTGGCTGTCGCTTCTTATGATGATGCTCTTCAGCGTGAAGCTCGGATGGCTTCCTATTTCGGGTCTTAAATCTCTCAACTATGCAAGCCTCAGCATGTGGGGGCAGGTGCTCGATAAAGCACTGCATCTTATCCTGCCACTGTTTGTCTCGGCCTTCGGAGGCATAGCGGGCATGTCCCGCTACATGCGCTCAAGCATGCTTGAAGCCATCCGCGCTGACTATATTACAACAGCACGCGCTAAAGGACTTTCAGAGACAACGGTAATCTACAAACATGCGCTTCGCAACGCACTGCTGCCGCTGGTTACAATACTCGGCATGTCGATCCCTGGCCTTGTCGGCGGGTCGGTAATTTTTGAGACTATATTCGGAATCCCCGGCATGGGGCAGCTTTCATACCAGGCAATCATGGCAAGGGATTACCCGGTTATCATGGGGCTTCTGACAGTAACAGCTTTTCTTACGCTCATCGGCAATCTGGTTGCTGATATATGTTATGCTTTAATTGATCCGAGGATACGGGTAAAATGACGCATGAAGGCTTTCAGGTAAAAGGATACACACGCACAGCACGCACCTATGCATAAAAGAACCGACACATTCAAAGAACTCCTGAGAAATCCTCTCGCACTTGCTGGATTGATCATTGTGGGAACGCTGTTCCTGGTTGCGATTTTTGCACCGCTTGTTGCGCCCTACAATTTCAAGGCGATAAATGTTCAGGCCATCCTTGCCCCGCCGAGCGGATCACATTGGCTTGGCACGGATGAGCTGGGGCGTGATGTTTTAAGCCGCATGATCTGGGGCGCCCGCATCTCTCTTGCCGTCGGATTTGTCGCCGTCGGCATCTCGACGCTCATAGGCATCATTCTGGGCGCCCTTTCCGGCTATTATGGCCGCTGGTTCGACAGCTGCATCATGCGGTTCGTCGATATCATGCTCTGCATTCCCAGTTTTTTTCTCATATTAGCCGTCATTGCCTTTGTGGGGCAGAGCATCTGGAATATCATGGCCATCATCGGCATCACCTCATGGATGGGTGTAGCGCGTCTGGTGCGTGCGGAGTTTCTCTCCCTCAAAGAGCGTGAATTCGTTCTTGCAGCACGGGCATCGGGTGCAGGCGACCTGAGAATCATTTTCTATCAAATTTTGCCCAATGCCATGGCGCCCGTTTTTGTTTCAGCCATACTCGGCGTAGCGGCAGCAGTGCTGATCGAAAGCTCACTCAGCTTCCTGGGCCTGGGCGTGCAGCCGCCGACCCCGAGCTGGGGCAATATTCTCACCTCCGGCAAGGATAATATCGAGACAGCATGGTGGCTCTCCGTGTTTCCCGGCGGTGCAATCCTTCTAACCGTGCTCGGGTATAATCTGCTTGGTGAGGGGCTGCAGGATGCGCTCAATCCGCGGCTCAAAAACAAGTAATGAAGTGCTCCGATACGTATATACAGCAGTTTTACGCAGGCTGGTTGAAGTACGAACACGGTATCGTTGTAATAAAAATTGACAGGCTTACATGCTGCAAAAAATATAGATACGACACCTTGATTGAGCTGCCATATAGACCATTGACAGGCAGACAGAATGCATCTTCTGCAGTAAGGACATATCATGGAAAAGCATAAGACCAGAATAATTCTTGACGCCATGGGCGGAGACTTTGCGCCCCATTCTGCTGTAGAGGGCGCGGTCATGGCCTGCAAAGAGTTTCCCGTTGAAATAATTCTCGTAGGCAGCAAAGAAGGTATTACACCGCATCTGCGGAGTTTGAATGCTGCCTCCGGTCTTCCCATTCACGCTGCATCACACATCACAAATCATTGACATGGGAGATAATCCCCTTGATGTCGTTCGCAAAAAAAAGGATTCCTCAATCCGGGTCGGTCTGGAGCTTCTCCGTGATAATAAAGGTGACGCTTTTGTCAGCGCAGGCAATTCAGGTGCTGTTGCCTCAGGCAGTTTGTTTGTTCTAAAACGGATCAGCGGCATTGAACGACCTGCAATTGCAGCTGTTCTCCCGACTCTTGCAGGCCGGGTGGTTGTTGCCGACACCGGCGCCGGCAGCGCCGTGAAACCATTTAACCTGGTTCAATTTGCGATCATGGCGTCAGTATACAGCAGCAGGTACCTGAACTGTACAAAACCGCGGGTCGGGCTTTTGAGCAATGGATCTGAGGATACCAAAGGCACCGACATCATACGGGAGGCACACAGTCTGCTCAAAAACAGCTCCCTGAATTATATCGGCTATGTGGAAGGCCGCGATGTCTTCCGAAGCTCTGCCGATGTCGTTGTCTGCGATGGTTTTACCGGCAATGTTCTCCTGAAGGTTGCTGAAGGCGTTGCCGAAAGCTTTGCGGCCGCACTGAAACAGGAGGCAAAAAAAGATTTCCTGTCAATGATCGGCGCCCTGCTCTCAAAAAAATCTTTTGCCCGGCTCAGGCAGCGCTTTGATTATGCTGAATACGGCGGTGCGCCCCTGCTGGGTGTCAATGCACCTGTTATCCTCTGCCACGGCCGCTCCAATGCGCTGGCGATTAAAAATGCAGTGAAAGCAGCCATGGACTATGCATTGTCCAATGTGGTATCCCATATTCAGCATGATCTTGAAATTAACCGCGACCTGCAGTCCGTCGGCAGGAAGCCGTCATTCATCAAGCGCATGCTGCATGATATGTACGGCAGGCGTGATTAGAGACGTAAAAATGCTCCTGTATGAATGAACCATCACTCACATTATAAAGAGCACCGCAAACGTATCAAGGAGCGTTTTCGCGCACAGGGCCTTGAACCCTTTCGCGACTACGAAGCGCTTGAGCTGTTGCTCACCTATGCCATTGCTCAAAAGGATTTAAAGCCCCTTGCAAAAGACCTTCTTAAACGTTTCGGCTCATTTCAATCTGTGATCGAGGCGCCGGTTGACCAGCTCACTCAGGTTAAAGGCATGGGCGAGCATGCTGCCCTGCTCATAAAGCTTTTCAGGGAGTGCGGCCAGTATTACCTGCGCAAGACCCTGACAAAGCGAGATATCGTCTCATCGCCCGGCGATCTCGTTGCATACTGCAAAGCAGCCATGGCGCATCTTGGCGATGAACAGTTTCGCGTGGTCTACCTCAATGCTAAAAACGAAATCATCAAGGATGAAGTCGTGCAGGAGGGAACGGTCGATCAGACTGCCGTCTATCCCCGCAAAATAATCGAGCATGCGCTCAGTGAAAATGCCGTTGCCTTGATTCTTGTGCACAATCACCCGAGCGGCAATCCCGAACCATCTGTTCATGACAGAAATCTCACCTCCTCTATCGTCTCTGCAGCTGCAACATTTGATATAAAGGTGCATGATCATATCGTCATCGGCCGCAACGGCTACCGGAGCTTCCGCGAAGAAGGCATGCTTCAATGAAACCTGTGCAGCGCACACTGCCGGCTAATTATTCGGTGCGCAATATCATCGACTGCATTCTCTCTGACAACAACCTCGCAAAAAAATATTCCATTACTAAAAAAGTAAGTTTTTTCAATATTATTAGCTAGCAAAATCTCTAAAATACCTGAGCTTCAAAAGCTCCTCACTCCATCCCATATCAAGTCATACCGGATAGAAGGGGCCGGGCTTTTTGCACGAGTTGGCATACTGCCTCCTGAGCTTGTGATAGTTGATGAGCGTTTCAAGAACATGTGCTGCATGCCCTACTGGACTGTCTACAAGGGTGTAGATGGCGGCACCTACAAGCGATTTGACCGCTGCCCCGGCTACGGATGGCTGCCGGGATGCCCGCCGCAGTCACCACCTGTTCAGACAGTGCAGGATATTCTTAATACGGCTGATCTTTTTATCGTGCTGCAGACCAGACTGCTGGCCGAGCGATGGAAGGTCGGCTGGAAATTTGCCGTGCTGCACCGGCTGGCGCGCGATATTGAGGCCGTGCTCGGGAAAGGTACTGTCATCGAGCGCTACGGCTCGGGCCCCTGCAATGCCTGCACTGCGCAGCACTGTCTGCACAGCGAACCGTGCGCTTCACCGAAACTGAAGACTATTTCCCTTGAGTCAATGGGGATCTGCGTTGACAGGGTCTGCTCAGATCTTGCCCTGCTGACCGGCGACCCGCGCTGGCGCCTCACCTGGCTCAAACATTTCGGTCTGCCGCAGCAGACGCCTGAAAAATGGAAATATGTTGAGGCTCTTGCCGTTAAGCTTCCTTAGCCGAGAGCCTCACTGCTTTTAATTGCAGTTTTCAGCCGTATAGAACATTTTTCAATATAGTGTAAAAGCTATTGTTAAGCCCATTTTTAATTTAATTCCTATTTATCGTGATACGTATAAACAGGAGCTTGACGACTGACTCAGTGCGCTGTACTGTTGCAGTATGATTACGCAGACATCACAAGCAGGCAGCAGCCTTGCAAGCATTCTGGAGGCAATTGAAAAGCCCCTGCTTTTTGCGTCCAAAAACGATTGCGCATATTTACATACGATCAAAGGGCTCAATGAGCTCATCCCCGAGCTTGCCGGCAGGGCGTATGAGCTTGCAGAAACACCGGTCCTTAAAAATTTTTTTACTTCCCTGCAAAATGCGTTTATCTCTTTCTACACTCTCCAGCAAGATCAGCAGAAAAACCTGATCCTGTCAACCATTGCAGCCTTTTCAAAATTACAAGCACCGGATGCAGCCCTGGGGAAACCAGCCATTCCTCCTGCTTCCGGCCCAGAAACTGCCGAACCGTCAGAAACACCTGCCGTCTCCATCCATGACGCAATCCTGCTTCTTTCAACACCGGTTGAAAAGATAAAAGGTGTGGGGCCAAAAACAGCTGAAGCTCTTGTGCGAAAAAATATCCGAACCATTGAAGATGTGCTCTACCATGTGCCGAGATCCTATATCGACCGCCGCAGCATTTCAAAAATTTCCGACCTTACGCCGGGGCGGCATGCCACGGTCATCGGAAAGATACTGACCGCACGCGTTGGTCATCTGTCAGGGCGAACCCGTGTTTTTGACCTGCTCATTGCCGACGGCAGCGGCGTGCTCAGCGCAAAATGGTTCAATGTCAATATGCCTTATGCTCATATGCTCAAAAAAAAATACTGCGAGGGGGAAAGCGTACTGGTAGCCGGCCAGACAACACAGTTCAAGTTCCGCATCGAGATGCATCACCCCGAAATTGAGCTTCTGGCGGAGGAGGAAAGTCCTGCGGCAAATCTTTCCATAGTACCTGTCTACCCCCTTACCGAGGGTATCAGCCAGAAAGTCCTTCATAAAATATCCCGTCAGGCCGTTGAACAGTATGCCCGCAGACCTGCCCGATTATCTGCCTGACTCGCTCAGGGCGCAGTACCGCCTTGCAGGGCTTGGAGAATCTTTTGCCCGCATTCATTATCCCGAAAACAGCGACCTGTTTGAAGATTTATTGAACTTCACAACGCCATGGCACCGTCGCATTGTGTTTGATGAATTTTTTATGCTCCAGCTTGTGCTGGCCCTGCGCAAGCGCGGCATGGCGCTTGAACCCGGCATTGCATTCGAGATTCCACAGGAGAAGCTCGAATGCAGTATCAGCGCCCTGCCCTTCAGTTTGACCGGCGCCCAGCAAAAGGCTCTAACAGGCATTCTTGACGATATGAAAAAGCCCAGCCCCATGAACCGCCTCGTGCAGGGGGATGTGGGCAGCGGTAAAACCGTGGTTGCCTTTATTGCCGCCATGGCGGCTGTGTGGAACGGCTATCAAAGCGCTCTCATGGCCCCCACAGAAATTCTTGCCGAGCAGCATTTTAAAACGATTCAGGCCCTGTCTGATAAAATCCCGATAAACATAGTTCTGCTGACCAGCAGCCAGCCAAAGCCAGCCCGAGACCAGGCCCTGGCCGCCCTGCGCGACGGCAGCGCACATCTTGCCATCGGGACGCATGCTCTCATTCAGGAAGCGGTTGAATTTCACCGCCTCGGCCTGGCCGTCATCGATGAGCAGCACCGCTTCGGCGTCCTGCAGCGGGCGCTTATCAAAAAGAAAGGGGTATCGCCGGATATACTCGTCATGACCGCAACGCCCATTCCGCGCACGCTGGGGCTCACCGTCTACGGCGACCTTGATATTTCCATCATCGATGAACTGCCGCCTGGCCGCAAACCCATAGTTACGAGGCTGTTTCATGAACATAAGCGGGAGGATGTCTACAGGCTCGTGCGAACGGCATTAGATAAAGGCAACCAGGCCTTTATCGTCTATCCGCTTGTGGATGAGTCGGATAAGATGGATCTCAAGGATGCGACAACCATGACTTCGCACCTCCAGCAGGATATATTCCCTGACTACCGGGTGGGCCTGGTACATGGAAAAATGTCGCAGAAGGACAAAGACGATATTATGCGGGATTTCAAATCAGGGGGTATCAATATACTGGTTGCCACAACGGTTATCGAGGTCGGCATCGATGTGCCCAATGCCTCTCTCATGATTATCGAACATGCTGAAAGGTTCGGCCTGTCGCAGCTGCATCAGCTCAGGGGCCGTGTGGGCAGAGGCGCCACTCAGTCGATGTGCATCCTTCTTGCCCAGTACAGCAAGTCCGATGATGCCCGCCAGCGCCTTGAGGTTATGGTAAAGACCAATGACGGCTTTAAAATAGCCGAGGAAGATTTTAATATCCGCGGTCCCGGCGAATTTCTCGGCACCCGCCAGTCAGGCATCCCCGACTTTCGCGTAGCCCATATTGGCACGTGACATTAAAATCCTCACCGAGGCCCGCGAAGCGGCATTTTCACTCATCGAGGCCGACCCTGAGCTGAAAAAACCCGAGCACATAAAATGCTCAGACAGGTGCTGCTTGAGCGCTGGCGCGGGCGGTTTGAACTGGCCGGAATTGGATAAATGACGTAAATGGATCTATAAATTATTTACTTCATTTAGGCAGAACATCTTACCCGTACACTTTCTAGATCAGAACATCTTCCGCAGAAAAAACGGAGCCCGAAATGTCACCGGTCGCCGCAATTATATTTCTTAAATTGCAATTAGTTTCTACAGCTCTTCCCAGTAGTTTTTGGGCATGTCCTGCGCAAGCTTCAAGCCGCCGATTGAACCGGCATACAGCGGGTCATCAACACTGACAACCGTGCACTGGCCGTAATCCTTCAGCCCGTGGGCGATATGAGCGGCAAGATTTCTGATACCGCTGCCGCCGCCTGCAAGAACGATATTGTTCTTTATCTTGGCCTGAAACTCGGGGTCGAACCTGGATATCATATCCGCAGCCGTGTCAATAATTGCAGGCAGTATGCTCTCGCAGGCTCGTTTTACCTCCATCTTGATATCATGCTCGGCTGGCTTGCCGTCAAGGGGAAGCTCGACCTTGATCTCTTCCGAGACATCACCGACGAAGCTGAAACGCTCCTTAAACTGCCGCACCATGTTTTTCGTAAAACGTGAGCGCGGGTATTTCTCGGTCATAAGGCTGAAAAGCTGATCATCTATATAGTCCCCGGCCGTGGTAATGGTTTTCTGGTCGCTCTCATCGGGCATGGTTCCGTGCATGATGCAGAAGTCCACCGTGCCGGCTCCGATATCAATTATGAAGGCATTGTCGAGCAAATCCATGCTGTAGGCCACGGCAAAGGGCTCGCTCACGACCATAATCGAATGCACATAGTCGGCAACCGCCTTGCGTATGGCAAGCTTATTGACCTTCATGGTGTCTGCCGGTACGCCGACAATTGCCTTTATCTTCTGCCCTGACGCAGGCTTTACCAGGCGTATGAGCTCCTTGATTATCTCCTTGACGGCATCCTCGTTGCGATCAATGCCTTCCTTGATAACACCGCGCTCCATAGGGCGGCACATCTCAAGCGAGAGGCGGTGCTCGAGGGCTTCGGCCCCGAACATGACTTGTTTACCCAGCACTTTTGCGGAGATAAAGTCCTTTGGCCAACCCACGTAACTCTCTATCCACGCCGTGCTGCCATTGCTGGCGGAGATGGAGCTTCTGGATGTACCCAGGTCAATTCCGACGAAAAGCGTGTCGCTCGACGTCCCGGTCTGCTCTTTCTGTGTCATGGTTTCTGCTCCTTGTGTCTAGGTAGTGAATGATGCCTTTTTCAATATATGTGGCGATATCCTCACGGTATGAAGGGTCGCGGAGTCGCTGTTCCTGGTCATGATTACTCAGGCAGGCAACCTCTACAAGCACGCCCGGCATATCAGCCCCGAGAAGAACCACAAATGGCGCCCGCTTGATGCCATGATCCATGACCTCGCCGCTTACGGCGCGCATGTTTTTGTAGAGGTTCTGCTGGATGCTCTGAGCAAATAAGCGCGACTCCTGGAACTTCATCGTATTGCTCAGCTTCTTAATGATCTGGTTGTAATCGCTCATGCTGAAGTCCGAGAGCTCGTTTTCTTTTTCAGCAAGCTGCATGGAGATATTGCTTTTTGAAGGTCCGAAGTAGTATGTCTCGACGATGTCGAGAGTTGGGCTGGGCACGAAATTGACATGAACTGAAATAAACAGATCAGCACCGCTTTTGTTGGCCAGCACTGTGCGGGCCTTCAGTGATATAAATTTGTCGTCCTGCCGCGTCAGCAGCACCCGGTATGAGCCGGCAGCCTCAAGGCGCTTCTTTAGGGTGCGGGCGATATCCAGTGTGATGTCCTTCTCCTTCACACCCAGTTTGCCGATCGCGCCCGGATCATCGCCGCCGTGGCCTGCGTCGATGATTATGGTTTTGACGCTCAAGCCGAACATTTTTTTGATGGGCACCTGGCTCTGGCTCAGCAGGTTCACATACTCCTGCACATGTGCTTTGTCTTCGAAATTCCGTTCAAGGGATGCAGCAGTAACCTGCACCTGCTTCTTTTCCTCAAGGCTCTGGCTGATGAGGTTCAGCAGTTCCTTAACCTGCTTTTTATCTTCAGGGGTTTGGCTGGAAGCATTCGGTTGCTGATAGGAAATTTTTGCTCCTGAAGGAAACTGCATATCGGAAAAAATTGGATTACCGGCAGCATCAACCCCTGAGGCCTGAGCACCGGCTCCGGGCACTGATTGACTCGGCAAGTCGCTGAACATGTCTGGGCTCTGACTGACGCGGGAACCACGGGTATCAGTGGAGAGAAAAATACCGATAAAAACCAAAAATGCCAGCCTGAGGTACCAGTTCATGCCGGTGAAGAAGGAATTCCTTTCGACAGGTGCTTTGCCGACAAGCTTCAGGTTCTGCGCGAAGACTCCTTCGAGCATCTGCTTCTTTTGACTGACCTGTTTTTTTCTGAAGTAGGCGAACATGGTCTTTGTCCCTCGGCACATCGCCTAAGGATCAATAGTTCCTCAGATTTTAGTTTAGGATATCAAGCATAACATATTAAATAATAAAGCAATACTGGTGATATTTCCAGAAAATATTTTTGATCTTTCATATTCAGGTTGCAAGGCACCTATAACTTATAGTCTTTTTCCACTAATACTTTAGAAAAAAATGCGGCAAAAATCCGTGCTATCACCAAATTGTTCGATACGATTTCTAAGAGCAGCATGTAATCATTGATTGGACAGTTTAAAATTACCGGTACATCAAGGCTGTCGGTTACAATATAGATATTACCCTGAAACGATACGATAAATAATATCTATTGAAATCTTGAACCTGTTGAAACATATTATAAGTAGAAGGCTGAGAGAGGATTTTACATATGGTTTATTTTATAAAAAACCATTTAAAAGAAATGAATGATATAAGCAATCACAGCTATTTATTATTTCTATCGATAGTAGTAACAGTGATTGTATGCTGTCTGCTGCCTGCTTTCCTGCAATTGTCTTTCATTCTTTTTGTAGCACTATCCAGGTAATTCTGCAAAGTAAGAAAATTTATTTTTTTATTTAAAATAATATTTTAATATAATTTTTTTTAATTTTATTAAAATATTATTCTTGCGAACATCATTATGACGGGCCGTGAGCAGAAGGGATTATGAGCAGGCACACCACCCTGCAGGGTATAAAGATAGATCAGGCAAGCTGCTGTTTGAAAAGATCGATCAGCCGGCGGTGAGATTCAAAAGCGATCGGCGGCAAATGGTCGAAAGAATAGTACTGAAGCTCCTGCATGTCATCGCCGGCAATGGGCTCTCCGCGCACCGCATCGATGCGATAACCGAAAATGATGACACCGCCGTAGTACAGGCTGTTCTGGTAGAAACAGCCGATAAACGCGCCGCTGTCGGCCGCAAGGCCGGTTTCTTCCATAAGCTCCCGCAGCGCCGCCTGCTCCATACTCTCGCCAAGTTCAACGAATCCGCCGGGCAGACACCATTGGCCTCGCGCCGGCTCCACAGCCCGCTTTCCCAGCAGCAGTTGACCGCAATCGTTGACCACAAGCGCAGTGGCAGCAGGCAGGGGATTTTGATAATACACCTCGTCACAGTCCGTGCATACATGCCGCATGCGGCCTTCAGCCATGCGGATTTCAAGCCTGCCGGCGCAATAGGGGCAAAATTTCAGCTCTTTGCTTACCATAGGAGCTTCTGTTTGATTGGTTGTAGTAGAGCATTTAACATTATTTTATAGCCGCTCCATAAAAACGTTCGTGGTGAGCTCGTCGAACCATGAACGTATTGTAGCGCCTGTCTGTAACCGTTCCACCCATCGATCCTTCGACAGGCTCAGGATTCAGGGCGAACGGATACAGGGTTCGTTGTGAGGTGTTTATGAAGGCTACACTCTTTAGTTAAATGCTCTAGTTTAATTGGTTCTATTGGTTTGATGTGTTCAATAAATCGGCAGGCAAACTGGTGATGGCCCCCTACGCATCAGATCACCAATGCAACTAATTCAACCAATGGAACCAACAAAACCAATGTAACCGCTTTTAGAGCTCTCTCCTGATATACTCAACTGCATTACGGAAAAGCGCAACGCCCATGCCCTCTTCGGGCAGCTGCTCACGCGTCCATCGCGGATGATTGGTATAATGCAGGTATGCCTCGGCATGGGGCATCATGCCGAATACCCTTCCCGTCATATCGCAGATACCGGCAATGCTCTCGACCGAGCCATTGGGATTGAGCGGATACTCCATGGTTGGGCCGGCATAGTCCGGGTCGCAGTACTGAACCGCAATAAGATTGTTTTTTTTGAGCCCCGCAAGGACGGCTTCGTCCCGTACGACAAATTTGCCCTCGCCGTGCCGAACGGGGAGATACAGTTTATCCAGGCCGCGGGTGAAAACGCAGGGCGACTTTTCGTTCACCGAGAGATGGACCCACCGGTCTTCAAACTTGCCGGAGTCATTAAAAGTCAGTGTCGTTTCCTGAGCATGGTCGCCTCTCAGAGAGGGAATAAGTCCGAGCTTGACCAGCAGCTGAAATCCGTTGCAAATACCAAGAATCAGCTTGCCGGCATCGATAAAATCACAAATTTCCTCATACATGCTGTGGCCCTGCGGGGTGCGGGCATACCTGAGCCGGGCGGCATTGGCTTTTGCGGAGCCCAGATCGTCGCCGTCGAGAAATCCGCCGGGCAGATTCAGAAAATGATAATCGCCGAGCTTCTTCTGGCCGCTGAGCAGCTTGTAGATGTGTATAATCTCAACCTCATCGGCGCCTGCCAGCCGGCAGGCATGGGCCATCTCCATTTCACAATTGGTGCCGTTGCCGGTCACCACGAGAGCTTTTACTTTTTGCACTGCCATAAATCCTCTGCCGCTTTCTACATCCACTCTAATGTTTGCTGCCAGGAGCGCTTCAGCGCCGAAATATCCGCGGTAATGACCTGCGACCCAGTAAGCCCGGTTACCCTGAAACTGCCATCCATGCTAACGGTACCGATGCGGGCGCATGCCGAATTCTTCATGCATGCTTCAAAAGCATCGCGGTTCTCCTGATTGATGGTTACCACAAACCTGCTCTGTGATTCTGAAAAAAGAAGGTAGTCGCTGCGTGCAATGCCCTGGCTGGGAACCGTGCGAAGATCAATAGTCATGCCCAGGCCTCCGGAAAATGCCGATTCGGCCAGTGCGACGCCCAGGCCGCCGTCGGAGCAGTCATGGCATGAGCGGATAAGGCCCTGCCCTATCGCCCTGCTGAGAGCGCGGTACAGATTTAAAGCCTCGACAGCATCAACCCGGGGAACACTGTTGCCGATAGCACCCTGCATGGCGAAATACTCTGATGCGCCGAGTTCATTTTTTGTCGTTCCGAGAACATATACCAGATCGCCCGCCTGCTTGACATCCATTGTAACGGCCCTGCGCACATCATCGATAGCCCCGATGATGGAAAAAAGAAGCGTCGGAGGGATGGCGATGCGCAGGTCGCCGATTACATAATCATTTTTCATGCTGTCCTTGCCGGAGATGCAGGGTATCGTGTAGGCAAGGCAGTAGTCATACAGCGCCCTGTTGGCCCGCACAAGCTGGGCAAGCTTATAGTTGCCATCGGGATTTTTATCCGAGGCTATCGGGTCGCACCAGCAGAAATTATCAAGGCCCGCAATGCCGTCAAGGCTGCCGCCCACACACAGAAAATTGCGCAAGGCTTCATCAATGGCGCAGGCGGTCATATGATACGTATCGATATCGGAATAGCGCGGGCAGATGCCGTGGCTGACCACTACGCCGCGCATGCTCGACAGAACGGGACGCAGCACTGCGGCATCGCTCGGTCCGTCATTGAGCAGACCGGTCAGAGGCTTCACGACGCTGCCGCCCTGGACCTCGTGGTCATACTGCCGCACCACCATCTCTTTGCTGCAGATATTCAGACGCCCAAGCAGCCGGGTAAGCGAAGCCGTAAGATCGACAGGCTCGGCAAATGAGGGCTCCTCATGCTGCGGGGGCGTCCAGGCCGCTTTCAGCTGCATGGGCGGCAGACCTTCATGGAGAAAAGCCATATCGAGGCAGGCAGCAACAGTGTCTCCGTACCGGATCAGGAAAAGGCCGCTGTCGGTAAAACTGCCCAGAGCCATAGCCTCAACGCCCATAACCGAGGCAAGATTCAAAAAGGCCTCCAGCTTTTCAGGAGCCACGGCAAATGTCATGCGTTCCTGCGACTCTGATACCAGAATTTCCCAGGGCTGAAGTCCGCTGTATTTCAGCGGCGCTTTTTTAAGATCCAGATCACAGCCGCCGCTGAACTGGGCCATTTCGCCAACCGACGAAGACAGGCCGCCGGCGCCATTGTCGGTAATGCAGCGGTACATGCCCTGATCGCGCGCTTCCAGAATAAAATCACACATCCGCTTCTGCGTTATCGGGTCGCCGATCTGAACGGCTGTCACCGGTGAGCCTTCATGCAGCTCCTCGGAGGAAAATGTTGCGCCGTGTATGCCGTCCTTGCCGATGCGTCCGCCGGCCATGACGATCACGTCTCCCGGCTCCACGACTTTCACCTCGGAGGGCTCACCCAGTATCCGGCGGGGCATGATGCCGCCCGTTCCGCAATACACAAGGGGTTTGCCGAGAAACCGTTCATCGAAAACAATGCTGCCGTTTACCGTGGGGATGCCGCTTTTATTGCCGCCGTGTTCAACGCCTTCACGCACGCCTTCAAGAATGCGCCGCGGGTGCAGGATGCGCGGGGGCAGCTCTTTTTCATGAAACGGAGAAGCAAAGCAGAACACATCAGTATTAAAAATGAGCTTTGCAGCCTTGCCCGTACCGATGGTATCGCGGTTGACGCCAACGATGCCGGTGAGCGCCCCGCCGTACGGGTCAAGGGCGGAAGGGCTGTTATGCGTTTCAACCTTGTACACAAGATTATACGTGTCATCCCAGGTAATGACACCCGCATTGTCCTTGAAGACCGAAACGCACCAATCGTGGCTGCCGAGCCGGTCCCGGATAGCCTGTGTGGAGCCTTTAATACAGGTAGAAAAAAGGCTGTGTATCGTCTCACGTCTGCCGTTTTCATCCGTGTAGTCGATAACGGCATTGAATATTTTATGCTTGCAGTGCTCGGACCATGTCTGCCCGAAGGCCTCGATTTCGGCATCGGTGGCCTTATGCGACAGCCCGAACTGTGCGCGGACTGCCTGCACATCCGCCCTGCCGAAATAGTCTTTTATGGTGCGCATTTCATCAAGGCTCAAAGCCAGCAGCCTCTCGCGGCTGAGCTGTACGAGTTCGTCATCGGCAATCTGAATGTCGATCTCTTTCACCACAGCTTTTTCGCTTTCCGTCACGCGCGGCACCGACAAACTCAGACCGCCGGCCAGATCAAACTCTGCGCGGGATGCAAGAACATGCCGCTGTATGAGATCATTGGCAAGGACCTGCGTGACAATACTATTCCACATCCTGACGGGTAAGATCGCCCCTGAACAGATACTGCCGGGATGTATAGACTTTTTCGCCCGGTGCCGGGCTCCTGCCGAGACAGAGCGAGGCGGTTTCAAGTGCCGTACGGCCCGCATTGTCCGTCACGCCCGGTTTGTAGCCGATTTCCGCTATCCAGTCAAAATTGACGGCAAGAGGCGTGTCAACCGCAGACATCTGTGTAACAGCATCACAGTATGGCCCGCCGGCAAGCAGAAGAACCTCATCCGGCGAAAGATTCATATCTACAGTATACACATCTATGGTTGAAACCTCGTGCACCTCAAGGCCCAATTCTTCCTGTATGCGCTTGCGCACCTTGCACCCGTACGCATCCCGTACTTCAGGCCTAAACCCAACTTCAATTCGAGCAGTCATGTCTCACCCGTTCATAAAATCATACATATCGTTCATGTGCAGACCAGTGGGGTCCGTCAGTTAATCAATGGATCGGTTTATTCTGTGCATATGCGTACAGCAGCTGAGAGGTTGTCTGTTCGGACAGCAGCACCGCAGGTTATGCCGGCAGGCATGGACAGCAAAAACTAAAAAAATCAATCCTCCCGCGTGTCATTCTGCTCAAAAGGTTGCCGGATAGGGTCGGGGCTATCGGGAGAAGGTGCGGAAATATCTGGTGGAGGTGCGTTTCTAAAACCCACCTCCACCTTCAAAATTTCTCCCCGTCGCCCCTCTGCCGGCACTTGAAATATTATCCGGATTGGCAGGCTGGCTGGCTGTTTTTCTGGGCCTTCTTCTTTTCCCGGGCTGAGGCCCCTTCGTAACTTCAACAGCTGCTGATGGCGGTTCGATTTTTACAGCTGTTTTTTCAGCGACACGTTCTTTCTTTTCGTCATTCATATACAGTATATACTCTTTATTCTCCGCTTCATCCTGCAGAACGACCATCTTTTCTTCAATTTCCTTCAACAGATAGCCTTGAACATAGTCGCCCTTCATCCAGGGTTTAAACCCGCCTTGAGCTGCATCTTTTTTTGCATGCAGCACAGCATAGCGTTCCTTGCCGCGAATGGCCGTGCCCATCAGCATGAGGTCATTGATTTCCTTTTTAGCCAGTTTGTCAGCACCCTTTTTGCTTGACGCAGGCTCCGACACCCATTTCTTGCGATCAGGGCTGAAAAGGTTTTTTTCTATGATAATATCAGTCTTGGCATCCTCGGCATGGGCCGGGGCAACAAAAAGCATCATTAAACAGGCACACATCATCGATGTGCTCAGCAGGCCGGCAAGTATACGCGTCAATCGGCTCTGCAGACCAGCGCTGAGTCGGGGGCTTGAACAAAAAACTTCGCCTCTGCTGCGCAGCTGTAGATCGGCAGTATTTACATACAGTGAAGGAGGCATAGTAAGTCCTTTAAAGATAAAAATCAAATTCCCTATAGCTTCATACGTACATGTCTATACTTTATCAATAATAACACAGTCGCTTGCGTATCCTCAACAAATAAAATATCCGGCCAAACAGGGCATCTGTTGCAGGCAGCCCTTTTCCTGAAAAATTAAATCACATTACCGCATGGTAAATCAATTGTTTTAGTTTCTTGACACAAAAAACACACTATGCTACTACAACAATAGGATTTCAATAACCATCCTGAAATCACTCATTCCCGCTTTAAAAGCCCTGTCATACACAAGGGGCGTACTATGCCATTTTAACCTTGCGGAGTTATTTGCATGCGAGACATTGTAATTGCAAGCGCTGTTCGCACGCCTATCGGCGACTTTAACGGCACGCTGCGCGACATATCAGCCACCGAGCTCGGGGCTGTTGTCATCGCCGAAGCCGTTCTGCGGGCAGGTATACAAAAAAATGATGTCGATGAAGTAATCATGGGCACTGTGCTGCCGGCAGGCCTGGGGCAGAACCCGGCCCGCCAGGCCATGCTCAAGGCCGGTCTGCCCGTAGAGGCAGGCGCCATTACCGTCAATAAAGTCTGCGGCTCGGGCCTCAAGGCCGTCATGCTGGCGGCCCAGGCGATTTCAAGCGGGGATGCCGATATTATCGTTGCCGGCGGCATGGAAAATATGAACCGGGCTCCCTACTATCTTGACAAAGCCCGTTTCGGCTACCGCATGAACAATGCTCCTATCATCGACGGTATGATTCAAGACGGCATCTGGGACATCATCAGCGATTTTCACATGGGCGCAGCAGCAGAAATTTCTACTCGAAAGTACGGCATTTCCCGCGAGGACATGGACGATTTCGCCTATATGTCTGTACAGCGGGCTCTTGCAAGCGTCAAAGAGGGCCGATTTACCGAAGAAATCGTCCCCGTTGCGGTGCCGCAGAAAAAGGGCGGGCCGCTGCTTTTCAGCGTCGATGAAACACCCCGGCACATTACCCTCGACGGGCTTAAAAAGCTCAGGCCTGCTTTCAAAAAAGACGGCTGCGTCACGGCAGGCAATGCATCTAAAATCAGCGACGGTGCAGCGGCACTGGTGATTATGTCGAGAAGCAAAGCACAAAGCCTGGGCATACAGCCTCTGGCGACTGTCGGGGCGCAGGGCTCTGCCGGCATGGAGCTTGAGGATGTGCTCATGACCCCCATAAAATCAATACCCAAAGTACTTAAAAAGGCAGGTATGTCAATAGATGCCATAGACCTGCATGAAGTCAATGAAGCATTCGCTGCCACAACGGTTGCCATTGCGCGTGAGCTGGGCATCCCCCTTGATCGCCTCAATGTAAACGGAGGCGCCGTTGCCCTTGGCCATCCCATCGGCGCAAGCGGCGCCAGGGTACTGGTGACGCTGCTGCATGCAATGAAGCAGCGGGGAGCAGCAACAGGCATGGCGTCGCTGTGCCTGGGCGGTGCAGAGGCTGTTAGCCTTATTGTGACCCGCGACCGGTAGCAGGCGACCCATGCACCTGCTGATCCGACAATGACCTGCACAAGGTGACTGTATGAAAAACTACACCTCAATTAAAACAGCTGTACTCGAGGACAGGATCGGCATCATCACGTTTAACCGCCCCGAGGTGCTCAATGCGCTCAATACGACAACCGTTGCTGAAACCCTGGACGCGGTGCGCGATATGCAAAGCAATTCTGCCGTGCGGGCGGTTGTCTTCACGGGCGAAGGGCGCTCCTTTGTCGCAGGTGCTGATATTCAGGAAATGTTCGGCAAAACACCGGATACCGCTCGCATCTACTCAGAGCTCGGGCACGGGCTGTTCACGACCATACAGGATATGGACAAACCCTCCATTGCGGCCATCAACGGCTTTGCCCTTGGAGGGGGCATGGAGGTTGCTCTCAGCTGCGACATCCGCATTGCTTCGGACAAAGCGACTTTCGGCCTGCCCGAGACAATTCTGGGCATTATTCCCGGCTGGGGCGCTACCCAGCGCACCTCGCGTCTTGTGGGCCCGGCCGTCACCAAAGAGCTGATTTTTACCGGCGATCATATCAATGCCGAACGGGCGCTGGCCATAGGCCTGGTCAACCGCGTCGTGCCGCATGAAACCCTGATGACGGTAACCATGGATATGGCCAAAAAAATCAGCCACCAGGGCCGGCTTGCCATCATTCAGGCAAAACGCGTCATCAGCCGCGGCTATGAAATGCCCCTTCGCGAGGCCCTTAAACTTGAAATAGATACATTTGCTGATCTATTTAACACTGAAGATCAGAAGGAAGGCATGCAGGCCTTTGTGCAGAAAAGAGCCCCTGATTTCAAGGGCAGATGAGAAAACAAGCAACCACAGGAGACAGACCATGACATCCGGACATGACGATGATGATGACGACAGGGAAAAACCCAGCTGGAGAGATATCGACCGGCAGCGGGATGGCAGTGCGCATACTTCCAAAGAGCCTGGCGAGCAGCGCGCAAAATCCCCCCGAAAAGAGTGGGCTCAGAAAATGTACCTCAAGGAGATAGAGAACCTTTTCAAAGGGAAAAAAGCCACAAAAGAGCATGCCGCTGCGCTCAAAGAGGTCCATGAGCGGGCCGGAACGAAAAAATTCGGGCCTGCGGTAAAAAAATACCTCAAAGAATTCGGCATGCCCGATGACTGGAGCACGCTGTTTCTGCTGCTTGATTATGAAGACACCAAGGTGGCAAGAGATGCGGTAGCGGCACTGCTTGCCCTGGAACCCGAAGCCCAGCTGAACCTGAAGGAAGGGCTTAAAAGCAAGCTTAACATCATCATCATGACCGCCACCGATGATGATTTGCGCGAAATAGCCGAAGAGGCACTGCAGAACCTGTAAAATTTCTGCTGTGTCACACAACAAAAGGCCGGGGCTGCTGTACAGCGGTCCCGGCCTTTTGTTGTTTTACATCTTGCTATGGCTGTGCAGGAGGTTGCAGATCGTCTATTACGGGACGATCTATTTTAATGCCTTCGGATTTCTTACGGATGATATTCAGCGCCGCGATATATTCCTGCTTGTCGATCAGAACCTTGGAGTTTTGTATCTCGGTCATAAGGCTGCTTACCAGAGGCCGTATATCCAGACCATAGGAATTAAGGGTTTCCTGATTGGCGCGGTCAATGATAAGAATGCAGTAAAAGCTGGTCAGCAGCCGCGTTTTCGAGTCGCGCCGGAACAGATATGCCTTGCCGCCGATGGTCTGCATAAGATAGGCTGCATACTCATACTGCTTTGCAAACGGCAGGGTAATGCGCTCCGCACCCTGTATGGCAATGTCCGGATTCAGCCACTGATAAAAAAGCTTCATGGTCGGCTCCATGATTTCCGATTCACCGTTGATAATGTCACGCACCAGCAGCGTATCGGTCTTGCCGAGCAACCCGAACAGATAGGTGATGTTTTTGAGAAGCGTCAGCATGTCCTGGGACTCGCCGGAAATAACGGGGGATGCCTGCATCAGCCTGTCCATGATGCTCTTGAATTTCTCATAGGAGGTTCCGGGTATGCCGCGCGCGGCAAGATAGCCTTTCTGGTCAATGTATTTGAAAAAATTCATAACCCGGCTGTGCACGCTGTTCAACGAAGACTCCTGGCCGGTGCCATTGTCCCCAAACACCTGCTGCCGCCTTTCAAGCGCAATGGGCGGAGCCTGGTCGGCAAGCAGCAGATCCTTGCCCAGTTGGTCGATATCTTTCTCCAGCCCGCCGATCTTCTTTTCAAGCAGCTGATTTTGATGCTTCCAGGCTTCACGCTCCCTGAAGGCAGCTTCTTCTGCTGCGTTCTTGGCAGCCTTGTCCTTAAAATACACAAAGCCAGCCACAGCAAGCGCGATAAGTATGATGATAAAAAATGCCCAGCCTGCTTTCTTTGCCATTCCGCTCTCCTTATGATAAAAACGATCTCAGGTTCACCGTGGTTGCTTTTCTCCTGAGGTAATGCTATATTGTATACTGTTTTAAAAGTTCTTTGCAATAAAAAGAACGGGGGCGAAACGGTTTCGACGGGGGTGGTTGAAGCGCGGGCTGCATACCGAGGTTCCTATCGGCTCGTTAAAAAGGTAGGGCAATATATAATCGCAGACGATTATAACTACGCTCTGGCTGCGTAAATAGCCAGCGGCTCATACGGCCCTCTCCTGCGGAGCTTTATGAGGCGTCGACTTCAGCGGGATAGCTGCTTGTTTGTGCTCAAGGGACAAGCGGCGAAATAACTCTTGAGATAGTCTTTCGAAGTATCCTGCTCCTGGGAGACTTGAAAGATGAAATTCAAATCAGGAGATATGTATGTAGAGGTCCTCGTGGAAGATTTCCGGACCCGGGTTCGACTCCCGGCGCCTCCACCAATTCAGCATCCACCCAGATGCACCAACACCCAAAACCACCTGAAAAAACAGGTGGTTTTTTTATTTCTTTCTATTATGTAGGTCGGGTGCTAACCCGACAATTTTTGAAATACTCATGATACCGTCGGGTTGACACCCGACCTACGGACTGAAAAAGCGCATGCGGCCCCTGTCGCCAACCCGAAGGGCAAAGCAGGGTGCCGGCTGCATGCCTGGGTGCAATTAAGGGTTAACCAATCCGATATACACAACAAAATTTTTTCGCTTGACGTTTAACGCTAAGCGTTATACATTATAAGATATGATCAAAGCTTTCCAATGCAAGGATACACTGGCTCTTTTCGAGGGCGGAAGCCCGCGCCGGTTTCAGGCATTCAAAGCGGCTGCAGAACGCAAGCTGCAGATGCTGGACAGCGCATCGGCTCTTGAGGATCTCCGGGTACCGCCCGGCAACAGGCTTGAATCACTGCATGGGGATCGCAAAGGGCAATGGAGCATTCGCATTAACGATCAATGGCGTGTATGCTTCCGTTTCAAAGACGGCAATGCCTTCGATGTCGAAATTGTGGATTATCATTAAAGGAGAAACATCATGAAGCTCGAAAATAAAATGCGCCCTATTCATCCGGGGGAAATTCTTCGTGAGGAGTTCCTCGCGCCGCTCGGCATGACGGCACATGCTTTGGCGCTTGAGCTTAAGGTGCCCGCCCCCAGAATCAATGATATCGTGCGCGAGCGCCGCGCCATTACCCCTGACACGGCGCTCAGGCTGGCCCGCTATTTCGGCACAACAGCCCAATTCTGGATGAACCTGCAGACGAGCTACGATCTTAAAATAACCCAGCGTACCTCAGGCCCCGCTATCGAGCGCAACATACATGCACGCATGGTGGCCTGAAATTTTAAAGTTGTCTCGGCCAATAGCCATACAAGTTATTAATGATTTTTTAAAAAAAACACTCAACGGATGTGGGTTCGATTCCCGCGAGTGCTCAAGCTGTTAACGGTAACACTGTCGGTATTTTTTCATGTAAAATTTTGAGAACAACCAATATTTACAGCTATAAATTTAATTACTCGACTCCCGGCGCTCCACCAATTCAGCATTCACCCAGATGCACCAACACCAAAAACCACCTGAAAAAACAGGTGGTTTTTTTATTTCTCTCTATTTATGGTCGGGTGCTAACCCGACAATTTTTGAAATACTCATGATACCGTCGGGTTGACACCCGACCTACGGACTAGCACAGTGCTTCCCGCAGCACCTGCCGTACAAAGTTGCCAATAAGCATGGCGGACATTACTGCGCTGCCTGGTATGCGGTGCGGTCAAGCGGCGACCCCGGAGAGAATACCCGTGTGCCCAGCTCACGATCCAGCATGAGAATGCCAGCCTGGTCATTTTCAATCATCGCAATCTGGCGCGCTATCTTGTCGGTGTTGTTTTCCTCTTCGATTTGTTCATTGGCAAACCAGACCAACAGAGGTTCTGCGAGATATTCGTTTTCTTCACGAGCCGATTTCATAAGATCATTTATCTTGCCGGTTATGAACTTTTCATGGGCATAGGCATCTTCCCATGCCGAGCGGGGAGACGACCAGGTCGTCTTAAGCTGCTGGACATCAAGAAGCGTTACCGTGCCGCCACGGTCCAGAATATGGTCAAAAAATTTCATTGCATGGATCATTTCCTCATGCGCCTGACAGCGGAGCCAGTGTGCCATGCCGTCAAGGCTCAGAAAATGGAAATAGGCAACCATGGACAAATAGATATAATATGATTCAAGCTCATACTTAATCTGCTCATTCATTGCCGCGCATATTTTCTGATTAATCATGCTTCAGGCCTCCTGTAAAGATAGAGATGGCCGCCTTTTGTTTGTACAAGGCTATTCCATGAATCACCTTCAAGCCTGGCACGATAATCTTTCAAAAGCTGGATGACAACAGTGCTGACAAGTTCTTCCTCGTCTGGGCCGATAACCTCAGAAACTGCTTCTATCACATCATACAGGGTCGTATGGGTTTTGTTGTCCGATGGTGCTGCAAATGCAGTAGAACGGTTTTGTTTTAGTGCCAGCATGCCTTCCTCCTTTATATGTGGTTTTTATATACCTTTCCTGTTTGCAGAAGTTGTGCCAGCCCTGCGGAAACAATACGGTTTACAAATGATAAGTTTTTTCAGTTTGTTGCAGGCATAGTGCTGTGGTGGTTTGTTTTGATAAAATAGCGAGACGCTGGGCAGACTGTAACAAAACGGGTGTGCAACACTGGATACTGTTATTTTTCAGGCAGTTTTTTGAATAGCACCAATTTGGCAGGGCAGCATTATGGGATACAGGCACTCATTAATAATCCCGGGGACTAAACCGCCCGGGATTATCCCCCACCTCTACCCGGCGGAATAATCCACACCCGGGAACGGGATCACCCGGTTCTGCTTATTTCAAGAGCCCAACTGACATGTTTTATCTTTGGTGGTCGTGCTGTAATAGCGTGCTTCGATCAGGTTGCCGTCAGGATCCCGGAAATAGATTGAGATACCGGTTCCGCGTGCGCCCCACCGTTCAACCGGGCCTTCCACGAGCGGTATGGCCCCCGCATCAAGACGCTTGCGCAGAGCTTTCCAGTCTTTCAAACTCATGGCAAGGCAGAAATGGTTCAGGTTCGGTGAACCTTTCTGCTGTCCGCCCGGTTTCATCCAAAGCTGTTTGGAAAAAAAATCGATAATAGTCTCTTCGTTTATTCGGACCGATGGAAACGGTACTGCGCCCGCATGAAATTCATCAAGGCGTTCTGGCGGCAAAGCCAGTACCGTAGTATAAAAATTGATCACAGCTGACATATTGTCGACATTCAGCACGATATGATCCAGGAGGATGCGCGTCGTGCTGCGCCGACATGATTTCTCAGCTTGTGTGCTCTTCGCTGTCCGCACCGTTTGCCTGCACTGTACTTTTATGCACGGAGTAACGGTCAGGGAATCGCGCATATGTCCTGGGTAGAGCGCTGCCGATCCCCTTGAACCCTCTCCAGCCTGCACACATTACCCGCGTTCGCAGGAATTCACAAGTTTCCAACAGACTATTTTATGGACTTTGGCATACAGAGCAGATTTTTATTTGCCGCCACCCTGCCGCAGGCATCACAAAAACACCCGCCATATGCCTGTGGCTTCATGCTGCTGTTCAAGGTTAATCTCCGCCACCGTTGCCCTCATCGTCGGAAAGCCTGTGCGGAAAGCTGTCATCCGGCATCGACGTATGACATACGGTACAGGTATTGATAGTTCCGGCCGCGCCCTGGACGGTTATTGCCTGCTCATTGTCCCGGTCGGTCGCCGTGGGGGTTATGGCATGCGGGGTGCCGTGACAGGCCTCGCAATGCACGCCCATATGCCCCTTTGAATCGCGGTACAGGGTGTTTGCCTGCTCAAATTCAAAGCCGGCCCTGGCATGGCATGTTCCGCATCGGGGCTCGTCGGCCCAGGGGGTTCGGCTCGGGTCACCCACGCTCATCATGTCACCATGGCAGGTAGTGCAGGTAATGCCCTTGCTGAAATGTATGTCGCGCTGACACTGCGTCGCAATGCCGGGATGACAGGCATAGCAGGGAACGGCTAGATTTGCCTGCTCCATCCGGTGGGGCATGCGCCGTGTGCATGGCGCTTGACAGGGTCGGCAAGGCGGGGTTGCCTAGGAACCCCAATTCCGGCTGAGCATGGCAGCTTCCGCAGGCAAGCGGCGTTTGCTGCTGAAGTGCTGTGCCGTGCAGGGCATCATGCGCTGCGAGGATGTTGGCTGCAACGGCCTGTGTAGTGTTTCCCGTGTGGCAAAGGTCGCATCTCATTTCCCAGGAGACCGGCACAACGGTATGCGTCCGGCCGACTTCGACCCCGTTCTGTTTGACGATAACCGTGGCCATCGGATAGGGGTCAAGCTGTCCGGCATCGTTTATGGGGGTTATCGGTATGCCGGTTGCAACCCAGTCATTTCTTCCGCTTGCCACCATTTCTCCTGAAAGACCGTTGCCGGTGAGCCCCACATTAGGCGCGGGAGCGGGACTGAAAAAACTCCCTGCATAGTCCCAAAAATTGGTCTTATCAGCAGATGTCGTATTTGCTGGGATATAATAGCTTACGTTCAGGCCGCTTGACACTATCTCGGGGTCTTCCCCGCTGCGGCGGATTACCTGCACATAAAGATTATTATAGGGCGGCAGCACCATGAAATCTGAAAAATCCTGGTCCAGGCAGTGCATGCCAAGATCATTGTAGGCCAGTACAGCGTAGGAGGAGCTCAGGGCTGTGTAGGTTGCCTTAACGGTTTCATGAGCATTTGCAGCTACGGTGATGAGCTGATCGTCTGCCTTCACCCAGTCGTGAACAGCGTTGAAAGAAATAACATGTTTACCTGCGGCAAGATCAGCAACGGTTTCACCGCTGTTATGGTAGGTTCCGTTATCCACACGCCATTGCGCCCCATTAAGGCGAACTGCCATGGGAGAAATCACCACGGTCAATCCATTGGGCTTGCAACCCGATGCAGCTATACAGATAAAAGCCAAATAAATTATTATATTGCCATATTGTATGAAGCGCATAACAATCTCCCTTCTTTCCCCACAATGTTAGGATGATGCAGTAAACTATTCCAAAAATTGCATCATAAAAAGTTTACGCCTGGTGTGTCCATCATCGGTGGTATGACCAGCGGTGTGACATATTTGGTTATCGACGTCGGATCCAATGTCCCGCCGGGCAGCGCCTTGGCTGTGGCATAGTGTGGCATAAAAAAAGCAGGGCCGCTATCGACAGCGAGATGGTGGTCACTGACTTTTTAAAACGACAATATCTGCTTTTAAAAACCGTCATAAACGTAGGCCCTTTGTCCATAATGATTTCAATCGGTGTTCATGCTATTGTCCATCCAGGCCGGGTTTTCTCGCTCCGCAAACAAGTCGCCGGGGCTTTCGACATAGAGCATTGCCTGCTTCATCATGTTGATGCCCTCCTGCAGCTGGCATTCATAAAACCTGCCATGCATACGGGGCAATATGTTCTGCATGTTCACCCGTAAATAGAATATCGTTTAAATCATCGGCCAGCAGCTCATAGCGGTTCTGAAAGGCCTCCGTGCCGGCAAATTCAATACTGTTTAAACAACTCGTGTAAATAAAAATTTTTCTAAACTTCTTATGGTGCTTGTGAAGCGATTTCATCAGGATTTCGGCTGCCTCCTCGTCAAAATCTCCCGTGAGTTTTATGTGCAGATTTTCACTGTTGTTATAGGTAAGCAGCTTAAAATTTGATCCCATGATTAATCCTCCACCGGTTATTGTCGAGATAGTGCACGTATCGCCTTCTGGACGCTCCGCCATTTTTTCATCCCTGCGTGCGGGGCATAAAGCAGTAAGTCTGACTCAGCAACTCAGTCTTCAATGATGACTGCCTCCACGGGGCAGGATTCTGTCGCATCTCTGCAGGCATCCTGCAAATTCTCCGGAACGGAATGTATTTTTGCTAATGCCAGATCTCCATCCATCTCAAATATTTCCGGGCATATTTCAACACAATTGCCGCAGCCGACACAGCTGTCTTTGTCAATGCGTACATTCAGGCTGTTTCCTTTCTTGAAAACAATTCAAACACTGCGTGTTGTGTCACGAACCGCAGGAAGAGGAATGCCGCTCAGTCCGTAATTTTTTTTGGCATGCATCGAGCCGCCTTCATCAGTGTGCCGCTTAGCCATTGCAACACTCAAGCCTGCTGGTTTTACCAGCCAGAAAGATGTTGTTGCCTTTCGCAAGCAGTCTCTGACGGCCGTCTTTCATCGGTGCAAGCGGGCCTGTTTTGTGAGCCTCGGTATGCGCTCTCCCTGCCAGCAGGATTTTTATTTTTTGTTTAAGCACTGCCAGATTTGACGATTTCAAAACATGGGCAATGCGGGTTGATAAATGCCCACGAATCATGCGCACGTGATAGCCGGTGTTAATTATGACAGGAACATTCACTCCATGAATAAGACTTTTTTCTGCTGCGTCTGCTTTCTGATCGCAGCCGCTGATATCGGTTACAATAAGATCGACCGGCCTTGAGG
>CAWDSQ010000019.1:0-54540 GCA_963804955.1 uncultured delta proteobacterium | reverse complement strand
GGTCATAGAACATCTTAAAAGGATACTGAAGCATTTGTGAAAGCCTGTTTTAAAATTCGCTATACCCGGGTTAAGAAATTAAAGGGTTTCTTATAATGGAAAATGAATATTGATGTCGAAAAGGTAAAATAACTTCAATAGGCGTCTATGTACAATAACTATCATTTTTACTGATTTTTCAAGCTTGCAAAACCCTATGCTTTCAAAAAACCATCGTTATCTCTTTGCCCTTTCCATTGTCTGCTGTATTGGAGTTGCCTTCCGTATATATCATATAAATGCTTCTTTGTGGTGCGATGAAATGATGCAGGTAACAGCTGCATCTGCAGAATGGAAAGATCTATTTTATTTAGTCGCAAATCATAGCTCGCCACCGCTAGACTATGCACTAATGAAAACTGTTATTCTTTTTTTCGGCAATAGCGACTGGATTCTCAGAATGCCTGCTTTCTTGTTTGGGGTTGCCGCTATACCGGTTTTTTATTATTTTTCCCGAACATTAGTAGAGCAAAAAGCAGCCTTGGTTGCAGCAGCCCTATTGGCGCTTTCACCTATTGCACTATACTATTCGCAAGAAGCCCGAATGTACTCGTTTTTTTTATTCCTCTCATTGATAAGCTTTATTGCAGCTTTAAGGTTAGCCGAAAAAAACAGTTTTACGTATAGCCTTGTATTGGGGGCTGTAAACGGATGCCTTTTTCTCATTCACTATTTCGGGATCTTTGTGATCGCTTATGAAACGATTTTTCTAATGTCAGTTGCGCTGTGCGCTGTAGAGAAAAAAAGACGCATCGAACTGTTGGCGGTCAGCCTGATTATTCCTTTTTTCTTTTTCTTGCCGTGGCTTCCTTTTTTCCTGGTGCAACTGACTACCTATGGGGGAACAGGAGCGGGGTACGCTCTCAGCGCAAACAGTGATTTTTTTACAACTATTCTTTCCCGTTTCTCAACAGATAAAAACTATCCGGATGTTTGGGCGTATTCATATGCAGTTGTTTTTTTTACCAGCATAGCTATAGCCTGGTACAAAAAGGCAGGGAAAATTCTTTTTGTTGCACTTGGTGTATTGGTGATTATGGGAACGCTCTTTGGCGTGGCTTTTTTTAAAAAAATGGTCACACCGCAAAATGCAATTTTCCTTTTACCTTTTTTCCTCCTTGTTTGCGCTTATGGAATGACAAGTGCGTTTAATTTTTTGAAAATTGATTTGAAGTGGTCGATGGCCATAAGCATTCTTCTTGTCCTGTGGCCGGCGCTTCTCTACCATAGTGCCGGCACAAAGGGACATAAGCAACCATGGAAAAATGCATTCGAGTACATTCGGCAGCACTCCGATGGCAATGAAAAAATCTTCATAACCGATCCGATAGATCGCGCGTGTTTAGCTTATTATGCAGACCCTGACGCGGAGTATTCTGTTATGAGAAAAGACTGGACTACTTTCAAAAACGAGCCGTCATGGAAAATATGGGTTATAGACGATGCTATTGTAACTGCGATGAAGGAAAAACGTTTTTCCGGCTGGGTTGTTTCCCCCTCTTTTTTAATGTGGGGAACATATAATGAATATTTTTTTAAAAACTATCGCCAGGTATTAGGCCAATTATTAGGGCCGCCGGTGAAGCAGTTTCACAACCAGCTGGGGCCACTCCAACTGTTTCATGTACGGGCTGCACATTGACCTTTTCCCATTAGAGCAGTTAAATTTTTTTGCAGCCATGAAATAGAGACGTTCAGGTGAGTCCTGAGCCTGACGAAGGGTCGAACCATGAACGTCTTGTATTGTTGGCATGTATCCGTTCAACCCTTCGACCTTCGAATGCTCAGGATGCAGGCGAACGGATAAAGTGTTAAGTTTAAAATGATTATGCGGGCTACATTATTTAGTTAAATGTTCTAGCCGCTGGTCTCTGATTTGATGCATGGTGCGTAGCTGCAAGCAGGTTATTCTGGAAGAATATAATTGTGAAATAGAAGATTTACCGGTTGAAAAAATTGTATGCTCCGCAAAATCCGGCCTGCGAAAGCAACACAATCGTATTCCCGCTTCGTGCTATGGTTTTGTTCTGTTAGCCGTTGCTATGGCCCTTTTATGAAACTTCAACCCGGTTTCTGCCGTTTTCCTTTGCCCTGTACAGGGCGCCATCTGTTGCTTTTAACAGACCGCCGATATTTTTAAGGCTTTCAGTAGCTTGTGCAACACCGACGCTTATTGAAAAGTGAACCGCACCTTTGTCTGTTTGAAGACAGGACTCTTCAATAGCCTGCCGCAGTCTCTCCGCCACAATGACGGCGCCATTCAGGTCTGTATCAGGCAAAAGTGCGGCAAACTCCTCACCGCCGATCCTGCCGAAAATATCCACCTTTCTCAGAATGTTCTTTCCGGTTTCTGCAAGTGCAATAAGCGCTTCATCCCCAATATCGTGCCCATAGGTATCATTTACCAATTTGAAGTTATCAACATCCACCATCAGCATTGAAAGGGCGGCGCCATAACGTTTAACCCTTTCAAATTCCTGATTTGAAAGTTCGAGGAAGTGTCTGCGATTATATATCTTGGTCAGGCCGTCCGTGGTAGCAAGCTCTCGTAATTTTTCCTCTATCTGCTTTCTGTAGGTAATGTCCTTAAAGTTAAGCACCATCCCGTAAAACTCGCCGCCGGGATCACGGAAAGCGCTTGCACTCATGATGCAGGAAATGACGGAGCCATCTGCTGTCTTTTTTTCAACATCATAGCCCAGGCTCGACTCGCCGTTGATAATTCTTGTCAGTGGACAGTTGGGGGTATGGCACTCAATACCGGGAATCAGCGCAAAACATTTTTTGTTCTCCGCCTGTTTTTTTTTAATGCCAAAGAGTTTCGAAAATGTTTCATTTATTTTGAGAACATGAAACTCCCTGTCAATAACACACATTCCATCAGCAGCTGTGTTGAATATATGGTTGAGCTCTATATAGGTTATCTCGGCATCAAAAGTCATTCTATTGGCTCTTTCAATGGCGGATTCCAGTTGCTGATTTGTGCCGAGCAGTTCGTCGTTAGAGAGCTTTAATTCTTTCCCATGCTTGTTTCTTTCACGCACTTTAGCTTCAAGATCTTTGATGCGGCTTTCAAGTTGATCATATGTCGGTTTTTTGACCATTCGCAATCCTTGAGAAGGAATTGTGGTTTATGTTAAAATTAATAAAAAAATTATTATTTAATTGCATAATTATAAAATGGGCTGGCTTGTGTGTCAAGGCAAATGCATGGCTCAAGGATACGGGCAGCACGGTGCTTATGACTAAAAGTTTGTAAAGGAAATCAGGAGGCAACGGCTTTACGCAAACCATTCGGGATGCTTTTTCATAAACTTCAGGCTGTGCTCCACATCCTGCGGCGAGTGCGGCTCAAGGGTGATGGTATGGCGGACGGCATTTTCAGACAGCGCTCCAAAAAAAGCCTCCCACGGGAAAGCTCCCTGCCCAAGCCCGAGGTGCTGATCGCTGCTTCCGTCATTGTCATGCACATGCAGGTGGCGAATGAAGCCTTTAAGCTGCGCCACCCAGTCCCGGACAGAGCCTGCCTTGTTTCCGCCCGAAAAGCTGTGCCAGTGGCCCGTATCAAAGCACATGCCGGTATTTCTGCCGGAGAGTCCCGCAAAGAGATCAACAAGCGGCTGCGTGCTTTTCTCATACACATTTTCCAGGAACAGCGGCGGGTGCCCCGGCCAGTTGTCCATAAAACGGGCCCAGGTTTCACGGGCGCGTTTCAGCCACTCCTCGTAGAATTCCACATACAACCCGGTATATCCTGCATGGGCAACAAGGTGCACCGGCCCGTATATCTCTGAAATTATTTTCGCAGACTCAAGGCGCCTGCGCGTTGCCTCAAGAATGAAATCATCAAGGCTGCCGGGCTGAAGATCAAAAAAGGGGAGATGTACTGCGCAGGGAAGATGTGCTGTTGTAAGCCGCCTGGCAATGCCGCGGTGCCAGGCACTATCAACCCCTGACATGATTATTGTATCCAGGCCCAGCTCAGGAGCAAACCCCCGCTCAATGAACTGATCGATATACCAGCTGTCTTTGGCAATATAGCGAAGCGGCAGATTGACAAAAAATGACTGCATGGCTATTTAGTTCTTTTGGGCGTCTTTTAAGCGCGCCTTGAGCTTTTCAAGGCACTTATACGGCACATTAAGGCTGCCTTTGCCCGTTCCCAGGCAGATGCCTTTGATGCTCTGGCCGTGAAAATCGCTGCCGCCGGTAATGAGCAGATTATGCTTCTCGGCAAGGTCCTTATACAGACGCACCTGCGTCTCTGTAGTGTTCGGAATAGTAGGCCTCAATGCCCATGAGTCCCCAGCCCGCCATGTCGGCAACGATAGCGTCAAGCTCATCGGGGGTTTTATATTTGAGTGTGAAGGGATGCCCGAGCACGGGAATGCCGCCTGCCTTCCGGATAGAGGCTATGGCATCGACAGGTTCAAAACGGAACTTGTCGGTATAGGCCGGGGCGCCTTTGGCAAGGTATTTTTCAAAGGCCTCACGGGGCGTTTTTACATAGCCCTTTTTCATCAGCACCTGTGCAAAATGAGGCCTCCCCACCTGGCCTGTCTCTGCTTCCACGGCCACTTCCTCCAGCGTAATATCAAGGCCCAGTGCCTGGAGCTTTTTTATGATGGTGGGATTGCGCTCATTTCGGGCTTTCTGAAGAATGGCGATTTTGTCCAAAAATGCCGGGCAGGTGCAGTCAACATAATAGCCAAGAATGTGCAGCGTGCTTTCCGGGAACTCTGCGCTGATCTCAATGCCCGGTACGACCTCCAGGCCTTCACGCTCGCCGGCAGCAAGAGCTTCTTCAAGCCCCTCAACCGTATCGTGGTCGGTAAGCGCAAGGGCTTCAAGGTTTCGCTCTTTTGCATAGCGCACAAGAGCCGTTGGTGACAGGGTGCCGTCTGATGCCGTAGAATGTGTGTGAAGGTCAATCATAAAAAAAGTTCCATTGGTTGAATTGGTTAGATTAGTTGAATTAGTTGAATTAGTTGCATTGGTTCAATTCGTTACATTAGTTGAATCAGTTAATTGACTGCATTGGTCTGAAAAAATGTATGATCCTTGAACTAATCAAACCAATTAAACAAACAGAACCAATAGAACTAACAAAACCAATCAAACCAATAGAATCAATAAAACATTGCTTCTTATAAATAGCCCAGATTTTCAAGCCGCTTGCGGATTTTTTCCTCTTCATCCTCTGAATAAACCGGTTCATCCGGCGACGGTATGAGGCCATTTTTTTCAAGCGAATGGATAATCGCCTGCGCGGTTTCCTGCGCGGATGCCCCGGCGCCAATGCCGGTTATGACGCAGACAGCACCGGCCCCTCTTTTTTGCAGCTCGGCGGTCAGCGCTTCCGCCACTTCACGTTGCTGCTGCGGCGTGACGTACGCAAGGACGATACCGGTATTTTTTGTGCACATAAACTTCCAACCTGTCTGATTATATAATTACTTTTCCTTCCATATCAGCAGGAACCGGCAGCCCGAACAGATGCAGAACCGTGGGGGCAATGTCAATAATATTCAGGCCCTCGCGCTTCACAGCCGGGCAGGCCTGCTGCTGCGGATCGCACAGTATGAAGATGCCGTCCTGCGCGTGATTGGCGTCGTCGGACCCCATGTCGTTTTCAACTGTGTGGATGACGCCAAGCCCGATGCTGCCGATTGAACGCCACGCCAGATCACCGAAGTAGATGATCATATCGGGCGGCACGCCATTGATCTCGGAGTAGATATCCTGCGGCCGGAAGACTCTGGTGCCGATGAGCCGGCCGTTTTCATCGCGTGTGGCTTCAAGCTTTTTGATAAGTTCCGTGCGCACGCGCTCGTAATCACCCGGTTCAATGCAGCCCTGCGGCTCGCGGCCCTTCACGTTAAGAAACAGGCGCGAATAGTAGCCGCCTTCGCCCCAGGCCATGGTTTTTTGCCAGTCGATTTTGGCCCTGCCGATGGGCACGGGCTTTTCCGGCTTTTCGGCGAGGGTCAGGTAGCCTTCGCGCATAAGCCATTCATTGATGCAGAAGCCGCCCTTCATAGTGCGTGCGCCGTGATCCGAGACGATGAACACGACGGTGCTCTCATCAACAGCGGTGAGCAGATCGGCTATTTTACCGTCGATATATTTATAATACTCAAGAATGGCGTCTTTGAATTTCGAATCCTGCTCATATTTGGGATGCTCCTGATCCATGTATTTCCAGAAACCGTGATGCATGCGGTCAATCCCCATTTCGACCATCATGGCAAAGTCCCATGGCTTTGTCTGCAGAAAATGCTTGAAAAGGTTGAAACGTTTTTCTGTCATTTCATAAATCTGCTCAAGCACCTGCTCTTTATTATCAGAGCGGAAGTCGTCAACGTCGAGCATGTAGTCGCCCACACAGGCTTTAATCTCGGAGGCAAGCTCCCGGGGATACGTGTACTGACAGGAGGTGTCAGGCGTCAGAAAGCAGGTGACCATGAGGCCGTTGACCGGCGTGGGCGGATAGGTCTGCGGCACTCCCACGAGGATAACCTTTTTCCCTGCCCGCGAGAGGATATCCCACACCCGGTCCTCCTTAATGGCCCGCGAGGTGGCAAAGGACATGCCTTCATAGGAATAGTCGCAGCGATTGCGAAAACCGTAGCAGCCGAGCGTGCCGGGGCTTTTCCCCGACATCATGCACGACCATGCCGGAACAGTGATGGGCGGCACAGAGCTTCGGAGCAGGCCATAGGAGCCCCGTTTCATAAGCGATGCAATGGTCGGAAGCTGGTCTGCCCACTTGTCAAATACAAACTGCGGCGTTGCGCAGTCAAGGCCGATAATCAGTACTTTTTTGTCTGCCATAGAATGTTTGACGGCATGAAATTAGTGTTTAGGGGAAAACATTGTTTAACCCGTTTCCCTTTTTTATTCAACAAAATTCCCCGCCGGGCAGCAGCGGGGAATACATGGAATGTGCATCATGCAGGCTTATGGGCTTTATTCACCACGGCCTGAAAATAATGCCCTTGTCCTGCAGATGCGCTTTGAGGATATCAACCGATTCGGCAACAGTCTCATGCTGCGCCAGCCGCAGGTCATAGGCAATATCGGTGGTGACGTTTTCACCGATCCACACCGTTTCTATCTTGTCCGGGCTGACCGTTGTCTTCATGATCTCCAGATCATCCTGCGTCAGCTCGGCAGCGGTCACCAGCAGAATAATGCCCGCATCAAGTAAAATATTTGCCACCTCGGCAAGCCGGCGCATATGCTCCTGCCTCTGGCTGCCCTCGCGGCCCTTGATATCAGCGTCGATGCCGTACAGCACACTGCCGATACCCAGAAAATACACGATCTTGCCGTCTTCAAACAGCTTGTCTTCAAGCTGCTTGGCAATGGCCTTGCGGTCGGCCTGCTTTTCTCCGGTCAGCAGCAGCAGCGTTGACTTCTGGTTGTACTTTTCGGCCCGCTTTTCCGGGGCGATGATGCTTTTCTCCCACTTGTAGTTTCGCAGCATCACCGTGTTCCGCAGCCAGCTCTGCTTGTCCTCCAGAGCTTCGGCGATAATGCCGCCGCCGCGAATTTCGTAATTGTCAACGATCACGAACCTGCCCGTACCGGCAATATCTGAAGTCGGGTCGAAGGCTATGGCCTTGTTCAGCTTGAGAACGCATTCGGCAACATCATGCCGCTCGATCTGGTTCTTGCTCGACTGCGGCATTCAGGTCCGAGGCGTCTATGACCCGCGTTACCTCTTCAAGCCGCGCCGAAACCCTGCGTGGACCCGAGTTTGAAAATATAATCCTTTTTCTGCACCAGGGGCTCACGGCCCAGCCAGAACAGGTTGACCCTCAGCCGGGATGACACCTGCGGCTTCTGCTCCGTGCTTCTGACCGCCAGCTCGCCCCGCGTGACATAGAGCTGCTCCTCAAGGGTGAAACCCGTGGCAGAGCCGCAGCTTGCCTCTGTTCTTTCGCGGGGAGTTGAACCACTCGATGGTCTTTACCCTGCTTTTTTTGCCCGAGGGATAAAACACCACCTCATCGCCCACCCTGACCGAGCCGGTCTCGATGGTGCCGGCAATGATCCTGCGGTTGTCGCCGAACCGGGTGAACTTATACACATCCTGCACCGGCATGCGGAACGGCTTGTCCGCTGGGCAGCGGCTCTTTCTCAAAAGCGTCCAGCATCTCAAGCACGCTTTTGCCCGTATACCACGGCATGGACTTGGCCGCAGGGTGTCGCGATATTGTCTCCCTGCATGGCGCTCACCGGGATGAAGCAGGCCGGCGTGATATTGATCTCCTGCAGAAATGCCGTGTACTCCGAGACGATGGCGTCATAGGTTGCCTGCCCGTAGCCCATAAGATCCATCTTGTTCACCAGCACCGCTATCTGTTTGATCCCGAGCATGGACATCATGTAGCCGTGGCGCCGCGAATTCTCCCGCACGCCTTCCTCCGCGTCGATAACCAGCAGGGCCGCCTCGGCCCGGGAGGCGCCCGTTACCATGTTCTTCAAAAATTCGATATGGCCGGGAGCATCAAGAATAATGTAATTGCGCTTGGCTGTTTTGAAAAACACGCGGGCCGTATCGATCGTGATGCCCTGGGACTGCTCGTCCTTCAAAGCGTCTATGAGAAAAGCATACTCGAAGGGCTTTGAGTTGCGGCGGCAGTTTTCCTGCACCTGGGCAAGCTTGCCCTCGGGCAGAGAGCCGGTATCGGCCAAAAGCCGCCCGATGACCGTGCTCTTGCCGTGGTCCACATGCCCGGCTATCACGATATTCATTTTCTGCTTTTCAAGCTGCTCTGTCATATCGTATCCTCTTCCGGGAAGGGTCATTCTTCGTGTTTTCTGTACTCTGTATTGTATGCTGCGAACACAGGGCAGACACACAGGTCTGCCCCTGCGCTTTGAACTTGATCTCTTTCCGAACGACAGGGCATGCCATACGCCCCTACCGAATCCTGGACCCTTGGCGCGGGCACTGAATACTGGCTTCTGAATTCTGGCTTCTTTCTTTTACATATACCCGTCGCGCCGCAGTGTCTCCAGCCCGCCGCCGTCATCCTTGTCCTGCGCCCGGCCAGACCGCTCGGCGATGTTCTTCAGGCCCCCGCTTTTCAGCTCCTGAATAATCTCCTGCACATTGCGGGATTGAGACTCTATGGGCGTCGTGCACGGATAGCACCCCAGCGACCGGTACCGCTTCCCGTCTCCCTGATTGTAGTACAGCGAAACCGTCGGGATGTTTTCCCGCTCAATATATTCCCAGATATTGAGCTCTGTCCAGTCAAGCAGCGGATGTATGCGCAAATGCGTGCCCGGCGGAAAGTCCGTCTTGAACTGGTTCCAGAACTCCGGCGGCTGGTCTCCCAGGTCCCAGAGATTTTCCCTGTCCCGGGGAGAAAAATACCGCTCCTTTGACCGCGATCCCTCCTCATCGGCCCGCACCCCGACAATAACCCCGGTATAGGGCTCCGTGTTTTTGTACACTTCGTAGGTGCCGGTCTTATGGTTTAAAACATACCGGGGCCATTTGCCCGCTCAGCGTATTGGTCAGCGCTATGGTCTTTAAATTCCTGCAGCAGGCGATCCGGTCTATCGTGCCGTCCGGGAAGGTCTGCTTGTCCCGCAGGGCCTCTTCGTTCATGCCGTAGACCATCTCAAGGCCCCACTCCATGGCCAGCCGGTCGCGGTACTGTATCATCTCGGGTATCTTGAAATGCGTATCGATATGCACCAGCGGAAACGGCACATGGCCGTAAAATGCCTTGCGCGCCAGCCACAGCAGCACCGTGCTGTCCTTGCCGATCGACCACAGCATCCCCAGATTCTTGAAGCTTGCATAGGCCTCCCGCAGTATGTGAACGCTCAAACTCTCCAGCTGATCTAAATGGTTCATGCTTGCTCCTGTTTTCAATATTTTTCCAAAATTCGTTTTGTAAGGGCAATATCGCGCTCAATCTGCTTTACCAGTGAAGGCACGTCGCCAAATTTTTTTTCGCCGCGCACGCGCTTAATAAAATAAATCGATAATGTCCCTGCCGTACAGATTTTCGTTGAAATTAAACAGATGCGCCTCTATCGTGAGCCTGTCATTGTCGAAGGTGGGATTGTAGCCCACGTTCACAATACCATTAAACACGCCATAGGGCGTTTGGGTGCGGATTGCGTACACACCGTTTTTCGGTATAAGGTTTTTTCCCGGGCTCAGATTTGCCGTGGGGAAGCCGATGCGCCGCTGCTTGCCATGCACCACTTTGCCGGAAAGGCTATAGGGCCTGCCAAGCAGCTTATCGGCAAGCGAAACCTTGCCGAGCGTTATCAAGCGCCGGACGGTTGTGCTGCGCACGGGAATATTTTTGATGGTGATATTGTCGATGACATGAACCTTGAAGTGAAATATTTCACCCATCTTTTGCAGCAGCTCGATGGACCCCTTGCGGTTTTTGCCGAAGGCATAGTCATGGCCGATAACAATCTCCCGCGGATGAATGCGGTCGACAATAATGTTTTTGATAAACTCCTCCGGCGGCTGTTCGGCAAACTGCCGGGTGAAGTTTTCGCAGACAAGGACGTCAATGCCCAGGCCGTCTATCAAGCGGACCTTTTCCTCAAACGTGGTTATGCTCTGGGGCTCGGCCTCGGGCCTGACAACTTTCAGCGGATGGGGATGAAACGTGTAGACGACCGCCACACCGTCCAGGGCGCGCGCCCGCTGAATGGTTTTTTTTAATATTTTTTGATGGCCAAGATGCACGCCATCGAAGTTGCCGATGGTGATCACCGGGTTTTTCAAACCCAGCGACTTTGCCTCTCTGCTGCCTTTCAGTATCTGCATAGTCGTGCTCAGGCAATGATGACAAGTTTTGCCGTTGCTTCGGCAATCACGGTTCCGTCCTCTCTGGCGGCGCTGGCGCCGGCATAGAGGATTTTTTTTTTTACATTTTCTATGGTGCCGCGGCACCGCAGCGGCTCTCCGGTTTTCGGCGGATTTTTAAGTTTCACCGTCATCTCGCCGGTAACCACAGTATAGCCTTTATGTACGGCGGCTTTGGCCATTACCTCGTCAAGCACGGTCATGATAATGCCGCCATGCACAATGCCCGGCCAACCCTGGTATTTTTCGTCGGGCAAAAAAATGGTCTCAGCGCTCAATCCGTCTTCTGTAAAGCTGAAATCAAGCTGCAGTCCGCCGGCATTTTCCTTGCCGCAGACAAAACAGCGGCCGTCAGAGCTCAGCATTCAGCCACCCTTCATTTTTAAGTGATTGACAAATAAAAAGATTTATTGTAAATGAAAGGAGTTTTAAATGCAAACACTTATGGACATCGCGTGCCGAAGTGGTGGAATTGGTAGACACGCAAGGTTCAGGACCTTGTGGTGGCAACACCGTGGGGGTTCGAGTCCCTTCTTCGGCACCATTTTTTCAATCGCCTGTAACTCTAACGAGTTGCAGGCGATTTTATTTTCAGGGTACCCAGCGTTCCCGCCGGGTGTTCTTTAAACTCCTTCCTTCCAAGCTTGTTTTGTATTTTGTAAGGGAATATTGCCATATGCCCCTTCTATTACAGCAGAGTTTGAATTATCTGAGTTAGCCTGACACCCATCTGGCCCCAGGGGCTCCCCTGTAGATTCAATGCTTGACATCATGTATCAAAATAGGTACACATATACTATGACAGACAACAAACCGATTTTTGAAGTCGTGTTCTATAAAAACACCATGGGCAATCAGCCGGTGAAGGAATGGCTCAAGGCTTTGCCTAAAGCCGTACGGAAAATAATCGGTGAGGATATTAAAACTGTTCAATACCGCTGGCCCCTTGGCATGCCTACGGTCAGGCCCCTGGGGAAGGGGCTGCATGAGGTGAGATCACATTTACCAGACAAAAGAATTGCCCGCGTGTTCTTCACAATCCATGAAGGGTATATGGTTCTTTTGCACGGATTTATTAAGAAGACGGAAAAAACCCCGCAGCGAGATATTGATATTGCGCGGGAACGCATGTAGCAACAGATAGGAGGCAAAGGCAGGTAATGGCTATAAGCAAAAAAAACTTAGGAGATCGTTTTGATGATTTTCTAAAAGATGAGGGTATGTATGAGGAATGCACCGAGGCTGCCATCAAAAGGGTTCTTGCCCTGCAGCTTGAGGATTTGATGCTTCAAAAGCATTTAACCAAGTCTGAAATGGCAACAAAGATGCACACGAGCCGGGCAGCATTGAATCGGTTGCTTGATCCTGAGAATGAATCGGTAACGCTTTTTACCTTGAAAAAGGCAGCATCCGTTCTCGGGAAAAAGTTGCGGCTTGAATTTGCATAAAGCTACAAAAAATTTTGTGTATGGGTTGCGTTCTGCCGTGCATTAGTTTTGAATCGCCGGTAATTCTAACGAGTTACCGGCGATTTTATTTTCAGGGTGCGGATAGGCGGGCTTTCAATGAAACAGCTCATCTTCCCAAAAGCACGGCCAAGAAAAAAAGGGCTAAAGAATTGCTTCTTTAGCCCTTTTTATGTAGTGCGAAAAAACTCTAATTGGTTTTAAAGCTTATCTGCTGTCGCATTCTCGTAAGACCTATGGGGTTCGTTACTAGAAACCCATTTTTCTTTTGTTCTTGCGTGCAGCAGCCTGTTTCCTTTTCTTTTTCACAGACGGCTTCTCATAAAATTTTCTGTTGCGCATTTCTCTAAAAAGACCGTCTCTGCTCAGATTTCGTTTCAGGATTTTCAGAGCTTTCTCAACATCATTCCCAACGACGTCTACTTTCAATAACTTATCTCCCCCCTCTCCCAGGCCCGCGTCCTCCCCGGCCTCTATCAAAACCGCCCCGGTCTCCCCGGTCTCCACCGAAGCCGCCCCGGTTGCCGCCAAACCCGCGATTTTCTCTGGGCTTTTCAGGCTGAGCTTCAGCAACGGTTATATTTCTTTCCATGAATGACGTGCCATTGAGTTCAGCCACAGCCTTTTGAGCCGCTTCTTCAGAGCCCATGGCCACAAAACCGAATCCTTTCGGACGTCCTGTTTCCTTGTCGGTTATCAGTTTAACAGATTCAACATCCCCAAACTGTGAAAACAGCTGCCTGAGATCATCCTCTGTTGTGTTATACGACAGATTGCCCGCGTAAAGTTTTTTCTCCACCTTCTACTCTCCTTTAAATGAAATAGGTATTGGTTGTATGGGGATTTCCGTCAGTCAGCAAAACCGGCAAGGCTGTATTATATCCTGCACACGACTTTCAAGAAAGTTCCCACGTGGGACGATTGCTGCAAACTATATACTGGACTGGAGTCCGCGGGTCGCGGAGCAACGTCAAAAAAAAATTATATCGCAGGCAACATACTGTTCAAAAGCAATTCGATCTTCGGTCACCCACAAGCAAAAATGCTCACGTGTTCAGGCGGAGGAGTGATTGCTGATTTCGCCATTACAAGACCGAACGATCTTGTGAAGTCGAGCACACTTCGTCCCACAACTTATATATATATTTTATTGTACTATAATTGTCAATTTTATATTTAGGGCCGCGCGCGTGTTTTTTTCAACCCCCGGCAGCAGTATTTTCGGCTTTTCCCGGCAGGGCAGGGCTCTAAAAAGAGGTAAAATTCATATTTTAAAGCCATTGTCTTTCAGCCGTTTGGCGCCGCAAAAAACCTGCGGCGCACACATGCAGGCCTGCTTGCAATGCAGCCTCAATCATAACAATCATCGCGGGCAGGCTCTTTTGCAAGGCTGTAAATCACCCCGGATGAAAAACCCCGCGAGCGAAGAAATGCAGCCTTTTTGGCAGCAGGGGCCGCATCGTTTGTGCCGCCAAAACGCTTGTGCAGCGCAAGTCCGGCAATCTCGGATTCGTCAAATTCCTGCCAGACCCGGCGCTGCACCTGATCGATCAGATCGCGGCCGAGGCCTTTTTGCATGAGATAGACGGAAATTTTCAGGGGCCCCCATAACCTGTCGCGCACCAGAGCCTGCGCCCACCGCAGCGCCATGTCGTCTTCATCAATATAGCCCTTGCGCGCCAGCTCATCAAGCACCTGAACGATGATGTCAGCGCCGGCGCCTTTGCGGGAAAGCTTGCGCTTGATTTCAGCCCGCGTATGCGGACGGCCTGCCAGAAGCCGGTAGGCTGTATCAAGAGCTTTTTGAAGTGTAAGATTATTTTCCATTGGCTGCAGGGAAGGTGAAGCACGTTAGTTCAAAGCCCCACAAAAAAGGGGGCGAGAAAATTCCCCCTTTTAGCAAAGGGGGATTAACCAGGCCGGCATATTTCCTCCTCGCCCCCGCAAGGGGGAGAAGATTGAGGTAAGGAGGCATTTTATATAGAACCTTCATCCCGGCCTTCTGCCGCAAGGGGAGAAGGGGTTCTCAAATCAGTAGCATGAGGGGTACCCCCACCCCTGTGAGCCCGTTTTTTAGCTAAAAACAGTTTGTGTGCCTGTATGCGCACTGCATCAATCTGCCGCCTCAAGGACAGGCTTTGCCAGCCCCGCCTTCTCAAGAATAGCCAGCTCGATTTCCGCCATGATTTCCGGATGCTCTTTCAGATAGTTTTTTACATTCTCCCGGCCCTGGCCGAGGCGGTCGCTTTTGTAGGAAAACCATGCGCCGCTTTTATCGATAATATTCTGGGCAGCGCCGAGATCAAGAATATCCCCTTCGCGGGAAATCCCCTCGCCGAACATCAGGTCGAACTCAACCTCCCGAAACGGCGGGGCGATCTTGTTCTTCACGATTTTCACCCTGGTGCGGTTGCCGATCACGTTCTCGCCATCCTTGATCATGCCGATCTTGCGTATGTCCATGCGCACGCTTGCGTAAAATTTCAGCGCATTGCCGCCGGTGGTGGTCTCGGGATTGCCGAACATGACCCCGATTTTCATGCGAATCTGGTTGATGAAAATGACCGATGTCTTGGAGCGGCTGATGGCTGAGGTAAGCTTGCGCAGTGCCTGCGACATGAGGCGGGCCTGCAGGCCCATGTGCGAATCGCCCATATCGCCTTCAATTTCCGCCTTGGGCACAAGAGCTGCAACCGAGTCGACAACCAGCACGTCCAAAGCGCCGCTGCGCACCAGCACTTCGCAGATCTCAAGGGCCTGCTCGCCGCTGTCGGGCTGGGAAATAAGCAGCTCGTCGGTCTTCACGCCCAGCTTGCGGGCATAGGTTACATCCAGGGCATGCTCGGCATCGATAAACCCTGCGGAGCCGCCCGTTTTCTGGGCCTCGGCAATGATCTGCAGCGCCAGCGTGGTTTTGCCGGAAGATTCGGGCCCGAATATCTCAATTACCCTGCCCCGCGGAATGCCGCCAAGGCCCAGGGCTATGTCAAGGCTGAGCGAACCGGTGGGAATGACCGCTATGTCATGAACCAGCGCTCCTTCAACCCCGAGGCGCATGATAGCCCCCTTGCCGAACTGTTTTTCAATCTGGCTCACGGCCATTTCTATGGCCTTTTCCTTGTTGGCTTCCTTGTCCCGTGCTGCGTCTTTGTCCCGTGCTGTTTCTTTGCTCATCTGTTTCCTCCGCTTTTAAGCGTTTTTCATTAGCGTGATATCTTTAATTGCCGTATAGACCGGCCCCGATGGCTTCAGTTCGCTTTTGAAAAAAATGATGTGGTCCGCCTCAAAACGGCCGAACCGCTCTGAGCTGAACTGCTCAATGAGCCCTGCAATATCCTTGCGCGCAAGGCCGTCTCTGAGCCTGCCCAGAGTCAGGTGCGGGGCAAAAGGACGGTCTTCCGCGTGCAAACCCCATAGCGGCAAGGGCTGTTTCAAGCTCCTCGTGAAATGCTTTCAGGCGGTCTTCAACCTGCATGCCTGCCCAGATGACCTTGGGATTGCGGCTGTTGGGAAAAGCGCCCATGCCGGTAACGTCAAAAGAAAACGGCGCCGCATTCCGGGTCAGGTGATCAAGAACCCCGCAGACCGTATCCACGTGCTCCATGCTTGTGGCGCCTAAAAATTTCAGCGTCAGGTGAATAGACTCGGGCCGAACCCATTTTACGCCCGCGGTGCTCTGCATGAAGGTCTTTTGCATGCGGGCGAGGCCCGCCTTGAGCTCGGCAGGCAGCTCAAGAGCAATGAAGGTTCTTATGGATTCCATGGTTGTCCCCCGACAGATGCTCAGTAGAGCTATCACAGGCCTCAGGGTTTGTCAATCGCAGGTTGGCTGCATCTCCCGGACAGGAGCAGGGGAGGGCGCACTATTTTTTCCTTGTGAAAACTCCTGAGATGTTTTAGTCCTATGAGCCAGCAGAGCACCCAGTGTCTGAACGAAAACCTTGAACCCTACATTTGTTGGGTTCGCCCTTATGACAGTGCTTTTTCGCGAGCAGTTATTTTTGCGCAGGTTGGGTGGAGGCACGAAACCCAACGGGTTCTTTCGGGCTTAACCCAACACAAAAACGGCTTTTCGTTCAGTCACTGCCTACATGGAAATTCAGGATACGGCACAGCCATGGCAACCTACACAAGCATAATCAGGCAGTTCTCAAAAGCGCGCATCTGCGTCATCGGCGATATGACCGCCGATGTGTTCATCTACGGCAAACCCCACCGCCTCTCCCGCGAGGCACCGGTCATCGTGGTGCGCTATGATTCCGAGGAACTGGTGCCGGGCGGGGCTGCCAATACGGTGAATAACCTGCTGGACCTCGGGGCTCAGGTGTACCCTGTGGGACTGCTCGGGCGCGACTATTTCGGCGAGACGTCTTTTTTCCCTTATTGCCGATAAATGCCCGAACATGGACGGCATGGTGCTCGATCCGTCATACAGCACCATTATGAAAACCCGGATACTGGCGGGTGACGACAACACCACCAAGCAGCAGATAATCCGCATCGACCGCGATAGGGAAATACAGCTTTCAGCAGAAAAAGAGCAGCGCCTGCTGGCATATTTAAAACGCATTCTGCCCGACATCGATGCGCTGATCGTATCGGATTACGGCTACGGCATCTTCACCAAAAAAATACTCGCCTTTATCAGGCACTGCGCCCGCGATAAAATCGTGGCTGTTGATTCGCGCTACCATATGGCCGCTTTCAAAGGCGCCACCATCATCACGCCCAACCAGTCCGAGGCAGAACAGATCACCGGCATCGCCATACAGGACGAGGCCAGCCTGCACCGGGCCGGGCGGAAGCTGCTGCGGCTCATCAAATGCCGGGCGGCGCTTATCACGCAGGGCAACAAGGGCATGACGCTTTTCGAGCCGGATAAAACACCCCTGCACATTCCTGTTGTCGGGCAGCGACAAGATTTCCGATGTCACGGGCGCAGGCGATACCGTGGTATCGCTGGTAACTCTGTCCCTGGTGGCCGGCGCCGCTTTCCCTCAGGCCGCGCGCCTTGCCAACTACGGTGCCTCGGTTGTCGTCATGAAGCCCGGCACGGCAACGCTTGCCGCAGAGGAACTCAAGGCTGCCATTGCCGCATACGGAAAGAATGTAGGGCGTATGGCCATACGCCCCTACAATATTTTATGCCACAGGAAATCCATGAGCCATAAAATCATCAAAGACCATGACGAGCTTGCGCGGAACAGTCGAGGCGCCTGAAAAAACAGGGCAAGCGCATCGTGTTCACCAATGGCGGATTCAACCTGCTGCATGTGGGGCATGTGCGAAGCCTGGTGGATGCCCGCAGCCGCGGCGATGTGCTGGTGGTGGCGCTCAACAGCGACAGCTCGATCAAAAAAAATAAAGGGGCCGACTATCCCCTCATCCCCGAAGACGAGCGCCTTGAGCTTATGGCGGCCCTTGAATGCGTCGATCTTCTGACCATATTCTCAGACCCGACCGTTGACAGCCTGCTTCTTAAGCTCAAACCCCATGTGCATGCCAAGGGCACGGACTACACAAAAGAAACCGTGCCCGAGCGCGCAACCGTGCTCTCCTATGGCGGCGAAATCGCCATCGTGGGCGACCCCAAAGACCACGCCTCGTCAAACATCATTGCCATGATTAAAAACTGGCAGGGTGAAGTAGGGACATCGGCATGCCGTGCCCCTACTGCTTCAGGCCCGGGATTGCGGCTGCGACAAAATATAGGCAACCGCCTCGGTGATATCCGCGCACACCTTTTCAGGCTGCACCTCTAAGTTCCTGATACTCTCCAGCAAGCACCTGCTCGCCATAGCCTGTGCGCACAAGTATCCCGCGGCAGCCGGCATTGCGGGCAAACGTGATATCGGTTGCCTTGTCGCCGACCACAAACGAGGACGCACAGGTCGATATCGGGGAAGTCCTGCGCGGCCTGCAGGATCATGCCGGGCGCGGGCTTGCGGCAGTCGCAGTCTTTGGTGAACTCGGGGACTATGCCGTCCTTATAATGCGGGCAGAAGTACACGGCGTCGAGCCGCGCGCCTGCCTCCTGCATGAGCAGCTCAGCCACCCGGCGGTTAAGCGCATGCACATGCTCAATCGTATAATAGCCCCGGGCAGCGCCCGTCTGGTTGGTGACAAGGATGGCCGGAATGCCCGCATCGTTGAGCAGGCGCACAGCTCGCGCAGCCCCCGGGTACAGCTCTATGAGCATCAACATCGCTGATATAGCCTTTCTCCACATTCAGTGTTCCATCGCGGTCTAAAAATACGGCCCTGCGCATAAGCAGACTCTCCTTTGTGATCGGGTTGCAAAATAGTATCCCGTGCTTATGGTACGAGACCGCCGGCCTGTCAACCAGGATATGGGGCTTTGCGTTTGCTTTTAAGTATGTTATTTGTTATATGTTAATTGTTTTCTAATATACTTTTTGCACTTTTTTATTTCATGATTCTGCTCAAAAACACAGAAGATATCCGCCTGCTGCACCGGGCCAATATCATGGTTGCCGAAACCCTTGAAGAGCTCCGCAGCCATATCAAGCCCGGCATCACCACAGCTGAACTTGACCGCATTGCAGAAGAGTATATCCGCAGGCACAGAGGCATTCCGGCCTTCAAGGGCTACCGGGGCTATCCGGCCACGCTGTGCATTTCCATAAACGAAGAGGTCGTGCACGGCATACCGGGCAAGCGGGCGCTCAAAAAAGGGGATATCGTCAGCCTTGATATCGGCGTGCTGCTGGACGGCTACTATGGCGATGCGGCCATTACCGTGGGTGTCGGGGCCATAAACGCCGAGGCCGAGCGTCTCATGCGCGTAACCGAAGAATCGCTGTATCTCGGCATTGAAAAGGCGCGGGAGGGCAACCGCCTGTCAGACATTTCAATCGCCGTCCAGACGCATGTCGAGGCTGCGGGCTTCAGCGTGGTGCGCGACTTTGTCGGCCACGGCATCGGCCGCAACCTGCATGAGGATCCGCAAATTCCCAATTTTTATACGCCTGCGGCCTACAATCCGCGCCTGAAGCAGGGCATGGTGTTTGCCCTTGAGCCCATGGTCAATCAGGGCACCTACAAAGTAAAAATTCTTCAGGACGGCTGGACCGCTGTAACGCGGGATGAAAAGCTGTCTGCCCATTTCGAGCATACCATCGCCATCACCAGTAATGGCCCTATTATTTTAAGCCGTCTTGAGGCGCCGCAGGGCGCGGCAGCTACGGCAGGAACATAGCACATGGCAAAGCTTGAAATACTCACCTATCCCAATCCCCTGATCCGCAAAAAGTGCGGCAACGTGGAAAACATCGATGATGACATCGTAAAAACCAGCGCCGCCATGGCAGAGGCCATGTACCGGGCAAAGGGCGTGGGGCTTGCAGCTCCGCAGGTGGGAATACTGAAAAAAATCATCGCCGTGGACATCGGCGAGGGCCTTATCACGCTCATCAATCCGCGCATAACCATGTGTGAAGGCCTGAAAAAAGCGAAGAGGGCTGCCTCTGCCTGCCGAAACTGACCGTTGACGTCAAGCGCCACGCCAAAGTCCAGGTCAAGGGCTATGACCTCAACGGCAAGGAGCTGACCTTTGATGCCGAAGACCTGCTTGCCCGGGCGTTTCAGCACGAAATCGATCATCTCGACGGCCTGCTCATCATCGACCGCCTGTCGCGCCTCAAGCGCGATCTGGCCATCAGGAAATACCGCAAGCTGCAGGCGGCAGAGCAGGCCGATGAAGAGCTGTAACCGCCGCTTCTAAGGCGTCTTCCCAAAGCAGGGCCACCGGCCGGTGGCTTTCTTCGGAGCCTGAAAATATAAATGAATAAAACAGCCGGGATCCCCTGTGGATCCCGGCTGTTTTTATGTGCATAGCTGCAAGGCCGCACTTACCGCCTCCCCGATACCAAGCCAAAAATTTCCCAATATTACCTTGACACTCAGATGCAACGAGCCTATTATTTAGTAAGCTAATAATTTATATACAAATATATAGATAATTAAGTTTATGGAACTTTTGAAAACCTAATATTTTGGGAGGATATTATGGTGGTTTCAAAAAAAACGCCGGCATTTTTCATAGCTCTTTCCGCACTGCTGTTGTTACCGCTCACTGCTTTTGCCGCTGATGCAGGTGCTGTGCCCGCCATAGGGCCGGTTCGTTTTGAGTTTATCATTTTTGCGCTTACCCTGCTTGGCGTAGCTTTACTGCACGATAAAACCATGCATGTGGCCCTGGCAGGCCTTGCTGCCATAATTCTTTTTAAGCTTGTTTTCGACCCCGGTTTACACTTTGCCGCAGCATTTTCTCGGCACACAGGATTTTTTCACCCAGATTATTGATAAAGAACTGCGCCAGGGCGAATGGCCTGTTTTGCTCAATTTAGCGGGTCTGCTGTTCGGCTTTGCCATTTTAGCCAAGCATTTTGAAGAATCGGGCATACCGGATTTTCTTCCGAAGATTTTACCCGACAACTGGACCGGCGGCCTTTTCCTGCTGCTGTTTATCATGGTGATTTCTTCATTCCTGGATAATATCGCCGCTGCCATGATCGGCGGCACCATTGCCCTGGTTGTTTTCAAGGGAAAAGTGCATCTCGGCTATCTGGCTGCCATTGTTGCGGCCTCCAATGCCGGCGGCGCAGGCAGCGTAGTCGGGGATACCACAACGACGCTTATGTGGATTGATGGCGTCAGTCCCTTTGATGTCAGCCATGCTTTTGTCGCATCGATTGCCGCCTTCACGATTTTCGGAGTGGTCGGCTCGCTGCAGCAGCATAGATTCAACCCGATTACCAAAGACGCACCCGAAAACGTTACAATAAAATGGAATAAACTCTTCGTCGTTCTCATGATTTTAGCGGGCGCCATAGCCGCCAATGTGCTGTTTGATTTCCCCGCTCTCGGCGTATGGATTGCCATTGCTCTGGGCGCACTGTTCAGCACCACACCCTGGCGGGAAATTAAAAATGCCTGGCAGGGCACCGTGTTTCTCCTGTCGCTGGTAACTATTGCTTCCTTAATGCCGGTACATGAACTGCCTGCGGCCTCGATGTGGTCTGCATTTACCTGGGGTTTTGTTTCCGCGGTATTTGACAATATACCGCTGACCAAACTGTGCCTTGAGCAGGGTGGCTATGACTGGGGAGTATTGGCCTTTAGCGTCGGCTTCGGCGGCTCCATGATCTGGTTCGGTTCATCAGCGGGAGTGGCTTTATCCAACATGTATCCGCAAACTAAAAACACTCTGGCCTATATCGGCAAGGGCTGGCATGTAACGGTGGCATATGTCATAGCCTTCCAGATCATGATTGCTGTTGTCGGCTGGAACCCTCACCCAACGCATGCACGCAGCGCTGATGATCAAGCAGCAGAGGTCCGGGAAAAAGAGATGCAAAACACTGTATCCCGGGAAAACGCCCTCAAAATGCCAACAAAAGTGACGCATTCGTATTCATTCAGAGTCGACAGATTTCCTTTTTGAGAGTCTGATACTCCAGTAAAAAGTCCCGGTCCCCTTTGAGGGAAGGCATTCTCACCGGACGGCACTCCGGGTTTTCCGCAATGGCTCGAAATTTGGAGCCCCTACTGCGTTTGCGGGCAGGATAATTTTTTCTGTCATGCGCCCTGCTCACTAAACCCCAAACCCTTATCCCTGTTTCCGGGCTCCCTATCTTCCTCGTTCCTCTGCATTTGTTAGAATTTGCTTTTACCCCGTGCATTTGTTATATGTTTAAAAATTAAGCATCAGTAGAGCCCTGCAACAGCTCCTGCGGAGTCAGCCGGCTGCCGCTCCGGGCCGCCATGACGGGAATCGTAATGCTCGAAGGGCTGCGGGATGCGGGCATGGCTGTATCACGAAATGCAGCAAAATCAATACAGGAAGGTTCATGCATGGACAGCAAGCTTCAGGAACTCACTGAAAAAATCTACCGCGAAGGCGTTGAAAAAGGCGAGCAGCAGGCCGGTGAAATTATAACCGCAGCCGACAAGCAGTCCGCCGCAATCATCGACGGCGCACGCCGCGAGGCCGAAAAAATCGTCGCCGAAGCGCAGAAAAAAGCAGCCGATACGAAGCAGAACATGGAGTCCGATATGCGCCTGGCGGCAACACAGGCCATGAACTCTCTCAAGCAGCAAATGCTTGACGCAATCACAGCCCCCGTGGTGGAAAAGCCGCTCACGGCATCCCTTTCCGATACCGCAACCATCACAGAATTTCTTAAAATAATCCTGCAGAACTGGAACCCCGCAACCGGGGGATTATCGGGCATTGAAGTGCTGCTGCCCGAGGCGCAGCGCGAGCGGCTTGGTGCTGCGCTGGAAGCGGGCCTCAGCCGGGAGCTTGCCGCAGGGCTGAAGCTGCGATTTGCAAAAAACATCAAGGCCGGCTTCCAGGTGCAGCCGAGCGGCTCAACGTATAAAATCAGCCTTACCGATGAGGATTTCAGGGAGTATTTCAAGGAATATCTTCGGCCCAGGATGCGCGCATTTCTGTTTGGAGAATAAGCTGTGTGGGCACGAAACTATTATGATCTTGTAGCCGGCCTTGCCGACATCAGCCCGGATGCCGCGCGCCTGCCCCTCTCCGCCGCCGGGTTCATCGCTCAGACCGCCGGGCTCGTGCATCCTGATGACGCAGTGCTGCTGCGCCTGCTGCAGCTGCCCCGTGACAACCGCAACCTCATCACCCTGCTTGAAAGACTGGACCGGCCGTTTGAACCCGGCGGCGCGTATGACCGCGAGGCGCTTAGCCGCTGAGCTGGCAAACCCCGAAACCCTGCCCGACTATATGTGCGCATTCATCGCTGCGTATCGCGAGGATGAGCTCCTGCTGCCGGATCTGAACAGCGACGACCGGCTGACGTGGCTTTTTTTAGAGGATATGACACATCATAAAAATGAGTTCATCTCGTCATGGTTCACTTTCGAGCTGCAGCTGCGAAACATTCTGGCAGCCCTTGCGATCAGGCGGGGCATGCCGCATCTGCAGCAGCGGGAGCCGGAATATCTCAAGTGCCTCGAGTCGGTGCTGATCTTGCGCACCGATGTGGAGGAGCGCCTGCTTGCCAGCGCAGCCCCGGATTTCGGCCTTGCCGAACAGCTGCCCTGGATCGAGCAGGTGCTGCTGCTGCCCGCGGACGACTTCATCCAGCGGGAGCGGCTCCTTGATCAGCTGCGCTGGGACATGCTCGACGAGCTCACGACATTCACCTATTTCCAGATAGAAACGCTGCTGGCCTTCTGCCTGCGGCTTATGATCGTGGAGCGCTGGACGGGCCTTGATCCGCAGACAGGCCGCAAGCGCCTTGAGCAGCTTTTGCTGGGCCTCAAGCCCGCGGCGCAGGCAGCCGCATGAGCCGCGGGCCTTTCTACATCAAATCTTAATCCTTACGGAGGATGCATGGGGAGTACAGGAACGGTTATCGGCATAGTAGCCAATCTGACGAATATCGAAATCGATGGTCCCGTATCGCAGAATGAAATCTGCATGATCGATCTGGACGGCACGAAGCTCATGGCCGAAGTCATCAGAATCAGCGGCAACATAGCCTATGCGCAGGTTTTCGAGAGCACCCGCGGGCTCCGCGTGGGATGCCCGGTTGAGTTCACCGGCCACATGCTGGAAGTGACGCTGGGGCCGGGCATGCTGTCCAAAAAATATGACGGCCTGCAGAATGACCTTGACGCCATGACCGGCGTTTTCCTGACCCGCGGTGATTATACGCCCGCCCTTGATGAAAACGCCCAGTGGCATTTTACCCCGCTGGTCAAGCCCGGCGACACGGTCAGGGCCGCAGACTGGCTCGGCAGCGTCACGGAAGCCTGGATCGATCACAAAATCATGGTGCCCTTTGACTATACCGGCACCGGCACCGTACGGTCGGTAGTGCCCCCGGGAGTGTACCGCGCAAGCGACACCATCGCCGTCGTCTGCGATGCCGACGGGCAGGAGCGCAGCCTGAACATGATCATGCGCTGGCCCGTGAAGGTCGAAGTCAGGGCCTATGCCGACAAGCCCCGGCCCTGTAAAATCATGGAAACCGGCGTCCGCATCATCGACACGCTCAATCCCATGGCCGAAGGCGGCACCGGCTTTATTCCCGGCCCGTTCGGCTGCGGCAAGACCGTGCTGCAGCATGCCATTTCGAAATATGCCGAGGCGGACCTGATCGTGCTGGTGGCCTGCGGCGAGCGCGCCAACGAAGTGGTGGAGATATTCACCGAATTCCCGGAGCTCGACGATCCGCGCACCGGCCGCAAGCTCATGGAGCGCACCATCATCATCTGCAATACCTCCAATATGCCGGTGGCCTCGCGCGAGGCATCGGTCTATACGGGCATGACCATCGCCGAATACTACCGCCAGATGGGCCTGAAGGTGCTGCTGCTGGCGGACTCGACCTCGCGCTGGGCGCAGGCCCTGCGGGAAATGTCAAACCGCATGGAGGAGCTGCCCGGCACCGACGCCTTCCCCATGGATATGCCGGCTATCATCGCCAATTTCTATGCCCGTGCCGGGCTTTGTCGAACCTGAACAACGGCAAAACCGGCTCCATCACGTTTATCGGCACCGTGAGCCCGGCCGGCGGTAATCTCAAGGAGCCGGTGACCGAATCGACCAAAAAGGTGGCGCGCGCTTTTTACGCGCTTGTCACAGGCCCGCTCCGACAGCAAGCGCTATCCGGCCATCGACCCGATCGACAGCTATTCCAAGTATCTTGAATACGACGAGGTGCATCCGCTATCTTCGATGAAACTATCGAGCCGGGCTGGGTCGCAAAGGTGCGGTCAGCTCAAGAATATCCTGCTGCGGGGCAAGGAAGCCAGCGATCAGATACAATATCCTCGGAGACGACAGCGTGCCGCTTGACTATCATATCGCCTGCAACAAGGCCGAGGTCATTGATTTCGCCATACTGCAACAGGACGCCTTTGATGCGGTCGATGCCTCAACGCCCCTGCGGCGGCAGCAGTATATGGTCAACCGTGTTCTCTCCATTCTGCGACACGGCATTTAATGTTTGACGGATTTCGACGAGATAGCCGATTATTTCAAAAAATTGATCAACCTGCTGCGGCAGATGAACTATCAGGAATTTCACAGCCCGCCGGTTCAAGGAGCTTGAAGCTGAATTGATACCCTGCTTGCCGAAAGGAGGGATGGCATGAAGGCAAAGGCTTTTCAAAAGATGTATACCCGTATTGAGAAGATCACCAAGGCCACCTGCAGCCTGCGGGCCGAAGGCGTAGCAATGAAGAAATGGCGTTTGTCGACGGCCGGCCGGCGCAGGTCGTGAAGATTATCGGCGACCTGGTCACCCTGCAGGTGTTTCCGCGGCACGCAGGGGATCGCCACGGACGTGGAGGTGGTGTTTCTCGGCAGAACCGCCGACCCTCAACGTCGGGCCGAGAGCTTTCGGGCCGTTTTTTCAATGCCTACGGAAGCCCGTATCGACGGCGGCCCCGAAGTCGAAGGCACGAAAGCGCGAAATCGGCGGCCCCATCGGTCAATCCCGTGCGGCGCAATCAGCCGTCGGAGCTCATCGCCACGGGCATCGCGGGCATCGACCTTAATAACACGCTGTTGTCACGGGCCAGAAAATACCCTTCTTTGCCGACCCGGACCAGCCGTTCAATCAGGTCATGGCAGATGTGGCGCTGCGGGCCAACGCCGACCGTCATCATCCTGGGCGGCATGGGCATGTGCAACGACGACTATCTGTACTACCGCACGCTGTGTTTGAAAATGCCGGCGCGCTTGAACGCATCATCTGTTTCATGAACACCACGGACGATCCCCCGGTCGAGCGTCTGCTGATGCCCGGACATGGCGTGGCCGCGGCAGAATATTTCGCCGTGGACCAGAACGAGAAGGTGCTGGTGCTCTCTGACCGACATGACGCTGTATTGCGACGCGCTTGAGTATCGTTTCCAACCGCATGGATCAGATACCCTCCAAAGACAGCATGCCGGGGTCGCTGTACAGCGATCTGGCCAAGATCTACGAAAAGTCCGTTCAGTTCCCCGACGGTGGCTCGATCACCATTATTGCCGTCACCACGCTCATCGGCGGCGATATCACGCACGCGATACCCGACAATACCGGCTATATCACCGAAGGGCAGCTGTACCTGCGCCGCGATACCGATATCGCCAGCGTCATCGTCGACCCGTTCCGCAGCCTGTCGCGATTGAAGCAGCTGGTCATCGGCAAAAAGACGCGGGAAGACCATCCGCAGGTGATGAATGCCGGCGTGCGTCTGTACGCCGATGCCGCGAGCGCCAAAACCAAGCTTGAAAACGGTTTCGATCTGACCGACTACGACCAGCGGACGCTGCGCTTTGCCAAGGAGTACTCCCGCGAGCTGCTGGCCATCGATATCAACATAGATATTGACAGTATGCTCAAGACTGCCTGGCAGCTCTTCAGCGGGCATTTTACGCAGGACGAGGTCGGCATCAAGCAGGAGCTTATGGATAAATACTGGACAGCGGATATCTGCTGACAGGCTGTTGAAAAATCCCCATTGCGTTTTTCAACGCCCGTCCAAAATTTTGTAGGGTGCGCCTCGCGCACCGTTATTATGCGTTCTGTATACTGGTGCGCGAGGCGCACCCTACGGAAGAGTAACCCTGAATATTTTTCGCGAGCAATATTGTCGGATTTTTATAGGTAATAAATAATCTGTTTTAAGCCATGGCCATACAATTTCAATATAATAAAACCTATTTGCAGCAGCTCACCCGCGAGCTGCGGGTACGGGAAAACGCCCTGCCCACGCTCGCTGCCAAAGAGGCGGCCCTGCGCCTTGAGGTGCACAAGGCGAGGATTGAGGTCCAGCGGCTCGAGCAGGAGCTGGCCTCCCGCACGGAGGCGCTGGCAGACACCTATCCCCTGTGGCATGAGTTGCCGGAGAAAATTATAACAGTTGAGCAGGTGCTGATCGCCGATAAAAAAATAGCAGGGGTGAAGGTGCCCCTTCTTGAGCGCGTGGTGTTTGCAGTTGAGCGCTACAGCCTTTTCAGCCAGCCTTCATGGGTGCCCGCGGGCATCGAGCGGCTGAGAGAGCTTGCCGAGTTGTCCGCCAGAATCGATCTTGCGCGCAAAAAAATGGCCGTGCTGGAGCATGCGCGCAAGAAAACGACGCAGAAGGTTAATCTGTACGAAAAGGTTCAGATACCGGCCTATCGCGAGGCCATCGTCAAGATCAAGCGCTTTCTCGAAGACGAGGAAAGTCTGGCAAAATCTGCACAAAAAATACTCAAGGCGCGGCTGGCACGCGAGGAGGCCGCATGATCACCGTCATGCGCAGGCTCGATCTGCTGCTGTATCACCGCGAGAAAGAGGCCTTTCTGCATGAGCTGCAGGAGATGGGCGTAGTGCATATTGTCGAAAATCCGGACAAGAACCCCGCTTCGCTGCAGAAGACGGCGGAGCTGGTGAAGCGCTGCGAGCACGCGCTTGCGGTGCTGGGCGGCATTGCCCACCAGCCGCTGCAGGGTGCAGGGCTTGATGGAGCCGCGGTACTGGAGCGGTTTGAGTCTCTTGAGGGTGCATTTCACGGGCTTCACCACAGCCTGCAGCAGTCGGCAAAGGATGAGGCGGCCCTGCTGCCCTGGGGCGAGTTTGATCCCGGTATTATTGAAAAGCTTGCCTCCCGGGGCATAAAAATACGATTTTTCAAAACCGGGCCGCGCAAGTTCGCTGCTCTTGACCGCGAGGCCTGCGCCATCGAGCCGGTGCTGAGCCTTCCCGATATGGTCTACTTCATCGTGGCGGACCGCGGCGAGCAGGTACCCCTTGACGCCATGGAACTGTTCCCGCCCAACCGTTCATTAAGCGAGATCCGTGACGCCGGCGAAGCGCTGAAAAAAGAAATTGCAGCTGTGCAGGCTGATATCGACGAGCTTGCCTGCCACAGGGAAACCCTCGCGGAATACTCCCGGCGGCAGCATGATCTCCACCGCCGCCTGTCCACAGCCCTTGACCTGCAGGAGCAGGCTGCCGGCTCTCTGATCAGCCTTACGGGCTGGCTGCCCGCGGACAAAGAAAAAAGCCTGGCCCTGTTTCTTCATCGCTTTTCAGCCTGGTACGGTTTTTACGACCCGGCCCCTGACGACGATGTGCCGGTGCTGCTGAAAAATGACGCTTTTACCCGGCTCTTCGAGCCCATTACCAGGCTTTTTTCTTTGCCCGTGTATGGCGAAGTCGACCCCACGCCTTTTTTTGCCCCTTTTTTCAGCCTGTATGTGGGGCTGTGCATGGCAGACATGGGCTACGGGGCTATCATTCTGAGTGCGGCTGCCTGTGCCTTCAAATTCGGCGCAGCGGGCTACCGGCCTTATTGTAAACTGCTCATGGTGCTCGGTGGCGCCACCATGCTTGGCGGCATGCTGCTCAACAGCTTTTTCGGCATGACGGTTTTCGGCGGGCCCGGCATACCGCCGGATGGCGCGCTGCTGTCCTGGGGAGCACCCTATTTCGCGCCCCTGACCCCGCAGCCGGGACCACGGGGCGCCATATTCCCCATGATGAGCTTTGCCCTGCTGCTGGGGTTTCTGCAAATAATGCTGGCGCTGACCCTTCGCAGCATCACCTGCATTAAAAACTCGGGTTTTATTTTCGGCCTGCAGCCCATTTCCTATATGCTGTGCATCTGCGGCAGCATAGTCTGGGCCGGCCACACCAATTTTTTGAAGCTCGGCATTGCCGACTTCTCAATTGGCTCGGCAAAAATCGGCCTGCTGATCATGGCAATTCCTCTGATAGTCGGGCAGGTGCTGACCTGGGGCGGCCTTGCGCTGCTGTTCTGCTTCAACAACCCGGATAAAAAAATCGGCCTTCGCCTGCCTTTGGGCATCTGGGAACTGTACGGGTTTGCCACGGGCGCGCTCGGCGACATTCTTTCCTATCTGCGCCTTTTTGCCCTGGGGCTTGCAGGCGGCCTGCTGGGGGCATCGTTTAACAAAATCGCCTTCATGCTCATAACCCGCGACGATGTCGTGCACTATGGCTCGCCGCTGATCGTCGGAACGATCCTGCTGCTGATCGTGGGGCACCTGCTCAATCTGATTCTTTCAATCGTCGGCGCCTTTGTGCATCCGCTGCGCCTGACCTTCGTGGAGTTTTATAAAAATCTTGATTTCAAAGGCGGCGGCAGGCCGTATAATCCGTTTTCAAAAGTAAAATAAAAGGGTCGGGCGCAGCCGCCCGCCCATAACATGATAGGAGGATAGGCATATGGGTGTCGTGCTTGCAATGATCGGTTTGGGAGTGATGGTTGGTTGTGCGGGTGCAGGCTCAGCCGTTGGCCTGGTGATTGCCGGGCAGGCGGTCATGGGGCTCATCAAGAAAAAGCCCGAGGCCTATGGCATCGGCCTTGCCATGGCCGCAGCTCCTGCAACGCAGGGCCTGTACGGGTTTGTGGGCTTTGTGATGTACAGCGGCTTAATCAATTCAAATCTCACCACCTGGCAGGGCGGCGTGGTGCTGGGAGCAGGTCTTGCCATGGGAGTAGCCTGCTTTATTTCTGCTATTTATCAGGGGAAAATCTGCGCCAGCGGTATCGCGGCCTATGCCGGCGGCCACAATGTGTTCGGGCAGACGCTGGTGCTGGCGGCCTTCCCCGAGTTTTATGCTATTTTGTCGCTCGTGGTTGCGATACTCATGCAGGGCTTGATGAAAATATAATGAAAAGTGGATGGCATGCCCGGATTATAATTGCGGGAAAAGCGCCTGCTGCCCGGGCGCCGCTTGCATCTTATTGAACCACATTCAGGCTGATAGCGGGCTGGCTGCTGCTGCCGTCTAAAATAACCGGATCGGCTTCGGGCTGCACGATATCGCTGCAGTCGGTTGAGCGGCTCCTGAGGGTGTGGATTCCCGGAGCGGTATATACCACCTCCGTTTTCCAAAACACCCAGACATTATCGGCGTTTATGCTTTTTATGATATCGGCCTCCTGCCAGCTCGCGCCGCCATCGGCGGACACTTCAACGCGCTTGATTCTTTTACCGCCGAATGCCGCACCGCCAATCTGCACAAGACTGCCTGCCCGGACGGTGCTGTTGTTCTCAGGGAAAAATATGGTGGAATCAACCGCCATGGCCGGACTTGTGTCCCACCCCCGGTCATCCCAGAAATCCTCGGGCTGGCCGTCAATCACTTCAATTTCAACCACCCAGGCCGGCTGCTTTGCCCCGTAAAAACCCGGATTTATAATCCTGAGCGGAAAGCCCTGCTCCGGCGGCAGTGGGCTGCCGTTCATATACAGAGCTCCGATCACCGGGCCGTTTTTCAGCTGATCGAGCGTATGCGAGGCAAAGTAGCCGTCAGCGGCTGTATATTTTACCCCGGTTGCGCGTTGGTCAAGCCCGAGTGCTACAAGAAAATCATAGACCTTAAAGCCCTTCCAAACAGCGGTGCCGATCAAAGGGCCGCCGGGCTGATTGCCGATGCACTCAATGGTTACCGGCAGCGACACCTGTTTGAGCAGCCGAAGTTCGGGGATCGACCAGGTGCCGGGCGCATGCACCAGCCCGCTTACTTTTAGCCCGTATGAAACCGCGTCGATTGAGGGGACAGCATCGATGCGGGTTATAAAATAATCTTTGTTTTTAGTGATAAAATCCGGAAACCCTGAAAGAGTAGCGGGTTTGCAGCTTGTAAGAAGTGTTAAAATCAGGGCGAAGCCAGAGCAGGTGTATCGGTTGTGTACGGTACTGTGAGGATTGCTGTTCTGTCGGCATACTATAAACCTTTCCGGATCGGCTTTCATGCCGGGTTTATCTTATTATATATACGCCGGAAAAGGCGCGACAACAACGGCGCGCTGAAAATTATTGCTCCGGCAGCGATAGTGCTCCGACCGGACACATTTCGATACAGGCGCCGCAGGAAACGCAAAATTCTTCAACCGACACGGCTTTCTCCTCAAGTTCAAGCGCGCCCTGCGGGCAGACCTCGCCGCAGCAGCCGCAGCCGATGCAGAGATCCGTATTAACATGAATGGCCATGCGGTATCCTTTTCTTTCTACAGCGTGTCATTGAGCGTGCGCTGCATGCTCGACTCGATCTTCTTCAACAGCTCCGGCCGTTCGCTGTGAAATCTGCTCCCGGTGGGCAAGGATGGCGTCCCACATGTATTTTGGCGTATGGTACTGGCTGTAGCTGCCGGGCAGCGCCTCTCCCTCAACAAGGCCGAAAAGATAATCAAGCTCATCATCGCTGTAGGCCGGCACCAGGGCATAGCCCTGCGCCACGCGCAGTGCGTCGGGGCCGTTGAACTCAAATGCCCGCTGCCACCACTGCGTATACTGGGCAAAACCAGGCTGGCCGGCAAGCTCCGTGAACACCGCGGACGCAGCATAAAAGCCGCACATGAGCGCGCCCTGCGTCTCCACCTCAACAAAAGCCGCCGCATCGCCGATGGCAAGGGCATTGCCGCGCCAGGGCTGCATCATGGAGGAGCAGGCCTTCAGGCCGCAGCCAGTCGTCTTGACGATGCGGGCATTTTTCAGATAGGGGGCAAGGGCCGCCTTGTCTCTGGCATAGGCAAAAACCTCACCGGTGAGCTGGGTTTTGTTGCGCGCTATGCACATGCGCGCCCTGGACGTATCACTAAAATAAGGATACAGGATGATCGGCGCGCGCGACTGATAGACATTGCCCATGAAGCTCTTCATGGCCCGCGGCTCAAGGTCTTCAACGCCCTCAAGCAGATAGATGACGCACTGGGTGGTCACAAAATGCGTGCGGCCCTGATTCATGCCCAGTGCCTCGGCCATGCGCGAATTGACGCCGTCGGCGATAAGTATCTTCTTTGCCTCTATGGTTGATCGCATTCCCCGGCGCGTAAGCTGCACCGTAACCTTCTTGCCGTCATCGGAGCCATTCCATGCCGTGGCGCCGGGCATAAGCTCAACGCCGGCTCTGGCGCAGCTGTTCCACAGGCCCTGCAAAAGCCTGCCCTTGTCAAATTGCACGGCAAGGGGCCTGCCGTCGGTGTGGGCAAAGCAGATGCGCCGGCCGCCGGGGGAAATATAATATTTTTTCGCCACATTGAAGGTCGGCCCGTCATAGGGAACGCCAAAGCCCCCGCGCTGAAAAAATATGCCGCCCTCCTCCATTGACACCGTATCGCCTGCATAGCCCGCGTCCATGACAAGCTGCTGACAACAGGCCCGCGTAATACGGGACACATCACGGCGCTTTTCAACCAGCGCCACTTTCAGCCCGCGCTGGGCAGCGGTCTTTGCCGCCAGCAGTCCTGCCGGGCCGGCCCCGATTATGGCAACGTCGAACATCACCGCCTGCCCCCGCTGGTTTTTTCGTAAATACCCTTTCTGAAAAACTTCGCCCCCAGGTGCTCGGTCCCCAGTTCACGGAGAGCTTCCCGAATGAGGTCGCTGTTGGCAGGGTTACGATACTGCACCAGTGCCCGCTGCATCATGCGTTCCCGCTCGCTGCGGGGCACATAGACCTGCTCGCCCGTGATCGGGTGACTGCCCGTATAATACATGCACCCCGACAGGGTCATCGGAAGCGGCGTAAAGTCCTGAACCTGCTCGGGCTGCATGCCTCGGCTTATAAGGTACTGGGCAAAATCAAAAGCATCGCGCAGCGTCGTTCCGGGATGGCCGCAGATAAAATAATTGACCAGATGGCACTTCTGCGGCAGCTTTTTATTTGCTTGTGTAAACTGCTTCAGGAAATCCTCATATACAGTCACGGGCGGTTTGCCCATAAGCTGCAGCACATGCTCCACCGTGTGCTCGGGTGCGACCTTCATCCGCCCGCTGATATGATGACGGCATACCTCTTCAAGCCAGGGCCCGGCAGCAGGCCCCGTCACTAGATCAAAGCGGATGCCGCTGCCGATAAAGGCATGGTTGACTCCCGGCAGTTCGCGCACCGCGCGGTACAGGGCCAGGCTTTTGTCCAGGTTAAGCTCCAGATTTTTGCAGAGGCCGGGGATACAGGCAGCCTCGATTGCCGCAGTAGCCTTCTGCGGGCCACTTTTTGCAGGCTGCGCCATACAGATTAGCCGTGGGGCCACCCATATCGGTGATGGTGCCCTTAAACTCGGGCAGGCGGGTCAGGCGACGGGCTTCGCGCACGATTGACTGCGGGCTCCTGCTCTGGACCATGCGGCCCTGATGAAAGTACAGCGAGCAGAAGCTGCACTGGCCCGTGCAGCCCCGATGCGTTGTCAGAGAAAATCTAACGGTTTCAAGGCCCGGAACTTTTTCGCGGTCATAGGCCGGGTGCCAGCGCCGCTGATACGGAAGTTCATACATCCGGTCAAGCTTCTGCGGCGGCAAGCGGCAGCGGCGGCGGAAAGCAGACAACATACCGGTCGCCGTGCTTTTGCACAAGAGGCCGGGCGGTAAGGGGGTTCTGCTCATTATAGATAAGGCGGAATGCCTCGTTGAATTTTTTGGTATCGGCTGCCAGCCTCTTCAAAAGACGGCAGCAAAAGCGGATTCTTCAGCTTGCCGGTGTCCCTGCGGATAACGGCGGTGCCGCGGATCGTGTCAAGATCGCCGGCCTGCTCACCTTTGGCAAGCCTGCGGGCAATCTCAATCATCTGTGTTTCGCCCATGCCGTAGACGAGAATATCGCCACGGCTGTCCACCAGCACCGAGCGCCGCACCTTATTGTCCCAGTAATCATAATGGGCAAGGCGGCGCATGCTTGCCTCAATGCCGCCAAGAACCAGGGGCACGCCGGGGAATGCCTCGCGCAGCCGGTTGGCATAAACGGTTACGGCCCGGTCGGGCCGCAGCCCGGCTTTGCCGCCCGGCGAGTAGTCATCCAGCTTGCGCCGCCGTTTGGCGGCTGTATAGTTGGCAACCATTGAATCGACATTGCCCGAGGTGATGCCGAAAAAGAGGCGCGGCCTGCCCAGGCGCATGAAATCTTTCGTGTCATGCCAGTCGGGCTGGGCAATGATGCCGACCGTGAAGCCTTCGGCCTCCAGCACCCTGCCGATAACGGCTGCGCCATAGGCAGGGTGATCGACATAGGCGTCGCCCGTGACGATGATCACGTCAAGCTCACGCAGCCCGCGGCGGCGCAGATCATCTTTTGAAATCGGGAGAAAAGAGGAAGCCATAGATTATCCGGCCCGGACAAACCGGGGCCACAAAGTTTAGCTGTTTCTGCCGTCAGCGCATTCCATGTTTAATAAAAGCAGTAGGGGCTCAAAATATTGAGCCCCTACGGAAAGCACTAATGCTCCGCCCTATACTGCGGGCAAGGATCACTTTGGCCGGTATAGTGTGCCGCTGATATTGCCGCCGGCGCTCATGATATGGCCGTCAACCGTATCGGATACGCCCGGAAAATCATCCTGCCAGGCCATTAAAAAAGAGTTGTTTTTGGTGTTTTGGGCAAAGCGGACAAAGCGCTGATTGCCGTCACCGGTAAAAATATCGAGCATGTCTCCCTCAGGCTGACCATTGCCATCAAGCCACATGGCCGCGATATCCGTATGCGCGTTGATATCCTTAAAATAAAAATTATCCACATCGTTAAAGTCACGCTCAAAGGCTATAAAGTATTTTTGCAGCTCAGGAACATACAGGGCATGGCCTATCATTTGAGCGCCGGCAGCGTCAACCGCGGTAAAACTTTCCGCAGGCATTGAGCCGTCGGCCTTTACGATTCTGCCCGTAATCCCGATATTCTGCAGGCTGTCGGTCAGTATCGGTCCAGGTGACCAGAAACTCGTTTTTATCCGAGTTGTAGGCTATGCCGTTAAAGCGCTGATCGGCATCGGTCCCGTTGTCATCTACGCACATTGCAATATCATTTACCAGAATATTGCCGTCTCCATCCAGAAGAGCACCCATAATATTGGTCATCACATCCAGAGTTCCGTAAGCCGTTAGATTGTCGCCATGCTGCCTGAAATCCTCCCAGTTGATAAGGTAGGTGTCATCCTGCGGGTTGTAGCAGACTACCGGGTTGACCTGGTGGCCTACCGCATTGCTAATGATAAATTCATTTTTTACTACCGCGCCCGTCTCGTCAAAGATAATCCCGAAAATATTGCCGGCTCCATTCCTGCTGTCGTTGTAGGTTATAAAAAACTGATTTTTTGTTGAGTTGAAGGCCATGGTATAGTGAAACTGGTTTGCTGGCACATCGGTCACATTAAAGGGCCCTGCTACCTGTGTTCCGTTGGTATCCAGTATGACACCCCGAATGTTCATGTTGCTCTGCATTTCACCATAGATGACCAGGTACTGGTTTTTGTTCGGATTGTAGAGCACGCGGGGCATTGCGGCTACGTTCGAGGTTTTCAACACCTCAACAGGTTCGCCCAGCGCCTTGCCAAAGCTTGACATTTTCTGCCCGTAAATAAAGCGATCGTTTGTTTGGCTTTCTTCGCCCGGCACGGCAGCCCAGAAAACGAAGAAGGTATTGTCTGCCGAATTGTAGGCGACATCGGGCAGCGACTTTTTGAGGTCATTGTCGGAAATTGCAATCGGATTTTTTTTGCACGCGGCCAACCCGCTTAAAGCAACTACCAGCATTAGAAGCATAAAAATTTTTCTCACAACTGTCCTCCTGAAAAATTTTTTAGAAACCCCGTGGTTCGATTCCGGACAAAAACAAAAAACCCTCGACCGGCAGGGCTTCCCCCTGCTTGAGTCAAGATATTTGATTCTAACATACAAGCTTGCCAAAATCTATGGCATCGTTACGATTGCGTCTCCGTACCCACCAGGCAGCCCGAGCATCCCACTCATACGCCTGCATTGCTTGCTCCCGCGCTGCATGACTTAAATTTGTTGGCCTTGTCATGGTCCACGCTCTCACCCCCCGTTATTTCTCTCAAGAATCAGAAACAAGCCCATATCCTGGATCTGTTTGTATCTTTGCCGCATATAACTGACAACTTCGGGAACCATGTTGATCCTCGGCAATACCGTCATAACGCCATGTGTTCAGGGAATAGATGATATAGCGGGGCTTGTTTTTCTCCAGATCGGCAGCCAGTTCCCGTCGATGTTCAGTCGTTATCGCCCACCAGGCATACGCATAACGGGTGGGATTGGTCCTGTTGAAACAAGAAATAATATGCGGCTTCATTGGGGAAAAAATACACATAATCGCCGGGCGCTGTATGGGCATCAAGAAAGGTTTTGATTTTGTCAAACGTATCGGCCATGACCGGCTCAAAAAGCACAGGAGCCTCTGGCCAGTGCCGCGGACTTCGACGCCATTCATGACCCGCGTCCATTTATTCGGAAAAGTGTTTGATATCACGCCCAACCGACCGGAAACTGTTTCCCAAATTATGTGAATGATTAAACAAAAGGACTAGAAGAAAATCAGCAGACACAGCCGTTATCAGAACATTGCCGGCCTTGACAAAAACCGGCAAGCCGTCCCCGCACGCCGGCAACTGCCCGGTCAAATGCGAGCAGCATCAGCAGAAAAGCGGGCTGTGATGCATAATACACATGATACTGATCGCTGCGCCCAAGGGCGGCACGGAACAGCAATGCGCCAAAAACGATCAGGCTCGCGGTTAGAATGTTGTCGCGAGTGAGCCGCCCCATGAGCAGAAGGGGGATCAGAAAAACCGCGCTACACACATACACACCGATTATGCCGTAGTACAGAAGAGGTTCTTCCCGCAGTGGTTCTGCAAGAAAGGTGGCAAAGGATGGTATCGGCAGGTTGGCTGAGCCAAGGGCACCCACTTCGGATACGTCGTACAGCATGTATAAAGACAGGGCCCATCGCGTCCTTAATAAAAAAATAAATCGATCATGGGCGCAAGCGTTACCGCGCCGCCGCTGCTATGAGCAGCATCCTGCCGGGCAATTTTTTATACGTCTTTCTCGGCAGCCGCATGCAGGATCATGCAGAAAAAAACCGCGGCAGCCGAGCAGAGGCCGACCTCCTGGCTGAACAGCAGACTCAGGCCAATGACGCCGCCGCTTGCGACCAGAAGCGCCTTTCTGCCGCTCTGCTGATACAGATACGCGCAAAGCAGCGGGAGCACGCCCAGCGCCACGCGCAGATATGAACAGTTGGGCGACAAAAAATACTGGGGGCAAAATGCCAGCAGATAGACAAAGGCGGCCATGATAAATGTCAGCCTGCCGCGGCAGGTCGTATAAAGGAAACAAATAATGATCCCGTAGGCGGCCAGGTTCAGACAAAAGCGTATAGGCCCGTTCGGTGATAATGGTGACGCCGAACAACTCCATGGCCCATGCCAGCGGATAGACCAGCAGGGGGCCGTAGAGGCAGTGAAAATCCTTGCCATACACGCCGCCTGTCAGCACTGAATGAGCCCAGGCGAGATTTTCCCCTTCTTCGCCCAGCAAATCCCACCAGCCGTTTGGCCGGTAAAAATAATTTATATTCCATGAACACACCAGATACACGCCGATGACACCTGCCAGGCACAGGAGCCAGGTCATGTCCCTTGTCCGGCAGATTGTTGCCTGTCAGCAGAGAAAAGCCTGCGAGAGCCCGGCCCTTTGTTCCCGGCGTGCCCAGATGAGCCAGGCTGCCGGTTGCCGACAGGACCGGCACTACCAGCAAAACTATATAGGCCAGAATATCCCTGGATTTGGCATAATTGTTCACAACCGTGTAGCTGACGATTCCCAGCTCTTTTGCCCGCCTCAATTCGGCAGTGAAATCAAAATCAAGAGCTGACGACATGGTAGGCAACAAATAGTCCGGCCAGCAGTCCGGCCAGCAGCACGCCGACATGGGTTATATACAGAGCATTCAGGCTGCCCCCTTTATATGCCTTGTCCATGGTGTGCTCCAATGGAAATCTTGTTTGTTCTTGTGCATATTGATTTCCGGCCGGCATCAGTATCCCCTCATACCCACCGGAAAAATCACACTGATCCTATAATTAACTGCCGATTCATGCAAGCTGAAAGTCTGTGAATAACCTTCACCCGCAAGGCAGCGTACAAGCCCTCTTGGCCATCATGCCGGAGAAAATCACGTGAAGATATACACTGAACTCCTATACAGGCAAGATTAAAGTATGCAGGTGAAATATAACGCAGGATATGGTTGTTTTTTCATCCTGACTGCTATAATGAATTCAATACGGACTGCTTCAGAGTATACCAAAATGACCGGGGCTTTCGCATGAACAACCGTGTACTGTTGATGCTCATCACACTATTCTCCACAGCCGCATCGCTGGCTGTGGCTGAATGGTGCTGCCGGCACTACCTTCCTGAAATTAATGATTCTCATGTTATTCGGGTCACCAATGTTTTAGAGACACATCATCATCCGGTGTCTCTCAGAGAGCCACTGGCTGAACCAGACCCTTCCGCTTTCCGTATCGTCTTTTTGGGGGACAGTTTTACCTGGGGTATATGCTATGACATACAAGATACATTTCCGCATCTTGTGCAGACCTATTTCAGGGACGGCACAGTTGCAGGGGTGCCTCCCGGAATATCCAGGTGTTCAATTTAGGTGTCGTTTCCTACAGCCCCAGCATCTACGGAATTCTGATAAAAGAATATTTTGCTCGGATCAGGCCTCATGTAGTCGTAATTGCGGTTGATGACAGCGACCCGCAGGATGATCTGCTGTATGCGCGAACCATGATCAGGGATGCGCAAGGGCTTCCGGTAGCCGTTCGGCCCTACCTGGAAGGAGTCCCGGAATTTTTATTGCCCCTGGCATATCGCGTTAAGCTCATCAGGATTACCTGTTCGGTGCTGTATCAGCGGTTGGGAAAATATTTCAAATCAGCGGAGCAGGTTACGAGCGATCAGCTGCTGGCTTTTGAAAATCGCTATGCGCATTATAGGCCTGAGGAGGCGCCAAAATGGGAAAAACGCCTTTTCAAAAACCGAGGAGCTTTTGCTTGCAATCCAGCGCTATGTCCGCTCGCAGGGATCGCAAACAGCCATATTGAATTATCCCTATGCTCCGGCTGTTACCCGCTCCTATTGCCTTGAGTGGCGCAAGCAGTTCAATCTCGCCGCAGATCAAATCTATGAGCCTGCATTTCACAGCTATCAACGCAGGTTTGCCGAAGCCAACGCGATCCCGTATTATGATTTCACGCCGTTTATGAGAGCAATGCCCGATTTAAAGGGGATGTACTGGGAAGAAAACGGTCATTTCAGCGGCAAGGCAAACGCAGCCTTCGCTCAAGAAATAGTTCGGTTTATCGCGCCCCTATTGCCTGCGAAGAAACCATAGCGCGTTTGGGGAGCCTGCAGCCGCTCATATATCGATTCTGCCAGCATGCTTTGTAAAGCAAAGCCCTATTCCCGCCTGTATTCATCTGCCGGTTTATCAGTTCAGCTCTAGCATATTAAAAATATACGGCTCAAAAATTTCCAAAACAACAATATCCGGTTGTTCGGCTTCAATAATTTCTTTGTTGAACATATATTTCCAGGCATCAAAAATAAATAATGAGCGGCTGAAATTTTCTTTCAAATACGGGATCAGATCCTCACCGTAAGAATCCCGGATAAAAACTGCTTTGGGAAGTGCCTTGTCGGTCTGCTCAAATCCCATTTCATATTCCGCTACTTTGACAAAGCCGGGAGGGACCGGGTAATTGCGCTTGGCCGCGGCTGTTGCTTTTGACTGCAGAATTTTCGGGCTGAAGTGCTCTTCGTAAAGATGAAAGTCCAGGCCCATCATAGTGGCTAAATTGCCGCCAGTACGGATTTCTTTTTTAAATTGTATGTGTGTGAGGGGAATTGGTTTAAGGGCTGGAAAGTCAAGAGATAATCGATTTATAATTGTTTTGTATGCATAGTACCCGCCGAGTTCATTCCAGTGATTGTCAGTTTTATAATACACGTGCCGAGTTTTTTTTTGTTCAAGAAGCTCGGCTTTGCAATCAATAAAATTGATGGCAGGATCTTTTTTAATTGCCGCAATAATTTTATCAGTCAGTGTTCCGTTTGGGCTGCGGCGATAATAAACCGGCAGTTTTTCCGGATATATTTCCTGCTTCATGGGCGCTAAAAGGACGTAGAATTTAATGCCCATTTTTGCGTATGCTTCAGTTCGATCGTGCAGTTCGTCAATTAGTTTTTTTATGTCCTCATCGCTGCGTGTAAATGCCCCAATGAAAAAGGCGCGTTCCTTGTCTGTTTCAAAAAGCCACCCATCTTTTCCTATGGCCACTTTTTGAGGGATGGGCGATTTTGAGAAAAGGAAATAGCTCATCAAATGATGCCAGCGCAAAATACTGCTGCGCCACAGAAAATGGTCATTGTACCACTTTTCATAAGCGGCCGGATATGAATCTATTGTTTTCAGGTTGAATGCCGGTTTGGCTGCTAATACACGGTTTTCCAGTTTGCTTATTTCACCATCTTTATGTTTGTAATATCCTATAACCTGATTGCTGAGCGGCAGGCAGAGTATGATAAGAAAAATAACAGTGCTGATAGAGCTGTATATGTTTGCTGTCTTCTGTTCCATTGCTTAAAATCTAAAGTAAATAAATGGATTATATGAGTTTGTAATGAGGTACATCGATGAGAATAAAAGACAGAAAACAACGAAAACAAATGACGAAATGTAATATGAATGGCCGGCCCATGCGCGGACAAATCGGGAGGTGGATTTAATTTGCAGCTGCCACAGAGAAAGTGCTTTAGTGAAAACGGGCGTTGCCCCCAAAAGTGCAATAACGGCAATGGCGATAAATTCAGCGTCTACAAATTCCAAAACCTGAAAGAACTGGAAGTCGCTGGCATTAAGGCCGGACATGGCCTTGAGGTATGCTACTGCGTGTGGCCAGTCGTCGGCGCGAAAAAAAACCCAGGCAATCATTACAACGGCTAGCGCGTATGCGTGGCTGAGAGGCCGGGGAAGCTTGTTTAACACATGTTCGAAGCCGAGGCGTTCGATAATGATGAAGAAGCCGTGAATCATGCCCCAGATTAAAAAGTTCCAGGCAGCGCCATGCCAGAAACCGCAAACAAAGAAAACGAGTAATAAGTTTACATATGTGCGCACCGGCGAATATCTGTTGCCGCCTAAAGGAATGTACAGATAATCGCGAAACCAGGTGGAAAGAGAAATATGCCAGCGCTGCCAGAATTCTTGGATGGAACGAGAAATATAGGGGAAATTGAAATTTTCTCGAAATTCAAATCCAAACATTCGTGCAAGCCCGATGGCCATATCGGAATATCCTGCAAAGTCAAAGTATATTTGCAGCGTATACGCTATTATTCCCAGCCATGCCATGGGTGTTGTAAGCTGATCGGGTGAGATGCTGAAAGCCTGGTCGGCAACCAAAGCCATGGGGTCGGCAATAAGAGCTTTTCGAGCCAAGCCTAAAACAAATCTTTTGATTCCGCTTGCAAATGAATCAAGGGTGGTTATGCGGGATTCAATTTGATCCGCAACGTCTTTGTAGCGCACTATGGGACCAGCCAGTAGCTGCGGAAAAAAAGAAATATACAGGGCGAGCTTGACAAAATTTCTCTGCACGGGCGCGTTGTTTCTGTACACATCAACCAGATATGAAATGGCCTGAAAGGTAAAAAAAGAGATACCTATCGGTAAAATTATTTTGCTGAACTCAATTGACGGAAATCCGCCTGTTGAAAGGGTACGCTGTTCACATTGAAGACAAAGAAGTTCATATATTTAAAATAAACCAGAACCCCCAGGTTGCATATGATACCCATCGCGAGAGCGACTGTCTTGTGGGTATGCAGCTTGGGCTGCGTTTATGGCCAAACCGAAAAAGAAGGTAATCGTGAAGGAAAAAATCAAGAGCGCTACAAAACCAATACCGCCCCAGGCGTAAAAAAGTAAACTTGCCAGCAGGAGAATGTAATTGCGAATACTTTTCGGACTGATATACGTAAACAGCAGCGTAAGCGGGAGAAAAAAGTATAAAAATATGGGTGAGCTGAAAAGCATGGGCTTAATATAGTACTTTAGCAAGCTGTATTTGACGGCCTTGTGATACTCACCGCCTACAAGGCAGGGCATCCCGGTGCTTAAAATTGATTATTATACAGGCAATCCAGGCTGATAAAAATCGATTTTTAACACGCAAACTATAGAATGACAGGTTGTAATGTGTCAAGGCAAATGAGGATTATATGTGTAACATGCAGCTGTACTGTGCAACATAATTTTAATGCCCTCGTAAAAAGTCCCGGTACGGGCCATTGCGAGAAGCCCTTCGGCACAGCTCAGGATAAACTCCGCGACGTGGCAATCTTGATTTTCGTAGGGGCTCAAAATTTTGAGCCCCTACTACAAGGGCAAAGATTGCTTCACTTCGTTCGCAATGGGCAGTGCATGGTTCATAATAGAGTTTTATGCCATTGCGCATACTCTAACAAAATGTCATTGCGAGGCCGCAGGCCGCGGCAATCTCACTAAGCCGGATTGTTTCACTAAGTTCGCAATGATAAATGTTTTTAATTCTTTATGCCGTCATAAGGCCTTTTTTCGGGAAATTGCACAGTACAGTTAAATAGAATGCCGGTTTATTGCATGTCAAGGCAAAGGAGGCCAATTATCGGTGAAGGGTGTCTGCTGCGGCCGCCGGTGCTTGTCAAAAACATCTTGTAATCCAGCGTGCGAACTGGTATGGGTAAATCACAACGTATGTCAAACGTATCTTGTAACTGATTCGGGAAAGAACCCGCAGCCAATGTATCAGCGCTTTCAGGTATGCGTTGATAATGCCGAAAATTCAGCTGGCAGGCTTTGTAATACCTGTCGGTCTCAGTTGCTACCTGTGTACTAAAACTCTGAACAGCCCTGCAATTGCCATGAATATTGTGCTCGTCAATCCACCGTGGATCGAGACGTACGGGGAATTCAAGGAATCAGCGAAAACCTCGGTGTTTTATCCGCCGTTAGGTCTTTGTTATTTATCAAGCACCATTAAACAAGCCGGGCATTCAGCCACGATTATCGATTGCGATGTGGAGGAATTGCCCGATCAGCAAATCATCGATTTGATTTTGTCCTGCCACCCTGATCTAGTCGGGATTACCGCAGCTACCACCGTGTTCCACAATGCGCAGAAGATCGCGCAGGCTATTAAACAAAGCAAAAATATACCCATCGTGCTGGGCGGCCCGCATATTACCTTAATGCCCGAACATGCCATGCAAAGCACTCCTGCGATTGATTATGGCGTTTCCGGGGAAGGCGAAGAGACCTTCAAAGAGCTGGTGACCGCTCTTGCGTCGCAGCAAGAGGTGGAGGCAATTCAGGGCTTGATCTATCGAAAGAACGGGCAGATCAGGGTGAATCCGCCACGGCCGTTCATCCAGGATCTCGATGCCATTCCCTTCCCTGATTTTGCCTCGTTAAAGCTGGAAAAATACATGACGCATGTTCCCCAGAAAGGCGTGATTCCCTTTCTGCCAGTAACCACCGGGCGGGGGTGTCCATATGGCTGTTTGTATTGCTCTGCGGAAGCCATGTCCGGGAAAAAAGTCCGCTACCGCTCCGTGGAGAATGTGCTGCAGGAATTTGACTACATCGCCAATACACTGCACATTACCCATCTCGCTTTTGTAGATGAAACCCTCACGCTGCATAAAAAAAGATTCATGGCTGTCTGCCAGGGAATTCTGGATCGCGGCTTACAACTCAGCATGGAAGGGTGGACGCGTCCGAAGGCAATCGATCAAGAAGTCGCGGACTTGATGCAAAAAGCAGGTTTTACGACCTTATCCTTTGGGATCGAAAGCGGCGATCCGGAGATTTTGAAGGTTATCCGACCCGATGTCAAAAATGAGGATGTTCTCAGTGCGCTGGCCATTGCCAAAAAAGCCGGGCTTGAAACCAAGGGGTTTTTCATGATCGGGCATCCCTACGAAACCCGGCAAACCGTCAACAATACCTTTCAGTTCATCAAACAGCTGCGCGATTGCGATGAAATGTATGTAAACATTACCACCCCGTTTCCAGGCACAAGGCTGTATGACATGGCGCTCAAGGGCGAAGGCGGGTTGAAGTTGCTGAGCGAAGATTACGCGCAATATCGCAAATACGGCAATGCAGTCATTACGGTCAATGATCTGACCAGGGAAGATTTGATTAAGCTGCAAAAGAAGGCATTTTTGATGTTTTATCTGACGCCCCGGCGCATCATCCACCGTTTACGCCGCGCGGGCATCAAATCGGCATTCATCAGCGGAGTGGCCTTTGTGAAGAGCATTTTAGGCGACCGGCATTTGTCGTCTAAACGCCCGGCGCGACCCTTATAGCGCACATGCCGCAGTGTCCCCGCCTTCTGTCCATTTTCCCAAAGGACTGTTCGTAGCGTAAAATTACACCTCAACTCTACAGCAATGTTCCTCATGATTTCTGGGCGCAAAAATGGGTAAAAGGCATTTAAAATCAGTTGATTTCTGGAAAGGCATCACCATACTTTTGGCGATAAACGCGCATACTTGTTTCTGGTCTGGATACCTTTATTTACCAGACTGGACTCGAAACCCCTCACTCCTGCTTGAAGTCCCCGTATTTTTTTTCATTTCAGGCTTTTTGCTCCAGAGCATGAAGCCAAAAGAAGTTCTGAGCCGTGGGGCGAGGCAATTTGGGCGTCTGATCACAGACTATGCGGTCGTAGTTATATCGGCCCTGGTTGTTGCTTTTGCTTTATTCTCCTGGTTCGGGATACAAACGGACCCCGGCCTCCGTTCGATAGCTGTTTCATCACTCAAACTTCAACCTCTATGGCGGGATTTCCCTGTCTTCGGAGCGTCAATGTGGTTTATTCAAATTTATTTATCGCTTCTGCCGCTTGGAATAGTGGTTCTCTCTATGCCTCAGAAACAAACGTGCATAGTTGCTCTATTTGTAATATTTTCAATATTCATTGTTATGGAGCGATATTACCCCGTAGCCCCATCGTTTCTGTTTTCCAACTTGAGATCCGTAACCTGTTACCTTTCACTATTTCTGGCTGGCGCAACCTTCAAGATACTGAAGGAACGAATCTCAATAGGCAATTTACTTTCGGTATGGCTCCTCCTCGGCATTTTGACCTTCCTGGCATGCTATCAAACCCCCCAGTCTTTCCCCGACCTGCAGAAGATAAAGTTTCCACCCACAGCGCTTCATCTTCTCTTTTCCATGCATTCGGTGATGATAGTATGTTTGCTTATTGTTCTTGAAGACAAAAACAAACTTCCTCAGTTTCCTCACAGACCCTTAGCTTTTGTTTCGTGGTGCGGAAAAAACACCTATCGAATTTACCTGTGGCAGGGATTTGCTACATCCATTCCCTACTTATTTATCCCGAAACTGCTGAAGGCCGGCTGGCCTGTGCCTGCTATCTACTTTGCTGCGCTGGGTTGGAATATCTTTGTAAGCGCGGCATTAGCCTTTTGTCATAACAGCCTTGAAACGGTACTTGCCGTGCTCAAAAAGAAACTGCGATCCATGACTGAAAATCACGGAGATGCTTGAGATCACTGCTTTCCGGTTAAGCGCAGGGAATACAGCTTATTTTTTATGGGCATCTTTTGAACAAATCTACACACGAGGCATTTCTCAAGCCTTTTACCAATTGGAATTTATCATTGATTTTCATATAGCGTTGTTCTTTTTCATGTCTGGCTTTTTGGGCAAACTTTTTTTAAAATGCCGGATCAGACCAAAAAACTGAAGACCAGCCCGAGGTAGTAAAATATATCTTGCAGCATATGGGGCTGTGGCAGATGCAAAAACGACCGCAACCAAAGATCAACTCGCCGCATGAAGGGGCGCATGGCTATACGCCCTTACAATCAAACCCCATATATGATAATGCCGATTCCGATTACCCCTTTGAAGCCTATATTTGATTGTAGGGGTTCAAAATTTTAAACCCCTGCGGAATCGGAAAGGTCAAGGTGCGCATTAAAACAGGCTTGCCGGTTGACATAACACCACATCAGAAGCGCCCGCCTCGCCGCAAGATGTTTAATAACGCCGCTTATTTTTGGTTCTGACCGCTCTGCTCATATCTTGCGGCGAACTTTGTATTGACACTCAACCGTCCTCAATTTATATTCTACCCATCGCAAAGTGAGTCTTACGCCATATCTAGAACCGGAAATTCGCATGTTCATTGAAAATTGTGACCGGATTTATATTAACAGAACTACCCCTTTCCCGGGAACACAGTTGTATGCTATGGCGGTGAAAGGAGAATAGAGTTTAGAGTATAGAGCTTCTTACCGAAGATTATTCGTAGTATTGAAAATACGGCAACGCTGTTATCACCGTTAAAAACCTCTCCGGGGACGATCTTACTGGATTGCAGAAAAGAGGCTTTTTGGGCTTTTAATCGTCACCGAAAAGAATGTATCATAACTTGAAACGGGCAGGTTTCAAGTCCGCACTGATTAACAGGTTTGCTTTTTTAAAAAGCATTTTAGAACATACAAAATTTTCGACACAAAAAATGCCTGAAATCCCTGCCACAATAGCATACAACAGGGTATTTTATATGCGATGCGGCATAGGGGTCGTCATACTACACAAATTTTTCAGGTAATGTGGGTGTCTGCTGAAAAGGAGGGATTCTAATGGCAGAGTTGAACAACATAGTTGCATTTGTTTACAAGGGGGAAGAAAATTTAGGGCTGGAATATCTTGCGGGTACCCTGAAACGGCATAATATAGAGACGGCCATGCTGTTTGATCCCGGTATTTTTTCAGGAGAGTTTATCAATATACCGAGCGTATCAAAGTATTTTGATAAAAGAAAAAAAATACTGAAAACTCTCGCTCAACTCAAGCCGAAAATTGTCGCCTTCTCGGTTTTCACAGACATTTATCAGTGGTGCAAATATCTCGCTGCCGAAATTAAAATAATTTTACCGGAAACATTCATTATCTTCGGCGGTATCCATCCTACGGGTAATCCGGAAGGAACATTGGCGGATTGTGCTGTTGATGCTGTTGCAGTGGGGGAGTGTGAACAGCAGTTCCTTGAGCTCGCAAAACAGATATTTGAAAACAAGCTAACCTACAGCATCAATAATATATGGTTCAAGAAGAATGGAAGCATTATAAAGAACGATTTGTCTCCCCTGGTCGAGGATCTTGACTCATTAGAGCCGAAGGACAAGGAAATTTTTGAATCCTACATTTCATACCGGTACATGTATCTGACCATGACTGACCGGGGCTGCCCTTTTGCCTGCAGCTATTGTTCGAACTCGGTTTATAAAAAAATATATCCAAATAAAAGTTTTTTACGAAGAAGAAGCCTGGAAAGTGTGATGAATGAGCTCGTTATGGTGAAAGCAAAATATCAACCGCAACTCATCTATTTTCTGGATAATGTTTTTACCCATGACCGTGCATGGTTAAGACAGTTTTGTTCAATATACAAGCAGCGGATTGCTATTCCTTATACGTGTGAGATACATAGCAGTTTTTTCGATGAAGAGATAGCCGGCCTGTTGCAGGAAAGCGGCTGTGTGAGAATAAAATTCGGCGTACAGACTTTTAATGAGGAAATCAAAAAAGAAATATTAAACAGGCACGAAAAAAATGAGAATCTAATTAAAGCATTTGATATCTGTGAGAAAATGAAATTCCCCTTCTATGTTGACCATATATGTGGCATACCTCACGAAAAAGAAGAAGATTTTATTGTGGCTATTAATTGCTATAAAAAATATAAGTACTTAAAAAGAATAAACTTTTTTGCCCTGGCCTATTATCCCGGTGCTCAAATAACAACGTATGCCTTTGATCAGGGGCTCCTTTCCAGGGACGATCTCAAGAGAATCAATAACGGAGAACAGCAGTCAGCCTTCATCAGGTACGGGTCCGTTGAAGACCCGGCACAGAGAAAGCAACTGCAAATGAAAAAAAATATTTTTACCTTATTACCCATGATCCCTGAAAGAGTTGTCGATTTTATCATTAAGCATCAACTGTTGAAAATGTTTCTGTATATTCCCTATGCTTTAATCATTCCCTGTGAGGGGGTGCTTATCCCCTTGTTAAAAAAAGACAACCTGGCCAAACTTCGCAGAAAACACACGCTGGCTTTTTATATGAAAAATATTTTTAGATCTTAGTGCTGTCTTGATACTGCCTGCACTGCAATTGATAGAAATCGCTTTGGGATGGGCAGAATATAAAGTAGTCGTCTCTGAAAAAGTTTTTTTATGCAGCAGTCAGTCAGCACCGGCGGCCGGGATTTTTAGGACAGGAAACAGGGATTTATAAATGGGAAACTGCTCCGGGTTCATGCCGCAACCTGTCTCTGCGGATTTGTGCCGAAGGAGACCATAGCCGGGGTTTTCCTGTCAAGACTTTGGTGCCACCGCTTCTGGTTGTAGACCATAAAGTATTCGGTTAGTCCTTTTTTTACCTCCACCATTGAGCCGTAGGCTTTTAAATACTTTAACGATTTGCTCACTGTTGGACAGGGGGGATACGCCTATTGCCGGTTTACTTCTGTTTGAGAGTGAGCACTTGCAGACTCCGGGAGCCTTCCGTGGCTGGAGAATAATTTTCACCGATAAATGAATCAAGCTCACTAAAGTTCCATGAGGGGTTTACCGCGGGTGTGCGCCAGGGTTTGGTAGAGCGCACTATGAATTTCGGCTTTAGTCTTTTTAAATCCGTCATCATCTGCGCGCGTAATTCCTGAATGTAGGGATGCTCTGCATGATGATAAAATTGCAAGTCAAAAATAAATTTTCCGGCTAACGGCCGTTGCATTCTATAGAGCGCATGAATTGCCCCGTCAGCCGTCTCCATCGGCATTATGAGATCATCGGGCGCAGCGTGTTTATTTAAATAGTTCTCGATAAAATCAATATCGTCAATTTTTATTAAGCCCGCACTCTCCGGAAATTTCCAGGTGCTCCAATCGTTGCCGCGGAGCAGGAAAACAGCACAGCAGCGCAATAGCAATAATTATAGAAGCATAAGGTGAGAAATCGATTTTTTTAAGAAATTGTTTGCTCACCAGCAGGCCGGCACTTAAGGATAAGGCATAAAACAGCGGAATATAATGATACTTCCAAAACTTCCCTGAAAGAGGGATATAGAGGTACGCTAAAAAAACAACCCCCCAGAGAGCAATAATCTGTTTAGAAAAATTTCTATCTTTTAGAATAACAGCTGCCGAAATAAAGCCCATAAAAGAAAGTTTATCAAAATCGCTGAATGCTCTTATCGCACTCCACCACGGAGCAGCAGACAGAACGGTATGAAACCAGTAACGATTTAAAACGGCCAACGGATTCTGCGCTAATATGCCGGCCTGACCTGATAGCTTTGTGTACAAGGGCCAATAATTGACCGCCATACGCCAAAAAGGACCAAGAGCATCTGATTCATATAACCAGACAAGCAGGGCCATGGGAACAAGCAATGCCCCTGCAAGTGTACAGAGCATCATGCGGCCGATTATTCCCCATAAGCTTTTGTTGCTCTGTCTCGCAGTGATTTTCTGCACAGCAACAATAAGCTATAATCGGCAGCCAGCAGAGAACCAGTGGCGGTTTGATGCTGAAAACCAAACCGGCAAGAGCACCAAGTAGTGCAAAATAGACATACGAGGGCTTGCGTAGCGTTGTTGCATTGAAGGCAATGGCCATTGACAGTGCAAGCGGCACAATACAGAGGTATTCCCTTTGAAGCGAATGCTCAATGCCCGATATTCATATACGCAAACACAAAAGAAGCGCTCGCCAAAAGTCCCGAGCGCAGCCCATGTGCCCGCAAAGCCAGGCAGGTTAAGCCGGATATGGAGAGCAGTATTGCTAAATCCAGAATACGCGCATACAATAAATTTCCTTGTATGATATGCTGCATTGCCGCATAGAGAACCATCGTGCAGGGAGGATTCGTCTCGAAAAAATCACGATAGGGCACACGGCCAAAATCGTTTATGAGAAGACCGTCATACAGCATGACGGGCAGATCGTTCACGCCATCTGCCAAGAGAGACTCTGCCATGCATAGCGAAGCGCAGCAAATACAAGAAGCATTACTGCTGCAGTAAGCAGGCTGGAGCAAAAAAAATTAATTTTGGCGCTCAAGATTTTTTCTGCACACATAGAGGACATGAGGGTAAGGGAGAATATCCCGCAATTCATGGATTTTTACGTCGAAACCGATTTTTTCCAGCTGATTCCGTAAAGTCCTAATACTGACGTAATTAGGAGGGGACTTTGGATTCATAAGCATATCCAAGAGCCAGGTAAACCATACCTTCCATTTTGGCTTTGTCGCGATATCCTTGAGGATCAGTATGCCTTGCGGGGAAAGCTTATCATAAATAGTTTGCAACAAAGCCTTATAGCTGTCTTTACGAAGGTGATGTACGATGTCGAGCATATATGCTGCTTGAAAAGTCCCTGATATTTCAGACAGCTGTTCTGCCGGTGCAGCATAAAAGGTGATATTTAAAATGTTGAGTTTTTTACTTGCCTCAAGAGCTGTTTGTATTCGTGTTTTACTAATATCTAGTGAGGTCAGTCTGCAGTCTGGATACAGTAAGGCATAATAATGGGAGAAGAGTCCGAAACCACAACCGATATCCATAATGTTGCCGGATTTTGGGAGGTACTGCCCGATTTCTTCAAGTATGCGTGTATTCATAATTCGGAAGCGGAGTGTGCAGTATATCCTTACAACCGGATCACTATAGGCCTTTATCAGGGCTCTTTTTATATTATTTTGTATGTGAGACATGAAATTTTTTATTAGAGTCGATTTGTCTGATAAACTGATAAAAATCGCTTTGGAATGGTTTGATGTTTGTATATAGCATGGGGGATTGTTGAATGTCAAATATTTGAAGCCGCTTCAGAAAAAGCCACCTTCTCTACTACGTCAGGATTCACCTTGACACACCATACCCATCTTCCTGACTGACAAGGTGGTGTTTGCGCTTGAGTGCTTCCGGCAGTTGCCCGCATTCATCATAACGGTAATGTGAATTTATATAAAAACTCCGTCTGTTTTCATGTCTGTTTTTTTATTGAGCATATCAAGGGCAACTGCTATGATAGTAGGGTTGCTGAATGCATTTTCCACACAGCTGCTATCGAATTGCTTTTTGTGGCCGCCTAACGAGGGCTGAAGCCAGATGGGCATTTTTTAAATGCATTGCAGTTTTACAACCGGGAGCGGAGGCATTCTGCTGTGCACTATGTGTCTCCCGGACATTTTGAAATGTTTCCGAAAGCAACCCTGCAGTGTGGCTGTTTTTTTTGGCTAGATCTTATACTATGTTAGCGGCACATCCTATCACAGATAGCGCTCCTGCCCACAAGCCTGCCGCATGGATACAAACCACTGGATGGCATTACCCGCTGCTGCTCTTTGTCATTACCGTGGCCACGTACTGGCAATGCCTGACCCTCCCGTTCATTCAAGATGACTGGGTGTTTCTCCGACAGAGTCTCGCGTTCGACACTGCACACCTTATCGAAAAATTTTTCGATTTCAGAGAGGCATTGACGTATCGACCTGCGGGCCGAACCTATCTGGCGCTGCTGTTTAAGGCTTTCGGCGAGACTGCGTGGCCGTGCCATGTTCTGGCTCTCTGTATCCACATGCTGAATGCGTGCATGGTTCTGCGTATCATGAAACTGCTGACGAAGGAGCACACCATTGCTGTGCTCTGCAGTTTGATCTATGCCTCGGCAGTAGCGGTTCATCTGGACCCGCTGTGCTGGGCAGTCGGCATTTACGATCTCGGCGGCGCGTTTTTCTTCTTTACATCTATCGCGCTGTTCCTCTCCGGGCGGCCCGTGCTATCAGGTTTCTCTTTCTTTGCGGGCATTCTATTTAAAGAGTCCGTAATTCTGCTCCCCCTCATCCTGGCAGCCATCGGACTCACCCGCCTTGAAACGTGGTCGATGAAGAATATCCAGTCTCTTGCCCGGCAGATCCTTCCACATTGTATCGTTTTGCTTCTTGCTCTGTGCGTCAATATCGCAGCAGGCATTTCCCCCTTTAAGCTGCCGGCTGACAATCCGTATGTCTTTGTCCCCTTTGGATCGCATGTTCTCGAAAACGCATACAGGTATGCCTGCTGGATGCTGCAAAGTTTTTTGCCCTCGGCAAAAGTTCAAAGCGGCCTCTCCCGATTTCCCATTACCAGTCTGATAGTTTCTATTGCCATTATTGCAGCCCTTTCGAAATTCCGGTGGACAAAACTGCTCGGGGGGCTCGCACTCTGGATAGTTCTTTCTCTGCTCGTGGTACTCTTCATGCCGAATCATTGCTACCGATACTACGCCACCTACGCATTGCCCGCCTTTATTTGTGCGATGCTTCTTCTTTTCAGCAATCTCCTCTCGTGCCTTGGGGTTGGCCGGCACAGGGATGCAGTTTTAGCATGTGCGGGCGCACTGTGCATTTTTCTGTCGGTTATCCAGAGCAACCGTATTTTCGCCGAAGGGCTCAACTCGACGTGGACACTGTCGGACGGGACTAACCATTTAATCAGGCGGGCAGCTCATGTAAACATAGTCAAATCACAACTGCTTCTGCTTCTGCCGACGCCGGCAAACGGCGCTGCTATTCTGCTGGGCGGGGTGGATCTGGGAGCATTCGATAAGAACGCCGGCCCTCAGGTATGGTACCGGGACACTACATTGACAATCGCGGATCTGAAGGATCTTCGTCTCGACGATAAAGGCTTTTTCATAGAAAACCAGATTGGTTTGTCAATCGATGTTTCCAGGTTTGACATGATTCCAAGAATTAATCTTGATGCAGCACGCCTGCATGCCTTTTATTTATCAGGCCAAGCGCTGCTGCCCATTGCGTCCGGAGAGATTATAAAGCTTGCTGAAAAACAATCTGCCCCTGCCAGGAGCCCCCGCTGACCTGTATCGTCAGGCTCTCATAACAGAACGGCAGGATAGCAGCCGATAGTGCTTTGTCGATTATTTTGAGCGGAGCGGAAATATCGTTGCTACCCGTGAATTGCTCCGATAGACTCCCGATACTTCATCTGTTGCACTCAATAATTTTAACTATGCGCTCTACCATTTTATTGTCCATCCCCACCCACAGCGGCAGCCGCAGCAACCGATCTGATATCGATTCGGAATTATTCATTCTCCCGTGAACCCGCCCATATTTTCTGCCGGCCGGGGAGCTGTGTAACGGCACATAGTGAAATACCGCATTCACGCGCTGATCCTTCAGGCGGTTAATCAAAGCGGTGCGCTTCTCCAGGCTCTCCAGAAGAATGTAATACATATGGGCGTTATGCCGGCAGCCTTCAGGGATGACGGGCCGGCGCAGAACACCTCTGGCCTCCAATGGCGCCAGGGCCTCATGATATAGGTTCCAGATTGCCAGCCGCTTTTCCGTGATGGTCTCGGCTTCTTCCATCTGAGCCCACAGGAAGGCCGCGACAACTTCACCGGGCAGGTAGGAGGAGCCGATATCGACCCAGGTGTACTTGTCAACCTGACCGCGAAAAAACTGGCTGCGGTTGGTGCCTTTTTCACGGATTATTTCAGCGCGGTCGGCAAAGCATTTGTCGTTGATCAGCAGCGCGCCGCCCTCGCCGGCGATGATATTCTTGGTCTCGTGAAACGAGTAAGCGCCCAGATGGCCAATCGAGCCCAGCGGCCTGCCGTGGTCGGTAGACATGATGCCCTGCGCGGCATCTTCAATGACAAAAAGATTATGACGCTGCGCGATGTCCATGATGACATCCATCTTGCAAGCCACCCCTGCATAATGAACAGGAACGATTGCCCTGGTGCGTGACGTGATGGCAGCCTCTATCAGAGTCTCGTCAATGTTGAGCGTATCGGGACGAATGTCTACAAAAACCGGGAGCCCACCCCGCACGACAAAGGCGTTGGCGGTTGAAACGAAGGTATACGACGGCATGATGACTTCATCTCCGGCTTTGATGTCTGCCAGAATGGCTGTCATTTCCAGCGCTGCAGTGCAGGAATGCGTGAGCAGCGCCTTGTTCGCGCCTGTCCGCGCCTCCAGCCACGCACTGCATTTACTGGTAAAATTTCCATCCCCGGAAAGATGACCATTGAAATGCGCCTCGGCAATGTAAAAAAGCTCCTTGCCCGTCATATACGGCTTGTTGAAAGGGAGGTAATCCATGCTTAGTCCTCTACGATTTTAAGTAGTTCGCCCCCGATTCTGCTGCGTCTCATATCTCCAGGGAGCCCTGCTGACCTGCTGTTTTTATGAGCGTATTT
>CAWDSQ010000018.1:0-24212 GCA_963804955.1 uncultured delta proteobacterium | reverse complement strand
TTTATGCCGAAGCCGAGCTGCTGAAAGTAGCCAACGGCGCCCTCCATGATAGGCCCTTCCTGTATGCCCAGATGCAGCGTGACCGGGAAAATCATTTTCTGTGCCGCACCCGTACTCTGCTTCAGAGAGGCCAGCAGCTCTTCGTACAAAATCCGCTCATGTGCCGCATGCTGGTCAAACACGGCAATCTCTCCGTCTTTTTCAGCAATAATATACATGCCCAGCACCTGGCCGGTCACCCTGACCGAGTCGAACGGAAAACCCACCGAGCGTCGGCGCGCTGACGGCTGATGGCCTCTTCGAGCAGGATGGCAGCCGGGGTCTGCTGCTCCAGGCGCCTTCTCCTGCGGGAACAGTTGTTTTTTCCTGTATCAGCCAGGTCGTCGAGTCCTCCCGCAGCAAGTTGAAACGGAACAAGGGCGACCGTCCACTGCGTGTTCGCGCAGCAAATCCTGGGCATGCGGCTGGAGGGTACTTCAAGAAAAAAACCTTTGCCATGCAGCTCCTTTTTTATTGCCCGCACAATAAGATCCTGAAATAGTCTTCCGTCCGCAGCCGCACCTCGCGCTTGGCAGGATGCACATTCACATCGACAAAATCGTGCGGGATGCCGAGAAAGAGAAAGGCAACAGGAAAACGGCCCCGGGGCAGAAACTCGCGATACCAGCGGGTAAGGGCCATGCTGAGACCCGCAGACTGCACCGGTCTGCCATTGATGAAGAACTTCTGCCCGGTGCGGTTTACGCGCGTGGTGTCGGGGGCGCTTACATAGCCATCAAGTTTGAAATCGGTTTTGTCGATGGTGACGCGGTACAGCTTTTCGAAAACGTCGGGCGAATACAGCTGGCCGATGCGCTCAAGAAGGCCCGGGCATGCCGGGTAGTCGGCAACAATGTCATTGTTGCGGCGCAGGGTAAAGGAGACGTCGCTGCGGGAAAGGCAGATGGTCATGAATATCTCGGCAATGGCATTGTATTCTGCCGGGTCGGATTTCAAAAATTTCCGGCGGGCAGGAGTATTGAAAAAAAGATCCGCAACCTCCAGTGTTGTGCCGGGCTCCGCTACGCACTGGCTTACAGACTCGACAACGCCGCCTGAGCTTTTAATAATGGTTGCGGCGTCATCGCAGGGCCTGCGGGTGATGAGCGTGAGGCGCGATACCGATGCGATGCTCGGCAGGGCTTCGCCCCGGAAGCCCAGTGTGGCGATGCGCTCAATATCATCGGCATCGGTGATTTTGCTGGTGGCATGCCGCAGCAGGCAGGTTCGGCAATATTGTCGGCGTCCATGCCGCAACCGTCATCTTTTATCCGGATAAGCCCCTTGCCGCCATAGCCCACCCATACAGCGATGGTCCGCGCTCCGGCGTCAAGCGAGTTTTCAACCAGTTCCTTCACTATGGACGCGGGGCGCTCGACAACTTCGCCCGCGGCAATTTTATTGGCAACAATTTCTGAGAGGACCTGTATAGTTCCCATAATTTATTCGCCCAATACTTTCCAAAAATTTTTGCGAACTGAAACGCTGCGCAACAGCTGCTCCCTGCAGGTCTTCACAAACTGCCCGTCGTCGCGATAGGCGCGCAGGAACAGTTGAGTGTCTTCTTCATACACGGGCACACCCTTGCCTGCAAGCTTTATCATGGACCTGCCGAAGCGAACTATGTTTGCCATGCGCAGGGCATCGCTCAGCAGGTCAAGGCGCTGCGACTTGTCCCAGTCGATGATGTAGAGGCTTTCCGGCCTGGCTGCATCGACGAGAATGTTTTTCATGTTCAGATCAGCATGAAAAAATCCATGGTCGTGCATGAGCCTGACGGCAGCAGCTGCGCGTTCAAGCACGGCCTTTTTATCCTCCGAAAAACCTGTTGCTGCTGCGCGGCCCCGCAGATAGGCGGGCAGATCGATGCAGCCGGGCAGCTCTCTGGTAAAAAGAAAGCAGCGGTAGAGCGGGACTGCCGCTTTGATGCTGACCGCGGCAAGAACCTCCACCGTGGGGATGCCGCTGCGCGCGGCCTCAGCGGTTATGGCAAGTTCATCAAAGGACCGCTCTCCGTCAAGATACAGGTCGCGGTTGATGAACCGTAGAAGCCCGCCGCGCAGATACCGCCGTGCCATCATGCGCTCACCCGGGAACCCGTTTACAGGCAGTGAAGGTACGGCTCCCCTGCCGGAGGGCCACTGCTGCGGATCGGCAGCCAGAGGCCCTCCGGATCGTCAATTCCCTGGCCGAGCAGGCAGTCGCGGTAGCGCTCGTGCAGGGCAATGGACGTGCGGCCTTTCGTTATCAGCTCGTATCCTGGAGGCAGGACAAACATTGCATGCATCCTTAGAGTTCAATCATATCAGCCACCATGTTTCCGATGGCAAGGCATGAAGTGAGGCCCGGCGACTCGATGCCGATGAGGTTAATGAAGCCCGGAAGCCCCTTATCAGCCTCATGGCGGATGACAAAGTCCCTGGCCGGAGTGCCGGGGCGCCTGCAGCTTGGGCCGTATGCCCGCGGTATCCGGCTGCAGGTCGTCATGCGAGAGAAACGGCAGATAGTCCTTTACGCCGTCGTAAAATTCCCGGGCATGGCCCGGATCGTCGACATCATAGTCAAGCCCGTCAACATAGAAGGCATTGGGCCCGAGCTTTGTCATGCCGTCAAGTGATTTTGTCACATGAATGCCAAGGCCCAGCAGATCCTTGTACGGCGGCGGGTAGACAAGATGGCTGACAAGCTGCCCCTTTGACGGGGGTATGCGAAAATATTCACCTTTGCAGTAATAGAGCCGGTAGCCTGCCGCAGCACTATCAATGCCGGCGGATGCCGCAATGCGCTCGGCGCCGAGGCCTGCGCAGTTGACAACCCAGGAGCAGCGCAGGAGGTCCTGCGCCGAATCCGGGCAGAGGAAATATACATCATACCCATCGGCTGCCTTGTCGATGCCGAAAACCTCATGGCGGCATGCAACAGTCGCGCCCTGCTCAGAGCAGCGCGCCAGGCAAGCCTGGCCGTAAGGCCGTGGGAGTCGATAATGCCGGTTGAGGGCGACCATAGAGCGCTTATGGCCTCCACATGGGGCTCCAGGGCCTGCACCTGTCTTCGGTCAAGAAGCTCCAGATCGTCAACGCCATTGAGCATGCCGCAGTTCATCAGGTCATCGAGTGTTGCGGCTTCTTCAGGGCTTTTGGCGACAATCAGCTTGCCGATACGGCGGTGGGGAACATTCCAGCGCCGGCAGAAATGATAGAGCAGGTTTTTTCCCTCCACGCAGAGCCGCGCCCTGAGAGAGCCGCGGGCATAGTAGATGCCGGCATGGATTACTTCGCTGGAACGGCTTGAGGTTTCCTGCCCGCATGCGGTATTGCGCTCAAGCAGCGCAACTGACCGGCCAGGGAACCTCCGGGCCAGTTCAGCGGCAACGGCTAGCCCTACGACGCCGCCGCCGATAATAACGCTGTCTACGGTCTGCATGATTTTAACCCCTGCCTCTGAAACACCGGCAACGAGGCTATCACAGAAGCCTGCTGCGGGGCAACATAAGATAGAAAGGGCGCTGCCGGACAATAGCTGCCGGTCTTTTGTTAAAAGGCTTGAATGATTATTTTTTGTTATATATACTTACTCTAGGTAAACCTCAATAAACCCATTCAGGGAGCCAGGCATGCTGGAGAAAAAAACCATTATTGCTCTGAGTGTGGGCACAGCCATTGTGCTTCTGTATATCCTCAATATGCTCTACTTTTCGCTGCTGCCCGATTATTTTACTGTTGATAAAAAGACCGGTTCGCCGCCGGGCATAGCTTTTATCAATACGACGATCAGCCTGATGGACAATGAGCTCACCATCAGCAGCGGCGGCTGGCTGCCCAATGATACGGCCCTGTCGCCCACCTGGCTGCTTGACAATAAGCAGAATTTTCAGCTTGGCGTGCTCGAAGTGGTTCGCTACAATACCCGCGTGCTGCGCGACGGCCTGTCGCGCCAGCGCAGCACCGACTCAATCGATGCCGATTGCGACAAGGCCTTCACAAGCTTCAGCAATGATCCTTTGAAATGGATATTTCCGAGCGCCGAAAGCAAATATCAAGAGGGCATCGGTCGCCTTGAAAACTACCAACTGCATCTTGAATCCGGAAGCGCATATTTTTATCCCCGCAGCGACAATCTCATTCAGCTGCTGGAGCAGTATGCCTCGCTGCTGGGCGGGGTGAATACGCGCCTGCTGAATGCCTCGCGCACGCAATCGACCACCCCTGACAATGCCTCTGCGACTTCAGGTATGCCCCGGTATACACGGGTGCCGTGGCTGAAAATCGACGATAATTTTTATTTTGCCCGCGGCGTGGGTTATGGCTTATATCAGATGTTTAAAGCCGTCCGGGTTGATTTTGCGCAGGTTTTAAAAGACAAAAACGCCGATATCATCATAGCGGAAATTATTTCCTCCCTTGAGGAAACCGCCTTTGACCCGCTGGTGGTCACCAATGGGGGCAAAAGCGGCATATTTGCCAGCCACAGCAGCAACCTGCGCGTTTTTCTGGATGATGCGCGGCAGAAGATCAATTCTCTTGTCAACATCCTTGCTCAGGGCTGACGGCCTGCGAGGCATTTCCGTTGACACCCGGGCCGGTCTTCGCCTATACTTTATCCCTTATTGAAAACCTCCTCCGTGTAGCAGCAGGCAGCCATGACTGAAAAAAAAGGACATGAAGACCCCCTGCAATTTGCCGCTCTGGTTGCCCACCAGCTGCGCTCTCCTGTCGGCGCGGCTGCATCGCTGCTCAAAACGATACTGGGCGAGTATGCAGGCCGCCTCAATTCAAAGCAGAAAGATCTGGTGTCACGGGCGGACAGGCGCATCGAGGAGGCGCTTGATGCCGTAACCAGGATGCTGGCCATTGTGCGGCCTGAAACAAGCGGCGGCGACGGCAACTCCATCTGCGAAGCCGCAGCCGTGGTTCGCCGCGCACAGCATCAGCTGACAGAGGAAGCCCGTAGCCGCCATATAGCCCTGAGCCTTGATATCCAGATAGAGCCCGCCTATATACGCATAGCCGAATCCGGTTTTGCCGAGGTGATCAATGCCCTGGTGAACAATGCCCTGAAATACACCCCCGATAATGGTAAGGTTCGCCTGACACTCGTTGCTTCGTGCCACAACGATTCCATATGCATTTCAGTGGCTGATTCGGGCATCGGCGTGCCCGAAGACCAGCGCGAAAGGATTTTCGAGCCCTTCTACCGTTCGGCAAGCGTTCAGAACACGACCCTTCCGGGCGTGGGCCTCGGGCTTGCCTTTGTTAAGGCTGTGGTTGATGCCGCCGGCGGCAGAATCTCGGTTCAGAAGGCCGATTTCGGCGGGGCTGAGTTCTCCATGGTGCTGCCCCGCATTGCCGACGACCAGGTCCCCCGGGGAGTCGGAGCTGTTTGACCAGGACCGCATGAAGGTGGTCATCATCGGCGGCGTTGCTGCGGGTCCCAAGGTTGCATCAAAGGTCATTCGCCTCCAGCCTGAAACCGCCGTTACCATCATTGAGCGGGGCGAGTTTCTCTCCTATGCCGGTTGCGGCCTTCCCTACTATGTTTCGGGCGTCGTGAAGGACCAGAAGGAGCTCATGAGCACGCCTCTCGGCTGCGTGCGCGACCCTGTTTTTTTTCAAAATCTGAAAAATGTGAAGTGTTCTGAACCGAACCGAGGCCCTTGAAATCGACCGCGCGGCCAAGCGCGTGCGCATCAAAAATCTTATTTCATCCAGGGAAAGCAGGATCGGCTATGACAAGCTCGTGATGGCTACAGGCGCCACACCCATCATACCGCCTCTGCCCGGCGCGCATTTAAACAATATCTATACCCTGCACGGCGTGCGCGATGCCGAAGGCGTGCGCACTCATCTTGCAAGCCGAAAGGCGCGCGACGTAGTCATCGTCGGCGGCGGCCTCATCGGTGTTGAAATGACCGAAGCGCTGGTGGCCCGCGGCTGCCCGCGTGACCATCGTTGAGGCCCTGAATCGGATCATGCGCACCCTTGACTGGGAAATGGCGCAGCTGCTTGAGCTGCACATGGAGGCAAATGGCGTGCGCGTCATGACCGATACCCGCGTCATGTCATTTGCCGGCGCCGAGTTTGTTGAGGGCGTGGTGACTGACAAGGGCACGCTGCCGGCCGATATGGTGATACTCGGGCGTGGGCGTAAGCCCCCAGGTGGAACTTGCCCGCAATGCAGGCCTTGAAATCGGCCCCATGCAGGCCATCAGAGTCGACAACCGCATGATGACCTCCGACCCCGATATCTTGCCGCAGGCGACTGCGTGGAAAATATCGACATCATGACCGGGCTGCCCATATACGTGCCCATGGGCTCAACGGCCAATAAACAGGGCCGCATTGCTGCCGTCAATATTTGCGGCGGCAATGAAACCTTTCCCGGCGTGCTCGGCACCGTGGTCTGCAAGGTGTTTGATTACTGTATCGCCCGTACAGGGCTTACCGAAGCCGATGCCCGCGATGCCGGATTTGATGTGGTGACGGTGCTTACCGGCGCGTCCCGACCGCGAGCATTTTATGCCCAATGCAAAACCTCTGATGCTGAAACTGATCGTCGATGCGCCATCGCGACGGCTCCTGGGCGTGCAGGCGGCAGGCCCGGGGCAGGGCGACAAGCGCGTCGATGTGGCCACGACCGCAATCACTGCAGGCATGACGGTGGATCAGATTGCCAATCTCGATCTCTGCTATGCTCCGCCGTATTCCCTTGCCATGGACAATCTCATCACCGGCGCCAATATTGCCAAAAACAAGCTTGCCGGCGTTTTTGAAAGCATCAGTCCCATGGAAGTGTATGCCAAGACTGCAGCGCCATGAAAATTTCGTGCTGCTGGACGTGAGCTCGCCGCAGGAGTACGAAGAAGTGCGGCTGCCCGGCTCGATGCATATTCCGTCGGGCGCCCTGCGCTCCCGGTTTTCGGAAATCCCGAAAGACAAAGACATAGTCACGTTTTGCCGCCTGTCAATCCGCGGCTATGAGGCCGCACTCATTCTTAAAGCCGCAGGGTTTTCGCGGGTGCGCGTCATGGACGGCGGCATTGTGATGTGGCCCTATGAGAAGGTCCATGGGATGAAATAAAAAGGGCAGTCTCCTTGTCTGTTTTTGGTATCAAAAAAGCCTGTCGTGATTCATGGCAGGCTTTTTGTTTTTTCTTTGATGGAGCATTTTTCATTATTTTGTAGCCGCAGTTTATTTCCAGGGCAGGCCCGTTCGTGGTGAGCACGTAGAACCATGAACGGAAAGTCACCTTTCGACCCTTCGCCAAGCTCAGGGCTTAGGGCGAACGTAGAGGGTTTTCAGAAGAGAGTTTTTTATGAAGGCTACACTATTTAGAAAAATGCTCTGGCACCAGCTGCAAGATGACGACACATGACTTGCACAGGGACATGCCGCAAAGGGAATCCGTGATGAGCGGCTCAGTAAAAAATTGACAACAGGTCCAATGTTTACTACTAAGAAATACGCATTATCCAGAAGGGAAATGCCGGCTGTGCAGAAAAGCCCCTATCCTGCATGTGCTCAAAGGAAAAAGTCTGCGTTTTTACAGCCGTTGATTCATCCCCCTGCGAACCATGCTTTCACAGGGTTAACGGCACTGAAACAATTGAACAGTAACTGAAAAGGAGGGTTTTAATATGAAAACCATATTGAGTTTATGTGTTCTCATTGCCGGGCTATGCGTGTTTTCCATGCCTGCTGCCGCCCATATGCCAAATGTTGAACGCCGGGATTTGACAGAAAAATGGCCTTTTAGAATCAAGGGGACTATAGAAAAGGGTCAGGCCGTTTACGCCTATCTCAATTCAGGCAGCGATATCGATGTGTACCGGTTTACCGTTCCCCAAAAGGAGATCAGCGAAAAAGGCAGCGTGACCCTGCGCGTCAGGGTGAATGTCCCTGCCTGTGAGGGTGGGCCGGAATTTTTACCATGGCTGGCCATTGCCGGTCAGGGGCTGCCGGCGCCAACAGAAGATATCCCCTTTACATTGCCTGAAGGCTATGGGGCAATTGTCATAAAAAATACGGAGCCGGGAGCGGAAAGAAACTTTTTCTATGAGCAGTACAGCAAAAAGTCCTATTACATTACGGATTACTATGACTATACGATAACCGCGCCCGGAACCTGGTATTTATATTACTGGGACCCTTATAACGTTGGCGGCGATTATCTGGCCCTCTGGGGCGTGAAAGATTCTTTTGATCCCGGGGACGGGCTTAAATGCTTCATCAACCTGCCGGGAATCTTGAGTGACCGCGTTATGCATACTGAATGCGAATGGATCATCCCGGACAATGCCACCGCGGCAGCAAGCAGCTGTCTGCAACTAGCTGTTTGAGAATTAGATCGCCTCTCTGCTCGATTACTGAAGATGGTCATAAGTACCCGGACAATATGAAATTGATTTAGTTTTATTGCCCAGATGATTTAGACTTTGTATGACGAGATTGCTTCGTCGCTTCACTCCTCGCAATGACACCAGAGTGTTGTCATCGCAGGCCGAAGGCCGTGGCGATTCTCCAATTCTGTCCGCTTACTAATGACCTTCTTAATAACTGCGGGATGGAAAAAAAGATCGGAGGATTTCATGCTGGAACTGCTCACAAACCCCGAAGCCTGGATAGCGCTCGGAACGTTGACAGCCCTGGAGATTGTACTGGGCATAGACAATATTATTTTTATCTCTATTCTTGTAGGCCGCCTTCCCGAGAATCAGCGTGCTTTCGCAAGGCGTATGGGGCTCGGGCTGGCCATGATCAGCCGTCTGGCTCTGCTGTTTTCCATTGCCTGGGTTTTGAAGCTGACCGAGCCGTGGTTTGTAATCTTCAATCAGGAAATTTCAGGCCGCGATATTATTCTTATCGGGGGCGGGCTGTTTCTTCTTGCCAAGGCGACGCATGAAATACACAACAGCCTGGAAGGCATAGAGGATACGGCCGGCATTGCTATCGCCGCAAGCATAGGCATGGTGCTGGTGCAGATCACGGTGCTGGATATTGTTTTTTCGCTGGATTCAGTGATAACGGCTGTCGGCCTTGGCGGGCATTTTGCCGTTATGGCGACAGCCATCATCCTGGCTGTAGTGGTCATGCTGTTTGCCGCAAAATCCATAGGGGATTTCGTTGATGAGCACCCGACGGTTAAGGTTCTGGCTCTTTCGTTTCTTATTTTAGTGGGCGTCACGCTGATGGTGGAAGGCTTCGATGTACATGTCCCGAAGGGGTATATCTATTTTGCCATGGCGTTTTCAGTGGTCGTGGAGATGCTCAATATCCGCATGCGGAATAAACGGGTTGAGCCGGTGAGGCTGCACAAGCAGATGCACGATAGTGATGAGGGAAACAATTAATCCGGCCAGCCAGATGGCTGACAGTGCCGTCGGGCGATCGCGATGATCTCACGGCTGTACTGCGCGGGCAGAGGATTTTTTAACGACCGCGTCCGTGTTATTTGTTTTTCCAGTCATCAAGGTAATAATTTGACAGCACTGTCTTCAGTTTTCCTGAAGCCCGTAATTCATCAAGGCCCTGCGAAAAAACAGCTGCCTCAGCTTTGCAGTCAGGGCAGAACCCAATATACAGTTTTGCCGGCTCTTCGGCTATGCCCGCGCTTCGTATTTTGCGGGCGCACTTCATGCTGTAAGCTTTGTACGTAACGACATTTCGATCATCGATAAGGGCCTTGATTTTGCCCTCAAGCAGCATGATCAGCAGTTCCCGCAGGGGGCTCGTGCCGCCGATTTCCACAAGCACGTTTTTTTTTAAAAGCGTATCGCGCAGGTCAAAGGCATACCCCTGGGCAATTCCGACTTTGCCGCCGAGGGCGGCAAGGGATTTATCGGGATTTTCAGGATCAAATTGCCATTTGTTCTCTGTCAGTACAAAGAAGCAGCTCGTGTTGACGGTGATTTCATTCTGCGGGTATTGAAATTTCTTTTTCCCCTGACGGGTCATCTTTTTTTTCTGTTTCTTCCCCTTCTTCTTTATCCATGCCGATAGCGCCGGACATTTTGCCCTGCAGGGCATCGGACTTTGCCTGTTCCCAGGGCATCATTTTGTAGTCAAATTCGTAACCCTTTTTTTCAAAAATGATTTTTGCCAGCTCAATCACATAGCCGGGCTTAGCGGAGCCGGGTTCGCAGTTATACGGGCACCATTCGTCAGCCGCGAGAACAACCTTCTTTTTTACCTGAGCGGTCTTGTTGTCTTGAGCACAGGCGGTGTGCGGCGGGAGGGTGATTGAACAGGCAAAAATGATGACTGCCGCAAGAAACAAGTTTGGTGCCGTGAGACAAGAAAAACCTTTTTTCATTATCGCGCCTCTATGTTGGTCGGGTTTGAATCGTTATTGTATTTTCGGCATAAAAATGACAAAACATGACCAGATTTTAGAACATCTTCACAGAAAGTTCTCCCGAGCAATTGTCAACGGTCACGTCGTAGATATCCCCCACCTCCTGATTGCTGCCGTTAACCAGCACCAGGGCGATGATGAGTCTTTTGTTTAAAGCGGCCTGCACCAGTGTTTCAATGCTCGGGGTGCCCCAGTCGATGTCGGTTGCCTTTGAAAAAGAAGAGTTTTCATCGCCCCGGATTATAAAAGCCTGCAGCTGCATGACAGTATTCATCACCTTGCTAAGCCTGCGGGGAAAAATTTCTATCGTGCAGGTTTCTGCCGTTATTGTTGTGGTGGTTGTTGTTGGTTGAATATAGAAAATCTTAAAATCCGTTCCGCAACTATGAAAGGGACCTGTGTTTGTATTGCAATAAGAGTAAGGGTAATAACCATTACAACTATATATTGTTTCAGGTGTTTGTCCCAGGAAATAGGCGCTGGTCAAATTACTACAGGTATAAAACGAAGCATAATTTTTAGTAGCACATGAATAGGTATAGTACGCGCACCCCCCTACAGGGAATTGGTAATAATAGGCGCAAATACCTTCACAATACTCCGAATAGCCATACATGGTTATAACGCTGGCAGGTATGGTCACGCTGGTCAAGGCAGGGCATTGATAAAATGCGCCGTCACCAACGCTCGTAACGCCGTCAGGAATTGTAAAATCAGCATCGTTTTTTCCGTCTGGATACTGAATAAGCGTTGTCCTGTTTTTGTTGTACAGCACACCATCCTGACTGCTGTATACGGTATTGCGTGCATCAACATGTATGCTTGTCAATCCGCTGCAACCGGCAAAGGCGTACCACCCAAGATCTGTTACGCTGCCGGGTATGGTTACGGTGGTCAAACCGGTGCAATATCGAAACGCCCCATTTCCAATGCTTGTAACGCTACCTGGTATGCTAATACTGGTTAGCCCAATGCAGCCTTCAAAGGAGTTGCTCCCAATACTTGTTAAACTGCCCAGGATAGTGATGCTGGCCAGGGCGGTGCACCCTTCGAAGGCATTATCTTCAATGCGCCCAACGCTGTTCGGTATGATTATGCTGGTTAAACTCGTGCAGAAAGCAAAGGTGTAGCCATTAATAGCCATAATGCTATTTGGCAAAGTCACGCTGGTCAAACCGGTGCAACCCCGAAACGCTGACCATCCAATCTCAGAAACACTGTTTGGTATAGTTACGCTGGTTAAATCGGTGCAACCCCAAAACGCTGACGATCCAATGTCAGTAACACTGCTTGGTATAGAGACGCTGGTTAAACCGATGCACCCTTCGAATGCATTATCTTCAATGCGCCCAACGCTGTTCGGTATGATTATGCTGGTTAAACTCGTGCAGAAAGCAAAGGTGTAGCCATTAATAGCCATAATGCTATTTGGCAAAGTCACGCTGGTCAAACCGGTGCAACCCCGAAACGCTGACCATCCAATCTCAGAAACACTGTTTGGTATAGTTACGCTGGTTAAATCGGTGCAACCTTCGAACGCAACTTCTCCAATGGTCGTAACAGTTCCGGGGATTGTGAAGATTGCATCGCTTTTACTTGGAGGGTATTGACGAAGCAATGTCCTGGCTTTATTGTACAGCACGCCATCCTGACTGCTATAGGCGGTATTGCCTGTATCAACATCAAAGTTGGTCAAACCGGCGCAACCCCAAAACGCATTATACGCTATACCCGTGATGCTGGCAGGTATGCTCACGCTGGTCACACTGGCGCAATCTTCAAACGCACCATTATAATCATAGCAATTGTCGAATATATCGGCGTATGCACAATACTGTCCGATGGCGACAACCGGCATGCCTGTTATGTTATCCGGAATTAGAACAGCTCCACCAGTGCCGATATAGCGGGTGATTGTGACAGTGTTGTCTGATACCGCACACCAAAAATCACCGAACACGAAATCGGGGGGGATCAACATGACGGCTTCTGGGCTCTCTTCCCACCCCCCCCCTTGTTCCTCGGCTGTAGCAACTGAATTCTGATCTGAAATGACTTTCAGATCATTGTGCTCATCACCATCAGATGATGTCAGTTTAGCTTTATGCATGGCGCTGCCTTCCCAGCCTTTATCGGGGTTGGCATATGCATATCGGCCCTCAAAAGCCAGCTTGCCCATCCCGTTTTGTTTTGCAGCAGCCTGTGCAGGGTGCAGAAATATGAGGCTCAAGAAAATAAAAGAACCGAGATGGGAAATAAAGAATATCGGTTTTTTGAAATGCATAACCCCCCTAACACAAAAATGATTAATTCTTATAAACTATTCATACCTATAGCCCAATGCGGGTTGGTGTCAATATGAATTTTTTTTAAAAATGGATTTGGGAGCACGGAAAGCGCAACTACTTCGATACTTGCCTGCTATCCGGGCATAACGCTTGTGGAATGGGTTTTGAGGGATGGGAAGGGGTTTCTGTAACGAAAAAAGCCGGTGCGCACCGGCTTCATAACGAACGGTACAGTTTTCGTTTTTTTTGTCTTTATGGATTAAGCCTACGCTGTTGGCGTGCAGCAGGTGAGGCGCAGCGTTTGGCCGGGGTGGCGTTCAACCCGTATTTTTGCTTAATTTCATCCAAATCTTTTAATAAAACATCGGGATGGTCATAATAGCGTTTTCCCAATTTATCGCGGATTTTTCTCATCATGGCAACAGCATCAAATGTTTTATGCTTCATTCAGCACCTCCATGGGGGCTTCTGATTTCTATGAGAGAATAGCCCCTTTTTAAATTGACGGAATTGTATAATCTGATGCGATTGAGGTTGACGATATGTTTGAAGTTCCAACTCACCAATACATCAACCTTATTGATAGTTGCAATAGCAATATGAAGAGCATCGTTGTAAAATCTTGCGGTAATAGCGCCCTCGTGTATATATGCGTTTGCCAGCGCTATGTCTTCAGCCCCTGCAAAAACGATTTTTAGGTGCTTATCGGGGAGAATATCCAGTAGTTTTTTAACCTTTTACGGAGCATTCTCAAGCTCTTTGATTGTAATATCGGAAATAATGGCGTGCTTGACCCCTTGCCGTAATTCCCTAAAAAGACGAGTTGACCATTTTCGGTATTCATCGTCAAAACACCCGCCAAAGACAGAAGTGTCAACATAAACCTTCATTGGTATTGACTCAAGGAGCATGCAGTACCTCGAAATTTTTGTTGATCGTATGAAGGGAATAAAAATTTTTCATGGCTTTGAATCACTTTTTTATGATCCGAAATAAATTGTATCATAATTGAGGAAATGTATTCAATATTTTGATTATGGGCCTTTTTGCGGAGCTAATTTCTGTTAGGAGTGTTTTGTTTTAAAGTGGGCACGTATTTTGGGAACCACATCGGAAATTTTATCCATAAACTCCTCTTCAACGTCCTGCTTTTCCTCGTCTGATTTTTCCTCCATTCCCTCATACACTTCTTCGGGATCGGAGAGAAAAACGATGGGCGCAAGCAGTTCGTGCAGCACGGTATCGGTTTCGTCATGCCAGGCCTCGGGCGCAAACCGCGCCCCCACCATGAACCCAGAGCACCAGTAGCCGGGGTCGAGGAAATCCTCCTCCTCTTCTTCAACAGCGGCAATGAGCGGAGCGAATTCATTGGCGTCAAGGTCTTTGACGACATCGGCATAAAAATCGCTGAGGAGCTTTTTTAACTCGGTAAGCTGCGCCGGGGAAGCCAGGCGCGGGAGGCCTTTTTCGCGCAGGAAAACCAGCGGCAGCCACTCCTCGGGCTTTACTTCAACCGGGCCGCAGGCTATGGCTGTCAGCAGTCCGTGCAGCTCTTCAACATTCATGGTTTCCTGGCTGGTTTTTTCAAGCAGATCATCGAGATGATTTATTTTTTCAATCGACAGCATACAAATTTCCTTTCCGCAATACGTGATTATGCCCCCGGAGCGCTGGAACGCGCAGTTGGGATTGTAGCCAAGATCAGTACACCCTCCCGTCTATAAAGGGGCACTATTAATTTGATACGAAAAAAGAAGCATGTTTCATCCCCCTTTGAAAAAGGGGGATACAGGGGGATTTTTTGCATTCGGATAAATCCCCCTCACCCCCTTTGTTAAAGGGGGATTTCCCTTTACCCACTTTTGTGGAGTTTTGTATTTAGTATGTACACTTATGGGCTGCTGTTTGCAAGGTTTTGTACATATTGCGGCCGTGCGAGCAGGCTGGCGAAGTGCCGCATATTTTTTGATTTTAAGAGGATATTTGCAATGCAGCCTGACATAGCATACACTGAAAAATACTCCGTACATCTCGTTTGAAGTGCCCATGTGCCGGGCCCCCCAAACGTATACAAAGGATTAGTATGCCACTTATTGACATGAAAAACATCCGTCTGAGCTTTGGCGGGCCGCAGCTTCTCGACAGCGTGGATCTGGTGATCGAGCCGGGTGAGCGCATATGCCTGCTGGGCCGGAATGGCGAAGGGAAATCAAGCCTCATAAGGATTATTAACGGCGATCTGCAGCCCGACCGGGGCGAACTGGCATGCCGGCAGGGCCTGCGGGTGGGGCTGCTGGAGCAGGAGGTGCCGGGCGGTATGCCGGGCACGGTCTATGATGCTGTGGCAGGCGGCATCAGCGGACTTGGCGAGCTGGTGGCGCAGTATCATGCCCAGAGCCGCCGTATGGAGTCCGAGCATGACGAAAGTCTGACCCGGCGCCTTGGCGACCTGCAGCACCGGCTGGAGCTTGAGGGCGGCTGGCAGATCGAGCAGAAGGTTTCATCAGTTATTTCGCGCCTTGAGCTTCCGCCTGACGAATCTTTTGCTGCTTTGTCTGCCGGTCTTAAGCGCCGCACCATGCTTGGCCGGGCCCTGGTGCGGCAGCCCGGGCTGCTGCTGCTTGACGAGCCCACCAACCATCTCGACATCGACTCTATCGGCTGGATGGAAGATTTCCTGCTGCGTTTTGAAGGCAGCATTCTGTTTGTCACCCACGACCGCATGTTTCTGCGACGCCTTGCCACGCGCATCGTGGAGCTTGACCGCGGCAGACTCATAAGCATGCCAGGCAATTATGATGCCTATCTCAGGCGCAGGGAGGCCGAGCTTGCGGCTGAAGAAAACCAGCGTGAGGTGTTTGACAAAAAACTCGCTCAGGAGGAAATCTGGATCAGGCAGGGCATCAGAGCGCGGCGCACGCGCAATGAGGGCCGCGTTCGTGAGCTGGAGCAGATGCGCCTGCAGCGGCGCAGCCGCAGGTTCGTGCAGGGCAGGGTGCAGATGAGCGCTGTAGATGCAGGCATGAGCGGCAAAATCGTCTGCGAGGTGATCGGCGCTACTTTCGGCTACGGCGGCAGGCCTATTATCAGGGATTTTTCAACCCTTATCATGCGCGGGGACCGCATCGGCATCATCGGCCCCAACGGCGCTGGCAAGACAACCCTCATCGGGCTGCTGCTGGGACAGCTAAAGCCGCAGGCAGGCGAGGTTCGCACGGGCACCAATATCGAGACCGCCTATTTTGATCAGCTGCGCAGCCAGCTTGATGAAGATAAAACCGTCTTTGATAATATCGCCGGCGGCAATCCCATGGTGACCATAGCCGGCAGGAGCCGGCATGTGCACGGCTACCTGCAGGACTTTCTGTTCGCGCCGGAGCGGGCCAGAAGCCCGGTCAGCAGCCTGTCGGGCGGCGAGCGCAACCGGCTGCTGCTTGCCAAACTTTTTACCAAACCCTCGAACCTGCTGGTGCTCGACGAGCCGACCAATGACCTTGATGTGGAGACCCTGGAGCTTCTTGAAGAGCTGCTTTTGCAGTATGCCGGCACGGTGCTGCTGGTGAGCCATGACCGCGATTTTCTTAATAATGTCGTCACGAGCACCATTGCCTTTGAAGGCGACGGCAGCATTGGCGAGTATGTGGGCGGCTATGACGACTGGCTGCGGCAGCGGCCGCTGCTGCAGCAGGCCCAGTCTCAGGAGAAAACCGCTGCCAAACCCCGACGCGAAAAACAGCCGGGCAGGCGAAAGCTTACGTTCAAGGAGCAGCGCGAGCTTGAGGCCCTGCCGGCGCTGATCGAGCAGCTGGAAGCAGAGCATCTGGCCCTGCAAGAACGGCTTGCAAGCCCTGAGCTCTACCGGCAGGATGGTGCTGCCGTCGTCCAAGTTACAGCGCGCTATGAACAGATCGAGCAGGAATTGCCGCTTGTCTATGCACGGTGGGAAGAACTTGAAGAGGTCTTAAAAAATACATGACACCAGCCGCCGGTATATTCGATGGTCCGTTTCAGTGCTAAAAGGCTATTTCATTGATCTTTGGCAGCGCTTTTTTCGCGGATAAAGAATTCGGCAAGCAGCAGGAGCACGGCGGCGGCAAGGAACCACTGAAAACGCTCTTCCCAGCGTTTCTTGCGCGTTGAGGTCAGCTCTTTCTGCTCCATGCTTTTTCGAATCTCATTTTTGTATATCGCCTCAAGGTCCAGATCGCCCGTGACCGACCGCACATAGCTGCCGCCAGTTTCAAGGGCTATTTTCTGCAGGGTCTTTTCATCAAGCCTGCTCATGATCATATTCCCCTGCCTGTCTTTCATAAAACCCCCGGAGCCTTCGCCTGCGGGGATAGGCGCGCCCTCATCCTCTTTGCCGATGCCTATGGCAAATATCCGGACACCCTCTTTTTTGGCAAGCCCGGCAGCTTCAAGGGGCTTGCTGTCATGGTCTTCGCCGTCGGTGATGAGGATGAGCGCTTTTGAAGTGCGATCCTGCCGGCTGAAGGATTCAACGGCTTTTCGTATAGCATCGCCGATGGCCGTGCCGGGCACTGGAATCAGATCGGGCGAGAGATAGTCAAGGAACATGCTGAACGCGCCGTAGTCGAGCGTGAGCGGGCACTGCACGAAACTGGCTCCTGCAAAGGCTATGAGGCCGATGCGGTCGCCCTCGAGCATTTTCACAAGGTCCTGAACCTTGCGCTTGGCACGCTCGAGGCGGCTGGGCTCTATATCGCGGGCGAGCATGCTTTTGGATACGTCGACCGCAACCATGACATCAACGCCGGTTCGCTTGATATCTTCCCAGTGAAAGCCCCAGCGCGGGCGCACCAGCGCCATGATAAGAAACAGAACGGCAAGAATGACCAGCAGAGCCTTCAGCTTCTGGCGGCCCCGCTGCACCTCGGGAAGCAGCTTCCGGCTCAGGTCGGTCCCGCAGAATTCCTGAATGCAGCGCTGCTTCTTCATAAACGAATACATGAAGAAGAATACCAGTGCCGGTATGAGCCAGAGCAGAAACAGATATGCTAGATTGCCAAAGTCCATATAAAATAATTTAATTATGATTTGTTGGGTTCGCCCTTGTACTAGTACTTCTAAGTAAGTATTTGTTTTGCGTTGGGTTGAGGCACGAAACCCAACGGTTTTTTTCGGGCTTAACCCAACAAAAAATTAATTCGACCAATCCAACTAATCGAACTTGGTTTCATGGTATTTTCCTGAGTCGCGTGTTTGCCAACAGTATTTCAAGAAGCAGCAGCACAAGCCCCGGCACGAGAAACCAGCCGAACAGCTCTTCAAATTCCATGTACTCCTTGAGCTTCACTTCGGTTTTTTCCATGGCATCGATTTGCTTGTAAATATTTTCAAGGGCTTCCGTGTTTGTTGCCCTGAAGTATTTTCCACCCGTGCGGTTTGCCACGTCCTTGAGCGTGTCTTCATCCAGGTCGACTTTCTGATAGATATACTGCTTGCCGAAGAATGAATCCACGAGAAACGGAGCTTCGCCCTCCGTGCCCACGCCGATAGTGTAGATTTTGATGTTGAAGGATTTTCCAATATCGGCTGCCGTGGGAGGCGTTACGCTGCCGGCATTGTGGCGTCCATCGGTCAGGAGAATAATAACCTTTGCTTTCGACTGAAGGTCTTTCAGCCTTTTTACGCATACGGCCAGTGCTGAGCCTATTGCCGTGGAGTCGCCGGCCATGCCAATCTGGACTTTTTCAAGAAAGCTCAAGAGAACGCCGTAGTCAAGCGTGAGCGGGCACTGGGTGAAGGCCTCCTGCCCGAATACCACCATGCCGATGCGGTCGTTTTTGCGGCCCTTGATGAAATCGTTCACAACGCGCTTCACCACCTGCAGGCGCGGCACACGGTTGTCGTCTTCCTTGAAATCAAGGGCCTGCATGCTGCCCGAGGTGTCGAGGCACAGCATGATATCGACGCCTTCGGTCGAGATCTCAGTGGATTTTATGCCTGACTGTGGCCGGGCAAGGGCGATGATAAAGAGAACCATGGCCGCGCAGCGCAGAAACACAAGTCCCTTGCGCCACAGGAGAGTTTTCGGGGTTTTTAGCTGTCCAAGCACGCTCAGCGATGAAAACCTGATCTGCGCGCTTGCAAAACGCCGCAGCCCGTACCATCCCATAAGAGGGATGACGGCAAGCAGCAGAAGCAGCCAAGGTGATTGAAAACGGAGCATAAAAATTGTTTAATAGGTTTTATTAGTTATATTGGTTTTATTTGTTCAATTCGTTTGATTGGTTTGGGTGCTTTTAACCAATAAAACTAATTGAAACAATTCAACTAATCGAACTGCTGTTTTGCAGAACCTCTTCTATTTTTGTTTCGTCGATTATCCTGACAACATTCTGTTCGTTAAGCTTTACTTCATCGTCAGCAGGCACATACTTTGCGAATTTCACCATGTCTGAATGGTGCAAAAAATCCCGGGCGCCTGATTTAGCAGTTGTGTGCATGGCGTCAAGGCTCATAATCTCGGGCAGCAGCTCCTGCGTGGTCTGCTCAACGGCCGGTATAGAAAACCTGTTTTCGATATAGCGCCTGAAAATATCCGAGAGCCTGAAATAGTGCTCGCGCACAACACCTTTTTCGATGAGATGCTCGCTTTTGAGTTTTTCAATTTCTTCAAGGGCGATTATGTGAGCGGGCCTTTTCAGTACGGCTGCATTCTTTTTGCGTTTACGGTAATACATGAGGCCGCCGGCGCCGAGACAGATAAACACAAGTGCTGCGCAGCCTGCCCAGATATAGGGCCGCCAGTTGAACGGAACTTCTTCAAGCGTTTTGATGTCGATAATGTCTTTCGGCGCATCAGGCCCCGGCTTGAGCGACGACTTAACCTCAATGAATATCTGCGGCGTTTTGAGCTCCCGCGTGCCGTTATCTCCGGTATACGATATGACCTGTGCGGGGATAATATAGGAACCTGCAATGTCGGCCTGAAGCTTATACCATTTTTTATGCACCAGCCGGTCATCGATTTTTTTGGGGCCTTCTTCGCCAAAGTCGGTTATGCGCAGGCCGGCAATCTGCGTGCCTACTTCAGGCAGCTTCACCTCAATGTTTTTGTCATATTGGGCGCTGAGCCTAAATGTGACGGCTTCCGAGAGGGAGGCCGTGGTGCGGTCGGTCTGGGCGCTGATCTCAACCGGCGGTATGCCGGATTTTTTCTGTGCTTCCTGTTTATTGCCCGTGCAGGCAAGGCAGAGAAGAAACAGTATAAAAATGCAGGGGTAGGGTGCGCTGCGCGCACCGATTTTTATGTGATGGAGATAGTCGGATTTGAGGCGGTGCGCACAGCGCACCCTACGAAGATACTGCCCGGAAAAATTTTTTGTTTGGATGAGCATAATAGGCGATTACAAAGCTTAAATCTTAAAATCGTTACGATAAGTTTATTGCCTTTCGAAAACCATCGCCTATGGCGATGGTTCCCTTAAGAAGGCAACTCAAACACGCCGTGTTTTTTGCTTCCGCCCTTTCAGGGCGAAATCAAGCCACCGCTATGCGGGTGGTCGTTGACTTTCCGTTTATTATGCAGGAGTGGCTTCATCCTTGAATATATCGTGCAGACTTGCTCTCACGCATAAAAAATCCTTGGCTGAAAATTTTATTTCTTCCCATCACCCGTAACCGCCTCAAGGTGCAGCTTCACATCCGAGCTTTTGAGGGTCTGCTCAAGCAGGCTCTGGTAGGAGCTTTTGAGCTTCTGCATGGAGTAGTCGTTTTTTACCCGTTCTTTTGCTTCATCATAGGTGGTGGGCTGCTCAGCCCGCGTGTCCTCAATCCGGAACACAAACCAGGACTCTCCGGCCTGCACGGGCTCGAGCAAGGCACCCTTTTTTGCTGAAAAGAGCGCCTTTGCAACAGCTTCGGGGCTACCGATACCGAGGTCGTCCTCGCCCCTGCGCACCCAATTGGGGAAGCGGCCGCCGTCTTTGGCCGTATTTTTGTTAAGGGATATTTCTTTGGCATAGGCGCTAAAATCTCTGCCGCCTTTGAGCTCTTTGAATATTTTATCAGCCGCCTCCCGGTTTACCGCTTCGATCAAGCTTACCTTTACGGCTTCTTTCTGATCATAGTCGGCCTTATGCGCCTCGAAGTAGTTTTTCAGATCATCTTCCTCGATCTTGAGCTTGTCTTTCAGCTCGGACTCAAGCACCCGGTTGACCATAAGCTCGCGCTGAGCCATCTTCATCTTTTTCCGGATATCGGCATCCTTATCAAGCTCCAGCTTCAGCGCCTTGCGGAACAGCAGCTCATCGGCAATATATTTTTTGGCAAATTCAGCTTTTGAGCTTTTGTTTTCGAACTGCCTGCGTATCAAGTCGGGAAGATTGTCAAAAGCTTCGTTGATATCCTCAAGGTATACCTTGTCATTGCCGATTTCAGCGACCACGGTGCCGCCGGAACGTGTGGCGTTATCCGCCGCGGAGGTGCGTTTGGCCAGGGCATACTCGGCAGCGCTGTGGCGGCCCGTGCGCTCAAGGCAGTTGATGATGCTTGATCCCAGCTCAGCCTTGAGCTTTGTCTGCGGATCGGCAAGCTCTACCCGGTAGAGCCAGGCCAGGGCCTTTTCATAGTCACCGGCCTCCATGCACATTTTGCCGATGGTGTAGAACAGGCCTGCAAGCTGCCCGGGCTCGAGCCGTGCAGTATGGATATACTGCTCATATTCGTGAACTGCCTGACGCGCAAGTCCCGCGCTTTTGAGCTTGTTTGCAAGCTCCCGCTGGTTCTCTGATGTCCAGGCCTGGCCCGGAACTGACCTGCCGCCGGTTGTGTATACCAGCACCAGAGCTGCTGCAGCCACGCACAGGCTTGCCATGCTTATAATCAGCGATGATTTGTTCACAGCCGTTTCTCCCGCATTCTGAAGAATTTCATGATCGGATCGATATAGGGAACATTTGTCCGGATATCGATGGCATCGATGCCAGATGCCCGAAAGAGGTCAAAGCGGTCCTGCAGGCGCTTGCGGGCAAGAAGCCCGTAGCCGGTGCGGAAATCGGCATCAGAGGAATCGATGAGAATGGTTTCTCCGCTTTCGGCATCCTGCAGCTCAACCAGGCCCACTTTGGGAAGATCAAGCTCGCGCGGGTCGGTAATGCAGATGGGGATGAGATCATGCTTTTTGCCCGCCACCCGCAAAGGCTTCTCATAGTCTGCGGCGATGAAATCGGAGATAAGGAAGGCGACTGCCTTGCGCCGAGCCACGCGGTTGAGATAGCTGAGGGCGCCGGCGATATCTGTTTTGCGGGACACGGGCTGATGCTCAAGCACGCTTTTGATGACCGCCCAGACATGGTTCTTCCCCTTCTTTGGAGGGATGAATTTTTCTATATGGTCGCTGAAAATAATAAGCCCCACTTTGTCATTGCTTTTCGTGGCTGCGAAGGCCAGCACAGAGGCGATCTCGGCGGCAAGCTCCTGCTTGAGCCGCTTGTGCGTGCCGAAAAAGCAGGAGGAGCTTACATCCACCAGCAGCATGATTGTCAGCTCGCGCTCTTCGCGGTAGACCTTGACAAAGGGGTGGCCGAAGCGTGCTGTGACATTCCAGTCGATGTCGCGCACATCGTCGCCGGGGGCGTATTCGCGCACTTCCTCAAACTCCATGCCGCGGCCGCGGAACGCGCTTTCATATTCTCCGGCAAAAATATCATTGACGATATGATTGGTGCGGATATGAATGCGGCGGATGTTTTTTAAGACGTCTTTTGAAATCATGAATAAAATTGTTTCAACCGTTTCAGCTGTTTCAACTGTTTCAGCCTTTTAATTAACCGTTGAAATGGTTGGAACGGCTGAAACAGTTGAAACTTTGTTCCCCGCTCAGGGCACGGCCACGCGCTCGAGGATCTCGCGGACCACCTCGTCGGTGGTGATCTCCCGCGCCTCCGCCTCGTAGGTGAGGATGACGCGATGACGCAGGATGTCGGGAGCCAGCGCCTTGATGTCCTCCGGCGTGACGTAGGCCCGCCCCTGGAGAAACGCGTGCGCCCGCGCCCCCGCGAGCAGGAAGAGCGCGGCCCGCGGCGAAGCGCCGAAGGAGATCAACTCGGAGAGACGCAGGTTGTACTCGGCGGGACGGCGGGTGGCTGCCACCAGGTCGAGGACATACTCGCGAATCTTCTCGTCGAGGTAGACCATCCGCACCGCCTCGCGGGCGCGGGCGATGCGCGCGGGATCGGCCACCGGCCGTACGGCGCCCAGCGGCGCGCCCGACATCCGGTCGAGGATCAGCCGCTCCTCGTCCCGGGTCGGATACTCCACCTTCACCTTGAGCATGAACCGGTCGAGCTGGGCCTCGGGCAGAGGGTAGGTGCCCTCCTGCTCGATCGGGTTCTGGGTAGCGAGAACCAGGAACGGATCGGGCAGCGGGTGCGTGGTCATGCCGATGGTGACCTGGCGCTCCTGCATCGCCTCGAGCAGCGCGCTTTGCACCTTGGCCGGCGCCCGGTTCACTTCGTCCGCCAGAATGAGCGAGGCGAAGATCGGTCCCTTTCTGATATCGAAGTCCCCGTTTTGGGTTCGTAAACCTGCGTCCCGGTCAGGTCGGCCGGCAGCAGATCGGGGGTGAACTGGACCCGCGCGAAGCTGATGTCGAGGGCGCGGGCCAGGGTGCGCACGGCGAGGGTCTTGGCCAGCCCCGGCACGCCCTCCAGCAGGAGGTGGCCGTCGGCCAGAAGCCCCACCAGCAGCCGCTCGATCAGATAATCCTGCCCGACAATCACCTTTTTGATCTCGGCGCTGATGGCGGTGGTCAGCTGGCCGTACTTTTCAACCTCTTTGGTTATTTCCTGAATATTGGGCTGCATTGAAACCTCCAAACGAGTGCTCGGTTTATTGTATGCGTTTAATTTTTTGTTGTATTTTAATCTATGCAGACGGGTTGTACCGGCGGCCAATAATACTAAAACCAAAGGAACCAATCAAATTAAAAAACTCTAATCCAACCAAGAACACAAGGTTTTACTTGCAGTATTTCTAGGTAGTCGGGCTCGTTTTTTTTGTTCCCTGACAGAAGTCCCTCCGAACTTTTTTCAAGCTGCCGCAGCAGCCGCTCAATTTCTTCGGCCGGCAGCCGAACCCCGCCGAACTGCACTTTTTCAAGCATGGCGGCAAGGTTGCCGGTAAGCGCGCTGTCCTGCGGGGCAACCATGCGCGCAAGATCGAGGGCTGCTGTGCAGAATCCCGCATGGTCGCCCTGGAGCTTGCTCTGCCGGCAGATCTGCCACAGCTCCGCAGCCTGCGTGTCTGCCCCGGTCTCGCCACCGGCAGCCTGTTGCTGCCTCAGGGCCTTTTTTCTTCTGAGCACGAAAAAGCCCGTGCCGGACACCGCACCGGCCGGCGGCGCCACACAATAATGAAAATACGTGTGGCATTATTTTCTAACAGCGCAAACCGCACCGCTTTAAAGGTTATTTCTCCACTTACAGAGGTGCTTTCTTTTTCTTCTCCCCGCGCCCAGTATTTCACTTCAGCAGGCTTTATGGTGTAGTCGCCGTTTTTCAGTGCGC
>CAWDSQ010000017.1:0-18348 GCA_963804955.1 uncultured delta proteobacterium | reverse complement strand
TAGCAGCATGCAGCCATGACTGAAAAAAAAGGACATGAAGACCCCCTGCAATTTGCGGCTCTGGTTGCCCACCAGCTGCGCTCCCCTGTCGGCGCGGCTGCATCGCTGCTCAAAACGATACTTGGGGAGTATGCCGGCCGCCTCAATTCAAAGCAGAAAGATCTGGTGTCACGGGCGGACAGGCGCATCGAGGAGGCACTTGATGCTGTAACCAGGATGCTGGCCATTGTGCGGCCGGAAACAAGCGGCGGCGACGGCAACTCCATCTGCGAAGCCGCAGCCGTGGTCCGCCGCGCACAGCACCAGCTGACAGAGGAAGCCCGTGGCCGCCATATAGCCCTGAGCCTTGATATCCAGATAGAGCCCGCCTATATACGCATAGCCGAATCCGGTTTTGCCGAGGTGCTCAATGCCCTGGTGAACAATGCCCTGAAATACACCCCCGATAATGGTAAGGTTCGCCTGACACTCGTTGCTTCTTGCAGAACGATTCCATATGCATTTCAGTGGCTGATTCGGGCATCGGCGTGCCTGAAGACCAGCGCGAAAGGATATTCGAGCCCTTCTACCGTTCGGCAAGCGTGTCAGAACACGACCCTGCCGGGCGTGGGCCTCGGGCTTGCCTTTGTTAAAGCTGTGGTTGATGCCGCCGGCGGCAGAATCTCGGTTCAGAAGGCCGATTTCGGCGGGGCTGAGTTCTCCATGGTGCTGCCCCGCATTGCCGACGACCAGGTCCCCCGGGAGTCGGAGCTGTTTGACCAGGACCGCATGAAGGTGGTCATCATCGGCGGCGTTGCTGCGGGTCCCAAGGTTGCATCAAAGGTCATTCGCCTTCAGCCTGAAACCGCCGTTACCATCATTGAGCGGGGCGAGTTTCTCTCCTATGCCGGCTGCGGCCTTCCCTACTATGTTTCGGGCGTCGTGAAGGACCAGAAGGAACTCATGAGCACGCCTCTCGGTTGCGTGCGCGACCCTGTTTTTTTTCAAAATCTGAAAAATGTCAATGTTCTGAACCGAACCGAGGCCCTTGAAATCGACCGCGCGGCCAAGCGCGTGCGCATCAAAAATCTTATTTCATCCAGGGAAAGCTGGATCAGCTATGATAAGCTCGTGCTGGCTACAGGGGCCACACCCATCATACCGCCTTTGCCCGGTGCGTATTTGAACAATATCTACACCCTGCACGGCGTGCGCGATGCCGAAGGCGTGCGCACCCATCTTGCAAGCTGCAAGGCGCGCGATGTGGTTATCGTCGGCGGCGGTCTCATCGGCGTTGAAATGACCGAAGCGCTGGTGGCCCGCGGCTGCCGCGTGACTATCGTTGAGGCCCTGAATCAGATCATGCGCACCCTTGACTGGGAAATGGCGCAGCTGCTGGAGCTGCACATGGAGGCAAATGGCGTGCGCGTCATGACCGATACCCGCGTCATGTCATTTGCCGGCTCCGAGTTTGTTGAGGGCGTGGTGACCGACAAGGCTACGCTGCCGGCCGATATGGTGATACTCGGGGTGGGCGTAAGCCCCCAGGTTGAGCTTGCCCGCAATGCAGGCCTGGAAATCGGCCCCACGCAGGCCATCAGGGTCGACAACCGCATGCTCACCTCCGATCCCGACATATTTGCCGCAGGCGACTGCGTGGAAAATATCGATATCATTACCGGGCAGCCCATATACGTGCCCATGGGCTCAACGGCCAATAAACAGGGCCGCATTGCGGCCGTCAATATTTGCGGCGGTAACGATACCTTTCCCGGCGTGCTCGGCACCGTGGTCTGCAAGGTGTTTGAGTACTGTATCGCCCGCACAGGGCTTACCGAAGCCGATGCCCGCGATGCAGGCTTTGATGTGGTGACGGTGCTTACCGGCGCGTCACGACCGCGAGCATTTTATGCCCAATGCCAAACCACTGATGCTGAAATTGATCGTCGACGCGCCGTCGCGGCGGCTCCTGGGTGTGCAGGCGGCAGGGCCGGGGCAGGGCGACAAGCGTATCGATGTGGCAACGACCGCTATCACTGCAGGCATGACGGTGGATCAGATCGCCAATCTCGATCTCTGCTATGCTCCGCCGTATTCACTTGCCATGGACAATCTCATCACCGGCGCCAATATTGCCAAGAACAAGCTTGACGGCGTTTTTGAGAGCATCAGCCCCATGGAGGTGCATGCCAAGATGCAGCGCCATGAGGATTTCGTTATGCTGGACGTGAGTTCGCCGCAGGAGTACGAAGAAGTGCGTCTGCCCGGCTCGATGCATATTCCCTCGGGCGCCCTGCGCTCCCGGCTTTCGGAAATCCCGAAAGACAAAGAAATAGTGGCGTTTTGCCGCTTGTCAATTCGCGGCTATGAGGCCGCACTTATTCTCAAGGCCGCAGGGTTTTCAAAGGTGCGCGTCATGGACGGCGGCATTGTGATGTGGCCCTATGAGAGGGTTCATGGGATGAAGTAAAAAGGGCAGTCTCCTTGTCTGGTTTTGGTATGAAAAAAGCCTGTCGTGATTCATGGCAGGCTTTTTATTTTTTCTTTGATGGAGCATTTTTTCCATTATTTCGAAGCCGCAGTTTATGCGCAGGGCAGGCCCGTTTGTAGAACCATGAACTGAACGAAAGTCGCCCTCGACCCTTCGCCAAGCTCAGGGCTCAGGGCGAACGTAGAGGGTGTTCAGAAGGAGAGAAGGCTACAGTATTTAGGAAAATGTTCTGGCTCCAGCTGCAGATGACGAAACATGCCATGAACCCAGGGCCGTGCCGCAAAGGGAATTCGTGATGAGCTGCTCAGTAAAAAATTGACAACAGGTCCAATGTTTACTACTAAGAAAAACACATTATCCATAAGGGAGATGCAGGCTGTGCAGAAGTCTGCATCCTGCATGTGCTCAAAGGCAAGAGTCTGCGTTTTCACAGCCGTTGATGCATCCCCCTGCGAACCATGCTTACACAGATTTAAAGGCACTGATACAATTGAACAGTAACTGAAAAGGAGGCTTTATCAGATGAAAACCATATTGAGTTGATGTGTTCTCATTGCCGGGCTATTCGTGTTTTCCCTGCCTGCTGCCGCACATATGCCCAATGTTGAACGCCGGGATTTGACAGAAAAATGGCCTTTTAGAATCAAGGGGACTATAGAAAAGGGTCAGGCCGTTTACGCCTATCTCAATTCAGGCAGCGATATCGATGTGTACCGGTTTACCGTTCCCCAAAAGGAGATCAGCGAAAAAGGCAGCGTGACCCTGCGCGTCAGGGTGAATGTCCCTGCCTGTGAGGGTGGGCCGGAATTTTTACCATGGCTGGCCATTGTCGGTCCGGGGCTGCCGGCACCAACAGAAGATATCCCCTTTACCCTTCCTGCAGGCTATGGGGCAATTGTCATAAAAAATACGGAGCCGGGAGCGGGAAGAAACTTTTTCTATGAGCAGTACAGCAAAAAGTCCTATTACATTACGGATTACTATGACTATACGATAACCGAGCCCGGAACCTGGTATTTATATTACTGGGACCCTTATAACGTTGGCGGCGATTATCTGGCCCTCTGGGGCGTGAAAGATTCTTTTGATCCCGGGGACGGGCTTAAAATGCTCATCAACCTGCCGGGAATCCTGAGTGACCGCGTTATGCATACTGAATGCGAATGGATCATCCCGGACAACACCACCGCGACATCAAGCAGCTGTCTGCAATAGCTGTTTGAGAATTAGATCACCTTTCTGCTCAATTACCAAGATGGTCATAAGTAACCGGACAATATGAAATTGATTTAGTTTTATTGCCCGGATGATTTAGACTTTGTATGACGAGATTGCTTCGTCGCTTCACTCCCCGCAATGACACCAGAGTGTTGTCATCGCGAGGCCGAAGGTCGTGGCGATCTCAGATTTCTGTCCGCTTACTAATGATCTTCTTAATAACTGCGGGATGGGAAAAAAGATCGGAGGATTTCATGCTGGAACTGCTCACAAACCCCGAAGCCTGGATAGCGCTCGGAACGTTGACAGCCCTGGAGATTGTACTGGGCATAGACAATATTATTTTTATCTCAATTCTTGTCGGCCGCCTTCCCGAGAATCAGCGTGCTTTTGCAAGGCGCATGGGGCTCGGGCTGGCCATGATCAGCCGTCTGGCTCTGCTGTTTTCCATTGCCTGGGTTTTGAAGCTGACCGAGCCGTGGTTTGTACTCTTCAATCAGGAAATTTCAGGCCGCGATATTATTCTTATCGGGGGCGGGCTGTTTCTTCTTGCCAAGGCGACGCATGAAATACACAACAGCCTGGAAGGCATAGAGGATACGGCCGGCATTGCTGCTGCTGCAAGCATAGGCATGGTGCTGGTGCAGATCACGGTGCTGGATATTGTTTTTTCGCTGGATTCAGTGATAACGGCTGTCGGCCTTGGCGGGCATTTTGCCGTTATGGCGACAGCCATCATCCTGGCTGTAGGGGTCATGCTGTTTGCTGCAAAATCCATAGGGGATTTCGTTGATGAGCATCCGACCGTTAAAGTTCTGGCTCTTTCGTTTCTTATTTTAGTGGGCGTCACGCTGATGGTGGAAGGCTTCGATGTACATGTCCCGAAGGGGTATATCTATTTTGCCATGGCGTTTTCAGTGGTCGTGGAGATGCTCAATATCCGCATGCGGAATAAACGGGTTGAGCCGGTGAGGCTGCACAAGCAGATGCACGATAGTGATGAGGGAAACAATTAATCCGGCCAGTCAGAGGGCTGACAGTGCCGCCGAGCGATCGCGATGATCTCACGGCTGTACTGCGCGTGGCAGAGGATTCTCAAACGGCCGTGTCCGTGTTATTTGTTTTTCCAGTCATCAAGGTAATAATTTGACAGCACGGTCTTCAGTTTTCCTGAAGCCCGTAATTCATCAAGGCCCTGCGAAAAAACAGCTGCCTCAGCTTTGCAGTCAGGGCAGAATCCAATATACAGTTTTGCCGGCTCTTCGGCTATGCCCGCGCTTCGTATTTTGCGGGCGCACTTCATGCTGTAAGCTTTGTACGTAACGACATTTCGATCATCGATAAGGGCCTTGATTTTGCCCTCAAGCAGCATGATCAGCAGCTCCCGCAGGGGGCTCGTGCCCCCGACTTCAACCAGCATTTTTTTCTCTAAAAGCGTATCCCTCAGATCAAAAGCATACCCCTGGGCAATTCCGACTTTGCCGCCGAGGGCGGCCAGGGATTTATCGGGATTTTCAGGATCAAATTGCCATTTGTTCTCCGTCAGTACAAAAAAGCAGCTTGTGTTGACGGTGATTTCATTCTGCGGGTATTGAAATTTCTTTTTCCCCGACGGGTCATCTTTTTTTTCTGTTTCTTCCCCTTCTTCTTTATCCATGCCGATAGCGCCTGACATTTTGCCCTGCAGGGCATCGGACTTCGCCTGTTCCCAGGGCATCATTTTGTAGTCAACTTCGTAACCCTTTTTTTCAAAAATGATTTTTGCCAGCTCTATCACATAGCCGGGCTTAGCGGAGCCGGGTTCGCAGTTATACGGGCACCATTCGTCGGCAGCTAGAACCAGTTTCTTTTTTACCTGAGTGGTTTTGTTGTCTTGAGCACAGGCGGTGTGCGGCGAGAGGATGATTGAACAGGCAAAAAGTATGACTGCCGCAAAAAAAAAGTGTGATGCCGTGAGACAAGAAAAACTTTTTTTCATTATTGCGCCTCTCTGTTTGTCCAGTTCGAGTCTTTGTTGTATGTTCGGCACAAAAATGACAAAACATGACGAAATTTTAGAACATCTTAACAGGAAGTTCTCCCGTGCAATTATCAACGGTCACGTCATAGATATCACCCACCTCCTGATTGCTGCCGTTAACCAGCACCAGGGCGATGATGAGCCTTTTGCTTAAAGCCGCCCTTATAAGTGTTTCTACGCTCAGGGTGCCCCAGTCGATGTCGGTTGCCTTTGAAAAAGAAGAGTTTTCATCGCCCCGGATAATAAAAGCCTGCAGATCCATGACGGTATTGATCATCTTACTGAGCCTGCGGGGAAAAATTTCCACAGTGCAGGGTTCTGCCGGTATTGTGCTGGTTGTGGTGGTTGTGGAAGCAGGAGGCAACTCGACGACAGGATAGCATTCGCTGCCGCCATTGAAACACCACGGATTTGTAAACCCTGTGGCTCCTGCATGATAAGTAAACAGTAAAATCACCTTTGGAACCATAAAATAGGGCCATGGGTTATATTGTAACACGTAGAAAAGTTGCAAGTGCCATACAATAAAATATTCGGAGCATTCCCTTCAAAGTATGCACTGGTCAAATTTTCACAATTATAAAAAGAACTAAGGCTGGCGTCAGAACATGCATAACACCCATCAGCAGCAACTAAAGAACTGTTCGCTGACGCAGATGAAGCAGGATGCTGAGAGCAAAGCCCAAATACAAGAATATGCATATCCATGCAGGAACGCCAACCCGCTTCCTATGGTCACACTGGTCAAGCCAGTGCACCGGTAAAAGCGCCAGCCCCAATGCTCGTGACACTGTCGGGTATGGTAACACTGGTCAAACCGTTGCAGCGATAAAAAGCATGATCCTCAATGCTCGTAACGCTGTCTGGAATGGTAACGCTGGTCAGGCCGGGGCAGCTATAAAACGCATCAGTACCAATGCTCGTAACGCTAGAGGGAATTGTAAAATGCGCCAGGTCTTTCGCGCATAGGATACTGAATAAGATTCTGTCTCGGCTTTGTTGTACAGCACTCCATCCTGACTGCTATAATTGAGGTTGCCTGGATCAACATCTATACTGGTCAAACCTGTGCACCCATAAAAGCATGATCCCTGATAATGCTCGTAACAGCTGCCGGGTATGGCTAATGTTGGTTAAGTCCCTGCAATCCCTAAACGCGTCTTCCCTATGCTCGTAACGCTGCCAGGGATGATCACTGCACCTGCCTTTCCGCCAGACATTGAATGAGTCTGTCATGGCTTTATTGTGAAGAACTGCCAGCCTGGCCGCTATAGCACGATCGTTTGCATCCCATAAACGCCAGTCAAACTGCTGCAGCCATAAAAGCGCATAAACCCCAATGCTGGTTAATGCTGCCGGGAATAGTCACGCTGGTTAAACTTCCGCAGCCGGAAAACGCCTCTTCTCCAATGCTTCGTAACGTTGTCGGGATATGTTCACGCTGGTCAAGCGTGCAACCCTTAAACGCATAAGACCCAATCCACGTAACACTGTTCGGTATGGTCACGCTGGTTACCGTGGTGCAATTCATAAACGCACCCCAGAATATCTTATAGTAATACATTGGCGGCTCCCACATTCAAACATAGTCCCCCATAATTGCTACAACAGACATGCCGTCAATGGTATCGGGGATTACAACATCTCCGCCAGAACCGATATAGCCCTGATTCCGACAGTGCTATGTCGCTGCGCAAACCTATACGTAAAATCCCCCCATTGTGCGGCAAGAGCGGAAGACGACAGGACCAGACAACTGATGAATGACAGGAAGAACAACGATTTTTTGAATTGCATAAGCCCCCCTAAAACAAAAGTAGTTAATTCTTATAAACTATTTATACCTATAGCCCAATGCGGGTTTGTGTCAACATAAAATTGTTTGAGAAAGGCTTGGAAACTACGGAAACGCGGCCCGGGCGAAACGCGCATGAAAAAAGCCCCGCAACCAGATAGGTTACGGGCCTTTGTATGGGGCTGTTTTATGTACTTCGGGTGCAACCCCTTGCGGCTTGCCACGTATCCCGTCATTCCGGCGAAAGCCGGAATCAAGAAAAAAATCAGACTGGATGCCGGATCAAGTCCGGCATGACGAAACAACTTCAATTCCCTCTGCTAGCGGCGGTGTGGTTTATTGCTTTGGGCGTTTTGTTTTAAAGTGGGCCCGAATTTTTGGCACCACATCGGAAATTTTATCCATAAACTCTTCTTCAACGTCCTGCTTTTCCTCGTCTGATTTTTCCTCCATTCCCTCATACACTTCTTCGGGATCGGAGAGAAAAACGATGGGCGCAAGCAGTTCATGCAGCACGGTGTCGGTTTCGTCATGCCAGGCCTCGGGCGCAAACCGCGCCCCCACCATGAACCCGGAGCACCAGTAGCCGGGATCGAGGAAATCCTCCTCCTCTTCTTCTACAGCGGCAATGAGCGGAGCGAATTCATTGGCATCAAGGTCTTTGACCACATCGGCATAAAAATCGGCGAGGAGCTTTTTCAGCTCGGTAAGCTGCGCCGGGGACGCCAGGCGTGGCAGGCCTTTTTCGCGCAGGAAAACCAGCGGCAGCCACTCCTCGGGCTTTACTTCAACCGGGCCGCAGGCTATGGCGGTCAGCAGCCCGTGCAGCTCTTCAACATTCATGGTTTCCTGGCCGGATTTTTCAAGCAGTTCATCGAGATGATTTATTTTTTCAATCGACAGCATACAAATTTCCTTTCCTCAATACGTGATTATGCCCCCGGAGCGCTGGAACGCGCAGTTGGGATTGTAGCCATGATCAGTACACCCTCCCGTATATAAAGGGGCACTATTAATTTAATACGAAAAAAGAAGCATGTTTCATCCCCCTTTGAAAAATGAGGATACAGGGGGGGCATCCGGATAAATCCCCGTCACCCCCTTTGTTAAAAGGGGGAAATTCCCTTTAGCCCACTTTTGTGGAGTTTTTTATTTAGTATGTACACTTATGGGCTGCTGTTTGCAAGGTCTTGTACATATTGCGACCGTGCGGGCAGGCTGGCGAAGTGCCGCATGTTTTTTGATTTTAAGAGGATATTTGCAATCCAGCCTGACATGGCATACACTGAAAAATACTCCGTACATCTCGTGTGAAGTGCCCATGTGCCGGGCCCCCCAAACGTATACAAAGGATTAGTATGCCGCTTATTGACATGAAAAACATCCGCCTGAGCTTTGGCGGGCCGCAGCTTCTTGACAGCGTCGACCTGGTGATCGAGCCGGGTGAGCGCATCTGCCTGCTGGGCCGCAATGGCGAAGGGAAATCAAGCCTCATAAAGATTATTAACGGCGATCTGCAGCCCGACCGGGGCGAGATGGCATGCCGGCAGGGCCTGCGGGTGGGGTTTCTGGAGCAGGAGGTGCCGGGCGGCATGCCGGGCACGGTCTATGATGCTGTGGCCGGCGGCATCAGCGGCCTTGGCGAGCTGGTGGCGCAGTATCATGCCCTGAGCCGCCGCATGGAGTCTGAGCATGACGAAAATCTGACGCGCCGCCTTGGCGACCTGCAGCACCGGCTGGAGCTTGAGGGGGGCTGGCAGATCGAGCAGAAGGTTTCATCGGTTATTTCGCGCCTTGAGCTTCCGCCGGACGCATCCTTTGCCACTTTGTCTGCCGGGCTCAAGCGCCGCACCATGCTGGGCCGGGCCCTGGTGCGGCAGCCCGAGCTGCTGCTGCTTGACGAGCCCACCAACCACCTCGACATCGACTCCATCGGCTGGATGGAAGATTTTCTGCTGCGCTTTGAAGGCAGCATTCTGTTTGTCACCCATGACCGCATGTTTCTGCGCCGTCTTGCCACGCGCATCGTGGAGCTTGACCGCGGCAGGCTCATAAGCATGCCCGGTAATTATGATGCCTATCTCAGGCGCAGGGAGGCCGAGCTCGCGGCTGAAGAAAACCAGCGTGAGGTGTTTGACAAAAAGCTCGCCCAGGAGGAAATCTGGATCAGGCAGGGCGTCAGGGCGCGGCGCACGCGCAATGAGGGCCGCGTGCGTGAGCTGGAGCAGATGCGCCTGCAGCGGCGCAGCGCAGGTTCGTGCCGGGCAGGGTGCAGATGAGCGCTGCGGATGCCGGCATGAGCGGCAAAATCGTCTGCGAGGTGACCGGCGCAACTTTCGGCTACGGCGGCAGGCCGGTCATCAGGGATTTTTCAACCCTTATCATGCGCGGGGACCGCATCGGCATCATCGGCCCCAACGGCGCCGGCAAGACAACCCTCATCGGGCTGCTGCTGGGGCAGCTCCAGCCGCAGGCAGGCGAGGTGCGCCCGGGCACCAATCTCGAGATCGCCTACTTTGACCAGCTGCGCTGCCAGCTTGACGAAGACAAAACCGTCTTTGAGAATATCGCCGGCGGCAATCCCATGGTGACCATAGCCGGCAGGACCCGGCATGTGCACGGCTATCTGCAGGACTTTCTGTTCGCGCCGGAGCGGGCCAGAAGCCCGGTCAGCAGCCTGTCCGGCGGCGAGCGCAACCGGCTGCTGCTTGCCCGGCTTTTTACGCAGCCCTCGAACCTGCTGGTGCTCGACGAGCCGACCAATGACCTTGATGTGGAGACCCTGGAGCTTCTCGAAGAGCTGCTTCTGCAGTATCCGGGCACGGTGCTGCTGGTCAGCCATGACCGCGATTTTCTCAATAATGTCGTCACCAGCACCATTGCCTTTGAAGGCGACGGCCGCATTGGCGAGTACGTGGGCGGCTATGACGACTGGCTGCGGCAGCGGCCGCAGCCGGCAGCAGGCCGAGCCGCAGGAGAAAACCGCTGCCAAACCCCGGCGCGAAAAACAGCCGGGCAGGCGAAAGCTTACGTTCAAGGAGCAGCGCGAGCTTGAGGCCCTGCCGGCGCTGATCGAGCAGCTGGAAGCCGAGCACCGGGCCCTGCAAGACCGGCTTGCCAGCCCCGAGCTCTACCGGCAGGACGGCTGCTGCCGTGGCGCAGGTTACAGCGCGCTATAAACAGATCGAGCAGGAACTGCCGCTTGTCTATGCACGGTGGGAAGAGCTTGAAGAGATTTTGAAAAATGCATGACACCAGCGGCCGGTATAGACGGTGGCACTGTTTCTGGCTAGAACATTTTTTATTTTGCAGCCGCATTCCATATGCATGGGGATCTAGTTCGTGGTGAGCTTGTCGAACCATTAACGGAAAGTCGCGCTTTGATCAATCCCCTTCGATCCTTCGACATGACTCAGGACAAGCCGAACGGGAGATGTTTGTATTCTTCGTAACACGCGTTTATTATGAACGCTACAGTATTTAGATAAATGCCCTAAAGGCTATTTCACTGGGCTTTGGCAGTGCTTTTTTCGCGGATAAAGAATTCGGCAAGCAGCAGGAGCACGGCGGCGGCAAGGAACCACTGAAAACGTTCTTCCCAGCGCTTCTTGCGCGTTGAGGTCAGCTCTTTCTGCTCCATGCTTTTTCGAATCTCATTTTTGTATATTGCCTCAAGGTCCATGTCTCCCGTGACCGAGCGCACATAGCTGCCGCCTGTTTCAAGGGCGATTTTCTGCAGGGTCTTTTCATCAAGTTTGCTCATGATCATATTGCCCTGCCGGTCTTTCATGAAACCCCCCGGAGCCGTCGCCTGCGGGGATAGGCGCGCCCGCGTCCTCTTTGCCGATGCCGATGGTAAATATCCGCACGCCCTCTTTTTTTGCAAGCTCGGCAGCTTCAAGTGGCTTGCTGTCATGGTCTTCGCCGTCGGTGATGAGGATGAGCGCTTTTGCAGTGCGCTCCTGCCGGCTGAAGGATTCAACGGCTTTTCTGATCGCATCGCCGATGGCCGTGCCGGGCACGGGAATCAGATCGGGCGAGAGATAGTCAAGGAACATGCTGAACGCGCCGTAGTCGAGCGTGAGCGGGCACTGCACGAAACTGGCGCCTGCAAAGGCTATGAGGCCGATGCGGTCGCCCTCAAGCATTTTCACAAGGTCCTGCACCTTGCGCTTGGCGCGCTCGAGGCGGCTGGGCTCTATGTCCCGGGCGAGCATGCTTTTGGATACGTCGACCGCCACCATGACATCAACGCCGGTGCGCTTGATATCTTCCCAGTGAAAGCCCCAGCGCGGGCGCACCAGCGCCATGATAAGAAACAGAACGGCAAGAATGACGAGAAGAGCCTTCAGCTTCTGGCGGCCCCGCTGCACCTGCGGGAAGCAGCTTCCGGCTCAGGTCGGGCCCGCAGAATTCCTGAATGCAGCGCTGCTTCTTCATGAACGAATACATGAAGAAGAATACCAGCGCCGGTATGAGCCAGAGCAGAAACAGATATGTTAGATTGCCGAAGTCCATATAAAACAGTTTTATTGGTTACATTGGTTTAATTAGTTGTATTGGTTAAGTTAGTTCTGTTGGTTGAGAAAATTAAACTTCCAAGTGTTTTCCCCATCAACTAATCAAACCAATTAAACTAATCCAACTAACGAACCTGGTTTCAGGGTATTTTTCTGAGTCGCGTGTTTGCCAACAGTATTTCCAGAAGCAGCAGCACAAGCCCCGGAATGAGAAACCAGCCGAACAGCTCTTCATATTCCATGTACTCCTTGAGCTTCACCTCGGTTTTTTCCATGGCGTCGATCTGCTTGTAAATATTTTCAAGGGCTTCCGTATTTGTTGCCCTGAAGTATTTTCCACCCGTGCGGTTTGCCACGTCCTTGAGCGTGTCTTCATCCAGGTCGACTTTCTGATAAACATACTGCTTGCCGAAGAATGAATCCACGAGAAACGGCGCTTCGCCTTCCGTGCCCACGCCGATAGTGTAGATTTTGATGTTGAAGGATTTTGCAATATCGGCTGCCGTGGGGGGCGTTACGCTGCCGGCATTGTGGCGTCCATCGGTCAGGAGAATAATAACCTTTGATTTCGACTGAAGGTCTTTGAGCCTTTTTACGCAGACGGCCAGTGCCGAACCGATTGCCGTTGAGTCGCCCGCCATGCCGATTTGGACTTTTTCAAGAAAGCTCAAGAGCACGCCGTAGTCAAGCGTGAGCGGGCACTGGGTGAAGGCCTCCTGGCCGAATACCACCATGCCGATACGGTCGTTCTTGCGACCCTTGATGAAATCGTTCACAACGCGCTTCACCACCTGCAGGCGCGGCACACGGTTGCCGTCTTCCTTGAAATCCAGGGCCTGCATGCTGCCCGAGGTGTCCAGGCACAGCATGATATCGACGCCTTCGGTCGATATCTCGGTAGACTTAATGCCCGACTGGGGCCGGGCAAGGGCCAGGATAAAAAGCGCCATTGCCGCGCAGCGCACAAACACAAGCCCCTTGCGCCACAGGAGAGTTTTCGGGGTTTTTAGCTGCCCGAGCACATGAAGCGATGAAAACCTGATCTGCGCGCTTGCAAAACGCCGCAGCCCGTACCATCCCATGAGCGGGATGACGGCAAGCAGCAGAAGCAGCCAGGGTGATTGAAAACGGAGCATAAAAACTGTTTAATTGGTTTTATTAGTTCTATTGGTTCGATTAGTTCAATTCGTTTGATTGGTTTGGGTGCTTTTAACCAATACAACTAATTGAAACAATTCAGCTAATCGAACTGCTGTTTTGCAGAACTTCTTCTATTTTTGTTTCGTCGATTATCCGGACAACATTCTGTTCGTTCAGCGTTACTTCATCTTCAGCAGGCACATACTTTGCGAATTTCACCATGTCGGAATGGTGCAAGAAATCCCGGGCGCCTGATTTAGCAGTTGTGTGCATGGCATCAAGGCGCATGATTTCGGGCAGCAGCTCCTGCGTGGTCTGCTCAACGGCCGGTATGGAAAACCTGTTCTCGATATAGTGCCTGAAAATATCCGAGAGCCTGAAATAGTGCTCGCGCACAATGCCTTTTTCGATGAGATGCTCGCTTTTGAGTTTTTCCATTTCTTCAAGGGCGATTATGTGAGCGGGCCTTTTCAGCACGGCCGCTTTCTTTTTGCGTTTACGGTAATACATGAAGCCGCCGGCGCCGAGACAGATAACCACCACTGCGGCGCAGCCTGCCCAGATATAGGGCCGCCAGTTGAACGGAACTTCTTCAAGCGTTTTGATGTCGATAATGTCTTTCAGCGCATCAGGACCCGGCTTGAGCGACGACTTAACCTCAATGAATATCTGCGGCGTTTTGAGCTCCCGCGTGCCGTTATCTCCGGCATACGATACGACCTGTGCGGGGATGATATAGGAACCTGCAATGTCGGCCTGAAGCTTATACCATTTTTTATGCACCAGCCGGTTATCGATTTCTTTGGGGCCTTCTTCGCCAAAGTCGGTTATGCGCAGGCCGGCAATCTGCGTGCCTACTTCAGGCAGCTTCACCGTCAATGTTTTTGTCATAGTGGGCGCTGAGCGTAAATGTGACGGATTCCGAGAGGGTGGCCGTGGTGCGGTCGGTCTGGGCGCTGATCTCAACCGGCGGGGGAACGAATTTTTGTTTGTGCGCTGTTCTTTAGATGAGCAGGCGCAACATGCGAGCAGGATACAGAACAAGTAGGGTGCGCATTGCGCACCAAAATTGAAATCCGACATAAGATGGTGCGCAATGCGCACCCTACATCTAGACGCACGATGTCCAGTCCTTCCAGTCCGCCGTGGTGGAGTATTCTCTGCGCCGCAGTGTAAAGATTCCGGACAAGCCGGAATGACAGAATGGATACTCTGACTATTATAGCTATTGTTCATTAATAGTTAAATTCCCGTGACGGATTGCCTGCAACCTTTTATTTCTTCTGCTCACCCGTAACCGCCTCAAGGTGCAGCTTTACATCCGAGCTTTTGAGGGTCTGCTCAAGCAGGCTCTGGTAGGAGCTTTTGAGCTTCTGCATGGAGTAGTCATTTTTTACCCGCTCTTTTGCTTCATCATAGGTTGTGGGCTGCGCAGCCCGCGTGTCCTCGATCCGGAATACAAACCAGTTTTCGCCAGCCTGCACGGGCTGGGTGAGCTCCCCCTGCTTTGCATTAAAAAGTACTTTTCCAACAGCCTCTGTGCTGCCGATCCCGAGATCGTCCTCGCCCCTGCGCACCCAAGTGGGGAAGCGGCCGCCGTCTTTGGCCGTGTTTTTGTGCAGGGATATTTCTTTGGCATAGGCGCTAAAATCTCTGCCGCCTTTGAGCTCTTTGTATATTTTATCCGCCGCCTCCCGGTTCACCGCTTCGATCAGGCTTACCTTTACGGCTTCTTTCTGCTCATAGTCAGCTTTATGCGCTTCGTAAGTAATTTTTCAGATCATCTTCCTCGACCTTAATTTTGTCTTTCAGCTCGGTCTCAAGCACGCGGTTGACCATAAGCTCGCGCCGGGCCATCTTCATCTTTTTCCGGATGTCGGCATCCTTATCAAGCTCCAGCTTCAGCGCCTTGCGAAACAGCAGCTCATCGGCAATATATTTTTTGGCAAATTCAGCTTTTGAGCTGTTTGCTTTCGAACTGTTTGCGCATCCAGTCGGGCAGATTGTCAAAAGCTTCGTTGATATCCTCAAGATATACCTTGTCATTGCCGATTTCAGCGACCACGGTGCCGCCGGAGCGTGTGGCGTTATCCGCGGCAGAGGTGCGTTTTGCCAGGGCATACTCGGCAGCGCTGTGGCGGCCCGTGCGCTCAAGGCAGTTGATGATGCTTGATCCCAGTTCAGCCTTGAGCTTTGTCTGCGGATCGGCAAGCTCCACGCGGTAGAGCCAGGCCAGGGCCTTTTCATAGTCGCCGGCCTCCATGCACATTTTGCCGATGGTGTAGCACAGGCCTGCAAGCTGCCCGGGCTCGAGCCGTGCGGTCTTGAATATACTGCTCATATTCCTGCGCTGCCTGACGCGCCAGTCCCGCGCTTTTGAGCTTGTTTGCAAGCTCCCGCTGGTTCTCGGCTGTCCAGGCCTGGCCCGGGGCGGTCCGGCTGCCGGTTGTGTACACCAGCACCAGAGCGGCTGCGCTATGCACAGGCCTGCCATGCTTATAATCAGCGATGATTTGTTCATAGCCGTTTCTCCCGCATTCTGAAGAATTTCATGATCGGATCGATATAGGGAACATTCGTCCGGATATCGATGGCATCGATGCCAGATGCCCGAAAGAGGTCAAAGCGGTCCTGCAGGCGCTTGCGGGCAAGAAGCCCGTAGCCGGTGCGGAAATCGTCATCAGAGGAATCGATGAGAATGGTTTCTCCGCTTTCGGCATCCTGCAGCTCAACCAGGCCCACTTTGGGAAGATCAAGCTCGCGCGGGTCGGTAATGCAGATGGGGATGAGATCATGCTTTTTGCCCGCCACCCGCAAAGGCTTCTCATAATCTGCGGCGATGAAATCGGAGATAAGGAAGGCGACTGCCTTGCGCCGCGCCACGCGGTTGAGATAGCTGAGGGCGCCGGCGATATCGGTTTTGCGGGACACGGGCTGATGCTCAAGCACGCTTTTGATGACCGCCCAGACATGGTTTTTGCCCTTCTTTGGAGGGATGAACTTTTCGATATGGTCGCTGAAAATGATAAGCCCCACTTTGTCATTGCTTTTCGTGGCTGCAAAGGCCAGCACAGAGGCGATCTCGGCGGCACAGCTCCTGCTTGAGCCGCTTGTGCGTGCCGAAAAAGCAGGATGAGCTTACATCCACCAGCAGCATGATCGTCAGCTCGCGCTCTTCGCGGTAGACCTTGACAAAGGGGTGGCCGAAGCGGGCCGTGACATTCCAGTCGATGTCGCGCACATCGTCGCCGGGGGCGTATTCGCGCACTTCCTCAAACTCCATGCCGCGGCCGCGGAACGCGCTTTCATATTCGCCGGCAAAAATATCATTGACGATATGATTGGTGCGGATATGAATGCGGCGGATGTTTTTTAAGACGTCTTTTGAAATCATGATAATAGTTCAATGGTTTAATTGGCTAGTGGTGTCACTGTTGTCGATTATCAGCTGACAATTAGCACCTGACACATAAATTAGGGCACTTCCACATTGTCAAATATTCTGGCGATGATGTCATCCGATGTCAGGTCTTCGGCTTCGGCCTCATAGCTCAAGATAACCCGGTGCCGCAGCACGTCCGGGCCGATGGTCTTGATGTCCTGCGGGATCACATACCCGCGGCCCTGCAGGAAAGCATAGGCTTTTGCCGCCTGAGCAAGATAGAGCGATGCCCGCGGCGAGGCTCCGTACTGAATGAGCGACTCGATATCAATGCCGAACACCCTGGGTTCCCGGGTGGCAAAAACGATCTCCACGATATAATCCAGAAGCTTTTCATCCATGTAGATTCTGCCCACCACCTCGCGGGCCTTGCGGATCTGCTCCGGGTTTGCCACTTTGTTGATGGCTTCATGCGGCACTGCCGGAAACGCGCTTGATAATCTCTTTCTCCTCGGCCTTGTTGGGGTAGTTGATGCGCAGCTTCAGCATGAAGCGGTCAACCTGCGCCTCGGGCAGCGGATAGGTGCCTTCCTGCTCGATGGGGTTCTGCGTGGCCATGACAAGAAACGGGTCCTGAAGGGGGAAGGTCGTCTCGCCGATTGTCACCTGGCGCTCCTGCATGGCCTCCAGAAGCGCGCTTTGCACCTTGGCCGGCGCCCGGTTGATTTCATCGGCAAGGATGATGTTGAAAACAGAGGGCCTTTTTTGATATTGAAGTTCCCGGTTTTGGGCTCGTAAATCTGCGTGCCGATGAGGTCCGCCGGGAGCAGATCCGGGGTGAACTGGATGCGCTGGAAGCTCGTGTCGACAGCTGCGGGCAAGTGTCTTTACGGCCGTGGTTTTTGCCAGCCCCGGCACGCCCTCCACGAGAATGTGGCCATTGGCCAGAAGCCCGATCAGCAGGCGCTCGATCAGATAATCCTGGCCGACAATGACCTTTTTGACCTCGGCGCTGATGGCGGTGGTGAGCTGGCCGTACTTTTCAACCTCTTTGGTTATTTCCTGAATATTGGGCTGCATTGAAAACCTCCAAACGAGTGCTCGGTTTATTGTATTCGTTTAATTTTTTGTTGTATTGTAATCTATGCAGACGGGTTGTACCGGCGGCCAATAATACTAAAACCAGAGTAACCAATCAAATTAAAAAACTCTAATCCAACCAATCACAAAGGTTTTACTTGCAGTATTTCTGGTAGTCGGGCTCGTTTTTTTTGTTCCCTGACAGAAGCACCCCCGAACTTTTTTCAAGCTGCCGCAGCAGCCGCTCAATTTCTTCGGCCGGCGGCCGAACCCCGCCGAACTGCACTTTTTCAAGCATGGCGGCAAGGGTGCCGGTAAGAGCGCTGTCCTGCGGGGCAACCATGCGCGCAAGATCGAGGGCTGCTGTGCAGAATCCTGCATGGTCGCCCTGGAGCCTGCTCTGCCGGCAGATCTGCAGCAAGCTCCGCAGCCTGCGTGTCTGCCCCGGTCTCGCCACCTGCAGCCTGTTTTTGCCTCCGGGCCTTTTTTCTTCTGAGCACGACAAAGCCCATGCCGGAAACCGCACCGGCCAGCAGCGCCACGCAGATAATGAACATACGTGTGGTATTATTTTCTACCAGCGCAAACCGCACGGCTTTAAAGGTGATTTCTCCACTTGCCGCGGTGCTTTCTTTTTCTTCTCCCCGCGCCCAGTATTTCACTTCAGCAGGCTTTATGGTGTAGTCGCCGTTTTTCAGTGCGCGCACAAGAAAGCTGTAGTGC
>CAWDSQ010000016.1:0-189284 GCA_963804955.1 uncultured delta proteobacterium | reverse complement strand
ATACAGAACATTGGTGCTGCACAGGGCCATTGACCTCCAGTTCCCGCAGGTTGACGGCCGGCGGCAGCCCGCTCATTTTGGTGAGCAACGTACAGTCTTTGATTTCAAATGGCTCCATGGATCTTCTCCTTTATGCAGCAGCGCTGCCCGGAATTTCGCATAAGCGGATAAAAACCTGCGCCAGCAGCGAGGCGTTCTGAATGACCTGTCCGCCAGCAACAAGGGACTGATAGCCGACAGATAAACACAACCATTATGCTGCAGTATCCACTGCATAAGCGGAATATCATGTTCATCGTCCCCGGCATAGGTAACTAACAGCCCCAGGGTCAAGAGCGAGCAGGGAGCAAAGATTCGGAATAACGGCAAGCCTAACGTTCGCCGGCAAAAAATAAATTTCAACGGACTCGGGACCCTCAAAAACCTCACAGGCATGTGCTTTTCCGCAATTTTTAGCGGTATTAAAAATATGCCTCTGTATATGCCGGGGCAGATGCGGAGCATGAAGCGCAATGGAGGACAGTTTGTCTTCTGTGTCAACGCCGTACAGCAGCCCCAGTTCTTGTGTTTTCAGCAGTACCGCCTTGCGGTTTTTGTTGAGGTGTTTTTCAAAAACAGCGTGAAACATCTTTCTTTCTCCACCTGGAAGCAGCCAGGCCAAGCCGCTGCTCCCGCCTAAAAAAAGTCCGGGCACAGGTATTCTTGAGACCAGATCCCGCAGCGGCCTGCTTGAAACGACAGCGACACGGCCGGGAAATTTTTCTATGAGCATAATCAGCATTTCCTGGCAGTCGGGGTGAAGCCGCGCTGCATGATAGTTGTGACCGATAGCGGCAAGCGTGCCATCAAAATCAAACAGCCAGAGTTTTTCCTTTTTCATGGCAACCAGTCGTCCTTTCCGGCTTGTTTTGAACCCGTGTGCTTCCATATAAGCGCGGCCCTACCTCACAGCCTGTGCTGAAGGGCGGGGAGCCCCCGGGCTGATGAGTTTTAGTATCTCCCCGGCAAGGGCTTCGGGATTTGCAACCACTGCTGCACCCGGCACCAGGGGCTCTGGCCCGACTGTAAAGGCCATTCCGCCAAGCCGGAGAACCCGCTCCATGACTTTGGCATCATGGCTGTCATCGCCGGCATACTGCAGAAAACCAGTATTAATATTAAATCCGATAAGATCGCACAAATTTACGAGACCATTGGATTTATGTATATCGGGCAGGAGCATAATTTCATACGCTTCGGGGCCCGGGTATATTGTCAGATTATAATTAAGTTTTAGAAACTCCAGATGCCGCTGAATAAAGCGCCGGTACTTGCCCGAGACCTGCCTGACATGCACTGCAATGGATAGCCTTTTATCCTCTATCTCCACGCCTTCGATCTGGTCTATATGCTGGAGCTCAGGAATAAGCAGGGTACGTGCTGCCTGAAGCGATGTCAACCGTTCTTGAGAGAGGCTTGTGCGCGTTCCCTCCGGCAAAAGCCATTCAGAGCCGCAATTGCCGCCCAGGGCAACACCTTTGATATCAATACGCGGCAGCAGGTCGTCAAGAGTTCGGCTTGACAGGATGGCGGTATAAAATCCTTCGGTTGCAGCAAGTTGTTCAAGCATTGTGCGACACAAGGGATGGAGGCTCGCTGCATGCCGGTCGGGGACGATATCAGATAGCGTTCCGTCAAAATCAAAAATCCACAGGTTATTAATCATAGCGCTGCTTTCCATATTTTATAACGAAGAGGTGCTTTTTTCACAAGCGGGAAGGCCTTCAAGCGTTTCGAAAATTTTAGCACCCCAATCGAAAATTGTGTTTTTCGCTAACAGAGGCCTCATGCGGCGCATACGCTGGGTCCGCTCGATTTCCGGCATCATATAGGCATCATAAAGGGCATCGGCAAGCTGGTCGGGATCAAACGGATTAACCATCACAGCATCGGGAAACTCACGGGCAACGCCCGTATACTGCGACAGAACAAGCACACCGTCATTGTCCGAGCGAGCTGCAATGAATTCCTTAGCAACCAAATTCATTCCGTCATGCAGCGAGGTTACCAGCAGCACATCAGCCATGCGGTGGGCTGCCAGCACATCATAATAGTCATGATGTGCGCGCATAAGCCGGATGGGCGCCCAATCCTCAGACATGTGCTGCCAGTTGATTTCGTCAACAAGATCGTCCAGCTCATCATTTAAATTTCTGTAGGTTTCAATGTGGGTGCGGCTGGGCGCGGCAAGCTGCACCAGAGTCACCTTGCCGTGCAACTCCGGATGCCGCTGCAGCATCAAAGAGAAAGCGCGGAGTCTTTCCGGTATACCCTTGGTGTAGTCGATACGGTCAGCACCCACGAAAAGCCTGGTTTTATATGTTGCTTCTCCGAGCGCCTTAAGAAGGCGTTTTTTTCTTGCAGTTACCAGAGGCGATTTTGCATCGGCAGCGATCTGCTCGAAATCAACGCTGATGGGGAAGGGCCTCACGCAGGTCGGCCTGCCGCCGCGAAAAATCCGAAAATGTTCATAATCAACGCGGGCTTCTATACCCCGGTCGACGGTATCGAGAAAATTATTGCAGTGGTACTGTATGTGAAAGCCGAGAATGTCATTGCCGAGCAGACCATCCAGAAGCTCCTCCCCCCAGGGGAATATACGGAAAGCCTCCTTATTGGGCCAGGGTATATGCCAGAACTGCATGATTTTCAGATCAGACCTGTTGTTTCTGAGCAGGCGCGGCAGAAGCGCAAGATGATAGTCCTGAATAAAGATAATTGCCGGGTTGCCCCCGGCTTCTTCAAGCACGGCATCGCAAAAGCGCTGATTGACGGTTTTATATGTCTCCCAATCACTGCGGGAAAAATGCGGCCGCGTATACACAATATGGCACAGGGGCCAGAGCGCTTCATTGGACAGGCCATAATAATAGCCATCTTCTTCCTTGCGGGAAAGCCAGACACGCCTGAGCACATATTCCGGCCGTTCTTCGGGGAGCCGGATTCTATCCCGGCTGTCAACAACAGACCGGTCTGCTGAACCCGAACCATGAGCGACCCAAATGCCGCCGACAGCTTTCAGAATAGGCTCAAGAGCTGTTACCATGCCGCTTGCCGGGCGGACGGCCTTAATCACACCATCTGATAGTTCGTGCAGGCACGGTTCACGGTTGGAAACGACGATCAGTTTCTCCCCATGCATAACATGCGCTAGATACTCTTTTAATTTTAAGGCATTCATGCTCTATTCCTGTTGCTTGCGAGGCCTTCCACTGCCCTTTCTTGCGGGCATATTGATTTCCGGCGAGAGCATCATGCGGGGAGGAACAGTGCTTGCGCCCAGCAGTTCAACCATTTTTTCCAGACCATCCGAGACGCTTTCAAGCAAATGCATCGGTAATTGCTCGAGCCCTTTTACCAGCAACCCCTGGGCAACCTCAGGAGAATTTTTCACCAGCTGTTTGCCCTGTTCTGACAGCTCAACGACAACAAAGCGGCGGTCATTACGGGAACGGATACGCGTAATGAGACCGCGGTCTTCGAGCCGGTCAAGAATGCCGATGACGGTTGCAGCATGAAGATACATTTTAGCAGCCAGATCTGAAACGCAGATCGAGGCGTTTTCTGCAATAACCTTGATCGCCCAGAGCTGAGGCCCGGTGAGTCCGGTGGCGTATTCCGCTTTTTTCGAATATTCGTGAATGGCCTGAAGCACGCGGCGCAGATTGTCGACCGTGCTGGCGATAATCATGTTTTTGTCCCCCATCAAGCGTTCCCCTTGCTGATAATGGCCTTTATGGTTATATTGATTTGTATAGCAACTATTGGAATAAAAATCAATTGACAAAATCACCATAGCTAATTATTATTTTAATTATAAACCGAGGGAGTGCAATGGTGACAGGAGCGCCAATAAAAGGACAGCAGCGCGGCAGCTTTATCGGAGAAAGAGACTTTTTTATTCCCCTCCTCGGCTTGGAAACAATTTTATTAGATTGAAGAGTATGCGTATAGGCTTCTGCTATTTGTGCAGGAATGGTTTTTTGGTAAAAAACATAACAACAGAACATAACAACAGGGGGGATCCGGTAGAGCAGCTTGGCAGTGATAAATAAGTCGCAACCTGCACAAAAAATTTTTTGCATCCTTCGCATGGGTTCGGGTTAAAAATCCCGAAGGAACAGGATAGTCGGGCCGCTATCTGGAGCCAGTGCTTCAGGTTGCGTCTTTTGCTTCGAAACAGAAAGAAGTTCACCTGTCGAATTCTTGTTTGAGCGGGATTTACAGGAAGGTGTATTTATGCTGATGGGGCAATCAAACAGGTGTCTGCGGACGCGGGTTAAACTAAAAAGCGATTTTATGAAAAACCACTGCACAAAAATTTTTGTTATTGGCTGCTGCTTCTTTTTCCTCGGAAGTGTCTCTTCACAGGCGGAAGACTTTACTCTTGTGATAGAAAAAAATCTTTTCAGCCCCACGCGAAAAAAATGGGTGACACCACCTAAAACACCGGCCAAAAAAAAGATCAGCAAGGCAATGCTGCCGGAGCTGTGCGGCACCATCATAAGCGAAGACACAAAGCTTGCGGTTCTTTCATTTCGGCGGAGCACCGCCGTTCCGGTCATCAAAACCAGCAGCAAGCAAACCAAACCAAACAAAGCAGAAAAAGCAAAAGAACCATAAGAAGCAGAAGTCCTTCCGCCCCCGCTATCGCCTCCCGCACCACCGATACGCGCATTGTTTCCGTTGGCGACCGTTTCGGCGATTACCGCCTGGTTGCCATTGAAGACAAGCAGGTGACACTTGAGTATGACGGGCAAAAGATACAGCTGTATACGCAACGGTAATAACCACCTTTAATAATACTTTTGGAGTTCAACGGCGCCATGGCAAAACGCAAAGCAATAAACAGCGTAATACTTTTCTGCCTGATCCTCCTGGGAGCGGGCTGTGCAACCCACTATAACCTGTCCCTGCATTATCAGACCGCAGGAGCCGGCACAAGCAAATGAGCTGCTGCAGCCCGGCAGCATGTTTAGCGCCTGCATTTTTGTCGATGCGCGCGACTCCGTGGCGGACAAGCAGCGGCTGGGAACCCGTGTTGCTGCCGACGGCGCGGAACTGCCGATCAACAGCACCGCTCTACTGCCGGGATATGCTGTTGCTGCGGCGATGAAAACATACCTTTTTTCATCCGGCCACTCTGTGTACGGAGGGCTGCCGGGCTGGGATATGAAGCCGGAGAGCATTGACGGCCAGTGGGGGCAGTTTGCCATTGGCGGCAGCATTGATGAATTTGAAGCCAGGGCCTGGGAAGACATGGGGGTTACCCGCTATAGAACACAGGTCTCGCTGCGGGTGGTAGTGGCTGATGTGCGCAGCAGGCGCGTCATTTACAGGACGGTCGTTGATGCCGAATCCTCGCTGCAGCATGTGTATTTTTCAGAAGCCCTTATGCAGCGAGAAATAAACAAGGCCCTCTCTTCAGCGATAGAGCGGTTTTTCGATAATCAGGCCCTGTATGATGCTCTGCAGCAGGCACAGCAGGTGCGCGTCAATACGCTTCAAGGTTAATTTTTTAAGAATAAAATCCCGAAGCTTGCTGCGGTGAGGTTCAGCGCTGCCTTAGGAAGCTCCCCTAACCCCTTCATTTTTCACCCCGGGAATGCTTTTTTTCTTGTGTTTTTTGTAGCCAAGCGTATATAAAAATATGCAAGCTAACAATAAACTAAGGCAAAGATAAGGGCGACTGTGGTGTATCAAGGTTGGAGGGGCGCTACCTTGATCGTCAAGCCGCTATCTGCTTCGGGCAGAGAGCGGCTTTTATACCGGGCGCTGCACGAGAAAGCAAAAAAACACTATTTTTAAAGGTGATGGCATATGAAAAACATTCTTAAGGCAGGAATTTCGCTTTGTCTGTTGCTACTCGCGTTCACCGCAGGCGCTCAGGCGCAAACACCGGAACTGGTAAAAGGAAGCATTACCATACAAAGCACGCCACTTGACGTGAGCGGTAGGGCGTTTTTTGTAGGAACGGGTGGCGGTGCCGGCCGGGAAATTTGGACAAGCGACGGCACTCCAGACGGCACGAACATGGTCCGGGATCTTACGGCAGGAGCTACCGGGAGCGCGATCAAGTATTACAACAATCTTGGACTCTGCCCCCTGGGGTCTGAGCTTATTTTCGTGGCCGACAACGGTACCTACGGCTCCGAGCTCTGGACAGAGCGACGGCACGGAAGCGGGCACCGGGCTGATACAAGAACATCAGATCGGGTACCGGCAGCGGCGTGCCTTCCAACTGGGGGAAAATTCTGGCCTATAACGGCTATGTTTATACGGCCGGCGACAACGGCACCACGGGCTATGAGCTGTGGCGGACAGACGGCACGCCGGGCGGCACAACGCTTTTTAAAAATATCCGCCCCGGCAGCAGCGCCTCAGACCCCGACCAGTTCACCCTCGTTAACGGAGTGCTGTTTTTTGTCGCCAATGACGGCACGAGCGGCGCCGAACTATGGAAGACAGACGGCACCCCGGAAAACACCGTCATTGTTAAAGACATACAGCCGGGGTCTTCGGCAGACTATGGCCCGACCTATCTTACGGAGATGGGCGGCATACTCTATTTTGCCGCAGACAACAGCTCGGACCCGAGCGACATGTCCAACAATAACCGGGAGCTGTGGCGCAGTGACGGAACGGCGGCTGGCACGTATATGGTGAAGGAAATAAACCCCGCTACGGACGAGCCCGGCCTGAACGACTGGACCCTTACGCCGGAATTTACCAATGTTAATGACGAAAAGCTTTTTTTTGTGGCAGATGATGGAATTCATGGCAAGGAGCTGTGGGTGACCGACGGAACAGAGGGCGGCACGCATCTGGTGAAGGATATTGTTCCTGATGCCTCCAATGCCAGCCCCTATGGCATGAGAGCAGTGGGCAAGCAAGTTGCTGTTCGGGGTTTACGACGGTGTGCATGGCAGCGAGCTGTGGATAAGCGACGGTACGGAAGCCGGCACCCAGATGGTGAAAGATATCAACCCCGGAGATGGTGATAGCTATTGGGGCCATGAGGGCAGCATCGTGGTCAATGACATGCTCTATTTCAGAGCCGATGATGGCACCAGCGGCGAAGAGCTGTGGAAGAGCGACGGCACCGAGGCGGGCACCGTGCGTGTAGCCGACCTTGCAAGCGGCTCCAGCTCCAGTTCCCCGGCCTCTTTTGCGCGCATCGGCGACAGTATTTATTTCTATGCAAGCGGCACGGAAGGCTACGGTCTGTGGAAGTTCCCGGCGCCCGCTGTTTCAACGACAACCACGACCACGATTCCTCCGGGCTGCGTCGATGAGGACGGCGACGGCTACGGCCTCGGGCTTGACTGCCTGGGGCCCGACTGCGACGATGACGATCCGCTGGCGTGGGACAACTGCTCAACCTGCGCCGTAAAACTGTTGCCCCGGCGGCTGAGCAAGCTGTTCAGCATCATACGGCCGGTCCGGCTGTTTCTGTTTCGCGCGCCCGACGGCATGCAGTTCGCCAAAGACACCCCCATAGTATTCCCTGACGAAGCCGCCGAAGCGCTGTTTCAGTTTCCGCTGGGGAAAAAGAAGCGCTTTATGCTGGCCCTTGTCCGCATTAAGGCATCGCTGCTGCAGGTGACCGACACCTATGAGGTGAGCGTGGGCGGCTGCACGGGCAGCATGAGTATCAGAGGTTTTTAAACTGTAGGAAATGTGTGGTTTTTGGATAGGGAGAGCACAGAATGAAAACACAAGACCGTAGCGAATTATTTTCCAGGCCAGAACGCACCATGGCTGCGTACCCGTTTTTTACTCCGAAGCGCACTTCTTTTTTTGGCCTTGCTTGTCTGGCCGGTCCCGTCGACGGCTGCGGTAAAGCAGGGTTTGGAAAGCCTTTCAATGGAGGCCCGGTATGCCGTATCGGCAGCCATCGGCCATGACCAGTCTGGCTATCATGCGCGTCCGTATGGTGATGTTGTGCAGGCAGATAATACCGGCCACGGCCTCACGGCCCGTTTCGGTTCCGGCGGCGTTGAAATAGGCTCGGGCGGGCAGCACATTTTGCTGCAGCCGGTGGCCTGGGGCCATGGTGAGGAGCTTGCGCCTGCTGCCGGCAGCTGTGCCGCAGTCTTATGGGAATATAGTTGTCAGCACTCGCGGTTCTGTCAGCGAATGGTATATAAATGGTCCGCTGGGCCTGCAGCAGGGCTTTACGATTGCAGAAGCCTCCGCGAAGGCTGGCAACGGCGCGTTGAGGGTTGTCTGTTCATTGATGGCGCATACGCGGCAGTGTTGATGCCGATGGTCTCGGGGCAATGCTTACGAGAGTCGATGGTTCTGCTTTGTATCGCTACAGCGGTTTGGTGGTGCGGGATGCCAATGGCCGCGAGGCACCGGCATGGCTTGAGGCGCAGGGCGGTATGCTGCATATCTGTGCTGATGACACAGGACTGAGCTATCCTGTGTATATCGACCCGGTCATACAGCAGGCCAAACTCACGGCCTCCGATGGCGCGGCATTCGATTGTTTCGGCTATTCCGTTGCGATGAGCGGCGATACGGTGGTGGTTGGGCGCGTATTCTGCAAATGCAGATCTGGGCGCAGCCTATGTGTTTACAAAACCCGCGGAGTGGGTGGGCTACGACAGCGTCATATGTTGCCAGACTTACGACCTCTGAGGGATCGGCAAATGATGGTTTCGGCATATCCGTTGCCGTGAGCGGCGATACGGTGGTGGTGGGAGCACCCTACGATGACATTGGCGCGAAAACGAATCAGGGCTCAGCCTATGTGTTTACAAAACCTGAGAGCGGCTGGGCTACGACATCGTCATATACTGTAAAGCTCATTGCAGCAACCGGCGCAGCGGATGATTGTTTTGGCTATAGCGTTGCCGTGAGCGGCGATACTATTGTTGTCGGGGCCTACGGGTATCAAAGTTCAGAGGGCGCAATTTATGTGTTTGAAAAGCCCTCCGGCGGTTGGGCCGGCACTGTCGTTGGCGAACGGCTTTTATCTCCCTACGGCGACGCGGGGGATCGTTTCGGTACAGCCGTAGCCATAAGCGGCGATACAATTGTGGCAGGTGCTTCACGCGATACGATTCCGACGATTACAGCATCCGGGCTTGCCTATGTATTTGAAAAGCCCCTTGATGGCTGGTACGCTGCAACCGGCAAACAACTGTCCTCATCTGATCGTGCGGCAAATGATTATTTCGGCGTTTCCGTTGCCGTGGAAGGTGATATCGTTGTTGTCGGGGCAGACCAGGCCATGATAGGAGCAAAAGCTAAACAGGGCTCAGCCTATGTTTTTGTACGGCCTTCGACCGGCTGGGACCATGCGACAGAGAATGCAAAACTTATCGCTTCGGATGGCGCGGCAAACGACAGGCTCGGCTCAAGCGTTGCAGTGAATGGCGATGCCGTGGTGGTCGGAGCCCATTATGCTGCCATCAGCGGCCAAGCGAGGGGCGCGGCCTATGTGTTTCGGAAGCCTGCTGCGGGCTGGTCGGGCAACCCTTCTCAGACCGCAAAGCTTTCTGCTGCAGACGGAGAGTTCGAGGATTATTTCGGAAAAGCCGTTGCCGTGAGCGCCGATACGGTGGTTGTGGGGGCTTATAAAGCAGATATTTCCGCACAAGCAGACCAGGGCTCAGCCTATATTTTCAGAGTAGTGGCAGATGAGCCGGCACAGCAGGCAAGCGAAGTAACCTTTACCGGTGTTTCATCCGCTCGCCATGACCGTGGGCTGGACACCGGCCAGCGGCGCTGGCAGCCTCGTGCTGATACGGGAAGGCAGTGCGGTTTCTGCCGAACCTGTTGACGGCACATCCTATGCGGCAAATCCCTCATTCGGGTCGGGCTCTGAGCTCGGCACGGATACTTTTGTCTGCCTACAGCGGCAGCGGCGGTTCGGTTACCGTTACCGGTCTTACGCCCGGCGCCACCTACCATGTAACGGTCTATGCTTTCAAGAGTTCGCAGTCAGAGGCTCCGAATTACCTGACTGCAAACCCGGCTACGGGCAGCCAAATTACAAACACGGCGCCCCTTGCCCTGGCAGACGCCTATGCAATACGAAAAAACAAAACGCTTACCATTGCCGCGCCCGGCGTTCTTGACAATGACACCGCCGCAGACAGCGAGAATCTCACGGCAGCAATTGTAACCCAGCCCGCGCATGGTGAGCTGACGCTGCAGGCTGACGGGTCGTTTGCCTATACGCCGGAAAAAGGCTTCATGGGAAACGATAGCTTCACCTATACGGCAAGCGATGGCGTCAGCGTGAGCGCGCCTGCCAAGGTGACAATACTGGTAGGAAAAAAATGCCCCCTTGCGAAAATGTATGGTGAGGAGTCCGCAGAGATCGAGCAGTTCTACCGCTATCGCGACGAGGTCCTGGCTAAAACGGCGCCGGGCAGGCTTATGATACGGCTCTATTATACCCTTGCTCCTGTATTTGACGGCTTGTTGGAAGACAATGGTGGTCTGCAGCGGAAAGCAAAAGCACTTGTTGACCTTTTGCTGCCCATGATTGAAACGAGATAAGTTAAAAACCGGGGGTCAAATCGTTATTTGTGCATTGTCACTATAACGATTTGACCCCCGGAACCTTCTTTAATTGTCTGGCCCGACGAGGGAGTCGAAATGGTTTTTAAATTTTTTCGCAGAACCCGCGGCTCGGCGCGCGGTTGGCCGCTTGGCGGTTCAAATTTATTACAGGAATGCCGACAGCAGCAATGCCGCCCTTGAGAGCAGCCCGTCACTTCGGGCAGTTGCGCGCAGGGTGCTTAACACAATTGCTCCGATGGTGGGAGGCAAGTAAACACCGGTACGCAGGGGAAAAAGCATGCCTCGTGCCGCTCAACTTTTTGTGAAATAGATTCTAAGAAAGGGGAACAGCCATGAACAGCAAACGATATTGTGCGGGTACCAGCGCTGTTTTTTTTACCTTGCTCTTCCTTTTCAGCACCCATTGCAGCGCAGGCGCGGCAGCACTTGCCTGGAATACATTCCTCGGCCAAAGCAGCGGCGACCGGAGCTACGGGGTGGCCGTAGACGACAGCGGCTATGCGCATGTAGCAGGTATCAGCAACGCCACCTGGGGTAGCCCTGTGCGGATATATAACGGGGCAAGCGATGCTTTTGTGGCTAAAATTGCCGACAATGGCACGCTGGTCTGGAACACCTTCCTTGGCGATTTTTTCGGCGATGAATCCCGCAAGATTACCGTGGACGGCAGCGGCAATGTCTACGTCGTGGGAAACAGCTCGACAACGTGGGCCGGGCCGGTGCAACCCTGGGCTGGCGCGCTCGACGCTTTTGTGGCCAAGCTTGACGGCAGCGGTAACCTTCTCTGGAATACGTTTATGGGCGGAACAGAGGATGATTACGGCTACGGCATCGCGGTGGACGGCAGCGGCAATGTCTATGTTGCAGGGACCAGCAAGGGCACCTGGGGAACGCCCCTTCGTGCATACACCGGCGGCAGTGATGGTTTCGTGGCTAAGCTTGACAGCAGCGGCAACCGCCTCTGGCACACGTTTCTGGGCGGCAGCGGGACTGACTGGGGCTATGATCTGGCCCGCGACGGCAGTGGCAGGCTGCATGTGTCGGGATTCAGTACCGGCACATGGGGCAGCCCGGTGCGGGCGTATGCGGGCGATGAAGACACGTTCGTGGTAAAAATTGCCGATAACGGCACTTTTATCTGGAACACGTTTTTGGGCGGCACAAGCTATGAAGAGGGCTACGGCATAGCCGCAGACAGCGGCGGCAATTCGTATGTGACCGGCTACTCGGGCGGCCCCTGGAGCGAAACGCCGGTGCTGCCCTATGCCGGAGGCGATGATGCCTTCGTGGCAAAGGTTGACGCAGGCGGCGCTCTTGCCTGGCATACCTTTGTTGGCACCAGCGAGTATGATGAAGGTGATGCCATAGCCGTTGACCCTTCCGGCAATGTTTTTGTTGCGGGAAGCAGCGGGGCCACCTGGGGAACACCCGCATGGCCGCATATAGCAGGGCAGGACGCTTTTATTGCAAGGCTTGCCCCTAACGGTGCTCTTTCCTGGAACACCTTTTTCGGCGGCAGCGGCACGGACTACCCATACGGCATCGCCTTGCACAACAATGGCAACGTGTTTGCTGCCGGCCAAAGCGATGCAGCCTGGGGTGATCCCGTTCGGGCCTACAGCGGCACCGACGATGTTTTTTTGGCCAAACTACTCCTGCCGCCGGCAACGCAGGCGAGCGATATCGTGTTTTCAAATGTGCAGCAGGAGCAGATGGATATTTCCTGGACCCGGGGCAACGGAGAACGGTGCGCGGTGTTCATGAAGCAAGCCGACAATGGCACAGCCAGCCCCGCTGACAATGCCACCTACGCAGCAGACGCAGCGTTCGGCGCAGGCTCCCAGATCGGCTCAACCGGGTGGTACAGCATCTACAGCGGCACAGGCACCGGTGCGACGGTGACGGGCCTGACGCCGGAAACCATTTATAGGGTTATGGTATGCGAATATAACGGGGCTGCCGGCAAAGAGCTCTACACTATCGACAATACAACCGGTAATCCGCGCAACCAGGTAACTCCTGCTGATAACGGCACTGATAATGAAACCTGCACGCTGAAGGTGATCCCGAAAAAGCTGCATAAACTGCTGAGCCTGCTTGAGCCGATTAAGGGGTTTGTTCTGATCGGCGAGGATGATACGGAGTTTGTCAGAGCAGATAAGCCCGTTTGGGACAGCGAAGCCATCAAACATCTTTTTAAGCTGAAAGTCGGCAAAAAAGTTGTCATCGCCATTGTTTTTGTAAAACCCCTTGCCCTGGAGCCGGGCGATGTTGAGGTGACCCTTGGTGAATGTAAAGGCACGATAGAGGTGAAGGCGCTCTAGTTTTTAAAAATATCACAGGCTCTATTGTAAGCATCAGCAGACTGCGGAGCATGCTGCTGTCCATACGGCGCATCGTGATAACCGCCGAAAGCACAGCGGTATTTCCTGAAAATAGCCATGGCCATAGACGGCGCGCTTGCCGGCATGTATTGACAAATCTCCGGCTAGTAGTTATAGTATAGAAAAATATGGAAACGGGTCTATGAAATTAAGAAATTAATTTTATAGAGGGATGTGATAGTCGGGCCGCTATCTGAAAGCTATTTTTCAGGCAGCGGCTTTTTTGCGCTTATCAGAGCAGGGAATTTTTCATGCCGGATCCTGCCGAAAAGAACACAGCTTTTGTAAGAGAGCAATACTTCCGTGAGCCGGCAACAGGGTAAAGCCTGGGCAGCAAGGCGGCACCGCCACTCAACCGGCTATATGAGGGAGCATTATATGCGCTTAGCCCCGAAGGTAATCATGATACTCATGCTGTTTTTTCTGGTTGTCTGTTGCCGGGAAAGAATAGGTGCGGTTTTCTTTCAGAAGGTTTCACGGGAAAACGATACGTTGATGAACCACAGCATGAATATGAAAAGTTTTGTTTCACTCAAAAAGGACAAGCTGGAGCACACAGAAGCGCACATTTCATATTATAAGATTATAAGCGATGCAGAGACAAAAAAAAGCCGAAACATTCCAGGCGTGTTTTTGGGTTTTCCCCCCCATGGCGACAAAGAAACCAGGAACATTGTTTCTGAGCATGATCATGAAGACCATTCGCTTGCAGCAGACAACAGTTTTGTCCCGCAGGTATCACCAGATCGCATTTCAGCCGAAGTAAGGTTTGATTCTGATAATATCAGCATATTTATCTGGAAGCAAAACACGCTTCCCGGCGGAAACGGTTCCGAATTCAGTGAATCTTAAATGCCCACAGCTACCATTATCAGAAAACCGTCTGCCAGGAGGGGTGATGGGATTAATCATGAATTAAAAAGCTTTTTTTCGCAGAACCTGCGGCTCGGCGCGCGGTTTGCTGTGAGACGGTATTGACAACCCGCCGCTGAGCGGCTATAGCGATAAAAAATACGGAAACGGGTCTATAAATTAAGAAATTAATTTATAGAGGAAAATGATAGTCGGGCCGCTATCTGAAAGGCTTTCTTTCGGGCAGCGGCTTTTTTATTTGTCTGAACAGCCGCCCGAACATGCACGAGCAAAGAATAAGGGAAGTTTAGCTGGCCGGGGATTCAAACGCACAGGCGGGAACAGCTCCCGGCTGTGCGGGTTCCCAACAAGGAACAAGAACCGATTCAATAGTCGTGGTTTGATTTTTACAACACTCAATCAATGGAGGCTGTCATGAATATAAGTTTACAGGATATCATAGCGTATGTGCTTGTCGGCTTAGTTTTCGGGGTTTTTGTCTGGATCGCCATTGCCAGCCGAAAAACCGCGGGCAAAGACCAGGACAGCAGCAAGCAGTAGCGGTTCGCGCATCAGGGCTTTCGCCGGCCGCGATCATTGCCGGATGAATGCGGCTTGAGCATATGCTATAGTTACTATACTGTACGTCGCGGAAAACACTGCCCTTTGCATGATTAAAACGCCCGGTATCTTTACAGGGAGGTATACTATGAGTAGCACCATATACGGGCATTGCCATCACATGCCTTTTGATGAAGTTGAGAAAATTTATGAAACCAGCCGGGCTCACGGTTTGTCGCTGTTTGATGTTGGCCATCGGCAGAAAGAGTTCGGGCCCAACAGCATTACCGCCAAGAAGCCGCAGAGCCCCTTTGTCCGGTTTCTGCTGCAGTTCAATCAGCCGCTTGTGTATATTCTGCTGGGAGCCGGCCTGATAACAGCAGCTCTGCAGGAGTGGGTCGATGCGGGCGTTATCCTGGGCGTGGTTATCGTCAATGCCATTGTCGGGTTTCTTCAGGAAGCCAAGGCTGAAGAGGCCATAGAATCGCTCAAGCGCATGGTCACCACCGAGGCCACGGTTATTCGCGAGGGCAAAAAGCTGCGGATTCCTTCAGCAGAGCTTGTGCCCGGTGATGTGGTTTTTTTGCAGTCGGGCGACAAGGTGCCGGCGGACCTGCGCCTTTTTTCCGTCCGCGATTTGCAGATCGACGAATCGGCCCTGACCGGCGAATCCGTGCCGGTTGAGAAATCAGGCGCGGTAATGGCCGAAGATACGGTGCTGGCCGACCGCAAGAACATGGCCTATGGCGGATCGCTTGTGACCTACGGCCAGGCATCGGGCGTTATTGTGGCCATCGGCGACGCCACGGAAACGGGGCGCATTTCACAGCTTATTTCCAGCGCTGCCGAACTGATGACGCCGCTGACGCGCCGGATCGCCCAGTTCAGCAAAGTGCTTCTCTTTATAATTCTCGGCCTTGCCGGTGTAACTTTTTTGGTCGGCCTTGTGCAGGGGCAAAGCGTTTTTGACATGTTTATGGCATCCGTGGCCCTGGCCGTGGGCGCGATACCAGAGGGGCTTCCTGCTGCGGTCACCATAACGCTTGCCCTGGGCGTGCGCACCATGGCCCGCCGGCGGGCCATTATTCGGCGGCTGCCGGCGGTTGAAACGCTCGGGAGCACAACGGTCATTTGTTCGGATAAAACCGGCACGCTTACGCAGAACCAGATGACGGTAACGGCGGTATATGCGGGCGGCGAAACCTATGCTGTAAGCGGCACAGGCTATGCCCCTGAAGGAAAGATTGCGCAAGAGAACGGACAGCCGCTGGAAGGCGGCAGCTCCGTCCCGCTCAAGGAGTGTCTTGTTGCAGGAACTCTGTGCAATGACTCGCAGCTGGCGCAGGCCGAAGGGCAGTGGGTGGTTCAGGGCGACCCGACGGAAGGGGCGCTGCATGTTTCGGCAGGTAAGGGCGGTTTTTCCGAGCAGGAGCTTCACGCCCGCCTGCATCGCATCGATGTTATTCCTTTTGAATCGGCCCGGCAGTATATGGCAACCCTGTATGAACAGGGGGCGGGGCAGGAGCCGGTGCTGTACGCGAAAGGCGCACTGGAGCGGATTTTGGAGAAATGCAGCAGCCAGATGGACGGTCGGGGGGAGTCAGAGCCCCTGAATACCGAAGCCCTGGTTCGGCAGGCAGACAGCCTGGCAGCCCGCGGCCTGCGCGTGCTTGCCTTTGCCCGGGGCAGCCTGCCGGCCGGCAGCAAGCGGTTTGACGATACGGGCGTACCCCACGGCTTGACTTTTATCGGGCTGCAGGCAATGATCGATCCGCCGCGGCCCGAAGCCCGCGAGGCAATCGGCGCCTGTGCGCGCGCAGGCATCATGGTCAAGATGATTACAGGCGACCATGCCAAAACCGCAGATGCCATAGCGCGCGAGCTTAATCTGCAGCAAACCTATCGCGGCGGCACGGAGATTGTCCCGGTCGTGACCGGCCAGGAGTTGAGCCTGATTTCCGATGAGGACCTCATCAATACCGTCGAAAAAACCATGGTGTTTGCCCGGGTTGCGCCTGAGCAGAAGCTGCGCCTCGTTGAGGCGCTGCAGGCGCGCAGCCATGTGGTTGCCATGACCGGCGACGGCGTCAACGATGCTCCGGCGCTCAAGCAGGCCGATATCGGCATTGCCATGGGCATAACCGGCACCGAGGTTGCAAAAGAGGCATCGGACATGCTGCTCACGGATGATAATTTCGCCACTATCGAGGCTGCCGTGGAGGAAGGCCGGGGCGTATTCGACAACCTGACCAAGTTTATAACCTGGACCCTGCCCACGAATATGGGCGAGGGCCTGATCATTCTCGCGGCGGTGTTTGCCGGCGTGAGCCTGCCGATACTGCCGCTGCAGATACTCTGGATCAACATGACCACGGCGGTGCTGCTCGGCATGATGCTGGCCTTTGAGCCCAAGGAGGCCGGCCTGATGGACCGGCCTCCCCGCAATCCGCAGGCCCCCATTCTCACCCGGATGCTGCTTCAGCGCATCGTGCTGGTGAGCGTGGTGATGATGGCGGGAGCGTTTACCCTGTATAATAGTGCGCTCCGGCAGGGCAGCGATATAGCAGTCGCGCGCACGATAGCGGTCAATGTGTTCGTGATGATCGAGCTGTGCTACCTGTTTCAGTGCAGGTCGCTGACCCGGTCAATATTTAAAATGAATTTTTTTTCCAACCCCTGGATACTTGGCGGCTCGTGCGTTATGATTCTGTTGCAGCTGGGCTTTACCTATCTGCCGCTGATGAACCGGCTCTTTCATACCTCGCCGATTTCTTTTGCGCACTGGGGGCAAATTGCCGGGGCATGCCTTGCGGCAATGGTTGTAGTAACTGTGGATAAAAGATTCGCATCACGGTACAGCAGAGCATGATCTGGACCGGCCCGCCGGGCAGGTTTTTTATAAGGAGGATATAGCGATGCAGAAATGGACATGCATTATTTGTGGCTATGAGTACGACCCGGAAAAAGGCGACCCGGATAATGGCATTGCACCGGGCACGGCCTTTGAAGACCTCCCCGACTCTTGGGTCTGCCCCATCTGCGGCGCAGGCAAAGACCAGTTCGAGAAGGTGGGGTAAGGGATAGAGAAAAAAGGTAAACGCCCCCTGCTTTTTCGCGGCATAAAGGCGGGATTGATTTGTTAAGGAGTCTGCCCGCACAGTACCGGTTCCTTGAAGTTTTGTGCCTGCCCGCCACGGAAAAATTTTTTATTCCATAGCAATCCCGCCATAATACTTTGACAAGCCCCTTTTATTTTTTTATATTCCTTTATCAGTTTATGCACAATACCGGTCAAATCCGGTAAATCCTTTTTTGGAATCCTCTGAAAGACAGGGCCCATGGCAAACAAAGCACAGGCAATAAAGCACCGGGAAGATGAAACAGCCGCCGCAGTGCGCAAGCCGCGGCAGCGCAAGCATGCGCATGCAACCGCTGAATCCATGGCAGCGCAGCAGCGCGAGATTTCCGTCTCTGAGTTTTTCGCCAAGAACCGTCATTTGCTGGGCTTTGACAGCCCCCGCAAAGCCCTGCTCACGGCCATCAAAGAGGCGGTCGACAATTCCCTTGATGCCTGCGAAGAGGCGGGCATACTGCCGGCCATCATCGTTGAGGTGAAAAACCTCGGCAAGGACCGCTATATCATAAGCGTGCAGGACAATGGCCCGGGCATCATGAAGAAGCAGATTCCCAACATTTTCGGCAAGCTGCTCTACGGCTCCAAATTTCACCGCCTCAAGATGAGCCGCGGCCAGCAGGGCATCGGCATCAGCGCTGCAGGCATGTACGGCATGCTGACCACGGGCAAGCCCGTCGAGATCATCAGCCGCACGGGCAAGGGCAAGCCGGCCCACCACTTCCGGCTCCAGATCGACACCAAGAAGAACAAGCCCGAAATCGTCAGCGACACGGAAATCGAGTGGGATGCTGACCACGGCACAAAGGTTGCCATCGAGCTTGAAGGCAAGCACATGCAGGGCCGCCAGTCGGTTGATGAATACCTGCGGCAGACCGCCATCGCAAACCCCCATGTGCTGATTACCTATCTTGAGCCCGGTGGCGCAACCATCATCTATGAGCGCTCCACCCAGGAGCCGCCCGCGCACACGCAGGAGATCAAGCCCCACCCGCTCGGCGTCGAGCTGGGGGTCATGCAGGCCATGCTCAAGGACACCCGGGCGCGCAATCTCGCCGGTTTTTTGCAGCATGAATTTTCGCGCGTATCAAAAAAGGTGGCTGATGATATTTGCGCAGCAGCAGGGCTTAAATCCAGCGCCTCGGTTTCGCGCATCGGCCATGCAGAGCTTGTAAAGCTGATGGATGGCATTACGCAAAACAAAGATCATGAACCCGCCCACCAACTGCGTGGCCCCGATCGGCGAAGAGCAGCTGGTGCGGGGCCTCGGGTCTGTGGTGCCTGCTGATTTTTATGCCTCCACCACGCGGCCGCCTGCGGTGTACCGCGGCAATCCCTTCATCATCGAGGCAGCCCTTGCCTATCGGCGGCCAGGGCCAGGAGGCTGACGGCCCGGCGCGCGTGCTGCGCATCGCCAACCGCGTGCCGCTGCTGTACCAGCAGGGCGCCTGCTGCTCGTATCAGTCGGTGGTGCAGACCAACTGGCGCAACTACGGCCTCACGCAGCCCCGCGGCGCTCTGCCAGTGGGGCCGCTGACCATCGTCGTGCATATGGCATCGGTCTGGGTGCCGTTCACCAGCGAGTCGAAGGAAGCCATAGCGGCCTATCCGGAAATAGAGGATGAAATCATCAAGGCCCTGCAGGAATGCGGCCGCAAGCTGAAGCTCTTTCTTTCGCACCGCCGCAAACGAGGTTGATGCCCAGCGCAAGCAGGATTATATCTCGACCTATCTGCCCCATATCGGCATCGGCCTGCGGGAAATACTGGGCCTGTCGGAGAAAGAAGAGCAGAAGGTTGTGGAGACGCTCACGGGGTTACTTGAGAGGCATAGAGAATGAATATGAAGCGAGTGCTAACCCGCCTTCGATCACCACAAATTCGCGTTAAATCCGACTTAGTTTACGGCTATGCGGTGCAATATGTAGGGACGGTCTTACGACCTGTTCCTAACGGATTCTTACGAAACGAATTAGAAATCAGGAGTGTAATGGCAAAAAAGACAACAGCAAAACCAGCTGCCGAAAAAGAAACCTGAAAAAAGGCAGCAAAAAAGCGCTCGACCGCACTTGATCTTTCTCGCTCGCCTGCCATGAAGGAGCTTATCGGGCAGGCAGGAGGATATTTACAACGATATCAAAAACGGCCGCAGGCCGTCGCTGCGCGTGCCGATCCGCGGCCTGTCAAATGTGACCTTCTCCCCGCGCAAGGGATTTCTTCACCATCGGCGACAAGGTGAGCAAGCGCACGCTCTCCTATCAGACCGTCAAGCCCTTTGCCCAGACCGTGCGCATGATGGCATTTTCAAAAAACCTGATCGAGACCGACGACTTTGCCTCAAAAAGAGAGGTCTACTACACGGCCAAGGGCTCGGCCAAGCGCGGCAGCGAGCCGGGCAATGCGGGCTGGGGCCCGGCAGCGTTCAAGGAGCAGGATGAGTCGGATGCCATCATGGACGACATGGAGGCCATGGTCGGCGTCAACCGCGAGCAGCTCGGCTTTATCCCTGCCGAGCAGAACGGGTCGGTGGCAGGCGAGCTGATCGTCATCGATATCGACCCGTCAACGGGCAGACGCATCGAGATCGACTGCACGGCCTTCGGCCGCGGCAGCTACTCAATTCCCTCCCGCGTCGAAGGCCTTGAGTTCCGCACCAAGGCCAAATTCGTGCTGGCGGTTGAAACCGCGGCCCTTTTTGAGCGCTTAAACGGCCATGCCTACTGGCGCGACGGCAAATGCATCATCACTGCCATGGGAGGCGTGCCCACGCGGGCAAACCGGCGCTTCGTGCGCCTGCTGGCCGATGCCTGCAAGCTGCCCGTGTATGTGTTCACCGACGGCGACCCCTACGGCTACTGCAATATCTACCGCACCATGAAGGTGGGCTCGGGCAATGCCGCTCACATCAGCGAATTTTTCTGCGTGCCCCATGCCAAGCTTATCGGCGTGACGCCGCAGGACATCCGCGACTACAGCCTGCCCACGCACCCCCTTGAAGACAAGGACAAAAAGCGCGCTCAGGACGCCATCAAGAATGATCCGTTCTTCAAGGACAACAAGCCCTGGATTCATGCGCTGCAGGACATGGTGAAAATGGGCGTGCGCGTTGAGCAGCAGGCCTTTGCCGCCCGCGGCCTCAACTACGTGCTTGAAACCTATCTGCCGGAAAAGCTTCGTCGGCCGGATAAAATGCTGCCGTAAATCACTTTTCACCATTCGCTGCGCTCGAGGTGCAGAAGAGACAGTGTGTTGTAATGCAATTTGCAGGCACCGGTCACAACCGTATGCTCCGACCTCTCGCCCCCGATAGGTGACGAGGTTAGCAGTTCCTTTCTGCGCTCCATGCGCCGTAGTATTTTTTGCCGGGAATTTCGACTTGCAGGATACGGGGAGATGAGGTTATAATAAGATGTTGTTTTATTGAAGAGGCTTCGGAAATGGTACAGGAATTTAAAGGGAACCGGCGAAAATGGCCCCGGGAAGCTGTTCAAATACCGGCGCAGTATTTCATAAAAAACCAAAGCACGAAATATCAGGACTGTACGGTTATTAATCTCAGCCGCAACGGAGCGGCAGTGCTGTTTCCGGTCTATGAGTTTCTTCAGGCAAAGGTTCCTATTTTTCTGGATCTGCTGGTGCCGAGAACAGTTCAGCAGCTCTCGATCAGGGGCGAGTTGAAAATAAAATACAGAAACCGATCCGGCCTGGTGGGCGGTATTCAATTTGCTACATTGCTGCAGGAAGATATCTTCCGCAAGTTCAAGTAGAAGGGGCAAGGCTGGCAGCCTTCCCTCTGACAAAAAAATCCGCCCCGCTATCTCCCGTCAAAGAAGAATACGCAGCGCGCTGCACCCTCCGGGTGCGCAGATCCGCCTCTCTGTTTATCTTGACACGCTCACTCCCCCAAATTATATTCATTTCATCCAAAAGCCGGCTCCTGTCAGTAGAAGCCGGTCTGCCCGACCCGGAGGAGATCTTAAAGGAAAACGACGCCTCAATTTTCACCCTGTCGATTTAAGGCTCTCACTATTAGACAACCCGGATGGGGCAACCGGGTTCCGTCATTTTTACCGCAGGGGAGACGGACAATAATATTCTTGTCTACTTGCAGGCCATACAGTGGTTGCGACCGGAGGTCAGTAGTGTTTTGGCTTTTGCTTATCCGCCTGCCGATTGGTATACCGCCCAGCAGCGGCGGAAATGATCTCCACCTGAACTGCATCCAGTACCGCCTGGACAGTCCCGAAAGGATACCTGGCCAGCACACCCCGTTGCCGGAAGGCTTGTACAATAAAAGATAATCATTACACTCTCATACAGTGTTTGATAACCCGCTGATCAAACGGCAGAGAAACGGGCAGACCGCTCTGCATGTATGAAGCGGCTGCAGTTTTTAATAAAGGAGGTTTTTTATGACAACGATTATAAGCCGCGAGATACGACTTGCCTCCCGCCCCCACGGAATTCCGGCACCCGAAAATTTTATCATGGCGCAGGTGCAGCAGGAGCCGCTGCAGGACGGGTTCGTGCTGGTTCGCAATCTTTTCATGTCTGTTGACCCGTATATGCGCGGCCGCATGAACCCGGGGCATTCCTATATTCCGCCTTTTGAGATCGGCAAGCCCCTGCAGGGCGGTGCTGTCGGCGAGGTCATCGAGTCTCGCGCCCCGCAATTCAAGCCGGGCGATGCCGTTCTTTCAAGCCTTGGATGGCGGGAATATTTTATCTCCCCGCCGCAGGAGTTGCGCCCGGTGGACAGCCGCAACCAGCCTCTCTCGGTGTATCTGGGCGCCCTGGGCATGACGGGCATGACCGCCTGGGCAGGCCTTCAGCTGGTCAATGTACAGGCAGGTGATAGCATCTATATTTCAGGCGCAGCCGGCGCGGTGGGCAGCGTGGCCGGTCAGCTGGCCAAATTGCGCGACTGCCGCGTTATCGGCTCTGCCGGCTCAACGGAAAAAGTTGCTTTTCTCCTTGAAGAATGCGGTTTTGACAGCGCCTTCAATTACAAAGCAGGTTCTCTGCTGAAGCAGCTCCATACGGCAGCCCCCGACGGCATTGATGTGTATTTCGACAATGTCGGCGGCCAAGCACTGGAAGCTGCGCTTTCGGTTTTGCGCGTGCACGGCCGGATTATCGCCTGCGGCGGCATATCCATGTACAATGATGAAATACCCCCTCGCGGGCCAGCCAATCTATTCAACATCACGATCAAGCGGCTGACGATGAAGGGCATGATTGTTTTTGACTGGCTGGACCGCCAGGCTGAATTTGAAAATGAAGTTGGCGGGTATTTCCGGGACGGGAAGCTGAAACATAAAGAAACGGTGGTTGAGGGAATCGATACGGCGGTGGAGGCATTCATAGGGTTATTCCAGGGGCGCAATGTGGGCAAGATGGTGGTGAAGCTGGCATAAGGCTTTCAGGAGAACAAGGCATCGCTGCGGAAGGTAGTTCCGAGGAGCATCATTTTTGCTGGGGTTTTAACAAAAGTTCACCTGTGCGCATATAGTTCATTATAGCTTTTTACAACATTTCAAACCAACGTCCCTGCCTCTGTTATGGTAACTTTATGGCAGATAATTTCCAGGAAACAACCCCATGTCGCTTAAATACCAGGTGAATCTGATCTTCAGCAGAGCCTTTCTGATTGAATGCGACTACAAAGGTATTGAAATTCTCATAATTCATAGAGGCTTCTGTCCCTGAATCTTTGCGGGATGATTTCTTTTCTGAACTATCTCCTGGCTTGTTTTCTGAAAAAAGTTTTGATCCCTTGCGATCCGGTATAGATCCCCGCACTATCATAGTCAACCCTTCAGGAGTAACGAAAGCATCCAGCATGGGATTGATGAAAGCTGAAGCAATTGCGGCGCCCAGTTTATCCATGGGTTCTCCGTCTCCCTTACCCCCTAAACCACGCGCGATCTCATCATTTAAGTTTGCTATCACGCTTTTTTTGAGAGACGGAAAGTCCACATAGCTGCTTAATGTCTCTATATCTTTATTTTCTGCTGCTATCCGCATGTTGCGATAGGCCAAGTATGGCGTGCCGTAAAATCCAGCTCCACCGAGCAGGATAATCAAGCTAACCAGAACGACTGCTATTTTTTTGCCCATGTTGCCTTCCTTTTTAAATATCTCACTTGTTGTTGAAACTGGCTAAATTCAGGTCCTGGTTACTTTTTCTTGCGCGGCAAGGGGGCACAGCTTCATATGTCATACTGCCAGAAAATTGCATTGTGATGGGCAGACTATAAAATGGGGGGCGATTGTGTGTCAATCTAAATACCATTTACTGCATCTTACGTTTGGTAAACTGTAATTTCCGGGATTTTGATTTGTCAAACATGAGAGCCGTAATGTGGAGTTTTGGGGAACAAGCACTGCCACAATATGTTGCGATAGTGTTCAGTGACAGTAGTTACGCATCCTAAACCCCATCCTGCATCTTTCGCCGTCATTTGCCTTGACTCACAATCGCTCTTATTTTATCATGTTACCTATCCCAATGTGGGTTTGGATATTCAAGGATCTGTTAAAAGGAGGACACAAGATGAAAAAAACAAGTTTCGTTGCCTTGGCTATTGTTGGATTGAGCTTGGCGTTCATGCTTACAGGGTGTGCAAGAAGATCTGATGTCGTTACAATAACTATTTTCAATAATACAGTTGAGCCATACCATTTTTGGGTACATGATGGTAAATGTTCTGCTATGAACAAAGTCGACCCCGGTTCAAGTATAACAATCAGGAAATGGATGTCTTTTGAAACTAATTTAATTGACGGTAAATTGTATGGGGAGGTTTGGATACACGTAGGCCAAGACGGTAATGAGGTGTATACGCAGGAGTTAATTGCCATATACCCTACTTCGATGGAGCTTTTTGACCTGTACTGGGACGGGAACACCCTCAAGGATACACCATAAAGGGTTTAGAGTGGTGGCTTCCAACCTCATTGCGGGCGAGGAAATAAAATACAAATATATGCCTGAACCGTCATGTAGAAAAAACCGGCAGGGTTATGCCGAGCTTTACAGAGAACTAAAGACTAAAACAAGTTGTTTATACTGAATCTTGAACCAGTGCATAACTGGCTAAAAGCGGGGCCATCAACGGCTCCGCTTTTGCTATATATTGTGGTTAGGCCTTTTTTCTAAAAAGTCAACACTACGTGATATAAGTTTGATTAGCAGTCAGCACAAAACCATTACATGTTTGCTTGGGTAATATGGCATTTTCCGATAAAGGCAAAGTTGTTTTTGAAAACAGTTAGTTAAAATCCAATTTTTTACACTTTTAACCCCCGGTTGCCATCCACCCCCTGAATTCCTTCTTTAGAGCTTTTCGTTTTGCACTTGTGACTTGATTTTATTTCTTTACAATGATAAATAAAACGATACGTATCGTATCTATTATGCTTGGAAATTTAACCCTGGTTAATGAGGAAAGACATGCACGGCTCATATGATTCATTGTCTGTAAAACATCTCCTGTTTATGCTCTGTCTGCTTGCTGTGGCAGCATGCAGCTCTGACAAATCAAAAAAAGCCCCGCCTCCGCCGGTTGTGGAAATTATGAATGTTAAAGCCACAGATGCTGACTGGGAGCCTGAGTTCGTCGGCCAGACAGCAGGCTTTCTTGAAGTCGAGATACGCGCCCGCGTGGGCGGCATCCTGGAGAAGCGTATCTTTGAGGAAGGCCAGTTCGTCAAGCAGGGAACCCAGCTCTTTCAGATAGACCCCGTGCCGTATAAAATAGCCCTGGAGCGGGCCCGCGGCGTTGTTGCGCAGGCCGAGGCCCAGCTTGAGCGCAACCGGCGCGAGCATGTGCGCACGGCCGCGCTCTTTAAGGAGGACGCCATCAGCGAAAAGGAGCTGGATGAGGCGGAAATGGCGTTTAAGGCTGCAACGGCGGACCTGCAGGTTGCCCGGGCAAATCTCCATGATGCGGAAGTGAAGCTCGCCTATACGCGGGTGTATTCGCCGATAGCGGGCATTGTGCGCAAGGAGTCCTGCTCCGTCGGCACCCTGGTATCGACAACCGCCGAGGCAAGCCTGCTGACCACCATGGTGCAGGTCGATCCGCTGTATGTCAACTTTTCGGTTCCCGGCTCCGACTTCGCCCTGCTGCGGCAGCTTCAGAACAGCGGCCTTCTCACCCGACCCGAGGGCAAACAGCAGGTAACGGTCGTGTACCCTGACGGCAGGCTGCACCCGCAGCCGGGCTCAATTATATTTACCGACAGCACGGAAGACCCGAAAACCGCGACCGTGCGCTCAAAAGTAGAGCTTGCCAATCCCGATGCCGCTCTCATGCCCGGCCAGTTCGTGCGCGTGCGGCCCCGGGGACTGCGGCTTACAAACGTGGTGCTCATACCCCGGCAGGCGATATTTATTACCCAGCAGGGCCCCTCGGTCTATGTCGTTGATACGGACATGAAAGCCGGGATGCGGCAGGTCACCGAGCAGCTGGCCATCGGCAAACAGAGCGTTATTTCATCGGGCCTTCAGGGCGGCGAGCGCATTATCACGTCAGGCATGCTGAAGGTACAGCCCGGCGCCACGGTGCGCGAAGCCGCGCCTGCCGCAGCGAACTAAGGGGGCCGCATGATTTCACGCTTCTTTATCGACAGGCCTATTTTTGCCAGCGTCATATCGCTCTTGTTCATTCTGGCCGGACTTATTGCCCTCATAGAGCTTCCCATAGCCCAGTATCCCGAGCTTGTTCCGCCTGCGGTATCGGTGAAAGCCACCTACACCGGCGCCAGCGCCGAGGTGGTCGCGCAAACCGTTGCAGCACCGCTTGAGCAGGCCATAAACGGCGTTGACGATATGATCTACATGAGCTCTCTGGCGTCAAGCGACGGCAAGCTTGAGCTTAACGTGACCTTCGCCGTCGGGACCGACCCCAATCAGGCGACCATTGATGTCAATAACCGCGTGCAGACCGTGCTGTCCACCTTGCCCGAGGATGTGCGCCGGTTCGGCATCATCGTGGAAGAAAAATCCCCGACCGTGCTCATGGCCGTGACCCTCATGTCGCCGGGCGGCGTCTACGACACCACCTATCTCTCCAATTACGCCCTCATAAACGTCATGGATGATCTCAAGCGCATTCCCGGCGTAGGGGGCGTCTGGCTGTTCGGCGCCCGGGACTATTCCATCCGCATCTGGCTCAAGCCCGATAAAATGGCGCAGCTCGGGCTTTCGGCCTCAGATGTTGCCGCGGCAGTGCGGGCGCAAAACATGCAATATGCTGCGGGCAAGCTCGGCCAGCCCCCCGTGGGCGAAGACATGGGCCGCGTGTACTCGCTCATCGTGAAGGGGCGGCTCGACAGCCCCGAGCAGTTCGGAAATATCATTCTGCGCGCAAATCCCGACGGCAGCAGCCTGCGGCTGAAGGATGTGGCAAAGGTCGAGCTGGGTGCCCTGACCTATGAATTTACCGGCAAGAAAAACGGCATGCTGTCTGTGCCGATCGTGGTCAATCTCCAGTCAGGCGCCAATGCCATTGCAACCGCCGACGCTATCATGGCGCGCATGGAAGAGCTCGCTCGGCGCTTTCCGCCCGGCGTTGTCTATACCATACCCCATGACACCACGACCTTCGTGCGCATCTCCATCAAAGAGGTGGTCATAACCCTCTTTGAGGCAGTGGCTGCTGGTCTTTCTCATCGTTTTTATATTTTTAAAGAGCCTGCGCGCGACCCTCATTCCCTGCCTTGCCGTGCCGGTATCCATAATAGGGGCTTTTGCCGGCATGTATGCCTTCGGGTTTTCAATAAACACCCTGACGCTGTTCGGCCTGGTACTGGCGATCGGTATCGTGGTAGATGATGCAATCGTGGTGATTGAAAACGTCGAGCGCATCATGCGCTCGGAAGGGCTCCCCCCGCGCGAGGCCACCATCAAGGCCATGGAGCAGGTCACGGGCCCCATCATCGCCATCGTGCTGGTGCTGTGCGCCGTGTTTGTACCGGTTGCCTTCATGCAGGGCCTTGCCGGCACCATGTACCGGCAGTTTGCCATCACGATCAGCATCTCGGTGATCATCTCGGGCATTGTCGCCCTGACGCTCACCCCGGCGCTCTCCGCGCTTCTTTTAAAGCCCGGCCACGGCACCAGCAAAAACCTGCTTGAGCGCTTCGATGCCTGGTTCGGCCGGAGCACGGGCCGCTATGCCCGGGCGGTCACGGCCGTTATCCATCATGCGCCGGCTGCGCTCATCGTCTTTTTTTTGATGGCGGGCCTCACGCTGTTTTTGTTTTTACGGGTGCCGGGGAGCCTCGTGCCCAATGAAGATCAGGCAAAGCTGTTTGCCTTTGCGGCCCTTGATGAGGGAGCATCGCTCAAGCGGGCAGAGCGGGCAATGGACGCCTTCGAGAAAATTGTGCTGTCCCATCCCCTGATGGACAAGCATTCAGACTTTTGCAGGCTTTGACATGCTGTCGGGGGCCATGAAAAACAATGCGGGCTCCTGCTTCATGAATACCCTGCCCTGGGGCGAGCGCTCGGCAGCCCAGACGCCGGAGAATATCGCCGCTGATCTCATGCGGCAGGCCGAAGAGACCATACCCGGCGCCCGGTTTATTGTTTTCAGCCCGCCGCCGATACTCGGCATGAGCTTAACTGGCGGATTTGAAGGCTATATACAAAATCGCGGCGACGGCGACAGCAGCCAGCTTGCCGCGGAGATACAGCGTTTTATAAAAGCCGCCATGGCGCGGCCAGAGATCGGACGCATCGCCACCACCTTCCGGGCCGCAACCCCGCAGTACATGGCGGAGGCGGACCTTGAAAAAGCCTATGCTCTTGGCGTTACAAAAGACATGCTCTTCACCACCATGCAGTCGACCTTCGGCGCCTTCTATATCAACGATTTCAATAAAGCGGGCCGCACGTTCAAGGTCATGATGCAGGCGGCGGCGCCGTTTCGGAGCCTGCCGGAAAATCTGCGCGAGGTGTTCGTGCGGTCATCATCGGGGCAAATGATCCCCCTGTCGTCGCTGGTGCGGCTCGACCCCATAGTCGGGCCCGATATCGTGGAACGCTTCAATGTGTTCCCGGCTGGAAAAATCGTCGGCGCGCCTGCGCCCGGCTACAGCTCTGGCCAGGCCCTGCAGGCCCTTGAGGAGCTCGGTCTTCAAAGTTTTCCGGAGAGCTATACTCTTGCCTGGACCGGCAGCTCCTATCAGGAAAAGCTCGCCGGCGGCGCCTCCCTGCTTGCCTTCATCATGGGGCTCATCGTGGTGTTTCTCATTCTTGCAGCGCAGTATGAACGGTGGAGCCTGCCGCTGGTCGTGCTGGTGAGCGTGCCGTTTGCCATGTTCGGCGCCATTGCCCTTGTCTGGCTGCGGGGACTCCCGAATGATGTGTACTTCCAGATAGCACTGGTGACGCTCATAGGCCTGTCGGCGAAAAACGCCATTCTGATTGTTGAATTCGCACTGCATAAGCATGAGGCCGGCATGCCTCTTGCCGAGGCCGCCATTGAAGCGGCGCGCCAGCGCTTCAGGCCCATTGTGATGACCTCCATGGCATTCGTGCTGGGGTGCCTGCCCCTTGCCCTGAGCTCGGGCGCAGGGTCAGCCAGCCGCCACTCCATCGGCACGGGCGTTGTGGGCGGCATGCTCGCCTCGACCTTTATCGCGACCTATTTCGTGCCACTGTTTTTTGTGGGCATTATGCGCTTCACTGAAAAACTCGGCTCACTTAAGATTGCCGCTTTTCTGCGCACTGCTGCACAATCCGCGCTCAACCGGAAAGAGAGAGGCTGATATGCCGCGCTACAGGCTTTTTTATCTGCTGATTCCCCTACTGCTTGCAGGCTGCGCCATGGGCCCTGATTATATCCGGCCAGAGCTTGTGCTGCCCGCTGCACCAGATAATGCTACAGCCCAGAGCGCTCCGTTTACCGCCATTAACTGGTGGAAGCTGTTTAATGACTCGACGCTTGACAGAATCGAGGTTGAAGCGCTTGCCTGTAACCGTGATCTGAAAATCGCCATGGCGCGGGTCGAGGAAGCGCGCGCCCTTGCGCGCATTGCTTTTGCCGACAGGCTTCCTGCTGCGGGGATTGGCGGCGATGCTGCGCGGGGCCGCTCGACAAAGGACGGCACGCCGCAGGGTGAAAGCAGAATGTATGAATCCTATGACGCGCTCGGCTTTGCATCATTTGAACTTGACCTGTGGGGCAAATATCGCCGCCTTGATGAAGCGGCGCGCGCAGAGCTGCTGGCGACCGCGGCCGGCCGCGATGCGGTGCAGCTGTCTCTCACGGCGGATGTGGCGGCCATGTATTTCCGCCTGCGCACGCTGCAGGCCCAGACGCGCATAGCCCGGGACCAGCTCGCCACCTATGATAAAACCTGCGAGATCTATCGCAAACGGTACCGCTGGGGCTATACGCAGGAGCTTGACCTGCGCCGGATAGAAGCAGACCGGCTTGCGACCGAAGCCCTGCTGTATCAGCGGGAAAATGAACAGTCAAAGGCCGAAACCGCGCTTGCCATGCTGCTCGGGCGCAGCCCGCGCGGAATCGTGCAGGGCTTTACCGAAGAGGGTAAAACGCTTGAAGAGCTGAATACGTTTCCGCTCATTCCTGAAAACATACCTTCCGACCTTCTCGCCCGCAGACCCGATATACGCCGCGATGAAGAAATGCTGATAGCGGCCAATGCCCGCATCGGCGCTGCGCGGGCGGCATTTTTTCCGTCGATTACGCTCACCGGCCAGTACGGGTTTGCAAGCTCCGAGCTGCAGGATCTGTTCGCGGGCGGCGCCAATGTCTGGCATATAGCGGCTGGGCTATCCCAGCCCATTTTTGAAGGCGGCAAATTGTTTGCCCGGGAAAAGGCTGCCAGGGCCCGCCAGGAGCAGATGCTTGCGCACTATGAGCAAACGGTGCAGAGCGCGTTCAGGGAAACCCGCGACGCCCTTGTTTCCGGAACTAAAACTTCGCAGGTGCTTGCGGCATCCATTGAGCGAGTACGGGCCATGCGCCGGAGCTTCGAGCTTTCCCGGAAGCAGCATGCCCGCGGGTATATCAGCATTATCGATGTGCTTGATATCCAGCGCCGATCGCTTGAGGCCGAGTTTGTACTTTCGGCTGCACGCCAGGGCCAGCTTGACTCGGTCCTTGCCCTGTGCAGGACCCTGGGCGGCGGCTGGCGGGACAATACCGATGAAGCCCGTCTGTACTAAATGACACGTTGCGGCTATGCCGCAAAAGGGAAACTATGCAGAAGGATCCAGAGACAAAAAGACCCGGGCAGGACAAGGCCAAGAAATCAACCGGCTGCAGGCGCAATGCCGAAACCAGCAAAGCTATTCTTGATGCGGCTTCGTCGCTCCTGCAGGAAAAGGGCTATGCTAATTTCACGATCGAGGAGGTTGCGCGCCGCTCGGGGGCATCAAAAAGCACCATATACCGGTGGTGGTCAAGCAAAATGCTTCTGCTGCTTGATATCTACGGCGGTGATGTCGAAAAGATGATAGTGGTTCCCGATTTCGGCAATATCGAGCAGGAAATTATTTTTCTCACCCGCGCCATATGGAAACTATGGCGCGAGACCCCCAGCGGGCAGGCCTTTAAGTCGATGATAGCCGAACTTCAGGGCGATCCTGAGGCATTCGAGCATTGGCGGTTGCGATTTCTTCCCGAACGGAGGCGGCGGCTTCTTTTTGCTCTGCAGCGCGCCGCCGACCGCGGCGAGCTGCGCCCCGGCATCCAGCTCGAGACGGTGGTTGATATTCTGTTCGGCTACAGCTGGTACCGGCTCCTCACCGGCCAGATTAATGATGATGTCGAGGTTATTACCGCTATGGTGCACGAGGTCGTACAGGGCATCTGCCTGAAAAGCGCCCCCTCAGCCCAACCGGCATAAAGATTTCTTCCCTCGGCCCTGAACGCCGGGGCGCAGCTTTTCCGGACATGGCAAATCTGACAGCCGTTTCCAGGGTCAGATTCCCCTCGGCCACGTCATATTCTGCCTGCGGCAGGTTATTCCTTGACACGCTATCGCCCCATAGTTATACTTCTTTTACTAAAAAACCGCTTTTTATTAAAAAAATGATCAATCACCGCTTGCTTTTTACCCGGTATCTTAATGGGTTTGGCCTGGAAATTGGTGCGCTCAATAATCCTCTGCCTTTACCAAAAAACGCAAAGGCAATCTATTCGGATATTCTAACCCCTGAACAGCTTGACCGTTCCTATCCGGGATCTAAATATCCGGACATTATCAGCAACAGCGAAGAATATCCGGACACGCCAACGAATACTTTTGATTTTGTTGTCGCCAATCATGTGCTTGAACATGTTACTGATCCAATTCGAGCCCTTGGTGAATGGCATCGAATACTTAAAAACAGCGGCATTCTATTTCTTACACTTCCTGACAAACGGTATACGTTTGATCACGGCAGACCAAGGACACTGCTCGCACACCTTATTGAAGACCATCAAAGTGTTGTGCCCGAACAGCAGCGCAACCTAAAACATTTATATGAATGGGCAACGTATGTAGAAAAATTGCCGGAAAAATCACCTCAATGGAATGCCTGGGTCGATAATCAAATCCGCAAAGGGTATTGCGTTCATAATCACGTGTGGACCATCGATGATATTCTGGACATTGTCAGCTATATGAAGGACAGCCAGGGTGTTCAATACTCTGTTGTCGATTATAAAAACACCCCCCTTACCGCCATCGAATTTGTTCTGATACTAAAAGCATGTAAACATGCATTTACTTCGGAGGAAGTGAATAAGCAACAGGGGATAATTCGAAAAATTAAAACACGTGCAGCCGTCAACGCATTTGTCCGGTCCACGATGCTAAGACCGGTACAAAGATTCTTGAAGCTGCTTAAGCGGATAGTCAAATTTGCTCAAAATAAGTTTCGAATAGGAAAAAGGACCTCGTAGCCCTTGTTTGCCAGGAACAGGGTTTATTAAGCATTCAAAATAAGACATTTTTGAGGTGTTTTTTTATGAGTGTTCCCGGCTATGGTATAATTGTTTAGTGCTAAAATTATTAAGACCTTTATTTTTTATTATCCATTGGTTATAATTAAATTACGATTGGAGTAGAGCCGAAAAAAAAATTTATTAACAGGGCTAATTTTTATCATGGGGACTTGATGCATGCTGGACACAAGATTTAATTTTAACCCACGGAAATGGCACAGGGCAGCTGTGCAATTACCTGCTCAGTATTTCATCAAGGGGCAAAGTTCACGGTATATGGATTGCACTATTATAAATCTCAGCCGCAGCGGAGCCGGAGTGCTGTTCCCGGTGAGCGAGCAGCTCAAAGCAAAATCCTCTGTTTTTTTCGAGCTTATTGTACCCAAAACTTTCGAGCAGGTGACAGTCAGGGGAGAGCTCAAAAATAAAAACACAAGACATGACGGTTTGGTTGGCGGTGTTGAATTTGTATCTCTGTTGCCCGAAGAAATGTTTGCCAAGCTCGCTTAGAAAAAGAACAAAGGATTACCCTGTCTCCAACTCACCAGCAAAAAAAGGCCGTACGCACCCCCCTATTATTTTTATTCGAAAAGACTCTCTGCTTGCCCCGTAAGAAACAGGCTGGTTTCGCGCTGAGTCTGGCTGCGGGTATCACTGCCGCTGCATAAAGTCAAGAAACACAGCCCCGAGGGAACCCCGGTCCTCCTGCTTTGAAGTATGGCCGTGTTCCTTCTTTGATCGGCGACAGCATGAGCCCCAGCCCCGTTATACGGTTTCCTGGTGATATCGGGAGTTATCGGCACAATACCCCGGGTATAATTCATTTATAAGGAGCCGGGTCTGAGCTCATCGGGAGCCGGGTAGAGCCATGCGATTTTGGACTAAAGCCGGTCGATATTTGTCCGATAAGCCGAGAAGGGATTTTTATTATTGAGGTTTGAGAAATGTTGAATGATCTTAAAGTCAATCGGCGAAAATGGAGCAGGGAAACCGTTCAGATCCCGGTTCAATATTTCATAAAGGGTGAAAGCACGCGATACAAGGAGGGAACTATTATTAATCTGAGCCGCAGCGGTGCGGGGGTGCTGTTCCCCCTGAATGAGCTGCTTACCATAGGAGCTCAGGTTTTTCTGGAGCTGTTTGTGCCAAAAACACTTGAGCAGTTGAGCCTCAAGGGTGAAGTGAAAACAATATATAAACACGGAGACAGCCTTATCGGCGGCATTCATTTTATTTCTCTGCTGCCGGAAGAGTTGTTTGCCAGATTAAATTTAGAAACGTAACGCGAGAGCATCCCGCCTGAAGCTCCTGAGAAAACCCTGCACGGCCAGCCCCATCTTTTTCAACCGAGGGCTATTTCAAAAATCTGCCAAACACGAGCATCAGGAGGAAGGATCAGACATGCAGTCTTGTCCAGGTCAGCAGGCGCGGCAGGTCGAGGGCTCCTGACTGCCGTGCAATTTCAACACCATTGCTGAAAAGTATAAGCGTCGGGATGGCCGAGATGCCAAAGCTTGCGGAAAGAGCCTGCTCTGCCTCGGTATCCACCTTTGCAAGGCGCACCTGAGGCTCAAGCTTGCGCGCTGCCTGCGCGAATACGGGCGCCATCATTTTGCAGGGTCCGCACCAGGAAGCCCAGAAATCAACCAGCAGCGGAATGCCGCTTTCATGCAGGTGCCGCAGAAACCGCGCGGCATTCAGCTCCAGCGGCATACCGGTAAAAAGCGGCCTGTGGCATTTGCCGCAGCTGCCTTTTACAATCGGCCTGTCGGCGGGCGCCCGGTTTGCGATATCGCAGGCCGGACAGAGTATGTGGAGCATATCTGGCAAAGCGCATACCTTTTCAAATGGAAAATATGGGCCCGCAGCTTGCTTCCGCGGGCTCAGTAACAGTTCAGAGCGCGGATTTATTTTTTTTGTTCTTTTTTAAGCTCTTTTTTTTCAGCCCGGCCACAATGAGGCTTTGGGTCATAGGCTATGGTTCCCACGCCCAAGGCAAAAGGCAGAATGCGAATCCTGCGCGCCTATGGGACCGATACCCACACCGGCAAGAAACGGTATGTCCAGGGTCAGCAGCTCTCCCGGCCTCTCGCTATCATCAAAAGTGGCGATTTTCAAAAAGGTGCCGTCCCATTTGGGCATCTCTTTGTAGCTTGCATAGCCCTTAAACCAGCCCTGGAAATCAGCCTTGTACGACTCCGGATAGAACCCTGCTTTCATGCGGATACAGCCGCTGGTCAGCACGATCACGGCTGCCAGCAAAAAAACACAGTATTTCATAAAAAGCTCCTTTGCTGGTGCATTTTTAATTTCGAACGGCCATTTCTACACGCGCTCCCCTGTCTGCAGCTGCCGGTCGGCCAGAGGATGAGCAGCTTTTTGACCACTATGCAGCATTGTTTGAACAAAATAGAGGTTAGATTTTTTGTTCATAATTTGGTACATAGTATACCATACGCGCCAGATACATATAAACCGGCAACATGAGCACTTACCAATAAGGAGACCCGAGCATGACTGACCAGAAACCGCTTCTTGATGTAAGCATTGATAAAAACGGCCTGTACCGGGAAGAAACATTTACCGACCTGCATGCAGGAACGATCAAACGTTTTATTCCGATCAAGCCGGACGGATCAGAAGATACGAGCCGCACGGCCGTGTACATGGGCCAGACGCAGATTATGTCGGGGGGAGGCCCGCTGCCGATCCAGTGCATGCTTGAAGCGAATAATCTTAACGAGGCCATAGCAGTATTTCCCGCGGCAGTCAATAAGGCTGTCGAGGAGCTGATCGAAGAGGCAAAACGCATGCAGCGGGAGGCCGCCTCGCGTATTGTGGTGCCTGGCCAGCAGGATCAGAAGAAGATTATTTTCTAGGGCTACCCTGATACGACAGCAGCCACTCATGCTATGCAGGGCGCCAAAGCTATTTTTTTGCCCAGGTAATCTGAAACACTCCCTCCCGGGGATTGCCGTACTTGATCTTGTCGGGAGCAATTTCAATAATGCGATAGTTAAACTGCGGCAGAAGGTTCTTTATTTCAATTTTGTGGTATCCCCTTGCCGCATTCATCATCGCGAGAGCGGTGCGAAATTTTGCCGGTTCATCCCGCAGGCTGTACACGGCCGCCGTGCCCCAGGCCTGAACGCCCTTGTTGCTGAAAAAATCAGCCTGCGAGTCATAGGGCTCGGCAATGCCGAAAGAGACCCGTCTGTTCTCTTTAAGATTGGCGAATTTGCCGCCGCCCTCGGAAAGAATGAAGAAAGTCAGTCCATTGAGCCGGTATTCAAGGGGCGTTACGCGGGGCACCCTGCCCTTGCAGGTGCCGAGATGAAGAACGTGATTGCGCGCCAGAAATTTTTTCAGATCCTTTTCAAAGGCCGCGACCGTTGCGTGCTTTTTGATTTTGATACCGGCGGCCTTGAAGTACGGCTTCACAAAATCCGGAACCGGGTGCTGGATTATTTTTGGCATGAGGGTTCTCCTTAGTTGTTGGCTCCTGAAATTTTTTATTCAACGAAAAACCGCTCAAAAAAATCATCGAGATACTGCAGGAGTAGTGCTCTGCCGGCAGCAGACTGAATACGTCCTGCAGGAAGATGCGTCGGGCTTCACCTTTTGACGGAATATCAGTCCTGCACAACAAAACGGAATACATAGGGCGATGCATTTAAGCCGATGGCTATGGTATCACCATGCTTGAGTTCGCACCTGCCGCCCCTGTCGCCGCCGGGAATAGTCCTTTTGCCGACACGCGTTCCGCAGGCGCTGCCGCGATCGACGAGTTCGAAGCCGCCGTCCGCCCGCTGCTCGATCTGGAAATGCTCCCTTGATATTTGCATTTTTTCCGCGCTGTCCTGCAGGTACAGATCATTGTTCGGGGCTGCTCCTGTCCTGCGGCGCTCGGCTGAGACCTGGTTGCCGTCTTCAATGTGCATACGGCACTCCCGCCCCACCCGGAAAGGATACTGCCTGATCGGGATATTCTTTTCCAAAGAGGCCCGCCACGCTTTATCGGTCAGGGGGATCAGGAAAGCCCGGATTTTTTCAGGTGCATCGCAGGCTTGTTGGCGCTGCTTGCCGGTATTTCCCTTTCCGGTTGTGTGCCCGCGCAGTCGAAACCAGGCAAATCCTCCAAGGAGAATCACGACGCAAGCCGCAGATATCCAGACCATTATTATTTGACCGGCCGTCATAGTATCAATTTGAAAATAAAAGGACACTCTGTTTACAACTGTATATATAAGATTTAAAACCGGGGAATGTCAAGGAAGATACCAACAAACCCTGTCGCAGTCCGCAGGGCTGTTTTTATAGCTTGTTTCTGATTGCACAGAGCGATTGCTGGGGCGGTACACAGAGAAAACAACGGAGGTTATAGAAGGGGTCCTTTGTGAGCAGGGGCTTAATTTTTCGAGCCTTTGCTGTGAAGCGATCGAGGTGCGCACAAAAAATCCGTACTGCTGACACAACGCCGCTATAAACGGCATTGCAGACCGGCGCCTTTTTAAAGCGTATGTCTGATTGTTTTCCGGGACGCTGCCAGCCCATCTCAAAGCGGTTTTTCATCAATTAAATTTTTTTTAAAAAAATCAAACAGCGCTTCTGCCCGTGGCCGGGTCATGCCCGGCACTTCAATAAGCTGCTCCAACCCGGCCTGGCGGGCTGCCTCGATGCTCCCGAAATGTTTTAAGACCCCGCGGCTGGTTTTTGCGCCAAGGCCCGGCACGGCTTCAAGGGCCGAGGTGAAGTCCTTTTTCTTCTTCAGAGCCCTGTGATAGGCGATGGCAAAGCGGTGTGCCTCATCGCGGATGCGCTGCAGCAGATAGAGCGTCTGCGACTGTTTGGGAAAGACCACAGGGTTTTTGCGATGGGGGAGAAAGACCTTATCTTCTTCTTTTTCATTAGTTTTTTCATCAAGGCGTCCCTTGGCAAGTGCAACGGCATCGACAGAGGTGACGCCGGTATCGATGAAAGCCTGACCCAGCACATTCAGCTGCCCCTTGCCGCCGTCGACCATGATGAGATCGGGCAGGCTTTCAAGCTCTTTTGCCTGTGCAAGATAGCGAGTGAGCACCTCATGCATCATGGCATAGTCATCGGGCTGATGCACGCTTTTGATTCGAAAGCGGCGGTAGCCGTCTTTGACAGACCTGCCGTCCTCGAAATAGACCATGGAGCCAACGGCCGAGGTTCCCTGGATATTTGAAATATCAAAACAGCAGATGCGGGCAGGATACCTGCACAAATGGAGCCGCTCCTGTAAATCTTTTAAAAGGTTTTCGTCTTTTTGCTCAATCTCGCGGTTGCGCTTAAAGAAGATCTCCGCATTCTGCGTTGCCATGCGCAGCAAGTCCATTTTCGGGCCCCGCTGCGGCCAGGTAAGCGTTACCGGCCCGCCTTTCTGTTCGCGCAGGAAGTCCTCCAACACATCCATTTCTTCAAACGGCAGAGGCGCGATCAACCTCCTGAGGGATGTATTCCCCTGCCGCGTAGTACTGGGAGATAAAGGAAGAGATGGCCTCGTCATCTTCTATCTGAATTTTTCGCAGCAGCACGGTACGGCTGCCCATCATGCGGCCATTGCGAACAAACAGAATCGCTACGGCCAGCTGAGTATCCTCGCGCCAGAACGCAAATACGTCGCGGTCGATGAGGTCGAGATTCACCAGCGTGGTTTTCTCAAGCGTGGTTTCAATGGCCGTGATGCGGTCCCGCAGCTGCGCGGCAAGCTCGAAGTTGAGCTCTGCCGGCTGCCTCATCCATGCGTTTTCGCAGGCCGTCAAGCACCTCGGTGCTTCTGCCCTGCAGAAAGAGCTTCACGTCCATGACCGTTTTCTGGTACTGCGCCGGCTCAACCATGCAGCAGCACGGCGCCGGGCACTGCCCGAGCTGATGATAGATGCAGGGCCGCTTTTTTTCAAACCGCTTGCCCGAGCACTTACGCAGGGGAAATATCAGCATTGATCGCCTTTAAGGTTTCCCGCAAGGCCTGCACCGAGGCAAAAGGGCCGAAATAGGTTGAGCCGTCTTTCCGGGTTCTGCGCACGATGGTAAGGTTGGGGTACAGTTCGCCCGCGGCCAGGCGCAGGTAGGGGTATTCCTTGTCGTCGCGAAAGACGACATTGTAGCGGGGGCGGTACTTTTTAATGAGATTGTTTTCAAGAATGAGGGCGTCTTTTTCCGTGGAGGTGACGATGGTTTCAATATCGGCTATTTTTGAAACCATAAAGCGGGTCTTGGTCGTAGCCTCCTGCGGGCGCTGGAAATAAGAGCGCACGCGGCTGCGCAGCGCCTTTGCCTTGCCCACATAAATAACAGAACCCTGGCGGTCCTTCATCAGGTACACGCCAGGGTTCGTCGGTAGCTCTGCGGCCTTTTCAGCCGGTGTCTGTTTGTTGGGCATATCGTGTCGTCATGCCCGAAGACTACACTTAATTTTTCAGGCTTGCAAGAACCTCCTGCACGAGCTCGTCGAGCTTGAGCTTGGAGGCGCTTTTGAGCATGCCCTTGTTGGCATAATACTCGATGAGGGGCGAAGTCTGCTTGTTGTAGACTTCAAGGCGGTTGAGTATGGCCTCTTCGGTTTCATCGCTGCGCTGAATGACCGGGCTGCCGCACTTGTCGCATTTTCCTTCGACCTTGGGCGGGTTGGTCTTCACATTGTAAATGGTCTGGCAGGCGGAGTTGTTGCAGGTGCGCCGCGTGGTCAGGCGATCCAGCACCACTTCGCGTGGAATGTCGAGGTTGATGGCTGCATCGAGCTTTATTTTTATTTTCTCAAGCAGCTTGCCGAGGGCATCAGCCTGGGGAATGGTGCGCGGGAAACCGTCAAGCATAAAGCCTTTGGCGCAGTCGGCTTCCTGGAGCCTCACTTCCATCATGTCCATGATGAGCTGATCGGGCACCAGCTCGCCCTTGTCCATGTACTCTTTTGCCTTTTTGCCAAGGTCTGTGCCAGCCTTGACATTATTGCGCAGAATGTCGCCCGTGGAAATGTGCACGGAGCCATCAGTGGCCTTCAGCTGGTTAGCCACGGTTCCTTTGCCGGCGCCGGGGGGGCCTAACAGGATAATTCTCATACTTCCTCCTTCTGTAGAAAAAATGATGCGTTTAGTAAAACCCGACTATTATTAAGAAAATAAGCCTTTTTTGCAAGCCTTTTCCGCCGGGGGCTTTCGGCGAAGCGATGCCCGGGGCCTCACAAGAATTGAATTAAATATAAAAGCATGCTAAAATCAGCACCTCAAAAAAACCGCATGAAGACCAGATGTAAAGGGCGGGGCACATGAGCCGGCCCTTTATTTTTTCTCCGTGCACAAAAATACAAAATGTTTAAATAAAGGAGATTTCCGCATGGAAACGAAAGATTTTGAACAGACGCTTGTGCTCATTAAGCCCGATGCGCTCAGGCATTCGCTGACCGGATATGTGCTCTCGCAGCTTTCCGAATTTCACACGGGACTGCGTTTTGCCGCGACAAAGATCGTGAAAGTACACCGCATGCTGGCCGAAGAGCATTATGCCGAGCATAAGGGGAAGGTGTTTTTTGAATCGCTGCTTGAGTATATCATGGGCGCGTCCCACTATCCCGATGAGGCCTGGAAGCGCCGCGTGATCGCGCTGGTGTACATGGGCCCGGACGCCATACAGAAAATACGCAACATTGCCGGTCCCACCAACCCGCATGATGCGCGGGAAAAGCGGCCGGGCTGCATTCGCGCCCTGGGTACGCTTTTCCCGGTCAAGGACGCCTCGGGCAAAGTGCTTGACGAGCGCATGGACAACCTTATTCACGCATCGGCCAATGCCGCAGATGCCGAGCGCGAGGTCAAGCTGTGGTTCAAGCCCAGCGATCTGCCGCCGGCCATGCGCATTTACTCTACTCAAGCCAGCAATGAACATTATTACTATAAAGATGGAAAACTTTTTACCGCCTATGAACCCGGCAGCGTCTGCCTGCTGGCGCCCGGTAATGTTGCCTGGGCATCCGACCTTGCGGCCCTGCGCCTGCTGGCAAAAGGGCAGACGGCCCCCTGCTCGCTTGAAGCTGTAGCCGCAAAATATCTGATCAATGAAGAGGCGTCTTGAGCCGGAGAGATTTTCCGTACAGCGGATTTGCCCTGTCATGGAAAAAGCTTTCCTTTTTGCTGACACAGTGCGCTGGTTTACGTCGCCTTCTGCTGATCTGATTCTGAAGACAAGCCGGCAGTGTGCTCGTTTGAATGAACGGGTACATGAGCCGGCTTTTTTATGGCTAAAAAGACAATTCATACCTGCAGAACGCGGCGGTTCGATGCAGCATTGATAAAAAACTCAGAGCATTTTTCTTTTTACTATAGACGCTTTGACTTTTCTGTCATCTCGACCGCAGGGAGAGATCTTTGGCCGAAGAACAACCATGGTTCCGGATTTCTCACCGCCTACGGCAGATTCGAAATGACAATGGGGCTACACCTTTTAGAAAAATGCTCTAGCATGCAGGTTTCGACGTCTTTTGACAGGATTAACCAGCATGTTTATTATATAATTTAATTAATTATAAAAATAGACCATTTTTTGTTTAAAAGAGACTTGCTGGAAGAAATTTTTTTCGCCACTGTCTGTGAAGCAAAAAAACACGCAAAAATATGCTAGACTAGGCTCTAATTGTAGTGCTATAATAGGCAAAGTTTTTAGTTGGCAAATTGTACGGTGTTTTTTGGCTTTTGATACTATAATTCTGCCAGCTTCATTTTTTAACAAGGCTAATAAAGCATCAGATACGGGCTTTTGTCTGTGAAACTGCAGTGGGCCCGCAAAGTGCAAGCGATTATGAAGTCAAAAAACACGGCGTGTTTGAGTTGCCTTCTTGAGGAATCATCGCCAAGACGATGGTTTTCGAAAGACAATAATGCCGGGGGCTGCTATCTGGTTCCCGATATCGGAAAAACACATATAAAGGGAGGTTTGCATGAAAAAGGGATGGAAAAAATTTTTTACAAGTGCCGTTCTCGTCTGTGCGATGAGCATGGCAGCTGTGCAGGTGCAGGCTGGCAGCCTGCTGACCCTCGACCCCGGCGAAAGCACGATCCGGGAATTTTATTTGTATGATGAGTTCGACAGCCGCACGTTTGGCCCGATGGAAACATACCTGCTTATCGGCACGGGCGACAATGAAACCAAACTGGGTGATCTGACCATTACGCTTAAGCCCACGGTCACCAAGGATTTCGGCGCCGTGCTCGAGTACAGCCTGCTTGGGCTGGCCTATCCGCTGGGCGGCAAGCCCGCATTTATTAATGTGAAATCAGCAGCTCCGCTGACGCTTACCAAAACCGTGAAGATGAGCGCCGCGTACGGCCTGGTGCTGGCGGTCGCCTTCATCAAGAACATCGACGGCGATGTCCTGCTTCCGGCCCAGTTTTCCATAACCTTCAGCTGGGCAGTCGGCAAATAACCTGCCGTACCGGAAAGGAGCGTCTATGAAACGGTTACTCGTACTACTTGCAGGCTGTCTTTTTACCGCCGGCCTTTTTCTCGCTTCGGCGCAAGCCGGCGAGGTCGACATCCTGGTTGAGAAGCTGGTGAAGAAGGGCATTCTCACCAAACAGGATGCCGCCGAAATTATCAAAGATGTCAAAGAGGAGGCGGCACAGGAGAAAGACGCGGAGCGGCAGGAGCTTATTCGCAGCACCAAAGAAGCGGTGCGCGAGGATATCAAGAAGGACCCGAAGGTTTTTGCTGAAGCGCTGCCCCAGTGGATTCGCAAAATGCAGCTCAAGGGCGATTTGCGCCTCCGCTATCAACACACAGACCGCGATGAAAAAGCAGAGCGCAACCAGGGCCGCTACCGCCTGCGCCTGGGCGTTGTTACCCAGCTCAACGATAAGGTCGACGTGGGCTTCGGCGTTGCCAGCGGTGATTCCAATCCCCGCTCGACCAATGAAGACATGAACAATACATTTGAGCGCGGTGATTTGCGCCTTGACTATGCCTATGCCCGCTACAAGCCCTACAGCTGGATGTCCCTTGTGGGCGGCAAGTTTGAAAACCCCCTGTTTGTCACCACCGATATGCTGTGGGACAGCGATATCCGTCCCGAAGGCGCATCGGTAGTGTTTAACCACCCGGTCTATGACTGGCTGGACGTATTCGCCACAACGGGCTACTGGGTGGTTGACGAGCGCAAGGATGATGAAAATGACCCGACCATGTACGTGGTGCAGCCCGGCACCAAGATCAAGCTTGGCAAATATGTGTATTTCAAAAATGCCATTACCTACTATCAGTTCGACAATGTGAAAAACTACCACGCTTGACTACACCAGCAAGTCAAATACCCTGCGTAAGTTCGAGAACACATTGAAATATGATTACGATGCGCTGGCCTTTACCGGCGAGCTGGGGTGGAAGACGCCGTATGCCCGCATGCCGTTTGTCGCGCTGTTCGGCGAAGCCGTGAAGAATACCTCGGCGGGCCAGGGCGACACGGGTTATGCCGCAGGTTTCCGGGTAGGTTCGGATAAAGTCAAAAAGCGCCATGACTGGCAGTTCATGACGCGGTATATGAAGCTCGAGCGCGATGCCTGGGTTGATGCCCTGACGGATGCCGACAATTATGACGGCGAAACAAATATCAAGGGCTATAAGGCCGCATTTACCTATGGGCTGTTCGAGAATATCGATTTTGCCGTGGCCTATTTTGACCATGAACGTATCAGCGGAGAGTCGCTTGATGAAAAAAAGCTGCAGCTTGACCTGAATTTCAAGTTCTAGAGCATTTTTCTTTTTGTTGTAACCATGCGCACAGGTGATGAGCTTTTGATTCGTTTGCCCGTGCTCTATTCTCGCACGAGCAACCGGCAATGATGGAAAAGCTATCGCTCGAACCGCACGGGCTGCCTTCACCAAAAGCTCACCTGTGCGCAGAGGGCTATACTATTTTGAAAAATGCTCTAAAAAACGACAGCGTATTGCATTTTTGTTTAACGGGCGGCGTGTGGGTACTTCACACAGCCGCCCGTTTCATTTCATGCCGGCCGTGGCGTGAAAGGCCTGGGGAAATACGCCCCCCGCCCCTTTTCATTTATGAGAGAAAAAAAGATTACGCATCTGCGGGCGGGATTTTCAAAAGACGCAGCAGGAACTGGTAGAGGCGGCCGGAGGCTGAAGCAGCAACCGCTTCCTGCAGCAGGGTGTCGCTGTTTGCAATGAGCTTGAGAATTCTGCCCCTGTCCGAAGAGCTGATTTCGGTAAAATTTTTATGTGACTTGAAAATGTGGCGAATTTCACTCAAAGCGGTGAGCGTCTGCTCAATGTCCTCAGGGATATGTTTCTCGATTTCTCTTCTGAGCCGGGCAGCCAGGGCTGGCGATTTTCCGCTGGTTGACAGCGCCAGAATCAGGTCGCCCTTTTTTATAAAAGAGGGAATAAAAAACGAACAGTTGGGCGGGTCATCGACAGCATTAATAAAAATATTCCGTTCCTGAGCCTCTTTGAACACAGCTTTGTTGACTTCTGCAGTACTGGTTGCTGCAAAAACAAGGGCCGCACCGGCAAGGTCCCCCGGCTGATAGGGCCGCTGAAAAATTTCAAGGCTTGCGCCAGAAGAGCCGGCAAGTGGTTTAAAATCCTGATGCACATCGGGTGCAATGACGAGCACCCGGGCGCCGGCTTCAAGCAGATCGCTGGCTTTGCGCAGGGCCACATCGCCGCCGCCGATAATGACGACCTGTTTGTTTTCAAGATTTATCATGACGGGATAGAGCTGCATCAGGCCATAAGCTCCTTTGGCATGGGTAATGCCTCGTTGTTTTCAATAAGGTCCAGCTTTTTTGCCGCACCAAGACCTATTCTCTCATCTGTTATATAGCACTGGGGTTCAGGCGCCCAGAAATCTCCATAGGTGCGGTATCCCCGCACCCGCATGGAGCCCGTGCACATGGCGCGGTACTGGCAGTGGCGGCACCGGCCCTTGATATAGTCGGCCTTGTGCTTCAGGCCGTGCATGAGCTGTTCGCTTTCATCAAGCCAGATATCGCCACAGCGGCGCTCGCGGATATTTCCGAACGCGTAGTCCTGCCAGAACTGGTCGGGGTGCATATTGCCGATTCCCACACCGGTTGAGCTTCTCCCGCAGTATATTTTTCCTATATCAATCATTGGTTGCGCCGCTCCCATTCCATGAAATCGGGTGAAAAATACAAGACCCTTTGTTTTTTTAATTCCTTAAGACTTTTCAGCACCAGAAAGTCAGTCAGCCCGGAGGCTGCCGATAAATTTTTTATAAGCTCGTCCAGCTCAGCTTCTGTGCGCGCATGCACCATGGCAAACAGGGGATGCTCCCATCGGCCCGGATACACAGTGCGCAGGTACAGATGGGTTACCGCCATGGCGTCAAGAAAGGGCTTGACCTGCTCTTCGATAGGTATGTCTGCTTTTGGCTTCCATGCGGTCATGGCATTGTGATTAAACCCTGCCTGCATATGCCGCAGCACAGCGGCAAAGCGGCGCATGACAGACTGCTTCTCAAACAGGCAGGCAAGCTCAATGAGCCGCGCCTCTGAGAGCTGCTGTCCGGTGCTGTTCACCATCTCAAGAAACGGCCGCGCAACAATGGGCAGATCGGTCTGCAGAAGGAGTACAGCCATGCGTTCTTCTTCGGTAAAGGCGCGAGCCTCAGCCCGCTGGGGGGCAAGGCCCGAAGCCGCCTCTTCTGCTTCATGACAGTCATCTCCGATAGGGAGCTTTAAGCCGATTTTCAGCAGCTTTTCATTGCGAAGAATTAAAAAATCCCTGGCGCCTGCCCTGTGCGCGATATGCCGCACCGCATCGTCAAAAGGAAGAGATTTTTCAAGGGCAAGGGTAAACCAGATATTGTAGCGATGCCCCCGCAGATAGTTATGGCTTATGCCCGGATGGGCATTAATGGCGGCGGTCGCTTTTTCAAGGGATGCTTCCGGCACTTCACAGGCAATAAGGCTCAGCTGATACCCGAGGCTTTCGCCATTAAAAATAGCGGCGATATTTCTGATTATCCCCTGCTGTTTCAGGCGGAAGATAATTTCAAGCACCGCTTCCTCTGACAGACCGGTATCAGCTCCTATTTTTTGAAAAGGGCGTTCGACCAGGGGGATTGAGCGCTGTATGTAGTTGAGCACCGCTGCTTCGTTTTTGCTGAACTCCGTCACAGGGCAGTCCTTTTCGGCTGATAGACGCAGGAGGGCTCCTCCGCCAGATAATCGCCTGCAACGTACTGCGCCCGGCAGTGCGCGCAAGCCAGATTGCAGCGCTTGGTGAGCTCCCAGAATATCAGGCGGGGTATGTTCGGCATTTTCATTTCAGCAGCATTTCTTCAAGAGAGTCGAGTAGTGTTTATAGAATTGCCTTCAGCGATGCCCCGACCGCTGCAACCGTGCGGTCAAGATCGGCCTCCGTATGAGCAAGGGAAAGAAAGCCGACTTCATAGCCTGAGGGGGCAAGATAGATTCCCCGGTTCAGCATCTCCCGGTGATAGCGCGCAAAAAGCTGCATGTCGCATTTTTTTACTGCATCAAGGGTTTTGATTTTTTCGGCATCGGTGAAATAGAAACAGAATATTGATTCAAGCTGCTGGACAAGAACCCTTCCTGCATACTGCTGCAGCACAGGCTGCAGCTTGTGGCGCAGGAGCTCCGCCTTTTCCCGCAATGCTGCATAGGCTTTTGTTCCCGCAAGTTTTTTCAGGGTTGCAATACCCGCAGCCATGGCAAGGGGGTTGCCCGACAGGGTGCCCGCCTGATACACCGGCCCATCGGGCGCAATTTTGCTCATAATGTCCCTGCGGCCGCCATAGGCGCCCACCGGCAGCCCGCCGCCGATAATCTTGCCAAGCGTTGTCAGATCGGCCCTGACGCCGTAATACTCCTGCGCGCCGCCCCATGCCAGGCGGAAGCCGTTGATCACTTCATCAAAGATGAGCAGCACGCCGTAGCGGTCGCAGAGGCCGCGCACGGTCTTCAAATAATCATCACCCGGCAGCAGCAGGGCATAGTTGCAGGGAACAGGCTCCATAATGACGGCGGCAACAGAGCCCTCATTTTTTTTCAGGCAGGCTTCCAGCTGCTCAGGATCATTGTAAGGCACGACCAGGGTGTCCTGCGCATTGCCGGGGGTAACGCCGGCTGAGTCCGGGGTTCCGAAGGTTGCAAGGCCCGAGCCCGAGGCAACAAGCATAAAATCGGCATGGCCGTGATAGCAGCCGTCGCATTTAATGATTTTATCCCGGCCCGTAAAGCCCCGCGCAAGGCGCACAGCGCTCATGACAGCTTCCGTGCCGGAATTGACAAACCGCACCTTTTCAATTGATGGGTACGCGCCTGTCACCAGCTTTGCCATTTCCACCTCAAAGCGGTGAGGCGTTCCAAAGCTTGTGCCGCTCGCGGCGGTTTCCTGAATGGCGCGGAGTACATCAGCGTCGGCATGCCCGAGAATCAGGGGGCCCCAGGACATGCAGTAATCGATATACTCATTGTCATCCTCATCAATAATACGCGAGCCCGCGCCCTGTTTTCATAAAAAGCGGGGTTCCCCCCACGGAGCGGAAAGCCCGCACCGGAGAGTCGACGCCGCCGGGCAGATACTGTAAGGCCTCGCTGAAAAGGGCCGCTGATTTTTCTGTGTTCATGCAATGCGCTCCGGCAGTTAAAACCACTTGTTCTTCAAAACATCGCGGGTGTGATACGAAATAATCATGTCGGCGCCGGCGCGGAAGATTGAGGTCAGAATCTCGGTGGTCAGGCGCTGCTCATCGCCGAACCCGAAGCGGCCGGCTGCTTTGACCATGGCATATTCGCCGCTCACATTATAGGCGCAGACGGGAACTTTCACGATGTTTTTAATCCGATGAATGATATCAAGATAAGAAAGGGCCGGCTTGACCATGACGATATCCGCGCCCTCTTCGATATCAAGCAGCACTTCGCGCTCCGCCTCAGCGGCATTGCGAAAATCCATCTGATAGCTGCGCCGGTCGCCGAACTGGGGCGCGCTGCCCGCGGCATCGCGAAAGGGGCCGTAAAAGGCGGACGCATATTTTGCCGCATAGGCCAGTATGGGAATATCTGAAAAGCCATTGCTGTCAAGGCCCTGCCTGATGGCTGCCACGCGGCCATCCATCATGTCTGACGGCGCCACCATATCAGCCCCGGCTGCGGCATGCGACACAGCGGTCTTTGCCAGCAGCTCAAGGCTAGGGTCATTTAAAATTTTTCCTTTGTCAACCATGCCGCAGTGGCCGTGGCTGGTAAATTCGCACAGGCAGACATCGGTTATGACATACAGGTCGGGGAACTTTTTTTTAATTGCGCGGACGGCTTTTTGCACAATGCCGTCTATCGGCATAGGCCCCGGAGCCTTTTTCATCTTTTGTGTCGGGAATGCCAAAGAGAATGATTGCTGCTATGCCAAGGGCGGAATCTTTTTCAAGATCAGCCAGCAGATTGTCAACCGATACCCGGTCGATGCCCGGCATGGATTCAATGGGCACCCTGATCCCTGACCCCTCGCAGACAAAGTAGGGCATGATCAACTTCTCCGAACTGACAATGGTTTCAGCAGAGAGGTTGCGTATGCAGGGTGCGCTGCGCAGGCGCCGCGGTCTTTTAATTAAGTCCATGAAATTTCTCCGGAGCGGTTATTAAGGCAACGGTATGATGGTCCCGTAAAAAGTCTAACAATGTCGTTTTATCGTCATACCGGCGACAAGCCGGTATCCGGGATTTTCATGTAGGGGCGCATTTGTGTGTGCGCCCTTGTGCCGGACAGACACGCTGATCTGCCCCTACATCTGGCCCCCGGTTTTCACCGGGGTGACGACTTATCCCCGCCTATTGGCGTAATGTTCCATGATTGCCTGCACCAGCCCGTCAATCGTGTATTCAGAAGCCTCAATGGTCAGGCTGTGGCCCAGCTCTCGGATGGTTTGCGAGGTGACCGGGCCGATGGAGGCAAGCTCTGCCTTCACCGAAGGCACGAGGGAGAAGAAATTCCGTGCCGTTGATGAGCTGGTAAAGGTAATGAGGTCAGCCTCCTGCACGTGGGCAATGGTTTCAGGCCCTATGTTCTCCGGCTTGACTGTCTCATACATATGAATGCGCTCAACCGTGGCGCCAAGCTTCTGAAGGCCCTCGGCAAGCACGGAGCGGGCTTCCCGGGCGCAGGGCAGCAGCACTTTGCTGCCGGCAAGCTTCAGGCTGCGGGCTTCCTCAAGCAGGCTCTCGGCAACAAATTCTTTGGGAACAAGATCAGGCTTCAATCCGTATTTGATGAGTTCATCTCCCGTTGCAGGTCCTATGGCGGCAATCTTTACAGAGCCCAGAGCGCGCACATCAAGGCCCAGGCTGAAGAGCTTGTCAAAAAAGATGCCCACCGCATTCTGCGAGGTGAAAAACAGCCACGCGAAACTCCCGCAGGTTCCTGATAGCTGTCTCAAGCCCGGCTGAGGTCCTGCTGCGGCCGTATCTCTATTGTGGGAAATTCGATAACAGCAGCACCAAGCCTGCTCAACTGCTGCGAAAGTTTTGAAGACTGCTTGCGCGTCCGGGTAACGACAATTTTTTTTCCGAACAGAGGCTGATTGTCAAACCAGCGAAGCTTTTCCCGCAGCGTGACAACGCCGCCGACAATAATAATGGAAGGAGGCTTGATCTTTTCCTTTTCACCTTTTGGCGACAATGTCCTGCAGTGTGCCGGTCACAACACGCTGCTCGGGCCTGGTGCCCCAGGAGATGAGAGCAACGGGCGTTTCCTGCGGGAAATGTTTTTTATTGATCAGAGAGTCGGTAATATGGGGCAGGTTTTTAACACCCATGAGAAAAACAAAAGTCCGGTCGCTGTCATATTCCGGAAAATTTACATCCTCTCCTTCGGCCGCATCCTCACGCCGGTGCCCGGTAATAATTTCCATGGCATGGGCAAAATCGCGATGCGTCACCGGTATGCCTGCATAGGCAGGCGCTCCGTAAAATGAAGATATGCCCGGAATTATTGCAAAGGGGATGCCAGACGCAGCAAGGTCTTCAGCCTCTTCGCCGCCGCGGCCGAAAATAAAAGGGTCGCCGCCCTTGAGGCGCACCACGGTCTTGCCTTCCCGGGCTTTCTGAATGATAAGCTCATTGATCCCCTCCTGCGGCAGGGTGTGATCGCCACCCTTTTTCCCGACATAGATCTTTTCGCAGGCATATCCCTCAACAAGGGCGGGGTTGGCGAGAAAATCATAGATAATACAATCGGCCTGAGCAAGGGCATTGAGCGCCTTTACCGTTATCAGCTCAGGGTCGCCCGGGCCGGCGCCGGCCAGATACACAAAACCTTTTTTCATACAAGCTCCGCAGCTCCCTGTTCTTTTAGTATGCGGGCAAGCTCAGCCCCGATCTGTCCGGGGTCAGTGCCGGAAACGGACTGCCGCATGGTTTTTGATCCGTCTGTGGCGGCAATAACTCCGGTCAGATGAATGCTGCCCGCCTCAATGGTCGCAAGAGCCCCCAGGGGGATATGGCAGCCGCCGCCAAAATGCTTTAAAAACTCCCGCTCCGCTGTTACCGCCAGCTCTGTGTCCTCGTGGTTTAGCTTCCGTATCACGCTGCGGGTCTGCTCATCATCTGTTCGTACCTGGAGCCCGAGCGCTCCCTGGGCGGGAGCCGGCAGAAAGATGTCAAAGGGGAGTATATACCTGTGCAACGATGATATATCAAGCTTCAGGCGCGCAATGCCGGCCTGGGCCAGCATAATTGCATCATAGCGGCCTTCGCGCAGCTTGCGCAGGCGGGTATTTACATTGCCCCGCAGGGGCTGTACCTCCAGTGTCGGATCAGCATGCTTGAGCTGAGCGAGCCTGCGTACAGAGCTGGTGCCCACAATGGCATGCTCACGCAGATGCAGGATACGGGCTGTATCAAGCGCTTCGGGCCGGATAAGCAAAACATCCGACGGCTCTTCCCGCACGGGGATTGCCGCAATGCACAGCTCGGGAAGGCTGTCGGTCGGGAGGTCTTTGAGGGAGTGAACGGCAACATCAATGCTTTTTTCAAGCAGGGCATTTTCAATTTCCTTGGTGAAAAATCCCTTGCCCTCCATTTTTTCAAAGGAGACATTCTGAATTATGTCGCCCTGCGTCTTGATGATAATTATTTCGGTCTGCTGCCTGCCGATCAGCTCTGAAACATAGTCAGCCTGCCACAGTGCCAGGTCGCTGCCTCTGGTGCCGATTCTTATTTTCATGGAGTTGTCCCCTGGAGCAGCCATAGTGAGCGTGTTTGAAAAAGACAACAAAGAACAGCAATTTATATTTCTAATTGTTGCCTGTCAATTAAAATGATAGTATGAACAATTCGATATATTCATTGTTCCCCTCAGCCACATAAAAAACTCGCACGGGCACGAACTATGAACATTTCATTCATGTACGCAGCTCTCCTGCTTTATTTTTTCGGGACCATTTCCTGCTGGTTCTATGTATACAATAAAACAGAAAAACTGGCCTTCAGCTCAGTTGCTCTGTGCTGTATCGGCCTGATACTGCATACGCTGTCCCTGTGCTCCCGCATGATCGAGAGCGGCTATTTCCCGTTCAGCAAGGTATATGAATCAATAGCATTTTTCAGCTGGGCCCTGGTGATTATCTCTCTGGTTTTAGGGCGCTGGTATAAAATATATGCCCTGGGAGCTTTTATTCTTCCTGTTGCTGTTGCCAGCCTGTGCGGCGCCCTGCTGCTGCCCAAGAGTATAACCCCCTTTGATCCCCTGCTGCACAGCAACTGGTTTTTAATCCATACCATTTTTTCGGTCACGGGCTTTGTTTTTTTCGGCATCTCTTTTTCTGTGGGCATCATGTACCTTATTCAGGACAGGCTTCTGAAACAAAAGCGGCTTACCAACTTCTTCTACAAGCTGCCGCCCCTGAATATGCTTGATGATATCAGCATAAAAGTACTGTCCATCGGTTTTTTTCTTTTGACCATAGGCATTATGGCGGGTTTTTTCTGGGCAAAAACAGCATTCGGCAGCATCTCGATTACCGATACAAAAATGCTGTTTGCCATGCTTTCATGGGTTTTCTATCTCGTGATTTTTCACGGCAGATACAGTTTGGGCTGGCGGGCGAAAAAGGGGGCTTTCCTGTCGGTCCTTGGCTTTGTGCTTGTCATGGCCGCATTTGCGGCAACGACGTATTTTTCGCAAAATGAATGGCATGCATTTTTTTAAACCCGAACGTGTTTTACACGGCATGAAACTTCCTGTATGAACTTAATTCTGGTAGGGCTCAATCATAAGACCGCAGATGTTGCGCTTCGCGAAAAGCTGGCGTTCAAAGCGGAAGAGCTGCCCGAGGCCCTCTGCAGCCTTTTGAACCTGCCCACGGTTGATGAGTCCCTCATCCTTTCGACCTGCAACCGCGTTGAAATTGCCGCTGCAGTAAAAGACACCGAAGAAGGCTTTGAAAAAATCGTCGGTTTTCTTGTCGAGAAATTCGGCATCGACAGAAGCCAGCTGCTTCCCCACCTGTACCGCTACTGTGCCACCGATGCCATCAAGCACATCTTCCGGGTCGCCTCAAGCCTCGACTCCCTTGTTGTCGGCGAGGCTCAGATCCTGGGGCAGGTCAAGGACGCCTTCGAGGCGGCCCTTGCCCAAAAGTCCACGGCCGTCGTGCTGAACAGCATTTACAAAAAAGCGATTTCGGTGGCGAAAAAAGTACGGACCGAAACGGCCATCTCCCAGCTGCGCGTTTCCGTAAGTTCCGTTGCCGTCGAGCTTGCGGAAAAAATTTTCGGCTCGCTTGCAAAAAAGATAGTTTTTATCGTCGGCGCCGGGGAAATGGCAGAGCTTGCCCTCAAGCACCTGGTGGGAAGCGGCGCCAGCGAGGTGCTGATCACCACCCGGGATTTTGCGAAGGCCGAAGCCCTGGCCGCTGAATTCAGGGGAACGGCCGTACCGTTTGAAGGCTTTCTCTCCCAGCTCCACCGCGCCGATATTGTTATCTGCTCAACCGGAGCGCCTCATTATCTCATTAAGCCCGGGGACATTGCCGCGCTGGAAAAAGAGCGTAAAAACAGGCCCATGTTCATGATCGATATTTCAGTGCCCCGCAACATCGACCCCGGCGTCAATGAGATTGACAATGTTTTCCTTTTTGATGTTGATGACCTGAACACCATTGTCCGGGAAAACATGAAAGAGCGCACGCTGCAGGCCCGACAGGCCGAGTCGGTTGTCGAGGCCGAGGTTGCCGAGGCGGCAACCTGGATGAAATCCCTTGAGGTTGTGCCGACGATTGTTGCGATTCGGGAAAAAGGCGAGCGTATAAAAACAGCTGAAATGGAAAAAATGCTTGCCAAAACAAAGGGCCTCACCCCTGAACACATCGATGCCATAGAGGGCCTGACCGCGGCAATCGTTAACAAGCTCCTGCATGCTCCCGTGGTTGTGCTGAAAAAGCAGTCGGAAAATCATGACGGCAGCCTCTATGTTGAGGCGGCGAGAAAACTATTCAACCTTGATGGCGATGCAGACTCATGCACGCACAAGAAACCCCCCGACCCACCATCAGGCACTCCGATGCCACAGTAGTTTTAGAGCTTTATCTGTATTTCAAGGTCTGCCGGGAACTTTTTTAATGAAGATATGCTCTCTATAAAAAGCTCCGGCTGTACGTACAGCCGGAGCTTTTTGTGTGCCCTGCTGCCGGAAGAGATCAAGCCTTTCTGTACGTGTCTGCCTGAACCCCCAGCTTTTTCATGCGGTGCTGCAGCGTGCTCGTTTCATGTTCAACTGCTCGGCAGCGCCCCGCGGGCCTGCAATGACACCGTTGCATTTTTCAGAGCATGTTTCGATGTGGCGTCGTTCGGCGTCTTCAAGGGTCACGCGCCGTCGCGCTGCGTCGCTGAACTGTTGAGCATGGTGCTATATCGTCGCCGGTCATGGTTTGGTTCGATTTCAGTATGATCACCCTTTCCATGAAGTTCTGAAGCTCCCGCACATTGCCGGGCCAGTCGTAACGCAACAGCACGTCAACGCGCTTTTGTTGAAGCGGGGCTGCGGCCGTCGAAGCTTTGTGCTACAGCGGCGCGAAGTACCTGCCCAGAACTGCTATATCCTCGCGCCGTTCCCGCAGGGGCGGCACGGCACGGGGAAGATATTGAGCCGGTAGAACAGGTCCTCACGAAACCTTGCCTCCACCACCATCGCGCTGAGGTTGTGATTGGTTGCCGCGATGATGCGAGCATCGGTACGAATGGTTTCCGTGCCGCCCACGCGCTCGAACTCGTGCTCCTGCAGAACCTGCAGCAGCTTTGCCTGCGTTGCAGCGGCAGCTCGCCGATTTCATCAAGAAACAGCGTGCTGTTCTGGGCAAGCTCAAACCGTCCAATTTTGCGTGCCGCAGCGCCGGTAAAGGCGCCTTTTTCATGGCCGAACAGTTCACTTTCTATCAGCGTGGGCACCAGGGCGGCGCAATTGACCTTATGAAGAATTGCCCGGCGGGAGCTCCATTCATGGATCTTGCGTGCGACGAGGTCTTTGCCTGTGCCGGTTTCGCCGGTGACGAGCACGGTCGTGTCGGCGTCGGCAACGGCCTTAATGATTTCGATGATACGCTCCATGCAGGGCTTGCATACCGATCTCGGCGCAGTCGATGCTGGCCATTTCCCGTCGGAGGAAGGCTGTTTCCTAGAGAGCTGGTCCCGCATCTGTTCGAGGGACTCGTAGGCGAGCATATTGTCGATGGCAAGGGCGATCTGCCGACATGCTTTTTCGCACAGCTCGATCTCCTCGGCGCATAGGGGCGGGCGTCGCGGTAAAAAACTGTACCGATCCGAGCACCTGGTCGCGCATGAGCAGCGGCGTGCAGACAAAAGAGCGAATCCGGGCCCGCCGCAAAAGCGCGGCTTCCGGAAGGCCGCTGTCCCGGTCAAGATCAGTGATGATGGTTCGTTTTTCCGTCATGACGCGCACGGGCACCGCCGCCCGCTCCGGGGGTATGGTGTTATTTTTAAGTCCGGGATGGTAGCACCCAGAGCGGGTGTGAAATATTCCCAGTGGGATTTACCGGGGTTGTTGATCAGAATGCTCGATGCGGTCAAAGCAAGACAGGGCTGAGCACGGTCGCAATCTCCCGGAATAGACCCTCCCGCGTGCGCTCATTGATGGTGGCGTTGGTGATTTGCAGAAGAGTCTGATAGTTTTGCAGCTCATCCATGCGGGTTTCTTTCATAGGACAGGCCTGTACGGCCAGCAGCCGCAGGTCTTTTGTCTGCCCCTGTTTCTGCCACATCATTTTGTCGGCGATGTGCCCGTCTTCTGACCACAAATGGTCACGCTGTCCATATTTGGACACAATTCCTACCCCGTGTCAAGTTTTTCCCGTAAAAAGGGCCGTTTTTTCATTGCAATTACCCACCGTTTATCTTGGCACGACTATTGAAAGAATCCTTGCAGCAGGGAGCTTGCTAGGGACAAAATATGGGAACAATAGAGTACGCGCAGCATCAAAGCCACAACCCAGCGGGGGCAGGGCGCATGAGGGAAGCTACAAGGTCATCCGGCCATGGGGACAAAATAATTCTGCAATTAGTTTTTTCTATTCAACCCTTGACGCACATAGACAAAATCATTATTATTACTAATAATTACAAACTATATCTCCGAGTCGAAAGTCCTACCGTAAAAAAACAATGGATGTTCGACCGATAGGGCTTATGCCGAAAGACGTCATGCCTCCCGTGGCGGAAAGGAGATTGGTCGATTGCTCCAATGAGCCGGTCTCGTGTCGCCACGGGAGCGGCTTTTTTTATTGCCCGTTTTTCATGAAGGAGGACCATGAATCGTCAACGTTTCCTGTTTGCCGCCGCAGCCCTTTGCTTTTTCTCTGTCTACCCGTTTCAATGCTTCCGGACAGGCCGAGATAACCGTGTCCGCCGCCATCAGCCTGAAAAACGCTTTTTAAGAGATTGGCAAGAGCTTTGAAGCAATAAACCCGACGGTTAAAGTGCTTTTCAATTTCGGCGGTTCCGGCGACCTTGCCCGGCAGATCGAAGCGGGCGCGCCGGTTGATGTGTTTGCCTCGGCATCGCCCAAAGACATGAATGACATAGAAAGCAAACATCTACTCGATCCCCGAAACCCGGGCTGTGTTTGCCGGCAACAGTATCGTCCTTGTGAAACCCTCCCAGTCGAGCCTGAAGCTTGCAGGCATGGACGATTTAAAAAAACCCGAAGTTCGCAGAATCGGTATCGGCAATCCGCAGACCGTTCCCGCCGGACGGTATGCAGGGGAAGTGCTTGCTTTTTTCAAGTTGAGCGATGTGCTCAAAGAAAAACTCATTATGGGTGAAAATGTGCGACAGGTGCTCGATTATGTGGTTCGCGGAGAAGTCGATGCGGGCATTGTGTACAAAACCGATGCGCTCACGCAGCCGACCGGGGCGAGCATTTTTTTTGCGTGTCCCGCAAGCAGCTCACAGCCCGGTGCTGTATCCGGCAGCGGTTATAAAAAACACGAAAAGCCCACAAGCGGCAAGAACGTTTGTGCGAGTTTGTTGCCGGTGACACCGCAGCACGCAGCATTCTTGAAAAATACGGTTTTGCAAAACCATGAGCGGTCTTGACGGCACAACACTTTTTTCACTCCGATTGTCGCTGCAGGTCGCACTGACCGCAACCTGCTTTGTGATCGTTATTGGTATGGCAGCTGCCTATGTTCTTGCGCGATGTGACTTTCGCGGCAGGCAGCTGCTTGACATGCTCTGCACCCTGCCGCTGGTGCTGCCGCCGAGCGTGACAGGGTACTACCTGATTATCTTTTTTGGCAGAAACGGCTTTCTGGGCAGCTGGATATACGAGAGTACAGGGCCTGAGCATCATGTTTACCTGGTATGCCGCTGTGCTGGCCTCGTTTGTCGTGTCTCTGCCGCTGATGGTCAAGACATCACGGGCCGCCATTGAAGTCGGTCGATGTCAATTTAGTAAATGCATCATATTCCCTGGGCCGCTCCGAGCTTGAAACTTTTTTCAAAGTGATACTGCCCCTGGCAAAACCGGGAATCATTGCCGGCGCGCTTCTGCTCTCTTTTGCCGTGCTATGGGCGAATTCGGGGCAACCCTCATGATGGCCGGCAATATTCCCGGCCGAACCGACACCATGCCCCTTGCCATTTACACAAGCGCTGCAAGCGGCGACTGGCCGCGGGCGCATGTCATGGTCGCGGTTTTTACAGTCGTATCCGGCGGGCTGCTCCTGATCGCAAACAGCCTGACCGCGCGGTTTCGCAAATGCGGCAGAAACGGCCTGTCGCCGTTTTAAAAAACACGCAACAGAGCATGTAGCCCGGAATGCAAGGATATCGATATGGGTTTTAAAGTCACGGTCGATAAAAAAGTAAAAGGATTTCATCTTGCTGTTTCCTGGGAGGTCGGGGATGAGCTCGCCGTCATTTTCGGGCCATCCGGAGCAGGCAAGTCACTGACCCTGCAGCTGATTGCGGGCCACATGAAGCCCGACAAGGGCTTCATAACGCTTGGTGACACCGTGCTGCTTGATACCGTCAGCGAATATATGTCTGCCCCCTCAGAAGCGCCGCATCGGCTATGTGTTTCAGGATCTTGCCCTGTTCCCCCATATGACCGTTGAAAAAAATATTCTGTACGGCGCCGCAGGCATCAGCCCGCAGGATCGCAACCGGCGTCTGCGGGACATCATGGATCTTTTTCACCTTGAAGGACTTGAGTATAAATTGCCCTGCGAAATTTCAGGTGGGCAGAAACAGCGTGTGGCATTTGCCCGGGCACTTATCCGGCAGCCCGATCTGCTGCTGCTTGACGAGCCCTTCTCAGCCCTCGACTCAGCATCTGCGCACGGAGATGCGCGACTTTCTGCGCGACATCAGGCACAACTTTACCGCATACCGGTTGTTTTGGTGACCCATGATATTTTCGAGGCCTACTGCCTGGCAGATAGAGTCATTGTATATGCCGACGGCAAAGAACGTGGACATGGGCACCCCGCGTGAAATATTCAATGAGCAGACCATGGCCGACTGCGAAACCCCGCTGTTTTTTTCCTATATGATGCAGAAGGGGTTTTTTTGAGCCATGCAGAACAGCTCAACAAGAAGATAGCCGCCGATGCGCCGGCCTGCAAACGCAGTTGCTCGCGTTCAGCCCCGGTCAGCTCCAGCGCATCCATTTTCTGCAGATGGTGCTTGACGGCTATATTACGCTGCGAGAGGCGCGCAGGTAAAATAGGCGTCAGCTACCGGCAGGCAAAACGGCTCAAGCAGGCATTTGTCCGCAACGGCGCGCGCGGCGTGCTGCACGGCAATATCGGCAGGCGCTCGCACAGGGCCTTAAGTGATCATGTGCGCACGCGCATTCTGCATCTTGCCCGCACGCGGTACGCGGCTCTAAATGATACGCAGCTAACGCTGCGGCTGCAGGCCGAGCACGGCATCAGCCTCAGCCGTGAAACAATTCGAAGAATTCTGCGCGCCGAGGGCATCAAGCGAACCAGGCCGGAAGGACAGGCAGCGGCGACCCGCGGTCAGCCTGCTATGCCAGTGAAGGCATGATGGTGCTGTGGGGCGGCATTACGAAAAAATGGTTTGGCGAGCACGAAAGCTGCTTTATGGCAGCGGTCGACACGGCCACGCTGAGCTGTCTTGCGGCGCGCTTTTTCCCGGCACAAACAAGCAGAGGCGTATCTCTGGCTGATGCGTGAGGTTGTGCGCACCTGCGGCGTGCCACCGGCATTCTGCCAGCACAGCCGCAGCGCCGTGCGCCGCAGCGACCGCTCCTGGACTCTTGAAGAGGAGCTGCGCGGCGAGCGGGACCCGAGCCAGGTCGAGCGGGCGCTGCAGGCGCTGGGCATCGCGCATTATCTTGAAAGCAAGCGCCGGATCATGAGCATTACGGCTTCTGTTTGAAACATTTCTTGCCGGCCAGTTTGAAGGCAGAGATATAGCAGAACTGACAAGGCCAATAAGCTGCTTGATCATGGCCTTATAGCGGCATTCAACCGCAGCCATGCCTGCGAGCCCGAACAGCCCGAGCCTGCATGGCGGAAGCTGCCCGAAGGCGTTGATCTTGAGCGGGTCTGCAGCTTTTATTATCCCGCAACCGTGCAGCATGATAATAAGGTCGTGCTCGGGGATATCCGAATCGATGTGCCGCCCGGCCGCAAGCGCATATCATATGCAAAAGCGCCGGTCGAGGTGCGGCAGCTTCTGGACGGCTCGTGGCGGGTCTATTATGGCAATGACTGTTATTGCCGGCCATGGTCCCACGCCGGTGCGCGAGCCGGTGACCGGCAAATAGCTCCAAACCGCGCAGCGAGCCGGGAAATTCGACCTGGGCCTATGCGGTGCTGGCCCATGGCAGCGCGTGTGACTGAGCCCGCTGGGGTGACATTTTTATGTTGCCGCATTTTTTACCGGCGACGCGTTGACGCTCCCGGGTGCGTAAGGGTAGAGTGTAAAGTCTCGTAGCGGCAGAGCAGGCATACGCGGCAGAGATTCGGAACAGCAGGGATCTCCAAGCCGGCCGCATTCTAAAAGCCCAAGCTTGTGAACAGACGGACGACAGGGCATGGCCCGAAAGGTCATGCCTCCCGTGGCGGAAAGGAGATACGGTTCGCGATTGTAAGCGAGCCGGTCCTTGACGTCACGGGACCGGTTTTTTATTGGCAGCAGTCTGAGTATGCCGCTGTTGCGGAAGCGATAGCAGCACGACGCAAGAATCATTCAGTTCTTTTTATTTTATACAAATCAGTTTCGAAAGGAGGTGGCTGGAACAGAAAGCCTTTATATTTGGTAGAAACCCACGTACACGTTTAAACTAATTGAATAAGGAGGTTTAACTTATGGCCAGTAGTCGAATACTGCCGGAATTCGAGCTGCTGATGCCCCAGAGCATCAAGGAAGCCGTTGACTTGCTTGGCAAGCTGAAAAACAAGGCTTCCGTCATGGCTGGCGGCACCGACGTAGTGATCTCGTTGACCAAGGGATTTGGCAGCCCCAATGTTATCAGTCTTGCCGAAATTCCCGGTCTTGACTATGTCGAGTACGACAGCAAAAACGGGCTGCGCATCGGCGCCATGGCAACGCTGCAACAGGTTGCCGACAATGCCGACGTGCAGAAGAGATATCCTGCTCTGTGGAAATCAGCAGCCATTAACGGTACGCCCCAGACACGCAATATGGGCACCGTTGTTGGTAATATCATGCGCGCTTCCCCCTCAGGGGACTGCTGCTGCGCGATCCTTGCGATTGGCGGCAAATTGGTCCTGCGCGGCCCCAAGGGCAAGCGGGAAGTCAGCATCGATGACTTTTATCGTGAAGTATAAAGAAACGGCCTGCAAAAGCGATGAACTTGCCGTCGAAATAAAGCTGCCCCCGGTGACAACCGGCTCCTGCAATGCGTTTGCCCGCATGACCCGCACCACCCTTGACCTTTCCAAGGTCAATGTTGCCGTGCGTCTGGACATGTCAGGCAAGACCTGCAAGGAAGCACGCGTTGCCATCGGCGCAGTGGCGCCGACCACCATTCGGCTGAAAAAAGTCGAGGCGCTCCTGAAAGGCAGCCAGATTACCGACGATGTTCTCCAGAAGATTGTTGAAACAGTCCCCACGGAAATTAAGCCCATTGATGATGTTCGCTCCACGGCAGAGTATCGGCGCGATGTAGCGGGCGTCATGGTCAAGCGCATAATTGTTGAAGCACTTGGAAAGTAATTACAGGACTATTTCACAACATTATCTTTAAGGAGATTTAATCATGAAAAAACGTGCAATAACCCTGTATATAAATGGGGAGGAGTATAATCTGAACGTACCCGTTCATCATACCCTTCTTCAGGTCATCAGGGATCAGCTGAACCTGACTGACGTTAAATACGGCTGCGGCCGCGGCGAATGCGGCGCCTGCACCGTGCTGCTGGTGGAAGAAGGCGGCATGAAATGCAAGACCGTCGACGCCCACACAACCTACTGCTCCATCGAAAAGGCGAAGAAGAAACCCATTCTTGCCTGTATAGCACTGGCAGCCACCATGGACGGCAAGCATATCATCACCGCTGCCGGTCTTGCAAAAGATGGCGAGCTGCATCCCGTTCAGAAGGCCTTTGTCGATGAAAGCGCCATACAATGCGGCTTCTGCACGCCGGGCATGGTTCTCAAGGCAGTTTCCATTCTTGAGAAGAACCCAAAGCCCACGGAAGAGGAAATCCGGCGCGGTCTGGAAGGCAATATCTGCCGCTGCACCGGATATGTAAAAATTGTCAAAGCTGTTCAGGTGGCTAGTAAAAAAACAGCCGCCGGCAAGCGATAGGAAAGGAGGAACAGCATGGCAGAATCCGTTATTGGAAAACGAATCCCCAAAGTTGACTCCCGTGAGAAGGTAACCGGTCAGTCCATCTATGCCGGCGACATGCGCATGCCCGGCATGTACTACGGCAAAGTCGTGCGCTGCTGGGAATATGCTCACGCTAAAGTCAAAAAGCTTGATTTTACCGAAGCATTGAAGGTGCCCGGCGTCGTAAAAATCATCGGCCCCGATGATGTCACGAAAAAACCCTACAACACGACGGTTATGAAGCTGCTCGTGCCTGAAATTTTCGGCGAAGTATTCGGCGAAATCGCCGACCTGAACATCTTCAACAAGGTCGTCAAGCATCAGGGCGATGCCATTTGCGGCGTTATCGCAAGAACCGAAGAAGCAGCCGAGCGCGCAGCAGACAAGATCAAGGTCACCTATGAGCCCCTGCCCGTTTTTATGACCTGCGAGGCATCAAAGGCCGAAGGCGACAAGAAGAACGGCTATCTGTTCACGCCCGCTCAAGCCCGGCAACATGGCTTTTGATCTGCCCGAATCGTTCTTCCCGGGCAAGCGCTATGGCTGGAACGACAAGAACGGCAAAACGCGCGGTCCAGCTGTTTGACAAGTGCGATTATGTAATCGAAGACACGCTTTTATGTTCCCAAGCAGAAGCAGTGCCAGATGGAAAACCACTCCTATGTGGCCCATTATGATGAGCGCGGCCGCCTGAACATCTGGACATCAACCCAGATGCCCAAGCCCGTGCAGGTGCTGATTGCCGAGCTGTTCGAGCTGCCCCTGACCCGCGTTCGCCTGGTGCAGACCATTGTGGGCGGCGGTTTCGGCGTTCGCCTGGGCATGATCGGCGAGCCCCATGCCTGCGCCATGGCCATGGCAGTGCCCGGCCACCCCGTGCGCATGGAGTTCCTGCGCGAGGAAGACTGGGTAGCCTCTGAAACCCGCTATCCCGGCCATTGCTGGTTCAAGATGCGGCTTCAAAAAAGACGGCACCCCCGTCGCACTCGATGCCATGTATCATGGCCCGCAAAGGCGGCTACTATACCCATGGCTCCGGGCCGCCATTCTGCGCGCCGCTTTTCTTCACGGCATGTACAAATGGCAGGCCATGGGCTGCCAGACCGAAGGCTACTTCACCAATGAAGTGCCCACCGGCGCCTACCGCGGCTACGGCAACCCGCAGCTGACCTTCTGCCGGCGAGCAGATGATCACGCGGATGTGCAAGGAGCTCGGTCTGGACGAGCTCGAGTGGCGCAAGAAGTGGCACAAGTCGTATCGGCGATGAGACATGGCTGAAGGGCGTGACCTACGCCTCCGACGGTCTCAATGACTGCATCGATCTTGCAGCCAAAGAGATCGGCTGGTATGAAAAGAAGAAAAAGTATGCCAAGCAGACCGGCATCAAGCGCCGCGGTCTGGGCGTTGCCGTCATGCAGCACACCTCAGGCGCTTTTCCCATGCTGCTTGAGCATTCCGTCTGCACGGCCAAGCTCAATGAAGACTGCACGGTCGAGCTGATTCAGCAGATATCCGATCTCGGCACCGGCGGCCATACCGCCATAACGCAGATGGCGGCTGAAACGCTGGGTTTCCCGATGGAGGATATCCATCTGCGGTCCGGCGACTCCGATATGTGCGGTTTTGACATCGGCGCTCATGCAAGCCGTACCGTATACTGCGCAGGACCTGCCACCATCGAAGCCTGCGAAAGCGTCAAGAAGCAGCTGCTTGAGCGGGCTGCCCAGCTTCTGGAAGCCAATGTGAAAGATCTTGAAATGAAAGACAAGATCATAAGCGTTAAGGGCAATCCCCAGAAGTCGATCAGCGCCGTGAAGATCGCCAAGGAAGGCGTCTATAACTACATTGATGCAGCCACCGGCAAGACCATTGGTATCCCGGGCCAGATCCAGGGCTATTCAAGCTACTTTGCCAAGCACTGCTCACCGCCCTTCGGCGCCTGCATCTCCGAAGTCGAAGTGGACACCGAGACCGGCGAGGTGAAAGTGCTTAAGCTGGTGAATGCTCACGATATCGGCAAAGCCATCCATCCGCCTTCAGTCGAAGGTCAGCTGGAAGGCGGCGCGCACCAGGGTCTCGGGTTTGTGCTCACGGAAGAGTACGCCTATGACAAGCAGGGCCGCGTGCTGAACACTGACTTTACCGACTACAAGATGCTCGGACCGTCTGATATGCCCGATGCTACAATCATTCTGGTTGAAAGCGCTCCTGATCCCATCGGCCCGATGGGAGCAAAGAGCTGCGGTGAATCGGCACTCATGGGTCCGATCGGCTCGGTTGCAAATGCAATTTACGACGCCATCGGCATCCAGTTTAACGAAGCCCCCATCACCGCTGAGAAGGTGCTGAAGGCTATCAAGGAACAGGGTATTAAGTAAAAGTGCTGTACAAAAGCAGGCGCCCCGAAAGGGGCGCCTGCTTTTATTAAGTTTCGGGATGTTAATCCGCCTTGTTGGTTCAGACACTGTCCAGCTTTCCGGTGATGGCAGATAGAAGCGTCCTGCCATGACCGAACAGTTTGACCGCTCAGGCTGTTCATCGAACCCGAACGACTTCGTTCGGTTCGTTTCCTCAAATACCCTTTAAGCGCTTTTGCCGGAGGTCTTGGAATGCACTTCGGCAAAGGTGCTCTAAAAGCCTCATCATAAAGGCTTTTTATGAAAGAGATTAAAGACATGTGCGTCATTATTCGCGGCGGTGGCGATCTGGCCACCGGTGTTGCGCACCGTCTGTTCCGCAGCGGGTTTAAGGTGCTGCTGCTTGAAGTTGCCAGCCGCTGGTCGTGCGGCGGACCGTGTCTTTTGCCCAGGCGGTTATCGACGGGGAAACTGCTGGTTGAAGAGATGTACCGCGCACGAAATGCGCACTCAATATCATGAAATTCAAGAGAGCCTGGCAGCGGGTCAAATCCCGGTGCTGGTCGATCCTGCGGCTGCTGTTCTGAAAGACTATAAGGCAGATGTCGTCGTTGATGCCACCCTTGCCAAGCGCGATACGGGCATGCGCATGGACATGGCGCCGCTTACAATTGCCCTGGGTCCGGGCTTTGAAGCGGGCAAACAGGTGCATGTGGTCATTGAGACAATGCCGCGGCCATGATCTGGGCCGGCTGTTTTTCAAGGGCTGCGGCAGAGCCCGACACGGGCACGCCCGATCCGGTGATGGGCTATGCTGCCGAGCGGGTGCTGCGCTCGCCCTGCGCAGGCAGCGGTCAGGCATGTGCTTGATATCGGCGCCCGGTAAAAAAGGACGACATAATTTGCTATGTTGAGGACAAGCCCGTGCGTGCCCAGTTTGACGGCGTGGTGCGGGGCCTTATCATGAACGGCCGCGAGGTGCCGCAAGGGGCTCAAGATCGGCGATGTCGATCCGCGACCGGTCCGCGAGCACTGCTACACGATTTCCGACAAGGCCCGCGCTCTAGGCGGTTCGGTGCTCGAAGCGATTTTATACTGGAACAATCAAACAGCTTAAATAAAAAGCCTGGCAGTAGGTTCTGGAAGTGTTTCCTGATCTGTTACCCTCCTTTCCCTATTGCCAGGTTCCTTTTCTTTTACTGATAAAGGTTATATACTTCAAGATAATTATGAGGCTGCCATGAAAAAGCTCGACTCGGTTGACAAAATCAAGGAATCCATGAAAAAGGAGAATTATATCTGCGATGATCCCCTTGCATTTACGCTGTATCTGTCGATGCAAATGGAAAAGCCGCTGCTGCTGGAAGGCGAGCCGGGCGTGGGGAAAACAGAGGTTGCCAAAGTGCTGGCAAATGTTCTGGGCAGAAAGCTTATTCGCCTGCAGTGCTATGAAGGCCTTGATGCAACTTCAGCGATTTATGAGTGGAACTATGCCAAGCAGCTTTTAAAAATTAAAGCCCTTGACAGCGCAGGCGCTGCCGGGCATGTTGAAAATGTTTTTACCGAGGAGTTTCTCATCCCCAGGCCCCTTCTCCAGGCCGTGCGGGGTCAGGATAAGGCAGTTCTGCTCATTGACGAGGTCGACCGGGCAGATGAGGAATTCGAGGCTTTTCTGCTTGAGATACTCTCTGATTTCCAGGTCACCATTCCTGAAATGGGCACGGTGAAGGCCAAGCACAAGCCGCTGGTTATCATTACCTCAAACCGCGTCCGGGAGCTGCACGACGCGCTCAAGCGGCGCTGCCTGTACCATTTTATCGACTACCCGACGCCCGAGCGCGAGATGGAAATAATACTCGCAAAGGTGCCCAATATCGAAGCAACCCTTGCCAAAAAAATCTCCCGCATCATGGCATCGCTCAGGGATCAGGAATTTTACAAGCGGCCCGGCGTTGCTGAAACGCTTGACTGGTCGCAGGCGCTCACCATTCTTGATAAAGACGAGATAGATGAGACCACCATGGATATGACCGCGGGCTGCCTGTTCAAATTCAAGGAAGATGTGAAAAAATTCAAGGACTTGTCAACCACGGTGCTGGTGCATGCAGAGGCTAAGATCGAATGAAAGTTCTTCTTGTCCCGGTTGAAGCGCAGAAAAAGCTCGAAGAGCAGAAAAAGAAGCAGGACAGCGTAACCCTTGAGCAGCGCACGGCGTCCCTTATCCAGCGCATTATCCGGTTTGCCAAGCTGCTGCGCGTAAATAAAATCCCCGTGCATACCTCAAATGAGCGGGATGCCATCTGCAGCCCTTGCCCATATCGATATCAACAGCCGCTTTGAGTTCTATCTGGCTCTGCGGACCAATATGATCATGAGCCAGAAATACCGGGCGGCTTTTGATATCCTGTTTCTGCAGTTCTGGCGCACCGGGGTCACTATTCCCAAGAGCCAGGGCGGCAGCAATGAAGAGCCCGATGATAAGGACTCATCCGTCAATAAGACAGAGCAAATCTCCCGAGGATGAAGAGGGAAATCCGAAAAAAGATTCTAAAAAGCTCTGCAACCAGTATGATGAGGTTAATGTTCCGACCTATTCGCTCGGCCAGTCCCTGCGGGAGAAGGATTTTGAGCTGATCGCGCCCTATGAGATTGCCCTGTTTGATGAAATTTTTCGCAACTTCAGGATTAAGGTGAAAGAAAAGCTCGGCCGCCGGTTCAAACCCAGCAATAAGGGCAAAATGATCGATCTGCGCCGCTCGATCCGCCAGTCGACGCAGCGGGGCGGCGAAATTATGCAGATACTGACCAAACAGCGCAAGCCCCGGGAGTCAAAGCTCGTGCTGCTTGCCGACGTGAGCGGCTCCATGGATATCTACAGCCGCTTTCTCATAAAATTCATCTACAGCCTGCAGAAATATTTGCGCGATACTGAAACATTTGTCTTCGGCACACAGCTCATGTGCATCAGCGATATACTCAGCAACCGTACGCTTGAATCGGCCATGACGATTCTGTCGAAAAAAGTGCAGTTCTGGTCGGGCGGCACGGATATCGGCGGCTGCTTTGCAGAATTCAATAAACTGTACGGCGGCAAGCTCCGCAAGCGCAACCGCATACTGGTCGTTTTGAGCGATGGCTGGGACAAGGGCGATGCGGATCTGCTAAAAAAACAGATGGTTCTTTTCAAGCGCGGATTCCGCAAAATTATCTGGCTTAATCCGAACCTGAAATATGACCGGTATGAGCCTTTGTGCCTGGGCATGTCAACAGCCATGCCGTATGTAGATCATTTTCTGCCCTGCCATAATCTGAAAACACTTGAGCAGTTTATAGAGCTGCGTAAAAAATATTTGAAAGGAATTTTCAAATGGATGATCCGTTTTATGAAGATTCATGCGCCTGGGGAGGCGCAGAAGGCGCTCCGAAATTAGACGATCCGGGTGAAGACTGCCCGGCGCTGGTGCGCGAGCATGCTGTGCAGCCCCGCAATTTCGGCGAGATGAGCGACGGGCTTGCCGATGGGTATGCCCTGCTTGATGATCCTGCCTGCGGCGATAAAATCGAGCTGTGGATTATGATTGAAGACGGCCGCGTTTTTGATATCCGCTTTAAATCAAACGGCTGCGCCATCAACCATTGCGGTGAACAGCATGCTCACGGAGCTTGCCCTCGGGAAAACCGTTGCCGAGGCAAAGCTGCTCAGCAATGCTGATATAGAAAAAGCTTTTGAGGGCGGCATTGAGCTGCAGACCGGCTGCCCCCTTGGCGGGCATCAGGGCCCTGCAGATGGCGATTGAGGATTATGAGAAGAAGTAGGGGCAGATTCCAGAACAGGCTTCATGCCGCCATGAAGATGAACACACAATTGTGCATCGCTAACAAGTGAGTATCGTGACATAGAAAGTCAAAATTTTTATTCCTGGATTGCATGGCTCCTGAGATTCTGGCTTCTACTGTGCTAAAGTTAAGTGCTTGCATGGGGCAAAACAGGTTATGCCCTGCAACAAACAGATTTACAGGAGAATCATCATGGATATTTTTGAAGAAATCGTTGCGGCCAGAAAAAGCAATCAGCCCGTGGTGCTTGCCACCGTCATTGAATCGCGAGGCTCTGCCCCCCGCGAGGAAGGTGCCCGCATGCTCGTGCGGGCTGACGGCTACGATAGCCGGCACTGTCGGCGGCGGAGCTATTGAGAAGATAATAATCGATGAAGCGATGAAGCTCATGGCGGCGGCACAGCGCGCCTGATCTACCCATGACCTGAAGGACATCGGCATGACCTGCGGCGGCGGCATGAGCGTTTTTATCGAGCCCCTGGTGCCGGCCCCGCAGCTGGTCATCTTCGGCGCCGGCCATATCGGCGCCTGCCTTGCCCAGATAGGCAAAATGCTTGAGTTCAATGTGACGGTTGTTGACAGCCGGCCTGAGTTTGCCAATGCCGATCGCCTGCCCTGGGCTGATACGGTCATTGCCGAGGAGTATGCAACGGCCATTGACAAGGTTGCTTTCAATGAAAGGACCTACGTCGTCATTCTTACCCATAAGCATGTCCATGACTTCGAAGTGCTTGAAAAGTGCCTGATAAAAAAACCGCTATCTGGGCATGATCGGCAGCAAGGCAAAAGTCGCCAAGGTGCTTCAGCAGCTGCGGGACAATGGCGTAGCAGAGGAGATCATTGCGCAGATTCATTCGCCCGTGGGCATAAAGATCGGCGCAAATACGCCGGCGGAAATCGCCATTTCGATTCTTGCCGAAATCATTCAGGTGCGCAGTTCCGCCGGCGCTGAGGCCACAGCAGGCGCAGCATGGCTGCAACCCGCGCACCTGAGGTTTGCGTGATGCTGCATGAGGCTCTGGATCTATCGCCTGCATAAGCCCGCAGTCATTGCCTTTGTCGGCGGCGGAGGCAAGACCACGGCCATGTTCCTGCTCGCCCATGAACTCAAAGCGCTCGGGAAAAAGGTGCTGGTCACCACCACGACCAATATCGGCGTGCCCGAGCCGGGGCAGTGCGATATTGCTATGCTTGAAGGCTGCACGGATCCGGCGGTGTTTGCCGCATGTCACGCCCGGTACGATTGTGTGCCTGGGAGGCGGCCTGGTGCACGGCGAAATCTGCAAGGTGCAAGAGCGTTGAGCCGGCCTTTATCGACGAGCTGTACGCCAGCGGCTGGTTTGATTGCATCCTGGTCGAAGCCGACGGCGCAAAGCGCAAGCCTATCAAAGCTCCGGCCGACTATGAGCCGGTCATTCCGAAATCAACGACCGCGGTCATTGGCGTTATCGGTCTTGACTGTCTCGGGAAAGCCGTTTCAGAAGAAAACATTCACCGCTGCGGACTTTTCTGCGCCTGCACCGGCAGAAAGCCCGGCGAGATGATTGACCGGGAAAGCATTATTCGGCTTATTATGGCTGAAAACGGTCTTTTTAAAAGCGCCCCTGCAGCAAGCCGGAAAATTGTTCTGCTCAACAAAGCTGATACCGCAGAACTGCAGACTGCAGGCCGAGCTGATCGCCCGGGAGCTTGCCCGCAACAGACAACCGTCGGTTGCATCGCGCTTCGTTGCAGCAGGGCAGCTATATGCGTTTTGTCGGGGCAGGTTTAAAGCTGGCAGCTTTTGAATTAAGTAAATCACTTCCTCGCCCCCTGCAGGGGCAGAGGCATTGAGGTGAGGGGGCATGTTTTGCTAAGTTTTCAAACCCCTCATCCTGGCTTCTCCCCTCAATGCAAGAAGGATGTTTCTTCACGTAGTAAGTCTCGATCATATTGGGCGCACGTAAAACGTTGTCATTGCGATCGCAGGGAGAAATCTTGCACCAATGATCACCGGTATTATACTGGCTTCAGGCCTTTCCCGCCGCATGGGCAGCAGACAAGCTGCTGCTGCCCGTGGACGGCATCGCCCTTGTCGAGCGCGTCATGCAGGCGGCCGACGCCTCGCGGCTTGATGATATTATTCTTGCTATCAAAATCCTGCCGTGCGCTAGCTTGCCGGAGCGCTACCGCATCCGGCGGTCTATAATCCCGATGCAGCCCTTGGTCAGAGCGCGTCGGTAAAAGCGGCGTGCGTGCAGCAGCCTGCCGCAGACCGCAGGCCTATATGTTTTTAACCGGCGATCAACCCCGGACTCGATGCCGCGGCAATTAATTTGCTTATCGATGCCTGGCAGGACCCATAAGAGACATATTATCATCCCGGTCTATGGCGGCAGGCGCGGCAGCCCGGTTGTTTTCCCCGCCCGTTTCCGGGAGCACCTGCTTGCCCTGGAAGGCGACACAGGCGGACGGGCCGTCATCGAGCAGGCGCCGGAGATGGTGCGCTGCATCGACATGCCAGACGCGGATGCCGGCATTGATATTGACACACCGGAAGAATATGAAGACTCATACTCGTGAAAGGAAACGCTGATGGAAGAACGAAGTATGCAATACGCCGCGAAAATTACCCCGACGGAACCCTGCGGGCCGAGCTCAGCTACACCTATGACGGCAAGCAGAACGGCGTAACAAAAACATTTTACCCAAACGGAACTATCTCCGCCGAAATGACGTACAAAGACGACAAACTGCTGACGGCCCCACGCGCCACTTTCATGAAAACGGCAACCTGAAAGCGGAATTTTTCTATGTAGCCAATATCCGCGAAGGCCAGCTTTACAGCCTATTATGAAGAGGGCATCAAACAGACCGAGGCGGTGTACAAACAGGGCAGGCTTGAAGGCCCGTATAAAGTCTATTATGAAGAGGGCGGCATCCGGGAAGAGGTAAATTTCGTGAATAATGTGCGCGAAGGTGTCGGCATTACCTATCACCTGAACGGCAAGATTGAAATTAAAGCCGATTTTAAAGAGGGCCGCATGCTCTCCTACGAGCAGTTTGATGAAAACGGCAGCCCGAAAAAGACGCTCAATTGCGGTGAAGCGATCAGGATCGACTGAGAGCGGAGGAGAAGCCGTATGGATACAGACGTCATCCGCGCCATCAACCGCCTCTGGGGTCCGCGTCTATCCCGGCCTTGCGCGGCAGGTGGCAGAGCATGCGCCCCGCAACAGCCCTGCCGCAGGATACTCGAGGTCGGCTGTTTTTCCGGCGGCACCGGCCTTGAACTGTTAAAAATATTTCCGACACAGCACCTTAACGATCGCCCTTGACATACCCGAGCTTGCGCGCACCTTTTTTGATGACTGGCGGATCGAACGCGCCGATCTACCCCGATTGAAATATTTCCGACCCCTCTTGTTCCGCTCGCCCTGCCCGATGACCTCCTTGATCTGATAGTCTGCCGCGGTGTTTTCTTTTTCCTCGATGAACAGGGAAAGCTGCTTGCGGAAATGAACCGGGTTCTGGCGCCGGCGGCGTCTGCTTTGCCGGCGGAGGGTTCGGCAGCCACACGCCGGCCTCGGTGATCGAACGAATAGCTGAAGAGTCACGAAGGCTCAATTACGCGCTCGGCAAACGCGTAGTGTCCCCGCAGAAGTTTCAGTCCCTTATTGCGCGCACTGCGCTCTCTGCAGACCTGACCCAGGAAGGCGGCCTGTGGGCCGTTATGAAAAAATAGCCCGCCAAGGGAACTTCCCGCATTGCTCTTGACAAACAGAGCGTAACGGTTTATATTATTAGCATATGCTAATAAATCGAATGAAGAGTCATGTCCCGACCCTGTAAATGCAGACATATTGAAAGCACACCCGCAATCAGGTATTTCAAACCGCGGGCCGTGCCCCTGTGCGAGCTTGAGGAAACAGCGCTCAGCCTGGATGAATTTGAAGCCCTGCGGCTGGCTGACCTTGAAGGGTCTGTATCAGGAAGATGCAGCCGGGCGCATGGGCATTTCGCGCCAGACATTTGCCAATATCGTGCATGAAGCGCGCCGTAAAGTAGCCGATGCGCTGGTGCATGGCAAAGCATTGAAAATCATGGGGGCTTCCCCGAAAACAAGAAACAATAATCAAACCCAGGAAAGGAACAGAGCATGAAAATTTGTATTCCCACGGAAACAGGCGAAGGAAAAACCGCCAGGTGTACGGCCATTTCGGCAGCGCGCCGTATTTTACGATTTACGATACCGACGCGCAGGCCCTCGAAATCGTCGATAACGCCAACAGCCACCATGAGCATGGCAGCTTGCAATCCCATTGCCGCCCTGCAGGGCAGAGCCGTCGATGTCGTTGTCACCGGCGGCATGGGCGCTCGGGCCGTCATGATGCTCAATGCCTACAGGCATCAAGGTGTTCAGAGCCGTGCCCGGCACGGTTGATAATATCATCAGCACCTTCGGCGCACAGGACCTTGAAGAGCTGACCGTAAACAATGCCTGCGCGTCGCACGGTTGCCATTAAAAGACTATGCGCACGAAAAAACCCGCAGCTTGAAACGATTCTCAACAGTATCGCGGATGGTGTTTTTACCATAAACCTTGACCGTGATATCACCTCGTTCAACCGTGCCGCAGAGCAGATCACGGGCGTCAAACGCGAGCAGGCCATCGGGCGGAAATGCTTTGACGTGTTTCACGCCAATATCTGCCAGGGCCGCTGCGCCATGGAGAAGACCCTCAAAACCGGCAAATCGATGATCGATCTGCCGGTTTCTATTTTGAACATCAAAGGGGAAAACCGTGCCCATAAGCGTGAGCACGGCCGTGCTGAAAAACGATCGCGGGCGATATCGTGGGCGGCGTGGAAACATTCCGCGACCTGTCGGCCATCGAGGATATGCGCCGGGAACTGAGCCGCCAGTATTGCTTCGGCGATATCATCAGCAAAAACCATGAGATCGTAAAGCTGTTCGGCGTGCTGCCCGATATCGCCCAAAGCTCAAGCACCGTCCTCATACAGGGGCGCCAGCGGCACGGGCAAAGAGCTGTTTGCGCGTGCCATTCATAACTGCAGCAGCCGGGCCGCAGGCCCGTATGTGGCGGTCAACTGCGGCGCTCTGCCCGGTACGCTGCTTGAATCTGAGCTGTTCGGCTACTGCAAGGGCGCCTTCACCGATGCAAAGGCGGATAAGCTGGGAAGGTTTGCCCGAGCTCAAGGCGGCACCCTGTTTCTGGATGAAATCGGAGACCTGCCCCTGCCCCTGCAGGTAAAGCTGCTGCGCGTGCTGCAGGAGGGAGAATATGAGCCTCTGGGGTCAACTAAACCCATTAAATCCGATGCGCGAATTATTGCCGCAACCAATAGCGATCTTGCCGCCCTTATGGCCGAAGGAAAATTTCGCGAAGATCTGTACTACCGCATTAATGTCATAAAATTGACCCTGCCGCCGCCTGGCTGAGCGGCGCGAAGACATACCTCTTATTGGTCGAGCATTTTATCAACCGGTTCAATGTGCGCACCGGCAGGCGTATAACCGGCGTTTCGCCAGAGGTGCTTGCGCCTGTTCATGCGGTATGAGTTTCCCGGGCAATATCAGAGAGCTTGAAAACATCATTGAGCATGCCTTTGTGCTTTGCCGCGACACGATCATCACTATTGAACACCTGCCTGCCGACATACTGGAAAAAAGCGTTTCTCCGGCGGCCGCTCCCGGCTCTGAAGATGCCTCCATGCTTTAAAAAAGCCGAAGCACAGGTGATTCTTGATACTCTCAAGAAACATGATAATCACCGTGGCAATACGGCCCGTGAACTGGGCATCGACAAGGCAACGCTGTGGCGCAAAATGAAGCGGCTCGGGATACCGGCGCCATAATTGCATTATTGCAATACATTGCATTGCAATAATGCACTAATGCAATAGTCTCAAGCCTGACTTTTGCAAGTCCCTTTTTCCAACCTTCTACAAATCCACATCATTTTCACTGAAAGTCTCTTGGCACGCCTATTGCAATTATTGAATAGCATGAAAAGAAAGATCGCTATTCCCCTGTTCGGAACGCGTATATCGCCGCATTTCACATATGCCGACTATGGCGCTGCTGGTTGAAATTGAAAACGGCGAAGTTGCTCAGTCGCGGGAAATAGCGCTGGGGCAGACCGATGAGCTGCAGCGCATACAGTATCTCAAATCCCTTGAGATCGATACGCTCATCTGCGGCGGCATATCAAATATTGCCGAGCGCATGCTTGCCGAGCAGGCAGTCAATGTCATCTCCTGGGTGACGGGAGAGGCCCGTGACGCGCTGGAGCAGTTTTTAAGCAAACGACTGGCGCCGGGCACCTGGCTGTGCCCCAAGCGGCATCGCTGCCGCCGCGGGCCGGGCAAAAGCAAAAAAACAGTCACCTATTCCTGAAAGGAGGCATACTATGCCGGGAAGAGATGGAAAAGGACCACAGGGCGCAGGCCCGGGAACAGGCGGACGCAGAGGACCGTGCTTTACCGGCGCGACACCAGCGGGCAGTGCAGATGACGTGCGCGGCGCAGGCCGCGGCTATGCGCCCCGGGGCGGCGGCAGAGGCCGTGCGTTCGGTGGCGGCCGTGGGCCGGTGAAGAACGCCACAGAGCAGAACCTGAAAAACAGAGCCGCTGCTCTTGAGCAGGAGCTTGCCGAGGTGCGCAACCGCATTGAGGCATGCATCGCGAAAAACGGCTGACGATTCCCTCACCCGGGGAGCCTGCATTTAGATTAGCGGCGCATATACAATGAGATTAATCGGGATTTGAACATCCTCCATGTTTCAACAATATTGATTTCATTGCCCACCCTGCTGGTAGCCGGTTGCAGGCTCCCCAATCCTTTTTTTTGTGGAGGCGATCATGGCGGGAAAAGCGCAAACCAATTGCATTGTTGACGCCTGATGCTGGCGGTTCGCCGGAACAGGCATCTCTTGATGAAATTTGTGCTCTCCCCGGCAAGGATAGCTTTGCCGTTTAATGGGCAGAAATGATGATCTGTTTTTTCTTGGCCTTGAACGGCACGAATGGAGAACGCTGCATCTGTGGGTTGCCTTTGCGCTGATTGTGCTGCTGGCGGTGCCTATGTGCTTCATCTGGGCTGGATTTTAAACATGGCCCGCACCATGATCACGGATAGAAGAGCACAAATTACCGCAGTCATTTTTTTGGTGCTGTGCATTTTATTTTTTGTTTGCTTTTGTGATACAGCCCGATGTGCGTGATGGAACAGGTGGCGAAGGTCACGGGTTTGGTAAAGGCCGCATGGAGCAGGCTGCGTCATTAAAGAAACGGGATTGCTCATGTTTGATACGGACAGCTGTACGGAATGCGGCGTATGCCTTACGCAGTGCCCGACTGTTCAGTATACGTCGGAAAAGGCGATTGCTGAAATCAGGGCGCTGAAACAGGGCGATAACGCCGATATTCTGTCGGTCTGCATTACCTGCATGGCCTGCAATGAATACTGCCCCAACGAGGCAGACCCTTTCGATCTGATCAGCCGCCTGCAGGAGCGTTACGGCGTCAGAGTTGCTGTCCGAGGCCGGGCCGAAATGATCGAAGCCATGCTTGACAGTGTGCCTAAGCGCATTGTCGTCGGTGACACAGCACTGCCTGCCGCTGTCGCTCTGTGTCATGGAACATGCGCTGCCGCCGAATATGGCCGCCAGCCAGCTCTTTGAAAACCTCACTATTATAAGCGGCAGTCCGTATTATTCCCGCGTCGTGCATCTGCATACGGGCATGCCGTCGCTGACACGGGAAGCATGCCGCTGGTTTTATCGAAAACCTTGCCGGCCTTGGCAGGCAGGAGATAGTTTTTGCCCATGACGACTGCTATGTCATGGCCGCGGTGCTCGCTCCCGGCTATGGCATTGAGGTGCCCTTCACGCGCGGTGCACCTTGCCGACTGGCTTGGCCGTGCTGCTGGCGAGAAAAGAGCTTCACTTAAAAGGCTCGGCAAAAAAATCGCCTTTCAGCGGCCGTGCATCTCCAGGCTTGCGCCCTGGACCGATGCGGTTTGTAAGATGTTTTTTCAGGCTGGCAGGAGTCAGAACGGGTGCAACGGCGCTATGACGGCATGAACGCTTTGTGCTGCGGTATCGGCCTTACGGAAAAATTTCCCGAAACAAGCACCGACATGGTCGCTGAAAATATTGCCGATGCGCTGCAGCATGGCGCCGAAGCCATGGTTTTTGGATGCCCGAGCTGCTATGCTTTCATGAGCCAGGCGTGCATGGCCGCAGGTCTTGCGCCGATTTTTATTACTGATCTTGCCCGGATGGCCCTGGGCGAGATTCCGTTTGAACCGCGACCGCATATCAAGAGAGACGCTGCATGAAAAAACAGCTGTATCCTGCTTCTGTTTTTTACGGCACTTCTCGCGTATATGTGTTGGCCCGGCTCCAGCATTGGCGCAGGGGCAGATCCGGAAGCGACCTGGCGTCCGCTGATTATTTTTTATTCCCTCACGGGCAACACCAGCATTGTTGCTGCGGAGCTTGGCAGCGCTTTTGGCTGCGAGCGGCTGGAACTCACGTCGAAGACGGGAGCGCACGGGCCTCTGGAAAGTCAACTGCGTCATCGATCAGCTGTTTGACCGCGATGACCTGCCCGGGCCGGTGAACGCTTGATGCCTCGCAGTATAACCCGATTATCATAGCCAGCCCTATCTGGATACACCGGCTGGCCTCGCCCATGCGCACATTTCTGGATCACCGGCGCCTGGCGGGAAAGGATGTCTATGCAATCGTAACGCATCAGGGCAACTACGGCGAAAAAGACGAGCAGGCCGTCAGGCACTTTCTGGCGGCTCAGGGCATGCACCTTAAAGGATATGGCGCCGTGCTCACGCGCGGCAGAACGGAGGCTGAAATAGTCGATGAAACAAAAAGCATCATTAAAAGAAATTTTTCTGAAATGGAAAAATCTGTTTCACACAATACCAAATAGAATGGAGAACGAAGGAATGAGTACAGAATGCACAAGCACTACCGGATGCCAGTCCTGCGATACGGCAGCCACCTGCTCGCAGGATGAAAAAGAACGCCGCGCACAGCGTCTGATCGACACGGCCATGGGGTCCATCGGTAAAAAGTTTATGGTTTTAAGCGGCAAGGGCGGCGTGGGCAAAAGCTCGGTAGCGGTGAACCTCGCGGCAATTCTTGCCCTGAGGGGCAAAAAAGTGGGAATTCTTGATGCCGACATCCACGGGCCGAATATCCCCAAGATGCTTGGCATTGATGCTGAGCGGCCTGAGTCAGCGCCGGGCCCGGTTGACGGCATCCTGCCCATCGCCGCAGCGGAAAATCTACATGTTATGTCGATCGGTTTTTTTCTGCAGAATGAAGATCACGCCGTCATCTGGCGGGGCCCCATGAAGCATGGCGTGATGAAGCAGTTTCTGGGCGAAGTGCACTGGGGCGCTCTTGATTATCTTATTATTGATCTGCCGCCGGGCACGGGCGATGAGGCGCTGAGCATTTCCCACCTGATCGGCAAGGTCGACGGAGCGGTCATTGTCACTACGCCGCAGGACGTAGCCCTGCTTGATTCGAAAAAGAGCATCTCATTCTGCAAGGAGCTTAAAATTCCCACAATCGGCGTTGTGGAAAACATGAGCGGCATGCTGTGCCCGCACTGCGGCAAGACCATAGATTTATTTAAAACCGGCGGCGGCGAGAAGATAGCAAAAAAGATGAAAGTGCCGTTTCTGGGGCGCGTTCCGCTTGACCCGGCCATGGTTCTGTGCGGAGACGAGGGCAAGCCTTTTGTCTCTGCTCATCCCGAGTCGCCGGCCACAGCAGCATTTAACGGCATTACCGATGCGTGGCTGGAAATTATTAATAAGCAATAAAACAAGATACACACTTATTTAATCATGAAGGAGAACTGGAACATGAAAAAAATAGCTTTTGCCTGCGAAGAAAACAAGGGTCTTGAGTCTGAAATGAGCGGGCACTTTGGCCGCTGCCCGTATTTTATGATGGTGGATGTCGAGGGCACGGAAGTGAAGAAGGTCGACCCGGTTGCCAATCCGTTTTTCAACGGCCATGTGCCCGGTGCAGTTCCCGAGTTTATTAAAAAACAGAATGTCAATGTCATGATAGCCGGCGGCATGGGACCCAAGGCTATCGATATGTTCAATGGCTTTGGTATCGAGGTTGCAACGGGTGTCGGCGGCCAGGTTGGCAATGTTCTGAAAGCCTATCTTGCGGGAAAAGTCAGCGGAACCTCTGCCTGCGCCCATGACCATGGCGACAGCTGCGGCGGACACTGAGAAAGGCGGCTCTATGAAAATTGCAATTTCAGCATGCGGCGACAGCCTGGCTGCGCAGACCCACGGGCTTTTCGGCAGATGCGATTATTTTGTTCTTGTTGATACGGAAACGGGCGAAAGCGTCTGCCATAAAAAATGACTCGGCTGAGGCTGCCACCGGCGCCGGCACGGCCTGCGCGCAGGCCCTGTTTAATCATGGGGTCAAGGCTGTGATAAGCGGCAAGGTGGGCCCGAATGCCTATGAAGTGCTGAAGGCAGCCGGAGTTACAATGTACAGTGCTCCTCCAGGTCTTTCAGTGCAGGAGGCCCTTGAAAAATTCAAGGCAGGCAGCCTTCCAAAAAACGAAGTGCGAAGATTTTGAAAAAGCATGCCGGGAGATCATATTCCCCCGGACTCCGGTTACGGGGGGAATATGATCTGGCATCTTTCTTCAGTCTAAAAATGCAGATTGGACATTACCGGAAGTAGGCCATAAAGGAGGCTCTATGGAAAAGCAGCAGGTTGTCATTATCGGCGCCGGGCCTGCAGGCGCATCGTGCGCAAAGGCTTTGCATGACGCGGGTATTCAGGCGCTTCTTATCGAAAAGGAATCGCTGCCGCGGCATAAAAACTGTTCGGGTGTTTTGTTCGGGCAAACCCAGGAGCTGCTGCCGAAATACTTCGGTGCAATGCCGCCGGAGGATGTTTACTGTGAGCCGAAAATAATCCATGCGTCGCAGATTATCGAATGGAAGCATGATAAAGGCTTTGTTCAATATTTCTGGGAGATACCCAAAGACGGCCATGCATTCCCGCAGACCTATCTTAATGCCTGGCGCAGCACATTTGACCACTGGCTGGTGAAGCAGTCCGGAGCCGCGCTCAGGGAAAACAGCGTGTTTCGCGGCTGTGCTGCCGACAGGGAACAGGTCAATGTCGACCTTTTTCTGCGCGATCCCAAGCTACTGAACCCCGGCGGAAAGGGTGATCCGAACCGGACGATACAGTGTGACTATCTGGTCGGCGCCGACGGCAGCGCCTCAGCAGTGCGCAGGGCGCTCGCGCCGGAGGTGTGGGAGGCAACGCCCGAGGTGAGTTACTATCAGGAGTATTGTCCGATTGTCGATAGTGGCGACCTGCGCGACGGCTGCTGGCATGTGTTTTTTGAAAAAAGCGTTGCCGACTGCTCTGCTGCGTGCACCGCAAGGATGCTTGGCTTGTGCCCTGCGTCGGAGGCTTCAGGGGCGATGATGTGCGCGGCCGCATGGAGGCCTTCAAGGGTTTTCTCCGGGAAAACTTCAAGGTGTAGCTCGGGCCTCAGGAGCGCGTGGAGGGGTGCATCATCAAGATGTGGCCGCCGAATCCAGGCAGCGGCAGGGTGCTGCTGGCGGGCGAAGCAGGTGGTTTCAGATACCTCAACGATGCATCTATCGACGTTGCGATGGATTCAGGCTACCGCTGTGGTGCGGCAATAGCGCGCGCGCTGCGTGAAGGAGGCGATGCGCTGCAATATTACACGGAAAGTCTGGACGATATATTGCGCCATGTTCAAATCTGCAGCGATCAGATGCATTTTTTTTCGGAATAAGGCGCAGGGGACGCCCTTGGGGCGAACGCACACCTTACAACAATTGAAGGAGACAACCACGTATGAAAAATCAAAAACAGCCGTCGAAGGCTTTGGTGAAAAAAAAGATTCTTGACGTGCTGAAGCTACCTCGGGCCTGCCTGACCCGAAGCCGGGCAAACACGGTTGCGGCATGATTCACCGCAACGCCCTGGTGCTGGCAACCTCCTATAAGGACATGCCGCGAGCCACTGCCCTGGAATTTTTTAACGAAGGGCTCACGCTCTATATTCTGGGCGGCCCGGGCGCCAAGATCGCCAATATCAAGCGCAACCCCCGCGTGTCGGCATTCATCTATGAGCAGCCCCTTGATCACCGCAAAACGCAGCCCAGCCTTCAGATATTCGGCGAGGCAGAGCTGATCACCATGCGCTCCGATCCGCGCCTGTTCAGGGCCAAGCTGAAAAAGTGGAACCTCGATACTGTTATGCGAAGCCTGCTCACTCCGCTGGTACGCGAGCAGAATTTGCGGGCAGAGGCTGCCGAGCAGTTTATCGTCAAAAACACTCATGCCTGCAGCTTTATAAAAATTATCCCGGATAAAATAATCCTTAAAGAATATCTGCCTGATTTTTCCATGCGCAGCTACGAATGGAATATATAGGGCACAAACTGAAAGGTGGTAGGCTATGAAACTGTGCATTTCTTCAACTGGACAGAACCTTAACGCGGATATTGATCCGCGGTTCGGCAGGGCGACGAACTATATTATTATCGACAGCGATACCGGTGCTTTTGAGTGCGCCGTGAATCCGGCGGCAACAGCCGGGGGCGGCGCCGGCACCAAAGCGGCGCAGCTTGTCATTAACAAGGGGGTGCAGGCTGTTTTGACCGGAAATATCGGTCCTAATGCTTTTGCCGTACTTAATGCCGCAGGCATTAAAATATATACCGGTATTTCCGGAACCGCTCAGAATGCTGTCGATCTGTTCAAGGGCGGAAAACTTCAGGCAGTGGGCGCGCCAACGGCAGAGGCCCATGCCGGCAGCAGCTCCGGCTCCTGCAGCGGCAAGGGGGGCTGTGCATGATTATTGCAGTTGCCAGCGGCAAGGGCGGAACGGGCAAAACGACCGTGGCGGTCAGCCTTGCTCTTTCGCTTGACGGGGTTCAGTTTGCCGACTGCGATGTCGAGGAGCCCAATGCCGCTATTTTTCTGCGTCCCGCGATCGCTGAAAAAACACCGGTGACCATGCTGGTGCCTGAAGTAGACGAAACAAAATGCAGCGGCTGCGGCAAATGCTCCGACCTGTGCGCCTACAATGCTCTGGTTGTGATCGGCACGCGGGTGCTGGTGTTTCCTAACATGTGCCATGGCTGTGGCGGCTGCACGATTATCTGCCCCGAGCGGGCCATTACGGAAAAGCCCCGGGATATCGGCGTTATCGAAAGCGGCATGGCGCAGTCAATGGCCTTCATGCAGGGCATTCTGAATGTGGGCGATCCCATGGCAACGCCGATTATCCGGCAGCTGCACAGCCGCCTTGACCGCACTAAAACCGTTATTCTCGACTCGCCGCCCGGAACCTCCTGCCCGGTGATCGAAACCGTTCGTGGTAGCGATTACTGCATACTGGTCACCGAGCCCACGCCGTTTGGCCTGCACGATTTGCAGCTGGCGGTTGAAACCGTGCGCGAGCTGAAAGTTCCTTTCGGCGTGATCGTCAACAGCGCGGGCATCGGCGATGATGCGGTGGAGAACTACTGCAGTCAGGAGGGCATACCCCTGTTGATGAAAATTCCCTGGGACCGCCGCATTGCCGAGGGCTATTCCCGGGGCGAGCCGGTCATGGCAGTCATGCCGGAGCTGAAACAGGAATTTTTGAAACTGCATGCAACAATTACCGCCGCCTGCGGCCCAACATCATCTTCCCGGGAGACTTGAGCATGAACGAAAGCGCACAGAAGGAAAAATCGCTGCTGGCCAATCATATCAATAAAAACACGATGCCGCGGCAGGAGCTGGAAAAGCAGATTCTCGCATTTCTCGACGAGGCGCGCAGCAGGCCCGGCACGACCGACAAGCCCGGCTGCTGCCTGAAGCACGGCCTTGCCTGCGTGCTGTGCACGGTGCACGAGGGCCTGCCGCGGGCCACGCCCATAGATTTTTTTGCCGATGGGCTCACTTTGTGGCATGCCGGAGAACCGGGCCTGAAAATCCGCAATATCCGTTCCAATCCCAAAGTGGCGGTCGGCATGTATCATCCCATCGATCACAGCGTGCTCAACCGCAGCCTCCAGATAAGCGGTACGGCAACGCTTCTGCCCTATGCCGGCCATGAGCAGGAGTTTATGGACCGTCTCAAACACATGGGCGTGTACGACGCATCCCTGAAGGTCATGGGAGAAATGTTCGCCGCCGGGGGAAGCCGGCCGACAAACTGCAGGAAGAGTTAGTGAAGGCGCTCAGGCGCTTTAACCTTATTAGAATCGAGCCCGATGAAATCGTGTATCTCAGAATTCACCCAACCGAAGGCACCGAGAAAAATATCTGGACAAAGACTGCGGCGGAGGCCTGATGAAACAAATTACCATTATCAGCGGTAAAGGCGGAACCGGTAAAACAACTATCACGGCGGCACTGTCCTCTCTTGCGGAAAAGGCGGTGCTTGCCGACTGCGATGTTGACGCCGCTGATCTGCATATTCTTCTTGATCCGGCGGTGCAGCGTACGGAAGAGTTCTCCGGCGGTAAAACAGCGGTTATTCAGAAATCTCTGTGCACGCAGTGCGGCGCCTGCCGGGAGCTGTGCCGGTTCGGCGCAATTCACGGCCTTGAAATCGACCCGGTTTCCTGCGAGGGCTGCGGGGTCTGCGCGGCCCTGTGTCCGGAGAAAGCCATTACCATGGTGAATAAGCTTTCCGGCCACTGGTTTGTCTCAGAGACCCGTAACGGGCCCATGGTGCATGCCCGGCTGGGCATTGCCGAAGATAATTCCGGCAAGCTGGTCAGCGTCGTGCGGCAGGAGGCGCGGCGGGTCGCCGAAGAAAAAAGTCTTGAATATGTCATTATCGACGGCCCTCCGGGCATCGGCTGCCCGGTAATCGCGTCGATCACCGGCGTCGACCTGGTGCTGGTAGTGACCGAGCCCACGCTGTCGGGCCTGCATGATCTCAAGCGAGTGCTGGCAACAGCCGGGCATTTCAATATACCTGCGGCTGTGTGCGTCAATAAGTTCGACATTAATCCCGAGAATACTCAAATCATAGAAGATTTTTGCGCGACAGCAATCGGTACGGGTTGTGGGCAAAGTACCCTATGACCGAAGCGTTGTCGCTGCGCTGATGCAAAAAAACACGGTGTTCGAGCATCCCTGCGGCGAGGTGTCGGCGGAAATCAGCCGGATGTGGGATGCCTTCCGCGGCATGCTCGGGCAAAAAATTCCCCAGGGCGTCAAAATACTGGACTGGACACATTAATAAGGCATTTTCCCAGATCATCCTTATTAAAAGGCACAGGCTGCAGCATGAACGCGACGACGATTATTATGAGCTCCTGCAGATTGAAAAAAGCGCAACCCCGGATGAAATAAAAAAAGCATACCGCGCACTGGCGCTGCAGTATCATCCGGATATTAATCCGGAGGAAGCAGCGGAAGAACATATTAAAAACCTGAATCAGGCTTATTCCGTATTGGCTGATCCGGAGCAAAGACAGCTCTATGATCTGTACGGAACCGTGCCCCGCGGGCAACCCCACGGACAGACAGCACAGCAGGGCAGGCCGTTCGGCGGCTGCAGAGGAAGAGGCCGGGGCATGGGTCGCGGCGGCTGCGGGGGCATGGGGATATGGCAGGAGATACTGCGAAAACGATGAAGCTCCTTGGTTGCAGAACAGGTGGTGCCGCAGGCCCTGCTGATTTTTTGGTGTGGGGCATTACAGGGTGCAGCCTGTGGGAGCGGCGGACATGAAAAATTTTCTTTATGGACCGGTGCCCTCACGCCGGCTGGGCAGATCGCTGGGCATAGATGTGGTTCCCTACAAAACATGCACGTATGACTGTATCTACTGTCATCTGGGCCGCACGACGGTCAAAACGCTGGAACGAAAAGAGTATGCGCCGTTCAGTCAAATTGTTGATGAACTGGCTCGCAAGCGGGATCTGCTGGATGCTGCCGACTATATTACCATAGCCGGCTCTGGCGAACCAACGCTCTATTCTCGCCTTGGCGAACTCATAGCCGCTATAAAAGAAAAGAGCCGTACGCCCATAGCGGTTATAACCAATGGCTCTTTGTTATGGGATACGGCGGTTCAGACAGAGCTGAAAAACGCCGATCTTGTTATCCCGTCGCTTGATGCCGGTGATGCAGGGCTGTTTCAGCATGTGAACAGGCCCCATTCCGCTATTTCTTTTGAGCTGATGGTGAAGGGGCTGGTTGAGTTCCGCACGGTTTTTAAAAACAAAGTATGGCTTGAAGTGCTTCTGGTCGGAGGCTCGACGGGCATTATGACGGAAGTAAAGAAGATAGCGAAAATAATCAGCGACATACGGCCAGATAAAGTGCAGGTCAATACCGTTGTCAGGCCGCCGTCGGAGGATTTTGCCTATATGGTTCCGCCGGCGCAGTTGAAAAAACTGGCGGCTCTGCTCGGAAAGAACGCAGAAGTGATTGCCGGGTTTTCCCCTGCGGGGAAGCAGCATCTTTTATCCGGCACGCAGGAAGATATTCTTGTTCTGCTGCGGCGGAGGCCCTGTACGCTGAGCGATATCGTTGGGGGTCTCGGCATCAACTGGAACCTCGCGGTCAAGCAGATTGACCATCTTCTCGCGTCAGGCCGCATCAGTGCAGCGCCACGGCACAACCGCACCTTTTACAGCGCAAGCCAGGACTGCAGATTCAAGCTGCAGAAAGATCATTAACACGCGCAGGCGAACAGGATGAACATTACACCACGGCAGGTTTTTTTTACAAAAGGAGCTGGCACGCACAAGGATGAGCTGCGCTCCTTTGAGCTTGCACTGCGGGATGCAGGCATCGAGAAGCAGAACCTGGTGCCGGTTTCCAGCATTCTGCCGCCGGGCTGCAAAATAATACCCCGGGTCCAGGGGCTTAAAAAGCTCAGCGACGGCGAAATCACCTTCACTGTTATCAGCCGGTGCGCAAGCAATGAGCCGCGGCGGCTGATTGTTGCATCGGTGGGCTTCGCCGTGCCGGCGGACAAAAAGGGGTATGGCTATCTGTCTGAATTTCATGCCTTCGGCATGACGGAAAAGCAGGCAGGCGATCATGCCGAGGATATGGCAGCAGCCATGCTCGCTTCCACGCTCGGCATTGAATTTGATGAGAATACAAGCTGGGATGAAAAAAAAGAGGTGTACCGGATCAGCAATAAAATTTACAAAACAACGGAAATAACCCAGTCAGCCATTGTGTCAACGAGAGGCTATACGACCGTGCTTGCTGCTGCGGTATTCATTTTATAGGATTGCTCAGGCGCTACCATGAAGATTGAATTTTCTCCCATTGGTATTATCCACTCACCCTATGCTGAACCCGCCGGGGTTCCCATTCAGGGTGTTTTCGCAAACGGCGCTGTCGGCACGGTTGAGGTGTTCCCGGAATTTGCCGAGGGGCTCACCGATCTTGACGGCTTTTCCCATATAATTCTGTTGTACCGTTTTCATCGGGTGCAGGGCTATTCTCTCATGTGCCGGCCTTTTCTTGATGTGCATGACCGCGGTATTTTTGCAACACGGGCGCCCCGGCGGCCAAACCCCATAGGCTTGTCAGTGGTGAAGCTTCTGGGTATTGACGGCTGCACTCTGACCATAGGCGGCGTTGATATCGTCGACGGCGCGCCCCTTTTAGACATCAAGCCCTATGTCCCGGATTTTGATGAGCGGCAGCAGGTCAAAACAGGCTGGTATGAGCATGCGGGCAATAAACAGCAAACGGTTGCAGATGACCGTTTTGTTAATAATGAGGAAAAAAAATGAGAGGAGAACAAAGCCATGCTTCCTGAAGCTTTAAAAAAAGCAGCTCTTGAAAGGGCTGAGGATATAAAAGTAACCGATGTCAGGATCGGGTTGGGATATACGGCTGTGCAGCTTGACACGGGTTCAGTTGGCCTTGCCTACACTTTTCGCGATAAGGCTGACTCGGGCTGTTCGGTTTTTCAGGGTAAAAGACCCCTTGCGGGATCGCCGGTGCGGGATGTACTGCAGTACCTATCCTCAGGGGAGCTACTGGAGCGCACGCTCGGCCTGGCAGCGGCAAATGCCCTGTTCAATACCCCTGATGCAACTGACAGCCTGCCGGGATGCAGCCGCACCGAAGGCGATCTTTTGGATGTGCTTGCGCTGACAAAAGACGATAAGGTCGGCATGGTGGGGTTTTTCGGGCCCCTGGTGCCTGTCATTAAGCAGCGAGCAGGGGAGTTGGTTATCTTCGAGGAGAACATGGCCCGCGCCGCCGGCCTCTGCCCGGGAAGCAGGGAAGCCGGGCTCCTGCCGTCATGCTCGGTCGTCATAATAACGGCAACCTCTATTATTAATAACAGCTTCGAGCATATCGCGGCCGCAGCAGTCAATTGCCGTATCAAGGCTGTGCTGGGGCCGTCCACCCCGATGGCGCCTGGCGTTTTCAAAGACTACGGGGTAACGCACCTCTCCGGCGTCATCGGTGCCGATACGGCGGCGATTCTTCGCGTGGTCAGCGAGGCCGGGGGCACCCGGTTTTTTATGAAATGGTCGAAAAAGATAAATCTTATTCTCAGCAATTAAAGGAGGCCCCCATGAAATTTTTTGTTGTGTATATCTCTCCGGCAGGAACTACGCGGCATGCTGCGCAGGTGATAGGCGAGGAGCTTACCGCCCTCGGCCAGCAGTGCAGCGCCCTTGATCTGGGGGGCAGCGCGTGCAGGGCTACACTCAAGACAGTTCTGGCCGCGGGAGCCCGTGATTCATGCCTGTTTATCGGCTCGCCGGTCTATGCCAGCCATCCTGTTCCAGCGGTCATGGATTTTATCACAAGCCTGCCCGCCGGTACCGGCTGCTGCAGCGTACCCTTTGCAACCTGGGGCGCGGTTACCAGCGGCATGGCGCTTGCGGATATGGCCGGAGCGCTTGCGGCAAAAGGCTATGCTGCGATAGCAGCGGCAAAAATAGTTGCCGAGCATTCTCTGCTGTGGCAGTCCGACAAGCCTTTGGGAAAAGGCAGGCCCGATGCCGATGATGATCGCAGAATACGGGATATGGTGAAAAAGGTTGTTGCCGCTGTTGACGCCGGTACGGCACAGCCCCTCCCGGCTGCCGCATTAAACTATCAGCCCGAGGCTTTACAGAAAGTCATGGCCGGCCTGGTGCTAAGCGCCGTGCGGAAGAATTTGCCGCAGATCAGTGTTAAGCGCGATCTGTGCACCTTATGCGGCGACTGCGTCATGGCCTGCCCGGCTGAGGCTGTCGAGCTTGCCGACGGCCCGGTGTTTAAAGACTGCTGCATTGCCTGCTATAATTGCCTGCGAGCCTGCCCCGAGCAGGCTCTGCAGGCTGATTTCACTTCGATGGCGGCAGGGCTTGCTCAGCGGGTGAAAGACTTCGGGGAAACATGCGAGACGGTCGTGTATCTGCCCTAAAAAAAGAATCATCAGGGTCGGGCCTGGCAAACAGGTGATGAATGGTTTGCATTGAGCCATAATAAAGTAGAAAGGACAGCGTATGCCGATTTATGAATACCATTGCATTTCCTGCGGAGAAACAACGGAATCCATAACCGTGGGAAGTTCCTCTGGTAATGAAGTGGTGTGTAAAAACTGTGGCGGCACGAAGCTTGAGAAAAAAATGTCCGCCGCCGCTCTGCCCAAAATGCCTGCGCGGCCTGCAGGCAAAACCTGCTGCGGCAGGGATGAAAAATGCGGCGGCGGCCCTTCCTGCTGCGGCAGATAAACAGCAACTCGGCTGGCATGAACAAGCGGCGCTCCTGAAGCGCCGTTCTGTAAACATACCAGCGGGAACTGGACAAGAATGAAATACGGACATATTTCAGACATTGTGGCAAAAGCACTGGACGGCAGGCTTCTGACCGGAGATGAGATCGGCATGCTGCTGTCGGTTCCTCTCAAAAAAGAAGAAAGCTTTTATATTCAGTGGGCCGGGAGGTCAATAAGCGACCAGGTTTCGCAGGGCAGGGCCGAAGTGCATGCGCAGGTCGGGCTTAACATAGCACCCTGCTTTAATGACTGTCTGTTCTGCTCGTTTGCGCGTGTGAACGGCGTATTTTCGCAGCAAACGGAAACCGCGCTTGAGGATGTCATAGCCCGCTGTACCGGCTTTGAAAAAGACGGCGCTAATGCCGTCTATCTTGTGCTCGACTTTAACCGCACCGCTGCGTCAGATGGCGAACTTCGCCGGGCAGTGCTGGAGCTAATTGCAGCTCTTTCGCCGCAGTTTGAGATCATGTGCTCACAGGCCGCGACACGCGTCATTGCCCCTGAGCGTCGGCTGCAAACCTTTCAGCCGGCGCGGGAGGAAGGTCTTCTGCTCGGCACTTGCCTGGAGCCTGTCGGGCCCGAGCACACGGTTGCCGAACTGGTTGAAAAGACCCTGATCGCCCGTGACGCCGCTCCTGTCTACTGCGGCGCAGCCCGCCGCATTCCCATTGCCGGGACAAAGCTTGCTGCGTACGGCATTGTTTCCGAGGCAAGAATGGCGCATATTCTTGCCGCGGTGCGGCTGGCCATGGGCTTTGGCGTTCCGGGCAATTGCACGCATGAGCCCAATGTCGCGGGCGCCCTTGCCGGGGCCAACCTGTTCTGGGCCGAGTCTGGCTCAAATCCCCGCGACGACCGGGAGCAGACGGAAAAGAGCCGAGGCGCCAGCGTACAGACTGCCGCCGGATGTTTATCGAAGCAGAGTGGGACGCGCCCGCAGGCCCGTCCCGTTTTTTTAGTTGATACAGGAAAGGAAAGACTATGAAGCCCGGTATCCCGGATGATGACGCCTGGAAGGAACTCTACAAAAAAACAGCTGAGCCTGTTGAAAAAAACCCGGAAGAGCCTGTTCTGTTTTACAATGAAACCGTCATTGATCATTTCACCAATCCGCGCAATGTGGGCGAGATAGACGACGCCGACGGCTTTGCTCTGGTCGGGGACCCCTCCTGTGGCGACCAGATGAAGCTCTGGATCAAGGTGGTAGCAGGCCATATTATCGATATCAAGTTCAAATCCTTTGGCTGCCCCGGCGCTATCGCCACCAGCAGCATGGCGACAACCCTTGCCATGGGTATGCACCTTGAGGATGCAAAACAGCTGACCGATGACGATATCATCCGTGCACTGGGCGGCATTCCCGTAAATAAAGAGCATTGCTCGCTCATGGGCGTCGGCGCGCTGCTGGCAGCGATCAAAGACTATGAACACCGGGCCTCGCAGAAGCTATGAGCCAGCAGCCGCTTATCTATTTTGATCATAATGCAACGACCCCTCTGTGCCCGGAGGCGCGCGAGGCCATGCTGCCGTTTCTTGACGGCTCGTATGGCAATCCGTCTTCCTACCACCGGCTCGGAAGGCAGGCCCGCAGCGCCGTGGAAACGGCGCGCCGTACCATTGCAGATATTTTCGACTGCAGCCCGGCTGAAGTCGTTTTCACAGCCGGCGGAACCGAGGCCAATAATCTGGCCCTGCGCGGCGCAGCCGCCGCTCTGAAGGAGCGGGGCCGCCATATCATCACTTCGGCCATTGAGCATCACAGCGTTTTGAAGACTGCCGAAGCGCTTGGCCGCGATGGCTTTGACATAACCTTTTTGCCCGTTGACAGCCAGGGCGTGGTCGATCCGCAGTCGGTGGCAGAGGCCATCCGGCCCGATACAATTCTTATAAGCGTTATGCACGCCAACAATGAGACGGGCGCGCTGCAGCCCGTGGAGGAAATCGGGAGCATAGCCCGGCAGCGAAGGATACTTTTTCATATTGATGCCGTGCAGGCCTTCGGAAAAATAACGCTGGGCGCAGTTTTTGATTATGCCGATATGGTGACGGTGACAGCGCACAAAGCATATGGCCCCCGGGGCGCCGGAGCCTTGCTGGTCCGGCGGGGCACGCACCTTGCGCCGATTATGACGGGCGGGCATCATGAGCAAGGGCTGCGGCCCGGCACGGAAAATACCGCCGCAATTGCCGGTTTTGCCGCAGCGGCAGAGCAGGCTGTGGCAAAGCTTGGCAGCGAGGCTGACCGCATCGCTGCGCTTCGCGACCGTTTTGAGCAAACGCTGCTACAGAGCATACCCAGTGTATCCATTAACAGCCGCGGCGCGCCGCGGGCGCCAAATACGTCGAGCATCTGCTTTGCCGGCATTGAAAGCGAATCGGTACTGCTGCATCTTGATCTGCTCGGGATCTGCGCTTCGGCAGGCTCGGCCTGCACCACGGGCGAGCCCGAGCCCTCTCATGTGCTTCGGGCCCTGGGCCTTTCAAGCGTGCAGGCCCAGGGCGCGGTGCGTTTTTCTTTCGGCAGAACCACCACGCAGGCAGAGATCGATGCGGCGGGAGAAGCCCTTGCCGGCATTGTTAAAAAACTGCGGGAGGTATCAAGCCTGTGAATAGCATGCCAGGCAGTTGCACCCTCTTGCCGTGCCGACGCACGCAGTAGAAGAGTTTTTGGCAGAGAAAGCTCCGGCCGAACGTACATGATGAACATGCCTGGCATGGAATAATAGCTTGACGGCAAGCTGTTGATAGGCTGAAACCTGCATGCCCTCCCGGGCACAGCAACTTAACACACACATAGGGGAAAAGCAGTTATGGGCCTGGCGGAAAATTACGAAAAGTATCTTGTTCCCATAATTATGGATCATTGGGCAAAAAAAATGGTGCAGCTCGTCGAGCCCGGGGATCGCGTCCTGGATATTGGCTGCGGCACCGGCGCCGTTTCCCGACGCGCTGCCGAAATCGTCGGGGCGGGCGGCAGCATTGTCGGCCTTGATATGAGCCCTGAAATGCTTGAGGTAGCGCGTTTGGTGTCTATGCCTCCGGGAATAACCGTTGACTGGGTGGAGGCTAATGCAGCTGGAATGCCTTTTGAAAACGCACAATTCGAGGTGGTTCTTTGTCAGTTCGCGTTGATGTTCATGGCAGACAAATCTGCGGCCGTGCATGAAATGAGGCGTGTAGTAGCCCCCGGGGGCAGACTTGGTTTAAGCGTGTTTGCCCCCGGGCCGTATGACCTGGCCTTGAGGAAGGCTCTGAGCAGACACATTGAGCCTGATGAAAAAGATTTTGCCATCTGGGGCTGGGGTAATCCGGATTGGCTCCGCACACTCGTTGAGCAAGCAGGGTTCGAGATCAGCAGCCTGAAAAAAGAATCCACACCGTCCCGCTATGCATCCCTCAGACAGTCTGTTGAATTGATGAAGGACTGGAGCAAAGCTGTTGCGGGGCTTACGGGGGAAATGTTTGAGCAAGTCTGCATGGATATGGAGTCAGAACTGAGCGATTATATCACTGCTGAGGGTTTTGCCTGCCCCGAGCCGGTTATTATCGTGACTGCACGGGCACAATAAAAGGCCTTATTGGCAAGCGAACAAAGCGAAGAGATCATGGAACGAGTAATTGTTTTATGTGAAAACACCGCCGGGCCGGCTTTGGGCGTACTGGGCGAACACGGTTTTGCCGTGCTGATCGAGCGGGGAAGCGAAAGCATTCTGTTTGACACCGGCCAGGGCCACACCATCGTTCATAACGCTGCCTGCTTGAAAAAGGATCTCAGCCGGACCGGCAGGGTAGCTTTAAGCCATGGGCACTATGACCATACGGGCGGACTGAAGCATGTGCTGCAGTTAACCGGACCGGTTAATGTTTACGCCCATCCCGCCATTTTTACCGAGAGGTTTGCGGCTATTAAAAAAGATACTGAAACGGCATACCGAAATGTCGGCATAGCTGTTGAGCAGGCCGGGCTTGAAGCTTTGGGAGCCCGGTTTGTTTTTAATACGTCCTTTACGGAAATTGATACGGGAATATATTTGACCGGTGAAGTGCCGCGTATAACCGTTTTTGAAAAAAATGATCGCCGCCTGGTGATTCAACAAGATGGGCGCTCTGCGCAGGATATTATTCTCGATGATCAGTCGCTGGTCATTGAATCAGCAGGCGGACTTGCAGTCATACTCGGCTGCGCTCACTCCGGCGTCATTAATACCCTGAACCACATCACCGCACAGCTGCCGGGCAAACCCATTCATACCGTTATCGGCGGTACGCATATTGGTTTTCTCAGCGGGGCGCAGCTTAAAAAAACAATCGAGCAGCTGAAACAGTTTGACCTAAAGCGCTTTGGTGCTTCCCACTGTACCGGCCTTGCGCCTGCCATGAAACTCATGCAGGCTTTCGGAAAAAAGTTCTTTTTTGCAAATGCGGGGAGCGTTGTGGATCTTTCATAAAAGATTGAAAAATATAATTGAGAAGGAGGTTTGCAATGGAAAATGATGTTCAGGGTTTTTTTAAAGATTTCATGAAGACAAATCAAAAAATCGCCAAACACATACCCGAAACTGTCAAAACCTTTATGGCGATGCATGAAAAAATAACGGCGCCCGGCGCTCTTGATAAAAAACACAAAGAGCTTATTGCCGTAGGTATCGCCGTTGCAACGCATTGCTCAGCATGTATATATCTTCATACACAGACTGCCGTGCAGGCAGGCGCAGGGGCCCAGGAAATTCTTGAAGCCGCATCCGTCGGCGTGCTCATGGGCGGCGGCCCTGCGTTTGCGCATTTGCCGGAAATTTTAAAAGTTTTCGATGTTCTTGGGGTGAAGCACTAGAAAATAAATGCCCCCTTGTTATGCCTATAATCGATATGGTACAGTACGTAACAGGTGACCTGTTTTCTCATTTTCCCGCTTTCTGAGTCGGTCGGCAGGCACACGCTGGAGAGCCCGGCAGCATCTTGACAAATATCCAGCCGGCGATCATAGTTTTGTTGTGGGCGCAGCTGCAGGATTCCCGCCGGCTGAAAAAGACTTATTTTACTAGACCGACCACACTTGAAGGAGATATGCCATGAATACCGTGCTTCGCGTTAATATGACAGATATGAGCTGCACCTATGAAACTCTTCCGGAACAACTTGCAGGGGCTTGGCGGACGCGGCCTTACTTCGTCGCTGGTGGGGCTTGAGGTGCCACCGAAGTGCGATGCGCTGGGTCCGGAGAACAAGCTTGTTATAGCTCCGGGCATGCTCTCCGGCACAGCCTGCCCCAATTCGGGCAGGGTGTCTCTTGGCGGCAAAAGTCCGCTCACCGGCGGGATAAAGGAAAGCAATGTCGGTGGCAATGGCGCGTTCAAAATAGCGCGCGTCGGGCTTGCGGTGATTATTATTGAAGGCATGCCCTCAGGGGGCGGCCTGCATGTGCTCAGCATCAAAAAAGGAGCAGCAGAGATTCTTCCGGCCGATGATTTAAAAGGCCAGGGCACCTATGCAGCGGTACAGGCAATCGCCTCCCGGTTTGGCGCCCGGCATGCTGTGTTCTGCATTGGGCCGGCAGGTGAGATGCAGCTGCAATCGGCCTCGATTCAGGTTACCGATCCTGACGGGTTTCCGTGCAGGGCAGCCGGTAGAGGTGGCCTGGGCGCGCTCATGGGCTCAAAGGGGCTCAAGGCTATTATAGTCGATGATACCGACGGTGCCGCCCCCTCAGTGCTTGATGCCGGGTTGTTCAAAACAGGCCAGAAGAAGGTTGCCGACGCAATCCTTGCCCATCCGTTTACCGGCCAGGGCATGCCGGCCCTCGGTACGGCAATGATCGTGGCTGTTATGAATGCCGTCGGAGGATTCCCGGCGCTCAATGCGCGGGTAGGCGTCTATGAAAAGTGGGAGCAGATAAGCGGCGAGAAGATGGCCGAGCTTATCGGATCGCGCGGCGGCAAAACAGCCCATGCGGGCTGCAGCACCTGCATTATCCGGTGCTCGAATGTTTTTGTCGACGCAAACAAAAAGTATGTAACCTCGGGCCTTGAATACGAGACCATCTGGGCGCTCGGGGGCATGTGCGATGTGCCCGATCTGGATGCCATTGCGCGGTTTGACTATCTTTGTGATGATCTGGGAGTGGACACCATGAACACGGGCTGCGCCATTGCCGTGGCAATGGAGGCTGGCATAAAAAAATTCGGCGATGCCGCCGGCGCTCTTGAGCTTGTAGCGGAAATCGGCAAAGGCTCGGAGATCGGCAAGCTGATCGGCCATGGCCCTGCGGCTGTTGGCGCACGGTACGGCATTGCGCGCGTGCCGGTTGTTAAAAATCAGTCGATTGCCGGCTATGATCCCCGCGCCGTGCAGGGTATGGGCGTGACCTATGCCATGTGCCCCATGGGCGCCGATCACACGGCCGGCTGGACAGTAGGAGCCAGCCTTGAAGCAATGGGCGGCAAGCTCGACCCCCTGTCACCCGATGGCCAGGTGGCCTGCTCGCGCGACATTCAGATTCATACTGCCGCGGCAGACTGCACGGGCATGTGCCAGTTCGCGGGTTTTCCGCTCAATGATATCCCGTCGGGGGGGCAAGGGCTGCATGAAATGCTGCAGGCCAAATACGGCGCAAGCTTCGGCCCGCAGTACATGGCAGCGCTCGGCAAAAGAGTGCTTCTCACGGAACGGGATTTTAATCTGAGAGCGGGCCTCGCCAAAGAGGCTGACCGTCTGCCGGCGTTTTTTTACACGGAGGCCCTGCCCCCGCACAATAAGCCGTTTCTTGTGAAGAATGAGGATATGGACAGTCTGTTTGATTTTTAAGCGGGCCTGATTTTTAAAAAGGCCCTTCGTGTTCAGCAAGGCCTTCGGACATGGGCGCTATGCTCTCATGTGAGCCGTTTGATAAAAACGGCAGCCCGAAAAAGACTTTTAAATGCGATGAAGCGATCCGCCGGGATTGATCTCTGGCCGTATCCGCATGCAGCATACCGGAGTGCACCATGCATTTGTGGCTTGCCCGCAAACAGAGCTTCGGCGAGGAGCTCGCCAATGCAGTCACCCATGGCGTCGCGGCTTTGCTGGTGCTGTGTTCTATGCCCGCCATGGTCATCACAGCCCACCGCAACGGCACCACGGCAGATGTGGCGGGCATTTCTGTTTTCTGCAGTTCTATTTTCCTGATGTTCCTCATGTCGACGCTGTACCATGCCATGGAGCATGAGTCGCGCCACAAGAAAATATTCAAAATACTGGATCACATTTTCATTTATTTTGCCATTGCGGGCTCCTATACGCCCATTGCGCTGCGGGTGATCGGCGGATGGGAGGCTGTGGCGATCCTATCCGTGCAGTGGTTTATGGTGCTGGTGGGCATTTTGTATAAATCGCTGGCGCGAACACCCAGGCCGAAAATATCCTTAACCCTGTATTTGGTCATGGGCTGGACCGTGGTGCTGATCCTGCCGAGCTTCTATCGCAATGCCAGCCCTGCCCTGTTCTGGCTGATTTTCGCCGGCGGCATCTGCTACTCCCTTGGCGCCGTTTTCTATGCCATGCAATCGGTGCGCTATCATCACATGATCTGGCACCTGTTTGTGTTTTTGGGCGCTGGCTGCCACTATGTGGGCATCGGGAGGTTTTTGTATTAAAAGCGCACAGCCGAAGCGCAGAGAACACGAAGAAAAGAGTTCTTCTGCAGGTGGTACGAGCATAAAAAGCGATGAAATCGTAATAAGACCTCTTTTTTGTCTGCCCGCTAACGGCGGACACGCCCCAGTTGACCACCGGATTTTTCAAGCAAGCAAACTTTTTCTGTATCCCTGTTTCCCGCCGCCGCGGCAGCCCTTCTGGCAGGGGGCTGAGCAGCTTCTTCTGTCCCGCAGCCCCAACTTTCCATACAAGCCAGCCGGCAGCGCTCGAGCAAAAAGGGAGCTTGGCAGAAGAGGAGCTCTGGGCTATAACAGCTGCACGCACTATCATAATACAGGAGTTGAAGATGCTTGATACCCACCGCCTGAAAATTTTTTTAAAAATTGCCGAGCTGAAAAGTTTTTCGCGTGCAGCCCATGAGCTGTATCTCACGCAGCCCACGGTAAGCCAGCATATTGCCGCCCTCGAGCAGTTTGTGGGCCTGCCGCTGTTTGACCGCGCCGACCGCGACATAACCCTTACCAAAGCCGGCGAGCTGCTGTATACCTATGCCCGCCAGATCATAATTTTGCAGGATGAAGCCGTTCAGGCGCTTGATCATTTTAAGGGCAGGAAGTCCGGCCATCTCGTGATCGGGGCAAGCACCATACCGGGAGAATATATTCTGCCGCCGCTGCTGGGTGATTTTAAAGGCCTGTATCCCGCTATTCAGATCACTATGCGCATAGCCGACACGGCAGTCATTGTGCAGGAGCTGCTGAGCAGAAATCTTGAGCTGGGCATTGTGGGCGGCCGCATTAAGGACGAGCATCTGCAGTATGCAAAATTTGCCGATGACGAGCAGGTGCTGATCGTTCCGCGCAGGCACCGGTGGTGGGCAAAAAAAGAAGTGTCCCTGGAGGAGCTTGCCCGTGAGCCGCTGGTGATGCGCGAGCAGGGGTCTGGATCGCGCATGAGCATGGAGATCAATCTGCGGGAGGCGGGCATCAATCCCGGCCAGCTGCTGGTCAGCGCCGAGATGGGCAGCACAGCGGCTCTCAAGCATGCCGTGCGCTCGGGGGTGGGGGTCGCTTTCATTTCCCGCCGGGCTGTCGTGGATGAGGTCGGCCACGGTCTACTGCGCATCATCACGGTGGCCGGGCATACCTTCGCCCGGGTGTTTTACGTGGTGACCGACCGCAAGCGCTCGCTGTCGCCCCTTGGAAAGGCTTTCCGGGATTATGTGCTGAAGCTCAGGGCCTGACCAGCCAGAGCGCGGGAAGTAACCGGCGGTTCGGCACGCAGCAGCCCCATCAGCCCCCGCCTACGATGAGGCCGAACCAGAACTCATCGCCGTCTTTGATTTTTGTTTTTATCCCTTCGGGGAAATCCTGCACCCACTGAATGCGCCGCTTGTTCAGGTAGATATTGGGCGTTTTGAAAGGCTCGCCCGACAGGGTGCCGGTTGCATACACATGCCTGGCAAACTCGGCGCCGTACTTCTCCGACATGAAATCCAAAAACTGCTCAACGATCATCCCGTCCGGGACCTCGACGATTTCACCGTCTTTTTTCGTAGCCCCCAGCACATTAACAAAATACTTGCAGGAAATTTTTGCCATACATTTTTAAACTCCGGTTGATTTTTATAAGTTCTGTTGTCGTGTGGCTGTTCACTCAGCCCGTGGTATTGAGATGTCCGCAAACGGGGCAGTCGGCGATTTTTTTCTGGGGCAGCTCCATGAACTCAATTTTTTCTCCATCCCAGATCAGGAGCCGGTCCTTAAGATTTGTGCCGACGCCGCCGAGATACTTTATCGCCTCAAGCGCTTCCATGCAACCGATGACGCCTGCCGTAGCTCCCACAATCGGAAATACGGCAGCAGGCGTGCCCGCGCTGATGCACCACAGGCAGGGCGTTTCCGGCGCCTTTATAAAGGTTATCTGGCCCTGCATGCCGTATACCCCGGCATGAATGACCGGGATGCCTTTGTTCACGGCGTATGCATTGATAATGTGCCGGGTCGGGAAATTATCCAGGCAGTCCAGTATCAAATCAGCGTTGCCGATAAGCCCGGCAACGCTGTCGGCAGTGATTTGTTCCTGCAGAGCCTCGACGGTTATATCGGGATTCATCCTCTCAAGCGTTGCTTTGGCAGAGAGGGCCTTGTTCCACCCGATGCGGCTGTCGTCATGCAGTATTTGCCGGTTCAGGTTTGACAGCTCCAACTCGCCGCAGTCGCAGATGCGCAGTGTGCCTATGCCGGCAACCGCGAGATAAATAGATACGGGGCTGCCAAGCCCGCCTGCGCCGGCGATAAAAACCCGGGACTGCTTTATTCGGAGTTGAGCTTCCTGGCCCCACCCCGGCATGAGCATCTGACGGCAGTAGCGGTCTTGTTCCTGTTGGCTTAAATGCATGGGGCGGTCATCCAGCGTACGGATTTTCAGAATTTTTAAGCACGTGATTTTTAATAGGCGGATTTAAAGCAAAAGTCAACCCTTTGCATGCAGGCAAACGCAAACCGGCCTACCGCAGCAGGGGCGCCGCTTTGCGCAGTACGGCGCCTGGAAACGGCCGCCCCGGCGAACCCTAGCTGCCGCGGTCCTTTTAAAGCTCATTTTTGTTTGACAATAGCAAGCTGAGATTTATATAATGATAGGGTGATGCACAGGCTTTTTGCCTGGCCGCGTACTACAGCATATAACCCTATAAACCTTATTTACTGAAGGAGAGTTTCATGGCAACCAAAGCAGCAAAATCAGCACCCTCACCGTTTCTTCCGTTCATGGATGCCCATGCCAAGGCCCTGAAAATGAGCCTGAAGGACCTGACGGTAGAGGCACTCAAGTCTCTGTTCGGGCATGTCTATTATATCTGGAACACTTTCAAGCCCGCCCTTGGCGAGAAGGACGGCCTGAAATATTACGGCAATGTCTGGGGCGCTCTGGCGGATATGTCGTTTGACGGCGCCATGGCAAAGTTCGGCTTGAAGGAAGTAAAAGACCTGCCCACCCTGGGCCGCATTGTCGAGGACTGCTTTACCGGCGTGCCCGCGCTGTACATTACCCGCCGCAATACGGAAACCGAGCATGTGGGCCATGTGCAGTGGTGCGCAAATCCGGCCTACGGCCCGGCAGACTGCACCTATTGCCGCCACGACTATTACCGGCAGGAAGTGTACCTTACCTATGTGTATATCTGGGAGCTCATTGAGAAAGCCAAGAAGGCCGGCCTCAAAGAAGAAATCCTTGTCGAGCTGCCCTCCGGCCGCTGCCGCGACGGCGCAGCCTGCGCCTGTCAGATCATTCTGCGCACCCGCGCCGCAAATCCCGATCTGCCCCTGCCCGAAGTCGAAAGCCGGTTCATCGATCTTGAAATGGGCACACAGGAGCCGGTGGCCTATATTCTGAAAAAACAGAAGCGCACCTTCGAAGAGCAGGGCCCGGGCTCATTTCTGGGCTTTTTCGCTGTCGATTTTCTTGCCTGGCTGCAGCTGTTCCTGAACGTAAAGCCCAAGGCAAAGGAAATCTACCTGAAGCTGTGGCAGACCTTCCCCAAAATGTGGGTGAAGGACGCCAAGCTTGATCTGGAAATCGGCAAGATCAAGACCGCCGAAGACATCGCTTCCATTATCGCGTACTGCGAAAAGAAGAAATACATTGCCTTCACGCAGACCCAAAATGCCGATGGCACCGTTACCCTGACCGCTGCGGCTGACCCCTTTGTGCAGGTCGGAGACATGCTGCAGGCGCCCCCTGCCTACAAGGCGGATCTCGCCGCCATGGACGAAGATTTTATTGCCAACGTTCTGAAGGCAACTAGGACCGACAAGAAGGCATCCTTCAAGATTAAGTCGCATATCGCCAAGGGCGCCAAGACGACCGAGATCATTGTCAGCATGAAGAAGTAATTGGTTGTTCAACAGCAAACACAAAGGGGCTCATTTGAGCCCCTTTGTGTTTGCATCTTGAATCTTTGATCTCAGTTATCTTTTAATATTTCATCATTGTAAATTTTTTCAAATTTGAGCTTGTGTTTTGCCTCTTCGGCGGTCAAATTTAAAAACAGCTGCTTGACGGTGGCATCTGCGGAACGGTTGGCAAGGTCTGTATACAGCTGGACAGCTGCCTGCTCACGCTTCATGGCGGTAATTATAATGTCCTGGTAGCTCATATCAGCTGCGGGTTGTGCTTCAACCAGATAGTCGCTTATTTTCATGTCTTGAACTTTTGGGCTTTCGGTTATCTTGGTGGAGCCCTTGCGGATACCTTCAAGGGTTTTCACATGCCCTTTTTCCATATCTTCCAGCTCACGAAGCATTTCCTGCCTTGCCTTAAAATGGACTATGCCCTGCAGGTCGTGGTAAAATTTTACGGCTTCCTTTTCTCTTGCAATGGCAAAATCAATTACTTCGTTAAATTTTTTTTGCTCCATGGTGCCTGTTCCTTCTATTTAATAAAGTTAATGATCGTTCGGTTTTTGAACTGTCGCAGTATAAAATAAAAACGCCTATGCGTCAATGGTGACTAGGGAAGAAATATGATAAAAAAAGTTGACAGCGTTACGCTGGTTTTATATACAAACGATTAATATTTTGAAATATACAAAAACCTTACTTTATAGGGATTTCTGAGTTCCTTTAGGTGTGGGCCGAAAAGGCCGGATAGATATCCGGCCCGCCATAGTGCAAAGGAAGCCTGAAGATTATCGGGATGTGTCTTCAGGCTTTTTTCGACAGTTTTTTGCGATGGTTTGTTGTCGGGTGGTGGATCGGACTGGTGACGGACAAGAGGTAGTTCTCGTCGCCCCCGCTTACCCGCAGGATATCAGACATTGACAGCCTGATTTTTGAATGCCGGCGTATTCCCCCTGGTGTTCTTTGTAGAGTGGTGTGAACAAATAAATGGAAAGCTGATTTTTTGATTTGTTCGTCTTATCAATGTATTAATTCAAAAGTAGAGACGTAAGCCATGGATGCAAGAAAACTGGATAAAATTATTGAGCAGTATGTGGATATGCCCGGGCAGGTTTTGTCCACACTGGAGGCAATTCAGGAAGAGGAAGGGTATGTGCCAAAAGAAGCAATGCAGTATGTGGGGGAGAAGATGGGGGTTCCGTTTTCTCAGCTCTTCAGCGTCTGCACGTTTTATGCTGCCTTCAGCCTGAAACCCCGGGGTAAGCACATAATCACCGTTTGTGAAGGTACAAGTTGCCATGTTCGAGGCGGGCCAAGGCTTAAGGCTGCCATGCTTGATCTTTTAAAGATTAGGCATGAAGAAAGAAATGAAAAGTCAATCACAACCGATGACAAGCTGTTTACGATTGAAAGCACCCGCTGTCTCGGGTGTTGCAGTCTTGCGCCGGTGATGATGGTTGACGGCACTATTTATGGCTATTTAACGCCTAAAAAACTACCTGAAATTCTGAAACAATATGAGTGGGAAGAAAAGTGAAACTACATCATCAAGCATATCTAAAGCAGATTAAAGACGAAGGGTTAAAGAAGATTTTCCCTGGAAAGCCCCGAATTGCAGTGGGCTACGCCAGCTGCGGAATTGCCGCAGGCGCAGATAAAGTGATGCGCGCGCTGGAAGAAGAGATCAAGAGCAGAAAGCTTGATGTGGTGCTTACCAAGGTTGGCTGCATCGGCTACTGCACCAGGGAGCCCCTGGTAAATGTAAGCATTCCTGATATGCCGATGATTATTTATTCAGGTGTTGTGCCCGAAGATGCAAAGGCCATACTTGACAAGCTTGTCAAAAATGATGTCTGCCGGGAAAAAGCCCTCTGCCGGGTTGAGAGATGGGATCACATTACAAAAGGCGCAGTCCTTGAGTATGGCAAAGGTTTTGCCGACATCACGGCCTATGCCGACGTGCCGTTTTTCTCAAAGCAGACAAAGATTATTTTGAGAAATACGGGGTTTATCAACCCTGAAGATATTGATGAGTATATTGGTGTTGGCGGATTCTCAGCCCTGCACACAGCACTCACGGCTATGACCCCTGAAGCGATTATTGATGAAGTGCTTAAAGCAGGGCTTCGCGGACGAGGCGGCGCAGGCTTCCCGACGGGCCAGAAATGGAAGTTTGCCCGCAATGCCGCAGGGGAAAAGAAATATATCATCTGCAATGCTGATGAAGGCGATCCCGGCGCCTATATGAACCGCAATGAAATGGAAAGCGACCCGTGCATGCTGCTAGAGGGTATGATCATCGGCGCATATGCAATCGGGGCAAGTGAAGGCATCATTTATATTCGCGAAGAATATCCGCTGGCAATCAAGCGGCTGCAGAATGCGCTTAAGCAGCTGCGGGCATATGGGTTCCTGGGGAAAAACATACTCGGTTCAGGCTTCTCTTTTGATATTATTATGGTGAAAGGCGCCGGCGCATTTGTGTGCGGCGAGGAAACAGCCCTGATATCCTCCATAGAGGGCTTTGCCGGCCGCTCCCGTAGCCGCCCACCGTTTCCCGCAGAAAAAGGCCTCTGGGGTAAACCAACAAACATCAACAATGTTGAGACTTGGTGCAATATCCCCGTTATTATATCCCGGGGCGGGGCATGGTTCAGCCAGACCGGTACCGAGACAAGCAAGGGCACCAAGGTGCTCTCCCTTGTCGGCAAAATAAGCCAGGCAGGGCTTGCTGAAATTGCTTTCGGCACGTCATTGAAGACCCTTGTGTATGACATCGGCGGCGGCGGCGTAGAGGGCCGGCAGATTAAAGCAGTGCAGACAGGAGGCCCATCTGGCGGCTGTATTCCCGCGCCATACTTTGAGTCACCAATTGATTATGAAAGCCTGACAAAGCTTGGCTCCATTATGGGATCCGGCGGTGTGGTTGTGGTGGATGAAGACACCTGCATGGTTGACACGGCACGCTACTTTGTTGATTTTACCAAGGAAGAGTCTTGCGGCAAGTGCGCACCCTGCCGGGAAGGCCTCAAGCATATGCTTGCCCTTCTTACTGACATCTGCAACGGCAAAGGGAAGATGGAGGATCTGTCCGTACTTGAGGAGCTCGGCAATCTTATTAAAAAAACGTCCCTGTGCGGTCTGGGCCAGAGCGCACCAAACCCGGTTCTTACGACACTTAGATATTTTAAGAATGAATATGAAAACCATATCAGGAACAACCGGTGCCAGGCAGGAGCATGCGCAAGCCTGTTTGTTGCGCCTTGTGAAAATGCCTGCCCGATCAACATGAACATTCCCGGGTATTTGACCCTTCTCAAGGAAGGGAGGATTGCCGATGCCTATGAATTCATCCTTCAGGATAATCCCCTTCCGGCAAGCACGGGTCGCGTATGCCATCATCCCTGCCAGGGCAGGTGCAGACGCAATGAGGTTGATGATACGGTTTCCACGCGGGAAGTTCACCGGTTTGTTGCTGATTACATGTTTAACAACGGAAAGGCAAAGAAACTGCGGAAGGTTGAGCCGCGGAAGTTAAAACCAACCCGTAAAAAGATAGGTATCGTGGGTGCAGGACCTGCAGGCCTAACCGCTGCATACTACCTTGCCCGGCTTGGCCATAAAGTCACGGTGTATGATGCCTGTCCATCAGCCGGCGGCATGCTGACCTGGGGTATTCCGGAATTCCGACTTCCCAAGAAGGTGGTGAATCAGGAAGTTGAGCTGATTAAGAAGCTTGGAGTTACCTTTAAATTTAATACAACCGTTGGCAGGGATAAGAACCTGCGGACGCTTAAAAAGGAGCATGATGCGATCTTTCTTGCCATCGGCGCCCAGAAAGAAAGTCCGCTTCGGGTTCAGGGCGAGGAAGCACTGGGCGTGCTGAGCGGCGTTGAGTTTCTCCGCGATGTCAATCTTGGCAAAGATGTTGCCGTAGGGGCTAAAACCGTGGTCATCGGCGGTGGAAACGTGGCAATGGATTCAGCACGTGTAGCAAAGCGCCTCGGCGCTGATGTAACCATTCTCTACCGCCGCGAAAAGGCTGATATGCCTGCAGAAGAAGAAGAAATCAGCCAGGCAGAGGAAGAAGGAATTAAGATTGTGACCCTTGTTGGTCCGCATAAAATACTCGCACGCAGCGGCAGGGTAAAAGGCATTATTGTCACAAGGATGCGGCCCGGTGACTATGACCTTGCAGGCAGGAGGGTGCCGGTGTCCGATAATGAGACAATCACCTATGACTGTGACACGGTAATTGCCGCCATCGGCCAGGTGTGTGATTCTGATTTTATCGGCAGGATTGGTGTCACACTGAACCGCAACGGCACTATTGCCGTAGACCCATTCACCCTTGAAACAAATATCTCCGGTGTGTATGCCGGGGGCGATCTTGTGACCGGTCCTTTAACGGTGAGCGGCGCCATGGGACAGGGCAAGAGGTTTGCCATGGCTGTTGACAAAAAGCTTACCGGCAAAGACCGGCTAAGCGAGTTGTTGAAGAAAGTAAGGTACAACAATGAGGTTTCAGTTGAGCCCCAGGGAGGAAACCGTAATCCCATGCCCATGGTTTCCCCTGAAGCACGACGATGCAGCTTTGATGAAGTTACCCTGTGCTATCCCCCTGATGTAGCCAGGGTGGAAGTTACCCGATGCTTACGATGTGATGTGAAAGAAGGTTGATACCGTTATGAAGAATGTAACAATTATTATTGATGGAAAAAAAATTCAGGCCGAGCAGGGTGACTCGGTGCTTAAAGCTGCAAAAAGCGGAGGCATTGACATTCCGGCCCTCTGCTATCATGAGGCGCTTGCCGCCTTTGGCGCATGCAGGCTGTGCATGGTAGAGGTTGTGGCTGGCGGCAGAAAGGGCATGACTACGTCATGCACCCTTGCAGCAAGTGAGGGCCTTGAGGTAAAAACGGATACTGCGGAAATCAGGGGTATCAGGAAAGGCCTCATGGAGCTCTATCTTGCTGAGGCGCCTGACTCTGATCATATCAGGGAAATGGCGGCAAAATACGGTATCACCGAGTCCCGCTTTGCCCGCAAAGAGGAGAAAAAGAAGGGCGCACCCGAAGAAAAGTGCGTGCTCTGCGGCTTGTGTGTGCGTGTCTGTAATGAGGCGGTGGGGGCCGGGGTTATAAACTTTATCTCTCGCGGCCCGGAAACAAGGGTTAACACTGCCTACCAGGAGCCTTCCGATACATGCTTTGGCTGTACGGCATGCGCGGATGTATGCCCGACAAAATTAATAAAAATTTCCGACAGGAAAGGCACACGGACAGTTGAAACCTGGTCGCAGACTTCGGTGGAGCTTCATACGTGCAGAATATGCGGAGAGGTTGTCGCACCCGAGCCACTCATAAATGAGGTGCACAGAAAGCTGAAAGACTTATCCGATGACTTTAAAGATGTGTGCGTGAAATGCCGAAGGCGCAACCTCACTCAAAAGTTTTCCCATAGGGATATGGCGAAATAAACATAAAAGCCCGGCAGAGTAAACGTACTATTACGAGGCATGTTGTCCGCTGATGTGTATGTATAAAATTATTTCCCTCTCTTGAAGAGAGGGTGCTCATGAATTATTAAAAATAAACTTTTTCACACCCTTACCTTACTCCTCTCCCTCAGAGGCTGTGTCGATTAAAGAACGAGATTCTTCGTCGCCTTCAGCTCCCCGGAATAACCATTATTTCATTGTAACACGCTCCGGTAAAGTTGGGGAACAATAAGGCCTTTGCAATATTTGCCGGAAGGTATTTTTAAATATTAAACAAGTAATATCAATATTTTATATCGCGTAAGCGGTTCCCGTACAATTTTACGTGTTGACACAATATTCGATGCCATGGTAAACTATTAGTATGCTAAGTAAGCGCCAAAAGATGTCTGCATGGCAAATGTGCTTGCCCTTAGTTTTATTGGAAGTGGATAATGTCGAGGTATTGGGATAAAAAGCCTGCCCGCTGTATTCCACGCAAAAAGCCTGATTAAATCTTAGTTAGTACAATTACAGTAGCGCCTTTTGAATCAGTTGTACGACAGCCATTTAATAATTTACAGCTATGGTATTCTTATGGCCATAGAGGATATTAATATAATTTGAAGTAGAGGAGACACATATGAAAGCATTTGTTTTTAGACCTGATAAGTGCGATGTGTGCCGCCAGTGCGAAGTCGCCTGCTCTGCACAATGCAGCAAATCAAGCAGCGACTCTGCCGGGTATGCACCATTTATCAAAGTGTACCAGAGCCCGCAGGGGCCTTTCCTTCGCCTGTGCAAGCACTGCGAAGACACACCCTGCGTGGATGCCTGCATTGGTGAATCACTGAAGTGCGGCAACGATGGAATTATTATTCAGGATGAAAAAAGGTGCATTGGGTGCTTTATGTGCAACATGGTATGTCCCCATGGAGCAATAAAGACGGTTATGAGCCTTGAAAAAGCTTTTAAGTGCACGCTGATTTGCGGAGAAAAAGATAATCCTCCCTGCGTTGCCGTATGCGACAGGGAAGCTCTGTTTTTTGATGATTTTAGCACGACAGTGAAAAAAAGAAGAAATAGAAAAATAAAAGAGATACGGGGGATAACACGAAGATGAAAATACAGGCCAATAAAACCAAAGTAAAAAAAAGTGCGCGGCAGCATGTTATTATCGGTAACTGCATTGCAGCTGTTACCGCGGCAGATACTCTGCGGACACTGAATCCTGAAGATAAAATTGTTATTCTTGGTGAAGAGGCGGTGCCCTCTTATTCACGGTGCCTTATTACCTATTATCTTGGCGGTATGGTTACCCGGAGCCACCTTCTGTCACATTCTGAAAAATGGTACACTGGTCGTGATATAGACCTGAACCTTTCTACCCGGGCTGAGAAAGTCGATGCTAAAAACCGGATTGTCTATGCAAAACAGAATGGAAGAACGAAAAAGATTTCTTATGATACCCTGCTTGTAGCAACAGGCTCATCACCCATTTTTCTCAAAAGCTTCCCCTATGACCCGGAAGGTATTATAGGGATGAGGAATTATGATGATTCAAACAAACTGAAAGGCTGGGCAAAGAAGGGTAAAAAAGCAATTATTATCGGCGCAGGATTTGTCGGGCTGAAAACAGCATATGGTCTTGTGAAGCAGGGAGTGCAGGTCAAGGTAGTCGAGCTGCTGCCAACAGTGCTTGGCCGCATGACTGATCTTGAGGCAAGCGCCCGGGTTCGGGAACGGATGACCCGGCATGAACTGCTTGATATTGAGCTTCACAATTCTGTTATTGACACGCGGAAACAGGGAAATAAGTATGTTGTGACGTATAAAAACGGCGGAGAAGAAGAAGCTGATTTTATTGTTGCCTCTGTTGGTGTTAAAGCAAACACGGACTTTCTTGAAGGCACAGATGTTAAGGTGGACCGGATAATCTCTGTTGATGATTGCCAGCGTACCACGGTTGAGGATGTCTATGCTGCAGGAGATGTATGCCGCTCGCGTCATATAGTCAGCAAGGAATGGATATACAATGCCATCTGGCCAGTGGCGGCAGCGCAGGGAAGAATCGCAGCGTGCAACATGTCCGGGCAGCAGAGGACCTATGAGGGCAATATCCCCATGAACAGCGTTGACTTCTACGAGATGTGGATAACTGCTATCGGCGATGTTCAGACAGAGGGTGATGACATTGAAGAAGTCACCTTTAAGAGTCATAGCATCTACCAGAAGGTAAAGCTGAAAGACGGCATCCCTGTTTCTTTTATGGCTGTCGGCAATGTGGACGGAGCAGGCATTGTCCGGGGTGCTATTGTCGGAAAGACGCCGTGGAAAGAATTTATCAAAAAGCCTCAGACGCAGCTTCTCCCTGTGGTTAACCAGTTGAGCGGGTTTGTGTCAAGGACAGGCGCCTGATACTTCACTACAGGGTCTTGTGTTCAAGGTTCAATAAATTAAAAAGCAGGTTTGCTGCCCTCGTAAAAAGTCGAAAATCCAACAAGATCGTCATACCGGCGAAAGCCGGCATCCAGAATTTTATGTAGGGGCAGACCGGTGTGCGGACCTCTGGCAGACACGCAGGTCTGCCCCTACTGGACTATGAATCTTGTACACTTTTCACGTGTTGCCCCAGCGCGTCGAGGAGAACAATTTTTTGTGGACATGCTGGAGTATTTGAGACATATGTTACTGTATGAAGTGTGAGCGGCACATAAATAATAATTGCGCAGGTAAAACATATGGAACAAAATACAATTAATCCAGCTCAAAAAAAGACCCCTGTCGCACGGGTCAATGGCGTTGTTATCAGCGAATACCAGGTGGCAGCGGCCCTGCAGACCCTGCTTGATCCGTACAAGGACAGCAAGGGCAAAGTGCGCCTGCCGCAGCAGGAAATGTATGCTGCCCGCAAGCATGCGATCGATAAGCTTGTTATGCGGGAGCTGCTGTACCAGGAAGGCTGCCGCACGGGCATTGCCGCCACGGATGAGGAAATTGCCACGGTGACCGCCGGCTCGATTGCCGAATTCGACAGCGAGCAGCAGTTCAAGGCCATGCTCGTGATGACGGGGCTGAGTCCGGCGGAGTTCCGCGACCAGGTGCAGAAAGATATCATAATAAATAAAACCGCAGCTTCAGCCGTGGAGGGCAAGCGAAAGCCCGTGACCTCGCAGGAGGCGCGGCGGTATTATGATGAGCATCCTGATGAAATGCAGGGGCCCGAGGTCCGTAACGTGCTGCACGTCATGCAGAGGCTGGACCGCTATGCCGACCCCGCCGAAGAGAAAAAAGTGCGTCAGGAGCTTGAAAAGCTTGCTGCAGACCCTGCGGCTTTCGAGAAAGTCGCTGCCGAAGGCTCTCTGAACGGCACTGAGATCAAGGGCGCAAACCTCGGCTTTGTCACGCCCGGCCAGTTTCATCCGATCCTTGACGGCATTGCTTTCCGCATGAAGGAAGGCGAGATTTCCCGCGTGATCCGAACCGATGAAGGCCTGCATGTTCTTATGGTGAAGACCATTATTGAGGGCGGCAGGAAGCGGCCCTTTGAGCTGATTGAAGAAGATCTGAAGGCCAGGCTCTATGAAATGTGCTCAGTGGCGCTTCTCCATACGTTCACCGACGCGCTCCGCGAAAAAGCCGATGTCGCCATCCTGGATTCAATGGCAGACAGCAAACTGCAGCAGGAAAAGCAGTGACCTGAAAAAAAAGACAAATACACTGCATAAAAGCCGCTTCTAATGAAGCCTGCCAGCTATCAGCCTGTGGCAGGTTTCCCGAAAGGCTGGACAGAGAGAAAGGATGTAAGCTGCGCAGCAAAAAAACATATGACGACAAACAGAGCTTTTGCGGGTGCGATACCCGGGTTGGATGGACAGGCATGGGTGCTGATCAGGCTGAAATATACCTCCTTCTAAGTTGTGAAAAAACCATTGACTTCTGCGTCATAAAAAAGTAATTAAACATGCTCATACTTTAAGGACTTCCGAGTCCGCTCTAAAGCGGACTCGATAAGGCTCAAGCAGTGTGCTTGGCCCGCCAATTTTGCAAAGGAAGCCTGAAGGCACAGCTGTGCCTTCAGGCTTTTTTTTGGAGTTTCTGTAAAAAATAAAAAAAATGAAAGGAGGTGTTTTTTTTCACCGACGGTTCCCGTGGGGGAACCGGAAACTAAAGGCAATACTGGCTAGAGTTTCTTTTTTTTGATCCCTTTGAAAGGAGGGTAACTGACATGAGCAATGAAAAAGTCTTGGTGTACCACCAGGAAAAATGCAGCGGCTGTAGAAGCTGCGTCGTAGGGTGTTCCCTGTATCATGACGGCGAATGCGGCAAGGTGGTTTCCCGCATCGCATGTGTTCGTAACGAGAGATTCGGCGAGTCCTTTGTCGTGGGCTGCGACGCCTGCACCGACGCGCCGCTGCGCCAATGTGTGCCCCACCGGCGCCTGCGCCATGGACGCCGCGGCAGGAATCACCAAAATCGATGCCAATAAGTGCATCGGCTGCAAAGAGTGCGCGATGGCATGCCCCTTTCGGCGCCATCAACATGCACTATAAAACCGGCAAAGCCTTCAAGTGCGACTCTGTGCGAAGGCCGGGCCGAAGGCCCCTGTCTGCGCCGACTGGTGCCCGAGCGGCGCCATCTACCTACACGACGCCGACCGTCGCCTTCAAGGCCAAGCGCAGAGAAAAACTGGAAGAACGACTTAAAGCCGCTAAGTGTTGGAGAGGAGGCCTAATTATGTACGGATGGGGCAGGACAAAGACTCAGAGTTAATCTCACCACAGGTGAAATCAAGAAAGAGCCCCTTTCCTATGAGTACCGGCGCAAATGGATCGGCGGCCGTGGTTTCAATTCAGACGTAATCTATAACGAGGTGCCCGCGCACCTTGGATCCCTATGATCCCGAAGCGCGCGTCTGCTTCGGCATGGGCCCCGATCAGCGGCACCGCAGCCCCCTCAACGGGCCGCGTGACCGTTTCCTGCAAAAGCCCGCTCACGGGCGGCTTCGGCGATTCGGCAACATGGGCGGCCACTGGGGCGCAGAAGTAAAGTTCGCCGGCTATGACCAGATCATCGTTCAGGGCAAGGCAAAGAACCCCGTGTATATCTGGATCGATGACGACAAGGTCGAGATTCGCGACGCCCGCCACCTCTGGGGCAAGTTCCCCCGCGAGGCGGACCAGATGATTAAGGAAGAGCTCGGGGACGAGGACATTCACATCATGCTGATCGGCCCCGCAGGTGAGAACATGGTGCGTTTTGCCTGTACCTTCAATGACGTTTGGCGGGCTGCAGGCCGTACCGGCACGGGCGGCGTTATCGGCTCCAAGAATCTGAAGGGTATCGCCGCCACCGTGCTGAAGCACCGCGAAGGCTGCTTTTCATGCCCCATCTGTTGCGGCCGTTTCACGCAGATCAGGAAGGCAAATGGGCAGGTGAAGAGTTCGGCGGTCCCGAATACGAGCATGCAGTTCCCCAGCACGCATGCTCGCTGCGGTATCATCGAAGACGCCAACGATATCTGGCACAATGCCCGGCTGACCAATGATTACGGTATGGATGCCATCGAGTGCGGCGGTGTTATCTCGACTGCCATGGAATGGTATCAGAGAGGCTTCATCACCACCAGGAACTGGCTGGTCTTGAGCTTGAATGGGGTAATGAAGAGGTTATGGATAAGCTTATCCCCATGATAGCAAAAAGAGAAGGCTTCGGCGCAATTCTTGCCGAAGGCGCAGACCGTGCTGCCGACAAACTGGGCCTGCCCCAAGATGCGCACTATTACAGCATCACAACCCGCGGCATGACGCTGCCGGGCGATGACCCCCGCGGCCTTGGTTTCGGCTACGGCCTGTCATTTGCGCAGGGCACCCGCGGCGGCTGCGATCATCTTCGTTCACTGTGCTCGCTGCGAGCTTTCAGGCGCTCTGTACACGGGCCTGAACACCAAGCTGCTCGGCTACGAGCGCGGCGCAAAGCCCACCACGACTGCCAACAAGCCCGCACTGCTCGACGAAGAAAACCAGAAGGCTACACAAAGTCACCGTTCCCAGGTGTGCTGTTTCACCACGCACTGGTCATACGCCGTGCTTACCCCCGATCAGGTAGAGTACCTGAACGCCTGCACCGCGGCCTTGACTTCACCGAGGAAGAGTTCCAGGAGATCGGCGAGCGTATTTTCCAGCTTGGACGAGCGTACTGGACGCGCTGCATGTCCGGCGCCCGCGAGGATACGGTTCCCGAGCGTTTCCTCAAAGAGCCCATGCCCCAGGGCGTGGACTATCAGACCAACGTCGGCGTCGTTTTCCCGCTCAACGATATGCTGCAAAAGTACTACAAGTATCGTGACTGGGATGCCAAGACCGGCTTCCCCTCGGAAAAGAGACTGAAGATGCTCGGCCTTGACTACGTTGCAAAAGACCTCGCTCCGCTCAGAGCCGAAGTATATGTCCGACGCTGGAAAGAAAAAACAAAAATACTACTATTAATTCTGATAAGCGAAAGGAGATATATTATGGCAATCATGACACAGGCGCAGGCCAAGAAGTTCATAGACCTAGACGACAAGACGCTCGACGTTCTGGATTATCTGAAAGACAAGAACGTGGTCGACGAAAAGACCCACCGCCGCATTTTGCTGGAAGGATATGAAAAGCTTGTCAACTATCTTGAGAAGAAGAAGGTCATCAGCGGCAAGCAGGCTAAAGAAGCCGTCAAAAACGGTTTTAATTATCTGCTTCCCGTTCTGGCCGAGTAGTATTAGTTAATCTGCAGAAACACGTACAAGGCCCGAAGCCGCATGGCTTCGGGCCTTGTTTTTTTGAAGATATTGGTAACCTTAATCCAGAGTAGGAGCACGATACATCCTGCCCCTGCATGAGAACTGGATACCGGCTTTCGCCGGGATGACGCGGAAATTTAATGCTTTCAATTTTATATGACTGCTTCACACGTAGTGGGGTTTACGCCACGGTTTCCAGCGCTTCAAGCGGCAGGCGTTCCAGTGCCCGCACTCTGTGAAATTTGCCCCCGCCCCTGCGGGCGATTTCGCGGCCACACGCTCGCTTTCCGGATCGACCTTGTCTTCCGGGCATATATAGACAACCGCAACTTTCATATGCTTGCGCCGGGTTCTTGCGGCCTCCAGCAGGGCATGCTGGGCTCCCATGGCGCGCTTGGCCTCCATAGAAGTTCCGTGGGAAAACTCCGCCACGCGGGCGTAATAACCGTCGCCCCGGCTGTCATCGGACAGGGCGGCATTGGGCTCGCCATCGGTAATAAGTATAATAAATTTGGCATTGCTGTTGCGGTCTTTCTCCAGCATCTGGCGGGCCACCCGCAGGCCGTTGCCGATATTGGTGTACTGCTCAGAGCGCAGCGTCATGGCGGCATTCATAAGCGGCGTTATTTTGTCGGTCAGGGGCTCTACGACCTGCCCGAGGTTGGAAAAAGCTATGATGCCCATGCGGTCACCTTTGGCAGTGGCTGCCCGGGCAAGCTCGGCCATGGCCATTTTTGCATACCGCAGCTTGCCGCTTTCCTTCATGGAGGCTGAAATGTCGACGCATACGGCAATGTCAAGCTGGTTTGCCGGTTTTTTTTCAAAAGCACGCAGGTCGGTATAATTAACGTCCTCGAACGACTTGCCCTTTCTGGAGCACGCGCCGCAGGGTATGGCGTATGGATATGTTTTTGAAAACATCACCCCGCTGGTAGCGGCGCACATCCGTTTTATCCGACTCGAGATCTTTTTTGAATGCGCGTTTTTCCAGGACTTGCCCCTTCTGCCGCTGGATGAGCCCCTTCAGCAGGCGCTCAAGTGAGAGATGCGACAGCGTGAACCGTTTCTTTTCGCCCGACATGGCAAGCACGCCCTTTTTTTCAAGCTCGTGGATCATGATTTTAAGGCGGTCGTAATCGACCTTTTCTTTGTCGATCTCAAGGCCTTTATTTTCCCCAACGGAATAGTGCACGTAGAGGTCTTCAAAGGGAGGTGCTTTCCGAGCGGCCCTGATGCTGAAAATCCATCATCTCGGCGATCAGCTCGGTTTCCGCCTGCGGCGACAGGCGCATTTTGTCGCCGTTCAGTCCGGGAGGCGGAGGCATGCTGCGGGCGTTTTTCTAAGGGCTTCGGCCAGCTCTTCGGGGGTAATCTCGCCGCGGCGCAGCGCATCCTCAAGGCTCTCTTTGAAGTTCTCCTGCCCGTCCTGGCTCAGGGTCATGCTCGATGCATCCGCCATGTCAAGCATGCCCCGGTCTTCAAGCTCGCGCAGCAGGTCTTTATAATCGTTATAGGAGTCATTCATGGAGCCCTTTTTCCATGGCCTCCTTCAGTGCTTGTTGCACCAGCGGATGGTTCATGGCATCCTGGGCAAAGCCGGGGTCAGACGTGGGAAGGGCTTCTTCCGGGCCCAGCTGCCGGAATGCCGCATCAGTAAGCCCCTGCAGTGCTTGTGCCAGCTCTTCGGGTGTCAGGGGACGGCGCTGCTCGGCAGCGCGCTCTTCATCTTTGGAAGCGGTATGCCGAAGATGGCGCTGCTGAAAATGCTTTTCAGCAGGCTTTCCATGCAGATGTCGTCGCCCTGGGCCAGGCGAATGCGGTGGGCCAGGGCCACAGAAGCCTGCCTTGGCAAGCGTTTCGCGGGTGACGGCGCCGCGAATGAGGCCCGAGGCCCTGGGCTATTTCGCGCATGGCAAGGGTGCCGCGCACACTTGCGGGCCGCTCCACCAGCGGATGCTGCCGCACGGCCAGGGCCACCTGCGAGCACAGCCTGTCGATGTCGGCAAAGTGAAAGCTTCTCCTGCATGCGTTCGGCAAGCAATTTTTCGATAGCTGCCTGCATTTTCGCGCTGTGGGCTGAATGCTTTTTTACGGGCGGCGCCTCCCGGTCACAGGGCAGTGCGCGCATGCGGTATGTGCAGGCATGCTGGGGGTCAAGAGGCTGATACATTTCTTCAACCGCCGCAGGGGAGGTGAGAAAAACATGCGCGCCAGGGCCGGCAGATCAAGGGAAAGCTGCATTTTATAGAGCAGGAGAACAGGTTTCTGCCTGTAGCCTGTTGCGCAAAGATACCTGCTCAAATCAAGCAGGCGGCTCCCGAGATAGCAGGCGCGGTTGATGATGTCCTCGCGCTCGGCGCCCGATGCTCATGCCTGAGCTGAAAACCTGTTGCGCAAGTTGTACAGCAAGGGTTTCAAGCTGCTCGGGTTTTTTGATTTGCCGCGATTGGCCGGCAAAATCATCCTGCGCACGGGCAATCATCTGGTTATAGATAAACTGGAATTCCGAGGCCACTATGCGCTGCTGCGTGCCGATGGGGGATGAGGGGCGTTTTATTCTGCAGGCACCAGACGGCAAGCTCGCAGAGAAAATCGCCCGCATGGAATTCCATGTCCTGCCCCGGGATGGTGGTGCTTATACACAGAGGCAACTTGCACGGGCAGCTGCAGCCCGTACTGCAGGGAGCAGCCGTAATGCAGTGCAGCGCCGACCTCTGCAGGTGCGGCGTCAACGGCGATGACGGAAGGTGGCGCAGCCGGCAGAGCCGCTTTGAATAGGACGGAACATCCATGCCGCGGGGGCTCGCGGGGCCAGATACCCGGGTGGGTTTGTGGAACGGTTTTTTCGGCGGCTGCCATGCGCCGTGCATCCACTGCCGGACCACCCCCGCAAGCTCGGCGCGATGTCTGCTCCAAAAGAAAAGCGGCCCGGCTGCAGTGCGGAAGGCGCAGGCAGTTTCATGCGCCGCAAAAGCTGCGCGTCAAGCTCCCTGCAGCCCGACCCCCCGTAGAAGCGCCTGCTGCAGATTCATATGTGGTGAGGTTTATTGATGGCTGCATATTTTATTTTGGTGCGCGGAACGCCCTGAATTCAACGAGAATGTATCCAAACAGATAAATTATTTAGTATCCCGGCACATATTCCATGCTGTTAGGTGGTATCCCCCTCACGAGGGCGGTTATTAAGCCCGTCCTGCTTTAAAACAAAGAAGCGCTTGAGGGTGCGTAATCGCATTGCTCACCATGTGAAGCATACCCCCGGAGAAACGGGATTTGAAACCTGCCGCTCCAGAAGAGGGGCATTAATTCTTCTTCGACTGATCGATGATTTTTCTCGATCAGCAAATCCTGCTTTTCAAAATACTTGCTTTCGCTGCTCACCGCAAGGCGGCCTTCCAGTACGCGCCGCGCCGCGGTTTCGACATCAGCTTTGCTCACCGACTTTGCGCCTTTGAGACGAGCAAGAGACTGGGACTGTTCGAAAATCGAAAGCGTCGCGCGCACGCTCGGGAGGCGCTCAAGTCTCATCGGGCATGCTGCGGGCAATATTGCTGATGGCCACGGACTGGCGGATAATATCATCGGCTGCCTTCACGCCTTCGATGCGCTTGCCGTAGCGCTGAGATAATCTCCTCTTCGTCCTCGGCGCAGGGGTAGCCGATGCGCACCTGCTCGAACCGGTCCGAGAGGGTTTCGCTCACGCGCTCCGCGCCCGCGTATTCCTCGGGGTTTTCCGTGGCCACCACCAGCGTGTCGACCGTTGAGGTGAGGTCAAAGCCGGCGATGGTGGTGATGCCCTCCTCGAGCACCTGCACCAGCGTGTTCTGCGTTCGCTGGGGCACGCGGTTGAGCTCGTCGATGAAAAGAATCTTGCGGTTAGCCTTCTGGATTTTACCGGGCGTGAACGCGCGGGCATCCTGAATGCCGAGCTTCATGGCGAGCACGGGGTCAAGATCGCCCATGAGGTCCTCGGGCATCATTTCGGGCGAGCCCTGGATGCGGATAAAGCGCTGCGCACCGGCCACCTTGATTTTTTTGTGGCTCTTGCGGCCCGTGCAGTCAGGGCACGACGGGGACGCGGGGTAGCAGTTGTAGCGGCAATCCGCCACGGTTTCCATCGGCGGCAAAAGCGAGGCGATAATGCGCGCCACCGTGGTTTTGCCCGTGCCCGGCGGGCCTTCCAGCAGCAGGTGCCGGCCGGCGATCAGGATCGCCAGTATGGATTCCCGCGTCGCCTCGTCGCAGTAAAACCCCTCCAGGGGGTTCTGTTTCTTGGCGAGCCTGGAGAGTATCGCCTCACGCAGGTCTTCTCGAAGCGTGGTTACCATGGGCTGTCTCCGAAATGATGGTTCTGTGTCGCGAAAAATTAAAAGCACCCCAGCTGGCAGCTTTGCACCTTCAGGGTGACAAAATCGACAAAGGCCTTCATTTTGTTCATCGTGATGCCGTTGTCGCGGGCGAATTGCTGCGCAGCGGCGCAGGTGATTTTGCCGTCTTTTGAAACGGCCTTCAGCTTCTGAATGAGCTCTTCGGTCATCCAGTCTTCGCGGGTGGGGTTTACAAACATATCGGCTCGTGACATACTTTTCTCTCCTTATGATGGTTGTGTTGATTAAACGTTTAGCGCTGCAGGGAAGTACGCGCTCTGTTTCAGCAGCACTGTTTTTAGTTATACCATATTCGAGGCGCGGCTGTTTTGACTTATGTCAATGATAAGCCGTGTTTTTTCTGGTACATATATAAATAAAGCAAAAACTTTTTTTTGCAACCACAAAAAGGCAGGATATGGGAGCGGGAGCAGTTCCAGTTGATGTGGAAAAAGCCTTCAGGCTGCGGCAGCAGAGCAGCACCAGGCTCGAAATGTACACAGCGCCGTATGGCTATGCCGGAGACGACAGGGTCGATGTGTCGTTCAACGGCGGCAGCTTCGTGTTCACGCCGCCCCGGCCCATGCTGTTCGAGTACCGCCTCGGCAGAGTAAGCCTTGAAAAATTTCAGGCCGAATACCGCCGGTTTCTGGGAAGGCAGCTTTATTGAGCACATGCACAACTGGGACATACTTCTTGCAAGCGGCAGAATCGTGCTCGTCTGCTCCTGCAACGGCGGCCCTGATAGGTGTCACCGTTTCGTGCTTATCGAGTTTCTAAAAAAATTCGGGGCTGTCTATTGCGGCAGCCTTGCAGCCCCCTGACCCGGAGCATGCGCCAGGTTTTTTCAGACTTTGAAGTTAGGGGTCAAAAAAGCTATTATCTTGACAGGCGGACATCTGCGCTGCATTGTTGGGCATACAGCTAAAACCACTACATGGTTGAACGGGGAGACAAAAGCGATGGAAATTGATGAGAAGCAACTGAACCAACTGTGCAAAAAGTCATTGAAGATATCGGCGCTACCTTTCATGCGCCGCTTGTGCTTATCGGGGATAAGCTGGGATTGTTTGTCGCGCTGGATGGAGCCGAGCCGATGACCCCGGCCGAGCTTGCCGCGAAATGCGGCGTTGCAGAGCGCTATGTGCAGGAGTGGCTTGCCGCCATGGCGGCCGGCGGGTATGTTTCCTATGATGCGCACACAGAGCGCTTTTTTCTGACAGAAGCGCAGGCCCTGGTGCTTGCCCGCCAAAACAGCCCCTGCTATCATGGCAGGCGCATTTCAGGCCGCAACGGCGGCGCTGAAATCAGAGCCGAAAATAACACAGGCCTTCATAAGCGGCAAAGGCGTGGGCTGGGATGAGCATGCTGATGAGTTTTACCACGGCGCCGAGCGTTTCTACCGGCCGAACTATGTGGCAAATCTTGTTTCGAGCTGGATTCCGGCCCTTGACGGTGTTGCTGAAAAACTTGGCGGCAGGAGCAAACGTGGCCGATGTCGGCTGCGGTTTCGGCACGTCGACCATCCTGATGGCGCAGGCATTTCCCGATCGACCTTCACCGGCTTTGACTCACATCCCCGTCCATTGCCGCTGCGCGCAAAGCCGCAGCCGAAGCAGGCGTTAGCGGCAATGCGCGCTTTGAAGTATGCGCCTCGGAAGAACCTGGCCCCTGCGGGATATGATTTTATTACCACCTTTGACTGCCTGCACGATATGGGCGCTCCCGGCAAAGCTGCCCGGAAAGCGCTGCAGGCGCTCAAGCCCGACGGAACCTGGATGATCGTGGAACCGCTTGCCGGTGACCGGCTCGAGGACAATTTTACACCGGTAGGGCGCCTGTATTACAGCGCTTCGGTGCTGCTGTGCGTACCGGGCGCGCTGGCCCAGGAGAATGGCATCTGCGCTGGGAGGCCAGGCCGGCGAGCGCCGCCTGCGAGAAATTATCACGCGGGCCGGGTTCAGCCGCTTCAGACAGGGTTGCGCAGACCCCGATAAATCTTGTATTTGAGGCCCGTCCGTGATGCCGTCTGCCTGCAGGGCGGCGACAGGGGTGCAGGCGGATACCACACGAGGGGCTTAGCTTAGAACCTAAAACAGCAAGGAGAGCATTATGAAGAAATGGAGATGTACGACCTGCGGCTATATTCACACCGGCGATGCGCCGCCCGATCAGTGCCCGAAATGCGGCATGCATAAATCAATGAAGCCTGGCGTTTTTTTTTCTGTTTGTAGAGGTTAAGCGATAATCGTATTCTCCGCTCCAGCAGAAATCAGTCGTACTGCATAATTCGGTTAGCGGGTGGAAGCGACGGGACGAAAATAGATTTATCTGATGATGAACGGTATTTCATGAAACTCGCCGCTAAGCAGATTGAAGGCCCGAACTTCGGGACGGGCTGCATCGGAAAGGGAGATAATGAAATAGACACCTCGGGATGAAACGCCAGCTGCAGATCGGCCCCCGAGGGCTGCGGCGGGCCTTTGGGTGCGAAGTGAGAAATGCCCAGAAGCCGCTCGCCCCGTTTTGCCACCCCCGTAAACACCTCTACCTGCTGCTCGGGATCCATAAAATAGGCATCAGGAGCTTGGCGGATCGCTTGTCATGGGCACCGGCGGTCCATGACCCGCGTCTCTGCCCAGCAGCACGCCCGCAGCATTCATTGGGCGCATCTCTCCGGGCATGGCCGATCATCATGTCTCTCTGTGCGGCGGGGGGCTGAAAGTCGGGGATGAAGGCATAAAATAGGCCGGGATCCTGTCGTGGTGCGTGAAGAGCTGCAGTGTCAGCATACAAGTTTTGCCGCCGGCGCAACCTTCTTCACGCGGCCTCAACCGGTGTCGTTTCTTGACAAGCTCCGGTGTATACAGTATTAGTTAAGTGAAGAAAGTCTCTGGAGTTATTCAGCCTGCGCCAGTAGCGCAGGAGGTCTAACCGACAGGGTACGGCCGGCGACGGCCGCGCCTCCCGGATTTGGGAAGGAGACGGGTATGACCGCTGTCTATGCGCATGCAGGCCCGGTACTCCACTGGAAGTACCGGGCTTAATTTTTGCGGAAACAACAATGCCGAAGCTGCTTGATACCTTCAACCGCCATATAAACTACCTGCGCATTTCGGTGACAGACAGGTGCAACCTGCGCTGCATTTACTGCATGCCCAAGGAGGGTATTTCGCCCATGGGTCATGACGCGATACTGCGTTACGAGGAAATCCTGCGCGTGGCCCGCAGCGCGGCTGAAAAAGGCATAACCAAAATCAGGATCACCGGTGGCGAGCCCCTGGTGCGCAAGGGCATCATCGACTTTGTCGGGGATCTGAAGGGGATTTCCGGCATAGCAGAGCTCTCCCTCACCACCAACGGGGTGCTGCTGGAAGCATGCGCTGAGGCGCTGTACCGGGCCGGCATGAGGCGAATCAATATCAGCCTCGACACCCTTGACCCGGAGAAATACAGAACAATCACCCGCGGCGGCGATATCAATGCCGTGTTTGCCGGCATCCGCAAAGCCCGCGAGGCAGGCTTTGCCCCCATCAAAATAAACGTGGTTGCCATGCGCAATGTCAATGACGACGAGGCCGTCGAATTTGCACGGCTCACCCTGGACCGGCCGGTGCATATCCGCTTCATCGAGTTCATGCCCGTAGCAGGCCAGACCATGTGGGAAGAAGCGCAGTTCATTTCAAGCGAAGAACTGCAGAACAGAATCAGCGCGCTGGGGCCGCTCATCCCGCTTGAGGCCGACGAAAAAGCCGGCCCGGCAAAAATGTTTCAGCTGGAAGGGGCGCAGGGCAAGCTCGGGTTCATCACGGCACTGAGCAGCCATTTCTGCAAAACCTGCAACAGGCTGCGGCTCACGGCCGACGGCAAGCTCCGGGCATGCCTGTTCTCCGATGATGAAATCGACTTAAAGCCTCTGCTGCGGAGCGGCTGCTGCGACGACGAGCTGAGCGCCGTCATCGAACAGGCCATTCTCTCAAAGCCACAGCGCCATGAAATCCGCGAAGCAACCTATAAAAAATGCAGCAGAACCATGTCGGCAATAGGCGGCTAAAGGGCAGGCCCGCATGCAGCAACCGGCTGAACAAAAAATCATCACCGTTTCGGGCCTATATTCCGGCATCGGCAAAACCGATCTGAGCTGCCGCATCGTATCCCTGCTTCCCGGCTGTGCCGCCATTAAAGTCACCATCAACGATCAGACCACCGAGGTGCTCGACGACAAAGCCTCAATCATGGTTGCGGGCAAAGACACCTGGCGCTTAAAAACAAGCGGTGCGGCTCAGGTGGTCTGGGTCCGGGCACAGGAGGAGCATCTGCAGGAGTCCCTGGCCGAAGCGCTCAGGCGGGTCGGCGCAAAACCGCGCCTGCTCATCGAGGGCAACAGCGTTCTTGCCCACATCACCCCCACCGTTGCCGTTTTCATGTGCGACAGCCGCATCTGCGCTGACAAGCCCCCCAAACCCAGCCGCGCTGCGGCCCTTGCAAAGGCCGATCTCATCATAAACAATGTGCGCGCAGGCCTCGATGCCGCTGAGGCCGCAGTTACAAACACAGTCAGTCAGTACAATAAAACCGCACCGGTTGTCACCCTTGACGTCACGGACAAACAGCAGGCGGTTCCGCTCCTCACCGGCCTGCTGCAGACATACGGATTTCTGCCCGTCCGCCCATAGTCCGGTCCTGAATATATGAAGCCTAATGTGGAGCAGAGTTAGAAGTGATGCTCCCCGCCTGCACGGCGGGGATGAAAGTGCAGTGTTCCGGTAAAAGGCCATTCTGATGCCTGACAGTGGACCTGGCCGGGAGTAAACGAGAGGGAGGTTTTTGAATCAGTTGAGTGGGGAAAAAATGAGACAGCCGGGAGAGTGCGCAGCGCACCCGACAATCATGAGGGGCAAAACAGTACTGTCGGGCATCCGCTGAACTTTATCAATACGCGTATAGGGCTGACAGATGAAAGTAACAGCCATAGTCGGAAGCTACCGCAAACAGGGAACCGTTGATACGGTGATCGATGCCATACTTTCTTCGGCACAACAGGCGGGAGCCGAAACTGCAAAAATCTACCTGATTGACAGGCACATTGAGTTCTGCACCAACTGCCGCTCCTGCACGCAGGAGAAGGGACTCCGTCGGGGCGCCTGCCCGCTTGCCGACGATATGCAAAGCATTCTTGATGAGCTGGAAAGCTCGGACGCCATTGTGCTCGGTACTTCCGTCAATTTTTATACCGTTACGGCTGTTATGAAAAAATTTCTCGAGCGGCTGGTGTGCTATGCCTGGTGGCCGTGGGGTATGCTCAGCCCGAAGGTGCGTGCACAAGAAAAAAGCAGGCGTGCTGTTGTGGTCATTTCCTCTGCTGCACCATCGCTCCTGATCCGGCTGCGGACGGGTGTTGCCGGCATTATGAAGACAGCCGCCGGTATGCTCGGCGCCGAGACCATAGGCGTCCTTACTATCGGCATTGCCGCAAGAGCTCAAAAGCAGGACATAAACGGGCGGACATTGAACAAAGCCCGGCTGTTGGGCAGGAAACTCGTTGCCGGCTGATAATGCATAGCTCCACCCTGCAAATCACAAATCACCTGTACTATTTTTCCTCATACCCGGCCCCCGAAAATGTATAAAAAAAGATAGAAAGCATACAGGAAATTCCTTTACAATTGCCCCAAAATATTGTTAGGTTTTTGAATTAATGCTATCAACCATCTAAAAAGGGGGCTTGCCATGAAACGAACTATTATATGGCCGTGGCTGGGCGTAGCGGTAGTAACACTTTCGGTGTATCTTCTGCTGTGGCAGCAGGAGGCGGCTGCAGAGTGGCTTATAGAAAAGATTGCGGGGATCGCCACTGAGGCTGAAAACATCCCTGCAACGCAGATTACCCTTTTGAAGCCGAATGCTGTTGCCGTAGATGCCGCCGGGAATATCTATCTGGCAGACACATTCAATCACCGCGTGCGCAAGATCGAAACCTCGGGCATGATCACCACGGTGGCAGGCACCGGCGAGCCGGGATATTCAGGCGATGGGGGGCCGGCCGCGTCAGCCCGGCTGAATGGCCCGTACGACATTGCGGTGGCCGGCTCCGGCAGTATCTACATAGCTGACACATACAACCACTGCATTCGCATGATAGATACGTCAGGCACGATTACCACCGTGGCAGGCACCGGCACTGCAGGGTATGCCGGCGACGGCGGGCCTGCAACGGCAGCCCAGCTGGAAAATCCGCACGGTCTCATTCTTCGCTGGCTCAGGAGGCTTCTATATCGCCGACTCGAGTAATAATCGCATCCGCAGAGTGTCTGACAACGGTACCATGTCCACCTTCGCCGGTACCGGAGCCGGCGGCTACTCCGGCGACGGCGGCCCGGCAGAGGCAGCCCGGCTTTATTATCCGTTCAAAGTTGCAACTGACGGCAGCGGTGCTGTCTATATCGCCGACTCGAGTAATAATCGCATCCGCAGAGTGTCTGACAACGGCACCATCTCCACCTTCGCCGGCACCGGCGCAGCAGGTTACTCCGGCGACGGCGGCCCGGCAGAGGCAGCTCAGCTTAATTATCCCTATGATGTGGCAACCGACGGGATGAACAATCTCTACATTGCCGACAGAACAAATAACCGCATCCGCAGAGTGTCTGACAACGGCACCATTTCCACCTTTGCCGGCAACGGCCAGGGGTACAGCTTCGCCGGTGATGGCGGGCCTGCCACGGCAGCAAGGCTCTATTTTCCCGGCGGTGTCGACGCCGGCAGTTCCGGAAACGTGTATGTTTCCGATACCGAAAACAACAGAATCCGCATGGTGGATATCGGCGGCACGATCGACACGGTTGCCGGCAATGGACCCGCGGGCTATGGCGGCGACGGCGGGCCGGCTGCAGAGGCCCCGCTGGGGTACCCGACCTCGACAGCTCTCGACAGCCTCGGCAACCTCTATATTGCAGACTTTGGCAACAGCCGAATCCGCAAAATCGATATGTCAGGCACGATCACCACCTTTGCAGGTAACGGCCAGTACGGGTATTCCGGCGACGGCGGACCGGCTGACGCAGCAGAGTTGAATAATCCTGCCTGCGTGACGATTGACGACCTGGGGAGCATGTATATCGCGGATATGACTAACCACGTCATCCGTAAAGTTGTTGACAACGGCACGATTACCACCTTTGCCGGCACCGGTACAGGCGGGTATTCCGGTGATGGTGGACTTGCCACAGCTGCACAGCTCAGGCGGCCCCGCGGCGTATGGTGGTTACCGGCACGGGTATCGTCTATATTGCCGATTCCGACAATCACGTTATCCGCAGGGTGGCCGATAACGGCACCATTACCACTTTTGCCGGGACTGGCGCCCCCGGCTATTCAGGCGACAATGGCACGGCCACAGCGGCAGAGCTGAGAAACCCCTACGGCGTTGCGGTTGACGGTTCCGGCACCGTCTACATAGCCGATACAATGAACAATTGTATTCGTAAAGTGTCCGACAACGGAACCATCACTACCTTTGCCGGTACCGGACAGTTCGGGTATTCAGGCGACGGCGGGACTGCAACGGCGGCGAAGTTACACAATCCCTGGGCTGTTGCGCTCGACAGCCAGGGTGCTCTCTATATAGCGGACGGCGCCAACAATCGCATCCGCCGGGTTGCAGACAACGGCACCATAACTACTTTTGCCGGCACCGGCACTGCCGGCTATAGCGGTGACGGCGGGCCTGGCTCCGGCTGCGAAAATCAACAGGCCAGATGGCGTGATGATTGCCGCCTCGGGTGATATGTATATAGCTGATACAAGCAACTCCAGCGTCAGGCTTGTGTACAATGGCTGCATTGACAGCGATGGGGACGGGTATGCGGGGTTCATCCCCGGGATGTGTTCTGAAGGTACCGACTGCAATGACAATAATTCCGCTGTTCATCCCGGGGCCATAGAGATCTGTGACGACGGCATCGACAATAACTGCGACGGGCAGATCGACGAGACCGAGTGCGTCGACAATGAAACCGAATGCAAGCTGACTGTTTCGCCGATCAGAAAACTGTTCAGCTTCATTTTTCCGTTCAGGATCATTACCCTGTCAGTTGACGAGGCAACGACCTTCCCCTCTGTGGAGCGGGGGGATATCCTCTGGGGCACTGACGCGATACGCACATTGCGGATAAGAACAACGAAAGAGCCGCATGCCATAAAAGTGCTGGTTCTATTGAGACCCTTCAAGCTGAAAAGAGACGAGTATACGGTGACCGTTAACAACTGCACGGGAACGCTCACGGTAAAGTAGCGCGGCGCCGTTCAGTATAAAGAGCAACCAGTGTTGAAAAAGGATCCGGTTCAGCACAGGGTCCTTTTATATTCTGCCGGCCTCCGGCTGCTGCAGCCGCAGGTAGAGTTCCCGGCTGATCCAGGCATCGGTGGCGGCATATTTGATCTGTGACGGCAGCAGCGTGTCGCGCGCCCAGTTTGATACCCGCATCCCTTTTGTTATGCGCACGCCAAGCAGAACGGCTGCGAGCCCCCGCAGGCTGAAATTTTTCAGCCCGGCCTGCTTTGCCGCCAGACTGACATCAACAAAACCTTTATAGTCTCCCCCCATGCGCTCCTTGAGCTTAACGATGTCCTGCGGTATGTCCACGCCGGCCTTTATGATGCGCTCATCGGAGAAGAGCTTGAGCAGGGGAGCGCATGACGTCAGATGCCGCAGCTGAATGATGTAGGCGGCCCTGCTGCCGGCAAACTGGATGAGAGAAAGCGGATTGTTTTCGCCCCGTGCAAAATTCGGTTTCGTCTCCGTATCAAAACCCAGGACGGTTTCCCGGCGCAAAGCATGCACGGCTTTTTCAAGCGCGTCCTCAGTGCGCACGACATGCACCGTGCCTTCATAGGCTGCAACGGGGAGCGTATTGATTTCTTCACCCGTCATTTTCAGGTCGAACCCCGGTCGTTGTTTTTCAGTGGTCATACTGCATCCAAATGATACGTTTATGTGCGCAATGGCTTTACACAGAGAAGAGCGGTCAGTGTCCGTTACGACATATCCTGATTTTAAAACGGTGCGCAGTGCGCAACCAGCACACTGCAAAACCGGTAAAGGGTATCTCCCTTTGTGGAACACATGCAGGCAAAACAAACAGCGCTGCTAGTGAGGCATTACAGGCTAAGCTGCCGACATAAACCGTTTATGCAGCTCTTACGGAAGCAACACGTAGTCGGTTTGATTATTATGATACTTCTGATAATGAATCGTTTATCCATAAAAGGATAATCCTGCCATAATAATAAGGCAGGCGCAACTGAATTTGGTAATCAGCAACGCGTGATTAAATTGCTGTCATATTTCCCCCCGGAGCTGTAAACTCTGACCGCAACCGGTACTTCTACCCGGGAGCGGGGTAACGTGCCCGGTTTTGCAAATACCAATAAAAGTTTAAAAAAAAGAGCTTCATCTGGTGAATCGTATCAAACCTCTAAACTTTATGAAAAATAAAAAGGGGAAACTGCTTCATGCCCAGGAGAGAGTTGGTCTTTCCTGGAAGGTGAGCCTCCTTTTTTATAGCGGTTGAGGCAAGAATTATTGGCAAAAGTTTCATCATAAAAGGTATACTTCAAAATAAAGATCTAAATTTGTTATATGCGAAAGTCAGCGCATGCAAACCGGGAGTTCTGCACACATTCTGGTTGTTGATGATGATCCCCAGCTCCGGGAGCTTATCTGCTGCTGTTTGAGAGCAAAGGGTTTTGAGGTCAGCCAAGCACAGGATGGTGAAGAAGGGCTGCTCTCTTTGAGTCAGCAACTCCCCGACCTGCTTTTGTGTGACGTGCAAATGCCTCGTATCAATGGCCTGGAAGTTCTAAAAGAGGTAAAGCAGAAATATCCCCGCCTGCCGGTTATCATGATTTCAGGTGCGGGGTTTATACAGGATGTTGTCGCAGCCTTACGGCTGGGCGCCTGGGAGTATCTGATCAAGCCTTTACCCAGCCTCGCTGTTGTGGAGCATACCGTAACCCAGTGCCTGCACCGGGCAAGGCTCGAGCAGGAAAACAGAGACTACCGCGAAAAGCTGGAGGCGACCAACCGGGAGCTTGCGGCAAGTTTAGCCGTACTGCGGGAAGACCAGGAAGCGGGCCGGCAGGTGCAGGCCCGCCTTCTGCCTGACGGCAAAGACAGTTTCGGAGATTATGTCTTCACCCATGTCCTTCTGCCCTCCCTCTACTTGAGCGGAGATTTTCTTGATTGTTTTTCCATTGACCAGCGGTATCTCGGCTTTTACATTGCCGATGTATCAGGGCATGGAGCTTCATCAGCCTTTGTCACCGTGCTGCTTAAAAGCCTCATAAGCCAGCTGCTCAGGCGCTATCACACACAGGCCGACAGCCTCATAATCCGGCCCGATAAGCTGCTTGAGTACCTGAACACGGAATTCCTGCAGACCGGCCTGGGTAAATATCTGACCATGTTTTACTGCGTCATAGACAGGCAGGAAGGCCTTTTGCACTATTGTGTCGGCGGCCACTACCCCCGGCCTGTTCTTGTTGTTGACAACCAGGCCGGCTTTATCCCCGGTCACGGTTTCCCCGTAGGCCTTTTTGAGGATGCTGAGTATACTGCGGAGCAGCTGGAAATTCCCCGGCAGTTTTCTTTATTCATGTTTTCCGACGGCCTGCTGGAGAGGGTTGTTGGAAAAAATCTTGAAGATAAGGAACAGGCTCTTCTTGAGCTATGCTCCCGGCCGGATATATCAATTGCCCTGCTTTCCAGTATCCTGCATCTGGACCGGGCTGAACAGCCGCCGGATGATATCACCGTCTGTATGCTTCAGCGAAAGGCCTGATATGCCGGACCAGGTTTTTTTTGCAGACTATAATAATGTCTATATCTTTAAGCTCCTCGGGAATTTTCATTTCAGCCTTTGCCCCGCTGTTGAAGCATGTATGAGGGCAATGCTTGCTGAAAAGGGAATGAGGCCCGTGGTCGTTGACATGACCGAAACAACCGGGATCGACAGCACCGGCATGGGGTTTCTGGCGCAGATAGCCCTTCACAGCAAACGCATGCTGCAGGCAAAACCCATCCTGCTGGTTGCAGATAATGATAATGATATTCTTAAAATTCTCAAAGGCATGGACTTTGATAGCGTGTTTACTATTTTACACGGCAACGGAACCGTGGGTGGTGATTTTCAAGAAATAAAACCCATTGCAGCAGACGAAAAAGAGATGACAAATCATATCCTGGCAGCCCACCGCACGCTGATGAAAATGAGCCCTGAAAACAAGGCCAAATTCGAGCAGGCTATAAAAGTTTTTGAAAAAAAATAAGCGCCTGCTTCCAGATTTGAATCAAGCTGAACCGGATCCGCCCGATAAAAAAGAGTATGACAAAGAAGCGGCGTTCGTAAAACAGTGAGGCTGAAATTGTTTTTTACCCATAAAAAAGATTGAAACCAGGAACAATTGCCACTGTTGTAGTAAAAAGGAGTGTTCTGAGTTCCAGCTTGAACACCGCAGGGGCACGAAGGAACGCAAAGCGGCTAGAAGGTTCTTGCGGTATAGTGAAAATAACGCTAGTATAAAAAATATAGATAAATAAAGGAGCAGGAATACAAGTGGAATGGTATAGAAAACTTAAAAATATAGGTGCTGCGTGTATAACCCTGATGCTGCTGTCCGGCGCGACCGAAACAGTTCTGGCCACATGCACATGCGGGCCGGGCAATGCCATTTATACGCTGGCCGGAACGGACGCAAGCATTAGAAAAATAGCCAGCAGTGACAATAATACCTATATTTTAACATTATCAACGCCCGATCCCTATATGTACTGGAGAACCACGGACGATGATGCTGCCGGCAGTCAGAGCCTCAGTTGCTTTCTCGATTACTGTAGTTAGCAACAGCGAAAAACCTGCTATTGTCTGGGGCGACTCAACGCCCGCCTGCGCTACCATTTCGTCGTTAAGGTATGACAATGAATCTATTATCGCCGAACTGAAAAGGCCGAACAGGTTCTCAAAGGCGCCGTCTGCCTCGGGTGACGTGGCGATTGAGATCAACAGGGATTGCAACCCGGGCTTACCCTGTTTGGGCGCATGGGACCTGGCAGGGAATTGTTATACGCCGTTTTTCAGCCCGGAAAGCTCAGCATTTTTTGCCTCCGCACCCGGCGCAGCGCTGCATTATGCAAATTTTGATGCTGTGGTTATGCCGAAGTCTGACCTGAAGGGCACAGGGTTGAGCCATGCAAGCTTTGCCGGCGCGAACCTGAGGGAGGTCAACTTTGATGATGCGGTGATGGTATATACTGATTTTACCGACGCCGATATGACCGGTGCGCATGCCTATGGAGCTTTTGTTTATAAGACAATAGCTCCGAACGGCGACGTGGTCGACAGCGCCGCCGCACTGCTCAACGGGGGGATTCAAACGACAACGACAACAACAACAGGATTCTCAAATAATCACTTTAGCTTTTTCACGCTCACGTCCGAGACCCCGAAGACTTTTTCAATTCCGTTTGTCAACACCGTTTTAAATGACCCGAGCGAGTTTCACGCCTTCATTTTTCTTACCTTAGGGGCCGGCTCTGTTCAGCTGACCGTTGAGCCGGCATCTCCGGCAGATCTTGCTCTATGGCATAGCAGGCTTTCTCGGCCTGACGCCGATAGTCAATACCCAAGCCTATCCCATCCCATCGTAACAGTTGTTCCGGTGCCTGATTTTGCGTTTGGGATTGTTTTTCTGGCTACAATTCCATCACCCTTTCCGCTGATCGGAACGGACTATCCGGTAACTATGAACGTGGAAATATCCCTCACTCCTTTTTAGCCGGTAAGGCGCATTCAAGACAACAGTGAAAGAGTATAGACGCATCAGCTTACCACCAGTCTTGAGCCGCAAGTAAGCCCCCTCCTTTTTTCATTTTTCAAAAAAAGAAATAACTAAAAAAGCAATTAAGTTGCACGCTATCTATTTGACTCTGAAGTTTTTAATGGTATAATTAAAAAAACTGAAGAATAATGGCAGCTCGAGATTTTTCCTCCTAGAAATTTTTAAGGATTTGATTTTACTTTTTTTAAAGGAGCAGGCCTGGCTTCTTTATAAATTATTAACCATATAATATTAAAAGCAGCAAAGATGATGAAAAAAAACGCATGTATATTTTTAGCTCTTGTGCTCCTGGCTGTATCGGCCCTGCCGGGTTGCGGGAAAAAAAAGGATACGGAAACCGGTGAGGCTGCCCAGAACGTTGAGGTTGCTCCGGTCACGTCCGAGGCAGTGGAGCGCCGAATCGATATTACCGGCACTCTTGCCGCCTGGGAGGAGGCCACGGTCTCAATCGAGGTTGATGGCAGGCTTACCGAGATGCGGGTTGACCTTGGCGACCAGGTCAAAAAGGGCGATGTGCTGTGCCGTATAACACCCGTTGAATATGAATGGAAAAAGACGCAGGCCGAGGCGGATCTTATGAAGACCGAAGCTGATTTCAAGCGGGCGCAAAAGCTTCATGCCGACAATGTGATGGCAAAGGAGCAAATGGATGAGAACCTGCGCAAGCTCAATGTAGCACGCGCTGCTGCTGACCTTGCCCGCAAGAAGCTCGAGGATACGGTGCTGCGGGCGCCCTTTGACGGCGCCGTGGGAAAGCGCCTCGTCAATCCCGGGGAGTACGTTCGTGCGGGCTCAGCGGCGTTTTATCTTGTGCGGCTCAATCCGATAAAATTCAAGGGCGATGTGCCGGAGCGCTATGCCGGCGACGTGCACAAGGAGGATCATGTTCTTGCCTATACCGATGCCGGACGGGACTATTCCTTCCCCGGCACCATAGAGCGCGTCGGGCCCAGCGTGGCAAGCGATTCGCGCTCATTTCCCGTTGAGGCGGAAATCGACAACAGCGAAGGCAAAATCAAGCCCGGCTCCTTTGCCCGGGTGTCTATCCTGACTCAGAAAGTTGACACCATGCTGACCGTTCCCGAAACAGCGGTTACGGCTTTTGCCGGCACGCCGCGGGTGTTTGTTGCAAAAGACGGCAAGGCCGTTGAGCGCGTCATTGAAACGGCCGGCAAGATGCATGACCGCGTGCTGGTGGCTAAAGGTGTGTCTGAGGGAGAGAAGGTCGTTACCACGGGTGTCGAGCTGCTTACTGACGGCAAAGCAATTACAATTCGCGAAAATAAAAAAAATGCAGGATTGGGGAATTGAGAGATTGAGAAACTCATAAGCATTTTCGAAGAATGCGTTCATAAAAGTTAATGCCCTGTTTCTGAATACCTAAACCTTATAATTTTACAATATACATATGGATAATCTAACCGTTTTTATCCGCAGACCGGTTCTTGCCACCATGCTGTCGCTGCTGCTGGTGGTGCTCGGGATGTTTTCCTACCGCACCCTGGGCGTGGATACCATGCCCGATATTGAAATCCCCATCGTAACTGTTACGACAATTCTGCGCGGCGCATCCCCCGAGGAGGTGGAGTCGCAGGTCACCAAGCCCATCGAAGAAGTGGTCAATACGATTGAGGGCGTGGATGAGCTGAGGGCCGTCAACACGGAGGGCATGTCGCGCATCATTATCAAGTTCCACCTCGAGAGGAAAATTGCCGAAGCCGCCCAGGATGTGCGCGACAAGGTGGCAACCGTGTTGCGCCGCCTGCCTGAAGACACGGAAGCCCCGGTCATCACGAAGATGGATTTTGACGCCATCCCGATCCTGACCCTTGCCGTGACCGGCCCCCGGGACATGAAGGAGATATCGGAAATCGCGCGCCTGCAGGTGAAGGAGGCCATAGAGAACATACGCGGTGTTGGTGCGGTTATTCCCATGGGCAACTGGATCCGCGCCATCAATGTGTTTCTTGATCTTGACCGGCTGCAGTCGTTCGGCATTCCTATCGCAAAAGTGAAAGTGGCGCTGGCGACGCAGAATGTTGAAATTCCCTCGGGCCGTATCGACCGCGGCGACTCCGAGCAGGTGCTGCGCACGCTTGCGCGCATTGAGCGGGTGGAGGATTTTAAAAAGATAGTGGTCGCCACGGTGAACGGCCGTCAGATCACGGTGGGCGATATCGGCCGCGTGGAGGATTCGGTTGAAGAGCCCCGCACGCTTGCCCGCCTCTGGAAAAAAGAAGCGGGGAGCGCGGGCACGCCGGCAGTATCGCTTGTGGTGCAGAAGCAGTCGGGCACCAATACCGTCGAGGTCATTCACGCGGTTAAAAAGCGCCTGAAGGACATCGCTTCGACGCTGCCGCCCGGCATCAAGGTGTCGGTCATTGCCGACCAGTCCCGCTTCATCGAAAGCTCCATCGACGAGCTGCGGCTGCACCTTATTCTGGGCGGCATTCTTACGGCCCTGTCCGTGCTGCTGTTCATGCGCAGCCTGCGCTCAACACTCATAGCTGCGGTTGCCATTCCCACATCCCTGATCGCGACCTTTACCTTCATGAGCGCAATGGACTTTACGCTTAACAACATGTCGCTGCTGGGCCTGACGCTTGCTGTCGGCATTGTTATCGATGATGCCATCGTGGTGCTTGAAAATATCTTCCGCCACATGGAGGAGCTGGGCAAACCGCCCCTTCAGGCCGCTATCGACGGCCTGAAGGAGATCGGTCTTGCGGTCATGGCCACCACAACCTCGCTTGTGGTCATCTTTCTGCCGGTAGCATTCATGAGCGGTATGGCCGGCCGCTTCTTTTATGAATTCGGCCTTACCGTGGCCTTTGCCATTTTTATATCTCTTATTATCTCATTCACCCTCACGCCCATGCTGTCGGCAAAATTCCTTACCAGCAAGCAGGCGGGCGCATCGTCGAAAGAGACCCGCATCTGGAAGCTGCTGCAGGACGGCTATGAGTTCGCGCTGCAGTGGTCGCTTCGGAACCGGGGCCTGACGGTTCTTGTTGCCGCAGGCTGCGTGCTGATGGTCGTACCGCTTGTGGCGCTGCTGGGCAAAGACTTTCTACCCCCGGATGACCGCAGCGAGTTTCAGGTAAGCCTTATCGTGCCGGCGGGTTCAAGCCTTTCGAGCGCCGATGCGGTATTTAAAAAAATTGAGGCCGAGATTCAGCAGGTTGAAGGCATCACGACCACCCTGTCGCAGATCGGGAGCACCGAGGTGGGCGCCGAGGATATTACGCAGGGCACGATTTATGTCGGCACCGTCGATATTGCCAAGCGAAACTACCCTCAGAAAAAAATCATGCAGGACGTGCGCGCGATTCTCTCAAAATACCCGGAGCTGCGCTCCGGCGTTTATGATATCGAAGGGGTCGTGTCATCAAGCGCGCGCCAGAATTACGCCATTTCCTATAACCTGACCGGCCCTGATCTGGGCAGGCTTATGGAATATTCCGATGAAGTAGCCCGCAGGCTGCGCAAAATGCCGGGCTTTGTGGATGTGGATACCTCGCTTGTGGCCCGCAAGCCCGAGGTGCGCATTACGCTGGACCGGCCCAGGGCCGCAGACCTCGGCGTTTCGGCCTCCGATGTCGCCCTGGCCCTTCGCACCATGGTGGGCGGCGACAGCGTCACGAAATTTCGCGAGGGCGTTGAGCAGTATGATGTGTGGCTGCGGCTTGATGTGCGCGACCGCAACGATGCCGATATTATCGCGCGCCTGCCGGTCGGGGCCAATACATCCGGAATGATCACGCTTAATCAGGTTGCCGAGCTTACCGAAGGCAAGAGCCCGGCAGAGATCGACCGGTTCAACCGGCAGCGCCAGGTCACGATTTTTGCAAATCTTGACAAGCTTGATCTTGGCAAGGCGACCGAAAAAATCGAGGCGGTTGTGCAGGAGATGCAACTGCCCGTGAGCTACCAGGGCGATTTTACGGGCAGGGCCAAACAGATGGGCGATGGCATGACGAATATGCTGCTGGCCTTTGTGCTTGCTTTTGTTTATATGTACATCGTGCTTGCCGCTCAGTTCGAAAGCTTTCTGCACCCGATAACAATTCTGCTGGCCCTTCCGCTTACCCTTCCCTTTGCGTTTTTCTCTCTGCTGCTGCTCGGGGATACGCTCAATATCTACAGCCTGCTGGGCATTTTCATGCTCTTCGGCATTGTCAAGAAAAACGGCATTCTGCAGATAGACTATACCAATACGCTGGTCGCGCAGGGCAGGCAGCTCACGCAGGCAATTCTTGAGGCTAACCGCACCCGCCTGCGCCCCATTCTCATGACCACCATCACCCTGATAGCCGGCATGATACCCATTGCCCTTGGCTCGGGACCCGGCGCTGCTTCCCGCGCATCTATGGCCAAGGTTATTATCGGTGGCCAGGCTTTGTCGCTTTTGATAACCCTGCTGATTGTGCCGGTCTGCTACTCGCTTTTTGAGGGAGCAAAGCGCCGGCTGAACCGCCGGAAAAAACCTGGATTACAGACAATTTAATTTGAAAAAAAAGATTTTTTATTCTATCATCTTTTCCGTTAATTAATTGCTGCTGGCTTTTATTTTGTTCCCTTGAGTAGATGCATGGCGAAAATTCTTGTTATTGATGACGATCCGTATTGCGTATCCCTGTTGAAGATAGCTTTTGAGCAGTCCGGGCACACGGCCTTTACAGCTACAAACGGTAAGACTGGCCTGCAGGCTGCCTGCGATGAGACCTTCGATCTTATTATAACCGATATTCTGATGCCTGAAAAAGACGGGCTTGAGCTGATCATTGAACTCAAGAAGCATAAGCCCGACGTAAAGGTCATAGCCATTTCCGGCGGCGGCGTTCTGCACTCCGAAGATTGTCTTAAAATGGCCAAGCTTTTTGGCGCTCAGCATGTCATGGGAAAGCCCCTTGACATAAAAAAGCTTGTGGAGCTTGTTAACGAACTGATTTCTCCGGCGTGATTCCCCGCAGTTACCCCTTACATTTCTACTGTTTTAAAGGCAGTCTCTTATTATTAAGTTAAATTTTTCCTTGATTCATAATTGCGGCAAGAAAATTTTTGCAACCTTTTCTTTGAAGAGGTGTTGGTGTTTTATATAGTATATTTGCTCCTGCTCAAAAAAGGGGAACCGCAGCACCACCAGTATTTTACAAGCCATAAAAAGGTAGTATTTGAAGTTAAAGCCGATTAAAGAAGAATTTTAATTACAATTACTACACCATAAAACCATTATTTTAAAGGGGAGGTACTATGAAACGTTATGAAAAACTATGCAGTTGTCTGATGATTGTTGCGCTGTGCTTTGCCGGCCTTGCTCTGGGCGGATGCAAAAAAGCCCTTGAAAAAAAACATAAGCTTTCGGTTGCCACCGGAGCGGTGGTGAACTCAATGATGATGACAAATCCGATGGGTGCCCTGTTTGGCGCACAATCCGATTCATCGGCAGAACAAGACGGTGGTGTGCAGACGATGGCTGCCCTGACCGGTTGCCCGTTAATCACCTTGCAATGGCAAGCAAGTACTCTCCCCGCTGTTTTTACACAAAATATTACGATCGCATATGCCCCAGAGTGCATTGTGAATGGCATTGCCATGTCAGGCACGGTGAACGGGCAGTGGGTTGTAAAGCTTGATGAAGAGCTTAAGCTTTATCTTGAAACTGAACTGACGGTTGATAATCTGACCATGGAAGGCCTGGTAACCAACGGCTCCATTCATCAGTTGCTGTATGTCGGGCAAGACGGGCCTTATGCTTTTATCGACGGCGACATGACCACCACCCATGCCGATGGCCGCACGCGCAGCATTGTGTATGATAATCTTACGGCCGAAATAGATCTGAGCGATGCCCTGTGTTTCTATCTGCATTGCGACAATGACAGCATCGAGCCGGCGCTGGTCATCAACGGCAGCGCAACCTATACCGATGAAGACGGCAACACCTATGCCATGGATTTCGACAATGTCACGCAGCAGCTTTCCTGCCCCATGCCCACATCAGGCACCGTGCATCTCGTGAATACTGTTGAAGAGTTTGATGCCATCATCGACTACGGCGACGGCACCTGCGACACGATCTGGTCACGATTACCATGCTTGGCGAAGAGCCGAAGGAAGTTGATGTGACCGAATATGTGAACAAGCACCAGTATCGTTTCTAACAGGGGAAAGAGGAGTACAAAAAAAGCCGCCTTCGGGCGGCTTTTTTTATGGGCTGATGCCCGGCTTGACTTTTTTCTGCATACGGGATACTCAAAAGAAAAATTTTTTATTTCACCATGGAGCATGAATCCGTAGGGGCAGACCTGCGTGTCTGCCCATCACAAGGGCGCACACACAGGTGCGCCCCTACTAGTGCAAACAACAGATTTTCAAAAAGGAATGTCTATGACGCCGATGGGAATATTGTCGATAGTTGCCTACTGCGTTTTTCTGGCAGGAGCGGCAAAATCGTTTCGCGACAACGGGAGCAAGGCTGCCGTGCGGATCATGCTGGCAGGTATTTCCCTTGATATGCTTCTGAGCTTTTTGCCCATGTTCGGCGTGAAAAGCATAGGTGCGGATATAAAAACCTTCAACGCTATGCTCATCTTTGCCATTGCCTCAGGGCTGTGCGTCTGGATACTTTTTTTTACCGCCCTTTTCATGCGCCGCAAGCAGCGGCTCAATCTTTACCACAACCTTATTGCCGCAAGCGAGATCGGCTGGTTCATCTCGTTTGTGGCCTTCCTGTACGGCATGTATAAGTTTTCTTAAGCCGGATACTGCAGCTTTCTTGCTCCGGAGAATGTGCAAAAAATAAAGCCAAATACGCTAAGAGCCTGTCCGGAAAGTTTTAACTTGTACCCCTGAACGCAGTGAAGGGTGTCGTGATTTTTGTAACTATAAGATTCCTTCCTGCGCCCGGAATGACAAATCAACAGTGCTTACATTTCGCATGCTTGAGAAGCCAGAGCTTCCCCTGCCTGCTGCCGCGCGTTTTTAGCTCCGTTTCTATCATTTTAATTGTTTCATTTTTCTGCAGAGACCACTGCGGAGCAACAAGCTCGCGGCGGTCTGGGTCGCCGGTGAGGCGCTGAATGACTGTGCCTGGCGGGATGATTTCAAGGACGTCGCAGGCCTGCTCTACAAACTCCTCCTGCGAAAGCGGCTCATAGCCGCCATCGTGGTACAGTTTTTCCAGCGCTGTGCCGCGGGGTATAAAGAGCGAGTGAATTTTTAACCCTTCGGGTTTAAGTCGGGCGATTTCGCGGGCCGTGGCTTGCACCTCCTGCCGGCCCTCGCCTGGCAGACCGATAATCATATGCAGGCAGATATTGAGCGGATAGTCCCGCGCCATCAGATACCCGTCGAGAAACTCTTTATACGTATGGCCCCGGTTGATGCGCTCAAGCGTTGCATCATGCATACTTTGGAGCCCCAGTTCAAGCCAGACAGTAAGGCGTTCCGCATAGCCCGCAAGCAGTTCAAGCACAGCCGGGCTGAGGCAATCAGGCCGCGTGGCAACAGATAAACCAACCACGCCGGGAATACAGAGAGCCTGATCGTACATTGTTTTCAGTTTATCAATCGGCGCATAGGTATTGCAGAAAGACTGGAAGTAAACGATGAACTTGCGTGCCTTGTAGCGCCGCCCAAGCTTTTCCATGCCAGCGCGGGCCTGTTCGGCAAGGTCGGGCATGGCGGCATGTGCGCCGGTTCCCGAACCTTTCGCATCGCAGTAGATGCAGCCGTCCGTGCCCCGGGTGCCGTCGCGGTTAGGGCAGGTAAGGCCTGCGTCGAGCGTTACCTTTTGTACGCGCTCGCCAAAGAGCTGCTTGAGATAGGTGTTGAAGGAAAAGTATCGCATTGAGGCCGCTTGCTAACGCCAGTGCAGAAGTATCGGCCGCTGGCGGTTGTCGAGCCGGGTCAGGCCTGCGTTGCGGGCAGCCTCAAGCGCCTCTTCATATTCTGCGGGGGTTATGCTGCGGTTGAGCTCGGGAAATTTCTCAGCCTCGCCGCAAGGGTGGTACTGATCCATAATATTGACATAGGTAAAATGAGAGATTTCATCCGCGAGGAATTTCATGGCTTTTTGCGTGCCCGCCAGACCGCCGGGCATGACCAGGTGCCGCACGAGCAGCCCGCGCACGGCACGGTTGCTGTCGTTCATTTCAAGATCGCCCACCTGCCGGTGCATTTCGCGCAGCGCGGACTGGACCACCCCGGGATAATCAGGCGCCTTGCAGTAGAAGAGAGCCGGTATGTCCTGTGAGAATTTATAGTCGGGCATGTAGATGTCGATGATGCCTTCAAGAAGCCTGAGCGTCTCCACAAGATCATAGCCGCCGGTGTTGTAGACCAGGGGAATGTGTAAGCCCTTTTCTATGGCAAGCGGTAGTGCTTCGAGGATCTGCGGAACCACATGGGAGGGGCTGACAAAATTTATATTGTGCACGCCTTTGTTCTGAAGGCCGATCATGATGTCCGCAAGCTGCTCCGCAGTGAATTCTTCGCCCTGGCCTTCATGGCTGATGTCATAGTTCTGGCAGAAGACGCACTGCAGATTGCACCCGGTGAAGAAGATGGCGCCCGAGCCGAACCGGCCGGAAAGCACGGCCTCTTCGCCGAAGTGCGGGCCGGAGCTTGACACCATGGCATGACGGCCCGTTCGGCAGACGCCCTTTTCATTCTCAAGGCGGTTTACCCTGCATCGCCGTGGGCAGAGTTCGCAGCACTCAAGCAGCGCAAGAGCGTCATGGATGCGCTGCTGCAGCGTACCTTCGTGAAAAAGTTTTAGATAGCGTGGTTCCATTGCTTCCTGTCAGCTTCGGTGTCCATTTAAACAGAGATTCTTTACTGCGCTTGCGCTTCGTTCAGAATGACATATGGTATTAGCGGTCATCCTGAGCTCTGCGAAGGATCTCTGTTTCGCCCTATTAGACGCCGTATTGTGCCGGACGCCATTTCAGCCCAGAGGGGCGCTCACTCCTGCGGAAGAATTTTTACTTCAATTTTGCCTTTCAGCTTGTCGGCAAATTGTTTGGCGTCCGACTCGCTCCCCACAATGGCGCCGTAGTGCATGGGGATGGCAAACTTCGGGTTTATGGCAAGGGCGGCCTCCACAGCCTCATCGGCCGTCATCACGTAGGTTCCCGAGACCGGCAGCAGGGCTATGTCAGCCTTGATTTTTTTCATCTCGGGTATAAAGTCCGTATCGCCCGCATGATACACGCGCGCGCCGTCAAGTGTGATGATGAAGCCCAGCTTGCCGTCTGATTTGGGGTGAAACTGCTTGTTGGTGTTGTATGCGGGAACAATTTCAATTTCGACGCCCTGAACGGTCAGCCTGTCGCCGGGCTGTACAACGCGAACATCACCCGTAAGCTTGCCCGCAGAAGCCTTGTCGGTGATAATGACAGTATCTTTTTTTAGAATCTTTTGTATGTCATCGGGCGAGCAGTGATCAAAATGGTCGTGGCTCACCAGTATAATGTCGGCCGGTACTGTGGATTTTATCTGATACGGGTCAAGGCAGATCACCTTTGACGCCTCGATCCGAAAGCCATCATGACCCAGCCAGTGGATTTTATTCAGCAGTGTTTCAATCATGGCGAACCTCCCTCTTTTACATGCAGATCGTTTAAGGCTCCCGCGCTGTTTCGTCCAACAGCACGGAAGGGTAATAGCATTTAAAAATCAGACAGGGGCTGTTATACAGCTTTTTGTAGAGATTCTGCACAAGCGAGCGGAACTGCTTTTTCGAGGGCTTTTGATTATACAGATAGTCCAGCGCCTGCTGCAGGAACTGCACATCTTTGACTTTTCGCTCGGTTATATTGCCCCGGCCCACAATCTTTACCCCGACAAGGCCCATCTGCTCGAACTCATAGAGCGAGCAGGCGCCGCAGGGCCGGTCGTCGATATGGCAGGCAGACCAGAAATGCTGCCGTTCCATTGAAACCTTCTCCCGCAGAACCTGTTCCGCCTCTGCATCCGGCAGGCCCTTGACGGCGGCGGTGATCTTATACAGCATCATGCAGGCGTTTTCATAGTCGCGCTTGTCCTGACCTTCGGGGACAAAATCTGCAAGGCCGTGCTGAAACGTGCAGAAACCGTCCACATTGGCGCAGCGCGAATTGAGGATGAAAGTTTCAAGCTCGATGCCGCTGGTGTGCGCGGCCACCTCGCCGATTTCCTCCAGGGAGAGATGGCGGGGCAGAATAACGCGTGAGGCGCCAAGGTCGCGGTAAAAATGTACGGAGGATGAATTGAACGCCGTGCCTGCCGTGCTTATGTGAATTTTTACCCGCGGATTCATGTCAAGAATAGTCAGGATTATGCCGATATCTCCTACAATAAAGGTATCAACCCCTGCCGCGAGAGCCCGCTCGATATACTTGATGAGATAGGGGTACTGGCCCTGGCTGTAATAATGCTCATTGAGCGTAATAGCCACGGGCACATTATGCCGGTGGGCAATGGCAACGCTTTGCTCCAGCTCCTGAAAGCTTTTAAAATGGGGCGATGTGTTGTAGACTGGCGTATCCTCCTGGCGGCGATTCAGCGATGCGGCCACGGAGTAGTTTTCACGCCAGTCTTCGGGCAGCACGCCGCAGTAGAATTCACCGGCCCCGGCCTTGATAAGGGGCTCGGTTTCCTCAACGGTGCTCAGTGGTGAAAGTATTTTGATAGGCATGATGCAGGGCTCTTAAGCTTGAGATTTGCCGGTGTGGTGTACGTGTAGGAATATGTAGCATAAAAAAAATTATTGGTAAATTACTTAACGGCAAACAGGGCGGCATTTTTATGTGAGGGAGAGGGTGAAAGTCCGCACTTCCGGTGCTTGCGTATTCTGTAGCGCAGGCCCTGGAATGCTGTTAAACTTATTTTTTTGGGGCTAAAAGTTTTTAAAATTTATTAAATTGTGCTAGCCTCTAAATTTCTGTATATTCTGATTTGTTTTGAATGATATCAGGAGGCACTATGATAAAAGGATTGTTGACAGCAGCGGTACTTTTTATGCTTCCGGCATTTGTCGGTGCCGAAACGATGTATATTACCGACAGGATAGAGGCGTCTGTGCGCTCAGGCAAGGGGCTTGCCGCAGGCTCGAAAGTGCTGGGCATGGTCCGCACCGGCGATACGGTTGAGGTGCTCTCAACGGAAGACGAATATGCACAAATCAGGCTTGCAAACGGCACGGAGGGATGGCTGCATACGCGCTATCTGACAGCAGCCCCGCCAGCGGATAGTGAAAAGCTGAAGGAAAAGAATAAAAGCGCACAGGAAGAGCTGACCCGGCTTCGAGAGGAAAAGGCAGGTTTAGAAACTCTGCGCAATCAGCAGGCACTGAAGATGAAAGAAGATGAGGCTGCCTTTGAAGCACTGAAAGCCGGCTGCGCCGATTATATAAAAGCGCGTGCAGAGATCGAAAAGGCGCAGCAGGAGGTTGCGGTACAGAAAGAGATCACAGCACAGCTGACAAAAGAGAATGAAACTCTTGCGCAGAATACGCGGCTTATGTGGTTTATTTTCGGCGCTGCTGCAGTTTTGTGCGGTTTTATTATCGGCATGTGGCTGCAGGGCCTGCGCAATCGCCGAAAGTCCAGAATCAGTTTCTAATTTTTTGCATAAAAATTTTTCTTAAAAATATTTTTATTTAAAAATTTGTTTTAGGAAAGTGACAATTTGACACTGTAAATTTTCTTGACTTTACAGGGGTTTTTCTTTAGCATACTAAGAAATTAGGTATGAAACCTGATACAAAAAAAGATCTTTCTAATGTCATCAAGTCGGTTTCCCACATCGGGAGTTTCGGCCTCACGATGGGCGCCTGTATCCTGATGGGGTATTATCTGGGTAATTACATCGACGGTAAGCTCGGTACCGCTCCCTGGTTCATGGTGGTGCTGGTTTTGCTGTTTATGGCTAGGCGCTTTTTTCAAGTTTGTTCAGGAAACCAAGGCTGTAAGCGATAAACAAGCCGGGAAAAAAGGTGATGTGAGTCATAATTGAAAAGCCTCTACGGAAAGATAAAAATGGTATTAGATACCCCAAGAAGAGTTTTTTTTTATCTATCCTCATCGCTCTGGCCCTGATTCTTGTATCTGCTTTTGAAGGGGACAGGGCTGTCACCAACGGTCTTATCGTCGGGTCTCTTGCCGGAGTATCAGCTTTTTCCTTGTTGCCTGGTGGTGCGTAAATGTCATCGTGAAGGACAAGCGCAAGGAGCAGACAAATCCCCTCATGGCGGTCATCGCGCTCCATGTTTTTGTTCTGAAGTTTCCTGTTCTTGGTGTGGGTCTGTGGCTTGCTTTCAAATATATGCCGGGTGGAATCAGGCCTTCCTCGCTGATAGTCGGCATAGCTATTACGCAGATCGCAATACTGGTGGCAGCACTGAATAAACTTTTTAAAAAGCATTGACGGTTAATAAAGTCTTTTCAAGGATGTTTCAATGAAGGGTTCTCTTCGATCGAAAATCACTTCCGGCCTGGCATGGATTGTGGTGATTGCCTCATTTGTTCTTTCCTATCAGATGAGCAAGAACCCGGCTCCCGCCACCGAGCATCAAGAGCTTGAACTTCCCTCCTTTTTCCATCTTTTAGGCGGCGCTCACCCCAAAGAATTTCTTGAGCACTACCATGACCCTGTTTTCGGCGTATCCCTTGAAGACTGGATTCCGACTATCATGTGCATTCTGGTCGGCTTTGTGCTGGTCAGTTTTTCGCTGTGGGCAACCCGGCGCCTGGAGAAAATCCCCCGCGGCTCCCAGGCATTTGCCGAGATTGTAGTCGAGGGGCTGTATAATTTTCTCGGGGAAATGCTCGGGCCGTATACGCGGCGCTATTTCGGATTTCTCGGTACCCTGTTTCTCTATATTCTTCTCATGAATCTCATGGGGCTTATTCCCCTTCTTCATTCTCCTACCAATAGAATAAATGTAACGCTCAGCATGGCCCTGCCGGTTTTTGTTTTCTATAATTTCGAAGCCGTTCGAATCCGGGGTCTAAAGTATTTCAAGCATTTTGCTGAGCCCCTGTTCATGGCGCCGCTCATGCTGCCGATTCATCTCATCGGGGAGCTCGTGCGACCCATATCCCTCTCTGTCCGTCTTTTCGGCAATCTTACCGGTGAGGATCTGACCATTGCCCTGCTGGTCATCATGACGCCGTTTCTGTTCGGCTTTATACCGGTGCCGGTGCATCTGATTATGGTGCTTATGGCGCTGCTGTTCAGCACGATTCAGGCAACCATTTTTACTTTGCTGTCAACGATCTATCTCAGCGAAGCCATTGGCGCGCAGGGGGATGATCATCATTAATAGTCAATAGTAGTCCGGCTACAGGCTCAACGAGAAATAAATAAACAAACCACAACGTTTTAAGGAGGTTACAGCATGATTTATTTCGGTCTTATCGGTTTAGGCATTTGTATGGGTATCGGTCTTGCGGCTCTTGGCGGCGGCGCCGGCATCGGCCGTGCAGTTTCGTCCGCACTTGAGGGCACCGCCCGTCAGCCTGAGGCTGCAGGCAACCTGCGCACAACCCTGATCATCGGTGCAGCGCTTATCGAGTCGCTGACCATTTACGCGCTGGTTATCGGCATTCTGCTGCTTGGAAAACTTCCCAACCTTGAGCAGGCAACAGAGTTGTTCAGAATCGTCGGCAAGGGTTGATACGCCGCTTTTTTTGATGTCATGAAATGCACTTGCGCCGGTCCGGGTTCCCCGGGCAGGGCTGCAATGCAGTAACCTTAAGTATTTTATATAAGCATATGGAAGATTTATTAACTGCGCTAAAGATAAATTTTAAGGTGCTTTTCACGCAGTTCATTGGCTTCATGGTTCTGTTCTGGCTGCTGAAGAAGTTTCTATTCGGCCGCGTGATGGATCTGATTCAGAGCCGCACCGATGAAATCCGGGGCGCTTACGATGCCAATGAGAAGATACGTGATGAGGTTTCCTCCCTGAAATTGCAGTATGAGCAAAGGCTTCAGGAGGCTCGCAAGGAGGCTGAAACTATCGTTCAGAGCGCAACGCAGCGGGCGGAAAAAGCCGGTCAGGAAGTCATAGAAAAAACCCGCCAGGAAGCCGCGCAGATTCGCGACAGAGGCCTTGCAGAAATCGAGCAGGAGAAAAAACGGGTTATAACCGAAATTCGCCGGGATGTGGTGAATCTTTCTGTTGATATCGCCCGCAAGATCATTGACCAAGGCAGTGGACGAAAAGGAAGCGGCAAAGCTCACCGACGATGCCATCAATAAAATCGGGGGGGTAACCCTGTGACCCAGCTGCGCGTGACACGGCGATATGTGCAGGGCTTGATAGAGGCTGCCAAGTCCGAGGGTACGCTCGATGCGGTCGAGCAGGCGCTGGGAACCATTGACGCGGCACTCAGGGAAAACAGGGATTTGCGCAATCTGCTTTTTCACCCCACGATCTCCCGTGCCCGCAAAAAAAAGCTGCTGCGTAAAATAGTCGGCGATGGTGCCCCTGAGGTGGTGACCGGTTTTATCGATTATGTGATCGAGAAAAAGCGCGAGCACATATTCTCATCGGTTTACGGCCAATTCAGGGAGGCTGCAGACGCCCTGCGCGGCATCATGCGCGCGCAAGTCACGGCAGCCTATCAGCCCACACCCGATCAGGTCGCAGCGGCTGAAAACGCAGCTTGAGCAGGCGCTCAATAAAAAGGTGATCATCGAGGTCAAGGTCGACCCGGCGCTGCTGGGCGGCATGCAGATCATGATCGGCACCTATATTCTGGACGGCAGCATCGCAGGCCGCCTGGGCCGGCTATCCAAGCACCTGCAGGAAGAAGTCGGCAATATCAAATCGGCAGCATAACTACTTCGTTAAAAGGAGTTACACTTTGGAACTACGGGCAGAAGAAATCACATCGGTCATCCGCAAGGAAATTACGGATTATCAGGAACAGCTGAAAATGGAGAGCGTCGGCACGGTGCTGACCGTGGGCGACTGCGTGGCGCGCATTTACGGCCTTGAGAAATGCAAATCCTCCGAGCTGCTTGAATTTGAAGGCGGCGTGAACGGCATAGCACTGAACCTGGAAGAGGATTCAGTCGGCGCGGTGCTCCTGGGTGAAAGCCGAAAGATCAAGGAAGGCCAGATCGTTCGCAGCACCGGCCAGATCATCTCGGTGCCGGTAGGCGACGCGATGCTCGGCCGCGTGGTCAATGCCCTGGGTCAGCCCATCGACGGCAAGGGCCCGATCTCAACCGACAAGCTGCGGCCTATTGAAGTCAACGCCCCCAATGTCGTGGGCCGGCAGCCGGTTAAGGAACCGCTGCAGACCGGCATCAAGGCCATCGACTCCATGATTCCGATCGGTCGCGGCCAGCGCGAACTTATCATCGGCGACCGCCAGACCGGCAAAACCGCCATCTGCATCGATACGATCATCAATCAGAAAAAAGAATTCGACGCCGGAAATCCGGTTTACTGTATATATGTCGCCATCGGCCAGAAGCAGTCCACCGTGCTTCGCGTGGTGGAGACGCTCGAAAAATACGATGCCATGAAATATACGATCATCGTATCGGCAAGCGCCAGCGACGCGGCGCCGCTGCAGTACATCGCTCCCTACTCGGGCACCGCCATGGGCGAGGAGTTCCGCGATACGGGCCGCCATGCGCTGATCATTTACGACGATCTGTGGAAGCACGCGGTTGCCTACCGCCAGGTCTCGCTGCTGCTGCGCCGGCCGCCGGGACGCGAAGCCTTCCCCGGCGATATTTTCAACCTCCATTCACGCCTGCTCGAGCGCTCAGCAAAGCTTTCCGATAAGCTCGGCGGCGGATCGCTCACGGCCCTGCCTATCGTTGAGACGCAGGCCGGCGACTTTTCCGCCTATATCCCGACAAATGTTATTTCCATTACCGACGGCCAGATTTATCTGCAGAGCGAACTGTTTTATGCGGGCGTTCGGTCCGGCTATCAATGCAGGCCTTTCGGTGTCCCGCGTCGGTGGTAATGCCCAGAGCAAGGCCATGAAAAAGGTCGCCGGCTCACTGCGCCTTGACCTTGCGCAGTTCCGCGAGCTTGAAGCATTCACGAAATTCGGTTCCGAGCTCGACAAATCGACGCAGGCCCAGATCAACCGCGGCCAGCGCCTGATCGAAATCCTGAAGCAGGGCCAGTACGAACCGTTTGCAACCGAAAACCAGATCGCCATCATTTTTGCCGCAGGCCAGGGGCTTATCGATGATGTTCCCGTGAACCGCGTCAAGGCCTTCGAGAAGGAATTTCTGCTCTATCTGCGCTCAAGCAATGCAACACGTCATGGAAACACTGCGCACGAAAAAAGAGCTGACCAGCGATGTTGCAGAAGGTCTTCGCGCCGCCTGCGATGCATTTAAGAAAGAGTTCAAATAAATCATGGCCCAGTCACCACGCGAAATACAAAGACGCATACGCGGCATCAAGTCGACCCAGCAGATAACCAAGGCCATGGAGATGGTCGCGGCGGTCAAGCTCAACAGGGTTCGCCTGCAGGCCGAACACTCGCGACCCTACGTGGACAAAATGTATACCATGATGAGCGCTCTGTGCACCTCGTCGTATGATTTCTCCGACCCCCTGTTTCTTGAGCGGCCCGCCAGCAAGGTGATGCTGGTAGTGGTCTCATCGGACCGCGGGCTGTGCGGCACGTTCAATGTGAACGTGATCAATGCGGCAAAGAATTTTATCGAGGAGCAGGCAGGCAATGAAGTGACGCTGCTCACCATCGGCCGCAAGGCGCATGACTCCCTGGTCCGGCTCGGGCAACAAGGTGGAAAAATACTATGCCGTGCCCTGGGGCGAAGCGCTGTCAACAGAGCTGCGCTCCATCAGCACCTACCTGATGGAGGCCTTTATAGCCGAGCGCTATGACCGGGTGTATCTACTGTACAGCAAGTTTGTCAATGTTCTGAAATTCAACCCCACGCTGGTGCAGTATCTGCCGATACCGCCGCTGACGCAGGCCGAGCGCAAGAAATACCTGCGCATGTGCACGGATTTTCTTGTTGAGCCTGATTTCGAGTCGGTAGCTAATCTGCTGGGCCCGGGCTATCTTGAAACCCGGCTGTATCAGGCCGTTGTCGAGTCGCTTGCCAGCGAATACGCGGCGCGCATGGTAGCCATGCGCAATGCCAATGACAATGCCGATGAAGTTATCGGCGAGCTGTCGCTTACCTACAATAAGGCGCGCCAGGCAACCATCACCCGGGATCTTATCGATATTATCGGCGGCGTGAACGCGCTGAAGGGCTAAACACAAACCATTTACACCAATGGAGGTATAGATTCTTGAGGACCGGAAAAATAGTACAGGTAATTGGCCCCGTCGTGGACATTCGCTTCCCGACGGAAGATCTTCCCCCGATCTACAACGCCATCAAGGTCGACGATGATGCAGCAGGCATTCATCTGACCCTTGAAATCGCCCAGCATCTTGGCGACAACTCGGTGCGCACGGTTTCCATGTCATCCACCGATGGTCTCGTGCGCGGCATGGACGCAGTGGACACGGGCTCAACGATTATGATGCCCGTGGGCGAAGGCACGCTCGGTCGCGTGTTCAACCTGCTCGGTGAGGTCATCGATGAAATGGGGCCGTTTACGGCCGATAAGACTATGCCGATTCATCGCCCCGCGCCCACCATGGAAGAGCAGAAAACGTCCATTGAAATTTTCGAGACGGGCCTGAAGGTCATCGATTTGCTGGCCCCGTACTCCAAGGGCGGCAAGGTCGGACTTTTCGGCGGAGCAGGCGTCGGCAAGACAGTTCTCATCATGGAGCTTATCCGCAATATCGCCACTGAATACGGCGGCATATCGGTTTTTGCAGGTGTCGGCGAGCGTACCCGCGAAGGAAATGACCTGTGGCTTGAAATGAACGAGTCGGGCGTTATCAAAAAAACCGCCATGGTTTTCGGCCAGATGAACGAGCCTCCGGGAGCGCGTTTGCGCGTGGCGCTGTCGGCCCTGACGGCTGCGGAATATTTCCGCGATGAAAAAGGTCTGGACGTGCTGCTGTTTATCGACAATATCTTTCGTTTTACGCAGGCGGGAGCCGAAGTGTCGGCGCTTCTGGGGCGCATGCCCTCCGCCGTGGGGTACCAGCCCACGCTGGCAAACGAGATGGGCGATCTGCAGGAGCGCATCACCTCGACGAACAAGGGCTCCATCACCTCGATTCAGGCGGTGTATGTGCCCGCCGACGACCTGACGGACCCGGCGCCGGCAACGACATTCAGCCATCTGGACGCCACCACGGTTCTTTCCCGCGCCCTGGCAGAGCTCGGCATCTATCCGGCAGTGGATCCCCTTGATTCAACCTCGCGCATTCTTGATCCGCTCGTGCTCGGCGAAGATCATTACGCGGTTGCCCGCGAAGTGCAGCAGATTCTGCAGAAGTATAAAGAGCTTCAGGATATTATCGCCATCCTTGGCATGGAAGAGCTCTCCGATGATGACAAGCTGACCGTTTCCCGGGCACGCAAGATGCAGCGCTTCCTGTCGCAGCCGTTCTTCGTTGCAGAGGCCTTCTCCGGCACACCCGGCAAGTATGTGCCCCTGAACGAAACGATTCGCGGCTTCAAGGAAATCATTGCCGGCAAACATGATGATCTTCCCGAGCAGGCCTTTTATATGGTCGGCACCATCGACGAAGCAGTCGAGAAGGGCAGGAAACTGCAGGCGAAGGACTGATATGAAGGACAAGAGAAGCTACCGGCTTGAACTGGTTACGCCTGAAAAGACAGTGCTCAACGAAGAAATAATATTTGTTGTCATTAAGTCGGGCGCAGGCCCCGTCGGCATCATGCCCGAGCATGCCCCTCTTCTGGGCACGGTCGATACGGGAATACTCACGTATCGCGATCTGGAAAAGATTGATCACCAGGTGAATGTCGGCCCGGGCTTTTTCATGGTTTCAAGCGACGGGGTGAGCATCGTAGCACGCAGCGCTGAGCTGGTTGCCTGATAGCGGCTTTAAAAAACGGAGTTTCATAAGCCTGTGCAGCAATGCGCAGGCTTTTTTTATCCGCCGGTATTCGGCGTTGACGCAGGTCTTTTTTTGCTCGCCGGCTTTGCTGCCTGCTGCACAGGGGTTTTGACCTTTGTCTTTTTTTTGGTTGAAGCTTTTGGAGTTGCCTTGGCCAGGCTCTTTGTTTTGCGGGGCGCGGGCTTTTTCTTCGCCTGGACCTGCGGCGGAGCAGCAACGCCTGCAGGGTCAAGGCAGCCACGAATCAGCTCAGCCCCGACAAAAGACGACCGCATGGTGCGCTGCGCCCCATGCACGAGAATGCAGGCTACGGCGACGCTGTTTTGGCCTGCCTGACCGAACCCGGCAAACCAGTCACAGCGGCCCGTATGGCCGGGAAGATCGATAGACCCTGTTTTGCCTCCCAGCGTCCAGCCCTTCGCAGCTGCAATCCTCTTCACATATGTAAAAGAATTGCGGGCGGTGCCGTTCTGCACTGTTTCCCGCATCAGTTCGTTGAGCTGCGCAGCGCTGCGCACAGACAGGGGCTGGCCGAGCGGCCGGGCTGAGTTCGCGTAGAGGAGCCTGCCGTCTGCGTCAGTGACCCGGTTTATGATATAGGGCCGCATGAGTTTCCCGCCATTTGCCGGCAATGCGGCAATGAGAGCTGCATGCAGGGGCGAAATGGTTGTGCGGGTATTGTAGCCGCTTGCCACTTCAGCCCGCTGGAAATCGTCGGCAGGGGGCACAAGGCGGCTTTTGGTCACGGGCAGATCAAACTCCAAAGGCATGTTGAACAGCAGGCCCTGCCCCATGTCCAGAAACTCGCGATCAGCAAAAGAATCAAGCCACATTTTTCCGAAATACGGATTGATGCTCAGGCCAAAAGCCTTATCAAGAGGAACCAGCTCGGGTTTGTACGGAGAACGTTCAATTCCCACCTGGCTTCTGTACAGCGTGTGATACCGTCCGGCCACCGGCACAAGATGGTCTGTAGTAAAACCCTTTTTTTCAAGAGCCACAGCAGCGGTAATGATTTTGGCAAGCGATGCCGCCGGGAAACCGCCGTACAAGCAGTAGTTGTCAGCACCCTCCGGCAGCAGGCTCGACCCGTTTTTTGCTGTTTTGTTGCCCATGGCAAGCACGGCCCCGGTTTTTGCATCAATGGCTACAGCTGCGGCGATCATGGGTCCGGAGCGCGCAAAAAGGGACATGAGGCGCTTTTGCAGATCCTCCCGCAGCGTTGTCTGAACCGTCACCAGCCCTTCGGATGTTGCTGCGGTAAAAGTTGCCGGAGGTGCAGGCTGGTAAAAAAAGCGATCATTGAACAGCGCAGAGGGGTTCTCAATGGGCGCCTGCTGCGGCAGGGAGCCGCGGCTGTCGACGCCTGCAGCCCGGGAAGCGCCGCATAACAAAAAAATAAGCGCCAGGTGGAAAAATATAGTAATTACGCGATGTCTGTACACTTAAAAAACCTGGAGGAATACTGGTTATCTGTAGCAGAGGTTTATCTATCAGGTTCATAGAGCCTATCATAAAGAAGATAAGCTGGCAATGCAGAAAGTCGCTGAACTAGAAAAATATGCAAGAATATGCATGGTTTTAATGCTAAATTGACATAATTAGTGGTAATAAACGTCAATATTGTCATTTGAAGCAGTACTGAAATCTACAAACTAATCCCTTCGTAATACGCAGACTACATGATGGACAAAAATCTTCTTTACTTGTAAAAAAAAACGGTATAAGACTCTTATAGAAGTGTTAAAAGAATGTCATGGGAAGCCAAGGAGACCTTTGAGCTGCTGAAGAATACTTTTGTACAAAGAAGAATCTCCGGCAGTTTTTTTGCATATGTGCAAATAATGCAGCAACTCAGGAATTAAGCATTTAAAATCACTACAAGGAGAAGGCTATGAAAAATTGCAAAGCTTTGATTCTTCTGCTTGCCCTCATGCTGTGCGCATGCGGGAAGCCTGCAGAGCAGGGGGCTCAGGACGTGACGCTGACCATTGGCGCCTATACGGTTCCAAAGGACGCATATCAGAAAGAAATCATACCGGCATTTCAGAAATACTGGAAAGAAAAGACCGGCCAGACGGTGACCATACAAGAGTCCTATGAGGCATCCGGCGCCCAGGGCCGTGCCATTTCCTCCGGCTTTGAAGCAGATATAGCAGCACTGTCCCTTGAAGAAGATATCGACGTCATCAAACGCGCCGGCCTGATCACCCATGACTGGAAAACAGGCAAAACCGGCGGGTTCGTTACGCGCTCTACCGTGGTCATTGCGTACCGGCCCGGCAACCCCAAGAATATTAAGGACTGGGATGATCTGAAGCGCGACGATGTGGCTGTGCTCTACCCCAGCCCCAAAACCTCGGGAGGGGCCATGTGGGATGTAAATGCCATCTACGGCGCAGGGCTTAAACTGACTGAAGTAAAAAACGGCGCGCCGGACAAGGCCTATGCCCGCGAACTGTTGAAGAGCCATTCAGCGCCGCGTGAAAGTGATGGACAAGTCGGGCAGGGAATCGGTCGGCACCTTTGAAAACGGCATAGGTGACGCTCTGGTCACCTATGAGAATGAAGCCCTTCTTCGGCAGAAGCAGGGCAAGGATTTCCCTTTTGTTGTGCCACCGGCGACGATTCTTATTGAAAATCCAGTGGCGCTTGTGGATAAATACATAGACAAGCACGGCAACAGAGCGGTGGCTGAAGCCTTTTTGGAATTTCTTCTCGGGAAAGAGGCGCAGCGCTCCTTTGCACGCTACGGGTTTCGCTCCATCGACACTGAGGTGGCCAAAGAATTCGCGGCAAAATACCCCGTGCCGCAGTATTTATTTGACATGAAATATCTCGGCGGCTGGCCGGCGGTTCAGAAGGACCTCTATGGCCCCGAGGGCGTGTGGACCAAAATAATTCAAGAACTGGCACATGAAGGAAAATAAATCGACGCCGGCCGGGCTGATTCTGCGGGGCATAACGCTGAGCTATATAGCTCTGCTCATAGTCCTGCCCGTTGTCGCCATAAGCTGTAAAGCCTTTGATGGCGGCGTTGCGCTGCTGTGGCAGGAAATAACCCTGCCACAGGCGCTTTTCTCGCTGAAGATCACGCTTATCCTGGCCCTCATTATCGCCATTGTTAATGTCATCACCGGAACAGCCACGGCCTGGGTGCTTGTGCGCTGCGATTTTCCGTTCAAGCGCGAAATAAATGCTATTATCGATCTGCCTTTTGCCATTCCGACAATCGTAACCGGCATTATGCTGGTGGCGCTGTACGGCCCGCGAAGCTTTATCGGCGCATTCATGCAGAACACATTTAATCTGGAGATCATCTACAACAGCCCCGGCATTCTGATCGCGCTGCTGTTCGTGACTTTCCCCTTCGTGGTGCGCAGCGTGCAGCCCGTGCTTGAAGAAATGGAGAAGGAGATAGAAGAGGCGGCCATGACCCTCGGGGCTTCGCCTGTGCAGATTTTCAGGAAGGTCATTCTGCCGACGCTTCTTCCGTCCATCATAACCGGCGCAGCCCTTTCCTTCAGCCGGGCCCTGGGAGAGTTCGGCTCGGTGGTCATTGTGGCGGGCAATATTCCGTTTAAAACGCAGGTTGCGGCGGTGTATGTGTATGGTGAAATAGAGAGCTCCAATGTGCCGGGCGCAACAGGCGTTTCGTTTATTCTGCTGGCATGTTCATTTGCCGTGCTTCTGCTGCTCAACTTTATCCAGTATTGGAACAGGCGGCATGAAGAGAGGTGATAGAATTCTCATGGTGCTTGTGCTTGGCTGGATCAGCGTGCTGGTGCTGCTGCCCCTGTCGGGCATCGTGCGCGAGGTCTGGACAAACGGCCTGTCCTCGCTTGCCGAACTGCTGCGCCAGCCCACGGCCCTGCGGGCTTTCATGCTCACGTTCTGGCTGACTCTGGGCTCGGTGGTCATCAACACAATTTTCGGCACCATGCTGTCTTTTATACTCGTGCGGCACAGCTTCCGCGGCAAGGTTTTTCTAGAGGGCATCATCGACCTGCCCTTTGCCGTGTCTCCGGTCATCGCGGGCTTTATGTTCATCATTCTGTTCGGGCCGCGGGGCTGGATCGGCAGCTGGTTTGACGCGCAGAATATAAAAATCATCTACGCCTTCCCCGGCATGCTGCTCGCAACGCTTTTTGTCACGTTTCCCTTCGTGGTGCGCGAGGTAGTGCCGGTGCTGCGCGAATACGGCATCGACCAGGAGGAGGCTGCCTATGTGCTCGGGGCTTCGCGGTGGCAGACCTTCTGGAAGGTGACCCTGCCTTCCATCAAATGGGGCATGATCTACGGCATCACCCTGACCATCGCCCGCGCCATCGGCGAGTTCGGCGCGGTGATCGTGGTCAGCGGCGGCATCATCAATAAAACGCAGACCGCCACCCTGCTGATTCATCACAAGTTCATGGACTTCGACTTTACCGGCGCCTGCGCAGCCGCCATGGTGCTCGCGGCCGTTTCATTTATTATTTTGATTGCCATGCAGTATATTTTTTCCAAACGCAAGGTGTGATATGGGTATCAGCATTCAAAACGTGAGCAAGCGTTTCGGCGACTTTGTCGCCGTTGACGGTGTGAGCTTCGAGGTACAAACAGGCGAGCTGGTGGCCCTGCTCGGGCCCAGCGGCTGCGGCAAGAGCACGCTGCTGCGGGTCATAGCCGGGCTTGAGACGCCCGATACGGGCGCGGTCGTTTTTAACGGCGTCAACATGAATGCCATGTCCGCCCGGCAGCGGCGTGTGGGCTTTGTCTTTCAGCACTATGCCCTGTTTAAGCATATGACCGCTGAGCAGAATATAGCCTTTGCCCTGAACGTGCAGAAGAAAAGCAAAAAGGAGATTGCCGACCGGGTCGGCCACCTCATCGATCTTGTAAAGATGCGCGGCTATGCCCGGCACTACCCCTCGCAGCTTTCGGGCGGCCAGCGCCAGCGCGTTGCCCTTGCCCGCGCTCTTGCGGCCGAGCCCGCCATACTGCTGCTGGATGAGCCGTTTGCAGCTCTGGACCTGAAGGTGCGCGAAAGCCTCGTTGGGTGGCTGCGCAACATGCATGACAAGCTCAATGTGACGAGCATTTTCGTCACCCACGACCAGAACGAAGCCATGGAAATTTCCGATAAGATCATCGTCATCAACAAGGGCCGCGTGGAGCAGATCGGAGCGGCTCGCGATGTCTATGAGGAGCCCTCCAATAAATTCGTCGCAAGCTTTATCGGCAATATCAATATCATCGACGCGCACCTTGAAGGCGAAGCCATTTTCGTGCACGGCACGCAGGCCCGGCTTCACAGGCCCGCAGGTTATGATGCGCCGTCGGGGGATATCGTGCTGCTGGTGCGGCCTGAAGATATCGGCCTGCAGCACGTCGCCGAAGGCCCGCATGCCATCCCTGCCGTAGTCACCGGCATACGCTACAAGGGCAGCGTCACCGAGGTTGATCTGCAGCTTGAAGGATTTCAGCCTCACGGCCCTGGAGTTTTCAAAATATATATGGCGGGTGGGGGAGCAGGTGTTTGTAAACTTTAAAAAATACAATGTTTTTGCCGCCGGCGACAGCCACCAGGCCATCCGCCGCCAGCTGGAGCAGCTCGGCTATATCGAATAAAATCCCCGAATAAAAATCTGTTGCGCTCCTGAACAGACTGCACTATAATTTTTTTGTCATTCCGTTTTCGGAATGACTTTTTTTATGGGCTCAAAAATTTTATGAAGTGGAAAATCACACCCTCGCAGCTCATTCTGCTGAGCTTTGCCGCCATTATACTTTTCGGCGCATTCCTGCTTATGCTGCCCATTTCCTCTGTGGGCAAGCCCGTGGGATTTATCGAAGCGCTTTTCACCACGACCTCTGCCACCTGTGTCACCGGCCTTGCGGTTTTTGACATCGGCACGCGCCTGACCGTGTTCGGCCAGCTCGTGGTGCTCGGCCTTATACAGGCCGGCGGCCTCGGGATCATGACTTTTTCAACATTTTTCATTTATTTACTTTCTCACCGCCTCTCCATCCGCAACCGCGAAATAGTTCTGCAGAGCCTGAGCCAGCACCCGGTAAAAGACATGGGCGCGCTGCTGCTGTCGGTTTTCGGCGTCACGCTTTTTATCGAGGCCATTGGCGCTGTTTTTCTGTTTAACGTCTTTGCCAGAGACTATCCTCTGGGCCATGCGGCCTATCTTGCGATTTTTCATTCCGTGTCGGCATTCTGCAATGCCGGCTTTTCGCTGTTTCCCGACAACCTCATGAAGTATTATGACAACAGATCGTGAACCTCACGATATCGGTATTGCTGGTGATGGGGGGCCTGGGCTTTATTGTTATATTTGATGTCTATCGCACCCTGCGCAGCCGCATACAGGGCAAAAAATCGGCATTTAACTTTCACTCCCGGCTCGTGCTCCGGACAACACTCTGGCTCATACTCGGCGGCGCCATTGTTTTCATGCTTTTTGAATGGTTCAATGTGCTGAACCAATGTCGTGGAAAGCCAAAATACTCGTGTCGCTGTTTCAGTCGGTTACGCCCCGCACCTGCGGCTTCAATACGGTCGACTATGGCCAGCTCACCGATGCAACACTTGTTGTTCACTATTTTTCTTATGTTTGTCGGCGCCTCACCCGCCTCCACCGGCGGCGGCGTCAAGACAACCACCTTTACCGTGCTGCTGGCCCTGATTGCAGCGAAATTTCGCGATCAGGAAGACATAAACCTCATGGGCCGCCGTATTTCTCCGGATATCATGTCGCGGGCCGTGTCGATTGCAGCCTTTTCAGGCGTTCTTATTCTGGTCTCCACCCTTTTTCTGCTGCTGTTTGAAGTGGGGCAAACGCCGCATGCCGCAGACAAAGGGAAAGTTTCTCGAGTTTCTGTTTGAGGCGACATCGGCCTTCGGCACCGTGGGCTTAAGCACCGGCATCACAGCCGTCAATCAAGGACCCGGGCCGCATCATTCTGATTCTGCTCATGTACATCGGCCGCGTGGGGCCTCTCACTCTTGCTATCGAGCTTGCGGGCGCCGGCAAAAAAAAGGCATACCGCTATCCGGAAGAAGAGAATATACTCATTGGATGATTAATAGATTGAGGCATTGAGGGATTTAAATTTATGCGTAGGGGCAGGTTTTAAACCTGCCCGCAATTCCAGGGAGAGTGGATTATGAGAAATTTTGCAGTGATCGGACTGGGGAGCTTCGGCCATTTCACCGCACGGTATCTTGCCGAGCGGGGGCTGGAGGTGCTGGGCATCGACATGGATGAAATCCAGGTCGAGCGCATGAAGCCCTATGTTGAAAAAGTCGTGATTGCCGACGCCACCAATAAGGAGGTGCTGGAGCAGATCGGCGTTCAGGACATGGATGCGGTTATCGTCAGCGTCGGCGATAAGATCGACATGAGCATCCTGATCACGCTGTATCTCAAGGAGCTCAAGGTCAGAAACATCATCGTGAAGGCAATCACTGAAGATCACGGCAAAATTCTCCATATCATCGGCGCCACCGAAGTGATTTTTCCCGAGCGCGATGTGGCGGCCAAGATCGCCGAGCAGCTGGCAAACCCGAATGTCATCGACACCCTGAGCCTCGGGCCCGACTACAGCATCGTGCAGCTTGCTCCGCCCGAAGAGTTTATGCATAAATCGCTGCGTGAGCTGGATATCCGCAAGAAATATAACGTGCAGGTGCTTGCCATCAAGGAGCTGGTGCCGGAAAATCTTATCGTCGTGCCGCCGGCAGACTACACCATCAAAGACAGCGATACCATGCTCGTGGTGGGCCGGCTCGAGGACATTGAAAATCTGAAAAAAGTTTCCTGACACAACCTGTTGCGCTGACGGCAGACTGGTCTGATATGCAGCAGCTTGATAGTACCGAATTTCAGCAGCAGGCGCAGACCTATAACGGGGCGGTGGCGGCCTTCGCCGGTATTGACCCCTATTGCAGCCGCACCGACTGGATTCTGCCGTTTCATGCTTCTTTCACCCCACGGGCGCCGCTGCATATCTGGCACGAGCAAGAAAGCTTTGTCGTGCTGGCTCAAGGCCGGCCCGCAGAAGAAAAACAGCTGTTTTCGTCAGTGGATTCCATGTGGGGTTTTGCCACAGCCCTTGTTGGCGGGCAGTCCCCCCGGATGCTTGGCAGCATCTGCCGCGACAGTCTGCATCAGGGGCATCTTATCCTCTACGGCCTGCCCAATGACCGGGCGTTTCTTGACGCCGTTGCCGGCCGGACCGCATCCACCCACCGGGCCTTTCTGCTCAATCCTGTAAGCCGCTGCGTGGCCTCTTTGCAGGGCGGCATGGAAGGATTTCTTTCCCGGCGATCATCCAAATTCAGGGTTAATATGCGAAGGGCTGCTCAGCGTGTGGCAGACGCAGGAGTTCTGCTCCGCTGTATTGACCGGGCGCCTGCAGATACCGTGACGGCATTCTACAGCGAGCTGCTCGCCATAGAAAGCCGCAGCTGGAAGGGGCAAAGCGGCGAAGGCGCTGATAAGCCCCCCATGAAGGACTTCTACCGGCATATGTTCGAGCGCATTGGCCCGGCAGGGCTGCTGCGCGTGATAGTAGCCGAGCTCGACGGCCGGCAGATAGGGTATCTGCACGGTGCAGTTGTAAACGGCAGGTTCCGGGGCCTGCAGTTCAGCTTCGACGACCGGCACCGCAGCCTGTCGCTCGGCAATGTGCTGCAGCTCAAGATGCTTGAATGGCTGTGCCGTGAGCATGCAGAACTCTATGACCTCGGCATGGCCGTGCCCTACAAAAAGAAATGGGCCGAGCTTGAACATCAGACCCAGACCATGTACCTGCGGCCACGGTAATGAATACACTATGGCTCTTATTCTATAATTGACGGTATAAAAGAACTGGAGTATAGCTCGCTCATGCCTGATACAAAGATACCACAAAAATTAAATATTCTTGTTGTGGATGATGAAATAAATATCCGCAAGACACTTGCCGTGTGTCTGGAAACGGAGGGCCACAGCGTTGTTGCCGTCAGCAACTTTGAGGATGCCGTGGCCGAAGCGTCACGCCGCTCCTTTGAGCTTGCCTTCGTCGATCTGCGCCTGGGCACGGCAGACGGCCTTGATCTTATTCCGCAGCTGCTGACAAAAATTTCCTGGCTGAAAATCATTGTCATCACTGCCTATGCTTCCATTGATACGGCTGTCGAGGCCATGCGCCGCGGCGCAACCGACTATATCCCCAAACCTTTTACTCCGGCGCAGGTGAAGCTCTCTGTCAGCAAGGTCACAGAAATTCTTTCTCTTGAGCAGAAAGTTTCCGCTCTGCAGGAGGATGTTGGCCGCTTGAATCCGGAAGTCGATTTTTCCACCACCAGCCAGAACATGCAGCAGGCAATTACTGTTGCCCGTCAGGTTGCGCCCTCGGATGCCACTGTTCTGCTGCGGGGCGAGAGCGGCACCGGGAAAACCGTCCTAGCCCGTATGCTGCACAGCTGGAGCAGGCGCGCGCAGAAACCCTTCGGCGTTGTATCCTGCCCGACGCTTACCCCGGAGCTGCTCGAGAGCGAGCTTTTCGGCCATGTCAAAGGGGCCTTCACCGGCGCCGTGCGCGACAACACGGGAAGAATAGCTGCCTGCGAAGGAGGCACGCTGCTGCTTGATGAAATCGGGGATTTGCCCCTCGCACTACAGCCCAAGCTGCTGCGCTTTATTCAGGAGCGGGAGTACGAGCGCGTGGGCGAGTATGTGACCCGCAGGGCTGATGTGCGGGTCATTGCGGCAACAAATATCAATCTTGAGCAGGCAGTTGCCGATGGCCGGTTTCGTGAAGATCTTTTCTACCGGCTCAATGTTATTGAGATTGAGATTCCACCGCTGCGTGAACGTCAGGAAGATATAGAGAGCCTTTCCCAGCGGTTGCTTGTGTTTTTCGGTCGCTGCAATCATCGTCTTTTTAAAGGATTTACCGCTGGTGCGCTCCATGCCCTGAAGTGCTATTCATGGCCGGGCAATATCAGGGAGCTTCGCAATGTGATTGAGCGCGCCGCCATACTCTGCCCGGCGGATACGGTGGGTAGCGCATACTTTCCCTCTGGCATCGGTTCCGGTGAAGCTCTCCCGCAACTGGGGAACCCGGTTCCGCTGAAACAGATCGAAGAGCAGCATATTCGCCGCGTGCTTGCCGCAACAAAATCCCTGCAGGAAGCCGCCGACGTGCTGGGCATAGACCAGGCAACTCTTTGGCGCAAGCGCAAGGAGTACGGTATATAGCCGCTCAGTGCGTTTTTTGTTTCTCTACCCCGCCTTGCAATTTGCACTATCCTTATTTGCCCTTTCTTGCAGCATTCAATGCGACGGCTGGAAGCCATGAAAAAAATCATGTTATTTCAAGCTCATACGGTTTCCCCGCATTGGCATATACTTTGCCAGATATAAGAGCAGAAGGAGAATTGCTATGCTCAATATCAGGAAAAAATTATCAATCGGTTTTGGCGGGCTGCTGGCAGTACTGGTGATTATCGGCAGTCAGTCCATCTACCTGATTTCGGATCTTGGCCAGTCTATTGATGTGATCCTGCGAGAGAACTACCGCAGCGTCATAGCCTGCCAGGATATGAAAGAAGCCATTGAGCGGATGGATAGCGGCGCCCTTTTCTGTCTCCTTGGCTATGAAGAAGGCAAAACCCTGATTGATGCAAATGAGCTCAAATTTCAAAAAGCTCTGAATTTTGAGCTGAGCAATATAACAGTACCCGGAGAGAAGGAAAAGGCCGAGCGCATTCGGGATCTTTATGCGCAGTACCAGGCTGTGCTGCATGAAATGCATAATCCGTCGATCTCACACGACAGCCGAACGGCTATTTATTTTAAAAAACAGCTACCCCTTTTTTATCAGACAAAAGATGCAGCTGATGCTGTCCTGCACATGAATCAGCAGAATATGAGCGATGCCAATGACCAGGCGCGCGGCCGAGCGGCATCGGCCCGTCAGCAGATGGGCCTTCTGCTGTTTGCCGGCGCCGTACTTTCCATAAGCTGTATCGTGCTTACCCGCCGGTGGATCCTGTACCCGATCAGCCGGCTTATCGAATCGGCCGATGAAATCAAAAAAGGCAATCTCGATCTGTGCGTGCAGGTAAGCGCTCATGACGAAATCGGACGGCTTTCCGAGGCATTTAACGATATGGCACGGAGCCTGCGCGAGTTTCGCCGCAGTGAGCAGGCAAAGCTTGTCCGCCTGCAGCGTTCAGCCCAGCAAACCTTCAGCAGCCTGCCGGAGGCGGTCGTCGTTGTCGATTTGGACGGCAAGATAGAGGTAGCAACGGATGCCGCGCGCAGCGTTTTCAACCTGTCGCCGGGCACTGAAATAAAGGATGCTGCCCATCTCCGGTTGCGGGAGATGTATGACAGCGCCCTGAAAAACACACCCGCTGCAGAGGCCAGGGACGAGACAACAGTTTTTCAGTTTTTTGTCCATGGTGAGGAACATTTTTTCCAGCCCAAGGCAGTTCCCATTCTGGATGCTCAGCGCCTGCCCACCGGCGTGGTGCTGACGATACGGGATGTGACGCAGCAGCGAACCAATGATGACATGAAGCGGGGCCTTATTTCAACGGTGTCGCATCAGCTGAAAACTCCCCTGACCTCGATCCGCATGGCGGTTCACCTGCTGCTGGAAGAGAAAGTGGGCGCGCTCACGGAAAAACAGGCCGAGCTGCTCCTTGCCGCGCGCGATGACAGCGACCGGCTGAATGGCATACTCGACGACCTGCTCGATATCAGCCGCATAGAATCGGGGAAAGCCCCGATGATCTTCACCCCTGTCTCGCCGCAGGCGATAGCTGCGGAGGCGGGAGAGCATTTTGCCGCAGCGTTCCAGGACAGCGGTATCAGCTTGAAAACGGCTGTGCCCGGCGATCTGCCCGAGGTTATGGCAGATGCAGCGCGGATCGTGCATGTGTTTGACAATCTGCTTTCAAACTCGCTGAAGCATACCGCTGCCGGCGGCTCGGTTACTATTTCAGCGCAGGCTGACGAGACCCGGGTCGTTTTTTGCGTTGCCGATACCGGCACCGGCATACCGCACGAGTATCTCAATACTATATTTGATCAGTTTTTTCGCGTCCCGGGCCAGCAGGCCCAGGCGGGAGCAGGGCTGGGCCTGGCCATAGCCCGCGAGATCGTCGAAGCCCACGGCGGAACAATAACTGTTGAAAGCATGGAAGGCCACGGCAGCACATTTAGGGTAATGCTCAAACAGGCTGCAACTGTTAGGAAAGAGGGAAAAATAACATGATCGATGTTCTGTTTATCGCTCTGGCGGTAATTTTTTTCGGCCTGTGTATTCTCTATGTGCGGGCCTGTGAAAGGATATGAACATGCTTGAAATAATTGTCGCCTTCATTGGGGTGGCGCTCATTGTCTATCTGTTTGTTTCAATTATCAAGCCGGAATTATTTTAACAACGGAGTTCGACCATGGATATCTATGGATGGATACAGCTTGCACTGTTTATCGGGCTGCTGGCGGCAGTGACCAAGCCGCTGGGGCTTTATCTGGTAAAGGTTCTTGACGCGGGCGGCAAAACATTTCTTGATCCGGTGCTGCGGCCCTGCGAACAGCTTCTCTACCGGCTGCTGGGCATAAAAAGCACGCAGGAGCAAAGCTGGCGGCAGTATTGCCTCTCGCTTTTTGCTTTCAGCCTGGTGAGCCTGCTGTTCACCTACGCCGTGCTGCGGCTGCAGCACCTGCTGCCGCTCAACCCCCAGGGGTTCGGCCCGGTGAGCCCTGATCTTGCCTTTAATACGGCGGTGAGTTTCACGACCAATACCAACTGGCAGAGCTATGGCGGCGAGTCGACCCTGTCGTATTTCTCGCAAATGGTGGGGCTCACGCTGCAGAATTTCGCATCGGCTGCGGCCGGCATAGCAGTAGCCGCCGCGCTCGTGCGGGGCCTGAGCCGCCACAGCGCAGCAACCATCGGCAATTTCTGGGTTGATCTCGTGCGGATACATCTGTACCTGCTGCTGCCGCTGAGCCTTATGTTTGCCGTCTTTTTGGTTTCCCAGGGCGTGATCCAGAATTTCAAGCCGTACGTGACCGTGCAGGCTCTCGATCAGCCGCTGCAGCAGGCCGCAGCAGCGCAGACCATTGCGCAGGGCCCCCTGGCATCGCAGGTTGCAATCAAGATGCTCGGCACAAACGGCGGCGGGTTTATGAATGCCAATGCCGCCCATCCCTATGAAAACCCGACGCCGCTTTCAAATTTTCTGCAAATGCTCGCGATATTTTTAATCCCCAGCGGGTTAACCTATTACCTGGGCAGGATGGTGAAAAACCAGAAACACGGCTGGGCGGTCTGGTCGGCCATGCTTGTTCTTTTCCTTGCGGGCCTCACCGTCTGCTGGCAGGCGGAAAGCGCCGGCAATCCGCGGCTGCATGCTCTGGGCATTGACCGGGCAGGCGGCAATATGGAAGGCAAGGAAGTGCGCTTCGGAATTTTTAATTCCGCTCTTTTTGCAACGGTAACCACGGATGCCTCCTGCGGGGCCGTCAATGCCATGCATGATTCCTTTACTCCCCTGGGCGGTCTGATCCCGCTTTTAAATATCCAGCTCGGAGAAGTCGTTTTCGGCGGAGTCGGCGCGGGGCTTTACGGCATGCTGGTCTTTGTAGTGCTGACGGTTTTTCTTGCAGGGCTTATGGTGGGGCGCACGCCTGAATATGTCGGCAAAAAGATTGAGGCCTATGATATCAAGATGAGCGCCCTTGCACTATTGGTTTTGATCCTTGGTATCCTCGGCTTTACGGCCTGGGCTGCCGTCAGCACCTGGGGGCTTGCGGGACTGAATAATCAGGGGCCGCATGGCTTAAGCGAATTGCTGTATGCGTATTCATCAGCCGCCGGCAATAACGGCAGCGCATTTGCAGGGCTTGCCGCCAATTCACCCTGGCTGAACACGACGCTTGCTTGTGCTATGCTTCTTGGCCGCTTTTTCATGATAGTGCCCGTCCTGGCCCTTGCCGGAAATATGGCAAAAAAGAAATTACACCCTCAGAGCGAGGGAAGCTTTCCGGTTGCCGGGTTTATCTTTATCGTTCTTCTGGTGGGCACAATTCTCATAGTCGGAGCGCTCACCTTTGTGCCGGTTCTTTCCCTCGGACCGGTAGTTGAGCATTTTCTGATGACAAAATCAGCGGTTCTGTTTTGAAAGGAGACGGCAGTGGCTGCGAAATCACGCTCGCTGTTTGATAAAACGATACTTGTTCCGGCGCTTGTCGGGTCCGTAAGGAAACTGAGCCCCGGAACGATGCTCAAAAACCCCGTCATGTTCGTGACCGAAGTGGGCGCCGCGATCACGAGTGCCGGCCTTTTTTTCAGGGCCGGCGACGAGCCCTTTGGCTTCACCCTCCAGATAACGCTCTGGCTCTGGTTTACGGTGCTGTTTGCCAACTTTGCGGAGGCCATGGCAGAGGGTCGCGGCAAAGCCCAGGCAAGCGAACTGCGCAAAACCCGCACCAAAACAATGGCAAACCGGCTGCATGAAGGGGCTATCGAGCAGGTGTCGGCCGAACAGCTCCGGAAAAACGATATGGTTGTAGTAACGGCCGGCGAGGTGATACCTGCTGACGGCGAAATCGTGGAGGGCGTTGCCACGGTTGATGAGTCTGCCATAACGGGAGAGTCGGCGCCGGTCATCAGGGAGGCGGGCGGCGACCGCAGCGCCGTGACGGGCGGCACGCGGGTGCTCTCAGACCGGATAAAGGTCGTTGTTACGGCCAATCCGGGCGAGAGCTTTCTTGACCGCATGATAAACCTTGTGGAGGGGGCCAAGCGGCAGAAGACGCCCAATGAAATAGCGCTGACCATACTGCTGTCGGCCCTGACGATCATATTCCTCGTGGTCATCATGAGCCTGAAATTTTTCGGGCTCTATTCCGGCATGTCGTTTTCCGTTACCGTGCTGGTCGCGCTTCTGGTCTGCCTCATTCCGACAACCATCGGCGGGCTGTTAAGCGCCATCGGCATTGCGGGCATCGACCGCCTGGTTCAAAAAAACGTGCTTGCCATGAGCGGCCGGGCCGTAGAAGCGGCAGGCGATGTGGATGTGCTGCTGCTGGATAAAACAGGCACCATAACGCTGGGAGACCGGCAGGCAACCGAGTTCATCCCGGCCGAGGGCGTGAGTCATGCAGGAGCTGGCAAGCGCTGCCCAGCTTGCCTCACTTGCCGATGAAACGCCTGAGGGCAGAAGCATTGTGGTGCTGGCAAAACAGTACGGCCTGCGGGGCCGCTCCATAGCCGAGCTGCCCCATGCCCGCTTTGTGCCCTTTACGGCTCAAACGCGCATGAGCGGGGTGGATATAGACGGCAAACAAATCAGAAAAGGCGCAGCAGGCGCAGTATATGATTTTATCGGAAAAATGTTTCCGGTCGATGTGCAGGCGGCACAGCAGAAAATTTCGCAGGCGGGCGGCACGCCGCTTGTTGTTGTCGACACGCAGACCGTGCTGGGCGTCATCCACCTGAAAGACATCGTCAAGGGAGGCCTCAGGGACCGCTTTGTCCGGTTTCGGGCCATGGGCATCAAGACCATTATGATTACCGGCGATAACCGCTTAACCGCTGCGGCCATTGCAACCGAGGCAGGGGTTGATGATTTCGTTGCCGAAGCAACACCCGAAGACAAGCTGGCCCTCATTCGCCGGGAGCAGGCTGCAGGCCATCTTGTGGCCATGACCGGCGACGGCACCAACGATGCCCCGGCGCTGGCCCAGTCCGATGTGGGCGTTGCCATGAATACGGGCACGCAGGCCGCGAAGGAGGCCGGCAATATGGTTGATCTTGACTCCAACCCGACCAAGCTTTTAGAGATCGTAGAGATCGGCAAGCAGATGCTCATCACCCGCGGGGCGCTCACCACGTTCAGCATCGCCAATGATGTGGCCAAATACTTTGCCATCATCCCGGCCATGCTGATAGGCGTTTTCCCCGTTATTGCACCGCTCAACATCATGGGCCTGCAGTCGGCGCCAAGCGCCATCCTCAGCGCGGTCATATTCAATGCCCTTATCATCATCGCCCTGATCCCTCTTGCTTTGCGCGGCGTGCGGTTCCGGCCCGTAAGCGCGGCAGCGCTTTTGCGCAGAAATCTTTTGCTCTACGGGATCGGGGGCCTTGCAGTGCCGTTTGTCGGGATAAAGGTAATCGATATGCTTGTCAATGCTTTACATCTTGTATAGAAAGGGCCCGGCCGCAATGAAAGCTCTTATGAAAGAATTGCGCACAGCAGCGCTTGCTGCAGCAGCGCTTGCCGTTATTGTATGCTGCATGTATCCCCTGACGGTGTGGTGCGTGGCGCAGCTCTTATTTCCGTATCAGTCAGGCGGGTCGCTGCTCACCGAGGCAGGAACTGTTGTCGGCTCACGTCTTATCGGCCAGGGATTTACCGGGCCGCAGTATTTTCATCCCCGGCCTTCAGCAGCGGGCGCCGGGTATGATGCTGCAGCCTCCGGCGGCAGCAATCTGGGGCCGCTTTCAAAAAAGCTGATCGATGCGGCCGGGCAGCGCGCTGCAGACTACCGGCAGGCAAACGGCCTTGCCCGTGATGCTCTGGTGCCGGCTGATGCAGTAACCGCCTCGGGAAGCGGTCTTGATCCTCATATAAGCCTTCAAAATGCCCTGCTGCAGGCCCCGCGCATTGCCAAAGAAAGGGGGATGAGCTTTGAGTCCGTTGAGAAGAAAATACTGGCTCATACGGAAGGCCGCGATCTCGCGGTGCTGGGTGAGCCGCGGGTCAATGTGCTGCTGCTCAATATGTCGTTAAGCCAGGACAGGTGAATTTTCATGAATGAAGATAAAACAAGCTCTTTCTTAAGGCTGATCCGCCATTCGCAGCGCGGAAAGCTCAAGGTGTATCTTGGCTACTGTGCCGGTGTGGGGAAAACATATCAAATGCTGCTGGAGGGCCACCGCCTTAAAAGCGAAGGCATCGATGTGGCCGTCGGCCTGGTGGAAACCCATGGCCGCGCCGACACCGCGCGGCTGATAGAGGGGCTTGACGTCATCCCGCGGCTGCGGCAGGACTATCGCGGCATCACGGTCGATGAGATGGATGTAGATGCCATTATCGCCCGCAGGCCGGCTGTCGCGCTCATCGATGAAATGGCCCACACCAATGTGCCCGGCAGCCGCAATGCAAAGCGCTACCAGGACATTGAAGACCTGCTTGCCGTGGGCATTCATGTCATTACGACCATGAACGTGCAGCATCTGGAAAGCCTCTACGACACAATAGAAAAATCCATTCAGGTAAAGGTGCGTGAGCGCCTGCCGGACAACGTGCTTGCCGGGGCGGACCAGATCGTCAATGTCGATCTGGCCACCGAGGACCTGCAGCAGCGCCTGCGTGAGGGCAAAGTGTATCCGCAGTCGCGCATCGAAACAGCCCTGGGAAATTTTTTCATCACAAACAACCTCGAGCAGCTCCGTGAGCTGACCCTGCGAGAGCTTGCCTCCCAGATTGATTCCCGCCGCCGCGAGCCCCTTGAGGATGAGGCGACCGTTGCGCCTGACCAGATCCTGGTCTGCCTCAGCTCAAACGGGCCCAACAGCGAAATGCTCCTGCGGTATGCCTCCCGCCTTGCCGGAAAACTCAACCGCAACTGGTATGCCGTGTATGTCCAGACGCCCCGGGAAGAACCCACGGCCATAGACTCCAGCGTGCAGCGCGTGCTGTCCGGCACCCTGACCCTGGCAAAGCAGCTCGGGGCCATGGTTTTTACCTACAAGGGAGAGGATGTAGCAGACACCATCCTTCGGTTTGCCCGCGAGTACCGGGTCGGCCATATTGTTATCGGGAGCCCGCGGCATGAGTCGCTCTGGCAGAAACTGCTGGGCAGCAAAACCATGGTACAGCGCCTGACGGAGGCCGCGCGCGGCATCACAATCGTCGTGTTTGATACCCGTAAAGGGGAAGCTGCGGCTGTGCCCAAGCCGGCAGAAGAGCCTGCGGAGAGCCTGCCTGCCCCGGTCCCGCCGGCCGGCCCGACTTTGGGGAGCCTCGTAGCGCCGGAGCGCATCCTGCTATGGGAGCAGGCTGCGGCAAAGCAGGAAATCATAGAAAAGCTGGTACACATATCCAGCGGGGGAAAGGATACCGGCTGTGAAGACATCTTAACGGCAGTGCTTGAGCGCGAAAAGCAGGGCTCGACGTTTTTCAATGAAGCGGTGGCATTTCCTCATGCCCGCATTGACGGTATCGCTAAGCCGGTCATAGCCATCGGCATAACAAAGCAGGGTGTCTCAGATGTAAAAACCGATAAGCCCATAGAATGCGTTTTTTTGATCCTGACGCCTGCGCAGGATTCAAGCGCCCATGTCCAGATACTGGGGCTTGCTGCCGAAGCCGCGCGCAGCCGGCATCTCTTGCAAATGCTCAAAACCGCGCAATCCGCTGATGAGGTTCTCGCAATGATCAAAGATTGGGAGATACTGCAAGCCGGCGACCATTAATTCCATGTAAAACTTTAGCAATAAAACAAGGGTATAAGCGGCCCCGCTTTTGCTATATATGGTGGTACGAGTAAATCAAAAAAAGAATAGAGCGTCATAATAGTGAAATATCAGGGGCTATAGTATATGCTGTCATCTTTCCCGTACATGCCCTGTCTCCGCGCAGACCCAGTAGACTTTTTTTGTCACAATAGACTTGTGACAGGCTATAAACAATAGTCCTTGAACACAGACTGGTTCTGTATTATCTAATGGGCAAGCAGGTATATAACGGGAACATTTATACAAGGAGACCATCATGGCAAAGATCAGACAAACACCCCTGCCCCCGCCCCTGGCATATCTGTTCAAGCAGCAGGGCATAAAACTCAAAAAGTTTAAAACCGTGGCAGCTTTTGAAAAAGAATTCAAAAAATTCATAGCCTCGCAGCATGTTCTGCACCTGAGCACCTGCAAGGACAATACTCCCCGTTCAACCGCGCTCGAGTACCGCCCCCATGGTATGAATTTTCTTATACTGTCCGAAGGCGGGGCGAAGTTTGAAAATCTGAAGCACAATAAGAAGGTCTCGTTCTCTATTGCCGCACCCTATAATTCGGCGGAAAATTATATCGCCTACAAGGGCGTTCAGGCTTTCGGCACGGCAAAAGTCTACAGCCGCAAAGATACGCCCAAAGAATTCATGGAAGCATTCCGTAAAATGAAGCTCGCTCCCGTTATGAAAAAAATGGGCATGAAAGAACTGCCGAAAGAGTTCAACTACCGCATCATCGAAATCATCCCCGACCGGTTGAAATATGGCAATCCTTTAGAGGGCATTTACTGGACCCACTGGCAGCGCAAAGGGGAGTAACTCCAATCAGCGGGCCCTGCGGCCCGCTTTTTTTATGCTTTAGCTCCCGGGGTTGCGGTAGCGGCAGATTTTGCCCTGATGGTTGCGGAAGACATATTCGCTGTCGGAGCCTGAAATCAGGTAGTCGGGCTGCAGCGGCACCTTGCCCCCGCCGCCGGGCAGATCAACCACATAGGTGGGCAGCCCGAGGCCAGAGACTGAGCCGCGAAGCCCCGCCATGATGGCAATGCCTGCTTCGACCGGTGTGCGCAGATGCTCGGTAGCCTGCACATCATCGGTATGAAAAAGATAATAGGGCCGCACATTGATCTTCAGAAGTCCCCGGCAAAGCGCCTCCTGCACCTCCACCGTATCGTTCACGCCCCGCAGCAGCACGCACTGGTTGTTTACCGGCATTCCTGCGCGCAGCAGGCGCTGGCATGCCTGGGCCGCCTCCGGGGTCAGCTCGGCCGGATGGTTGAAATGGGTGTTGACCCAGATGGGGCCGTATTTGGCGAGCATGGAGCAGAGCTCAACCGTGATGCGCTGCGGCAGGGTCACGGGATAGCGCGTGCCGATGCGGATAATCTCCACATGCTTAATGCGGCGCAGAGCCGAAATGATGCGCTCGAGCCGGCCCGTTGAAAAGGTCAGCGGATCGCCGCCCGAGAGAATTACATCGCGAATACGGCGGCGTTTTTTTAATATAGTCCAGCATGGGCGCAAGGGCCGCGTCGGTCTGTATAAAGGGCCCCTGCCGCCACTGGCGCTTGCGGTTGCAGTGGCGGCACTGTACCGGGCAGATATTGTTGGTAATGATCAGCGCCCGGTCCGGATACCGGTGCACAAGGCCCGGCACGGGCGACAGCTCAGCTTCCGCCAGCGGGTCCTCATCGCCAAATCCGCACAGCGCCGTCTCCTCACGGGCAGGCACGGCCTGCCGGCGGATCGGGTCAAACGGGTCATCGGGATTGATGAGGCACAAATAGTGCGGCGTTATCGATAGCGGATATTTGGCTGCCACAAAGCTGAGCTGCTCCTGCTGCTCGTGCGACAGGGGAAGATACTGCGCAAGCTGCTCGACCGTGCGCACCCGGCTGCGCATCTGCCAGCGCCAGTCATTCCAAAGCCTGTCGGGCACATGGCTGAAAAATTCTTTGCGCAAGCCATCCGGAGCATCGCCCTGCAGAGCCGCTGTATGCAGTCTGTTCATAGTCTCTTACCTCATCAAAGATGAGGGCGATTTCTACTAAACAATCCGTACCTTGTCAAACAAAAACACCGCTTAGAGCTGCGGCAGTCAACAGTTTACATTGATAGGTGCTATTGTTTATGATATTAAAAGATATAAAAATTCTGTATTTATTTTAAAAAATTCTAAGAAACCAGGAAAACCGTAAACGATGAAATCCATCCTGCGCTGCATTTGTCTGTGGCAGGCTGCCGGGCAATAAGTCCGCAGGCCTGCCCCGGCAACCTTCTATCAAACCCGATGACATTATTCTTCAAAGGATTTTGTTTATGAACGTACTTGCCATTTTCTTAATCTCTGTCATTGTTTTTGCTTTGGGCTACCGCTTCTATGCCCGCTATATTGAAAAAATTTTTGATGTCGATGGCTCGCATGTGACCCCTGCCGTTGAAGTAAACGACGGGGTCGACTATGTGCCCACGAAAAAGATTGTCATTTTCGGCCATCATTTTGCTTCCATCGCCGGCGGCGGGCCCATCATCGGCCCTACCGTGGCCATGATTTTCGGCTATGTACCGGTATGGCTGTGGATCATGATCGGCACGCTGTTCATAGGAGCTGTGCATGATTTCTCGGCCCTGCTTGCCTCCATGCGCGAGCGGGGCAAATCCATGGCCGAGATCGCGGAAAAGTCCATGGGCAGGGCGGGCTTTCTCATGTTCATCGCCTTCACCATCATCATGCTGCTCATGGTCACCTCGGTCTTTTTGACCCTGACCACCACGGCCCTTGCATCCAAGTATCCGATTTCCTATTTCGGCGCCGAGGTCACCAACATACAGACCATTGTTGAAAACGGCATTACCTATGCCGTTATCGGCGGCATCGCTTCCACCTCGGTCATCTTCATTACTCTGTGCTCGCCCCTTCTGGGGTTTCTGCTGTATAAAAAAGGAATCAACGCCTATATGGCATCCGCTTTAGCCATTATTGTGGTTGCCGTGTCGGTCCAGATCGGCCTCTACTTTCCCATAAAGATCGACCCGTTTTACTGGATGATCCTGCTTTCGATCTACACGATTTTTGCCGCAGGCGTGCCCGTCTGGCTCGTGCTGCAGCCCCGCGACTTCACCAATTCGTTTATGCTCTATGGCGGCGTTATCGGCATATTTACCGGCACGGTCATCATGGGCCTCAAGGGCGGTCTGATGCAGGCCCCGGCCCTGAACATCGCCGCCGGAAACCTCCAGCTCGGATATGTCTGGCCCATTCTTTTCATTACCGTTGCCTGCGGCGCCATCTCGGGTTTTCATGCCCTGGTGGCGGGGGGAACGACCTCGAAGCAGGTATCGCAGGAAAGACCCGACGCGAAAGTCGTTGGCTATGGCGGCATGGTTCTTGAGTCCCTCCTTGCGGTGGGCGTGGTTATCGCAGTCGGTGTGGGCCTGTCCTATGAGCAGCTGACCTCGCTGGTATTTCCGACGGCAGCCGGCGTCAAGTCAAATCCCATACTCGCTTTTTCGCTGGGCCTTGGCGGGCTTATGAACAAATCGCTGGGCATGCCCCTGACCTATGGTGTCGTCTTTGGCATACTGCTGGTTGAAGGCTTTGTGGTCACGACGCTTGATACGGCCGTGCGCTTGAACCGTTATCTTTTTGAAGAGCTCTGGAGCATGCTTTTTAAAAACGTGCCCCGGTTTCTGAAAAGCTATCTCTTTAACTCGTTGCTGTGCGTCGGGCTTATGTTCATCCTGGCCTACTACAATGCCTTCAAGCAGCTCTGGCAGCTGTTCGGCTCGGCAAATCAGCTGCTGGCAGCGCTTACCATGTTCGCTGTCAGTTTGTGGCTCATGCAGCGGGGCAAAAAATTTCTGTTCGCCCTCCTTCCCGGCATTTTCATGCTCATCACCACCATCGCATCACTGGTTATCATACTGGTGAACGACTATATCCCGAAGCAGAATTATATGCTTGCCGCAGGCGATATTCTGCTGTTGGCTCTGGCAGTCGGCGTTGTGGTGCTGGCGATAAAAAAATTCAGGAACCCGCAGCGGCAAGCGGCCTGACAGTGGATATGACAATTATAAAGAGCCGCGGCCGCCCTGGCGGCTCTTTGCATTACGGAAAATTATGGCTCCAGTAGAAAAAAACCCCCTGCGCTTTAAGAAACGCCCACAGTGCGGCCTTCTGATTGAAAACGGCCGCGGTGAGGTGCTGCTGCAGCTGCGTGACAATAAGCCAGAAATTCCCTACCCCAATTGCTGGGGCACCTTCGGCGGGCAGATTGAAGAGGGTGAGCTGCCTGAAGCAGCGATCATGCGCGAGATAGAAGAGGAACTGGGCTACCGGCCAGACAGGCCCGAGCAGTACGGCATATTTCACTGCGACGGTTATGATGTTTTCATGTTCCGCTGCGTTGATCCCGGCCTGCGCCTTGACGGCCTGCAGGTATACGAGGGCCAGCGCGCCGGATTTTTTTCCTGTGCGGATTTAGACTCGGCGCCTTTTGCCTTCAACTGCCGGGAGATCATTCAGGACTATTTTAAGCGGTTTCACCCCGAGCAGACCGTATTTATCGGTCTTGGCTCGAATATGGGCAACCGCGAAGAGCTGTTGAAAAAAGCGCTTGCACGGATTGAGAAGTTGATGCCCATTCAGGCTGTATCATCGGTGTATGAAACCGAGCCCGTAGGCTATGAAGCACAGGACTGGTTTCTTAATATGGTTATACAGGGCGCGACGCGGCTGTTCCCGGAGGTGCTGCTTGAGCGCCTGCAGGATATTGAAGCCGACCTGGGACGGCAGCGTGCTGTCACCAATGGTCCGCGCACGATAGATGTGGATATTCTTTTATACGGCTCTGCCGTCATGGCAACAGAGAACATAACCGTGCCGCATCCGCGCCTGCATGAGCGGGCCTTTGTTCTTGAACCGCTTACCGAAATTGCCCCCGCTTTTGAGCACCCGGTGCTGCATACACACATGGCCGCTCTGCTGGCGCAGGCCGGGTGCGGCAAGCGGGTTATCAAACGCCGGCCCGGCAGTCTTTTGCAGAAGGACGGGCCATGAAACGGCAGCCGTGCTGATTTTTTCTTCCTGCATATGCTACAATAAACAAAGGATTCGCTGAAACAGGCGTAACCCGGCAGGGTTTCGTTCCGGGAAGTATGCCATACCTATTCGGCAGGGAGTGTACCTGTGACCGGCTGCTCCGGGCACGGGCCGCATGCTTCACCGGTTTTTTCATCAAAAGGAGATCGCCCATGCGCCGACCAATAAAATATCTCGTGTATATAACAGCTTCAGTCCTTGTTTTGGCAGTCTTTTTCGCCTTCGGGCTGCCGGCGATCCTCAAAGCGGTGCTTGCCTCGCAGCTTTCAAAAAATCTGCACCGGCCGGTGACCGTGCAGGCGGTAAGCTTTAATCCGTTCAAACTGTGCCTGACCGTGCAGGGGCTTGCGATCCGGGAGCCGGATAACAGCACAGGTTTTGTCTCCTTTGACAGCCTGCTGGTCAATGCCGAAATCGCTTCCGTATACGAGGGAGGAATCGACCTCAGCGAAGTCACCCTGGTAAACCCTTCTGTGCGCATTGTCCGCACAGAGGCAAACAGCTACAATTTTTCAGACCTGCTCACGGGTGAGGAAAAGAAGCCCGACGCGCAGCCGTCAAAGCCCGTGCTGTTTTCCGTTGCCAATATACGGATAACGGGCGGCACGGTCGAGTTTGACGACCGTCCCAAAAAGGCCAGCCACTGGGTACGGTCACTTGATCTTGGGCTGCCGCTGGTCTCCAATTTTAAGCATCAGGTTGATGTTTTTGTGCAGCCTTCGTTTTCCGCCACAATCAATGGCAAGCCCTTTAAAATGACCGGCCAGACCAAGCCTTTTGCCGACTCTCTGGAAACAAGTGCCGACATAAACATTACCGACTTGAGCCTGGCAAAGTATCTGCCCTATGTGCCGGCAACATTGAATTTCAAAATGCCTTCGGGCCGCCTGAGCACGCGCCTGGTGATAAACTATATACAGAGCGCTCAAAAGTCCGCTGAAGTGAAAGTGCAGGGGAAGCTGGGGCTGGCAGAGCTTGAAATCGTCAGCCTTGATGATAAACCCATACTCAAGCTTCCATCTCTTACCGTTTCCGGTATCGACAGCACAATAAACCGCCGACAGGTCGGCATTGATGAAATTGCCGTGGAAGGTTTGAGCTTGGCTCTTGCCCGGGAAAAGGACGGCAGCATCTCGCTGCAAAAGCTCGTGGGCACAGATAATCAAACCGGAGGTAACACCCGCTCCGGCTCAGCAGGAGCCTGCGCAGGTTCCTCCCTGGACGGTGCAGGTCAAAAAGTTCAAATTTGCAGGAGGGGCTGTTTTATTTGATGATAAGCTTCCTGCCCTGCCGGCGCAGTTTCGCATCGATCCTATTGATTTTACTCTTTCCAATATCTCAACAGTCCCGAAGGCGAGCGCCGAGGTCGACTTTGCCTGCCGCATAAACGGCGAAAGCGCCCTGGGCCTGAAGGGACCATTCACGATCGAACCGCTGGCGGCAAACATGAACATTGATCTTACAAATCTTGATATCAGGTTTGCTCAGAGCTATATGCCCGAAACGCTGCTGCTTGACCTTACCAGTGGCACCCTCGGGCTCAAGGGTAGTGTTGAATTCAAGCAGGTGAAGGATGCTGCCCCGGCTATTCTGTGGCAGGGCGACATACGCCTTGCAAACTTTGCCTCAGTGCGCAGGGGAGACAAAGAGGATTTGCTGAAATGTTCATCCCTGGACCTTCAGTCAATGCGCACCGGCACAAGCCCATTGTTTCTTGATATAAAAACCGTCAAAATTGCAGGACTTTTTATGCGGCCTGTCGTTGCAGGCCGATGGCACGGTGAATCTAACCTCTTTGAGCGTTGAGCCTGAAGCGCCGGCACCTCAGCCCGCTCCTGCACCATCTAAAAAGGAGCCTCTTCCCAATGTGAACATCGGCAGCCTTGTTCTTGAAAAGGGCCGCATGCAGTTTACGGATAAAAGCATCAAGCCCCGCTACAGCGCCGACCTTGCCGACATTCAAGGCCGCATCACGGGCATCTCGACAAAGCCCGACTCGCAGGCCGATATCCAGCATGACCGCCAAGCTCAACCGGTATGCTCCTTTTAAGGTCACCGGCACGATAAGCCCGCTGAGTGAAAAGCTGTCGGCAGATATTAAGGTCAATTTCGACAATATCGACCTGAGCCCGTTTTCTCCCTATTCAGGTAAATTCATCGGCCGCATGGTGGAAAAGGGCAGGCTCTCCCTTGAGCTGACGTATACGATAAAGGACAACAAGCTGACTTCGCAGAACAAGGTGTTTCTCGACCAGTTTACGCTCGGCAAAAGCGTTACCAGCAAGGACGCCACAAGCCTGCCCGTGGGGCTTGCCATATCGCTTCTGAAAGACCGCAAGGGCGAGATACACCTTGACCTGCCCGTGTCCGGGCAGCCTTGACGACCCGAGCTTCAAGGTGGGCAAGGTTATTCTACAGGTGCTGGTGAACCTGCTTGAAAAAGCCGCAACATCTCCTTTTGCCCTTGTCGGCGCGCTGATCCCGGGCGGCGCGGATATAAGCAATATACCGTTCACCTGCGGCACTGCCGAGGTGAGCGACGAGGCAATAAAAAAGCTTGATGCCGTTGCCGGGCTCCTTGCCGAAAAAACCGATCTGAGCCTTGAAATACAGGCTGCTGCCGACGCCGAGGCAGACCTCGAGGGCCTGAGGCAGGAGATGGTCATGCGGAGGATGCGGGCGCTGAAATTTAACGACCTTTCCAAAAAGGAAAGAGAAGGCCTGACGCCGGAGAGGGTCGTGATCACATCAGGCGAATATGAAGATTATCTGTGGCAGGCATATAAAGCAGAAAAGATTCCAAAGCAGACTGTTCTCGGCCTGACCAAAAAATTGCCTGCCGAGGAGATGAAAAAGCTCATGGCTGAGCATATGCAGGTTGATGATGAGGACATGAAGGATCTGCTGCAGCAGCGCGGCCTGGCCGTGAAGCAGTATTTGACCGAAACTGCCAAAGTGCCGCCAGAGCGGCTTTTTATCATCGACTCACGCCTTGATTCAGGCAAAGGCCCTGCAGGCTGCTGCGTTGAGTTCAAGCTGAAGTGAGGGGGATGATCAATCAGCCATCGCCCGGGCAGGAGGGGCATCTCTTTCAGCGCTGTCGCGCGCAGCCGTTTATAAAACCCCGGGAGTGAAAGGGCTGTGGTTTAGGGGGTTGAAGATACGGGGAGTAAAAAAGAGCTTATAAACAACAGGCTGGTTTTATAAACCGGCCCTTCGTTTTTAAGAAGCACCCTGTTTGTTTTCAGTGCCCTGCAGCAGACGTTGAATATTATCTTTGTGCCTGATGAAGACCAGAAGGCCCATGACGATACCTGTCACCACCACCGGCAGGGGATAGCTGTAGGCAATGAGAAGCAGGGGCAGGACCACGACTGCGCTGAGGGAGCCGAGGGACACATATCTTGAAACCGCGACAATTATGACAAACAGCACCAGCACCAGCACCAGCGGCGCCGGCGCAAGATAGGCAAAAACGCCGAAGCCGGTTGCCACGCCCCTGCCGCCTCTGAATGTGAGATACACCGGAAACAGATGCCCCAGAAATGCTGCAAGGCCGAAGATGCTGAGCAGTCATATAGTCCGTGCCGCCGCCGGCATCAGGGAAAAGCAGAGACCCGATATAGACAGGGAGAAACCCTTTGAGCATGTCGCCAAGAAGCGTTAGCAACCCGAATTTTCTGCCCAGCAGGCGTGTTACATTGGTGGCGCCGATATTGCCGCTGCCCCCGGTGCGGATATCGGTCGCAGAAAACAGCCGGGCCAGCACCAGCCCGGTCGGTATGGCCCCAAGAAGATATGAGCCGAGAGCAAACAGTGCGATAGAGAAATTAATCATTTAAAAAACCGTTATTATTCGTCCCGACACGGCAGCTTTTTTGCCGCCCTTCCCTCCAACGCATACATACAGTCGAACTACAGACAGAGTGCCGTGAAGGGTGCGCATGAAAACAGCCTGGCGAATTTGATATACCCCTGGATATCAGACCACGAGCCGCGCCACAAGATAGTGCACATCAGCATTGAAGAGTTCTCTGCCGGCCTGTTATATCGCGGCACAGCTCAGGGCTTTTTGACAGCCGTTATATTTTTAATTTTTTCGTCCGGCCCGAGTTCAATAGAGAAGCGGGGATAGGGGCTGTTTTTGCGTATATAGACGGTATATCCCCAGCCCGTTCGCATCCAGGCGATCATGCCGGTTGAAAGATCGGAAACATCAATGGTGTGAATGGAGCGCGGCCAGGCCTCGCTGGTGAAGTCGGGGATGACGGGAAACGAGGTCATGTATTCATACGTATCTTGGAACGCGGGATCTTCGGTAATGCCCGCAGCGCTGGCGGGATACGTGTCCGAAATTTTGAGTCGCGAGGTGTAGAGAAAGACATAATCCGGCGCCTGGTTCAGGAGCAGCTCGAGCTCCTTTTTTTTGAATGTCGCGAAGCTGACCGATGGCGGCAGAAAGGATATGTCAGGCGAGCCATAGCGGGTTTTGATTTCGGCAAAACCACGGTTGGTAAGGCCGTACAGGTCAATGATGGTGGCCTGCGAAATATAGGCTAAATACCCCACATCGCCGATGGCTATGACGGGCTTTGTGCCGAGCTCGCAGCGGATCCAGTCTCCCATGGCTCTCTGGTTAAAGCGGGCAAACGCCCCTAAATCGCGCCAGCGAGAATTAAAGGCAAGATCCTTCCAGAACTGCTCGCCGGCTACCAGCAGTATGCAGGCCGTCAGTGCCGCCCAGAGCAGCTTTTTGCCTGTCGTCGGCGCCCAGGCCCGCCAGAGCTCGGCAAAAAGCAGCTGGCAGCAGACGATCATGAGGGGCACTAAGGGCAGGTTATAGCGGAAATAGGGCATCCAGTCCCAGCTGGAGAAGCCGAGGCTGAAGACAAAGCCAGCGGCTATGAACAGATACAGGGGCGGCAGCGCACGCCGCACATCGGTGATTTTTACGAAAAAGAAAAACGGCAGCAGAAAGAGATACCAGGTGTAGTTGGTGAAAAAACCGCGGTTTATGAAAAAGCCGATCAGGCCCCGCACATACAGGGGAAACGATCCCTTGGCATAGTAGGTATTGGGCAAGGGCATGCCGTAGTAGCTCAGGCGCCAGGCAAAAAAAGCCACGTAGAGGAGCGCAAACAGTATGATGCCCGGCAGATAGGGCTTCAGGGATTCTTTCTTAACCAGGAAGCGCCAGCCGAGCCACAGGCAGTAGAAAGCGCAGAAGATGACGCCCTCGGGCCGGGTGAGGGCGGTGAGGAGAAGCACAAAGAAGGCGGCTGTGCAGCGGCCGGCAGAGACGCCGGCCCACATGATGGCAGCCGCGCTTGCGATAACCAGAAAGGTATAGAGCGAGGTTTCAAGGCCTGATGCCGCATAGAATTGCAGCGGCAGGCTGAGCAGGTAGAGAACCGGTCCAGCCAGTGACGTGGGGCCCCGTATGGTGAACCATCGCCAGGGAATATACCACACCAGCAGCAGCGCAAGCGTATTAAACAGCACTCCTGCCGCGCGGCTGTAGCTCACCATGTCCAGGCCGAGCTTGCGGGCCATGGCGATGGAGAACATCCAGAGGGGGTTTGAATAGCCCTCCACACGCTCGCCCGGGTTGAAAACGGGGCCATTGCCATCGGCCAGGTTTTTGGAGAAGCGGAAGGTTATATAGGCATCCTCGCAGGGATCGGGCGTTAGGGAAAAAACATAAGCCAGCTCACCCGCGTAGATGCAGGCGAACAGCAGTATGCCCGCAAACAGTTTCCAGTTTTTTCTTGTAGCCATCGGATGTTTTCCGCATTTGGAAGTACAGGTAATGATATTCCCGGCGCAGTGCGCGCGCAGGCTCAGTTTTATTCTAAAAAATTAAGACATTATCGCATAAGACGCGGACTGATTCAATGCCATTCAGGCAATGGGGCCCGGCATGACAGGCTGCACAAGCTTCCGGGTTATTTCAAAGGAGCAGTCCGGGTCAAGGATGAGGGGCATGCCGCTGTCGGGGCCGCCAACTCTGATCCAGCGCTGCGCCGCCGCGATATTGCGCTCGACTACCGCATGCAGCCCATGGCCTTTTGCGGCGATCAGCTCTTCAAGCGCGGTTTGTATATCCCCTGCGGCCGCTGCAAGGCAGGCCCGCAGATTGCAGCACAGGCCGGGCAGCGGATAGCCGAGCTGCAGAGCCTGCTCTACGGCGGCGCCGGCCCCTGCCATGTCTCCTTCGGCGAAGCAGGCAGCGGCAAGATCAAGATGCGCGGCATGCAGGCCCGGCAGGCGCTCAAGAACCTCCTGCCGCTGCGCTGCCGTGTAGGGGCGCACCTGCTGCAGACCCTGATGCCGCCGCAGCCAGTCGATGCAGAAGCGCATGTCAGGATCATCGCTTCGGTCAAGCATCGGCGTCCATTCGAAAAAATCATCCGTGAAATAACGCTCCGCGTCAGCCTCGCCTCCCTGCCTCATTTGACTGAAATCGCGCGTGCCCGGGAAAAGTGTATGGGGGTTCCAGATAACCTCGGTCGGCTGCACCTGCCTGATAAAGGCGATGCTCTCTTCAAGCGTCGACCTGGTTTCACCGGGGGCGCCCGCAATCATGTACAGGCGGATTTGGAAGCCGAGCTGCCGGGCCGCTGCAACCGCAGAGCGCACATCGGCCGGCGCAATGCCCTTGCCCATGCCGCGCAGCACCGGCGCTGCCGCCGACTCAACACCCATGCTTATGCGCACGCAGCCTGCGCGGCGCATGGCAACAAGTGTCTCTTCATCAAGGGAGTCAGCCCGCGTATCGCAGCTCCACAAAAAGTTGAGGCCCCTCTCCAGTATGCCCCGGCAGACTGCACGTACGCGGCGCCGGTCCAGGGTAAAGGTTTCATCCTTGAAGGCCAGAGCCTTATGCCCGCAGCGGCTGACAAGAACACCCAGCATTTCTAACACATAATCAGGCGAAAAAGAGCGGACCTTTTTTCCCCAGAGGCAGGTTGATGCGCAGAATGAGCAGTCCCACGGGCAGCCGCGCGAGGTTATGATGATATGGTCGGGGGCAAAGTCGCAGGCAGGGGCCAGCCGGTCAAGGTCATCAATGCGTGGCTGCGGCCGGGCAAGCAGAACGCTGCCCCGGCTTCGATACGCCGTGCCGGGAATATCCAGGGGTGGAATGCCTTTTTCAATATCGCTGAGCAGGCGTGCGAATGTTGCCTCCCCCTCCCCGATCACCACTGTGTCAATGGCGCTGCATCGTTCAAGCATGTCGCCTGGAAGGGCTGTGGCATGCGGGCCCCCGACGGCAATGTGGGCCTGCGGGCACAGCTCCCGGATGAGCCGGGCAAGCATGAGCGTTCCGCGCCGGTTTGAGGTAAAACAGGAAAGTCCGAAAAAATCGGCCCGCCTGGTTTTGATAATCTCGACGATGCGATCCCAGGCAAAGGTAAACAGGTTCAAAATTTCGACAGTATGCCCTGCCCGCTGCGCCTGCGCCGCAAGGCTTAAAAGCCCGCAGGGAATGTGGAGAATGTCTCCGCTTAAAAGCGCTGCGCTGTCGATGCCCGGCGGCGGCCCCCCGCCTGATTCGTCAGGCTGCTGGCCCGGCTCAGGGATTTTCCAGGGCGGCGGATAGATAAGCAGTACGTGCATAACAGTATTGGTTTGAATTGAGCTTGTTTTTAGTATACAGTTTTTCTTTACACTGGCACTGTTGCCGTTTTCTGTCAAGACAGTCATATGCAGGATTTTTTTTCAAGCCTCAATCCGGCGCAGCAAAAAGCCGTCCGGACGGTTGACGGGCCGCTGCTTATTGTTGCGGGCGCAGGCACGGGCAAAACCCGGACGCTGGTGTTCCGGCTGGCCTATATGGCAGCGCGTGCCGGCATCGAGCCCTCGCGTCTGCTTGCCATCACCTTCACGGCTAAGGCCGCGGAGGAAATGCACGGCAGGCTTGCGGCCATGCAGGTGCCGGGCATTGACCTGTCGGCCATACGGGTCAGCACCATTCACGGCCTCTGCTATGAAATACTGAAACAGCATGGCCGGCATATCGGCCTCCCCGCAGATGTCTGTCTTATTAATCCTGCGGACAGGGCTGCGCTTATTAAGCAAGCAGCCGCTGCCTGCGGGCAGGACGGCAGCCGCTCACGGAAAAAGCTGGAGCTGGAGATAACCAGAGAAAAAAACGGGCCGGCACGGTACGGGGGCCTGTCACCCATGAGCAGAGCATATCAGGAGCTGCTGGAGGCTCGAGGCCTGCTTGATTTTGATGATCTGATTTTAAAAACGGTAGAGCTGTTTGCCGCATCGCCTCAAGCCCGGGATGCAGTTCGCAGCCGGCTCAGCCATATTTCCGTAGACGAGTATCAGGATGTCAATACGGCCCAGTATGCATTAATAAAAGCCCTGTGCCCGGAGCAGGCCAATCTCTGCGCCGTCGGAGATGCCGACCAGGCCATTTACGGATTCCGGGGTGCGCAGGTGGATATTTTTCTGCGCTTTCAAACCGATTTCCCCGGCGCGGCAGTGCTGCATCTTGAGGACAATTACCGGTCAAGCGCGACGATACTTGCTGCGGCGCAGGCTGTCATTGAAAAGAACAGCCTGCGCATCGATACAACCCTGCGGGCGGTGCGGCCCGCGGGAGCACCGGTTGAAATCCTCGAGCTGCCAACTGATCAGGACGAAGCCGCCTTTGTCAGCCGCGAGGTGGAGCGCCTCATGGGCGGCATGCGCTTTGAAAGCCTGGGCCATGATGGCGATGAGTGCGTGAAGGGTTTTGGCGATATCGCCGTGCTGTATCGCCTGCACCAGCAGGGCCGTTTGCTGAAAAAGGCCTTGCAGAGCCGGGGGATACCGGTTGATATTGCTGCGACAAAGTCGGTTTTTGAAGAACCATCAATTCAAACCGTGCTGGAACTGCTTGAAGGTATTGCCAATCCACCCGGCGACAGAACCCGTGCAGCCAAGCCTGCCCCTGCAGACCTGATAGACCGGTGTATCCGGAAGGTTGATGAGCTGTACCTTGACCGGCTGATTGCCGAGATATGGGACGGCCTGTTCGGAGCGGCAGAGGAAAAAAGCGATGACTACTTTGCTTTTCTGACAGCGTCAATGGCTTTCTCCGGCATGCCTGCCAGGCTGGGCATACCGCTTTTTTTGCAGAAAATAGCGCTCCTGCATGACGGGGAGATATGCACACCCCGGAGGGAAGCCGTCACGCTCATGACCGTCCACAGCGCCAAGGGCCTTGAGTTTCCGGTGGTCTTCATAACCGGCCTGGAGCAGGGCCTTTTCCCGTATGAGCCAGACAGCGCCGGAAGCTTCGCCTGTGATCAGGAGGAAGAGCGCAGGCTAATGTATGTGGGCATGACACGGGCCAGAGACCGTCTCTATGTGCTCAATGCGCGCAGCCGTTTTTTCTTTGGCGAGCGGCGGCAGATGGCGCCGTCATGCTTTGTCCGGGATATACCCGCTGAGCAGTGCCGCCGGCAGTCGCGGCAGGCGCCGCAGAAAACGAAAAAAAAGCAGCTCAAGCTTTTTGCATGAAAAAAAGAGTGTATATACTGGATATAAAGGACGCTGATACCGTCGCGCCTATACGCGCACCCCAACCGGAGATTTTTTGTTCATGGCACAACCAAACCGCCACGTTTCGCGGCGCGATTTTCTGATACGCACGGCGCTGTTTGCCGCAGGCGCCTGGGCAGGAACAGGCCTTTTGCTGAAACCTTTTGCCCGGGCCCTTGATGCGGAAGCCGCCATGGCTGCGGCGCCCGGCATAGCCTTTATTCTTGATGATGTGGGCTTCAATGTCGAGCGGGTACGGCCTTTTCTGGAGCTGGGGGCCCCGCTTACCTATGCTATTCTGCCGCATATGCAGTTTTCGCGCAGCCTGGCTGAAAAGATACACAGCCGTGGCCATGAGATCATGCTCCATCAGCCCATGGAGCCGCATAACAGCTCGCTTAAACCCGGTCCCGGGGCACTGTATCTCTCCCAGAGCAGGCGGGAAATAGAAAAAATTCTGCAGGGAAATTTTGAAAATTTTCCTCATGCCGCAGGCATCAACAATCACATGGGCTCGCGCTTTACCGAATCGCGGTCCAAAATGCGCGAAGCGCTTGCCTTTTTTCTCGAGCGGGAATTTTACTTTGTCGACAGCTGCACCTCGGAGCGCTCTGTCGGCTTTGCCACCGCCCGCGACATGAACATGATGGCAGCATGCTCCCATGAATTCACCGACAATATCCGCACCCCCGGCGCTGTCTACGGGCAGCTCGTTAAGCTCAAGGCCCATGCCTTAAAGCATGGCTGCGCCGTGGGCATCGGCCATCCCTGGCCGGAAACAGCTCAGGGGCTTGGGCAGTTTCTGAAGGAGCTGAAGGGGTCACCTTTTAAAATGGTGTATGCGTCGCAGATCGCCTGTGCCTGATGAACTGCTCTGCAGCATGCTTCACGATTGTTTTTTGAGAAAGAGAACCCCGAAAATTTATGATACATTCAAAAAATCATGTCTGATCTTACGTGTGATTGCCGACAAACTGCACAGCGGTGAGCGTCTTTCGCGGGAGGATGCTCTGTGCCTGCTGCGCTGCACGGACATACTGGCCCTCGGAGCCATGGCTGCTGCTGAAAAACGCAGGCGCACGGCGGACAAGGTCTTTTTTAATGTCAACTGCCACGTGAATCTGACCAATGTCTGCGTATCGCGCTGCACCTTCTGCGCTTTCAGCTGCGATAAAGAGTCGCCGCAGGCCTATGCCATGACCGTGCAGGATGTGGTGGAGCGCGTGGCTGCCGCCCTGCCCCTGGGCATTACCGAGGTGCATATGGTGAGCGGCCTGCACCCGGACAAGCCCTTTGCCTATTACCGGGACATGGTGGCCACCCTGAAGCGGGAGTTCCCGGCCGTGCATATCAAGGCCTTTACGCCGGTTGAGATTCAGTATTTTGCAGACATTTCAGGCCTGAGCGTGACTGCGGTGCTTGAGCAGCTTATCGAGGCGGGCCTGGGGTCCCTGCCCGGCGGCGGGGCCGAGGTGCTGAGCCCCCGCGTGCGCGAGGCGCTCTGCCCGAAAAAGGCCTCGGCCGAGCAGTGGCTTGACATCATGCGAACGGCCCATGGCCTCGGCCTCAAATCGAACGCGACCCTTTTGTGGGGCCATATCGAAACCGATGAAGAGATTGCCGATCATCTTCTGAGCCTGCGGGAGCTTCAGGACGAAACCGGCGGCTTTCAAACGTTCATTCCCCTGCCGTTTCATTCCGCCAACACCGGGCTTACCGGCCGCAACAGGCCCACGGCATTCGAGCAGCTCCGGCTGTTTGCCGCAGCGCGGCTGTTGCTGGACAACTTCGACCATATCAAGGCCTACTGGATCATGACGGGCCTGAAAATAGCGCAGATGGCGCTGCTGTTCGGCGCCGACGATGTGGACGGCACCGTGGTTGAAGAGCGTATCACCCATGCGGCCGGCGCTGATACAGCGCAGGGCCTGACCAAAGCAGAGCTCATGGATAGTTATCCGGCAGGCGGGCATGCAACCGGTGCAGCGCGATACCCTGTATAATGAGATTGAAACGGAGGCTTCAACATCATGACACGCGTACTCTATGTGGCTCTGGGCGGCGCGATAGGCACGGTGCTGCGGTTTGTGCTGTCAGGAGGTGTGCATGTCTGGGTGAACAGTACGTATCCGTGGGGAACATTTGTCGTTAACCTTGCCGGCTCATTTATGGCCGGTTTTCTCTGGCGCTTTTTCGAGCAGATGCTCTTTCCCTCATACATGCGGCCCTTTATTTTTATCGGCGTGCTGGGCGGATTCACCACATTCTCAAGCTATATGCTGGAAACTCTGAACCTGTGCCGCGACGGGCAGTATCTGGCTGCCTGCGGCAATATGCTGCTGCACAATGTCTGCGGCATGGTAGTCATCATGGCCGGCTTTATGCTGGCGCAGGTCGTGCTGAATGCATTTAAATAGGAGTCAAAATCCAGGAGCCAGAATTCAGAATTTAGAACATTGACAAAAGAGTACATACGATAATTAATCCGCTGTTGCGGACAGGGCCGGAATAAAAAATTAATATGTTATTTTTCTCCTGACTACTGAATTCTGGCTTCTGAATTCTACTCTAAGAAAGGCGCGCTATGAAACTGCCGGAAGAAGGAATGCTGCTTCGCATTTTTATCGGCGAGTCGGACAGGAACCAGGGCAAACCGCTGTATGAACAGATCGTGCTCAAGGCCCGCGAGCTGAATCTTGCAGGTGCCACGGTGACGCGCGGCGTCATGGGCTTCGGCGCCGACAGCCGCATGCACACGGCAAAAATACTGCGCCTTTCCGAAGACCTGCCCATGGTGATAGAACTGGTGGACACCGAGGAAAAGCTGAACCTGCTTCTGCCGTTTCTCGACGAAACGGTCGAGGAGGGCCTCATCACGCTTGAAAAGGTGCGGGTCGTGAAATACCGGCACTCGAAAAAACCGTAAGCGCCGCTGCGCGTACCTTCAGAGAAAACAAGCCTGTGCCCGAGCAACTTCCAACATTCTTCTGCCCTGACTGCCTTGCCCCCACTACGATCGAACCGGGCAATCCAGCACAGGGAAAAATCGTCTGCAGCGCCTGCGGTGCTCAGATACTGTCTGCGCGATCCCACTGCCTGTACCAGCGATATGCTGCAGCGGTTTGTGACCGACGCCGCCCTGCCCCTGCTTGTTTATTTTCATGCCCCGGGCTGCACGCCCTGTACCATGATGACTCCCTATAATCGACAGGCTCGCTAAAAAAGCTGCGCGGGACTGTCTGCTGCGCAAAAATCGATGCCCGGCAGGAATGTGAGCTGGCCGCAGCCTGCGGCGTCAGCAGCGTTCCCACTATCATTTTATTTAAAAGCGGCAGCGAGGCGAAGCGCTTTTCCGGGGCTATGGACATCAAAAGCCTGACAGCCTGGATTATGGAATGAGAGAAAAGGCTTTGCCGGTGACGCAAAGATAGCTAGCCTGTTTCATGGCGAGCTTGCATCAAAGAACCCCTTCACCTTTTTTGTGGGGCTTTTGATTTAATGACGAGGCTTTTTTAATTATCGGAGAGAATAAAAAATTTGACTCCTGCGTTTTATGACTCCCGCAGGCGGGAAAAGCGTATCAGGCAGCACCGTACTGCTCAGCGCAGGGGATACAGATGACTTTTCCTGCCACCTGTTTGAGCCGGGTCTCCATGACCATTTCCCCGCATTGGGCGCAGGCTATAGAGCGGTGAATCTGGGCAGGCTCCGGCTCCTTCATCAGCTTCTCTTCAAGCGACAGTAGCGCATCAACGGGGGCCTCAAGAACCCATTGAGCAAAAGCCACCTTGTCTTCGCGCAGGCCATCGGGTACACCCCGCCCATGATATGCCACCCTCACGCCCCTGCTGTTTGTGCGGGAATACAGGGTATAGACATGCTTCCCGTAATCCCGAAAAATAAGATTGCCCTTGCCGAAGGTGCAACCTGTTACGAACTGAAGCGCGTCGACCCCGCAGGCGCTGTTCTCGACTATTGCCACCATCGCCTCATCGTCAGAGTGGGAGGCGTTAAGGACTTTCATGGCCGCGCAAGCCATGCGGTAGCCAATGGCAAGGCCGGGGCACATGTGGCCATGAAACCGCACAACTTCATCAAATGTTGGAAGCATAGCGACCTTCTTTGTGCTGGATAAAAAAGCGGGGTAAGTTGCGCGAGCTATGCGCGATGATTTTCATCATAGCACGGCGGGCATATTTTTCAAGGCCAAGTTTTCAGGGCTGTGCGCCGGGGTACTGCCTCCCGCCTCTGGCATGGAGGGGCTTTACGGAGCAGGGGGGCTGGAGGACTCTGTGTCCGTGATTGCAGCGCGGCAGGGCTGCGCAAGGATGATGTGAAGATCTGAAAAAATTAAGGCGTCCTGCCTGAACAGGACGCCTCGTGTGCTTCTGGAGCTTCCGGCGGCCGGGATTACTGTTTCGTCCTCACCACCAGGGTCTGGCCGGGCTTGAGCGAGGCGCTCTGGGTAAGCTTGTTGAGCTTGAGCAATTCATCAAGTTTCATATTGTATTTTTTTGCGATTTTGCCCGGGAAGTCGCCTTTCTGAACAGTGTGGGTAACTGTTTTGCGTTTTTTGAGCGTATCGGGGCTTGCGGTAATCTGCAGAACCTGGCCCGTCATGAGGCTTGTTGATGAAAGCTGATTGAGGGACTGAATAACCTTGACCGAGGTATTGTGCCTCTCGGCAATAGTCCAGATCGTATCGCCCTGCCTGACAACATATTCGATTAAATTGTCTTTGATGACTTTCGAGTGTATCGGCTCCTGCACATCGGGCGATGAAATGCTGCGGGCAGCAGGAAGTTTCACGCGCGTGCCGGCCACAAGAGGCTTATCGGGCTTAATTTTATTCATGGCCATAATGGCCTTTTCCGAGGTCTTGTACTTCACCGCCAGAGTTGAAACACTGTCGCCCTTGCGCACCTTATGCACAGCATAGGTCTGGCTCGACGGAACCCAGAGCGGAATATCGGACAGATTTGCCATCAGAACTTTGGCTTTGCCATGAGGCACTTTCAGCGTATAGGGGTCAGGCGGGGTCACATCATGGCGCAGGTCTGCATTGAGCTCTTTAATGCTGTCCACGGATACGCCGATGGTTTGAGCGATGGTATCCAGATGCACCTGGCGTTCGATGGCCACCTCTTCATAGGTAAGCTCCCTGTCCAGGGCCGGCAGCGTGAAGCCGTATTTCTGGGGGTTCGACACGATGTGCAGCACGGCCAGAAACTGGGGGAAATAGGATGCGGTCTCCTGGGGCAGCCGGCGGTAGAGGTCCCAGAAATTATCAAGATAATTGACATTCTGCGTCCGTATGACCCTGAGCACAGTGCCTTCGCCGCAGTTATAGGCGGCAAGCGCCGTTGACCAGTCGCCGAACATGCCATGCAGTTCCTTAAGGTAGGCAATGGCGGCTTTGGTTGACTTTTTCGGGTCCATGCGCTCATCGATCCATTCATTGCGCTCCAGGCCGAACTTATAGCCCGTGGAAGCTATGAACTGCCACATGCCCAAAGCCCGCGCGCAGGATAGCGCCCGCAGCTTATAGCCGCTTTCGATAAACGGCAGCCATGAAATTTCCTCAGGCATACCTTCTGCCTTGAGCGCTTTTACCATCATGGGCCGGTACTGCCCGGACCGGGCATAGGTATCCATAAAAAAACTTCGCTGCGAACCCTGAAATGCTTCAATAGCCTTCTTAACATCTGCATTCATCACAAGCGGAATGGCCTTGTTGTAGCCATTGGCGACATTGAAGCGGGAGGTGTAAATTTTCGTGATCTGCTTTGTTATGGAAAAGCGCAGGTCTTCGCGCTGCTGCAGAATGCTCTGATCGGCGTCTTTGTTTACCTCGAGCACCATGATATAGGCCTTGTCCAGCATTTCTATGGCGTCATCGATCTTGCCCTTTTCATAGAGGCGGTTGGCTTTTTCGCATTTTTCGAGTGCTGCATCCAGCAGCGCCTGATTTCTATCCTTGCCATTTTTCGAGCAGCCGTTCAGGTCGGCATCATTCACGTCCAGCAGCCCGCTTGATCCGGTGCTGCTGGCGCACCCTGAAAACAGCAGCGCTGAAAACAGTACAAGAATAGAGTATGTTTTTATTCTCCGCATGATTTTGTCCCAAGAGTTTATTCTTTAGAAACGAGGCAAGAGAATTTTTGCCGAAGAGTTTTGCCCCATTGTATATGTTTTATAATTATTGTAAACAAAAATTAACAGCGTGCTTTTAATCGAATTGATGGCTCCTGGATAAAGCGGCGGCGGAAATTCTTTAGTTGCTATTAGTAACTTTCATGTTATTAAAATAGTAGAAATAATTTAATGTGGGAATTTTTTATGAAACCATTACAACCAATCATACTTTTTTTCGCTCTGCTGTTTTTTGCCGCAGCAGGTGCTGGAGGAGCAGCTGCCATGTCAACGGACAATCGCTCAAACCCGACATCTGCCCGCCAGGCTTGAAACCGCCACCTTTGGCGCGGGCTGCTTCTGGTGCGTGGAGGCGGTTTTTGAAAGCCTGCAACGGCGTAGCCTCTGTCGAGTCCGGTTATTCGGGCGGAACGGTCGACAATCCCACCTATGAACAGGTCTGCTCCGGCGCCACAGGCCATGCCGAGGTCTGCCAGATACACTTTGACCCGGCACGGATAAGCTACAAAGAGCTGCTTGAAGTATTCTGGCAAACCCATGATCCCACAACGCTCAACCGCCAGGGCAATGATGCCGGCACGCAGTACCGCTCCGCAGTTTTCTATCACAGCGACCAGCAGCGGCAGACAGCCGAACTGTATAAAAAAGAGCTCACGGCGGCAAAAATATGGGGCAGCCCCATCGTCACGGAAATCGTGCCTTTTAAAAAATTTTATAAGGCCGAGGACTACCACCAGAACTATTACCGCCAGAACGCCGGCCAGCCCTACTGCCGGTTTGTGATAACGCCCAAGGTTGAGAAGTTTAGAAAAGTATTCGAAAAAAAACTTACGAAGTAGTGCAGGGAGGCTGCAGGATGAAACAGGAACTGAAAAGTTTTATGAAAGAACGCAGCCCCGATGTGCTGATGGGCATTGCGCCGGTAGACGATTTTAGCCGAACAGGAGATGGCGGCGCTTCATCAGATGCATGCAGTTATGGCAAAGTACTCCCCCATGTACTCTGCAGACAGCCCTGTTTTTCAGCCCCGCGATTTTCTTGACGATGCCCGGGCATTCATCGTGCTGGCGTTCAACTTTCATTTCGGCAGGCCCGAACTGCCGGGCAAGCCCGCCGCGCGGTGAGATCATGAATTTTTACGTCAACCCGGGCTGCCTTACCTATCTTGCTTCACAATCAGAGCTTGTCACGGGCTTTCTTGCCGAGCGGGGCTATGCGCAGCGCAGGTGGCAACGGGGATTTCCGTGAAGGCCATCGCGGCACGCTCCGGCATCGGCGCCTACGGCAAGAACGGCATTATTCAGACGCCGGAGCTCGGGAGCGCTATCGGCATGATGCTGCTCATTACCGATGCACCCGCTTGAGCCTGATACGCCACAGGGCGATCCCTGCGGCTCATGCACCCTGTGCATTGAAGGCCTGCCCCACCGGCGCCCTTGATACGCCCTATGCCTGCGACATCGAGAAATGCATCACCCTGCACATGGTCAACAACAAGGGCGATCTGCCGGAGCATATCCGCGAGAAAGCCGGCACCTGCATAGCGCAGTGCAATATCTGCGTTGACGTGTGCCCCAAAAACAGAAAGCTTGCCGTGCAGACAGCAATTGACAACCCTGAAGAGCTTGTCTATCCCGATATCGCAGGCCTGGTGAATATTTCGCAGGAGCGGTACCAGCAGATGTTCGGCGACACGTTTTTTGATTTCATGTTCATGGATAAAAAATATATACAGCGCAATGCCGCCGTAGCCCTGGGCAACTATGGCGATCCGGCCTCTATCCCCGACCTCCGGCAGGCTCTTGCCGCAGACCCTGAGGAGATCGTGCGCAGCCATGCTGCCTGGGCCCTTGGCAGGATAGGCACGGCCGAGGCACAGCAGGCGCTCGAGCAGCATCTGAGCGACCCTTCAGCTGCGGTGCGGGCAGAGATAGCGCGCGCGCTTACGCGGCTCTAACAGGCTGTTGAAAAACGCTCGATCCGCTGCGCCTGCGCTCATCATGCTTCACTGCGGCGTACGAAAAGTACGCCTCATTTCTCATGATTTCGCACGCCTTGCATCTGAGCATTTTTGAACAGCCTGCCTTCATTGGCTTTTTCAACAACCTGCTCATGCCCCACACAGGCTGTTTTTTCTTTGCATCACCTGCTGCCTGCTGCTATCATTGCGGGGATAAGAAAAACAGCCTGCAGACCCGTCATGATCATTCAAACCTATGAACAGAATCCGCAGCCGCGCGCCATCCGCACAGCCGTCGAGGTGCTGCGCGACGGCGGGCTCATCGTCTACCCGACCGATACCATCTACGGCTTAGGCTGCGACCTGCACAATAAGCGGGCCCTTGAAAAGCTGTACCGCATCAAGGGCATGGACGAGAAAAGCCCGCTGAGCTTCATCTCGCCCGATCTGAGCAAAGTGTCGCAGTATGCCCAGGTCGGCAACCGCGCCTACCGCATCATGAACAAATGCCTGCCCGGGCCTTTCACCTTTATCCTGCCCGCCATGAAAGAGGTGAACCGCTACATGCTCTACAAGCGCAAGCAGATCGGCATCCGCGTGCCCGCAAAGCAATGTGTGCCGCATGCTCACGCAGGAGCTCGGCAACCCCATCATCAACACGAGCGTTCCGCTGTGGCGGGAAAAGGTGCTGAACTCCGGCGATGTCATCGACGAGCATTTTGGCCGGCAGATCGACCTGGTGTTTGATATCGGCGTGCTGGTAAGCGAGCCCTCGACGATAGTTGATCTTTCGGGCGACGAGTTTGCCATTATGCGGCAGGGAAAGGGCGAGATAACGCTGTAGCGCGGCACAAGAGAAACTCGGGCATTTTTCTCGATAGCCTCTCATAAACACTCTTTTCCGAAAACTAAAGCCCTACCCGTCTCGCTCTTGAATCTGAGCTTGACGAAGGGTCAAAGGGTGACGTTCCGTCCATGGTCGACCTTCGTCACGCTCAGGCTCACCACGAACGCACTCGCCATGAAGGGGAAAATGCGGCTACAAAGTAATGGAAAATGTTTCATGATATCGGGCATAAAAAAATGGGGCCGCATGTGTATCAT